>NZ_JBHMET010000001.1:0-1423 GCF_042430365.1 Bradyrhizobium erythrophlei
GGTCGTGTCCCAGCTGGTGGTGTAGCTGGAGCGAAGCCGCTCGCGACGCGCGGCCCCCCAATAGCGCCGTAGCGAGCGAGCGGCTTTGCGGGTGGTCACCGATGATTCGTCGGTAAGGTTCGGGTTGCGACACCAACCTGATTCGAGGAACCACCGATGACCGACGACATGATGAACCTGCGCGCGCTCGTGGAGAAGACCCCTGACGCGGATCTTTTGCGCGAGATGATCGGCTTTGCCGCCCACCGGCTGATGGAGCTTGAGGTCGAGGGACTGACGGGAGCGACTTACGGCGAGAAGAGCCAGGAGCGCCTGGCTCAGCGCAACGGCTATCGCGATCGGAGTTGGGAGACCCGCGCCGGCACCGTCGAGCTGCGCATTCCCAAGCTGCGCAAAGGCTCCTACTTCCCCGGCTTCCTGGAGCCGCGGCGGATGGCCGAGAAGGCGCTCACCGCGGTGGTGCAGGAGGCCTACGTCCAGGGCGTCTCCACCCGCTCGGTCGACGACCTGGTGCAGGCGATGGGCATGAGTGGCATCTCCAAGAGCCAGGTGTCGCGGTTGTGTGCCGAGATCGACGACAAGGTGAAGACCTTCCTGCAGCGGCCGCTCGAAGGCGATTGGCCCTATCTGTGGATCGACGCCACCTACGTGAAGGTTCGCCAGAACGGGCGCATCGTCTCGGTCGCCGTCATCATCGCGGTGGGCGTCAATAGCGACGGTCGTCGTGAGATTCTCGGCATGGACATCGGCCCGTCCGAGGCCGAGACGTTCTGGACCGCATTCCTGCGCAAGCTCGCGCGGCGAGGTCTGCGCGGCGTCAAGCTGGTGGTCTCCGACGCGCATGAGGGGATCAAGGCCACGGTTGGCAAAGTCCTGAACGCCACGTGGCAGCGCTGCCGCGTGCACTTCATGCGCAACGCCCTGGCGCACGCCGGCAAGAGCGGCCGGCGCGTCGTCTCCGCCTTCATCGCCACCGCGTTTGCCCAGGACGACGCTGAAGCAGCGCGTGCCCAATGGCGAAGGGTCGCCGACCAACTGCGGCCCAAATTGCCCAAGCTCGCCAGCTTCCTGGATGAGGCCGAGACCGACGTGCTCGCCTACATGAGTTTCCCGGCCGCACACCGGGTCAAGCTGCACTCGACCAACCCGCTCGAACGCGTCAACGGCGAGATCAAGCGGCGGACCGAAGTGGTCGGCATCTTTCCCAATGAGGACGCCATCACCCGTCTGGTCGGCGCGATCCTGCTCGAGCAGAATGACGAGTGGGCCGTCCAGCGTGGACGCTACATGACACTGGAAACCATCGCCCCGTTGGGCGATGATCCCGCCGTCAGCCTTCCGGCTATCGCCAGCTGACCGATCCGGCCCATGCCGGCGAACGTGGTGATCCGCACTCAGCTACACCACGCCACGGGGCACGATC
>NZ_JBHMET010000002.1:0-43514 GCF_042430365.1 Bradyrhizobium erythrophlei
GCTACGTAGGGAATCAGACTCGCACCCTCTTGACCAGTCACTACTCAGACAGGCTCCTAGAGCTGCGGACCTGCTCAGTTCCTTCGGACTAAACGACCATCTTCACAAGCGGCCCGATCAGCTCTCAGGCGGCCAGCGTCAGCGGGTAGCGGTTGCGCGCGCGCTCGCGAACGACCCGCCGGTCATCCTTGCGGATGAGCCGACCGGCAGCCTCGATTCCGTCTCGACCAGGCAGGTCTTCGACATTCTGCGCGACCTCGTTGCCGAGCGCGGCAAAACCGTTGTCGCGGTGACGCATGACATCAACCTTGCCGCGCAAATGCACCGTCGGCTCCATGTCGTGGATGGACGCCTGGAGAAGGACGAGCGGACGAGTATGACGATCACGCAGAGTAGAATACCGGCGGAATGACGTAAGCTGCCGGTGCGGCGGCCGACAGCCCGGATGCGCCTCCTGAGCGGCGCCTCCGGGCTGGCCGCTTTGCGATATCCACGATTGGCTGGATTACCCGGGCACGAGCATCAGGATCGCGGCCAGTCCCATCACGAGTGTCGCGATCCAGCCGAGAATGATGACCGGCCAGCCCGAGGTGTGCGGGCCCATAACTGAAGGCCTCGAGGCAAGCAGGATAATCACCACCATCAGGGGGACCGCGACGACCCCGTTGATCACGGCACTCCAGAACAGCGCCTTCATCGGACTGATCGGCGAATACGAGATGAATAATCCTGCGATGACGCTGACCGCGATCACGCCGTAAAATCCACGCGCATCCTGTGTTCTTTTCTCGAGGCCTTCGTTCCAACCCATGGCTTCGGCGAGCGCATAGGCCGCGGAGCCCGCGAGAACCGGCACGCCGATCAGACCGACGCCGACGATGCCGATTGCAAACAGGATGAAGGCAAAATCTCCGGCAAGCGGCCGCAACGCGCTGGCTGCCTGGGCCGCGGTCTCGATGTTGGTGATTCCCGCCACGTGCAACGTCACGGCGGTCGCCAGGATGATGAAGTAGGCCGCAATGTCCGAGTAGAACATGCCGCTCCAGGTGTCCCACTGGATCCGCCGCAACTCCTTGGGCGCGCCAGCCGGATCCTGCACGAGCGGAGCGCTCCCTTGTGCAAGCATGTCCTCGACTTCCTCGGATGCCTGCCAGAAGAAAAGGTACGGGCTGATGGTCGTCCCGAAGACGCCGACAACGACTGCCGCGGTATCCGAGCTCAGTTGCAACCGTGGCCATACCGTTCGCAGCGCGACCTCGCCCCAGGGAACATGAACCGTAAACAGCACCGCGACGTAGGCCAGCAGCGAGAGGGCCAGCCACTTCAGGAAGAAGACATAGCGGTGATACGGCACGAATATCTGAAGCAGAAGTGTCGCAACGACGAAGATGACCGCCATCGCATGCCGATCGAGACCGATCAGGAGCTCGCCGACTTCCCCAATGACCGCGACGTCGGCCCCGATATTGAGGGTGTTCGCGATCAACAGGAGCAAAACAACGCCCTTGAGGACGAGAGGCGGGAATGTCGCCTTAATGTTCGCCGCCAGACCGCGGCCGGTGACCCGTCCAATCCTCCCACACATGGATTGAATCGCAGCCATGAACGGGAAGGCCAGCGGCATCGTCCACAGCATGTTCAGGCCGAACTGTGCGCCCGCTTGGGAGTAGGTGGCGATGCCGCTAGGGTCGTCGTCAGCCACGCCGGTGATGAGCCCCGGCCCCAGTCGCGATAGTGGATGATCCTTCAATCGCTCCCAAGCGAACCGAAACATGGTCGCACGACGCGCGGTCTCGTATTCTGCAGGCAACGCCGCGCTGCATACAGGCGTCCGCCCAGCGGAGCCGGCCAGGTGTCCGCCAACTTGCGTCTCCGTCGGCTCGTCCATGGAAACTCCGGCTTTCCGTCCTTTTCGAGAATATGCAGCGCCCCGGCGGCCGGGCTGAGAGCCTCGTCCCGCATGAACGGCACGCACGGCTGACCCAAATCATCCCGCTTTGCGGATTGATGTGCCTCGATTCTCGCCGCGCGTTGGATGCGTCGGCCCCGCCTATTTCGTCTCAATGTCGCCGAGATCAGGCCTGTTTCACCAATCGTCATCGATTTCGAAACCAGGGACGGTCTTGTCAACACCCAGACGCGCGATGACTTGCGCGCTGCCGGTCTTCCCGGGTGCATCAACAGCCGCGAACCGTCGCGAGCAAACCGGAGGTTAGCCGCCCCAGGACGGCGGTAACGCCGGCGGAGTTCGAAGCTCCATCGCATCGGCGAAAATGGTCCAATCATGGACACCTTTTTGCTTGCAGAAATCGGTCTCCGCCTGCTGCGCCGCTTTACTGAGCGAAGCGGCATCGACCTTGAACGCGGCCTGGCAGGCACGATGCTCGTGACCGGTATCGTCGCAAACGGTCTTGATGAACCGAACGTCAAATGAAGGCATAGCACCCTCTTCTCGTGGGCGGGTTTCCTAATTGTCCATTCTGCCGTTCACGCCGAACGTGCGTTTGATCTGCCTCAAAAAGACTTCCCGAAAGAAGAGACTCGGTCTAATCGGGAGCGGGGCCGCCCAGCTACGGGCAGTTACACTATCAACCGGCGGCGTGTCGACTGTTTGGTATTCTCAAACCTGGCTCCGATTTGATCATCCATCACCCAGGTTAGCTCGCAGCGCCTGAAAACTGATCCGGTCGTGGATAACAGAAGAAGAAATTTCCGCACGTCGAGACCTGCGATCGGCTCAAGCGCTCTGAGCTTTACACCGGACTCCGATGCATCCAGCATCAAGCACCTGCGCTTCCACGTTCCATCGCTAGCAGCAATATCGACTTCAACACCCCGTGTGAATTTTACCCGTGACGCTCTACGTTTCTCAGGGCGCATTCTTGCAAACTCTTGGAATTATCTGGACCAATCCGCAGAACGGGTCTCTTCAGCCAACGACGGGTGGGCACGGTTGCGGGACAGGATTTATCCGCAGCAGCGGAGCCTCCGCCGCAATGATGGCGAGCTAATGAAGCGCCCGGCACGAAGGCCACCGACAAGGCGGACGATCAACTTGCAGCCTCCTTTGCAGCCCTCGCGGCGGCCGCCTGCTCGTCTTCGGTAGATTGGAGATAGAAGCCGGAATAGGTGTCGACGAAGCGCAGGTGGTCGTGCACTTCCTTGACACCGGCGACATTCTCAGCTGCAACAATTGACGCCTGCCTTGCGCGGTCGTCCGTAATGACCCCGTGCAGGTGCACAACGCCGTTGCGGGCCGCGACCTGGAGACCGAGCGGGCGCCAGTCGGCGGCGTCGAGCGCCCGCATTACGCGGTCGCGAATGTGCTCATCGTCCGCTGTGGGGTCAGGGATCTCGCGGGCAAGCGAGGCGACCGTCCGCAGAAGGTCGGCGCGCGTCACTATACCCACAAGCTGCCCGTTGCGCGTCACTGGCAGACGCTTGATCCCCTTCTTCTCCATTAGCATAACAAGGTCCTGCAACGTGGTCTCCTCCGTCACGGTGACCGGATCATCCGACATGATCTCGCCGACCTTCCGCCCCCGCTCGTGAACGAAGTCAACTGCCGCCCGGCCGGAACCGACGAAGAATTGCAGCCAGCGTGCTCGCCGGCGCTGCGTGCCGATTTCGCTGCGCCGCAGGAAATCGCTCTCCGAGATGATGCCGACGAGCCTGCCGCGCGCGTCGACCACCGGCAGGCCACTGATATGGTGATCCATCATTAGCCTGGCGGCCTCGAGGATCGACGTATCGGTCTCAACCGCAATGACATGTCTCGTCATGATCTGATGCGCACGCATTGCGGTCCTCCTTCGCGTTTTGATCAAGTTCGCATCAACGCGCACCAACTGTCTTGATACGGATCAAGGCAGCTAAGCCTCCCGACGGCGGTCGTGCCCCTCCCATTCTTCTCCAGCCAGAAAGCGACAACGGGTGGCCGCGTTGACCCAAATCAACGCCGCCGATTGTCACTGTGCGACAATAACTTCTATTAACGAAGGACGTTCAACATGACCGACCACAACGAAAACCGTCCAGACGCAGGCGCCGCCGCCGCGGCAATTTACAGCTACGCGCAGCGCGCGATCGCGGTCCAGTCGGAATTCTCCGAAAAGCTGATCGAGGCAAACCGGCACTGGCTCGAGCAGACCCAGATCGAGTCGAACGAAGCGTGGGAGCTGTTTCGCAAGATCAACTCCACAACCTCGACCGCCGAGAAGATCACCGGCCTACAGGACTGGATCAAGGGCGTGACAGAGCGCGCCGCGCAGGACGCGATCTACGCGATCGAGACCATGCGATCGTTGAGCAACATCGAGCTGAATCTGTTAGCGCGGCGGGCCTGCGAAGCGGCCGAGACCGTGCGGAAAGCCGCCTGAATTTGCCGATCCGGCATACGCAGCCGCCCCCAGCGGGCAACAATGACGCGACCTGGGAACGGATCGAAACAGCCCCCTATGACCGCGACCTCGAACTCGCCGTGATCGAGGACAATAGCATTCACAACGTCATCTTCGCCTGCCGGCGGGTCCTCGGGGGGTGGGTCAAGGCGAAGACCGGAGACCGTATTGCCGTGCACCCGACACATTGGCGGGCCTGGGTCAAATAGGCTCGGCCACGTCGTACCTTCGTGCTTGCAAACTTGCTCGTCCCTCAGCCGTAGCCTCCAGCCCGCAAACGTTGTATTCTTCCAATATTACCAAGGCGTTACGGCGATATGTCCGACCGCTTCTTGTACCGTTATGGCACTGCCGCGGCAGCAGCCGCGCTCGCGCTGATAGCGCGCGTGATGCTGCATGACTATTTCGAAGACCGTACATTCACGATCATCTACGTCCCGGTCGTCGTTTTTGCCGCTTTCGCCGGCGGCCGCGGACCGGCAATCTTTGCCACCCTGCTCTGCATCGGCATCAGCGCCGCATTCCTTGGCAAAGGCCTCGTCGTCGATCCCGCGAACCTGATCGATATCGTAGGTTTTGCCTTACTTGGTCCCATCCTCGGCTTCATGGGCGATCGGCTGCTGCGGGAATCGGAGCAGGCGCGGTATCGGCAAGCGCATCTGCAATCAATCCTGGACACGGTGCCGGAAGCCATGATCGTGATCGACGATCACGGCATCATCCGCTCATTCAGCGCCGCCGCGGTCCGCTTGTTCGGCTGGTCGGCGGACCAAGTGGTCGGCCAGAATGTGTCCTGCCTGATGCCACAACCCTATCGTAGCGAGCATGACCAGTACATCGAACGCTATCTCGCCACCGCCGAGCGGCGTATTATTGGTATCGGCCGCATCGTGGTCGGGGAACGAATCGACGGCTCGACGTTCCCGATGGAGCTCGCGGTGGGCGAAGCCCGGGTGCGCGGCGAGCGCTTCTTCACCGGCTTCATCCGGGACCTCACCGAGCGGCGGGCGCAGGAGCGGCGGATGCAGGAGCTGCAATCCGAACTAGTTCACGTGTCGCGGCTGACGGCGATGGGCGAGATGGCGTCCTCCATCGCCCATGAAATCAATCAACCGCTCTCCGCCATCACAAACTACATGCGCGGTGCAAAGGCACTGCTGACATCCGGAAAACCCGACGCCGAGCGTATCTGCGATGCGCTTGAGCTTGCCTCGCAACAGGCTCTACGTGCCGGCGACATCATCAAGCGCCTGCGCGACTTTGTCGCAAAGGGCGAAACACAGCACTCGCTGGAGAATCCGGTCACACTGCTTGAAGAGGCCGTGGCGCTGGCACTGCTCGGCGCCAAGGAGCAAGGCGTGCGCGTGGTAATCCGCAGCGACCGTGACATACCCTCGATCATCGTCGACAAGATCCAGATCCAGCAGGTCGCACTGAACTTGATCCGCAACGCGATCGAGGCGATGGCGTCCTCTCCGCGCCGCGAATTGACCGTCGGCGTCGCCAAATCCGGAGGTGCGGTCAGGTTCACGGTTGCCGACACCGGTCCGGGCATCAGCCCCGAAATCACTGACCGCCTGTTTCAGCCCTTTGTCACGACGAAGGAACAGGGCATGGGTGTTGGACTGTCGATTTGTCGAACCATCATCGAATCCCACGGTGGTCACATCGACGCGTTTCCCAATGCCGGCGGCGGCTCGGTTTTTCAGTTCATACTCCCGTTTGCGGAAGCCGGAGAAGAGGTATGACGACGCGACGCACCATTCATGTGATCGATGATGACCCGGCGATGCGGGACTCGCTGGCCTTCCTCCTCGACGTCAACGGCTTCGCCGTGGTGACGCACGAGACGGCGACCGAGTTCCTGGGCCACCTCCCGAGCGGCCAGCTCGATTGCATCGTCTCGGATATCAGTATGCCCGGGATGAGTGGGCTCGAACTGGTGCGCAAACTCAAGGCCGACGGCGTCGCCTGTCCCGTTGTCGTCATCACCGGTCATGGCGACGTGGCGCTTGCGGTGGAAGCGATGAAGGCCGGCGTGGTCGACTTCATCGAGAAGCCGTTTGAGGACGAGGCGCTCCTGCGCACGATCCGCGAAGCGCTGGACGCGCATCCGCTGAAACCGGCCGACGACGCGGCCAGGCTCCGGGCGGAAGCCCGCCTTGCCGACCTCTCGCCGCGCGAGCGCGACGTCCTGCAGGGACTGGTCGCCGGCAAGATCAACAAGGTCATCGCGCACGATCTCGGGATCAGCCCGCGCACAGTCGAGGTCTATCGCGCGAACCTGATGGCCAAGACCAACGCGCGCAGCATGTCGGAACTGATGCGAATCGCGATGGCGGCGGGGCTCTGAGACCCCAACCCACGGACAGGTCACTCATCCCGACTGCCCGCCCACGCGATCAGCTTGCGCGCCAGCGCATCGAACGCCTTATCGAAGGCGACCGCCGCATTCGCGGGAGCGAGCGTGTCGATCGCGCAAGACTCCTGAAACAGTTGCGCGCTCTGCAGATGCCCGTTGGCGTCGACGATCCGCGCCGACAGGGCAATGACCGTCTGTGGCTGCGGCCCAAGCTCGATTTCGAAGCGGCGCAGGTCGATGAGCAGGCGCGACGCGCCCTCGACGCCGCTGTCGGCGCGCAGCGGGGCGTGTGCGACGTCATAATTCTCGAAACTCTGCAGTAGCCGCGCCTGCACCAGCGCCGGCAGGCTGTCGCTCCACAGCGCTTCTGCGAAGTCGTGCGTTCCCTCGTCTGGCGCGAACAGGAAACGCTGGGTCTGAAGGCGGGTGATAGCGGTCGGCTCCGCCATGACCAACGGCGTTGGCAGCGTCGCGCCGCGTTGCGGCTCGAACCTGTCCACGGCGTGAATATCGTAGACCACCTTGCGCGGCGTACCGCTGCCGGTCATGCGCTCCAACCCTGCGACGATGCCGTCGAGTTTCGGCGTGTTGCGCGCCAACCCATCCGCAAACGTGCTGAGGTTGCCGATCGTGTCGCGCAGCGGCCCGGCATTCTCAGACAATACCGCATCAACCCGGCGCAAAGCGTCGCGGGCAGCCTGGGTCATGCTTTGCCCGGCGCCTTTTTCGGCCACCAGCGGTCCGCGCACCGGCGGCGCATCGGGATTGTCACCGCCCTCCAGCGCAACCACTGGAACGCCGGTCAGACCTTGGAAGTCGAGGTCGACGCGCGTGTCGGCATGGACCGGGGTGCGCTCCGCGACTGCGATGGTGACACGGACGTCGCGCGGACGACCCGGGACGAGCTCGAGCGCGGTTACCTCGCCGACGCGGATGCCGTTGAAGAGGACGCCGGCACCAACGAGGAGCCCGGGCACCGGACCGTTGAAGACAAGTTGGTAGGTCTCCCGCTTGCCGATACCCCCAACATTGTTCAGCCAGTAGACAAAGCCGAACACGGCGACGACCGCCGACAATACAAAGGCACCGACAACAACGTAGGGCGCACGAATTTCCATATGCATCGCTCCCGTCTAGGCGCCCAGACCCAGCATCTGGGCGCGGGCGCCATGAAAGTAGGCCTTGACCCAGGGATGATCGGACTTGAGCACGGAGGACAGCGGCCCGATGGCTGCAATCCTGCCGTCGGCAAGCGCCGCCACGCGATCGCAAACGGCCTGCAGACTGTTCAGATCATGCGTCACCATGAACACCGTGAAACGAAGCGTCCGGTGCAGCGTCCGGATCAGAGCATCGAACTCGCCCGCGGCGATCGGATCGAGGCCGGAGGTGGGCTCGTCCAGGAACAGGAGCGCGGGATCGAGCGCCAGCGCCCGCGCGAGCGCGACGCGCTTGGTCATGCCGCCAGAAAGCTCGGAAGGAAACTTGTCCCCGTCCTCGCGGGTGAGACCGACCATCTCGAGCTTTGCGTCCGCGATCTCATCGAGCAGCCGCGGCGAAAGGCGCGCATTCTCACGCAGAGGAAACTGGATATTCTGGCGCGCCGTCAATGCCGAGAACAGCGCTCCTTGCTGGAAAAGGATGCCCCAGCGCCGATCACCTCTATCGTTAGCGGCAAACTCGATCTGCCCGCTGCGATTCGGCAGCAGGCCGACCAGCGTCCGCATCAGCACCGATTTTCCGCCCCCGGACGCGCCAACGAGGCCGAGGATCTCTCCCCGCTTCACGTCGAGATCAAGGTGATCGAGGATCGTCTTCTTGCCGAAGCCGACCACGAGGTCGCGGATATGAATCGCCGGTGTGTCCGTCATGACTACATCCCGATCGAGGCGAAGAACACCGCAAACAGCCCGTCGAGCACGATCACCAGGAAGATCGACTTCACCACCGACGCGGTCGTCTGCTCTCCGAGCGATTCCGCGCTGCCCTTGACGCTCAGTCCCTCCACGGCCGCGACCACCCCGATGACAATAGCCATGAATGGCGCCTTGATAATGCCGACCTCAAAATGAGTGACCGAGACCGCGTCATGCAGCCGTGCGATGAAGATCGCGGGACTCATGCCGCCGTAGAGCCAGGCGACGAGCCCACCGCCATAGAGCGCCGCAAGCGCCCCGAGAAAGGCAAGGATCGGCAGCGCCACGACCAGCGCCAGGATCCGCGGCAGGATCAGGACCGCGACGGGGTCGAGGCCCATGGTGCTGAGGGCGTCGATCTCCTCGCGCATCTTCATCGCGCCGATCTCGGCCGTGTAGGCGCTGCCCGATCGTCCGGCCACCATGATGGCGACGATCAGAACGCCGATCTCGCGCAACACGAGGATGCCGACCATATCGACGACATAGGACTCCGCGCCGAAGCGACGAAAATGGAAGATGCCCTGCTGGGCGATGATTGCGCCGATCAGGAACGTGATGAGTGCCATGATCGGCACGGCCTGCCAGCCGACCCGGCCGAGCTGATAGACGGTCGACGTCAGCCGGAACGATCGAGGGTGCCGGAGAACGTCGAGCAGGGCCGAACTAAAGGCGCCAAACATATGGAGAAAGGCAGCGGAATAAAAAACGAGCCGCTCGCCACCGCGACCGAGCTGATCGAGCTTCTGCAAGACAGGGTTGACGGATTTCCGCTCAGCAGGCCCAGCCTGGTTCAGCCGTTGTACCTCCGCCATCAGATCGCCGTAGGGACCCTCGACGCCGGTCAGGACCGCCCTCGTCGATCGCGCGGTGCCGCCGCGGGCAATCCTCTCGAGCAGCCAGGCACCCACCGTATCGAGCGCGGTCACGCGGCGCAGATCGATGGCCCTGATATCAACGCGCGCCACCCGCTCGCAGAGACGCTCCAGCACCTCGACATTGGCGACGTTCCAGGCGCCGCGTGCGCTGAATACGCGCGGATCGTCCGGATTCGCTGTCAATGTCGGCACGTTGGTCAAGGGGCCACTCCACGTTTATGGATCATCCTAGGGTGGCTGTAGGCGGATGCTTTGACCCAACGCAATCGACCCTACCGGGTGATTTTGACCCACATCAACAGCTAGGTGGGGCGCACGGCTAGCATTGACACTGTTCAGCCTGAACACACCAGGCCACTCAGGAGATTTTAAATGAACCGCGTCGCCTTCAAGCCGCTGCAAAACACGGCATTGCCGCACTCGTTCAGGCATATTCGTCTCGAACGCGCGCGCGAACGTGATCATCCCGAGGGCGCGTCGGCGATCGCCTATATCATGGTCGCTCCATTGGACAGGGTGTCGCGGATCGACGCCGAGGTCTGGAAAACCCATCGGGACGCCTGCCGTGTCGTCCGCCAACGCCCCTGTCAGGAGGACCAACTCGGCCATCTCGTGCATGACCCCAGCGGCGGCTGGCGCTTTCACTATGACGTGTCGGGCGTGGCGGCAGACGAGGCTGGATATCACTTCGGCGACGAACGCTTCCGGCTCGGCGAATATGTGTCCGTCCGCGAGGCCGACGGCATGCATCCCTATCGGGTCGTCGCCGTTACACCGCTTTGATCCCGACTTGGCCGGATCAGGATGTCTGCCCCCCATATTCTGCATCGTGATGTTCTCGACCGCCGGCGTTGACCGAGATCAAAACGAGACGAATGTGATAGGATGAAAAAGATCACAGGCCCGAGCGAGTTCTGTCATGTTCGCCATGATCCTGCCTGCGCTCAGCGCGCGGCTGCAACTTGTGGAGCGACCGGATCCAATTCCCGGTCCGGGCGAGGTACGCATCAGGATCGGCGCCTGCGGAGTCTGCCGGACCGACCTGCATGTCGTCGACGGAGAGTTGCCTGACATCGCTTACCCGATCGTTCCCGGCCACGAAGTGGTCGGCCGTATCGACGCAATCGGTGACGGGGTAAGCAACGCGCGTCTCGGCATGCGTGTCGGCGTACCCTGGCTCGGCTCGACCTGCGGGCATTGTCCCTATTGCCGGGAGGGCAAAGAAAATCTCTGCGATCATCCGCAATTCACCGGCTATACGCGCGACGGCGGCTTCGCGAGCCACCTTGTCGCGGACGCGCGTTACTGCTTCCCGCTCGATGAGGGCGGCGACGACGCCGAACTTGCACCCTTGCTGTGTGCCGGCCTGATCGGCTGGCGTTCCCTGGTGATGGCCGGTGAAGGCAGCAACCTCGGCATCTACGGCTTTGGCGCGGCCGGGCACATCGTCGCGCAGGTGGCGCGCGCGCAAGGCCGGGCGGTTTACGCCTTCACCCGCGCGGGCGACGCTGAAGCCCAGCATCTGGCGTTGTCGGTCGGCGCGTCCTGGGCAGGCGCCTCCGACGAGCGGCCGCCGTTGAACTGGATGCCGCAATCATCTACGCGCCCGCGGGTCCTCTCGTCCCGCTTGCGCTGCGCGCGCTACGCAAAGGCGGCCGCGTGGTCTGCGCCGGCATTCACATGTCGGACATTCCCAGCTTTCCCTACAGCATCCTCTGGGGTGAGCGGCAGATCGTTTCGGTCGCCAATCTCACCCGGCAGGACGGCATCGATTTTTTCAAGGCCGCAGCGCGGGTGGGAGTTCAGACCCATGTCACCGTCTTCCCGCTTGAGCAGGCCAATGAGGCCCTGTCGCGCCTGCGCGATGGCAAGCTTGTCGGCACCGCCGTTCTGAAGCCATGCTGACACCGGCGACATCCATCGGCCTGAGCGCAAATGAAGGCGACCAGGCCGCGGTGTTGTCGTTCCTGTCCTGTGCGAGCGGTAAGGATGCGACGGTGCAGCGATTCGACACCCATTGCTCGGTCGTCTTCCTCGAGCCCGACCGTGTCCTGAAGATCAAGCGCGCGGTCAAGCTCCCCTATCTCGACTTTTCGACCCTGGAGAAACGGCGGCGTGCCTGCGAAGACGAGATTGCGATCAACCGGCGTTATGCGCCCACGATCTATCGTAGGATTGTGCCGATCACCCGTGAGGGCGATGGTCTGGCCATTGGAGGTCGCGGCCCCGTGGTCGAGTGGGCAGTCGAAATGGCCCGCTTCGATGAGAGCAAGACGCTCGACCGCCTGGCCGCGCAAGTCGCCCTCGAACCGGACCTCGCAGAGGCCCTGGCCGCCATTCTGCTCGAGTCCCACCTGAAAGCGACCATCAGCGGCGGATCGAACTGGCTTGCTTCCCTCCCCGGCATCATCGACCGCAACACGGAGCGATTTCGCGCCGAGGCCGCCCCTTCCCGCGAAAGGATCGACAAGCTGCACGAACTGAGCCACCGGGAGCTCGCGCGGAATCTGGATCTCTTGCGACGCCGCGCGGCGGCGGGACAAGTCCGGCGCTGTCACGGTGATGCACATCTCGGCAACATCGTCCTGATCGACGGCAGGCCGGTCCTGTTCGATGCCATCGAGTTTGATCCCGAAATCGCGACAACCGACGTCCTTTACGACTTCGCGTTTCCCCTTATGGACCTCTTGCACTTTGGGCAAAAGGCTCCCGCGAACAGACTGTTTAACAGCTACATGCAAACTGCCTGGCACGCGCATTCGGATGCATTGCGGCTGCTGCCTCTGTTTCTTTCGATTCGCGCCGCGATCCGGGCCAACGTGCTCTTCACCCAGCATCAGCAACGTCCGCAGGATCGGACAATCGCAGTCAATGCGGCGCGCTACTTCGACCTCGCGCTGCAACTGGTCGCGCCGGAGTCGCCGTGCCTCCTCGTGATTGGCGGAAGGTCTGGCACCGGCAAGAGCGTGCTGGCGCGCGACATCGCGGGCCTGATCGCACCACCGCCAGGCGCGCTGGTCTTGCGATCCGATGTCATTCGCAAGGAACTTTACGGCGTGGCCGAACATACGACGTTGCCGCCCGCGACCTATACTCCCGAGGCATCCGATCGCGTCTATCGGGCAATGATCGAGCGGGCCGAACGCGCCTTGGCCCAGGGGATTTCCGTTGTGCTCGATGCGGCATTCCTGAAGCCGTCGGAACGCGATGCCGCAGAAGTCGCCGCCCGCGACACCATGGTCGAGTTCCACGGCATCTTTCTGACCACCGATTCCGGCACACGGCTGCAGCGTGTCGCCGCGCGGCAACATGACGCGTCGGACGCGACGCCTAACGTAGCCCTTGACCAGGAGAGCATTGACACCGGTGATATCGGCTGGGAGATCGTGGACGCGTCCGGTTCGCCTGCGACGACTCTCGACCGCAGCACGTCCCGCCTGCGAGAGGCTTCACTCCATCCAGTTAAGCAGTAAGTCCCTAAGGGGATTCCTGGAATTGGCTGGTCCGGTGAACTCTGGCAGCATCCTCAGCATTAGCGGGAGGAATCTATGAAACGGCGATTGACCCTTCTCTTTGTTGGAAGCGCCATCTTCTCGCTGACGCTTGTCCTCTTCTACAATTGGTTCTTCCCCGATGTTCTGCCGCTAGCCTCCACGGAGCCGCAATCCATCTGGCGGTTCGAGGCCGCCTTTGTCGTCACCTCAATCGCATGGATCGCAGCGTCAGTGTCGGCCCTGTCTGCGGTGGGATTGCTGCTCCTGCACTACAGCCGCCGCCATGCCGACATCGAAGGCCGTTAGATCGATCCGATCCGCTCCATCACGTCTATCGAGCGGGATGAGACATCATCCCGCCTTTCCTTCGCGGGCAGATCAGCGCTGCAGCACGTATTGCCCCGGCGCATCCTCCAGCGGTGGTCCGCCTTGGACCGCGTGGAGCGACGGTTGGGCCGGAATCCACGCGCCAGAATGGGCCGTTAGGAAGCGAACCCACTCCAACCACCACGATCCCTCGCGATGTGCTGCCTTCTTCAGCCACTGGTCAGGACCGACATACGGGCCGTCCGCCTTCTTCTCCAGCATCTGATAGCTGCGCCCCTCCTCTGACGGCGCCACCACGATCCCGGCATTATGGCCGCCGCTCGCCAGCACGAAGGTGATATCGGCTTCGGCGACCAAGTGGATCTTGTGCACCGACCGCCAGGGCGCGACGTGATCGCGCACCGTGCCGACCACGAACATCGGAGCGCGGAGATCGGAGAGCGCGATCGGTTGCCCATCCGCCAAATATCGGCCCTCGGCCAGGTCGTTGTTGAGGAATAGCTTGCGCAGATAGTCCGAATGCATCCGGTAAGGCATGCGCGTCGCGTCGGCGTTCCATGACATCAAGTCGCTGGGCGGGGTACGCTCGCCTATGAGATAGTCACGCACCAGCCGCGACCAGATCAGGTCATTCGACCGAAGCAGCCGGAATGCGCCGGCCATCTGCGCCGCTTCGAGTACGCCGCGCTGCCACATCATGTCCTCGAGGAACGCGACCTGACTTTCGCTGATGAAGAGCGTCAGTTCGCCCGCCTCGGTAAAGTCGACCTGGGCTGCAAGGAGCGTCACCGATCGCAAGCAGGCTGGACCCTCCTTGCGCAACCGAGCCGCGGCAATTGCCAGGAGCGTGCCGCCAAGACAGTAGCCCGCGGCGTGAATCTCACGTTCCGGAACGAGCTGATTGATCGCGTCGATCGCGGCATCGACCCCAAGGGTGCGATAGTGCTCGAGATCCAGGTCGCGATCGATCGGCGTCGGATTGCGCCATGAGATCATGAACACATTGAAGCCGCGCTCCACCAGGAAGCGCACGAGCGAATTGTGTGGCGAGAGATCGAGGACGTAATATTTCATGATCCAGGCCGGCACGATAAGCACCGGCTCGGGACAGACGTCCGCCCTGACAGGCGAGTATTGGATGAGCTCGATCAGTTCGTTTCGATAGACGACTTTGCCCTTGGTCACGGCGACGTCCTTACCGACGACAAAACGGTCACCTTCGGACGGCCGGGAGCCGAGCAGGTTCTTGCAGTCCTCCAGCCAGTTGTGCCATCCGGAGACGAAGTTGCCGCCGCCCGAATCCATAATCCGACGCAGCACCTCCGGGTTGCTGAACGCAAAATTGGACGGCGCGATGGTGTCCAGGCATTGGCGGATGACGAAATCGGCGATCGCCGCATTCCCTTTCGAGACGCCGTGCAGGCCACCCGTCGCCGATCGCCACCACCGTTCGCTGAGGAGAAACGACTGCGCCATGAGATTGAATGCCGGCGATTGCCAGTCTGGATCGGAAAATCGATTGTCACCCACCTGAGGCTTGATCATGAGCCAAGGCTGCCAGGCGGCATGCGGCGTCGACGCCATGCGGGCGAAACGCGAGCCATCGCCGAGCGCCTTCAATGCAAGCTCAATCCGCTTGCCGGGAGATGCTGCCAGATGGAGCTGCCAGTCGGCAAAGGCGAGCGCGAGGCCTGCCGGCGAGAGCCCACCGGTCCATCGCGCGAGCTCCGCATGGACCAGGCGGTCGATGGTATCGATACCCGTCAATGCATTGTTCTCAAGCGACGCCGGCGCCATCTCTTTGGCATGCACCGTGTCGTCATTGGCGGGACGTGCGCTGTGGTCGGGAACTGTCTGGATTGTCATCGCTTGCCTCCTCGGAGCAAGGTAAACGGGCTCGCTCCTTTGCGACGTTGCGCTGGGTCAATTGCTGCATCGTGACGCATCCGGATCGCAGGCATCGGTCGCTCAATCGATGTGGAAGCGCTTTCGTCCCAGCGCGACGATTTCCCGGTCAGTCGAATGGTCGCTCGGTCCTACGTGAAGACTGAGATCCGGCCGCACGATCTTTAGATAGTTCATCAGCTCCGTCTTCTCGTTGCCCGGGGCCCAATGATGAGCAGGTCCGAGCAGCCGTCCGGCGCCTCGCCTACCCTGACGAGGAACATCGAATCATCTTGGACGCGGCCGGAGCCGATCGTGCTCGCCTTGTGATGAAGATGCCGGGATGACAGCTGCGCGTGCACGGCCGTGGCGCTGACGCCCGTCAGTCCCATGGAAAATATCTTGGCAATAAGGTGATCGATCCAGACGACGGCATGCGTGTGAGGAGATGTCCTATCGCTCATGAATGGGGTCCAGTGCTATCCTTTGCAGTCTCCTCGCTCAATCGAAGCGCAAGCGTCGCAAGCAGTTCTCGACGGCTGACGATACCGATGACGGATCCGGCGCTGACGACCGGGACCTGAACGATGTTGTAAATATCCATCTGCGCGACAACGTCATCGAGAGATGCATCGACATCCACGGTGATCGGCGTGGGACTCATGAGAGCACCGACCCGCAGCGTGTGCATGCGTTGGCGCTCGGGATTGTTCTCGTCTATACCGAGGAGCGCTTCCAGCCAGTTTCCGGACGGAGGATTGATGCCCAGCTCGTCGCGGTGGAGGAAATCGCCTTCCGAAAGCATACCGACGAGATCGCCATTGTCATTGATGACCGGCAAGAAGCGCTGATCGGTTTCCAACAGAAGCTGGACGGCTTCGAGCACTGGTGCATTCGGCTTGATCGTCGCGAACGACGTGCGCACCACATCAGTTGCCAACATGATCATCCCACCTCAGCACATGTATTGGCCGCCATTTATCGAAAGCGTCGAACCGGTGATGAAGCCCGCTTCATCTGCGGCCAGGAACACGACGGCTCGAGCGATCTCTTCGGGCTGCCCAAGTCGCCCCACCGGAATCTGCGGCAGAATGGCCTTCTGCATAACATCTGCCGGCACCGCGGCCAGCATCCCCGTGTTGATATATCCGGGGCAGATCGCGTTCACCGTAATGCCGAACCGCGCACTTTCGAGCGCGAGCGCGCGTGTAAAGCCGAGCTCGGCTGCCTTCGCCGCCGCGTAGTTCGTCTGCCCAAGCTGCCCCTTCTGCCCGTTGATCGACGAAATGTTGATGATCCGCCCGAATTTTTGCGCCCGCATGCCCTCGATGAGGGGTCGACACATGTTGAACAGCGAATCCAGGTCGGTCCGGAGCACCGCATCCCATTGCGCCCTGGTCATCCGGTGCAGCGTGCTGTCGCGCACGATTCCAGCATTGTTGACCAGGATGTCGATCGGTCCGAGCTTGGCTTCGACGTCGCGGACGCCGGCCGCGCAAGCCTCGAAGCTGCTGACGTCCCACTGAAAGACGGGAATTCCGGTCTCTTCGTGGAAACGACGCGCAGCATCTGAATTGCCGGCGTAGCTCGCCGCCACCCGACATCCCGATGCAGCGAGGGCGCACGAAATGGCCGCGCCGATTCCTCTGCTTCCGCCCGTTACCAATGCGACACGTGCCATGCTGGTTCCCCATCACTCAGGATGAGACCATTGCGCGAAGTCCGCCGCGGACGGCTTGATCTGGCTCAAACGGACCCGACAATCGCATATGAGGCAGATCAATATATCCCGCGCCGGCCTGTGCTTCGATGGACAATAGCCTTTTCACCGATGGAGAACGGCAATGTTCAGGAACGTATTGGTCCACATTCCCACCGAGCTGTCGGTGCGTCCCGCGGTGGACGGATCAATCTCGCTTGCAGCCAGCACGGGCGCGCACCTCGACGCAATGGCCATCGGCTACGAGACGACGAACATCCCGCTCGTTGCGGGCGGAGCAGCGGTGGCCTCGATCTTCGAGGTCGAGCATTCGCGGGCGCTGGAGCGTGCCGAAACCGCGCTGCGCATCTTTGACCTTGAGGCACGAAACACGGACATTTCCTATGCGTCCCGCGCGATCAGCGCGATTCCCGCTGAAGCGCGCGGGATCATCTGCGCGAGCGCGCGACTGCACGATCTGACCGTCGTCACACAGCCACAGAGCGACCACGACAGCTATGACAACGTCATCCCGCAGGAAATCCTTTTCCAAGCCGGCCGGCCCGTGCTGTACATGCCGTACACGTTCCGCGGCACGTTTTCGGCCAGGCGAATCGGAATTTGCTGGGATGGCAGCCGGCTTGCCTCCCGCGCGCTACACGACGCGATGCCGTTTCTTCGTGAGGCCGATGCCCTCACCGTCATCTCCATCACCGGTCCGGACGCGATCCCGGACAGCTCCACCGACCAGCTGGTACGGTACCTCGCACGGTCGGGGCTGCCTGCGAAGGTCGCCTCCTTCCCGTCGCACCGGTCAGAGATCCAACCGGCCATCCTGTCGAGTGCTTCGGACGAGAGCCTCGATCTGCTGGTGATGGGCGGATATGGCCACTCTCGGCTGCAGGAAACGCTGCTGGGCGGGGTAACGCGGGAAATGCTTCACTCGATGACCGTCCCGGTCCTGATGTCGCATTGATCGCGAGCGACCAGCAATGGGACGTACTGCAAGGTCTTTCTTGCATGCGGTCTGCTGCGGCGTGGCCGCCGTCATCACGCTTGGTGCGGCATTGACGCCGGTCGTGGCCGATCTTGAACAGGGCCGCCGGCTGGCGCGGTTCTACTGCGCCCGCTGTCACGCGATCGACAAGGTGAGCCCGAGCCCACTGACGATCGCCCCGCCGTTCCGAACGTTGCATGAGCACTACCCAGTCGAAATGCTGGAAGAAGCGCTCGCGGAAGGAATCGTCACCGGCCATCCGACCATGCCCGAGTTCAGCTTCGAGCCGGACCAGGTCAACGATTTCATCCTGTTCCTGAAATCGCTGGAGGATAGCAAAGCGGGCCGTTGAGCCAGGTCAATGTGCCACTCGAGCACGGCTCTATTATTTGCATTGGGAGGTTCGACATGCGCGCCCATCAGATCATGACCAAGCACGTCATTGGCGTCAGTCGGCATACATCGATTCTGGACGCCGCCAAAATCATGTTGCGTTGTCACGTCAGCGGCCTGCCGGTACTGGACGAAAAGGGTAAGCTCATAGGCACGGTTTCCGAGGGAGATTTCCTGCGGCGCGCCGAGATCGGCACGGGGCGCAAGCGTTCAGCCTGGCTCGAGCTGTTCACCGGCGTCGGTCGCGCTGCCACCGATTTTGTCCATGAGCACGGCCGCAAGGTCGAAGACGTAATGACGGCAAGTCCGATCACGGTCGAAGAACAGACGCCGCTCGATGAGATCGTGCACCTTATGCAGAAGCACGGCGTGAAGCGCCTACCGGTCATGAACGGCCAGGCCATGGTCGGGATCGTGACCTGCGCCGACATTCTGCAGGCGGTCGCGTCAATGGCGCATCAGGTCCCCGATCCGACGGCTGACGACAGTCATATCCGCGAACGTATTGTGCGCGAAATCAATGTCGCGGCTTGGCGACCGGCCGGATTCCAGGTCTCGGTGCGCAACGGCGTTGTGCATCTGTACGGCCTGATTTTCGATGACCGCACCCGCCAGGCCACGATCGTGCTGGCCGAAAACACCTCCGGCGTCAAAGATGTTCGCGATCATCTCTGCTTCGTCGACGGTTACTCCGGGTACTGCGTGGAACTGCGCGAAGACATCAAGGCGGCCAACTAGCCAAGAGCCGGAGGTCATAACATGCCGATAGACTCACTCATTGTCGTCGCCATCGTCTGCATCATATTCTCATCGTTCGCGTTCGTGCTGGCCTTGACCGACCATAGAACCACGCGCTGGCAACGCGAGAAGCAAAGCCAGGATCAATCCAGCACGCAGGCCTCCTACCCCGAAAAGGATGCGGCCTGACAACGCCCCGACTGCGCGTCCCGGTACAAACGCGCGGAGAACCAGCGTTTCTCGCAAGGACCTACGTATAATTACTTAGGTGGTTTCTACTTAGGGGAAACACCCAAATTTTCCAGTTCGTTAAACGGGGTCAATCTGCATTCATCGTTCTTACCGCGATGGAGTGCCGCGATGCAGACCCAGGCCGCCGTTTCCCTCGAAATCAGCCGTTGTTTGACCAGTGTCGACCGTGGGCAATCCCGTGCCGGAGGGCCGTTCGGCATGATCGGCACGCCGATGCGGTTTGCCTGCAATGCCGAAATCTACGGCGAGGACGAGGCCGCGGAATACCTCTATCAGGTGGTGTCCGGCGCCGTGCGAACCTACAAGATCCTGGAAGACGGGCGGCGCCAGATCGGTGCGTTCTACCTGCCCGGAGACATCTTCGGTTTCGAGGCCGGCGAAACCCATATCGCTTCCGCCGAGGCGATCCGCGAGACCCAGGTGCTGCTGGTGAAGCGCAGCGCGCTCATGGTCCGCGCCAGCCACGAAAAGGATCTCGCACGCCAGCTGTGGGACACGACGGCGCAGGAGCTGCGCCGCTTTCAGGAGCATCTGATGCTCCTGATCAGCAGCGCGGAAAAACGGGTCGTCGGCTTCCTGCTCGATATGGCGCGCCGCGCCGCGAAGGATGCCGCCGTCGAACTTCCCATGTCGCGGCAGGATATCGCCGACTATCTCGGCCTGACCATTGAAACCGTGTCGCGTACCTTCACCCAACTCGAGCAGATCGGCGCGATCTCCCTGCCGACCTCTCGCCGCGTCGAGCTGCGCAATCCCTCGAAGCTGAACCGCCTCGCTCCGGCATAAGCACCCGTGCGGCTCGGGTCAGGTGAGATGTCGCATGTTCAAATCGCGGAGCCACAACCCCGTACCGACATTCGCTGGCGTCGACCGTCTGGAGCCACGCGTCCTTCGAAAGCGTGATCGCTGCCGTGATTGCCTTACCGAGCAGGCAGCGGGGGCGGAGCTTATCGCAACTCACTTCGCTTGCCGACCTTGAACAGAAGGCCTCCTGAGAGCATATTTTATTGGCGGCGGAATCGGATCGCTGGCTGGGGCCGCGTTCCTGATCCGCGATGGCGGGGTCGCAGGAGACAACATCACGATCTATGAGCAGCTTCCCTTGCTTGGTGGCAGCCTCGACGGCGCCAGGCTTGCCGACGGGTCATATTCCCTGCGCGGCGGCCGCATGCTGACGACCGACCACTATGAATGCACATGGGATCTGCTCGCGAGCATCCCTTCGCTGCAGCACCCGGGGCTGACGGTGCGGGACGAAACCGTCAACTTCAACCTCGAGCACAAGGCGCATTCACGAGCCCGCCTCGTCGACCGCAACTGCTCCAAAGTGGACGTCACCACGATGGGCTTTTCGATGCATGAGCGTATGGAGCTGCTGCGGCTGACGGAGGCTTCTGAAGGGAGACTCGGCAACAGCCGCATCACGGACTGGCTGTCGCCGACATTCTTCGAAACCAACTTCTGGTACATGTGGCAGACGACGTTTGCCTTTCAGCCCTGGCATAGCGCGGTCGAACTCAAGCGCTATCTTCACCGCTTCATGAACGAGTTTCCGCGGATCGAGACCTTGGGCGGTGTCAAACGCACGGTCTACAATCAATACGACGCCATCGTTCGACCCTTGACGACCTGGCTCGAAAAGCAGGGCGTGCACTTTCTCGATAACACCCGCGTCACCGACATGGAATTTGTAGGAACCGACGGCAAGCTTTCGGTAACGAGTCTCGCCCTCGAGGGAAGCGGCAACCCCAGCACCATCTCGCTTGGCACGGGCGATTTGGTGTTCTTCCAGAACGGCTCGATGACCGATGCATCAAGCCTCGGGTCGATGACTGAACCTCCCGAACGCCTGACCAAGGCCGACAGCAAGGGGTGGGAGCTGTGGGAAAACATTGCCGCGGGACGGCCCGAGTTCGGCAATCCGGCCGCCTTCAACTGCTCGATTCCGGAATCCTATTGGGAATCTTTCACCGTCACCTGCCGCGATCGGAGCTTCTTCGACCAGATCAACGCCTTCACCGGCAACGACGCCGGCACCGGCGGGCTTGTTACATTCAAGGATTCGCGCTGGCTGATGTCGATCGTGCTGTACCATCAGCCGCATTTCCTCCACCAGCCGGACGATGTCCATGTGTTCTGGGGTTATGCGCTGCATCCGGATCGTGTCGGCGACTTCGTCGCCAAGCCGATGTCCGACTGCGGCGGCTCCGAGATCCTGCGCGAGCTCTGCGGGCATTTGAATTTCGATCCCGCGGTATTCGAGACAGCCAGCTGCATCCCCTGCCGGATGCCTTACATCACCAGCATGTTCATGCCGCGCAACAAGTCTGACCGGCCGCTGCCGGTCCCGGCGACTTCCCGGAATCTCGCCTTCATCAGCCAGTTCGTGGAAATTCCCGACGACGTCGTGTTCACGGTGGAATATTCGGTGCGGGCGGCGCAGATCGCGGTCTATCAGCTGATGAAGATCGCTCGTCCGATCCCACCCATCACTCGGCACGACAGGTCGATCCCAGTTCTCATCGATACGCTGGAAACGGCGTTTGCGTAGAGCGCGACTACCTCGATCCCTCTGCGCGCTCGCCCAACTTTTCGAAAATGATCGCGTCCGAGACCAGGCGCGAGCGTTGGCTGGAAACCATGCGGCGGTACGGCGATGGCCCTATTAGACCCCCTGTTGTCTGCTCGACGGCAATTCTCCAGGTTACGCAAGTGCCCGATGTAGCTCGCCTTTCCCGGCGCTTCCGTATCCCCCCTTAGGGTAACGACCCGAATTTTCAGCCGATTTTCCTGGTGATACAGGTGATCATGCTCACAGACCCACAGGAGACGGAACATGACCGAGGTCTATTTCCACTACTCCAACGCTCGTGATGTGCTGATCGATCGCAGCGGCACCGCCATGGATGACCTGGCGGAAGCGCGCGATCATGCAGAGGCCCTCGTCAGGTCCCTCATCATGACGCCGAGCAGTGAGGATTGGCGCGGCTGGATCCTCCACATGACCGATAACGACAGCGACGACGTCTTTGCGCTGCCGTTCGCAGCCGTGCTCGGCAAGCCGCATTGAGGAGGATGCCATGTTCGCACAATCGTATCTGTTTCCACTTCGCCAGAGCTTCGATGGGATCATGACGAAATGGCGCAAGGTGATCGAACGTGCCCGCGATCCCTACCGGCCCGAGCTTCACTACCTGCGGGGACCCGGCCCAAAATGGCATGCAAAGCATCTAGACCGTGCGGTGACCAAGTCGCTTTGACCGACGCCGCCATGTTCGCAGCTTATAGCTATGACCTGCATCAGCAGAGGACAGCCACCTTGTGCGCAGCCACGATGGGAACAGGATTTCATGAGGATCCACTCCAAGCCTAGCGAGTTGCCGGACCATTCCGCCATGGAGTGGCGGGCCATTACAACTGCACCTTTCGATCGTGACCTGGAATTGGCAGTGATCGAAGCCAGCGGGATTTACAGGCTCGTTTTTCCTTGCAGGCGTGTCCTTCGCGGCTGGATTAACGCCAGGACAAATGCGTCCGTCAGTGTGCACCCAACGCATTGGCGCGAGTGGGATGACTCCGCTAGCCCTCTTTTCTCTCGCTCCGCTTCTTGAGCGCCGCGAGCTTTAGCTCTTCTTCCGCCAACAGCCTTTCAAGCATTCGGCGCTTCTGTGAGTCCGCTTCCGTTTCAAGAAGCTTCTTGAAGTGTTTAATATTTGCCTTGGCGATCTCTTGAGGCATTGGACGCTTCGGTCTCCCCGCTCAAGGCCGCATCGTACCAGCGAGCCGGCAATCTCGCCAAGGGCGTCATCGCACTGCGCGGACGCCGACCGGCAGCCGCAGGCCAAAGCGTGGTAGAACCGCTCTTCGCGGCGGTCCGGATGACCGTCGACAATCAGGATGCGCATGCCCTGTTGTGCTCCTTATGCCGTGCGGTTGAGGGCTGCAGAAGCCGGCAGGAATGGAATACGCTCCTCCTTGCGCAGCGTTCGCATCGCAAGCCGCGCCGTCAGAAGACTAGACGGCAGGCCTCCTCCAGCCATGACCCATTGCCCTACCGTCAATACCTTCGCGGGCCGGGCAGTATTGCGTAGCGGCTTGAACCCCATTCCGGGCGTCAACAGCCAGCCCTCCGCGCTGCCTTGCCAGTTGCCCGTGTAACGAATGACGGTTGTCGGCGAATATACGTCAATCGTCTCGATAGCGTTGCGGAAATCGGGTACCATCTCTTCAACAAGCGCGATGACCGCCTCCGCGATCCTGTGCTGTTTGCCTGGTAGCGAACCGGATCGCTGCGTTGCCGATCGACCCAGAAGGCAAAATTGCGTGTCGGCAGAAAGCAGGTCACAGCCGTTTCGCCGGCGGGCGCAAAGGTTGGGTCGAAGTGAAAGAAACGCAGGGACCGTCGTGATCTGCGGCATGAAGGTCGTATTGACCTGCGTCAAACTGAACCAAACTCAAGACCGTATAAGATTTATTCGAAAACTGGGGCCGGGAGCGCGATATGATCACCAGTCTGAAGTGGTTGATGACTGCCATTCTTACCGCTGTTTTCGCTGCTGCGGCTCAAGCTGAAGACCTCGATGCAGGTAAGGCAGAATTTCAGTCTTCGTGCGCAACCTGCCATGGTACGGATGGAAAGGGCAAAGGACCTGTCAGCGAGCAGCTCAAGGTACCGCCTCCCGATTTGACGATCTTGGCCAAGAAAAACAACGGGGTCTTCCCCACGAACGCTGTTTATGAAACCATATACGGATCGAAAACAATTTCCGCTCACGGCACTCGTGAAATGCCAATTTGGGGGGAACGATTCAACCCCATTATGAACGTGCCTCACACTATTGATCCGACTTATGACGCGCTTGACCCATCGCGAGAATTGCGAGGAGTCGTCGTGCGAACCCGGATCCTCGCTGTTATCGACTATCTGAGTCGTATTCAGCAAAAGTAGCAACGACGAGCATTAGATTGCTTGACCTTCCCGCCGGGCGCAGTCAATCTTCTTGAACCTTAATATATCGCCGATAGCTTGATTGCGCGGGCGTTTCTGACCGCCATAGTTGCAGTGATAAGAAGGCCGACGCCCTGAACCGGCCGGCCAGCCTGATTCAACGCGCATCTCGCGCGGTCCGCCGCCACGCACAGTCGCGCGGTCTAGGACTTGGTCTCGGAGACCGACAACACGGCGGACGTTCACCTAATGCAGAGTCAGAAAGCCGCAGCTGAGCGGGCTGAGAATCGGGAACTGAAGCAGATTCACTCAGATCGAAGAGGCTGAGATGGATCGCCGAGGGAAGGATATCAGTGAGACGCGATTTGGGGCTTACGTCGATGGTCTTGTTAACGTGATCGGACACGCGTCAGCGTCTGCGGAGCATGAATGCGTGAGACCAGCACGCCTCGCCCGCGCCGGTTTGGGGACCGAAGCATCTTCAGCCATGGGTTGACCAACTTGATTTGGATCAATGCGCCAAAGCAGCATTTACTATTCATGTTCCATGGATACCGAAAGGGAGGAGGGTTAGATGCCAACCTCATACGAAGTCACCCACATTGAGCCCGCCACGGTCCGGGCACTTCAGCAGCTTTGCGTAAGGTGTGAGAAGCGCAAACGGTGCGAGTTGGATCTTGCAGACGAATTTGCCGAACCCGGGTGGCAGTACTGGCGGGATTACTGCCCGAGTGCCGCAATACTGAGTACCTTCCAAAACTGCTCGAACGTTTACAAATAAAGCTCGCTGTGGGCTTTTGTTAGCCGATGCGCATCTTTTGCCGATCGACCTTGCACGCGGTCGCGAGAGAACAGCCCATCTCAAAGAAAGCCGAGCGACCCGCATTCGAAGCGCCATCCAGCACAGCGGGCGCCATCGGCCGCCACAAGGTATTTTGATGGAACGCTCTTAAAATACCGAGCGAGATTTCCAGACTCGATTGCCTCGCGCGGCACCTAGCCACCCGCCGAGACGGCCACGTTGACAAAACCAAGTAATCCTGCCCGCGAAATTTGTCGACCGCGCACTCCTCTCCGTCGAAGATTGAAGGCCCAGTGCCTATCATTCATGGAAGGGGTATCCATGTACTGGAGGGGTTCGCTAGGCTCGCAAGGACAATCGCAGACCTTGCGCTTTATGGGCTACGTTGACCTTGATTGCAATCGCATTCATGAATCTTCTCCGTGCGACTCCCGCCGGATTCTGCTTCGAGAAAGTCTCAGATCTTTGCATTATTCGACGTTGTTGCGACGCAAATTCCGCGACGAGAGCGAAACCTAACGCTCGACGAACTTGTCCTTGGCGGAAAGAACCGTCGCGCCAGTTTCGTCCCGGGCGGTGAACACGATGTCGCCCTGCCCTGGATCCGTCGCCGTCAGTGTGACCCGCAGTGACTCGGACGCATCGGGGGCGACCTCGATCGGCGTCAACGTCTCGTTTCCGATGATTGCCATCTTGGCGTCGATCCCGGTCACCGACAGCGTGTACGAATGCGGACTCAAGGATTTGTTCAGCAGCTTGATGGTATAGGCGTTGCGCAGCGAGCCGTCGGAGAGGCTGACAGCGACCGGATCCCGATCGTGCTGGACAGAGAGAGACGCGGCGGTCTTTGTCGCCAATGCGAGCGTGATCGCACCGGCGAGAACAACGCACGCCGCCGTCAGGCCGATCGTCTTCGGTCGAACCAGACGGTTGACCGGCGCCTCCCGTCGGCGGCCGCGCTCGATGTTGCTCCAGCTTTCGTAGTCGATCAGGCCGCGCGGCCGACCGAGCTTCGCCATCACGCCGTCGCAGGCATCAACGCACAGTCCGCAATTGATACATGCGAAATTCGGCCCCTCGCGGATATCGATGCCGATCGGACACACCGCGACACACTGGCCACAATCGACGCAACCGCCCGCAGGCTTGCCCTGAAGCCGCATCTCCGTGGCCTTCTTCGCCGACGTCCGCCGCTCGCCGCGGTAGTCGCGATAGTTGACGGTGTAGGCCTCCGGATCCCAGATCGCACCCTGCAGACGCGGCCAGGGGCACATGAAGGTGCAGACTTGTTCGCGCGCAAAGCCGGCCAGGCCGTAGGTCGTTCCGGCGAAGACCAGCATCCAGGTCAACGCGTTGGCCGAGACGTCGGCGGATGCGAAGTCCCGCTGCAGGCGCGGCGCGTCGGTGAAGTAAAAAATCAAGGTGCCGCCGGTCGCCAGCGAGATCAGTAACCAGGCTGCATGCTTCGCGACGATCCGGATCGCGCGCTTCGTCGTCAGCGGCGCACCGACGTTCTTCAGGCGCTGGCGCCGATCGCCCTCGACCAACCGCTCGACGAGCAGAAACAGATCAGTCCAAACGGTCTGCGGACAGGCGAAGCCACACCACAGACGCCCAGCCAGCGCATTGGTCAGGATCAGGATTGTCGAGGCGAGCACCAGCAGTCCCGTGACCACGTAGAGATCCTGCGGCCAGATCTCAACGAAAAAGGCGTATAGCCGTCCGTTCGCGAAGTCGAGCAGGACCGCCTGATCGGGTGCGTGAGGGCCACGGTCCCAACGGATGAACGGCGTCACGTAGTAGATCGACAGCGCGAGCAGAACAACGCCCCATTTGATGCGCCGGATCGGCCCCTTCAC
This sequence comes from Bradyrhizobium erythrophlei, assembly GCF_042430365.1. Lineage (GTDB taxonomy): Bacteria > Pseudomonadota > Alphaproteobacteria > Rhizobiales > Xanthobacteraceae > Bradyrhizobium > Bradyrhizobium erythrophlei. The sequence goes on from NZ_JBHMET010000002.1 coordinate 26,950, forward strand.
GGCCTGGGGCACGACCGGTTGGCCAGCTGCTGCCGCGGCCTTGGCACGCGTCTTCGCATGATCGATCTCGATCGTGATCGCCATTGTCCGCCCTTCAGTTCACCGCTGCGAAACCAAGCGAGTCCCGGACAGCCGGGTCGATGCGGGCGGGGGACCACGACGGCTCGAACGTCATCTCCACATCGACGGAGCCGACACCCGAAACATCGACGACGGCGTTTTCCACGCCCTCCTTCAGAAAGGAGCTCGCCGGACAGAACGGCGTGGTCGCGGTCATCACGATGCGGACGGCGTCATCGGCAATCGAGATGTCGTAGATGAAGCCGAGGTCGACGATGTTGTGCCCGAGCTCCGGGTCGATCACGACGCGCAGCGCGTCGTAAATGCGCTGGACGAGGTCCTTGGTCACAACGGAGCCCTCACTGTCAGTTCGTAGGTCACCCCGTCCGGTGTGAAGCCGCCAAGCCAATGGAAGCCGCGCTTCTCGAGCTGCGGGAACAGGAAGACCGGTTCCCGCCGCAGCAGCGCTGAAAGCGTCTCGCCCGGGCCCAGCTTGTCCGCCGCCGCGAGAATCCGGACCATCGGTTCCGGAGGATCAAGATCGCGGTTGTCGAGCTGAACCGCGGGCTCCGGCCAGTTGTCGAAGCCCGAGTTGGTGTCGGCGGCGCGCGCGCATTCAGGATTCGCGGCGACCGGTGTGAACAGCACCTCCCACTCTCCGCCGTCGAGCGCTTGCTCGGACGACGCAAATCCCTTGTTCGCCATCACCGCGAACAGCGGAACCGGCTTAAACGTTGCGTAGAGGCGGAGTCCCTGCCCCGGCTCGAGACGGTCGAGCGCGGCCATAATCACTGAGAACGGCTCGCCTCCGGCACGAAGGATGGGACGAACGTCGACATCGATGTATTCGGTCATGATTTCCTCTCTCAGTGTCTCGCGAACAGCAGGTGAGGCACGACGGCCCCGCCGGGCAGACGCAGCGGGCTCGCGACGTCGGCGAGCCGCCGGATTCGGATGATTTCGTGGACGATACCGGCGACGCCGACGGCCATGGCCGCCGCAGCCATCCGCAACGCGTTCGGCTCCCCGACCATCAGCGTCACCGTCCCGACCCAGACGGCCACGTAATAGATGACGAACCACTTCGTCGCCCTGCCCTCCGCGGCGAGATCCTGGACCCGGGGCGTCGCCGCCCGTCCCATGACGGGGCCGTAGGTCTCGAGCCAAGTCAGGAACGCGACAATCTTGTAGAGCTTGGCGAGCACCAGACCGGATAGCCACCCGAAAACGGCGAGGAAGGTGAAGGCGCCGACATGGGTGGCGAAGGCGCCGACCGAGACGAGCGCGATCCCGAGCAGGGCCGTGCCCGCCAGACTCGCGAACGACAGCGTCGCCATCCGCATGTTGAGCTCAAGCTGCCGACGCTTCCGGTTGCTGAAGATGCCGGCGATGTCACGCCCGTACAAGCCGGCCGACGCAAGACCGAGAATGCCGGCAACTGACAACACGATGTACAACCCGGCGGCAAGACCGATCGCGAGCGCTCCGCCCGCCACCGTGACGGCGACCGCGAGAGCGCCGGCAGCAAGCGTTTGGCGGCTTTGCCGATCGTCGGTGTCCGGCGCAAGCATGAACATCGCCAGAAGCCGGTAACTCACGCCCATCGCGGTCAACGTCAGCCAGCCACCGAGGCCTGCGATGGCGTGCAGCGGAATGCCATTCGCGAGAAGCAAGTCCCCCACGGATCCCGCGCACCCTGCGAGTGCAAACGCGAACACCGCGCCGAAAGCCGCGGTCGCGCAGAGCGAGGCCAAGCCGACGAGCACGAAGCGGGCCGGCCCCGTGGGCCGCAGGCACGCGGTCAGGCCCAAGTCGACGACAACGAGACCGATGCCTCCGACCAGCAGGGCAGCGCCCAATGGCAGCAGCCAGAGTGCCGGCGGCACGCGACCGCCCAAAGACAGGAAGCCGCCGAGCATGAAGATGAGACCGGCGGTCAGGAGGCCCAGAGCCGGCAAGGCCCACTTCTCGGAGAACAGTGGCCTGGCGACCAGGACGGGCACGAACTGGAACAGCGCCCCACACATTGCGAGACTCAGCCACCCGATGGAGACGGCGTGAACCAGAACGAGCGTGTCGGGCGAGAGGATATCGGCCGCGGGATAGCCGATGCCGACGACCATCAGAGCCAACGCCACGAACAGCCACGCCAGCGCCGCCGCGAAGTAGCTCATCGTCCATCGTGAAATGCTGGCGCCGATCATCGCAACCTCAGAGCTTTCTGGCTCGGCATAGAAGGGGCGCGTAGGCGACCGCGAAGCCGAGGAAGGCCACTGCCCATGCGACGCCGGAAACCATCAAGAGCGGAATGGAATGGCTCGGACCGAGCGCAGCGCAAACGCGTGCCACTGCGGCCAAGACAATCGCGGCGTAAACCGCCTGGGTAGCGGCGGAGGCGGACAGCGCCTGCCCCGTGTGGCCGAGCGAGGCCCGCGTCATGACGGCGATCGTCATCGACCCGATCGCGCCGCCGGTCCAGGCGTGCACGCCTGCTCCGGAAGCGACGAGATCGAGAGCAGACAGGACCGACAGGAAGAAGCCGACCGGCACGAAGGCGTAGGCAACGTGAAGGATCAGCACCAGTCGATCCGGCATGGTCCGGTACCCGGCCCAGCGAGCCAGCCGGACGAGATGAAGCAAGCCGGCGATTGCGAGCGCGCCCGCCACGAGCCGGCCCGACGGGGAGATCACCCAGACGATCATGGCGCAAACGCCGGCGAGCATCGCCACAGCATCGAAGCGGTTGAACGGAACAGGCAGCCGTCCGGGCCCGCGGCGCGCCAACCAGTTGCGGGTGAAGCTCGGCACAATCCGCCCTCCGATCACGCAGACCAGCGTGACGACCAGGGCCACGCCGGCGCGCGATGAATACTCGGCCAGGCCGGACAAATGCGCTTCGACATGGAAGGCGATGTTGACGATCGCGAGCAGCGTCACGATCGCGACCACCTTCAGATTGCTCCACTTACGGCCCGCGATGATCTCGCGCGCCGCGGCGGCCGCGAGCAGCAGCAAGAACATCGCGTCCAGTACCAGAGCGAGTTCCCAGCCGATGATGCCGGACAAGGACGTCGCCAGCCTCCCGATCGCCCAGGACGCAAACAGGATGGCGAGCCGGGCGCCCTGGATCGGCAGGCGCCCCGTCCAGTTTGGAACAGCGGTCAGCAAAAAGCCGGCGATGACGGCGCTGGCGTAGCCGAACAACATCTCATGCACATGCCAATCGCGCGGGGCAAACGCGGTGGGAAGCGAGACCTGGCCTGCGAACACCGCAAGCCAGAGCGGAATCGTGGCGCCGGCGTAGACCGCGCCAAAGAGGAAAAAGGGGCGGAACCCGTATGAAAATAGCGCAGGCCCTCGGTAGGCCCTCAAATTCTGCATCGTCGCCATGGACGTCATTCCCGATCAACTGGAGACATCGTAGGTCGAGGCGACCGCTATCTCTTTGTCGGGGCACAAACTACGGCGTCGTTCGCACGACTGTTTGACCTGCGACAAGGATTCGATTGGTCTGCCCCATCAATCTCCGGGACCTCACCAACGGAGGACGAGATGCGAATTTTCCAGAGATTGCGCGGACGGGATCGGAGCAAAAGCAGCATCGAGCGGAAGCTCATCGAGACGGTCGCCACGAACCTCCTGCGCCGCATCGACGAAGACACGCCGATCACGGTCGTGCCCCGAAGCCAGTCGGCTTGCTGCTCCTGTTGCTCGGTCGACGAGAAGCCGCGTCAGTAGCCGGTCGCCGCGAGGGGCATCCCCGATGATTAGCTGTGGCGGCTGGCTTCCGATCGCGCTCGCGCCGGAGGATTGCGACCTTGAGCTCGGTCGCGATCGTATTGGAGCAATCGAGGCGCTGCGATTCCCGGGCCGGCGCAAGTCCGGCATCTGGTACAATGTATGGACGGACGAGGCGGTGGTCGTCCATCCGACACACTGGCGGATTTGGCGGCCATAGGCCGTCACTTGGACGCGTTCTTGCTGGCCTCGAGCTTGTCGAACAGCGTCGCGAACACCTGCTTCGCCTTGCCGACCTGCGGCACGGCCTTGGCCTGATCGAGGTTGGTCGGAGAGCCGACAACGATCATCGCAACCATGCCCATCCCGTAATGGGGAAGACATTTCACGCCGTAGACGCCTTCCTGATCGAACTTCACGGCGGTGTCCTCGCCGTTCTTGCCCTGGAACGGCGTTGCGCCCTCGGGAAGCATGCCCTTGATGGACTCGGCATTGTGGCCCTTGTCGGTCGAGAGAAACTTCACGGTGGCGCCGGGGACGATCTTCACAAAGGCCGGCTCGAACACCATGGCGCCGCCGTCGGGCCCCTTGTTCAGCAGCTTGACCTCGACTTCGGCGGCACGGACAGCGCCTCCGGCCAGGATCAGAGCCGCTACGGCCGCGGCCAGCATCGCAGTCTTCTTCATTTCCTTTTCCTTGGAACTTGTGCCCGGAAAGGCCGGGCTCCGTGGCGACAGATAGGCCCTCCGCGCGATCCGGAAGTTGCGCTGGCGCAATCTCCGGGCAGGTTCCTTAGGCTATGAGCAGGGACCGTTCAGGCTTGCGCGGGGTCCCGATACTCTCCATGGCGGTTTGGAAACGAGGAATTGATGGCCGCTGTTGACCGGTCACTGGTCGCGAATCTGCCGATGTTCGCTGGGCTCTCGCCCGCCGAGCAGGACGAGTTGCTGCGCGAAGCGCGCTCGATCCGCTACCCCAAAGGATCCGCCGTCTTCGACCAGGGCGCGGAAGCGGACAGGTTCTTCCTTCTCCTGCATGGACATCTCCGCGTCGAGAAAACCACGCCCCAGGGCCAGCAATCGGTCGTCCGCTATGTCTCCGGCGGCGAGCTCTTCGGCGTCGCGCTGGCCATGAACCTGACGCACTATCCAGCGACCGCAGTGGCCGCCGTGGATAGCATTGCGCTCGCCTGGCCGTCGTCATCCTGGCAGAGATTGATCGCCAGGTATCCGAGCCTGGCCTCCAGCGCGCTCCAGACGGTCGGGAGCCGCCTGCAGGATACCCAGACCCGCGTCATGGAGATTTCGAACGAGCAGGTTGAGCAGCGCGTGGCGCATGCGCTGCTGCGGCTGGCCAAGCAGGCGGGGCGGAAGGTCGATGCCGGAGTCGAGATCGACTTCCCGATCAGCCGCCAGGACATCGCCGAGATGACCGGCACGACGCTGCATACGGTCAGCCGGATCCTCAGCGCCTGGGAGAGCGAAGGACTGGTTGAGGGCGGCAGACAGCGCATCGTGCTGTGCGATGCTCATCGGCTTCACGCCCTGGCCGAAGGCGAAGAAGCCCCTCAGGTCCGCAAGCGCGGGATCTAGACTTTCCCAGGTGGCCTTCGCCCCATCCAGCCCGCTTGTCAGGAACGCATTGGCGTCGATGTCGTGCTCTTTGCGCACCTCGTCGACGGAATGGAATTGGGGCGATCGCACTGACCTGTGAATCCGTCGCGCTCGTTGTTCCAGAGCAAAGAGCCTCGCGTCCGGATCGCTCATGATCCACCCATCGAATTAGATCACTCACTCGATGGAGAGCATCATGCTCACGCGTAGGACTGCTTTGATGGGCGCCGCGCTCGCGGCGCTGATGATGACCGCGCCGGCCATGGCGGGGCCAGCGGACGATCTCAAGCTGCCGCGCGAGAAGGTGACGCTGGTGGCGCCGCCCGAGGTGCATTCGCACGAACAGGCGACCAAGTCGGGACCGAAGATCGTCGAGTTCAAGCTGACGATCCGCGAAAAGGAGGTCGTGATCGACGCTGCCGGCACCAAGTTCTGGGCCATGACGTTCGACGGCTCGATGCCGGGCCCGATGATGGTGCTGCACGAAGGCGACTACATGGAGCTGACGCTGGTCAACCCCGAAACCAACTCCATGCCGCACAACATCGACCTGCATTCGGCAACCGGTGGGCTGGGCGGCGGCGCGCTGACCAAGGTCAACCCAGGCGAGCAGGTCATGCTGCGCTGGAAGGCCACGCGCGCGGGCGTGTTCGTCTACCACTGCGCCCCCGAGGGCATGATCCCCTGGCATGTCGTCTCCGGCATGCACGGCACCGTGATGGTGTTGCCGCGCGACGGGCTGAAGGATGGCGCCGGCAAGCCGCTGCACTACGACAAGATCTACTACATCGGTGAAAACGACCTCTACGTGCCGAAGGACGAGAAGGGCAAGTACAAGACCTATGAGACGGTCGGCGAGTCCTATGCCGACACGACGGAGGTCATGCGCAAGCTCATCCCGACCCACGTCGTATTCAACGGCCGCGTCGGCTCGCTGACCGGCAAGAACGCGATGACCGCCAAGGTCGGCGAGACCGTGCTGATCGTCCACTCGCAGGCCAACCGTGACACCCGCCCGCACCTCATCGGCGGCCACGGCGATTACGTCTGGGAGACCGGCAAGTTCAACAACCCGCCGGAGCGGGATCTCGAGACCTGGTTTGTCCGCGGCGGTTCGGCGGGCGCGGCGCTCTACACCTTCCGCGAACCCGGCATCTACGCCTACGTCAATCACAACCTGATCGAGGCGGTCGAGCTCGGAGCTGCAGCTCACTTCAAGGTCGACGGCAAGTGGAACGAGGATCTCATGAAGCAGCTCTCGCCTCCCGGCCCAATCCCGCCCGACAGGGTCGGCGCCGCCGAACCGGTGGCCGTCACCCGCTAGGTGGTGCCGAACATGGCGGCCCGCGGTCTCGACCGCGGGCCGTTTCTCCAAGGAGTAGATACCATGCTGATGCTGATGAAGGTGAAGGCCGCGATGCTCGCCGGCGCGCTGGCTGCACCTGTCCTGGCCACCGTCCTGACGCCCGCGCCGTCGCATGATCCAGACGGCACAAGCCGTCTTTCTCCGGTTTCCTTCACTTACCGCGCTGCCGGCGACTTCGCGCGCGGCGGCAGGCCCGTCGAAGGGCCGTTGCGCGAACTCCGCCTGACAGACGACCTCCTCGTCATGAAGCGGCAGGTCACGGCTGCGGAATACGCCATTTGCGTCGACGAGGGCGCCTGCCCGCGCGTGGTGGCCGCTACGGGCCCGAAGGACGTGCCCATCACCGGTGTAAGTTGGCACGACGTCTCGGCCTACGCAGCCTGGATCACGCGCAAGACCGGCATTGTCCATCGCCTGCCGACCGACGAGGAATGGACGTTCGCCGCCGCCGAGAAGGCGCGCGACGAGGCGTTGCCGCTGGTCGACCCAGCCGATCCGGCGCAGGCCTGGATCGCTCGCTACGAAGCGGAGTCGTCCCGGGAAAAGCCTCAGGCTGTGGCGCCGCAGCCGGGCGGTACGTTCGGCACCAACAGCAAGGGGCTGGATGACATGGCCGGCAACGTCTGGGAGTGGACGGACACCTGCTTCGTTCGGTCGTCAATGGACGACGCACGCGAGCGGGTCACGAACACGAACTGCGGCGTCCGCGTCGTCGAGGGGGCCCATCGCACCTACATGACTGACTTTATTCGCGACCCCAAGTCGGGCGGCTGCGCCGCTGGTGTTCCACCGACCAATCTCGGCTTCCGGCTCGTCGTCGAGCTCCCGTCGACGATCGCGAGCACCGTTCGTCACATGTCGAAGCTGCTGCGTCGAACCTGAGTCCGACACCATCGGAAGCGGCTGTTGGAAGCGCCGCGTCATCTGCCACGTCGTTGCGGAGACGTCCACGATCATCCTGGTCGCCGTAGTGATCCTGGTAATCGTCAAGCCATTCTAACGCCGCGAAGGTTGACCTGACGCAACGTTCGTTTCCGCGTTTTCTTGCAATGTCTGTCGCAAACGGAAGGTAGACATGCGCTCGGACCTCGCAAGACAATACGGACAGGATCGGCTCCCCCGGTACACCAGCTATCCCACGGCCCCGCACTTCGCGCCTGCGATCGGCGAAGCCGACTATCGGCGATGGCTCGTTTCGATCCCTGTCCGGCAGCCAGCCTCGATCTACCTGCACGTACCATTCTGCCGGTCCATGTGCTGGTACTGCGGGTGCCATACATCAGTCACCAAGCGCGATGACCCTATCGCCATCTACGCGTCGGGTTTGCGAAGCGAAGCGCACCTCATCGCCGAGACCATCGGCCAGCGGCTCCCGATTTCCCACATCCACTTCGGCGGCGGCACGCCGACGATCATGACGCCCGAGACGTTCGCCGACCTCGTCGGCGCGCTGCGCTACTCATATTTCGTGGAGCCCGACGCCGAGATCGCCGTCGAGATCGACCCGCGCACGCTGACCGAACCGATGGCGGAGGCGCTCGGCTTCTGCGGCGTCAACCGCGCGAGCTTGGGCGTGCAGAGCTTCGATCCCGTCGTGCAGCGCGCCATCAACCGACTGCAGAGCTTCGAGCAGACGGCCAAGTCCGTCGAACGGCTACGCCGGGCGGGCGTCGGTCGGCTCAATTTCGATCTGCTCTACGGCCTGCCCTTCCAGACGGTGGAGTCATGCCTCGACACCGTGGCCAGGTGCGTCGAGCTCCGCCCCGACCGCTTCTCGGTGTTCGGCTATGCGCACATCCCGTCGTTCAAGAAGCACCAGCTCAAGATCGACGAAAGCACCCTTCCCGACAGCATCGAGCGGCATTTGCAGTCCGAAACCATCGCGGAAGCCCTGATCGACGCCGGCTACGTTCGCATTGGTTTCGACCACTTCGCCCTACCCGGCGACAATCTCGCCGTGGCGAAGCGGGAAGGCCGGCTGCGTCGGAATTTCCAGGGCTACACCGATGATTCCGCCGAGACCCTCATTGGTCTCGGCGCAAGCGCCATTGGCCGGACGCCTCAAGGGTTCGTCCAGAACGTCGTGGCCACCCGCGACTATCTCGCGTGCATCACCGAGGACCGTCTTCCCACCGCCAAGGGCTACGCGTTCACGGAGGATGACCGCTTCCGCGCCGACATCATCGAGCGCATTATGTGCGACATGGCCGTGGACCTGCCCCAGATCGCGCGATTTCACGGCCGTAATCCCGCGTCGGCCGTCATTGATCATTCGCGGATCGAAAGTCTCATCGCGGACGGCGTCGTCACGATGAGCGACGACCGGCTCTCGGTCACCAACGGCGCCGAATTCCTGGTTCGCAGCGTTGCTTCTGCATTCGATGCCCATCTAGCGCGGTCCGCGGCCACCCATAGCCGCGCGGTCTGAGGCGTCCGCGACGCACCAAATCGCGGCGCGATCGTTCGGATCCGGCTCGGTCGCGTCGACCCGGTCAGCCGCCCGTTTGCGATCCCCGCACCTCGATCTCCGGCGGTTTTCCGCTGTTCTGTTTGCGCTGGCTCAAGTTATCCCCGACCGCCTGATGCTAAATTGAGCCACTAAGACGAGCGCCTCATACTCCCTTGAGGTTGTCTCGATACTCAAGGCCCGGCGATCTCTTTGCCGGGCCCCTTTCTTGCTATCGAGAGATTCGAGGGAACTACTGCGTGAGCTGGCGGTACAGGGCTGGCAAAGCGGTTGGCAGACGCTGGATGTTGCCCACGATCGCATATCCGCCCCGCCCGAACAGCGTCGGGAAATAGCTTTGCGCGGCAGAATCAATGGTGACGCCGAACACAGCCATGCCGAGCCGGCGCGCCTCCTGGACGGCCTTGCGCGTGTCCTCAACCGCGAAGCGTCCTTCATAATGATCGACGTCGTTCGGCTTGCCGTCGGTCAGGACGATCAGCAGTTTCTTCCGCTGCGGCTGCGGGGCGAGCTCGGAGGCGGCGTGGCGGACCGCCGCCCCGATGCGCGTGTAGTACCCGGGCTTCAGCGCTCCGATGCGCCGCTCTACCGACGCGCTGATCGGCTCGTCGAAGGCTTTGACGGTCTCGAGCCGTACCCATGAACGCCGACGCGAGGTGAAGGTCAGGATGCTGTGGTGATCGCCGCAGGCGGCGAGCCCATGCGCCAGCACCAGAAGCGCCTCCTTCTCGACATCGAGCACGCGATAGCCGGCGACCCAGGCGTCCGTGGACAGCGAGACGTCGACCAGCAGCGTGACTGCCAGATCGTGGCCCTGTGGTCGCGTCGCCAGATGCACGCGGTCGAGCGTTCCGCTGCCGGCGCGGAGGTCGCAACGGGCGCGTACCAGCGCGTCGAGATCGAGTTCGTGCCCGTCCGGCTGCGCCCTCATGAGCTCGTGGCGCGGTCGTAGCACCTCGAACTGTCGCCTCACTTGGCGGATCCGGCGGCGCATGGCCTCGTCCGGAGACCAGCTTGCACCGGCCTCGCTCGCGTCGGACGTCAGCACCCGGCAATGATCCCGCATGTACCTGCCGCTGCGATAGTTCCATTCCGGATAGAGCCGACCGGCATCAAGCCGCGCGGCGTCGACGGCCTCCGGCGGCAGGTCGAGATCGAATTTCAGCTTGGTCGCGGGCTTGCCCTTGCGACGGGAGATCGCGAGCTCGTCGAGGTCGTCGGCGGCCTTGCGTGCGTCTTCATCGTCGCTGTCGTCGGACGGACGGTCGACGTTGACCATCTCCGCCATGGCCAGGATCTTTTCGAAGCGATTGAGAATGAACGGATCGCGATTGGTGCTGTCCTCGCGCTCGCGCGTCGCGAAGCGCTTACGTATGTCGGGCCCGGCCTCGTCGCTCGGACTTGGCGGCTGCTCATCATCATCGCCCTGAACCGCGACTGCCTCCCGGGTCCAGCAATCGCCCCACAGCGGACAGGGCAGCATCGGCCGGTAGCCGGTCGGCGCCTTCCCCGACAGCTCGCCGGCACCGATCACCGCAGCCCACAGAGTTCCTTTGGGCGGCGCAGCCGCGCCGAGCAGCGTCATCACGATGCCCTCCACCTCCCGCTCGGTGCGCGGCAACGGTCGCCGCGGCCGTGCATCGGCTATCGCCGCGGCGAGCTGCGCATGAGGCTTGGCCAGGCCAGGGAGTTGCGAGACGACCAGAGCGGACGCCTCGTACGCCCGGCGCAAGGTCAGCAGATCACGCCGCAGCGGATCGGTATCGTCGAGCGCAGCGGCTGGTTGGATCGCGAACCACGCGGCCCACCAGCGATAAAGCTGTACGTTGAGCGCGCGGTCGGGGAAGACAGCGATGCGGTCGGGTAAGAACACGGTGGCGCCATCGCGCCCGGGGTGATCGAGGGTTTCATCGCCGAGTCCGATGCGCTGCCGCCATCCAAGCCGGTGTCCGGACTTGCGCGCCTTGGTACCCGCGATCTGCACGCCCGTCTCGCCACCAAGCGCACGGAACATGACCCCGATCTGGCCCCGGATGTCAGCAAGCGCGACCGCATGCTCCGGGTGAACCGGATAGCTCGCGGTCGTACCGACCAGCCGATGCCAGGCCCTTCCGACCGTCTCCTCCAACTCGAGAAAATCGAGCATAGCTCACCCGATTATCGCCCGGGCGACCTCGAGCAGCGCGGCCTTGACGTCGCCGTCATCCGTCAGTGGCTCGATCATTCCAGCGAGGACGGCGTCACCGACGGAAACGCCCGCGGCAACGAGCGTGGCGCAGTAGACGATGAGCCGAGTCGAGACGCCCTCCTCCAGATCGTGCCCCTTCAGCGCGCGCAGACGTCCGGCGAGTTGCACCAGCGGCCGCACGCAATCCGTCGACAGCCCGCTTTCGGCCGATACGACGGCGATCTCCTGCTCCGGTAGCAAAAAGTCGAACTCGATCGCGACGAAGCGTTGCCGCGTCGACGGCTTGAGCGCTTTCAGGAGACTCTGGTAGCCGGGGTTGTAGGAGACGACCAGCGTGAAGCCGGGCGGTGCGACCAGCTCCTCGCCGGTCCGCTCAAGCGGCAGGATCCGACGGTCGTCGGTCAACGGATGCAGCACCACGGTAACGTCCTTGCGGGCTTCCACCACCTCATCGAGATAGCAGATGCCGCCCTCGCGCACGGCGCGGGTCAACGGACCGTCGGTCCAGACCGTATCGCCGCCCTTGAGCAGGTAGCGCCCGGTGAGATCGGCTGCGGTCAGATCGTCGTGGCAGGCGACGGTGTGCAGCGGGAGCCCGAGACGCGCGGCCATATGCGCCACGAAGCGGGTCTTGCCGCATCCGGTCGGCCCCTTCAGCAGGACTGGCAAACCACGCCGCCATGCCTGTTCGAACAACGTGCATTCATTGCCACTCGGGACGTAGGCTGGGATCTCCGGCAAGGAGCTGGCGACGGCTTGAAGCGCGGGTTTCATGGTGGCTCTCCGGACAAATCAAAGGACGGCGGCCGCGAGAGACGCGGCCGCCGCGTCGTTCATCACTCGGCCGGCTGCAAGGCGGCCGATATGGTCGGTTGCTTCTGCCGCCCGGGCACCAGCACGGCCCAGACGAACATCACGGCGGAGATCACGACGAACACGCCGGAGCCGAGCCGGACCCAGTAGAACATGGCGAGTTGGTCCTGCACCTCCATGAAGCTCTGCCCGAGCACGCGCTGCAGATGGACCTGGAGCACGCCGGCGAAGGTCAGCGCGAAGGTCATGACCATCATGGCCGTGCACATGATCCAAAAGCTCGCCATGCTGAGCCACTGGTTGTAGGGCGCCCGCTCCTTGAGCTGCGGGATCGCGTAGGCCATCATCGCCAGGTTCAGCATGACGTAGGCGCCGAAGAAGGCGAGATGCCCATGTGCCGCGGTCACCTGCGTGCCGTGGGTGTAATAGTTCACCGACGACAGCGTGTGCAGGAAGCCCCAGACTCCGGCGCCCAGGAACGCCATTACCGAGCAGCCCACCGACCACAACAGTGCCGCGCGATTCGGATGCTTTCGGCCGGCCTTCCAGGTCATCTGCACCGTGAAGATCACCATGGTGAAGAACGGCGCGACCTCCAGCGTCGAGAACAGCGAGCCGATCCACTGCCAGTAGCCGGGGGCGCCGATCCAATAGAAATGATGGCCGGTACCGAGAATACCTGAGAACAAGGCGAGGCCGATGATGACGTAGAGCCACTTCTCGACCACCTCCCGGTCGATGCCGTTGAGCTTGATCATCAGGAAGGCGAGCACCGAGGCCATGATCAGCTCCCAGACGCCCTCAACCCACAGGTGGACGATGTACCACCAGTACATTTTGTCGACGGCGAGATTGGCGGGATTGTAGAAGGCGAACAGGAAGAAGATCGCGACGCCCCACAGGCCGAACAGGAGGATGTTGGTGACCGTGGTCTTGCGTCCCTTCAGCGCCGTCATCGTCACGTTGAACAGGAACATCAGGCAGACGACAACGATGCCGACCTTGATGATGAAGGGCTGCTCGAGGAATTCGCGGCCCTCATGATAGTGGAAGAGGTAGCCGACCACGGCGGCGCCGGCTGCGCCGAAGAACATCCAGAACTGGATCCTTGCCAGCAACGGGCTGACCAACTCGGTCTCGGTTTCCTCCGGCAGCAGATAATAGGTCGCGCCCATGAAGCCGATCAGCGACCACACAATCAACGCGTTGGTGTGGATCATTCTGACGATGTTGAACGGCAGAAGGACGGACAGGGTGTTGGGAAGAACGTAGATGGTCCCGGCGACCAGGCCGAACGCGACCTGGGCCAGGAAGAGCGTTAGCGCACCGTAGAAATACAGCATCGCTACTCTCTGGGTCTCATATTTCATCGAAAGGCTCTCTCGTTGAAGGGCTGTCGGGACGCGGCGCTCAACCGGCCTTGTTCGGCGGCCAGTTCTGGCGCTTGATGGTGTCGGTCCATTGCAGGAAGTCGGCGAGATCGTTGAGCTCCTGATCGGTCAGGTTGAACTGCGGCATCTGCCGCCGTCCGGGCGCGCTGCTCGGCTGCGCCTGCATCCACGCCTTCAAGGTCTCGCGCGCGGAGGCGGGGTCTTCCCTGCCGCCCCAGCGATCCCACACGTTGCCGACTTCAGGCGCGAAATAGGCGCCCTCGCCGAGCAGCGTGTGGCAGTTGATGCATGAGTTTTTTTCCCAGACGTGTTTGCCGCGGGCCACGGAATCCGTCAGCGTCGCGGTGTTCGTTGAAGATCTCACCATGTAGTAGTGACTGTGGGCCGTCAGAGCGAGGAAGATCACGAAGAAGAAGGCGGATCCGCCGTAGAAGATGTTCCGAGCGGCCGTTTTCGTGAGGCGTTCAGCCATCACCCGTCCTTTCCGTTATTGTTGGTGCGAGGGTGACGTCAGCGTACTCGGGCGGGCCGAATGCTTCTTTGTGCTGGAGCAAGCACAAGAGCGGTTGCCCCGTCAGATCAACAGCCTTGCGGCTGAGGCTGCCCAGGCGAACGATGCCACTCCAAGCACCCAGGCGGTGACCAGCCCGCGCCAGACGGCGGGCGCCGCGCGAAGGCCGAGAAAGTCAAGCACGATCCGGCGCCCCTTCAGAGCCGCGAACCCGAGCAAGACGGCACTGCCGAAAGGACCTGCCATCAGGTGCCGGGACGCGAGAAGCGTCGCAATCGCAAGGCCGATCAGAACGATGAGTGTGGTTTCGAGGGGATGCCGGTCCATCATGTCAGCGCACCAGATAGATGATGGGGAACATCACGATCCAGACGAGATCGACCATGTGCCAAAACGAGGTGCCGGTCTCGACCGCGGCAGCGTCCGCTCCCCGCGCAACCAGGGTTAGGATCACCATGCCGAGATGGACATGCAGCAGATGGAAGCCAGTCAGAAGAAAGTACACCGTGAAGAATGTGCTGGTCTCGAGTCCCGCACCGGCGGCGACCTCGTTGATATATTCCAGGATCTTGATCGCGACGAATGCGCCGCCGAGCCCGATTGCGAGCGCCAGCCAGCGACGGCAGGCATGACGCCGGTCTTGGCGCGCGGCCAGAGCCCCGTGTGCGGCAGCCCAGCCGCTCGTCACCAGTGCCAGCGTATTCAGGCCCGCCAAACTCGGATCGAGCACCGCCTGTCCAGCGGAGAATACGGACGGGTTGATGAACCGGGCGACCGCGAACGCACCAAGCAGCAGGCCGAATACGGCGAATTCGCTGAAGATCAGGACCCAGATCATCGGCTCGCCGGGGAGCCCGGCGAGGACGCCCCAGCTCTCGGTTTCGAATTCTTGAGCTGGCATCGATCCTCCCGGCTGCTCGCCGAGCCATCACTACAAAGGGCAACGGTTGCGATCATTGTCGCCGCGCAAAGACGGAAGGGTTCCGTCCGCTAGAGTCCGGGACCGCGTGTCGTAGGCGCGTAGGCGAACATGTTGCCAAACAGGGAAGCATTCATGAGCGAAGCGCAGATAGGCCTGCTCACCGCGACGCCCTTGATTGTCCTCTTCGCAGGCGCGCTAAGAGCGATGGGCGTCCTGTCCACTGTCGCGACCGTCTCGGCGGTCGCGTTCTCGGTCGCGATTGCCGTGCTGCTGTTTACGACCCAGTAGATCTGCGAAGCCCAGGCGATGGCCACGAACGCGAAGGATGTCCGCTATTCGGTTTATGCGATGCCTTTCTTCGAGAAGGCAGTGCGCGTGTTCGTGGCGGAGCTTCCGGCTCGTGTCCTGGCTCCAACCGAATGGCAAGCCGAGACTGCAGGACCGCGAGTATAGTAGCTTCGCCTGGATCCGCAGCGCGCAGAAGGATCGCGATGTCGCCGTTGCCCTCGCGCGAGTTCGCCCTGGCCTTGAGCGCATCCTCCGCGTGACCGCACGGGTGGCCGACATCTCGGCCACCGACGAGTTCGGCGTCGCCGACGCCGGGGAGCAGTCGTCTAGCCTGGGAGCGACCGACGCCCATTTCGCGCTAGGTTCACTCTTCCTGCCCTAGCGTCAATCCGATACTGAAGAGCGTCGTGCGCCAACCGCTGCCATTGAGCGTAAGGAGTCGCAGAAAATCGTAGATTGGCGCGGAAAATCGCAGGTTTGGTAGCGGGGGAGCGACTCGACCCCCCGACATCAGCGTTCTCGTCCTTGCCTTGAATAGCAGCCCCCTACCAAGGTCGGTTCGGAATGCCGACAAGCTAAATCAGCTTCTCTGCTTTCGTCAGTTCGATCGCGTCGAGCCCCGCGTCTGCGTCGCGCCTCGAACCGACCGTTCAGACTTGCCGTCGATAGATTTTTCTTGATTTCCCGGTGCACACGTCGTGCACACGCGGCCTTCTAACTGCCTGAAAGAATTGAACTCTCGCTCCAATCCATCATTGGGAAGTTCGAGCTAGCTCCAGCCACGCAACGACGACTAGGTCCAACTTCAGGCTGCCCCCCGGCACGATTTCAAGGAAAAATGATCGCTATCCTCTTCTGTGATCTCGCTGTCTTGCTCCGATCCTCGGGCCTTCTAGGTACCCCAACATGCACTAAGCTTCTTCTACTTTCAGTGGAGTGACCACTGAACGTCATGATTGAATGAACGGCCGAATGCTCTTTCGATCGCGTACCCACCGGCTTGGATGTCGAGAGCCCGATTTACCGAGGCAGACGTTAAGCGCGCTGTTAGAGGCGTCCTCGACAGCGGCGGTAAAGTTGCGCGCGTCGAGATTTGGCCTGACGGACGCATTTCAGTGTTGATAAAGGAGGAAACATCGATTCCAATCCACCCTGAGAGCTTGTGATGCTTTCGGGTTCCTGTGGAGCTTTGGAGCAGGGTGGCGCTG
>NZ_JBHMET010000003.1:0-6353 GCF_042430365.1 Bradyrhizobium erythrophlei
GAAGGTTTCCGCAAAGCAGGGCTGCCCGAATAAGCACGGTGCGTTTGTGCAGACGAGGTTTGATCGAATGACCGCTTCTGGGCCCTTAGGCGACCTCCGATTTTCAGCGAAAGTCCGCTTCGCGCTAGGAGCCGCCCTCGCGTATCCGACGTTATGGAAGAACTCAGCCTTTGGCTGACTAAGCGAGTACTTGAGATTCCACCGCGCGCACGCAAGCGCGCGAGGTTCGCATCGACCTCAGAACCAGACATCAGGGCCGCCTATCGACAGGTCCGCGATGGGCCCACAAGGCGACATCGACCAAACACGAGTCGGCCGTTCAGGCCCGCGGCCATAGGCGTAGGTACCTTCCCTTCCCTCAGCGGCAAGGCCTGCACCTCGGGCTCCGGCAAGGCGTCGTGATCTGGGACGATTGCGACCAGATCAGCGATCGCGCAGCTTGGGATCCAGGGCATCGCGGAGCGCGTCGCCGAACAGACTGAAGCCGAAAACCGTGAGCGCGATCGCCAGGCCCGGAAAGACGGCGATCCATGGCGCCGTCGAGGCGTATTCCTCGGCACCTCCCTGCAACATCAGGCCCCATGCCGCCGTCGGCTCCTGCACACCAAGCCCGAGATAGGACAGCGACGCCTCCGCCAGGATCGCCTGGCCGACAAATGCCGTCAGCATGATCAGGAACGGCGCCAGCACGTTCGGCACCATGTGGCGAAGTATGATGCGCGTGTGGCTGAAGCCGCAGGCGCGCGCAGCATCGATATACGGCACCTCACGAATCGCGAGCGCGCTCGAGCGCACGACCCGCGCGCAACGGGGGATAAGTGGAATTGTGATCGCCACGATCACGTTGTAGACGCCGCTGCCGAAGATGGCGATGACAGCAAGCGCCATGATGATCAGCGGGAAGGCCATCACCACGTCCATAACGCGCTGCAGGACGAGATCGAGGCGGCCGCCGAAATAGGCGCTTGCCACGCCAAGCACGAGACCGGCGCCGCCCCCGATGATCGCGCACGAGAATCCCACGATCAAGGCGGTGCGCGCGCCGAACACAATGCGGGAGAACAGGTCACGGCCAAACTGATCGGTGCCCATGAGGTGCGCCCAGCTCGGCGGTTCCGTCATGGCGGCGAAATCGTTCGACGTCGGGTTGTAGGGGGCGATCCACTCGGCCGAGAGGCCGGCGATCGCCATCACCATCACCAGCACCAGGCCGACCGTGCCGAGCGGCTGGCGGCGGCAAAAGCCGACGATGCCTTCGCGCGACAGGCGCGGGCTCTCCGCCGCGACGTCGACGGCAGGAACATAGGATGGCGTGAGATCGGCCATGGTGCGAGCTCCCACTCGTCAGCCGTAGCGGATGCGCGGATCGAGCCACGCATAGAGCAGATCGACCACGAGATTGGCGAAGACGAAGACTGCGACCGTGAGCATGACGAGAGCCTGCGTCAGGGTATAGTCCTGGTTCTGGACGGCCAGCGCAAACAGGCGGCCGACGCCATTGAGGTTGAACACCTGTTCGGTCACCACGAGCCCGCCGATCAGGAAGGCGAACTCGATGCCGATCAAGGTGACGACCGGCAGCAGCGCGTTCTTGAGCGCGTGCCGGTTGATGATGAGCCGCTCGACCAAGCCCTTTGCGCGGGCGGTCCGGATATAATCCTCGCGCAGCACCTCGAGCATCGCCGAACGAGTCATCCGCATGGTGACAGCCGCGTAGCGGTAGCCGACAGTAACCGCCGGCAGGATCACCATCGACAGGTTTCGAAGTGGATCCTGCCAGAACGGGACGTAGTCGATCGGGGGCATCCAGGGCGCGCCGAATAATGCATGCGAGATGTCGAGGACGGCCAGGATGGCGACGATTCCGAGCCAGAACGACGGCGTTGCAATGCCCGCGATGGCAATCGTCCGGACCACGTGGTCGATCCAGCTGTTCTGCTTCAACGCAGAGATGGTCCCGAGCGGGACTGCGATGATGATGGCAACCACGGTCGCCATCACGGCAATTTCGAGCGAAATCGGCAACCGCGCTGCGATCTCTTCCGCGACGGGTTTGCCTGACCACATCGAGATGCCGAAGTCGAGGCGAAAGAAGCCCCACACAAAGTCCAGGAACTGTAGAATTAGCGGACGATCAAGTCCGAGCTCGGCGTGACAAAACGCGACAGCGCGCGGGTTGACGCTTCCGCCACCGGAGCTGAGACGGACCTCGCAGATGTCTCCCGGGATGAGGCGCATCAGCACGAACACGAGCGCCGCCGCTCCGATCAGCGTCGGGATCACGAGAAGCACCCGGTTCGCGATATACCGGTACATCCTATGCGTCCGATCCTGACCGCGCCGCGATGCAACTCAGCGGTTGCGGACCGGCATCGCGGCATGGCGCATGCCTACTTGTCGAGCCACACGTTGGCCAAATCCTGATTGAGGTAGTGGCTCGGACTGATCTTCCAGCCCTTCACATACGACCGGGCGGGGATGATGCGATTCCACCACGGCGTCATCAGCATGTGCACCTGGGTGTCGAGAACGTATTTTTCGAACTCGCGGACCATCGCTCGCTGCTTGACGGGGTCGGTCTCGTGAAGAAGCGCTTGATAGAGGGCAATCTCCTTATCGTCGTCGTAATTGCCGTAGTTCTCGGCATAGACCGAGTGCGGCAAGAACTTGCCGATGTCCATCAGCGGGTTCACCACGCTCTGACAGTTGAAGTCCACGGTCACATCGAAGGTGCCGTGACGCAGTGCGTCGAAGAACGGACCGGTCGGCAGCACGCGCTGCGTGACCTCCAGTCCAACCTTGCTCCACTCGTCGATCAGCCAGGTGGCGACATACTTGTAGGGCTGGTCGACGTTTCGGTTCATCAGCTCGAATTTGAGTCCCTCGGCCCCCGCCTCCTTGAGCAGGCGCTTGGCCTCCTCGCGCGATTTCCCGATATCTGGCCAGAACCCGGCCAAGGTCTGCAGATCCTCCCTGGTCGCCGCCAGCGGCGATCCCGGAAACACGATGCCGGCCACCGTATGCACGGTGGCGATCTTGGCGAGCGCCGGCGCGCCGTGCCAGCTGTCGATTGCCAGCGCAAGTGCCCGGCGGACCCGCACGTCGTCGAACGGCTTCCGCTTGTGGTTGGGAGTCACCAGGTTGCCGCAGTTCCAGTCGCTCGTCTGAACGGTGATCTTGTCGCCGAGCTCCCGCACGAGTTCGTCGCGGGCCGAAGGCGGCAGGCCACGGAACTCGATCGCGGCGCGGTCGGCGCGGATCGCGTCGACCCGCACGGCCTGCTTGGCCGCGAAGATGCCGATGAATCCGTCGAGATAAGGCTGTCGTTGGTGATAATAGTCGGGATTGCGTACCCCCTTGATCGACTGGCCGATCTCGTAGCCGGCGAACTTGAACGGGCCGGAGCCCATGATGTTCTTCTCGAACCAGCGCGGGTCCTTGTCGAGGATCTCCTTCTTGTAGATCCAAGCGAAGGGATCGACGAGCGAGGGCAGAAACGCGTTCGTTGCGAACTTCAGCCGGAACACCACGGTCGTCGCATCGGGCGCCTCGACCTTGTCGACCATGATGAAGTAGCTCTCGCGTGCGCTCGACACGCCTTCGCGGGGATGGACGATCTCCTGCCAGCTCGCCGCAACGTCCGCAGCGGTGAGCGGCGAGCCATCGTGGAATTTCACGCCCTCCCGGATCTTGAAGGTGTAAGTCTTCCCGCCGTCGGTAGGCGTCGGCATCTCGGTGCAAAGATCGCAGACGAAATCGGTGGTCGACGACGGATTGTCCGGATTGACCCTGATCAGCACGCTGTAGAATGGCGCAACCGCGTGCACGGTCGCAAAGGTGGTCTCGCGGTGACCGTCGAAACTCGGCGGAGCGTCCGCCGGGATCATGAAGGTGAGTGTCCCGCCGCGCTTCGGGGTGTCGGCAGCCGCCGGGGTGGCCACGTTCGTGACGCAAAGAGGCGCGATGCAAAGAGCAGCGCCAAGGCCGGCTGCCGCCAATCCTAATGTCCTGATCATTTGCCTCCTCCTTTTCCTTCCTCCCTGTCAGTTATTGGGATGGATCCGTCGAGCCATCTTCTCAATCTGGTATCCGGCGAAACGTGCGGCGGTCGATCGTGGAAAACGCCATTGCTCGACCGGATCTAACGCACCTCGCTGCAGGCCACCCAGTGGCCGGGTCGCACCTCCCGCAGCTCCGGGCGGATCCGGCTGCAGCTGTAGACCGCGATCGGGCAGCGCGGATGAAACGCGCAGCCCGACGGCGGATTGATCGGGCTCGGCACCTCCCCCTTCACGGGTCGGAACCTGCGACCGGCCTCGACGCTCGGATCCGGCACCGGCACGGCGTCGAGAAGCGCCCGGGTGTAGGGATGCAGCGCGTTGTCGAACAGCTCGTCGCAATCCGCGAGCTCGACGATGCGGCCGAGATACATCACCGCGACGCGCTGGCAGAGATGCCGCACCAGCGAGAGATCGTGAGCGATGAACAGGTAGGTGAGGCGGAAGCGCTCGCGCAGATCCTCGAGCAGGTTGACGATCTGCGCCTGGATCGACACGTCGAGGGCGGATACGGCCTCATCGCAGATGATGAATTCGGGATTGAGCGCGAGAGCGCGCGCGATCCCGACGCGCTGGCGCTGGCCGCCCGACATCTCGTGCGGGTAGCGATCAGCAAAATTCGGACCCAGGCCGCAGATCGCGAGCAGCTCGAGCACGCGGGCCGCGCGGCGCGCCGCGTCGGACTCGATGGCATGTACCTTCATCGGCTCGGCGATGATGTCGCCGACCTTCATGCGCGGATTAAGCGAGCTGTATGGATCCTGGAAGATGATCTGAATGCGGCGCCGCATTGCCCGAAGCTGCTTGTGCGTGAGCTTGGTGAGGTTGACGCCGTCATAGAGGATCTCGCCGGCGGTCGGCCGCTCGAGCAGCAGGATGCACCGGCCGGTCGTCGTCTTGCCGCAGCCACTCTCGCCCACCAGTCCTAGCGTCTCCCCCCGGTGAAGCGTGAAGTCGACACCGTCGACCGCCCGCACCTGGCCGACCGCGCGGCGCGCGAGGACGCCTTCGGTGACCGGGAAGAGCTTCTGCAGCCCCTTCACCTCGAGGAGCGTCGGTGCGTGGGTTGGGGGCGCCCTCATGCCACCGCTCCCGCTGCGGCAACGATCTCCTCGCTGCGCAGACAGGCCGCGAGGTGGCCGGCTGGCCCTGCCGGATCGAGCAGCGGCCGCACCTGGGCGCAGGTGTCTACCGCGAAGCGGCAACGCGGGCGGAACGCGCAGCCTCGGCCGAGGCGCGTGAGGTCGGGGGGCTGGCCGCCCACCGGGTCGAGGCGCGCCTGGCGCGGGCGATCGAGCCGAGGCACCGACCGCAGCAATGCCATCGTGTAAGGATGGCGCGGGTCGTGATAGATCGCCGCTGCCGGACCGCTCTCGACGATGCGCCCCGCATACATGACGTTGACCCGCTTGGCGTAGCGCGCCACCACGCCGAGATTGTGCGTGATGATGATAAGCGCCATGTTGAGCCGGTGCGTCAGCCCGTTCATGAGCTCAAGAATCTGCGCCTGGATGGTCACGTCGAGTGCGGTTGTCGGTTCGTCCGCGATAATGAGCTTGGGATCACAGGCGATCGCAATCGCGATCATGACGCGCTGGCGCATGCCACCAGAGAGCTGGTGCGGATACTGCTTCAGGCGGCGGGCCGGATCGGCGATGCCGACCAGGCCGAGGAGCTCGATGGCGCGCTTGTGCGCCGAAGCGGGATCGGCCCGGCGGTGCTGCTCGAGGGTCTCGGTGATCTGCCGGCCGATGGTGAGAACGGGATTCAATGATGTCATCGGCTCCTGGAAGATCATGCCGATGTCGCCGCCCCGAACTTCACGCATTTGCGCGTCCGAGAGCTGCATGAGGTCGCGGCCGGCAAACAGAATTTCGCCGCGCGTGATCTGCCCGGGCGGATCCGGGATCAGGCGCAGAATTGACAGCGCACCTACGGACTTGCCGGACCCGCTTTCGCCGACGATCGCGACTGTCTCGCCCTGCTCGACGGTATAAGATATCCCGTCGACAGCGCGCACGACTCCCGCACCAGTCCGGAACTCGGTGTGTAAATCCTTGATCTGCAGGAGCGGCGCCAAGACACCCTCCCTGCGTCCCTCTGGAAGCTATTCTTATTATTAGGTTTTAGACATTGGTATCGGCCGCCGAAAGAGCTGTCAACGATGGTACGCAGCCGCATCAGACTGGCGATCCAGCCCACCGGGGCTCGTCGCCAGACATCGCAGGCGCCATTTCCGCTAATGGGATGGTCCGGCCGTGCTCCCGTCCCGCCAGTGACAGAAGCTGGCTCGGG
>NZ_JBHMET010000004.1:0-1574 GCF_042430365.1 Bradyrhizobium erythrophlei
GCTTTCAATTACCCATAACTTTGACTACTCGGGCTGATCGCGGATTGGTGAAATCTTGAATCGAAAGAATCACTTGTGATTCCTTGCTGAGCACCTGATTCGCGAGGGGTGCTCTATGGGGCTGACATTAAGGGTTCGATCGGCAAAAGGCTGTTTGCGATCCTTGGAAGGTGAATGTTGGATTGATCGAGAGAGTAGTGGATGCGAGTTTAGGGACGCGCGGCTCGGCGACAGATTCCGCAAACTGCTCACGCAGATTGGAAGCGCCATGGGACAAAGCATTCCGCTCGTCTGCCAGGATTGGGCGAATACCAAGGCAGCCTACCGCTTCTTCTCCAATGACCGGGTCAGCGAAGCGGACATTCTGGCCGGCCATTTCCAATCGACACGTGATCGTGCCGCCGCTGAAGGTCTCGTTCTTGTGCTGCACGACACAACCGAGTTCAGCTATCAACGAGAGAAGTCAGAAGCTATCGGCATCACCAAGAGCATAAACAGTGGACGGGATAAGGCAGGTCGCCTCAGATCGCACACGGTTTGCGGCATCCTGATGCATTCGAGCCTCGCGGTTACTATCGAGGGTGTGCCGCTGGGGTTGGCGGCCGTTAAGTTCTGGACCCGGAAGAAATTCAAGGGGACGGCAGCGCTTAAAAAGAAGATCAATCCGACCCGGATTCCCATCGAGAAAAAGGAAAGCGTCCGGTGGTTGGAAAATCTCAAGCAGTCTACGCAACTCTTGGATCATCCGGGACGATGCATCCATATCGGTGATCGCGAGAGTGACATCTACGAGCTTTTCTGCGCAGCACAGGAGATCGGAACTCATTTCCTGATCAGGACCTGCGTCGACCGCTTGGCTGGAGACGGGGATCACACGATCGCCGACGAAATGGACGAGGTCGCCGTCAAAGGGCTCCATCGCATCGAAGTCAGAGACAGCAACGGCAATCCCGACCAGGCCGTTCTTGAGATTAGGTATCGCAAGATTCGCGTCCTGCCGCCGATCGGAAAGCAGAAGCGCTATCCCGCTCTGACCCTGACGGTGATCCATGCCGAAGAGCGCGGGACGCCGAAAAACAGAAAGAAGATCGATTGGAAGCTGATCACCGACCTGCCTGTTGGTTCCCGCACCGACGCCATTGAGAAGCTGGAATGGTATGGCTTGAGATGGAAGATCGAGGTGTTCCACAAGATCCTCAAATCGGGCTGCAAAGCTGAGGAGTCGAAGCTCAGGACTGCCCAGCGTCTGACCAACCTGATCTCGCTCTTTTGCATCCTGAGTTGGCGGGTCTTCTGGATCACGATGCTCAACCGTTCAGCCTCAGACGAGCCGCCAACCCTCGCGTTGACTGCTACTGAAATCGGCGTGCTCGATCGCCTCGTCAACGACAAGCCAAAAGCAAGACAGAAAACGCTCTCGCACTATCTGATCAAGATCGCCCGGCTCGGCGGTTATCTCGCCCGCGCCAGCGATCCGCCGCCCGGCAATACCGTTATGTGGCGCGGGCTGTCACGCCTCACCGACATCGCGCTAGGCGCCATGGTTGGAGGAGAATTTGTGGGTAATTGAAAGC
>NZ_JBHMET010000005.1:0-1583 GCF_042430365.1 Bradyrhizobium erythrophlei
GCCCACCCTCATATGAGGCCTTTGTGAGTCAAGCGTCGCGCCGAGGGCTCGGGTGTAGTTTTTGGTGTCGGGCGTAGAGGCGGCGCGCGGAGCCATGCGTAGCGCAGCGTGCCGCCGCGGTCGACGCGCTCGGGGACTGGCTTCCGGCGATTTACGCAGCTGCTCACTGCGTCACCTCATATCCGGTCGGACCGCTATGGCCCGCACCCACATTCCGCATGCTCGCGGCGAGGAAGCCATGATGAGACCCATCTACGAAGCAGCCTGCTTGCTGGCCCAAGGGTGGCACGGTCATCATCCATCCCGCGCTGACCGCCGCGGATCCTGCGACGCCTGCGCGTTCGTTCGAAGCGTTTACACCGCCTTGAGCACCGCTCCCTCGGGCACAAGGCCGATTGTGAGATAGCGCCAGAGCGCCACAATGAGCTTGCGCGCCAAGGCCACAATGGCGATGCGCTTGATGCGTTTGCTGGCATTGAGCGTGCGCCGCCGGTAGTCCTGGGTGAGCTTGCTGTCCGGCTGATGCCGCACCCACAGCCAGGCCATCTCGATCGCGGTGCGACGGGCGCGCGGGTTACCCGCCTTGCTGATGCCTTGGTCGCGATCGATCCCGCCGCTCTGCCATGGACTGGGCGTCAGCCCGAAATAGCTCGCGACCTCTCGCCGATTGCGGAAGTCCTTGTAGAAGACCTCGTTGGTCAGCGTCATTGCGAACGCCGGGCCGAGGCTTTTGAGCCGGAGCAAGAGCTCACTGCGCTGCGCCATCTGAGCCGCCGCTGGGGTCAGATCCGCGGCTGCCCGTGGTCGAGCGAGCGCATCGAGCTGCTCATTCACCAGCATCAACCGCGTATGTTCGCGGTTGATCTCGGTCATGATCTGCGGCGGCACCGCCTGGCCTTGCCAGTCCCGCTGCACCGCCAGCCAACTTAGCCAGTCGCGCCGGCGCGGGTTCCCAGCCGCCATGCCTGACAGCCGCAGCAGCGCCTTGATCCGGTTGGTATGAGCGGTCTGTTCCTTGATCAACCGGTCGCGTTCGCGGCTGGCGCGACGCGCGTCCTCCTGTTCGGGGGTCGGCACCCGCACGACCCGTACCACGCGCGGCTCACCGCGCAGGTACGCCATCAGCGTGCGCAGCATCTTCTCGCCATCGATCCGGTCGGTCTTCACCCGCCGCGCCCGTTGATCCACCGCAATGCTCGCAGGGTCGAACACATAGTTCGTGATTCCAGCCGCCAGCAGAAGCCTATGCAGCCAAAATCCGTCGTACCCGGCCTCGTAGCAACTCGTCACCGCCGGCATCGCTCCCAACGCCCGTGCCGCCCGCGCGCGCATCCGATCAACCAGCGCCAGCAAGCCGGCATGATCGCCGCCCTCTAGCCTATGGTGGGATATCTTATCCTTGTCCGGGCAGTGCACCGTCACCAGCCAACTCCTCTGGCTCAGTTCGATCGCAACGAAAATCGTGCCACAATAGCCAACGGTGGGCGTGTCCATAGACGATGCTTGCATCTCTCTCTCCGATGGTTCGAGTGTTGGAAACCCAAACCTATCGGAAAGGACATGCTCACCGCCTCATGGTATCT
>NZ_JBHMET010000006.1:0-71569 GCF_042430365.1 Bradyrhizobium erythrophlei
AGGGAATCGGTGCGAAAAACTCTAGCCAAAAACGGTCCAGTTTGCCGGCCTCAGATCAACCGTGGATGCATCGATTCGAACTGGCGAGGGGTGGTCGAAAGGATCTGGCTGATCTCGTTATGGCGCTGGGCGACGGCGGAGATCGCGGCGAACTCTAGGGTGACGTCATGGTCGAAAGCTTCAGCATCGATGGCGAGCAGTGGGCAGATCCAGCGCACCTGCGGCGTAGACCGCAGGCAGGCGTGTTTTCTGATCTCAAGGCCTGAGGAGTCTGGGGTCTTCTTTGTGTCTCTTCGAGCTCCTTCAAGTTCTCGATCCCGAATTCGGTGCAGGGCGCGGCGCTGTCTTCGCCGAAGCTATAGACCCAGATGACTCGTCCTCGACTTCCATTTCGTTGGTGACATTTAGCGGCTAGCGGGTCGCGCCGAGGTAGGGTCGAGGATCGTCGCGCCGGCAGGCATGCGGATTTCCCGGACTGCGCGCTCCCATTTGCTTCACTCCAAGGCTTGTGGGACCTATCCGGTGGCGCAGCTTTCGGTGCATCGCGTCGCACTCGATAGTGAACTGCGTGAGAGTGTCGTACAGCCACGACCTATTCCATCGCTTCCAGCAGAAGCCCTTTGTTTCCGAGCCTGCGCCAGATGGCGCCTGACCTTCTTCTCTACCTAATCTTGATGTAGCTCAAGAACTCACTGGAATGTCCAATCCCGAAGTAGTTCACCCACCTCCGGAGCATCGGATTGATCAGGCTTATTACCCTGACAATCGGTTGCGAGATATCCGTCCAGCGTAGGCCGCAGACGGAGTGGTTAGCGCTTAAGCAGTCCAGGGTTTTCCTTGTAGGTAAGCTCGATCAGGTTCTCGATTCCGAAGTCGGTGAACGCCTTGACGCCGTCTTCTCCGACGCCATAGATCCAGATGACGCCGTCCTCGATCTCCATTTCGATGGCGATGTCGCGCAGCCAGTCTTCGTCTTCACCGAGGTCCTTTGCGACCTGGGTAATGGTGGTGACGTGATGGACCTTGTTGACGTGCATGGTCTGCTGCTCGAGCGGAGATCGCTGATGCCGGTGTCACTGGGTTTATTGCTGCCGGTCGGATCGTAACCAGCAAGGCAATGCCTTGTGACAGGAATTCCGGGCCCTGGCGGTTGGTGCGCTGGTCGAGCGGGTGGTTCTCGACGCCTTGATGTCGGATCAGATTGCAATCGCACTCGCGGCGGCGGGCCAGCTGGAGGAAGAGGGCCGTCAGCTCGAGCGTCAGTGGGCTCTCTTCGCGTGGAGCGCGCCCGCTACGAGGCCGAGCGCACGCGGCGTCAGTATGATACCGTCGAGCCCGAGAACTGCCTAGGAAGAGAAGCTGCGTGTCGGCGAGGCTTCGAGCAGGAACATGTGCGTTGGCGCGCGCTGGAGTCGCTTGTTATTGGCCCGGCGGAACGCGCAGCGCTACAAGCGCTTGCCGAGAATCTGCCGCGGATTTGGAACGCGGCCACCACGTCGGCAGCCGATCGAAAGCACATTCTGCGGCTTGTCATCCGCGAAGTCGTTCTTGATCAGAAGCTGACCCAAGGTCAGGTTTGGCTCAAGATCGTATGGCAGACGGGCGCGATCAGCGAACCTCACGTGCAGCGGCGCGTTCACACTTACGCGACTACATCGATTATTGATTGTTTGCGGCAACGAATCGCCGAGTTGAATGCTGAACACAAAATGACGAGATCGCGGCAATACTCAATCAGGAAGGCTTTGTCGCGACCCGCGGCTGCGCCTTTAGGCAAAATCCGATGCGCTGGCCTGACGGCAGCTTCTCGATTCAGGGCGCAGCAGCGAGCTTGGAATAACCCCGCAAACCGTCTTCGATTATCTCACGCGCGGATTATCGGCAGGCCGTCAGCTAGCCAAGAGCCAGCCATGGCAGATCGAACTCTCAGACGAACAAATCAGTCAACTTCGCAAGCGGGTGCGGCGCACCAAGCGTTCGAAGAAGGAGGATCATGAAGTCATCGGCTCTCCGATGGACGCATGCCATTGGTCCACGGGGAGCTGGCAGTGACGATGGTGGAACGGCCGTAGCGATCTTCGAGGGTTTCCAGGAGGTCGTGATAGGCGCCGGCATCAAGCGGCTCGAGACCCCAATCGTCGAAGCGCCGCTCGTGGAGTAGGATTTTCTTCGCCTGCAAAGTAGACGTGATCGGCGACGAGCGTTGCGTGAGGCTGGGCTTCCGAAAGGAGGGCGGCCTCGTCGGCGAGTACGACCGCGACACACAACGGCGTATTCCGAATCATATCGGCGCGCGCGTCCCGAGGATATCGGCTCGCTCATGGCGGGATTGTCGGGGGGGCATGGTGACGTTCTCGTCAAGGCTGATTTCGTGCGGATCGTTCGCGGTTCAATGACACAGCGTATCGGCTCCGCCTTGATCTCCTTCCGCTTTACCCAGGGGAGCTGGGCAAGCCGCCTGCCCTCACCGATGGTCACAGAACCGCAGCCGCCCCTTCTCCGTCGAACTCCGGTTCTACAACCAGATTTTGCAGGATGTCCTTGGCGGCGATGCTCGCGGCATAGGCCTCGATCGTCGTCTCGCTGTGCGGCGTCTGCGGAAGACACTCGTCGTCTTCGTCGTTCCATCCTCCCCCGTCCTTCCCCAATCCGCGCCTTGAGCTCTGTCGCTCATTGCAGGTTGGGCTGAACGAAAAACAAGCTATGCTGGCCTCCAAGCTCAGTACCTCACGAACCTGCTTCCCGCGGTGGACGCCCAATCCGCAGAACCACCAACTTGAATGCCAGTGCAGCGCTACTTATCGCTTTCGTCCGGTGACGCAGACAGAGCATTGCCCAAAACCGCAATCAGCTCCTGCTTCGCACCCCGTGTGCCCAGTAGACCTACATGTCGGACGTAGTTCGCATCCGCAATCGCGGTTCGCACGAGCTTCTGCTGGTCGGCGATAGCGTTCGGTGTCCAGGCTGGGACGAGAGCCGTACCCAGTCCTTCGGCAACGAGCATGGCGATCGCCTCAAGCCCATCCAGCTCGAAAATTTCATTTACCCGAAGCTGATGATCGTCAAGGAAGCGACTGATAATGCGACCCGTCCAGGACTGACGGTCCATGCGGATGAAGGGGGTTTTGGCAAGATGGGCGGCAATGCCCCCCTCATCAAGCGGGCCGGCGCTCAGCAATTGAAGCCGTTCCTGACGGAGCGAGTGCCAGCTCAGCGACTTCGGGATCTGCCAAGGTGGCCGGACGATGACCGCGCAGTCGATCGTCCCGCCGTGGAGGAACTGGATGAGCTGTTCGGATGTACCGGGGACGACCTTGAGGCTCATATCCGGTGCCATCTGCGTCAGCCGCCGGATCGTGCCAGGAAGCAGCGAGATCATGGCGGTCGAGATGCTGCCGAGGGTGAGGTTGCCGCGCGGCATCCCCATCTGCGCGATCTGGCCCAGCTCCGCTATGTGGGCCAGCAGCGAGCGGCTGGCATCGGCCACGGCGCGTCCCGCCGCTGAGACGGTCATCGAACGACCATTGCGCACCACCAACGAAGCTTTGAATTCTCGCTCCAGAGCCTGAAGCTGCTCCGTGACCGTTGAGGCGGCAAGTCCTAGACGCCGGGCGGCGGCGGCAACGCTGCCGCATTCCGCCACAGCGAGCAGGGTGGCGAGGTGGCGGGTATTCAACGGAAAATCCGATGTTTGAACATGCAAATAGGACGGTAGCCCCTTGGTTTGGGCACGCGCAATATCCCGGCGGCAAATTTCGGAGGAAACTATGCTGCTCGATCACACCGCGTCCGGCGTCTTCGCCATCGCGCCCACACCCTTCCACGACGACTGGGCCTCCGCGGATCGCATGACGGATTTCTACGGCTCCGTGGGGTGTGACGGCATCACCATTCTCGGTGTTATGGGAGAGGCGCCGAAGCTGGAGGCTCAGGAGGCGAGGGAATTCGCAACGAGGATGATCCGCCGGGCCGGCAAGATACAGATCATCGTCGGCGTGAGCGCGCCGGGCTTTGCCGCCATGCGCGCGCTGACGCGAGAGGCCATGGAGGCGGGCGCCGCCGGCGTGATGATCGCACCACCTAACACGCTGCGGACCGAAGACCAGATTGTTTCCTATTATTCTCAAGCCGCCGCGGCCATCGGCGAATACGTTGTCGTCAAGTCCGGCCGGGTAGGAAAGCGTGGCGCGGCTCACGACATCTTCGACGCGCATCTGCCACTGCTGCGCTACGAGCAGCAGCCCAACATCGGTCTCGCCGTGCGCAAGTACCTGA
Organism: Bradyrhizobium erythrophlei; assembly: GCF_042430365.1. Taxonomy (GTDB): domain Bacteria; phylum Pseudomonadota; class Alphaproteobacteria; order Rhizobiales; family Xanthobacteraceae; genus Bradyrhizobium; species Bradyrhizobium erythrophlei. The sequence goes on from NZ_JBHMET010000006.1 coordinate 4,276, forward strand.
TGGCGCGCCGCGGCATCATCGCCAACCCGGCACTGCGTCCCCCCGGGAGCCGGCCTCTCCGCCAAGGCCCGCGCCGAGATCGACTATCTGCTGCAGCGCCTCGCGCGAACCGACCGCCGCCCCTTGGCCCAGACCGCGTAACGAGCCCGAACATGGATTTGGGACTTGAAGGACGCTTGCCACTCGCTTTCGGCGGTGGCGGTGGCCTCGGCGATGCCATCGTTGGCAGCCGAAGTGGCAAAGGTGGTGCTATTCGACCGTGCCGAGAGCGCTTTGGCGCGGGTGGCAGCGGAAATCCGCGAAGGGCCCGAGGTGAAAATTGTGCCGAGGGACCTCGCCGACCCTGCGTCGATCGAGCCGCGGATTGCGAAATCGAGGCGGAGAGCCCGATTCAATTCTCGGTGGGACACTATGGCGAGCCCCGCAGCTAGTAGTTACTTTCTTGGCCGGCGCAAGAGCCAACTACATCACCGGATCCGTCATTCGGGTTGATGCCGGGTTGAGACCCAGCACTCGGTGGCGGGGAACGAGGACAAAAAGCAATTAACGCACCTAAGACTTTGCAGGAGGCCGTCCCATGACCAAGATTGCCCGTGTCGATGTATGCCTAGCCAGGGTTCCCCTTTCCAATCCGATCAATTTCTCGACTCGCACGGTGAGGGCTCGCGAATACTGCCTTGTCCGCATCACCGGCGAGGATGGGAAGCAGGGTCTTGGCTACAGCTATGCCGTGAATAATTCCGGCGCGCTCCTCGCCGATGCGGCGCGGGAGATTCTGGCGCCGCAGCTGATCGGTGACGAGTCCACCCGCGTCGAGGGGATCTGGCGTGAACTTTATCAGGAAACGCTGTTGATCGGGCGTGTGGGCGTCGTCATGCGGGCTCTTTCCGCCATCGACATCGCTCTTTGGGATCTGTCGGCGCGCAGCGTCGGGCTGCCGCTGAACCGCTACCTCGGGAGCTGCGTCCTCGATCGAGTGCCCGCTTATGGAAGCGGCGGCTATTACTGGCCCGGCAAGGACAACCGGGCGCTGGCGGAGGAGGCGCAAGCCTTTGTCGCAGCGGGGCACAAAGCCATCAAGATCAAGACTGGTCGCCTCTCGCCTGGAGAGGAGGAGGAGCGCCTTGCAGCCGTTCGCGAGGCCACGGGGCCGGACGTCGAGATCATGCTCGATGCGAACAACGCTTGGCCGGATCTGGCCACTGCCATGCGCTATGTGAAGCGCCTTGAGAAATACGATCCGTACTGGATCGAAGAGCCTTTTCTTCCTGACGATATCGATAGTCACGCTTTGCTGGCCGAGCGGACGCCGGTGATGTTAGCGACCGGCGAGGTCGAAGCGGGCCGCTGGCGGTTCAAGGATCTGGTCGAACGTAGGGCCGCGCAAATCATTATGCCCGACGCCATCGTCTGCGGCGGTGTCACGGAATGGCGGCGAATTGCCGCGATGGCCGCCTGCTACGGCATACAGGTCTCGCCCCATGCCTGGCATGACGTGCATGTGCATCTTGTCGCCTCGGCGCCGAATGCGAGCTGGGTGGAATTCATGCCTGACGATCATGTCGTGAACTTCCGTCTGCTCATCGACCGCCAGTTGAAGCTGGAGAACGGTGACCTGCTTCTTCCGCAGGAACCCGGTCTCGGCTTCGCCTTCGACGAGGCCGCTATTGAGCGCTACGGCGTGGCAGCGCCTGACCGGAAGCGTTGGAGGGCCGTCAAACAAGCGTGACGACAAGCCAAACGGGAAACACTCACGGACAGGTAACATGAGGTTGCGGCGATTGCCGTCGACCAAAACCGCAGACCGGAGGAAGGATGACTGGAACAAGCAGCATCGTTCAGCGAGGTTGGGTGTCCCATGGCACAGCCGGCGGATTCGTCTTCGTCGGTTGTTTCACAACCGAGCAGCGCAAAGCGCGCGGCAGGGGGATCGACGTCTACCGCGCCCAACCCTGGTCCGGCACCTGGACCTATGCGCATCACGTGGGCGGTCTCGTCAACCCGTCTTTTCTCATCACCGATCCGAAACGCCGCGCGCTCTATATGGTGCACGGCGATTCCGATTTCGTGAGCGCCTTCGCCATCGACGCCGCCACCGGAGCACTCGTGCCACTAGGCCAAGCTGCCACCGGCGGGAAGAACGGCGTCCATCTGACGCTCGCCCCTTCGGGCCAGTTTCTGCTCGTCGCAAACTACGCAACTGGCTCGATCGCGACACTACCCATCCGGCCGGACAGCTCTCTGGAGCCGTCGGTGCATCTGCTCGATTTGCCGGGAGAAACCGGCCCGCACCGCACCGAACAAACCTTCTCGCATCCGCATTGCGTGGTCCCCGCCCCTTCCGGGCGCTTCATCCTGGTGCCAGACAAGGGTCTCGACTGCGTTTTCACTCTCGCATTTGATGCGGCGGACGGGCGTCTCGAGATCGTGAGCCGAGTAGCGATGCGATCCGGCGCCGGACCGCGCCATCTCGTGTTCCATCCGCACCTGTCGTTCGCCTTCATCGTCAACGAACTGGAGTCGTCCGTCGCAACCTGCCGGTGGGATGAGAAGGCAGGCAAGCTGATGCCCCTGCACTTGGCGCCCGCTCTGCCGGCGGACTTCTTCGGCGCGAGTACAGCCGCGGCGATCGTGATCTCGCCCTGCGGCCGCTTTGTCTATGCCTCCAATCGCGGGCTGGATAGCATCGCGCGTTTCGCCTTTGACGAGACGGACGGTCGGCTGGACACCCTTGGCTGGACATCGACACAGGGGCGCGAACCGCGCTTCATGACGCTCGATCCCGCAGGACAATGTTTGATAGTCGCCAACGAGCAGGGTAATAGCATTGTGACGTTCGAGATCGATCCCATATCAGGCGACCTCTCCCAGCGCGATGCGGCGCTTGTGAGCGCTAGTCCGTGCACGCTTGCCTTTCTGCAAGCTTGATTTGGTCCCCGGCGTCTCATGCAATTTAGACACGGAGTCTGATATGACAGTTCCCGCGAAGCCTACCCTGCTGACTGGCGCGTCAGGCGCCTTGGGCCGTGTGCTGGCGAAGGCGCTCGCGGCCCAAGGGTGGGCCTTACGGCTCACCGATCGGGTGCCGTTTCCCGACAAGGTCCCAGAGGGCGCGCGCTTCACACTCGCCGAGCTCGAGGACGGACCTGCGATTCTCCGCCTCGCGGAAGGATGCGGAACCATCCTGCATTTCGGAGGCATCTCCGTGGAGCATCCGTTCGAAACGGTCATCGGGCCCAACATTCGCGGGCTCTATCATGCCTATGAGGCCGCGCGACGAGAGAGAATGCGGATGGTGTTCGCCTCATCGAATCACACGATCGGATTTCATGAGCGCAACGAGGTTCTCGACGACGACTGTCAAATGCGCTCAGATGGCTATTATGGCATCTCAAAGGCCTATGGCGAACTAATGGGTTGGCTCTATTGGGATAAGTACGGCGTGGAGAGCGTGTTCCTGCGCATCGGCTCGTGCACGCCAGAGCCGACAGACGACCGGATGCTGAGCACGTGGCTCTCCCATGGGGACCTGACACGACTTGTGGAGCGCAGCACGCTCGCTGAGAGTACCGGCCGTGCCGGCTGCCTCGTGATTTGGGGAGTTTCCAAGAATGCACGGATGACGTGGTGGCGCAAGGACGGGCGAGAGACTATCGGTTGGGCTCCGCAGGACAGTGCTGATCCTTACATTGCCAAGCTCGACGGAAAGGCAAGTGGCAACCCTGTTGCCGAACGCTACCAGGGCGGCAGCTTTTGCGCTCTTGATTACTCCCGTAAAGCACCGACGTAACTTGGAGGGCACCGTGTCATAAGGCGGCGATGTCGCCTAGCTCGTCATGTAACACACGTACAGCCCAAAAAATTACACCTCGCTCATCCACTTCCAGCAAAACCGCTACAGAGTGCGCACGAAGTACATGAACCAGGTGCTGAGCTTGCGCGTGTACCCGCAATGGCTCGTTCGCCTCTCAACACGCCTTGGCTCGCTTCCCCGCGCACCGGGACTTGGCGGGCTTCGACTTCGAGGCCACATCGATCAACGAGCAACTGGTTCGAGAGCTGCACACCTTGGAGTTCACCGAGCAAGCTTACAACCTCGTTCTGATCGGCGGCCCGGGGCACGGGCCCGACGCATCTGGGACCACCTTGGTGGTGGAATCAGTCGACCGACACCAGAAGCGGTCGTGAGCGCGAGGCGATACGGCCAGCTTTGCCCGAGGCCCAATTTTAGCGTGGAGACGGGATACGAATCCTGGCGGTTCAAGCTTAAGGATGCACTAAGAGATGTACACAATCCATCGAGCCTGGCTTCGGGTTCATGAAGCGGGTCAAGATTGATTCGGCACACGGGTTACTCAGAAGTCTGCGGAAGCACTTTGAGGTCCTTCCGCATGATCTGCTGCGGCCAGCGTGTGCTGACACAGTCCGGCAGAACAGGCCAAATCAGTCCTGTCAACCAGCTCTTCTGGCTTGCGGCCGGAGTGCCCCCCCGGTCGGGGTTCGTTATGTCTTTTCCAAGGTAATGCAGCGGTACCCTTTTTGCACCAAGACCGCATTTTTCAATTCAGCCGCCGCCCGGTCTCCTTGTCGAACACATGCACTAGCGCGGCATCGGGCTGCACGCGGATGATCTCCCCTGGCCTGACTTGGATGCGCTCGCGGAATACCAGAGTGAGCTCCTGACCGCCGGCCTTGGCTAACACCAGGGTTTCCGCGCCAGTTGGTTCGACCACCATCACCTCGACCGGCAGCCCATTGTCGGTGAGGCAAAAATGTTCGGGGCGGATGCCGTAAAGCGCCGGGCGGCCGTCGCCGATGGCTGCCCCAGCGGCGAGTGGCAGCACGAGGGCGCCGGACTGAAAACCGGACGTCTCCAGGCGCCCGTCGAGGATGTTCATTGCCGGCGAGCCGATGAAGCCGGCGACGAACAGGTTGGCCGGCTTGTCATAGAGCTCGAGCGGCGCGCCGACCTGCTCGACCACGCCGTCATGCATGACCACGATCTTGTCAGCCATGGTCATTGCCTCGGTCTGATCGTGAGTGACATAGATGGTGGTAGTCTTGAGTCGCTGGTAGAGCGCCTTGATCTCGGTGCGCATCGCCACCCGCAACTTGGCGTCGAGGTTCGAAAGCGGCTCGTCAAACAAGAAGACCTGCGGGTCGCGAACGAGTGCCCGCCCCATGGCGACTCGTTGGCGCTGGCCGCCAGAGAGTTCGCGCGGATAACGCCCGAGCAGTTGCTCGAGCCCGAGGATGGCCGCAGCTCGGTTGACGCGGGTGGCGATCTCCGCCTTCAGCGCCCGCTTCAGCTTAAGCGAGAACGCCATGTTGTCGGCCACGGTCATATGGGGATAAAGCGCGTAGCTCTGGAAAACCATGGCGATGTCACGCTCCTTCGGTGCCGCGTCGTTCACAACTCGATGGCCGATGCGGATCTCGCCGGCGGAGATGTTTTCCAGGCCCGCGATCATGCGCAAAAGGGTCGATTTCCCACAGCCGGAGGGCCCGACCAGGGCCACGAATTCGCCATCGGCGATGGCAAGCGACACGCCATGAACTACCTGGACCTTGCCGTAGGCCTTCTTCACGCTGCGAATCTCAACTGAAGCCATCTCGTCATTCCCTCATCTTGTCTCGGTTCTGCGCGAACTGTTCAGCGCAGCAGATTGAAGCCTGGCACGGATATCAGCCTTTGAGTGCACCTTGCGTGAGGCCCTCGGTGAAGCGTCTCTGCATGAGGACAAAAAGGACGATCACCGGAAGGAACGTGATCACGGTGCCCGAGAAGACCAGGTGATAGGAGGTCACGTTCGTGGAGACAAAGCGGACAAGCCCAAGCGGCAGAGTCTGTACGTCTGGGCTGATCAGCACCACCAGTGGCAGGAAAAAGTCGTTCCAAGTCGACAGTGCCGAGATGATCACCAACGCCTGCACCGCGGGCATGGAAAGCGGCAGGAAAACCCGCGTCAGAATCTGGAAATGGTTGGCTCCGTCGACCTTGGCCGCTTCGCTGAGCTCGCCAGGAACACTAACAAAGAACGAGCGCATCAGGAAAATACCAAAGGGCGCGCCGTTGCTCACCTGCGCCAGCACCACGCCCGTCAGCGAGTCGATCAGGCCGAGGCCAGTTAGCACTTGGTAGAGGGGGATGATGATCGCGTTGATCGGAATGGTGAGCCCGAAGATGAAGCCGTAGAACACCCATTCGCGTCCGGGAAAACGCATCTTGGCGAGCACATAGCCGGCGGGCACGCAAACAAGGAGCAGTAGGAGCACCACGCCTGCCACGTTCATCAGGCTGTTGCCGATGAGATCCGCAAAGCCGCCAATCTTCCATGCGTCCGCGTAGTTTTGCCACATCAGCTTGTTGGGCAGCGCGAAGGGATTGCTTGCGCCGATTTCCGCCTCAGTTTTAAGACTCGAGGTAATGAGCCACAGAAACGGAGCTACGATGATGAACGTCGCCGGCGCGAGTAACGCCAGAACCCGCCAGTCTTTACGTGAGACGCTCATACAGCCCTCCGGGCGCGCCAGCGATTGAAGGCGATCGTGATGGTAATGGCGATCACACTCATCAGGATGCACAGCACCGCCGCCAAGCCGTGGTCCTGCACTTGAAAAGTCAGGTGATAGATGTAGATTGAGATAATCTCACTGGCGTAGAACGGCCCGCCGGCGGTCATCACGAAGACCGTCGCGAAGCCTCGCAGGGCGTTTATCATGGCCAGCGAGAGGACGAAGGTCGTCACCTCGCGAAGGCCGGGCAACGTGACGTGGATCAGCTTCTGCCACGCGTTGGCCCCATCCACTTCGGCAGCATCGTAAAGGCTTGGGTCGAGATTCTGCAGTCCGGCCATAAAGAGCAGCATGTAGAGCCCGAAGCCTTGCCAGGAACTTGCCACGTTGACCGAGAACAGGACAAGCAGCGGGTCGGAGAGCCAGCCTTGCTCCAGCCAGGCCAAGTTTAGCTTCGCGAGCACGCTGTTCATGAGCCCGTAGAATGGATCGTAGACGTTGGCCCAGATCACGCCTACCACGGCGAGAGAGACAAGGTGGGGCAAAAAAAGCGTCGTGCGAAAGAACACCTTGCCGCGGACGAGGCTGCTGACCGCGAGCGCAAGCGCCAGGCCGAGTCCAACGGACAACACCACGTGATAAAAGAGCCATAGGAACGTGCGCGCCAAGCTCCCCCAGACAATTGAGTCGCCATAGGCGCGCACATAGTTGTCGAGCCCGACAAACTGCGCCTCCGTGTTGAAGCCGTGGGAATTTGTGAAGCTGATCCACACCGTGGCCACGATCGGCAGCAGCGAGAAGACCGAGTAGACCGCGATCGCCGGCAGGAGCAGGGCGAAAGCCGTGGCGCGGCTGTCACGTAATCGCCTCTGCGGGCGTCTGTCGGCGATGGAGGAGGAAGCAGGGTGGCTGCCCACACTTTCATCAGCAAAAGCGTCCTGAACCAATTTCGCTCTCGATGGCATGGAAATCTCGACCTACTGTCCCATCTTGCCCTGGATCTGCGCAAGTCCGTCGTTGGCAGAGACTTGGCCGCCAATCAGTCCGCCAATCACCTGATAGTAGGTGTCAATTGCGCCACTGGGGATGTAGCCCGTGGGGTTGTAGCCGATGCCCTTGGCCGCAGCCGTGAAGGCATCGCGCCTGACGGGAAGGGCCGGCTTCAAGTCGGGCACATCGCGCACTGGGAGCGAAATGTGCTCGTTGCGGAGCCGCATGATCTTATCCGAAAGCATGAAGTCGATCCATTTCATGGCAAGTTCCGGCTGCTTCGAGCTCACCGGGACCATCCATGACTGCGACACGGATCCGATAGGTAGAGACCCGTCCTCCAGGTCGCTCGGGATCGTCGCATAGCCGAGATTCGAAAGATCGTAGCCGACCCGCCGGGCTATTTCGGTGAACCACGGGCCGGCGAAGAACAGGGCCGCGCGCTTGTTAGCCCACAGGCGAACGGCGGCATCCCGGTCGAGGCTCACCATCTTAGGATTGATGTGCCCGGCCTTGACGCCGTCAATCAGGTTCTGCGCTCCTTTGATGACTCTCGGATCAGTCCAAGGGATTTTTCCGGACACGACCTGACCCATCACCTCTCGGCCGGCTGCGGCCTGCAAGTAGCTGCCGAACAGATGGCCGCCGCTGGTGCTGTTGCGGACGCCGACCGCGATGGGCTCGATGCCAGAGGCCCTGATCTTGTCCAGTGTGGATTGGAAGGCAGCCCATCCGCCTTTGAGCGACCAGCCGTTCTTGTTGAACATGTCCTTGTGATACCAGATGCCGATTGCCTCGAGGTCATCCGGCACCTCGTAGATGTCGCCGCCGAACTGGCCAGCAAGCTCTTTGTAGAGCCAAGGATAGATTTTGTCCTTCCACCCCCTTTTGTCATATTCCGCCGTCAGCGGCCGCACCAGCTTGGCGTTGGCGACAATGGCGACGCGGCCGATCCCGGCAGTGGTAATAAGCACGTCGGGTCCAACGTTGGACTGGATTGCCGCCTGAACCGCGCCGTTGCTGATGTTACCGGTCGGTTTCATGTAGTTGACCGTCACGGATGGATTCGCGGCCTCGAACTCAGCCTTGATCTTGTTCCAGAGCTCCGCAGTCGCCGGGTCCGCTAACTGATCGGTCGACCAGACCACCAGCGTCTGCGACTGCGCGGATGCAACGCCTCCCAGAACTCCGAGGATGGCAAGGGCCGAAGCGGCAATCAGACGTTTAAGCATAGTCCCCTCCTCTTAAGGCGTGCCATTTTTCGCGCGCCAACGTTTTCAGCGTAGAAATATTGCGCGGCGCTCTGCACCCATTCCGGATGATCGGCCGCGCCTATGCTTATGTTGGGCGCCGGCGGCTGAGCGGTCGCACTGACATGACGGAACTCCAAAAACCGCGTTTGGCCTAGGCTTGCGTCGTGAATTGGTCAGACGGTTGGAAACTCAGCGATGCGGAGCCTCGAGCAGCCATAGGGAATGAGCTCAACCACCGTCTCCACGCGGGCGGACGTCAATCCGATACCCATGTGGTGTTCTGCGGTGCAGACCGGGCTCACAGGCACGGGTGCGGCATTGGCTCCGTTCATGCCCCATTGCGGGACAAGTTCGGCCTTCACTTTAAGGATCATCGGAACGTCGTCTTGCCAAGGCAAATACTCGGTTGAGCCAGCCGTCCGGACCGGCTCTCCCTTCTGGGCAAAAGGCATTGAGCTGATCTTGTTGAAGATCACTTCGCATTGTGGGTGGTTCCGATCGATAGAGAGTGCGTAATTCCAATCGGTGACGGGCGCGATCCGCCAGTTGACACATCCAGGAGGCGTCTCCTCGTGCCCTACCCGGCACCCTCTCTCCTGCAGCACGTTAAGCGAGGGGAGCTTCTCAAAGGCCTGTCCAATTCGAAGGACAAAATAGAGCGGCCCCCAGGCAACGGCCACGGCATTATTCTGACGAGTCTCTGTGCGAACCTTGAAATTGAAGTTCAGGGTCACCACGTCACCGTCTTTCCACTCGCGCTCTACCTTGAACACCGCTCCACTTTGAGGATACCTCGGAGCGGCTTCTCCGGCGACGGAAACCTCCGCCCGGTTCGCCCAAGACGGAATCCTGAAGTAAAGCGGGAAATTGAGCGGTTCCTTACAGTGAACCGTGACACGCACACGGTCTGAGAAGGGATAATCCGTCTCTTCCGTGATCTCGACGAGCTTCCCCTCGGCGACGTTGGCGCTGAAACGGCAGGGACCATACCCCATCGCGATTAGGCCGTTGTCCGGGGTGGCCATCCACATCGACTCCACGTAGCGCGGCCAAGGCGAATGCATGTTGGACAAGCAGCACGGAAAATTCGGCGTAAAGCCGTAGATATTGGAGCTGTCGATGTTCCAGTGCCACGGCCGCCTCGCAACAGAAACCAAAACCTGATTGGCCTGCTGGTCGTACTGGTGGGCCCACATGTCCGCTGTGCAGGTGCCAGGGAAGGCATTGAAAATTAGCTGCTCGATGCGGTCAGCGAACTGCACATCGCCGATAACCGCAAAGTTATTCTCGAGGGAAAAGAGCAATTCCTCGATGGCACACAATTCTGTGCCCGCCACGGGATCTCTGCTTGCAAACCACTCGTCAGCCGCCCACCGGCCCCCCACCTGCCCATAGGCTTCGTCGAGATAGGTCATGCCTTGAACAACGACATCCCTTTCGCTCCGATCGCTGGAGATGAGTGAGTGGAGCACCGGGTATTGAACAGCAATGGCCGCACGAACGCCGTGCCGGCTAAATTCCGACGGAGCCTGATCGGGAAATTTTTGCGACGTAACGTCGGGAAAGCGAACGAAGTATTTGGGATCCTGGGGGAAGTTCGCGAAGTAATTGGTCCAGTCATCGACGCAGGCTTTCGTGCAGCGATCAAGCAGGGCGAGGACGTCTTTCTCGCCAGTTTGATTGTAGTACCAGATCCCAAAGCTCAGCAGCATCCCGACCATCAATGGCTCGACCGCCAAAATGGATTCGCGCATGGAATCGGTAAAGTCGAGAATGCGGCGAACCACTTGGATAGCTCGCCGGTCGCCGGTGAGTTCGTAGTATTCGGGCATCAACCTGCCGATGTAAAACCAAGCGGTGACGTTCGGCGTCACGTCGGCTAGTTTCTCGGCGGCAAGCACAAACTCTATGTAGGGCTTGCCGATAGTCATGAGCTGGTCGTCATGAAGGACGCCTGCCAGGGCTATCAATCCTTCGAGCCAGCGCGCACCGTAGCGTGGGGTGTATGTGTCCTCGCGGCCCTCCGCGTCGCCCTTCCACACTGATTTGTTGATGGCGCTCCACACCTCAGGGATGTGGCTCGTGAGGCTGTTCGCTTGGACGTTCAATTGAGACAGAAGCCATCCCGACGGACGGATCGCTCCCAACGGCAATTTGACATATCGGTTTTGGGCCAGTGGGGCGCGATTATTCTGGTAATTCGCGGCGGCGTGATCGGGCAGCATCATGTCCTTCAGCATTTGTTACGTGTGGAAATTATTGTGCGGGCCCAGCTTTGATGTCTACCATGCTGTCTGCACTTCAAACGTCGGATTTTCCGTTGAATACGCGGCATCTCTCTGCCCTGCTCGCCGTTGAGGAATGCGACAGCCTAGCCGCCACGGCTGCACCTCGACGCAGTTTGCGCATTCCGCTGAGGTGAAGGCGTCAAGGAGCCTTCCAACCGCGTCCGACAGGGCCCTGAGGGCGCCTCGCCGCGGGCGATGAAAGATGAACTGAAGGGGTGAATCAGAACGGCGAAGCAAACTTGCTAACTGATTCGGCCGCTGTTTTGACGAGGCACAAGCGCCTGAAATAAGCTTGTAGCAGCCACATGCCTTCCGCTCGACGACGCACTTGCGGCCATCGATCTGCAAAATGCCGCGCCTCTTGCTGATCAACTTTTGTTCTTCGAATTGGATTAGAGTTTCCGTTACCCCGGCGCGACGCAATCCCAACACGAACGAAAGGTACTCACGGGCAACCGGAAGTACATGAACCTCAAAAGCGTCACGCGCTAAGCACAGCCGATCGCGCCTAACCCCGTGCAATCCCATCTGAGCGCAACGCAAGGCCAGCACTTGAACGTACTGAAAAAGCCGTTCCCGGACTTCAGGACGCCCGTTCACGACTCGACGCAAGTGGTCGACACGGATCCCTGAGCGGGCGCTCCAAGACCGAGCACGACGGATTGATGCGTCGAAAGACGCCCTCCGACTAAGAGCGAAGCGTCGAATCGCACCGCGATGTCCTACAAGCACGCTTCGCGTCGCGACCACCCTTCGCGAGACGGGACCCAGCTCGTTGGAATAGACGTGATCAAGATGCCTCGGCTTTTGCAGCACCACGCGCTCCCTTAGGTCCATAGGTTCAAGGAACTCCCCTATTGTCGCGAGGCCCTGGAGAGAAATTCCCGCCAGAATCGTATTCTTGACAAAGCGTTGTAGGCTGCACCGCTCCTGCCGGTGAAGCTCCTGCTGTGTGCCGGACACCCGCGTGAGAATCGCATCTCCTGAGCTGTCAAGCGCCTCCAAGACGGCGGGCGCGTTGTCGGTCATAGTTCGGTCCACCCCTAGCATCTGGATTTCTCCGGACTGACCACGCCCGACTCTAACGACGTTTCAACCCTGATTAGTGCAATCAGCCTGGTTTCGACGCTCAAATTCGGCTTTTCGAGCGCTCTTTTCGCCGGATTCCAACTGGCCGGGCGGGCGGCCGCGTGTGCCAGCCCTCGCTTGGACCGCACCAATTTACCATTGCGCAGAAAAGGGATGGGGATTTGCTGTTCCCAATCGCTTGACACGTATGGTTATGGTGATTGCGGGCGAGGTGACGTGCAGTCATTGGGCCTGCCTTCGAACCTGAAGTTGCCTTGGGTTCCTCAGAAAAAGACGGCGAGCTTGTCGAAATACCGCGTTCTTTAGTCCCGCCTAAGATGTGAACTTTCGGAGGTTTGTCCATTTGGCTCCCGCCGTGAACGCTGATGTCGCCAAAGATCCAGATCAGCATTTGCCGCCGCGCGGACCACCCGCTCCGCGGTCAGGTAATTTGTCCATGATCGATCTCGAGAAGCTCACTCAGACGCGCCGCGTACACTCAAGAAGGGCATGACCCGGCTCGATATCGTCACAATCGGGTAATCTTCAATCCGCGTTTCCTGATTTCTCGTTGGCACGCACTTGCATTGGGCACGATCTCCTCTGTCTTTGCGAGTGAGAGCCGAAACTCGGGTGAGTAGGCCGGTGGGATTTCGCCGCCGGCCGCTCGAAGGTAGGGTCGAGGACTGGCGCGCCGACAGGCCTCTCGACCGTGCCACGTTTCCAGTCCCCTCCACGTCGCACGCAGCATGCGGATTTCCCGCACTGCGCGCTCCCATTTGCTTCACGCCAACGCTCATGGGACCTATCCTGCTGGGGCGACTTTCGGCCCGTCGCGTCGCACTCTGTAGGCGTTGAACAGCCCGAGAGTGTCGTACAGCCACCGCCTATTCCATCGTTCCCAGCCGAAGCCCTTTCGTTTCTGAGCATGCGCCAGATGGCGCCTGACCTTCTTCTCCACCCAGTCTTTGATGAAGCTAAAGCACTCGCTGGAATGCCCCACCGCGAAGTAGTTCACCCACCCCCGGAGCATCGGATTGATCAAGTTTATCACTCGTTCAATCGGTTGCGACCGGTGTCGGCGGAACACCTCTTTGAGCGCCCGCACCAGTGCCGTCCGCTTTTTGAGCTTGGGCGTGTAATGCGGCCGCATCGCTCCGCTTAGTCCGCGGAGGTAGCGGAACTCAAAGCCCAGGAACCCAAAGCACTCACCGCGCTCAAGGTCCACTGTGCGGCTCTTTTCATCATTGATTTCCACCTGCAGCTTGGCGAACTCCTCCCGGAGTCGTTTGGTCACGGCTCCAATCAGCCAGTCATGACGCTTGTAGGCGTCGATCAAGACCACCAGGTCGTCAGCGAATCGCGCGTATTCGACGTAGGTGTACTTGCCGTTGCGGGTGACTTGCCGCGCTCGCTCCAGCATCCTGTCCACCTCATTGAGGTAGAGATTACTGAGTAAAGGCGAGATCACACCACCCTGCGGAACGCCCTTCTTGCCTGAGGCTTTCAGCATCATCTTTAGGAGATGCATTATATCCGCGTCATCAACCCGCCGCGCCACTTTCTCCAACAGCCGGTCATGCCGGACATTGTCAAAGTAGGCCCGCAGGTCAATGTCGAGAATCCGCGTCTTCCGTTGGACTATCGCTTCAGCCACACGCTTGATGGCGCCATGTGCTGTCCGTTTGGGCCGATATCCATACGACCCCGGTTGGAAGTCAGCCTCGAACACAGGCTCGAGGATGAGCTTGAGCGCCCCTTGCACCACTCTGTCGCGGATCGCCGGAATCGAGAGGACGCGGACTTTGCCCCCGTCCTTCGGTATCTCCTGCCTCCGCGCGGGAAGTGGCCGGTAGGTACGCCCGATCAGTTCGTCCCGTAACTGCTCAAGCAGAGCTTCCACGCCTTGCGTCTCAATGGCCTCGAAGGTGACGCCGTCTATTCCCGGTGCTCCATCGTTCTCTTTGGCCATCTCATACGCAGCGCGCAGGGTCTCCATCTTGCAGACGTGGACGTATAGTCCCCAGAACCGCCAGGACGGTTCAGCCTTTGCCTTGACGTATATTCTCCGCCTCAGGTCCTGCAAATCAATGGACGCCTTTGTCATCTCGTCCTTGCCTTCCCCTATGTTGGAGACATTGCAAATGGCAGGGTCCCTTGGCTCCACGGATATTACTCCGCTTCATTGCTACTCCGGACCCGGCCGCCACCCTCTCGTCTTCGGCCGACTTCCCGGTTTCGCCGGTTATACGGCCTACCTTGCTCCGACGATTTCGCGTCGGGACGAGGAGGGCTTCTCCAGTTGCTCAGCATGTCCTTGTCACCGTGCTGTCGCTTCCACCCCGCCGAGGTGAACATCCGTATCGGTCAGTCTTCGGTTGCTCATGCGGCCTTCGCCCTCCGGTTGAAAGCTCGGCCCTCGGGGATACTCACTTTCGAGGCCACAACGCGTTCACTTTTATTACGGCCCGATGACTCGTAGCCTCCCCTGGGGAGACTTTGTCGATAGGCTTCAGAGTTTCAGTTTCCATCACCTCTGCTATCCAAACTACGGGGCTCTGACTTCTACCCCGGCAGGTTTGTCTCCTGCTGAACATGCCAGCCTTCGCTGGACACACAACCGAGCGTGAGACTCTCGCCTCACTCGGCTCCGATCAGGCAAACGTACCGATCATACTGAGCCGCCAGTGCACGAAAAGATTCGCGTTTTCCTGAGCCAACTTTTGAAGAAAGCGGCTCGCGCGGATCTTGTGAGCCCTAAAGTGTTTGAACTTCCGCATCGTCCAAGCCAGAAGCATCTGATTGATGTATCTGAGCATGGGGTACAGAGCCGATGACGAGTATCGTCCGTAGTATTCTATCCCCCTAGGAGAGGAATGATCTGTCGTGCGATCTCGTTCATTGTCAATTCTGTGCGATGTCGTAGGTTCAATTCCCGAATCGCCGCCCGCATGGCTTTCAGCGCCGAGGCGCTGACCGCCGGGTTGACGCCCAGAACAGTGTGTTGTCTCGGGAGCGTCGAACCAACCGGGGCCGAAAGCCGTATCCGAGGAAGTTGAATTGAATGTTCGGATACGTGCCTTTGCGCTTCCCGTCCTTGCAGTAGACGATCTTGGTTTTCGTCGGATGCATTTCCGGGCGGCACTCTGCCAGGCGCGCTCTTGAAGCTCTGCCTTGAGAGCCTGAGCTTCTTGCTCGTTCCGGCAGTGCACCAGTCCATCGTCTGCACACCGACACCACGGGAGGTCTGGGTACGTCCATGTCATCCAGAGATCGAACGCGTAATGCAGGAACAGGTTTGCCAGAATCGGGCTGACAACGCCCCCCTGAGGGGTTCCACGCGTTCTCTCAGCCTTCATCCCGTCAGCATGTTTCATTGGCGCCGTCAGCCATCGTTCGATGTAGAGTAACTCCGGTCGCCGCCAGGCCGTGTCGCCGTTGGACTGCTTTACCTGCAAATTGAGGTTGTACTCGTGGAGCCAGCAGAGCGCCCGTCGGGCACTGCCCAGTTCCTCGACCTTGTCGAACACCAGCTTGATCGCTTCCAAGACACGCCGATCCGGATCTTTCTCATAACGGTCGCCGGCCTTCACGAAGCCGACGGGCGCTGCCACAACCAACTCGCCCGGGCGCGCCTTCTCGTAGCGGGCCGAGAGCGAGCGCTGGCGCAACAGATCCAGCTCGTACTCGTTAAGGCTGCCCTTGAGCCCGAGCAGCAGGCGGTCCTTGCCGTGCCTTGGCGCATAGATGGTCTCCTGATCGACCAGAACAGTGTCGACCAGCGGCACATCTCGATGAGTTGCTGCCAATCCCGGCTGTTGCGAGCGAAGCGCGAGAGCTCGCGGGCGCAAACCGCACCAACCTCACCGAGGCAAACCTCTGCTACCATCCGCGCAAAGCCAGCGCGTTGTACCCCGCCGGCAGCTGAACGACCGAGATCATCATCGATCACTTCGATCTCGGACCATCCGAGCGTCGTCAGCCGGTCCCACATGGCGTATTGGAATGGCGTATTGGAACGCGCTGCTCTCCCGATTGTACAACACCTGATGTGCTGAGGATTGACGCACGTAAAGAAGCGCTTTGCGCTCCAGATGATGAGGTCTGACTTTGTCAGAGATCATGATCGGCCTCCTTCGCGGCGGTATCACTGTCGTCGCAGCATGGTCGAGGATTAACTGCGTCATCAGACTCGTGAGGCCGCCCGCGCTTCCGCCGGCAGCTCCGGCCATGCGGGCGCGCCGATGGCGCCGTGCGAAGACCGCTCCCGAACAGATCCATCTGCTGCGGTCGCGGTCGTCGATTGTGTCGGTATCCGTTCCTTGGCGTTGTCGTCTCGCGCGACATGAGTCTCTGCCCGATTCTGGTCGTGAGAGGCTCTGGATGCGCCAGAAAGCAGGGCAGCTGATGGCGATCGATGCCCCAAGGCCTGATCGAGACGCGCAGAGAGCGCCGCAAGTGCGTCGATGCTGACAAACGGCTGAATTGTCAAAGGCTGGGCGTCAGAGGCGCAAAACTCTAGTTCTGGGTGGTCCAAACCTCGGTCTCGCTGCATAAGGTGATGGACTCTACCAATTCTTGGAGGAGTTTGCGGGGCTCCGATCAGTTAGAAGCTCTTCTTGAAACTGATATCCATTGGAATGGGCCTCCTCCACAAGGCTAGCAGGAAGGGGCCTATGCCAAGAGACAACCAATAGGCATGGCGAACCTCTCGCCATTGTCGAGCACGCCGTCTGCGCGATCAGCCGGACCTGGAAACTCTGTGGAATCGAGCCAAGCGCCAGGAAGACCTGAAAGATCATGGACAAAGAGATTGCAAAGTCGGACCACGTGACGCAGGGGCAAGTTGCGGAAGATTTCGACCGCTTCGCCGACTCGTTCGAGGAAATAATCAATCAAGCCGTCGCCTTCACAGGGCGAGATCGCGCATTTTACATTCAGGTGAAACGCGAACATATCCTGCGTCTGGCTCAGCGACATTTCGCCGATCTCGAAAGCCTGAATGTGCTGGATCTAGGCTGCGGAACCGGTGCGTGTCATCCCGGGCTTAAAGGCAGGTTTGGTGAACTCCACGGCGTGGATGTGTCTTCCGAAAGCATCAAATTGGCGGCGGCGCGGTACCCTTTCGTGCGCTACTCGACGTACGACGGCAGCCGACTGCCCTACGGAGATGGACAGTTTTCGATCGTCTTCACGATCTGCGTGATGCACCATGTCCCTCCGCCGCAATGGGAGAGCTTCGTGGCCGAGGCGTATCGCGTCACCGCGCCCGGTGGGTTAATGCTCGTCTTTGAGAACAATCCCTACAATCCGCTGACGCAATACTTTGTCCAAACATGCGAAATCGACAAGGATGCTGTCTTGTTGCGGCCCGCGAAGTTGCGTCGCATGTTCACTGCGGCCGGCTTCACTAGTGTCTTCACGCGGACCATCCTTTCAGTCCCCCCCGCTGGGGGATTCCTGACCAGAATGGATTCGGTATTGGGTGTTCTGCCTTTCGGGGCACAGTACTATCTCAGCGCTACAAAGAAAGCATTCTGACAGATTTATCGGCAACGACAACGCAGGCTATCAAGAAATGCTCGACATCTTCGGGGAACTCGAAGCCTACGACGCTGTCGTCCGCATATCTGACGACAATGACATCCCCTCTTGCCTCTTGGCGCTACCATTGTTGGATCCAAAGATCAACATGACACAAGTAGACATCCGCAAGCAGCGGCGAGCACTGCTCCCTGGGGCGTGCCCAGATACGATAGACTTCTGATCCCGTTCTCGATGACGCCGACGTTCTGCCATTTGCGGATCAGGCGCAACATGCGTCGATCGGCGATCCGGTGCTCGAGGAAGGGCAACATCCATCTGTGATCGATCTTATCGAAGGAAGCGGCCACAGACTACCCATCACCCTGATATTCCAGATTCGCTAACCGTCACCCGCGAGCGCCACGCCTTCGAAGGCCAGTCGCTCGCCGTGATCAGCAGCATCCGGCGGCGCGGCGTCCTCCTCGTTCTCGTGGTCTAGCCAGACGGAAGCCGCTCGCTGATTCCGGCCAACTGGACCGATTGGAACGCCGAGCGGGCAAGGCGAACGATGCTGGTGGTGCCCACGATCTCGGCCGGCTCGGCGATTTGCTCCACCTGCGCAAGATCATTGACGCTCTCTACCACCGACCCGTCGAGCCGGTGCAGTGCAAGGAGCGCAACCATGCAACCGAACCTGGCCTTTCTCGACCGCCCCGATCTTCCGACCCCCTTTCCAGCAGCCCCGTCGGCGACGGCGTGGGAGCAGCTCGACGAAGCCTCGCGCATCGCGGCGCTCGAGATCCTCGCACGTCTCATCGCCCGCATGATCTCGGCCAGGTCGACGAGGGAGGCAAGCGATGAATGAACGCGCCAAGATCACGGCCAGCCATCTGTCCCGCCAGGCCATCGATTACCTGCGCCGGTCGAGCGCCGCCCAGGTCGAGCACAATCGCGTGTCGACCGATCGACAGTATGCGCTTGCCGCCAAAGCCCGTGAACTTGGCTGGCCCAATGATCGCATCATCGTCATCGATGAGGACCTCAGGCTCTCCGGTTCCGGCTTTGTTGCGAGATCGGGCTTCGCGCGCCTCACTGCCGAAGTCGCACTCGCCCCCGTCGGCCTCGTGCTCGGACTCGAGGTCTCGCGCCTGGCGCGCAACAATGCCGATTGGCACCGCCTCATCGACCTCGGCGGCCTCACCGACACGCTGATCGGCGATGCAGATGGCATCTATCATCCGGCCCTCTTCAATGATCGCCTCCTGCTCGGGCTGAGCGAGGGCGAGCTGCATGTGCTGAGGGCTCGCCTGAACGGCGGCCTTCGCAACAAGGCAGATGTCCGCCACCTCGAACGCCGGACGTGCGCCGGGCACCTACTCGGGCCGAGATCTCAATGGTGCGTCGGGATCGTCGAGCGGGCTTCTGGCCCGTGCGATCAGATTGGTTGCGACTTGCGTGTAGCGCTCCGTCGATGACAGTCTCGCATGCCAAGAAGGACTTGGATGAGCCGGATATCAGTACCGCGCTCGTAAAGTGAGTAGCCAAGCTGTGCCGCAGAACATGTGCCGTCATCCGCTTATCGAGGCCGGCATGTGCTGAGCTTTTGCGGCAAGCCTCTTGCAGCGTGGCGACGTTCACCGGATCGTCCGGAATGCGCCCCGGAAACAGCCAATGGCGCGGTTTGGCCAGACACCAGTAGGATCGCAGGATGCTGAGCAGCCGCGGTGACAGCATCACGTAACGATCCTTGCCGCCCTTGCCGGCGGTGATCAGGATCAGCAAGCGCCTGCTGTCGATCGCGCTGGGCTTCAGGCGGCTGGCCTCGCCGACCCGTAGCGCGCAGCGTAGGCCGTCACCAGCGCAACGCGGTCGCGCAGGGCCGGTACAGCCTCCAGGAAACGGGCGACTTCCTGCGCACTCAGCACCAGCGGTTGCTTGATCGGCTCGCGGGCCGGAATAATGTTCTCAATCGCCTCCTTGCGCCCGAGCGTCACCGCATAGAAAAAGCGCAACGCGCACGTCACTTGGTTGATGTTGGTCCACGACCGCTTCAACCTTGCTGCGTCGACCGCGTCAAGTTGCGCAGCGTCGCATCCTCGATCATGCGGCGGCGCAGCGGGCTCGAACTCATCGTGGCCATGAGGCACTCCTGTCTCCAGAGGAATGGACTTGCAGTCCCATCCTCTCGAACAGATGCCCGTCAAATAAACGGCCTCGCCACGCCCTCCCGCGGAGCGGTCCGTAGCTCGGAGGTGAAAGTCCTCCACCGAGCTGATGGAGGTGAAGGGTAGTGATGCGCAAGGGCTGTCGCCGCGAAGCGGAGTCTGAAGGAAGCGCGAAACAAAGGCGTGAGCCGATGAACAAAAACCGGATACGAGGCGCAAGCGTCGGACGAGCGGGCAATGAGCCGCGAAGTCCATATCCATCAACGACGCAAAGCGTAGATCCGGCGGTTGTGCGCCGAAGGCGACTGAGCTTACCCCGGGAGATCTGCTGCGTGTCGCCTCTGGCGACTGAGGTGGCCGAAGACCATCTGACCGCGAGGCAGAAGTCAGCAGAGGGCATATCAGGTCAAGCAGTCGGCGAGGCTATTGAGGCACTCCAAGGCTGAAAGGCGGAGCAACGGATAGGCTGAGCCGGAAACGATGACCGAAGGCCCGAACGAGTAAGAGTGCCAAATAGGATTGGCAACTCATGAGTGGAGAGCGGCAGAAGACCCAGTACGAGCTGGCCTTGGCAACCGAGGACAAGGGCGAAACCCGTATCAGCGGATGCGAAGGGACCGAACCACTCGTGGCGCAGCCAAACCTCGAAAGCCCGGCTTTTGCGGAACCATTGATGGAGGAGGTGTGCGCCCGAGGAAATCTCGAAATAGCGTGGAAACGCAAGGAAACAAGGGTGGCCCCGGCGTGATGGGATGACCATCGAAGACGCCAAAGGCTACCTGCTAAGCACTGGCCAAACATTCGATTCCAGTTGCTCGAGGAGACTTACCAGCCGCAACCGTTCAAGCGGGTCGAAATACCCAAGCCGGACGGTGGGATCAGAAAGCTCGGCTTGCCGACGCGCCGGGCATAATACACCTCATACAGTGTGCCTTGGGGATGGTGGGTGAAGATGGCTTGAAGTCGCAACCCATTTTCGGAGACGCCGGTCGACGCAATCGTCGATGGTGATTGCATATGGCGCATTCGGCTTGCGTTGCAGGGCCGAGACTATACCACGTTCGATCCAGTAATGGACGACCCACAGGCTGACGCCAAATCTCTCACAAACCTGGCTGACGTTCAGCGTTCCGGCGGGAAGAGATTGGCCAGTGATACGATGCTTGTAGCGGATCCATCGAATCATGCTGACGGTGAACGGCCTTCCGGTCGAGCTTGTCTGGCCATTGCTTTTGAGTTGCGCGACGATCTCATGATCATCATGTAGTTCCGCCAGCGCGCGGATTTTGGCAACGAACTCATCGGGATAACGAACTGCTTCGGGGCGGTTCGGCCGCTGCCGGACCTCAATTGTCTCAGTAGCCCCACCTTGCCAGCGAATTTGCAATCGCAGCAGCTTGGGCTCTGGACCCTTAGCGACGGTGATGTCGCGTATCAACAGACGGAGCATCCGCTTGCGGTCACGAGCTGAAGTGCTTGAAGCCTTCCACAGTCGGGGAAAGTCCCTGCCAAGCTGCAGTATTTGCTGCCTCTGTTCGGTTGTGATGCTACGCAGGTTCTGGCGCTCAAAATTGGCCAATTCAGTCTCGAGCTCGAGAAGCCGCTCCATTGCATCGTTCCAGCGCTTCTCGAGCGTACTGGTAACCAACCGATTGCTGGGGTCTGCTTCTTCATAGCGTCGTTCTGCCAAGTCACAATCATAACGGGCCCGGTCTATCCTTCGTTGCCATTGCGCAGCAATTGACCTGTCGCGCTCCTCCAAGCTTGTCAGCGCTTGCAACGCCAGTTTAACCGTCAGTGGCGTGACGGCGGTCAACAGGCGCTCTGCAATGGCGTGATCAAGCGGTTTTGATGGCAGAGACATGCAGTGTTGCGGCGCCAGTGCCTCCCGACGCCTCCAGTTGCATTCATAGATCGGGTAAAGACCGCCATTGCCGGCGTAGCGCACATTTAGACGCCGTCCGCAAGCGCCACAAAGCAATAAACCTTGCAGCAAACAAAGTCCCTCTCGAGCGGGTCCGGCGATAACTTCGCTGTTGGTCCTGTTCGCCGCCAAGTGTTCGCGGTTGGTAAAGAATCGATCCCAGGTAATATAACCAGCATGGTGATCGGGAATGACAACACGCCACTCATCTTGTGGCATGCGGCGCAACTGAGTTTGGATCTCACCGGTAGGGCCAACCTGCTTACAAGATTGATATCGGCCAAACACGTAAGTGCCGGCGTAAGAAGGATTGGCAAGGACACCGAGCACGCGTGAATGGGTAAGTCGTCCCCAGATCAGCTTGCCGTCCCAGACGCCGCCATAGGCTCGGCGTGGAAAGACAAGGCCGAGTTCATTGAACCGTTTAACTACGCCGTAGGCGCTGCTCTCTTGTTCAAATAGTTCGAAGACTGTTCGAACCGCGCCTTGCACTTCCTGATCGGGGTCGAGGGTGATCCTATCGCCGTCGAATACCAAACCGACCGGCAGAGGGAAGTGCAATTCACCTTTCTGCGCCTTGTTGAGTTTGCCTCCGTGGAGGCGCGCGCGAATGATGTGCAGCTCTGCCTGAGCAAACGTACCCTTCATGCCAAGCACAAGGCTGTCGTTGAAGTCCGCCGGATTGTAGCAGCCATCGCCGTCGAACACCAATGTGCGTGTCACCGCGCACAGCTCCAGCAAGCGATGCCAATCCTTGTTCGAGCGGGCCAGGCGCGAGGCTTCCAGAGAGAAGATCGCGCCGACTTGGCCCATCGCCACATCGCTGACCAGCGTCTTGAAGTCGTCGCGATTGGTCGCCTGCTCGCCGGAGTGACCGAGATCCCGGTCGAGGATCCGGATCTGCTCCGGAGTCCACCCGAGCGACCTCGCTTGGTCCGCTAAGTTGTACTGGCGCTCTGTGCTCTCTTGATTGAAGCGGACTTGCCCCATCGTCGACTGACGGATGTAGATGCAGGCCTGCCGCGCCAGATGATGATCGGCAATCTTGGGATTGATCATGATCGGGTCCTTCCACATCGGGCGGCGGAGCGCCTGCAGCGAGATAGGAGTCGATCATGTTGGCGATGATGGCGCCCGCCTCGGTAAAGTCGAGGGCTGCGACCGCCGGATCCATCTAATCGAGACTTTCGCGGCGACGCAGAAGCTCGGCATTGATCGCGCAAATCTCGTTGAGCATCTCCTGGAGCTTGCGGTAGTTGGCGAGAAACTCGGCCACCTGAGGATACGCGCCATTCGGCACATAGCCGAGCCGCGGGCGTTCGCCGGTTCGAGCGATTGTGGACAGGTAACGCTTGGGGCCGTGTCCCGGTCCGTCGACGCAGTGGCAGCTGGGTCGGCCGCAGCGCTTGTAGGTCTCGATGAGCGACCCGCGCACAATCTGCTCGATCGGCGGCAGGGCACGCAAGAGCTGGTGGCGGCGCTTTCGCAGGGCCGCGGAAGAAGGCTTCTTCATTTGCGGACCGAATCGAATTGATGTCCGAGTGATTCAGAAGCTGAGTCATTGGTCAAGCCTCATTTCTTGTGCTTCAACGAAGAGGCGAATTCGGCGAGCGCAAGCAGACCAAGGGCGTCGATGAGCAACGGCTGCTGGCCATTGATAGGCTCGCTCCGAGCACCGGGAAGCGCCCAGTCCGTCCAGTCGCGTGGGACAGCAAGCGATCCGATCTCGGCGTGGCGCAGGCTCAAAGTCTCGACGCCAGAGACCTTTCTGACCTTGAGGACAGCAAATCGCTGACCACGAAGTACATGGAAGGGATGGGTTATCTCAGCCGAACCCAAATCCTGACGGGGCTGAAGTGCAGTTCGACGTAACCGTGCCATGCGTCGTTGACCGACTGATCCGGCAAGCTTTGCTGCAAGTTCTCCAAGAGCGGTGGGACCCGACGTTCTCTGAGTACAGTTACGGCTTCCGACCGGAGCGCTCCGCTCATCAAGCGGTGGCCCAGGCGCAGCAGTATATCGCTGAGGGCTACAACGTCGTGATTGATCTCGATCTCGAAAAGCTTTTCGACCAGGTCAACCATGACAGCTTGAGGGCTCGCGTCGCCAAACGGGTGACCGACAAACGCGTGCTCAAACTCATCAGGGCCTTTCTCAAGGCCGGGGTGATGGACGATGGTTTGGTCCGACCGGTGGAGAACTCCGCAAGGCGGTCCGCTTTCGTCCCTCTTAAGCAACCTCGTGCTCGACGACCTCGATAAGGAGTTGGCCCAACGCGCTCACCGTTTTTGCCGTTACGCTGATGACTGCAACATCTATGTTCGCAGCTTCCGCGCCGGCGCTCGGGTCATGACTTCGGTGATCCGGTTCCTGACCCAGAAGCTGCGGCTGAAGGTCAACGAGGCGAAAGCGCGGTGGCGCGCCCGGAGGAGCGCAAGTTCCTGGGATTCAGCATCTCGAACGACGGAGGCGAGCGGCGCATCGCGCCAAAGGCCCTCGATGCATTCAAGGCGCGGATTCGGGACATCACCAGCCGGACACGCGGGGTCAGTCTGACGCGGTTGGTCGAAGATTTAAGACCATACCTCATCGGCTGGCGCGGATACTTCGGCTTCTGCCAGACTCCCCTAGAGTGCTCACGAATCTGGAAGCATGGATCCCCGAAGATTACGCATGTATCTTTGGCGGCAATGGCGGAACGGGTACAATCGCTTCAAGGAACTGCGCCGTCGTGGCGTGTCAACGATCCAAGCGGCGACCGCCGCCAGTTCATCGACGGGCCCTGGCGCATGTCAGCACACCGGTGATCCAGAAAGCCCTGCGCAACCACGTATTCGATCAACTCGGGCTTCCCCGGCTCTACATTCCCGCCAAAGCTTAACTCAATCGAACCGCCGTGGTACGGACCCGTATGCCCGGTGGTGTGGGAGGGGCGGTGTCATGAGCCCCCCTATCCCGATCAATGGCGCGCGATTTCATTTCGGAAGGATGAGCGATTTCGAGCGGAATCAGCGCTCGTACGGCCTGAGCTTTGCGACGGCTGCTTCCTTGACTACAGATGGCACGCAGGTAGGTCTGCGTCGTTTCGATCAACTCTTGACCGAGCCACAGCGCAATTACGAAGCAATCGACGCTTGCTTGCAGCAGCTCCATCGCAGCGGTGTGCTTGAGCACGTGCGGCGATACCCCTTGGACACCAATGACGAACAGCTCTCGCCGGCGACACGCACATGCTTGGCCAGAAACGGCTCGACGCTGTCGGCGCTAAGCCAACCAGCGTGCATATTGGAGAACTACGCGTTTGCCCGTGGCGCGCCGGTTCCTTGAGCCATGCCTGGAGGGGGCCTCGCACATGCGCGCCGGCGCTGAGGTGGACAGGATCCCTGTCGAGGCTGATCAGCTCGGATAGGCGCAAGCCGGCTCGGCCGCGGCCAGCAGCAAGATATAATAACGACACGTCCGAGGATCTGGGGCGACGAGCATCGCCTCGATCTCGAGTCGCGTCAGGGAATGCACCTGACGCTTGTCGTGACGCTTGCTTGGTATCGCCAAGACTCGCCGGATCAGAGCGCTGTGCGGATTCACGCCGGACACAAGGTTGCAGTGGCCAAGTTGCAAACCCACGTACGCCTGCCTACTACACAGCTTACGACGACTGCAAAAATCCGTTGTAGGCTTCAAATATGATATCCATATCACTTCTCGATGGCGTCCAGCCCAAACATTTAGTCGTGCCCTCCGTGTCGAGAACATAGTCAATATTCGCAATGGCAAACTGCTCTGGATAAAGCAGTGTCAAGGCCGCTCTATCAAGCAATGAAAGTGTAGGCTGCAGCATAACTGCCGGTATAGGAAGAAGGATTGATCTTGAGCCGGCTCGCCGGATCAATTCTCGGAGAAGCTCTCTGACAGTAGGCGGTTCATGGGAGCCGAGATGAAATGGACCAAGGGGGCAATTTCTTTCTACGGCCGCCAGCGCGGCGGCGACGCAATCCTCAACGGCGATCATTTGATAACGGTTTTTGCCAGCGCCTATTAGGGGAATGGGCAGTCCCGCTCTAATCAGTCGAAAGAGCTTCTTCAATATTCCAAGGCGCCCGGCACCAGTGATAAGTCTTGGACGAAATATGGTTGCATGGAGGCCGAACTCCCTACAGGCTTGTATCAGAAGCCGCTCCGCTCCGACCTTGCTCCTACCATACGGTCCGATCGGAAGTTGCATATCGGTCGTATTGACCGGTGTGTGATCGGGCTTTCCGTAGGTCATGTCGGTGGAAAAAAAAACAAGTCGCTGCGTGGAGCCCGCTGAAATTGCCTCCAGCAGACAGCGGGTGCCATTCACGTTAACGTCAGCAAACCATTCGTCTCGATTTCTATGAGGCACACCACGGTGGAACTGACGTGCTGCAAGATGATAGACCACATCATCACGCCCAAGATGAAGCTTCCTGAGGTCTCGATGCTGACGCACGTCACCCCTCACGAAATCTATTGAGTTCTTGGTTGCTAGTGGCTCCTCGACATCAAATACGATAATCTTCTCTCCCCGGCGGGCGAGAGCGGATACCATGTACGTTCCAGTGAAGCCAGCCCCTCCGGTGATGACGTGTCGCATCGGGGCTACACCGTTCGACCAAATAAGATTACCCGACGTAAATCAGTCCTATGCCAATGAGTATCGCAAGAGGTATTGCTTCGCCGAGTGGAAGGAAATTGAGTACGACTGTGACTACCATATCCAAATGATTGTGCGGCCATGTGGACAAGGATATCGCCCACGAGGATCACAGCTTTCACTATTGGCTCCATTTCTGGCTATGCGGCCGTTCTCGCCGGGCTTCACGGCAGGATTGCTCTGCCAGCGCGGGGGGGCGTACGGGCTTCAACAAAAACTGCCTGTAAGCATTCGGAAAGTCCCCGTCGTTGACGGGGGTTTCGAACGTAGCGGCGATGACGTAGTCCGCATGCCCGGCTCCAAAGGAGGCGATGACACCGGCTTGGTCAAGATGACGCGGGCCATCCGGCTCGATCAGCAGCCACGCTTTGGCCAGATCGGCGCAGTTCTCAAGTCCGAGCGCTTTCACCGCGGCCGCGTTAGTGCCGAGATATCCCCTGAGCACCAATTGTGCATCGAACGTTCCCTCCACCGGCACGCCACCGCTGGCAGTCCCGATCAGCCATGGTAGACCGAGCGCTCGCGTCTCGAGCACATACAGCAGGCCCGGCGAGCGGCCAGAGAGATCGACCACCGGGGTACCTACTTCTAGGCCGGCCGCACGAGCCTGGGCTCTGGCCGTGGCCAGATAGTCGTGGAAGGGTTGCGAGAGCACCAATTTTCCACTACCCGGCAGGGGCGTGACAGCGGTATAAGCGCGCACATCTTTCACCTGACGCCACGGCTTGAGGATGCCAGCATTGACCGCTGATGCAGTGAGCAACTGTGCCAGCACCGTCAGGGGCAGCAGGGTGGCGACGCTGCGTCCCTGTTGCCCAAGAGGGCTCAGGAAGGCAACGACCGCGAGCATCCAGAACAAGGCGGCTTTCGAACCGAGGGTCCAGTAGTTGCCAGTGGTGCCCAATGCGTACAGGTGTGGCAGGACCAAAAAGGTTAGCGCTAGAGCGATGCCGGTGGGAGCCTGGGTGCGCAGAACCAATCCCTCACGGTAGAACATCGCGCCAAAGCATGTGAAGGCCGGCACCAGGAACAGGGTCGAGGGCTTGATGCTGATCGGATCGGTCCCCAGCAGCGCAATCGCTATTGTTATGATCAACACCGCAGCGAGAACCAGCGATGGGAGCAACTTGTGGGTAGCCCCCAAGAGAATGCTGAGCAGAAGGGCTGTCGCCATTAAGACAGCGATAGCGAGTTGCAAGCGACTGGTGGCGGGCCAGTCGATCCGATACATGAGAGACACCTCGTGCCCGGCACCCAGCAGGGTTTCCACCTCAACGTTGTTGACCATACGGGTCACCAGCCCGGTGATGCCGCCGTCAATCAAGGAGGCGGTAACGATCAGTAGAGCGAGGGCGACCAGCGCCGCGCCAAACATGGGCAGCAACGACTTTCGGCGCAAAACGACCACATAGAGCATAACGACGAGGGCAATGGCCGCAGCCGTGGTCGGCTTGGCCATGAAGCAGCACCAGCCGCCAACGCCGACCAGGATCCACCCCAAGACCTGGTGGATTCGCCCTGGCCGGTCGGCTAGCAGCAAACCGATCATCACCATAAAGAGCGATTGAACGTTCAGCGAGTTGTAGTTGGGGGTGAACACCCAGAAGTAAGAGCCGGACAATGCCAAGCTGGCCATCCCTGCCGATAGCACCGCTGCCTGCGGCTTGCCTACTGTCCAGAGGCGACGGATCGTGAGGAAGCTGACAATCCAGCCCAACGCCATGGTGAGCGTGACATTCGCGATGCGAAGCACTGCGATGTCGCCACCGGCCCATTGATATGGCCAGTGATAGACGAAGCCGAAAAGGGACGGCGGAATATTGATTGCGTAGGGGAATGGGTTCGCGATGAAGTTGAGGTATAAACCTTCGTCGCTGAGATCGAGACCGTAACTGCTGTAGTATAGCTGCCAACTCAAAAGGATCGCTGTGGTAACGGCGGACAGAGTCAGCAAAGTGCGATCCAGCAAGACTGACAACGTCCTTCCGTTGGCAAAGTGGTTATCTCTTGGCATAAGCCCTTCCGGCCAATCTCGTAGAGGAGGCCCATCCGAATGGATATCAGCCTGGAGGACCTTCTAGCTGAGCTGAGCTCCTGCAATCTCCTCCCAAAATTGGTAGAGTCCATCCACTCGCAGGGAGATGGATATGCAGCCGAGCCGGGTACGGAAAAGCAGATCGTCGGTAATCTTGCGGGAGCAAAAAGCCGGGGACGAAGAAAGGCCTACGTGTGTGTAGCAAACATGGGATCAGCAACGCAAACAAATGGAAGATCCAAGTACGGCGGCCTGGAAGTTTCCGGTGTCAGGTGACTGAAGGCACGAACACGAAGCTGAAGAAGTTGAACGCATGTGCTCTCCCAGGAGCGGCCCTCCGCCGCGGGCTACTAGTTCTACGGGGCATTGCCGTGACGCCGAAATCAGCGTCGAGTTCCCGGCCTAAATAAAGCCGCCGAAGCGCAACTCGACTTCCCAAAGAAGCCTTACTGGATCTTCGCAAGTCCCGCATCCGAAACGGCTATCCCCGCCATGTGAGTGATAAGCAATTGAACTTCGTCGCTTTCTTACGGGTGGGCGGGCCACGGAAGAATTCCGCGCGCAATCGTTCGGCATTGCAACGCACGGCACCTAGCGAGCCTCTGACCGTTCAACATAGATGGCGCCGTGACGACAATCTCGTAGTGACAGCGGCGAGTCTTTACACCCTGAGACTTGCTAATTTCCTTAGCAGCTACTGTGAAGGAATTTCGCTGTGGACTAGCGCTGCGAATCTCTATGGTCAATCCTGCATGACTGACCGAGCGTTCGCCGAGTTACTCATGCATGTAGAGGAAGCAAAGCGCGATGAAAAAGAAGATTGCTGAAATCAGGACGACTATCCGCACGACCACTCTGTACAAAGGTACGGTCTAAGCTGGTCGACGGGTAGCCCTGGATATCTTGTGACAGGCACAGCGGAATGAGCATCGGAGGATGGTCCTTCAATCGCCCGCCTTTGTGACAGGTTCAGGAGAGTAACATGGTTGATTTGATCCAGCTGCGCATTGCTCCGGCTATCTCAACATCTGTCGACGCCAGTCCGATCACGATTTTGACGGCAGAACTAGGCATGGCGCCGGTGCCGACGATCAAATTGGCGCTCTCCAACTCTACGTCAGTCCTATCCATCACAGACGGCGACTGGCGCGCCGGCGGCTACCTCGCAGGTCTGCAAGAAGTTATCGACACCGAACTGAGATGGGCTACGGACAACAAGCCACAACTGGTCGAAGCGGCACAGCAATCCTTAAAGCCGCTGATCCCTCTCATGGTCAGCGACGCCTTTACCATCCCGAAGGATCTCACCAACACATCGACCAAAGAGGAGCGCACACGCTTCTACCATCACGAATATCAAAGCAAGCTGCTAGTCGGATTAGCGGAATTTCTGATCGGATGCGCTCGGGAACGGAACGAAAGGCACGTAGCCGTTATCGATCGGGCGCCTGCCCTGTTCAATTCGACCAAGAATCTCGTCAAACTTCTCGTCAGGTTGGAAAACGGTGCGAGTCTGTTTCGATTTATCGTGATCGACTATGAACAATGTCTTTATTCTCCTGATGCCAATGAATTGTACTTCGACAGATACAGTCCGCACGAACTAGCGCCGATCTTTAGTCGGGATATCGCTCTGGAGAAGCAACGACAGATCTTTGAGGCGAGTGGCGGAAATCCGCTGATCGCGGAGGCTTTGAGCAAATGTGAGGCGGCCGGATTACCGGTTGGCTATCTCGACCCAATAGCGATTGTGGACCTCTATTTAGCCAGCCTCACCGGCGGTGAACGGCGCAGTCTTCTGAAACCATATATCGAGTCCAATCGTACGACGCCTGATCTGATCGCGCAGCGCAACTATGCAGTTTTCGAGCACGCGACTGCAGATCATCTGCACGAGCAGTTACATCGCGGATGCCTGGATCGATATCTCGCCGGCGAGGCACCGCTCGTCATACTTCGTGCGCCCTCTGCTCGGGACAAATACAAGCGGCAGGAGTTACTCGCCGAGCCGAGTGAGATCCTGCAAAGCATCGGACTGTATGACTTATGGTTTAGCTATTCGGGGAGATTTTTGCCGACCCGGCGCTCGGCGCCTTGGATCGGGAGATTGTGTGAGGCTATCGCCTACGATCCCTACTATGGAGAATATCAGAACGACTTGGGGAACCTGCTTTCAAAAGTACCTAGCTGTGAAGCCGAGGCTCTAGAGGCATCTGCCCGTGCGATTGAGCTTTGCCCGCCCTACTATGAAGCCCATCTCAACAGGGCAACATTACGCGCCAGAATGGGCAACGCCGCTGGCGCCCTGAGCGACCTCGACAGAGCACTCACAATCAAGCCGAACGAATGGCGAGCTCACTTCGGGAAGGGCAACATTCTGATGGGGCAAAACAAGGTGAAAGCTGCGCTACAATCCTATCTCTCCGCGTCCGAGATCAACTCCCAAAGCGCCGATTTGCAAAGCAATCTCGGCCTCGCTTATTCCGAGCTTGGCAATGGTAGCGAGAGCATTGCGTACTATCGTCGGGCACTTGACCTCAATCCCTGGCACGCGCTCATGCACAACAATCCGGCCACTGAGTATTTTAAGGCGGGCGAGCGAGATAGGTCGCTTCACCATGCCACAGCCGCGGCCGAGATCGGTAGGGACCCGGACTATGGCCCTACCCTCGAACATATCCAGATGAGTGTGCAAGCTGATCTTGGTCCCCAACGAAGGAGACAGCCTGCGTCTTACCCAAGCCCATGAGCCAGGTTCCAAGCGAGCCGGCGCTGGCTCGCTCTCCAACTTAGCGGCCGCGCGATACGGCATGTCAGGGAATGAGGGGTTACAACTTTGAAGTTCAGTGAAGTTGCCAGGCGCGCTCCGTCCGAAGCGCTAAAGCACTGCGTTTTCACTTGCGATCGGGTTGACGACATTGGGGTTCCTGCCAACGTATGCCGTGTTTTCTTGCAAGGGGATGCACACCAAATTGAGGGCGATATCGGGCTGTCGCTTGGTTGCGAGAACGTTTATCGCGCCCCAAACGGGGTCGCTGTTACCCCACCGCTGATCGATGTGCGTGTTCCGGACAGTCGTCGTT
The DNA here is from genome assembly GCF_042430365.1 of Bradyrhizobium erythrophlei. Classification (GTDB taxonomy): domain Bacteria; phylum Pseudomonadota; class Alphaproteobacteria; order Rhizobiales; family Xanthobacteraceae; genus Bradyrhizobium; species Bradyrhizobium erythrophlei. Next base: position 35,799 of record NZ_JBHMET010000006.1, read on the forward strand.
GGTATGACGTCATCGACGGCACAACTTGGCGCGAGCTGAGCGAGCCAGCGTTCGGAATCGGCGCATTGTTGGGCAGGCTAGTAAGAGCTGCAGTTGTTCTACTGACCACCGACAAGACGATTTCTACGTCCAGACAGGCTGGTTACCTTTACTTCAATCCCCTTCTTCTTGAACCCGGGCCAGCCAGAGTATCTCAATCTCGTCAACCGCCCCGGAGGTACGTATCTGATCCTCAGGGCTTTATCGTACCGATATCTCGCGGGACATGGCACCACGGCATTTTCTCGTTTGCGAACCCGACCGCAATCAAACTTGCCCGACTCAATGACGCTTCGCTGGGCATCGTCTAGCGATGAGCATAACGAGCACACGACAACTCATGTATCTGTCGTTTCTTATCATTCAGATCGGTAGTTGGGCATTCAGAGTCGGCATCCTGATTGGCCTCCTTCAATCCAATATGAGTGCGGCGGGCGTTGGAGTTGCGGTCATTTTTGCTCCTATCACGCTCGGCAGCCTCTTCTTGTCCCCCCTGGTCGACAGAGACGATCCGCTGACGGTCATGATGATCGTTAATGCCATTCGCGTTTGTGCGCTCCTTTCCATCTTTTGTTCGATAGAGATTAACTCCTTTTCGACCTACGTTTCCATCGTCGTCTTGAGCTTAGTCCAACCCATCTACTTGTCGGCCCAAGTCTCTTACTTCCGGCGCATCACACCAGAAGACGGCATGATCTCCGTGTTAGGCAATATTACCAATATCGAGTGGCTCACATATCTACTGGGAATGTTTGCAGCTGCCATGCTCGTGGGGCCATTGCGCTTGCCCGGAGTCCTAGCGCTCAACATAACGGCGGCATTGGTTTCGCTGATAGTGCTCTTTGTTATCAGGCAACATTCGAGGAAAGCGGCAGGTACATTCGGAAAGCCTCCTTCCGGTACTATCCTAGATTTGACGCCCCTCTACCCCGCCCTTTTTGCAGTTTTTCTTCTTAATTTGGGCGCTGGAATCATCAACATCTATCCTGCAATACGTGCAACGGCTGGAGGAGGTCTTGACAGACGGGTCCTCTTGGCAATTGTAATGACGAATGGCGTTTTCGGCCTTTTGGGCGCGTTATCCGTTAAGCCAATCTTCGAGTGGTTAGGCGCCCTGCCCACGATAGCCGGCGCAGCGGCACTAACGTCGGCATCCTTGGTAGCCATGTCACTCGATGCTAGCCTGGCACTGGTAGTCGCTTCCAGCAGCGCGATGCTCGGCCTGAGCCAAATATTTGCGGTTTCCGCTCACACGTACATGGTTTCGTCGGTGGCACCGGATCGGGCTGGCCGCCTCTCCGGCCTGTTTCAAAGTTGCACCTACGGCGGCTTCGCAGGCAACGGAATTCTCTTCTCGATTCTGGGTGATGAACTCTCTTTCGGGCTGATCGTGCTGATGTGTGCGGGTAGCGCATTTCTCGGCTTCGGCGTCGCCACCTTTGCCATATCGCGATCCACGCACTGCCAAATATCACGTACTATCGAGCGATAGATCCGAGATCAGCCACATGCCACGGACATGGACGAGGAAACGCCGGATGAGCTCGCCGGCGTCGAGCGTTATCACCTTTTGCCGGTTGTCGTTGCGATAGTCCTTGCACCGGAAGCGTACCTTGCCATCCTCGATATCGACGATCCGGTTGTTGGCGATTGCCACCCGGTGTGTGTAGCGTCCGACATATTCCAGAACCCCCGGGCGGTCAGTTCAAATTCCCCCAGGAGTGGTCGGTCAAACTCCCCCACCCGTGAAGCAGGACACGGATGGATTGTTAGTTTGACCTTGTTTCAAGGGCAGGGGTTTCAGCGGCCTGCTTGAGGCGATAGCTGCGACCATCGAACTCGAGCAGATGGCGATGGTGCATCAGGCGATCGAGTATCGTAATGCTCATGGTGTTGTCGCCGCGGTATGTTCCCCGTGCCTTGCGCGACACGATTGGAGGTGACGATAACGCTGCGGCGCCGCAATTTGTAGCGCTGATGGATCAGGGTCTGCAGCAAAGCTGCCGGCGTCGTCGGGGATGGTACGGGAGAGGAACAGATCGCCCAGTACGAGGAGGTCGCAGTCGATGATGTTTCGCAGCCGGACCTCACGCTGCGCGAGGGGCTCAGTAGCGATGGAAGAAGTCATCGGTCTCGATATACTGGATCTTGTGGCCCTGCAGGGTCGCCTGATAGGCAATCGCCTTGGCGATGTGCGATTTCCCGGTACCGGGTTTGCCAACGAGCAGTGCGTTCTCGCCGGCGGCCATGAAGCCAGCGTTTGGAGCTGGAAGCAGCTCTGGCGCGGCAGTTTTGGATTGAACGATCAGTCGAACTCGGCGAGCGTCAGCCTTTCTTCGAGCCCGGATTGCTGGTACCGGCGCTCGATGAGGCGGGACTGACGACGATCCAGTTCGTCCTGCAGGATCAAGGAGAAGGTCTCGAGAAAGGGCCGGTTGCTGCCCTGCGCCTGCAGCACGCGCGTCTGCAGCGTGTCGCGGACGCCCAACAGGCGCCGTTGGCGCAAGCAGCGTTCGATTTCCGGCATGGTCATTGTCATGTGGTTGGGTCTCCGGTTGGGGGGAAGCAGCGGGAGCGCTCGTGGCGTCGGAGCTGGTGTCGCTCCGCAGGCCATCGTTGCCGGCCCCGTGCCGCACAGCGCAGCTGAAGAATTCGCCATATTCCGCAGCGGCACGGATCAGCGGATGATGCTGCATAAGCTGCAGTGCAAGCTGTGGCGCCCCTTCAATCCGCTCGAGCGCCTGTTCGAACAACCGCTCGACGGTCGCGCGCACGTGCTTGTAACGGTAGATGCGGTTGCTGATGGCGTGCGCGCAGGCCTGTTCGACCAGCCGGGCAGGATACTTCCGGCTCAGTCCGACAATGCCCCGCATCGCGCGCTGGCCAACCCGGCCTTCGGTATCGAACATCTGCTGGCACAGTGCCTTGGTCTGCGGGCCGATGCGGCCGGCGCTCGACAGCAGGACGGCGGTCTGCCGTAACGGATTGAACGGCGTTCGTTGTTCGGCAGGACGACCGAACGGGGGTGCGCCATCCGGGAATGAACGCGCAGCAATGCATGGGTGCGGCGGTCACGGATCTCGATCGTCGAGGTGTAGATCCGCACCACCATCTGGCTGCCAATGGGCGCGAGCCGCGCGGCGTAATAGCTGCTATCGACATGAACGGTGGTATCGTCACAGACGGTCCGGACAACTTCGGTGAAGGTGCGGAAGGCAGCCACGGGCAACGGCCGCAGGTGCGGCTTCTTCTCCTGGAACATCGCGCGGGTCAATCACGAACAGGCGTGGGCGGCGGTACCGGCCGCTCTTCGGATCAACCGTCAGCGCGCCCTCGCCATAGTCGACCTAGGCCTCCTCGCCAGGCAGGAACTCAAGACGATCAAACTGCCGAGGATCGCTCTGCCGCAGCGTGCGGACAAACCGCGTGACGCTTTCATAGCTGGGCAGAAAGCCAAATTGATCGACAAGGTCCTGATAAATCGCTTGCGCGTTCCGCTTCAGGCGGACCTGCTGTTCGATCCACGCCCGATGCGGTTCGCAGGCCGAGCGGGCCAAGCCGTTGGTGACCGACGTTGCCGACGCCTCAACAACAGGTGGTCGGGCTGGGGGAATTTGGCTTTCCCCGCCCTTCGAGCCGGTGGTCACTTCCCCGGGGGAGTTTGCCTCCCCCGCGGCCAGCAGCGCTCGGTACCGGCGGATCGTCTTCCGATCCACCCCCGTCAGTCTTTGGATCTCGCGCTGGCTGGTCTTGCGATCAAGTAACGTAAATATCGTGCTTTGCAGGTGTGGCTTCAAGACGTTCAACTCCCCATCCCCTTCCTGGTTGAAGGGACGAAAATAAACGTCCTGCTTGACCGGCCGCCGCTGATCAGCGCCGCCGCCGGCGATCATCAGATGGGGAGGTTTCAGGTGATCATGCCTGAGGAATTTGACCGACCGACGGGGCCAGAACCTGCTCAGCGCCCGCGAAGGGTGGCTTGGCATATACCCAGTTGACCTGGCGGGCGGAATCTAGGTAGCGCCGGAATGCGACGAGATCGCGCAGCCGTTCCAATGACGAAAAGAATCGCAACTCACCGGCATCGAATGCCCTTTGCAGGCCTTCGAGAAATAATCGCCGGAAGAGTCGGGAGAGCACGACGACTGGTAGGAAGAAGCCGGGAGGGCACGCGATCCAGCGGCTCCCGTCCGGCGAAAGCCCGCCGCCGGGCACGACGCAGTGGAGATGGGGATGATGGCTAAGATTCTGCCCCTAGGTGTGAAGCACCGGGAAAAACCTGATCTCCGCGCCGAGGTATCGCCGATCGGCAGCGATGGTGCGCAACGTCTCGGCGGCCGCGTGGAACAGGATCTTGTAGACCGTGCTGGCATTCTGGAAGGCAATCGCGGCGATCTCGTCGGGAACGGTGAAATTGGGGATCGGACGCGGCAGCAGTTCAAGCGGGCTCGTCGCTGCGCAAACCATGTTGGTGGCGATCCGCAGATATTGAGCGGTCGTTGACAGGCTGCGATGGCCGAGCAGGAGCTGGATGGTGCGGAGATCGGTTCCAGCTTCGAGCAGGTGCACCGCAAATGCGTGCCGCAGGGAATGCGGTGTTACCGGCTTGGAGAGTTTCGACATCCGATGTGCCTGGCGGCAGGTGGCATCCACGGCGCTTGTCGATATCGGTTCTCCAGCAACGGCGCCGGGAAACATCCATGCCCCGGTTGGTCGCACGGCGCGCCAATAGTCCGTCAGCACCTCCAACAACCTGGCCGACAGCATGACGTAGCGGTCTTTCTGTCCCTTGCCTTGCTCGACGCGCAGCACCATGCGCTGGCGATCGATAGCCTCAGGCTTCAGCCGGGTCGCCTCGGAAATACTTAGGCCGGCAGCATAGCATGTCGTCAGGATCGCCTGGTGTTTGAAGCTCTCGATGCAGCCAAGGAAGTGCAGCACCTCCTCGAGGCTGAGAATGACGGCCAGTGTCTTTGGCGCCTTTGGGCACGGAATGATCCGGTCGAAATCCCAATCGAGGCCGAGCGTGACGCGGTAGAGAAATCGAAGCGCTGCGACGGTCACTTGCACCGAGCGTGGCGCCAGCTTCTTCTCGTTCGTCAAATAGACCTGGTAGGCGTGGATATCCTCCGGGCCGAGCAAAGCTGGCGATTTAGCGAAATGCCGGGCGAACTGCGAAACCTGCAGCAAATACGAATCCTGCTGGTGTCGCGACAGGTTGCGGACCTGCATTCTTCCATCATGCGTAACCGAAGCGAGGTCATAGCGTACTCCTTGACAAGAGGGACGCTGCGCGCGGGCAGCAACACCATCTTGTAGGGGCACGCTTCTGAAATCGGGTGGATTACGTCGCCGTGCGGGTGGTGCTGGGGTCAGTCAGAGACACGGGCTGGCTTCAAGGGGGATACGCCGCGTTCAACGCGGATACCCTCCCGCGGAGCGGGTTCGTCCAATACCCGGCCGGAATAAATCGGTATCCGCAGAAACGGGCAGCGGGCCAGCCTTCCTTATCGGCCTGTTCGGCAAATTTGGGCCATATGAGCTTGATGGCAAGAAGACGCAGTTCGTTGAGAAGGATGCCAAGCTTGGCGGTATCGATGGTGCTGTTCGCCTTCATGCTGCGTCTCCCATGGTCAGGCCGGCACCGATCAGGGCTTCATAGACATTGAGCGGCACGAGGCGGATCTCGACGTTCGGCAGTGCGGCGGGATCGGGCGCGAAGTGGGCCCGCAAACCGGCCATGTCCGGCAAATGCCCGGTCTCCAGAGCGGTGGAAAGCTTGTCGGCCAGTTCGCTCTCGCAGCCGCCCTCATGGGCGAGCGCGAGCAGATCGGCCATGACGCGGCAGGCCTGACGCTCCGGCAGGCGCATCAGGAGCGTGTCGAAGATTCGCCGGTAAGCGTCGCGTGGAAACAGCTGATTGCGATAGACGAGGCTGAGCAGCGCCATCGCCTTCCTGCGAAGCGAATGGATGACATTGCGATAGTCAACCACCTGGTCGTGCTTGCCGGAAGCATGAGGGCGTCCCCGCGTCAGGGTCATGAGCGGGGTGCCACCGATGAACAGGTCCAGCCGGTCGTCGAACAGGCGCACTCGGAGCCGATGGCCGATCAGGCGCGCGAGGGCACGGTGTAGAACACCTTGAGCAGCGTGAAGCCGCCCGAGGAGGTGACGGGGACGCCGACTTCCTCGTAATCCGAGGTGCGCTGGCCCGGCAGGGGCTGCAGTTCGGCGCGTTCGAGGTCGATGCGCTTGGCATTGCGGACGTTGCGGCGGCTGACGATCTCGTCGATGAAATGGACTCTGTGGGCATCAGTAAGAGCACAAGCTGATCTCTCCGCCCCGCCGCGGCGATCTTGCTTCTCCGTGCCGACACTTCGCAGAGTTATTGGCGCAGCCGTCCGGCTCGTATCATTCTGACCGAACGTCGGCAAATCGTAAGCGCTAGGGCCAGACTCTTTATTCCTTGACTTAACGATGGCCGGTGGAAGCGCCAGGGTATGAGGCCCTCAATCTGGCTTTGCGGATGACCGTTGAGGATGATCTGCAGGGTTTCGCCCGATGTAGGCGACGGGATTGACGTTGCTGCGCTTGCAGGTCACCACGATGGAGACGAGCAATGCCCAATTTTCCGCTCCGACCTGGAGTCCTGCAAACAAAAGAAGGGCTCCCGCGGGCACGCCGGAGGCCTTCTTGGAGGCTAAACTTAGGTACAGGTGCCGCTTCTTCTCCTTGGCAATTGGACAGAGACTCAGAAGTTGCGCTGAACAAGGAGCCGGAACGCGAAGCTGCTTTGGTCCTTCAGCTCATACACAGCAGGCGGCTTTCCGATACCCGATTGCAGCGGCAGCAGCACCGTGCTTCCGGTCGCGTACTTTTGGTCCAGCATGCTGTAAGAGAGTTCCGCTAGGAAGGTTAGATTCTTAACCGGGGTCCACGAGGTTTTTGTACCGACAACGGCATAGTTGAAGTCGGGGTTACAGCCCGCAATCCCGCTCGAAAGCGCGAGGCCCGTGACGAACGCATTGCATATGTAGCCCTTGGCTGTGCTGTTATAGCGCACAGCGCCAATCCCACCGAAGATGCTGCTAGCCCAGTGTGGATCCCAGTTGTGGTTGTAGGCGCCGTTGAAGCCAAACGCCGTGGTCAACTGCTGGCCAGCGCCTGCAACGAACACGGAATCAGAAAGACCAGCAAGTCCGACGCTCTGGTAAGCACCCGCCAAATTAGTTCCAGCGTACCTCGCGTAGGTGGCCGACATATAATCGTTGAAGGCATAACGGCTTGCACCATTCGCATACACGCCTGACATGTTGATCGAGTCACCGGGGCCGGTCGGGATGTTCTTGATGGACAGTCCCAGCTGACCAGCCCAACCCCACTTGTCGTCCGGATGGCCGGAGAGTTCGGTCGCGCCATAGTAGGCAGCATGGTTGACATGCGCCGCTACGGACGCTTGGAAGAGGCCCCAAGCCTGGTCAACGCGAACCATCGCGATGAGGTCCGGAGCTACCGTACCCCCGATGTCGTTGCCACCGTACGTACCAGTCGCGAGACCTGCAGCCGTCGCTGCGCTCACGTTCCAGATGTTGGATGTGTCATGTTGGACTTGATCCTGGGCCGAGAACGAGGCCGTGATGCCTTGGCCGAAGTCAGCAGTATAGGTGAACTGGTTCACTTGGTCCCAGGGCCCGCTGCCCGGGAGTTCACTGTAGTTTCCGGGATACTCGCCCCAAGGCGTGGAGAACTGCGAACCTGCCTTACCGAACGTGAAGCCAGCGAACTGGATAAAAGCGTACCAAACGCCGAACGTACCGCCAGCGACAGCGCCCGGGTTCGCGTTGTTCGGCGCCGAAACTCCGCCGATCGACTGGTAAACGGTCGAGCCATTTCCTAGCCCGCTGTAGGTCCCCGATGCCCATTGAAAGACACCTTCAAAGTAGGTCCGAACAACGCCATAGTCGGTTGCGGTGCGCGTATCAATGCTCAGGTGTTGACGAGCGCGGGCCGTATAGTGATTGCTGAAGCGGTTCGCTGCACCACCCGGACCAAAGTCGGGGTTTAGATTGAAACTATTGGAGTTGAATTCTGCCTGGGCGCGCAGATACCCACCCAGCTTGATGCAAGTGTCAGTGCCCGGGATGTAGTAGAATCTAGAGCCATACAGAGAGCATGTCCTCACGTATTCAATCGGGTTTACCTTCACGGGAAGATCGGCAGCCCGTGCTCCACCTAGGGCGATCAGACTCGCGGCTGACCCGAGCAAAAGACTCTTCGCCATCTTCATAATAGTCGTCTCCAATTGTTCACCTCAAAAGTGGCCGCTCGATACCACACCGAGACTAGCCAATCTTCGTCCCCAATATTTCGGCCTAGGGCGCCGTATCGAACGTGTTAATGGTCCAGTAAACGCCCCGATACGAGCCAAGCCGCGACTTGCAGGATGACTTTGACATATTGCGTTCATGACCAAGACATAAGTTTGGGACGAAACGTACGGATCGCGCTTGTGCTCACGAGCGTGTGTTCGAATGGTGACACATTGGCGCGATTCGTACCTGTCAATTGGCTTGCCAATTTGGCTCTGACTCACTTTGCATCGCGCCGATGGAGCCGATATCCAGTCGGCGAAGCGCTCAGTGAAGATCTGGCGTCCGCACACGACGGCGTCGCAGCGGAAGGTGCGATCAAGTCTACGGCACGCAAGTGCGGCCGAGCTCGAGAGCTCCAGCCAAATCCCCCTGCGAGCGTATCCGTCCGGCGAAGCTTTCAATTACCCACAAATGCTTGATTCGATTGCAGTAGCCCTAATCGAAAAATCTTGAATCGGATGAATCGCTTGTGATTCATTGTCGAGCACCTGAATCGCGACGACGAGGTGCCTTGATGTGTTCAAGCGGAGCGACGTCTCGTTGGTCGGCCGGCCCGGATGGTCGCCAGGATGATGGTGATGAAAGCGTCGTCGAACACTGGACTGAGCGCGAGATCGACAAGACAGCTTTCAAGGATGCCCGTCTTGGTCAGCGATTTGGCGAGCCGTTGAAGCAAATTGGTGACGGCATGGGCGGGAGCATACCGTTCGCGTGCCAGGACTGGGCGAACACGAAGGCGGCCTACCGCTTCTTCGCCAACGAGCGCGTGGAGGAAGCCGACATCCTCAGCGGCCACTTCGCCGCCACACGCGCGCGCTACGATCATTGTACAGGCCCAATTCTCCTCATTCAGGACACGACGGAATTCTCCTACCAGCGCGCGAACACGAGCGCTATCGGCCTGACCAAGAGCGTCAACAGCGGCCGGGACAAGGATGGCCGTTGGCGCCATCACACGGTCTGCGGAATGCTGATGCATTCCAGTCTGGCCGTGACTGTCGAGGGCCTACCGCTGGGATTGGCGGCGGTGAAGTTCTGGACACGGAAAAAGTTCAAAGGCACAGCGCAGCTCAAGAAGAAGGTCAACCCGACCCGCGTTCCGATCGAGAAGAAGGAGAGCGTTCGCTGGCTCGACAATCTCAGGCAATCGATCGAGCGGCTCGGACAGCCGGAGCGTTGCATTCATATCGGTGACCGCGAAAGCGACATCTACGAATTGTATTGCCTGACGCAAGAGCCTGGCGCTCACTTCCTGGTCCGCGCCTGCGTCGATCGGCTGGCGGGCGATGGAGGTCATACGATTGCAACCGAGATGGAAGAGACCAGCGTCAAAGGCTTGCATTATATCGACGTGCGCAATGACAAGGGCGAGACGACGAAGGCCGCGCTGGAAATCAAATTCAAGCGGATCGCAGTCTTGCCTCCCATCGGGAAGCAGAAACGTTATCCAGCCCTCGACCTGACTATAATCCATGCCACCGAGCGCGGTACGCCAAAGGGCCGTAAACCGATTGAGTGGAAGCTCATCACGGACCTAGCCGTCCGCAGGCGCTCCGAGGCAATCGAGAAGATCAACTGGTACGCCATGCGGTGGAAAATCGAGGTGTTCCACAAAATCCTGAAATCGGGTTGCAAGGCGGAAGACTCAAAACTTCGGACCGCGGAGCGACTCGCCAATCTAATGGCGGTCTTCTGCATTCTCAGCTGGCGCGTCCTCTGGCTCACCATGCTCAATCGCATCGCCCCAGACGCGTCACCGAAGCTCGCATTGACGGACACCGAGATCGCATTGCTCGATCAACTCATCAGCGGCGCCAGCCATCGACGATGTCGCCCTGGAACCCTTGCATTTTACCTTACCAAGCTTGCACGACTAGGTGGCTACTTGGCCAGGGCCGGCGATCCGCCACCTGGAAATGTTGTCATCTGGCGCGGCCTCTCGAGACTCACAGATATCGAACTCGGCGCCGAAATCGCATCGGCTGGAAATGTGGGTAATTGAAAGCCGGCGAAGCCCGCCTTGCGCGATGCGAGGTAGCGGTGAAGACATAGGCGTATGACTGACCATACGCCTATTCCGAAGGTCTCCTGACTGGACGTCATTTCAACGGGTGCCCGGCGCCGCTGGACGTCGGAAGAGAAGCAGCGGATCGTGGCAGAGAGCTATAGTGGGCCATGGCTCGTGTCGGTGACGGCGCGGCGGCACGGGCTGTCTACGAGCCAATTGTTCACGTGGCGCCGGCTGGCCCGGCAAGGCCGGCTTGTCGAGACGGATGAGGCCAGGGTGTTTGCACCTGCAATCGTCAGCGGCGAAACTTCAGCAAGAAATCCGCCGCCGTTACCGGAACCGATAGTCCCTGCGGAGGCCTCGCAATCCTCACGATGTCCATCGCCGGGTCGGATCGCGATCGTGGATCGCGCATCAGCAGCTCATGATCGAAAAGCTGCGCCGCGAACTTTACGGCCAGCGTACGGGGAGCGCCTTCTCGACCAGAAGGAGCTTACGCTGGAAGAGCTTGAGGCAGCGGCGACGGAGGACGAGCTCGCGGCTGAAGCTGCGGCGGCGAGGACGTAACCGAAACGCTGGAGGTAATCCCGCGCCAGTGGAAGGTCATCGAAACGGTCCGCGAGAAGTTCACATGCCGGGACCGCGAGACGATCGCGCAGCCGCCAGCACCGTTCCATGCGACGCCGCGCGGCTTTATTGGGCCGAAGCTGCTGGCGACCATCCTGGTCGACAAGTTCGTTCAGCATTTGCCGCTGAACCGCCAGAGCCGACGCTTCAAATGCGAAGGGATCGACCTGTCGGTTTCGACGCTGGCCGATCAGGTCGGCGCCGGGGTGTGGGCCGCGATGCCGCTCTACCGTCTGATCGAGACCCATGTGCTGGCGGCCGAGCGGTTGCATGGCGATAGATGACACCACGGTGCCGATCCTGGCGTCAGCCAAGATCGTGACCGAGCGGATCTGGACCTATGTGCGCGACGATCGGCCCTTCGGCGGCCGTGCACCGCCGGCGGCGGTGTATTATGCCTCGCGCGACCGCCGCAGCGAGCATCCGGCTACGCATCTGCAGGGCTTTGGCGGCATTCTGCAGGCCGACGCCTATAGCGGCTTCAACGTGCTCTATGATCCGGCGCGCAAGCCCGGCCCGGTGACGCCCGCCCTCTGCCGAGTAGGCGGGGATGTTGCCATCCCCGCCCCTCACAGACCCGGACGAGCGGATTACCCGCATCCGGTTCTTCACGCGTAAGCTTCGCTCACGGGACGGCATATTGGTGGACGATCTTGGCTGTCGGCAGCGGGTGTCGCGCGAGCATGGCCCGGAAGCGCGACCACGGCAGATTGTGGTGGCGGCCACGCCGCGCAAGCCATTTCTTCCATATCCGTGTGATCTGGTGGTGATACCCTGATCCGTCGGCCGTTGCTGGAGATGCCGTAGTAGGCGCGGTGCCCCCCGGATCACCCGCGACAAGTGCGCGGGCTGTTCCCGGAACGGACGGTGTAGGTTGAGCCGACACCATTCCGTCACAGAGGCCAGCGCCGGGCATAACGGTCTTTTGCCGTTATCTGTCGGACGACATTCTTACCCTTCCTCGATTGGCCCCACACATGGGTGAAGCCGAGGAAGTTGAATGTAGTCCCCGTCGTCGCGGGGTGACGCCCATCCGGGCGTTTGAACCAGAAGTCTACGAAGCGGGTCGGTCTTGGTCGGATGGAGTTGAAGCCCGTACCGACCGAGCCGCTTACCCAGCACATTCAGCAATCGCTGAGCGGACAGATTGTCCTCGAAGGCGATCACCGCGTCATCAGCGTACCGGACCAGTTGGCATCGCCCCTTGAGCCGCGGTCGTGCCACCTGCTCGAACCATTCATCCAGCACATAGTGCAGATAGATGTTTGCAAGCAGTGGCGAGATCACGCCGCCTTGGGGCGTTCCGCCAGTCGTGCGGCGCAGGACGCCCTTTTCGAGCACCCCCGCCTTCAGCCATTTATCAATCATCCCCCGGACGACGCCGTCCGTGACTCGCTGATCGAGGAATCGGCGCAGGTGTGTGTGATCGATGGTGTCGAAGGAAGCCGCCACACACTGCCTATCACCATGATGTTCCAGCTTCAGTGACGATCACGCGCAAGCGTCACCCATTCGAAGGCCAGGCGTTGGCCGTGATCGGCACCATTAGGAGCGCGACATCCCCTATCTCCTCACAATTCTGCCGGATGGCAGTCGGTCGTTGATTCCGGCGAGCTGGACCGATCGGAAGGTGGAGCCACTTGGAGGCACGCCACCAATCGATGCCGATGACGCTGTCCACGATCTCGGCAGGTTCGGTGATTTGCTCCACTTGCGCAAGCTCGTCGACGCTCTTTGCATCCGGGGTGTCGAATCGGCGCCGTGCAAGGAGAGCCGCCATGCAATTGAACCTGGAGTTTTTCGATCAGCCCGATGTTCCACCAAGCGCGCCAGTCGCGTGGGAACAAATCGACGAAGCCGCCCGCATGGCGGCAATCGAGATTCTGGCGCGCCTCATCTCACGCCTGCTTCAGAACGGCCCGGCGACGGAGGCAAGCGATGAATGAGCGCGTCAAGATTACGTCAAGTCATCTGTCTCGACAGGAGGCTATCGTCTATCTGCACCAATCCAGCGCCGCTGTTCCGCGGCGGTGAGGGTTGCGGTCAGCTTGAGTCACGAACGCCTGTTTGCGAGCCTCTTGTCCAGCCGCTCGCGCAAGCGCGGACAGATCATGCTTGGTACTAGACCAGGCTGCCAGATGTCACGTCAAGATTGGTCACCAGCACGCGATAGAAGCCATTGGCAAACTGAAGCCCGCTTTGACCCGATCCAAAACAACCATGGTTTCAAAGCGCTTTATATCTGGATTTTCCTGTACAAGGCGTCGAGTAAAGTGCTCATATTCTTCCATACTATTTGCTGTAACTAGCACGACAAAGTCCGCCTGGCCCGTAACGTAAAATCCACTCATCACCTCAGTCATCTTGCAGATTGCCCGCTTGAAGCGATCAATGACGTCGGCCCGAGCGCGCTCGAAGGAGATGAGAACCAACGCGGTCACGTTTCGTCCTATCGCTTTTGGGGAAATTATTGATACGTCTGCTTCTATTACGCGTTCCGATCGTAGGCGCTTCAGTCGGCGCTGAACTCCTGATGCAGACAAGCCGACTTTGGCGCCGAGTTCTTCGCTACTGAGACGATTGTTGCGTTGGACGAGATCAAGAAGACGAGCATCGATCCTGTCGAGTGCCATGGCTGCGCTGCCGTAAATAGAGCATGATTGCTTGGCCAAGGCATTCGAGGTGATTCCGCTAAGTGGATCTGTCATTTCAAACCTCCTCCCTAATGTACGGCTTCACCCGAGAAGCATTGGGCAAAGCATGCAGTTCTTCATTCAATAGGGTTCCGACAGTCAGCGGCAGCAAAGCAGCAACCCTGCCCGCCCCCACCGTCACCAAAGAAGCGGATATTCGGCGTCCTAGTCGACTCTTCTAAATGGACCAATCCACGACGTACATGCAACGATGGCCTAGCGTCTCCATGACAAGGCCCCTCCACGTGGCCCTCGTCACCGACAAGCAGTACTTGTTGTCGTCCCTCCATCGAAGGCTCATTCGCTTGGAACCGGACCGACTGGTGGGCCGCCCCCTGTGCGGGCGGCGGGCGTTCCAGTTTGAACCGGCATTTTTAAGTTCCTCTTTTTCCGGCTCAATGTGAATTGGGGGTTTGGCAGCCCGGTTACTGGTCGAGCACCGATAAAGATTTGACCTGCGGTTGGCGTTGCGAACCCCGCAATCATCATCAGCGTGGTCGTTTTGCCGGACCCGCTAGGCCCGAGAAATGAGACAAACTCGCCAGCTTCGATCTGAACCGAAACCTCGCGAACCGCTCGTATGCTGCCGTACTGCTTACAAAGTCGCTCTAACCGCAGCGGCTCACCTTTGAGCATCGACAACCTCTGCTGTTGCAAATAATGCAATGATGTTGCATAATTTGTCAGGTGCGTGAGCGCTTGTCAAGTTGAGCTGAGGTGTCGTCGATGAGTTCTGGCAAACATTCCCCACGGGATCGCGACCGAGCCGGCGGCGAGGTTACGACCGTGCAGCGCGCATTAAATCTGCTGAGGGTTCTCGGCGCGAGTGAAAGGCCGATTGGCGTGAATGAAATCGCGCGCCGCCTAGGAAGGCATGCAAGCGCGGTTTCGAGGACTCTGGCGACGCTCGAACACAATGGATTCGTCGAGCGCGACGAAGAGACTGGACGTTTTGGGCTCGGAGTTGAGCTTATCGCGCTGGCGAGCAGACTTCTTGCTGAACTCGATGTGGTCCGCGTGGCGCGACCTTATCTCGAGGAACTTGCCGATAGCACGAGAGAAACGGCTTCGATCAGTCTTTGGAACAAGACTGAGGCTATCACCGTCGAGACCGTACTTGGCCCCGGATCGATCAAGCATATCGCGGCACCAGGGGGCCGCAACCCAGCGCACTGCACGGCTACTGGAAAAGCTATACTATCGCAGATGCCTGGCTCAACTCTGAAAGAGATTTTGGCGCTCGGCCTCGAGGCCTATACGGACCGGACGATCACCAAGGCGAGCGCGCTTGAGCGCGAGCTGCGCTGCGTTCGCGAGCGAGGATACGCGCTGAATGTAGGAGAGTTCATTCCCGAGATCGCCTCTATCGCGGCCGTCATCCACGATCGGAGGGGAAGAGCTGCAGCGGCGATTTCCGTTACCATGCCGCTCTTTCATTTTACCCCGCAAAGTGAACGGCAGCTGGCGCCTCTTGTTATGAATGCAGCAGCGACTATCTCCCGGCGTCTAGGATACCCCGGCGCTCGGTCGACATGATCAGCCAAACGAGACCCGGCTTGTTGGAATTGGTTGCAACTCTCCCCGTCCGTGACAGCCATTCTGAGATCGCGTGCAACCCGATGAATGTGCGCGCTGTGCTGTGTGCCGGCTAAGCTATGGAGAATCCCAATCGACCGCTCCGTCGTGGTCCGCTCAGCAGGCCCTCTCCCTTGCGCTTTTGGAGCACTCGAGCGCGAGGATCGAACGCCATGTAGATTCTCCAGGGGGCGGCTCATCGCAGGCCGGATAGATATCGGCGAGTTTGAGACGATGGACGCGTCCGTCGATCGCGTCGACAATGGCAAAAAGTCACCGTGACGTTGCCCTTGTCGCCGCGCTCGCCGAGAAGCAAACCGGTAGAAGGTCGCGAGCTCGAGGTTATGCAAGACCGTCTGGAATTCGATGGCCCAATTTTCTACAAGCGCATCGCGCAATGCCAAAGTCCGATGAGCGGTAGCTCAATGATAAGCCGATCTGACAGCGGCTTTGCGGCCTCATGCTCGTCGGCGGTATCCATTGCCACTCCTCCAATCTTGATGGAGGTGGGCTGCGTGTGGCCAATGATTGCTTGGCTGTCTGTCGATGGGGTCTCGCCGTCATGTGCGTCCGCTCGAGCACAGCCCGGACCTGGCCCTCGTTCTCGTCAGCGAGGGCGAGCGAGATTCGGCGGCGGTGGCGGCTATGTGTTCGATGAGCTGACGGCCGCCCGGCCGCGCAGCAGTCGGCCATAACTTCGGCCGCATCCTCGCCTGGCTAAGGGATCTTTTGGCGCATCCTTCTGACCGCTCTCATCACAGCCAGCACCGTCTCGCCCGCGCTCAAATCAGCTTCTTACGGACGACTCTCTAATCAGCGTACCAAGCCGGGCATGTCGAAGCCCAACGCGTCTAGGTCGCCAAGAAGCTTCGCCTTCTGAGCATCCGTCAACTCGACCAGCGGCGGCCGCACCTTCGACCAGGTCCGATCTTTGCTCCAATGGGCTATCGTCTGTTTAAGCCCAGGGATCATGGGAAAGTTATGAAAAGCAGCTCGGACCGCATTCAGATTCGCTTGCTGTGCATCCGAGTCATCGCGCTCCCACGTCGCATAAAGTCTGTGAATTGGACCGGGGTTAACATTGGCTGTGGCACTGATGCAGCCAGCGCCACCGGCCCGCATGTTAGCGAGCAAGAACGTTTCACTTCCTGCGAACACACCGAAACCTGCAGAAGCGAACGCCTCCAGCACGGCCTTTGTGTTGTTCCAGTCACCAGATGAGTCTTTGATTCCGGCGACAGTCTGCGGATATTTCTTCAGCAGCCGCTCAATCAATGCGGTACTTATCGGAATCTGTGATACGGGGGGAATATGGTAGAGATAAATCCTCAGCCTGGTATCTCCGACGCGCTCAACGACCTCAGAAAAATATCGGTACAACCCTTCGTCGGACACCTGCTTGTAGTAAAACGGCGGAAGCATCAAAACGCCTCCGCAGCCCAGTTTTACGGCGTGGCGGGAGAGTTGCACCGAGTCGGTTAGCGAACAGCAGCCAGTGCCGGGCATCATTCGCGCGGAATCAATCCCGGAATCGATCAACGCTCCTAAGAGCATCATTCGCTCTTCGACGCTGAGAGAATTAGCTTCGGAGTTGGTGCCAAACACGGCTAGCCCCACGCCATTTGCCTCTAGCCAGCGGCAATGGCGTACAAATCGATCGATGTCCGGACGCAAGTTCGAATCGAAGGGAGTTACGACGGGTGACAGCACACCCTTAATTGGTGGAATGCTCATTTTTCACTTCTCCAGCCAACGGTTCATCTAAGAGAACCTAGCGATGTCACCGCTGCTGGGCAACGAAGCGTGCGGCAACGCGATATATGTCCGTTCGTTGTGTCGATAGGCCCGCCCCGGTAGTGCTGGGAGCGGCTGCCGCAAAAGGTCAGACCCACTCGGATCTTTTTATTTTCTTCAGAGCACTGGTCTTCGTTTGCGAACCTCCCCAATATACGTTTTCTAATCGAAGAGGCAGTTTGATTTCCTGCAAAATTGCGGGGTAGCCTGCAATATCTGCCAGAATCGGGTGATTTCTGGCGTGAGAACGCCGGATTCCAAGCAGATGGATCGAAAAGATCCATCTGACAGCAGTCAGCGAAAAGGTTAATTTCTTTGCGCTGACAATACAGTCCTGATTCGGTTTTGGAAGCGGGCTGGGATTGTTGCCCGCCTTCCTTCGAGGCTTTTCAAGGTTTCGTACTGATCGCAGCAGGAATCCAGCTCCGTCAGCGCGAGACGTTCCAATCCTCGGCTTGCTCCACGAGAGAGGACCTTCGGAAAGACGAAACGCCGTCGCCTGACGGTGTACGCAGATTGAAGCCGGCCGGGGGATTTTGCCCCGTTCAACGGCGGGCCCTGATGCCTAGTGCCGGTTACCGCGCGTTGCGCCAGCACTTTGATGCGCGCGCTAATTGACAGTGCCGTGGATGCCGCTGATCAGGCCGCTCGCCGGAGTAGTGATGCCATCCAGCGCACTTACCGACCAGTTTGACTTTAGCGCCCATCGGTTGTCCCGACCCGCATCACGCCGTTTTGCGATGCGCGCCGCGACACGCACATCGCTCATTTCGTCTTTACGATGAACCGCCGGTGAGTGCGAAGCGAGAGGCAGGATGTGGGAATTTGGCATAGCCTGGCGGGAATCGGGAAGGAGACCGCAGTGATGATCTCGCCGTCGTTCAATGCCATTGCGAACTGGCCCTTGAAGTAATTGTCGGCTTCGATCAAACGCTTGTTGGTCTTGATCGTCGCGTTCGTGCCAGCACGCGGCCGGGCAGTCGGCTGCCGGATCGCTATTGGCGAGCGAACCGCCGATTGTGCCGCGATGCCGCAACCGCGGGACGCCGATCGTGTGCTAGCAAGATACGCCAACGCGGGATCGCTCTTTGCGTGTCGTCGGAGGTCGCGAAATCATAGTGCGATGTCGCGGCCGTGACAGTGACCGTATCTGGAGACCTCGATGCCGTTGAGGTCCTTGATCCGGCAATGGTTGAGAAAACTGACTGGTCAAGGGCAATTAGGCGAAACACCGGTCGACCCTCAAGACCGCAATACAAAAGGGTCCTGCGCGACTTCATCTAACTCACACCATACGCTTTTTGTTTGCAGGTACGAGTCAATGGCCTCAATGCCATTTTGGCGTCCAATCCCGCTCGCCTTGTACCCTCCGAAGGGAGAATTGAACGTTATGCCACGGTACATGTTTATCCACACCGTTCCAGCCTCAAGCGCACGCGCCATGCGATGAGCGCGTCGCAGGTCCATTGTCCAGACGCCGGCAGCCAGCCCAAATTGGGTGTCGTTTGCTATAGTCAAGGCCTCTTCCTCGTCATCGAATGGAATGACCGAAAGCACCGGACCAAACACTTCGTTTTGAGCAATGAAATCGTGAGGACGAACGTTGGTCAGGATTGTTGGCGAGAAGAAAAACCCATCTCGAAATCCGTCTGGTCTAATTCGCTCGCCGCCGAAGGCAACCTTGGCTCCGTCGGCGACCGCCCGCTGAACCATGACCTCGTTCTTCGAGAGCTGAGATCGGGTCGCAATCGGTCCCATCTGTGTGGAGGAGACAAGCGGGTCACCGATGCGGATGTCAGCGGCGCGCTCGACAAGCCTCTGCAGCAGTTGATCATGAATGCTGCGGTGGATCAGTGCGCGTGAACCGGCGACACATGTCTGTCCGGCTGCCGCAAAGATACCAGCAAGCAGCCCAGCTTCCGCTTGCGCCAAATCGGCGTCGGGGAAAACAATGCTCGCGCTTTTCCCACCAAGCTCGAGCGTAGCATGAGCAAATCGCGAAGCGGTTGACACCGCAACCTTGCGCCCAGCCTCGACTCCTCCGGTGAAGGCGATCTTCGCCACGCCAGAGTGGCTTACCAACGCCTCGGCAGTATCTCGCCCTCCCGTAATGACATTGATCACACCGTCCGGAAAATCGGCCTCCTTTGCAAGTTTTGCCGCCTCGAGCATCGAAGCTGATGTAACCTCCGAGGGCTTTACGACGACTGTATTGCCAGCAGCCAACGCAGGCGCGATTGCCATCACAGCAAGGAACAGTGGAGAGTTCCAGGGCATTACGACGCCAATAACGCCAAGTGGCTCCCGCATCGTATAGTTGAGAACTGACGTTCTATCGAGCGGAATCACCCGTCCCTCGATTTTGTCGGCAAGCCCCCCATAATAATATAACCAGTCCGGTACGATCCTTGCCTGCAACACAAGTTCGCTCGCCAGCTTACCGTTCTGTATCGACTCCAACCTTCCTAGGCGCTCTGCGTTCTCGGCGATCTTGTCTGCCCAGCGCATCATCATACGGCCACGTCGTGTGGGCGAGATTTTCGCCCAGGCCTTGCGAGCGCTCTGTGCTGCATGTACTGCTTCGTTGACGTCCGTCGGTGCACCTAACGCAAACTTGCCCCAGGCGCGTCCGGTCGTCGGGTTCTCGGTAACAAAGGTGGCACCATCGGCACTGGTCACGTCCGCACCTGCAATCCAATGCTGAAACCGCTGCTCAACAACTTGCGCAATGCTCATTAATGCCTCACTTCTGAGTTCGCTTGGAAGAACACTACTAAGGCTCCCTTAGCGACCGTGATTTTATCTCATCCTTAGCTACGGTCGCGGAAGGTGAATAGAACTCAAGCACGCCCCTTCGCTCGCGATCCTAGGTAGGCATGTGCAGGCCCCTAGATGACGCCAGCAGCGCGGGCCGCGAGGATCTCTTCAGCGCTCAGGCCCGCAAGCTTCGAGAAGACGTCTTGGTTGTCCGCCCCTAACGGACGACCGGTGTGCCTGAAAACAGGCGGAGTTTCTGAAAGGCGCGGGACTGGTGCGGGCACCACCAGTGCGCCGACACGCGGGTCCTCAACATCCAACAAGTTGCCTCGCGCCGCGTATTGAGGATCCTCGAAAATCTCGCGAATCGAGTAGATCTGAGCACATGGTACACCACCATCCCGCGTTCTACCAATGATGTCCTCAAGAGAATGGTTGGCCATCCATTGCGCAACGACTGAATTGATGTGTTCACGGTTTTGAACGCGCGTCGCGCTCGTCGGAAATTCCTGCGCGAGCTCGGGACGCTCCATCACGCTCGCGAATCGAGCGAACATCTTGTCACTAGTGCAAGCGAGCGCCACCCATTCGCCTGTGCCAGTGCGGTAGTGGCTGTGTGGAACGACGTTGACGGTATCCGCTCCCATGCGTTCACGTATCGTGCCGTACTTTGCGTAGGCAGGGGCAAGCTCGTCGAGTAAGCGAAAGACCGATTCGTAAAGAGCGAGATCAATGAATTGCCCGCGGCCAGTCCTGTCTCGGGCCCGAAGTGCAGTCAGCACACCTATGGCTCCCCACATTCCAGAGATGTAATCGGCCATCGATGTCGATCCAGGGACCACCGGAGGACCATCGGCTTCACCTGAAAGCCATGAGATACCTGCAAATGCGTGCGCGATACGCGCGAAGCCCGGTTCATCGCGTTTCGGACCGGTCTGCCCGTATGCACTGATCCGCAGCATGATCAGTCTTGGGTTTACTTCCCGCAGCGTCTCAAATCCTAATCCCCACTTTTCGAGGGTCCCCGGCCGGAAGTTCTCGAGAATGATGTCCGCCTTCGCTGCCAGGTTCTTGAACAGCACAACACCTTCAGGTTTGCGCAAATCGAGCGTCGCGGTTTTCTTGTTCCGCGCTTCACTCAACCAAACCAGACTATCCCCGCATTGACTGATTGTGCCAAACTGCCGCAACGGGTCACCTCCCTTCGGCTGTTCGACCTTGATAACTTCCGCACCGAAGTCGGCAAGAATTGTGCCGCAAAAAGGAGCAGCGACGAACGTCGCGATATCCAGAACACGCAGTCCTTCTAGAGCGCCTACGGATTGCGTTACGGCTTCAAAGGTGGGCAGTGGCAGGGAATCCAATTCGCACCCCTTCAGTTCAGCGACGAAGCTGCACCCTACGTCTGCGCCCCATAGATAGACAAATGAGTTTATGCCGCCGATTATGCAATCTGGCTATATAATGAGCCATCGTCCGTGCAAAACCGACCGTAAACGTGAAAAAGAAGCATGCAGTTCACCATGTTGCGGCTGCTAATGCTCAAGCGCGTGGTGCGTGTTGGAAATGAGCCAACTCAAAGCAAACCTGGCGCGGGAATTCTCTGGCGATGCACTGCAAGTCATGGCCGGGGCTTTTTTCGGCTCAACTTTCCGGGACGCGATCGCCGAAAAGCGGGGACTAGGACCAACCCGAGCAGATCGCGTTTAATCGAAGAAACTTCACAATCGGCAAGATAAGTCTGATTGTTGTGACCGTCGGTGAGGTTTAGGTAAGCCGAAACCACGGAAAATGCGGCAGCCCAGCTGACGTTGAACTGTGAAGAAAACGATGAACTATCACTTTTTGCATGGACTGCGCGTTGTCGAGAGCTCCGCATTCATCGCGGCGCCACTCGCTGGAATGACCTTATCGCAATTCGGCGCAGATGTAATTCGTATCGATCTGCCTGGCGGAGGAATCGACTACGCGCGCCAACCCACCGTCTCAGGCGGCAGGAGCCTGTATTGGACCGGCCTCAACAAGGGCAAGCGCTCATTTGCCGTCGACATTCGTCGGCCGGAAGGCCGAGAACTCGTCCAATCGCTTGTAACTGCGACAGGAGGTGGCGCCGGCGTACTGCTCACCAATATTGGTGCGTCTTGGCTTTCGCACGCCACTCTTTCGAAGCTCCGGCAAGACGTGATCACGTGTACGATCGAGGGCAACGCGGACGGGTCGACTGCGGTCGACTATACGGTAAACTGCGCCGTCGGCATTCCAGCGATGACGGGCAATGGATCAATCTCATCGCCGGTCAACCACGTTTTGCCCGCATGGGACATCGCCTGCGCGTACCAAGCGGCCTTTGCGATTACTACAGCATGGACCCAGCGGCAGCGGACCAGAGCGGGTGCCGAACTGCGGATCGCGCTTGCCGACGTCGCGTTCTCCATGCTGGCGCATCTTGGCATGTCTGCCGAAGCAGAACTCCTCGATCAGGAGCGTCCATCGCAAGGAAACTATCTCTACGGAGCTTTCGGTCGAGATTTTCCGACCCGCGACAAGCGCCGCGTCTATGTAGCGGCGATTTCGCTTGCACAATGGAAGAATCTCGTCATGGCTTGCAGCCTTCAGCAACCGATTGCCACCCTGGAGAACCGGCTTAGTCTTGATTTCGCCAAGGAAAATGATCGCTACGAAGCCCGAGAAGACATCGCTGCGATCGTTGAGTCATGGACGGCGTTGCGGACCCTCGCCGAAATCTCCGATCTTTTTGATCGTCAAGGAGTGTGCTGGGGCGTGTATCAGACCGTCCGCGAGGCATTAAAGAACGATCCGCGCATGAGCGAGGCCAACCCGGTATTTGCCCGGATCCAAACGCCGGGCGTGGGAGAGCACCTGGCTGCGGGAACGCCTGTACGGATTGCCCATTGTCCACGCGGTCCGATTGATCCGGCCCCTTTGCTCGGGCAGCACACCGACGAAGTACTGTTAGAAGTCCTGGGGCTCGATTCCGCTGTAGTCGGCAAGTTGCATGATTCCGGCCTGGTTGCCGGACCCGAGCGCGATCCGTGTGTAGGGTGGCAGCAAGTATTGCAGAGGGACACTGCGCAAGTGGATCCCAAGGAGTAGAATGATGCCAAGAGATCGACATGGCAGCTTCTTTGAGGACTTTCGACTCAATCAAGTCATTCGTCATGCAACTCCGCGCACCGTTACAGAAGCGGAAGCTTCGCTCTACATTGCGCTGACTGGAAGCCGCCACGTACCCCACTCTGCCCTTACGATCGCTCGCAGTCTCGGCTATCGCAATCGGCCGCTGGATGACTTCCTTGTTTTCAACATCGCCTTCGGCAAGACGGTTGCAGAGATATCGCTCAACGCCGTGGCCAATCTGGGTTATGCCGAACTCCGATTCATCGAACCTGTATTTTCCGGAGATACTCTACGATCCGAAAGCGTCGTAATTGGATTAAAGGAAAATTCCAGCCGCAAGACCGGCATCGTATACGTGCGTTCGACCTGCTACAATCAGGATGAGCGACCTATCCTAAGCTGGGTGCGCTGGGTGATGGTTCTCAAGCGAAGACCGCAGTCGATCGTTAAAGAATGCTACGAACCGGAGTTCGTCAGCGCCATTCCCTCGGACGAGCTTTGTTCACCTGGTCGGTTTAGTTCGAAAGTAACCTTGGATGAGTGGTGCGACGCAACTGGTTCGCGAATCCTATGGAACGATTTTGCGCCTGGAGAGCGTATCGACCACCCACTCGGTATGACCATAGAAGAAGCTGACCACCTGTGCGCAACACGACTTTACCAGAACAACGCACGCGTTCATTTTGATGCCGTCGAGATGCAACGATCCAAGATCGGCAAACGCCTCGTCTATGGCGGGCATGTTATTTCTATATGCCGAGCATTGACATATGACGGACTGGAAAACGTTCTTGGCGTGCTCGCAATCAATGGCGGTCAACATGTGTCACCCACTGTCGCGGGCGACACCTTGTATGCGTACTCCGAGGTCATCGACAAATGGAACATGCCCGGCCGATCAGATGTCGGAGCGCTTCGTCTCAGATTAGTCGGCTTGAAGAATTTTATCCCAGTTGACGTTCCCTCGGCGCAATCGGCCACGGAGAGAGGTGGACGTCGCCACCCCGCCGTCGTTCTCGATCTCGACTACACTGTGTCGATGCCGTGCAAGTGGTTAGACGGCAACTCGATCGGGGCGCATTCACCTGTTGACGATGTGCTTTCGGCCGATCCTCCAGTTGCATTTCCGAACACCGGAGACGCTCGCAGACCGGATCTCGTCTCCTAAGTGCGATTCGAATCGTCCGTTTTATGGCAGCTAGTGGCTCGTCACAGTGATTATGACTGGTCGATTCCAAGCCAGTTCACGATGGGCAGGTCTTTCGGAGCAACGAGGATCTGGATGCTTCGTGCGACGCCTGGTTGGCGCCGAATGAGGCCGTTTCGTTCGAGGGTGACGATCATCTGGTGCACCGAGGGCGGGGTAACCTGAAAGTGACGCTGCATGTCGGCCCGGGCAGGCGGACGACGGAACATGTGCGCGTAGGTGTAGATGAAGGCCAGGTACTACCCCTGCTTTTCGGTGAAGCCTCGATCGCTGAGGTGGCGGTCGGCGCCTGATTTTCGATTCATTTGTCGATTCGTCCGGTCCTCCAACAAGGAGGTCGCGATGAATGTACGTTACCGGGTCGAATTGAGCCAAGTCGAACGCCGTGAACTCACCGCGATGTTGAACAAGGGCAAACGGGCGGCCCGCAAACTCAAGCGTGCCCAGATATTGCTGGCGGCCGATGCCGGCTGCAGCGATGAAGAGATTGCTCGCACCGTGGCGGTGGGCGGCTCTACCGTGTACCGGACCAAGCGGCGCTTCGTGGAAGGCAATCTGGAGCGGGCGCTCAGCGAGGATCCCGCGCCCCGGGGCGGCGGCGCGCAACCTCACCGGCAAGGAAGAAGTCCTGCTGGTGGCAACGGCTTGCGCCAGTCCGCCCGAGGGTCGCGCCCGCTGGACGCTGGAACTTCTGGCCGACGCCATGGTCAGGCTCACCGGGCACGGGAGCCTGTCGGGCGAGACGGTACGCCGGCGGCTGGCCGAGAACGATCTCAAGTCGTGGCGCAAGGCATGTGGTGCATTCCAAAGGTCGATGGCGAATACGTCGCCCGTATAGAGGACGTGCTCGACCTCTATGCGCCAGATCCCCAGCAGCCGGTGGTCTGTTTCGACGAGAGCCCAGTCCAGCTGATCGGCGAGGTGCGCCAACCGATCCCGCCCGAACCGGGCGGGCTCGAACGCTACGATTGCGAGCACCGCTGCAACGGCACCGTCAATCTCTTCGTCTGCATCGACGTGCATAGGCCCTGGCGCAAGGTCAAGGTCACCGAGCGGCGGGCGGCAGAAGACTACGCCCAATGCATGCGCGAACTCGTCGATGTCCATTATCCCGAGGCCGCGTTCATCCGCGTCGTGCAGGACAACCTGCCGACCCAATTGGCCGGTGCCCTCTATGAGGCGTTCGCGCCCGCCGAAGCTCGGCGGATTCTGCGCCGCCTGGAGCTCCACTACACTCCCAGGCATGCCAGTTGGCTCAACATGGTCGAGATCGAGATCGGCGTGCTCCGCGGCCGGTGCCTGGACCGCAGAATCGACGATCCCACGCGCCTCGTCAGCGAAATCGCCGCAGGGGAACAACAACGAAACGCCGCAGGCGCCCGCATCAAATAGATGTTCACAATCGACAAAGCCCGCGCCAAGATGGGCCGCGCTTATCCAATCATATCCAATGAGTCATAATCACTGTGACGAGCTACTAGGTTCACGTGGCCAGCATCAACTCGGCGGATAACCCCATCAGCAAGCCTACGCAACTTGGTCTGTTTAGTTGTTAGCACAATTTCTTGGCTCTTTTGAGCTTCGGTCTTCGAGCAAGCCTGCCCCGCTCTAGCGGGTCTGGAATCAGTTGCCGAAGCAATTGTACGAGGCGTGCCGACGCCGGCGAAAGTGATTGCCCCTTTAGCGTGATGAGAGCCACCTGTCGAATTAGCGGAGGATTTACTATCCGAAGGGCATGAGTTTTTGGACTTGTCCTTAGCGGCAACGCGACTCGGGGCAGTATGGCAGCGCCGAGACCGGCATCAGCCATCGAGATCAAAGTCTGTGCCTGCGCAAACTCGTAACGGGTTGTGAAGCTTAGATTGCGCTCTCTCGTCGTCGCTTCAAGCATCCGTCGGAGGGCCGTAGCCGCACTCAAGACCAAGAGCGGCATATTCGTTAGAGTAGCCAAAGAAATTGTATCCCTCGTCGTCGTCAGCAGGCACCTAGGTACCAGCGCGTATAAGGCATCTTCCAATAAAGGTTCAAACTGGAACTCGGTCGTCTCGACCACGGGGCCAATGCCAAAATCGACCTCCCGCCTCCGGACGCTCTCAAATAGCGCCTCAGAGGTCAGTTCGCGGACGGCGATCTCGATGCCAGGGTGCTCCTTCTCAAACGCAGCCAGCACTCGGGCAAGCCTTGCTTCTGCTATGGTCGGCGAACAGGAGAGCGAAACGCGGCCCCGCCGAATATCCGCCGATTCTCGAATTAGGCGCAATCCGGACTCGACCTCTAGTAAGGCCCGCTTGGCGCACTCGGCTAATTGCAGGCCCTCGGAGGTGAGATGAACGCGCCGCGTCGTGCGGTGAAACAATGGAATGCCAAGTTGTTCTTCCAGGTGACGAATTTGAGCGCTCACCGCGGATTGAGACCGAAACACCTTTTCCGCTGCGGCACGAAAGCTGTTGTGCTCAGCGATGAGTAAAAAAGTCTGCAGGAGCTTCAAATTGAGATTTGCCGTGGTGGCAGGGTTGAACTGCATCGTGCGGTCCAATAATCTCGGATCTTAGGACAACGTTATACATTTTAGCCGACTAGCCGGCAGGTTCAATCGATTCTGCAAGTCTTGACGCAGCTGCCGTCCGGCCCGTGGCGCATTGAAGTTTGCCGGTCTATGCCGCCGCGCTGGAATGTGGTGGGCTGAGCAATTCATGCTGGCAGATTGATTCGGCGAACTACGTCTTTTCACCACGAGAGGAGGAGATTCACGCAATTCGACGGATTCTCGACGCCATGAAGGATGCCAATCGCGAGGGACGGCGCGGTCGGTTTTTGATGGTCGACTGATCGCGATCCCGAGCATTAGGAGGGCAGAGAACCTCATGGCGTAAGCCGGCCTACTAGCTCGAGCACTCGTTGAGGCAAGCAGATCGTCGTTGTACCCTTGTGCATTCGTCTGAATTCCGGCCCGTCGCACTGTCACCCATGCGTTGCGTGCCTACGCGTAGAACCTGTGCTGCTTCTTCTCAATGGAGCGGGCAACAATTTTTTGACCGTGTCCTGCCACATGAACTTTAACTCTGTCCGAACGAAGAACAGATGCGATGAATCAATGTCATCCTGCCCGGCGGCCGCATGGTGCAACTCGCCGCGAATTGCTTCGATGCTCTGCTTGCTCATATTTTAATCTCTAGCACGCATACGATGCAGATTTCCGGCAAATTCGTCCCTGTTGCCACTGCGAAATGTCTCGAATCGCAGTGCAGAACAATGATCCGAAGCTTGATGATGCAGATCATCCGGAAGTCGGCCCGGAATCAACTCTGCACGAGAGTCGATTGAGAGTGTTCGTTAGGTGGTGTGGACTCTGAGGATTCCCTTTTGGGAGCAAATCAGATTCAAAGCTGCTTTTCGGGGGCAGTCTTGGGTGTGATGGACCGGTTGGTTTTGAGCGATGCGATGTGGGAGCGGATGGCGCCGCTGATCATTGGCCGGCCTGACCAAAAAGGTTCGACCGGACGGGACAACCGGATGTTTGTGGAGGGCGCACTCTGGATCGTGCGCACAGGCTCGCCTTGGCGTGATCTGCCCGAAGCGTTCGGCGACTAGAACAGCGTGTTCTGGCGCTTCAGTCGATGGAGCGCCAAAGGTGTTTGGTGGCGGATTTTCGAGGCGATGTCCGACGATCCGGACTTCGAATATCTGATTGTCGATTCCACCATTGTCCGAGCCCACCAGCACGCTGCCGGGGCTAAAAAAGGGGGTCTGAAGATCAGGCGATCGGCCGTTCGCGTGGCGGCCTGAGTACCAAGATACATATGGCCGTTCGCGGCTTGGGGTGTCCTATCCGATTCACCCTCACCGCAGGCCAGAAGGGCGATACACCGCAAGCCGCCGAATTAATCGAGGGTTTACCTGCCGAGGTCGTGATGGCCGATACGGCTTATGACGCCGATCACTTGCGCCAAGCCATCGCCGCCAAAGGCGCGCTCGCCGTCATTCCCAACAATCCGTCAGGGGCGCTCAAACATCCGCTCGACAAGTATCTCTATGCCCAGCGCTATCTCGTCGAATGCTGATTCTCAAAGCTCAAGCAATTCCGCCGTACCGCTTCCTCTCGTGCCTTCGCGGCGCTCGGATTTTCCGTCCCGGTGTTCGTTATTGGCTACTTCTTCATCTACGGGTTCGCGATCAGCATGCGCTTGCTGCCGGTGCATGGATACAAGCCATTTGATCAGAGCCCGGAGCCCTGGTTCGCGAGCCTGCTGCTACCGACGGTGACTTTAAGTCTGGCCTATATTGCTCTCATCGCGCGGATCACGCGGGCGAGCATGCTCGAGGTGCTGTCAGAAGACTATATCCGAACGGCCGCGGCCAAGGGCGCCTCGTCATATTCCTTGCTTTTCCATCATGCGCTGAAGAACGCGGGCGTTCCGATCCTGACCGTGATCGGCCTGGGTTTTGCCCAGTTGATCGGCGGTGTCGTCATCACCAAAACGGTGTTCGACATACCGGGGATTGGTCGTTTGACGGTAGATGCGATCAACAACCGCGATTATCCAATCATCCAGGCCGTGCTCATTCTCTGCTCGGGCTTGTACGTCCACGCGGTGGCCTGATGAGCGTGCGCCAGCCACCGACGTTCCGGCCCGGCCGGAGCGGCCAATCCTTCACTGGCTCGGATATCTCGCACGCGCCACTCACAGAACGCTAAACTTTTGAAGCGCACAGACCTCCCTCCGGCCTTTTTACGACCTTGGCGCCACTCAGGGATCGACTAGGGGGGAGGCCAATCGCTTATGGCATCCTTATGGCCGACTTCGGCATCCGCGCTTTCAGCGCCGGCGTCAGCAGCAGCTTCTTCAGGCGGATAATCTCTCGAGATCGGCTGATAATGCTTGCGTGTGTTGCTTGTGTCGTGTGCTCCATTTCGCTCGCTCTAACTTCCTCGCTAGCTGTGGCGGTGACCTTGCCCCTGGACTTAATCCAGATTGAAGTTCGCTCTGGCCCAGATGGGGACTCGTACATCACCCTATCAAGGCATACGCTTCGATTTCGACGAGTTGCCAAGCGCGCAACATGGAGGTGACTTGTACAAGGGTCGAAGCTGGCCGAATTGAGCCGAACGTTTCCAGGTGGGCCCTTGCGACGTCGTCCGCATCAGCAATGTCGCGGACATACACCACGGTACGGACGACATCTGTAAGCTCTGCGCCCGCTGCGTGAAGTGCCATCGAGATTGTCTTCAGAGCGGCTTTTGCCTGCTCATAAGCGCTGCGTCCTTCGAAGTCCGCTGGAGCGCATGTGCCGGATACGTGAATATGGCCACGCTTCGCCACAGCTCGCGAATAACCAAAAACATCTTCGTATGCCCCACCAGACGATATATTTTGTCTCTCCTGTTGTGCTTTCGCGTGAGTGGCCATTTCACCTCCTTCAGAATCCTGTGACGTCACGAGCCCAGTTCGATGATCAATGATCGGCAACCCGGTAGTGCGAGCCGACCTACTGCCCGAGCACTCGGAAAGCGATCTTCCGCTAAACTCATACATTCCGATGCGATTATCAAAGGCTTTCCTCTCAGCACATTGAGAGTGCTGAGCTTCGGTTGCTGAAAATGTTGGTTCAATAGGTCAATCGGCCGATCTTGCCGCGATCGGTGAGCGCACCGCGAGACGAGGCAGGCGGCCTAACCGCTGGTCGGTTCCGACGCGACAGCTGTTGAGCCGTCGTGCCCTACCCCACGCGTCGATCTGCATGCGGTCATTTCACCTCCGTCAGAGTCCTGTGATGTCGCGGGCGCGGTACCACGCTTCAATGGCGGGCACGGCTGGTTTCGCGAACGCGTGGAAAACATGGCTCGGAAAGGTCAGATCATCGAACGCCGATCGACCTTCCGCTTTTCCGAGCATCTTGAGCGCAATCTTTCGTCCAAAATGCGTAGCGCGGGAAACGCCCGTTCCGCAGTATCCCATTGCGTAATGAATCCCATCCGGCGTCCGGCCCAAGTGCGGAAACTCATCAAACGTGTAACCAATGAGACCGCTCCAAGTGTAGGAAACCTTCACGTTTCTCAATACCGGAAAGGTACGCAACACGTCGCGCGCCAAGTGCGAGTACGCGGCGAGCGCGAAGTCGCCAGCGAAATGGCTCGCGCGCCCACCCCAGATCAGCCGGTTTTCATCTGGCGCTGGACGAAAATAGAAGAACACGCGATTGGTGTTGCCGTACACGCGCCTTCTTGGCATTAGCTGATCGAACAATTGCGCTGGAATTATCTCGGTTGTCAGTTGCGCTGAGCGAATTGGGACGATCCGCTTACGAAAGAAAGCGCCTACGTTTTTCGTGTAGCCGTTGGTCGCAATAAGGACGTCCCTGGCCTGAATCTGAAAGCCGGCGAAATGCAGCGTATGCCCGGCCCGTCCGCTCGTGATCCCGAGCACCGCCGTATTGCCGTGAACCACCGCCCCAGCCTTGATGACGCGGTCGAGCAGCCCCGCATGGTACTTGCCGGGATGCAGGCTCGCATCGTTCGGTAGCAGCGAGCCGCCATAAAATAGATCCGAGCCAATCTCCTTGTGCTGCTCGTCTCGGCTAATCATGCAGGAGTCGACGCGAACGAAATGTTTTAAATCCTCCATGTCGCGAGCCATATTTTCGTAATGCTCTGGCCGCATCGCGCCGCGGAAACGCCCGCAGCGTATAAATGAGCAATCAATCTTCTCTCGCTGGATGAACGCTTCGATGCCGTCGAGCATTTCGATTCCTTCCCGGAGCAACTCGACGGCCTTCCGCTCCCCCTTCATTTGGATGAGGGTGTTCACCCGAAATTTCTGATTGCCGCTGCCAATCTGACCGCCGTTGCGAGTGCTCGCGCCGAAGCCAGGCGCGCCGGCATCAACGACGACGACGCTCCGTCCTGCGCGCGCGAGGATCAAGGCGGCAGAAAGCCCCGTAAAGCCTGCTCCAACGACGACAATATCGGCCCTGTTGGCCGGCCTTGACCAAGGACCAGCCGCTGGCGGGGCCGCGCGCCACCAGAACGGAGTGGCCGGTGTCGGCCAGTACTTTGCCCAGCTTTCAGCAAGCTCCCCAAGGCGAATGCCTATCGGCTCGTCTTGAGCGCTGGCGATCTTGGCGAAGCTCGACACCTGGCATCCTGATTGTGTCACGCGAGCTTCCTCCGGATTTGTGAACACCTGCTCGGGAAGCCGCCCTCGATGAGCAACCCGTGATCCAGAAACATCGTTCGGATTTGCCAGACTTCCCGTACGGAGCCCTTCGACCGTGCGCCTCACGCAAGCACGAACTGTATCCGAGGCACTCTTCGTGTTTGCAGCAAAATAGTCCCTGCGAATGCAACAATGCTGCGTTCAACTGTCAATAACGCACCTTTTGAGCAGACAGGAGTGCACAAGCTAGGTGCCCGATCGCCCAGCGTGTTGGGTTGCTGATCGCCGAAGATGAGTATACGAGGCAGCTGAGAGTTGTCCGGCCATCGCTATCTATCTAGAGCCAGACCTTGGCCAATATCGAGGATGTCGTCCGCCCACGCAGCCGAAACCGAGCAACGCATTCAGGAAATCGACAATAAGTCGGGTGGACGACCGGCTAGCCTCTCTGCTCGAATCTTCCGTTGGCCAAACTTGGCTTCGCGTGTCGAGTGTTCGTCTATCCGCTCCCCCTCTATGCTGGACGGGCGTTTATGTGGTGCAATATTCGCTCCTCTTGTCCGAGAGAATATCCGTGACTATAGCGGGTCAGCAATCTCATCGAAGAGTTCACCGGGCACCGGACGAGCGAATACAGCAGCGGATCACCGCGATGGGCATACCCAAGCGGATGGCCAATATCCTCCGCGCAAAGCCGGAGTCCCATGCGCTCGAAATCGTCCGCGTCCACCGCGACGTCAAAGGACGAGTTTTTGAGAGCTGATTGCGGCGACCGGCCTCCACCACGGCCTCCGCGCTACGAAGTGACGGGGTGGCTACCCAATCTGCTGCGCGGGATGATCAAAGCTCTGCGTAACCAACCAGTGCCTATGCACACGAGACCAGTCAATCTCCAGTGAGAGAATGCGTGGCGCAACAGCAACGACGACAGTTGCCGACCATTCTTGGCTGCCGTCGTGCAGCCGCAAAGGGAGGCGGCTCGTCGAAGGATATTGACTCCCTTACCAAGAAACACAGATCTACCAAACGATCCAGCTAGCGCCATATTGCCATGAGGATGGAGTTGCTGGGCCAAGTACTTCCCGGATCAATGCCCAAGTGGCCGTTCCGTGCAAGATAGTGGAGGGAAGGTTTGCTGCTCGGGATCTCAGCGCCGTCAGGCGACGGCCTTGATCGCCTTGCCGACGATCTCGATGATCTCGTCGACATGGCTCTTCTCAATGACGAGCGGCGGCGAAATGGCGATGCAGTCGCCTGAATTGCGCACCATCAAGCCGAGTTCGAACGCCTTGACGAAGACGTCGTAGCCGCGCGTGCCGGGCTCATACTTACGCGGTTCAAGGTCTATACCGGCGGCCAAACCCAAATTACGGATGTCCGTGATGGGTAAGGTGCCCTTCAGCGAATGGACGCTATCCTCCCAGTACATGGAGAGTTCGGCAGCGTGCTGGAATACGCCCTCGTTTTTGTAGATATCGAGCACGGCCGAGGCCGCGGCGCAGGCCAGCGGATGGGCGGAGTAGGTGTAGCCGTGAAAGAGGTCGATCGCATTCTCGGGCCCGTTCGTCAGCCCGTCATAGACGCACTTCCTTACGAACACGCCGCCCATCGGCACGACGCCGTTAGAGATGGCCTTGGCGACCGTCATCAGGTCGGGGATCACGCCGAAGAATTCGGCAGCAAAACCAGTCCCTAGGCGTCCAAATCCGGTGATTACCTCGTCGAAGATTAGCAGGATGCCATGTTTGTCGCAGATTTGGCGCAGGCGCTGCAAATAGCCCTTGGGCGGCGGCAGATAGCCCGTCGAGCCGGCGCAGGGCTCAACAATCACCGCCGCAATGGTTGAGGCGTCGTGCAGCGCCACGATCCGCTCCAACTCATCGGCGAGTTCCGCGCCATGCTCGGGCAAGCCGCGCGAGAACGCATTCTGGGATGGGATGTGCGTGTGCGGAAGATGGTCGACGCCGGTTAGCAGCGTACCGAACTGCTTTCGGTTGTTCACCATGCCGCCCACCGACATGCCGCCGAAGCCGACACCGTGGTAGCCGCGCTCGCGGCCGATTAGGCGGGTACGCGTGCCTTGGCCGCGCGCGCGTTGCCAGGCAAGCGCGATCTTAAGCGCGCTGTCGACCGCTTCGGAGCCGGAGTTGCAGTAGAAGGCGTGGTTCAGATCACCCGGCAACATGGCGGCGTGGCACGCCGCCAGCTCGAACGACTTCGGATGACCCATCTGGAACGAAGGAGCGTAATCCATCTCTTCAAGCTGCTGGTTTATGGCGGCTTTGATCTCCTCGCGGCCATGGCCGGCATTGACGCACCACAAGCCTGCCGTACCGTCGATGATGCGCCGCCCTTCCGGCGTCCAGTAGTGCACGCCCTTGGCCTTAGCCAATAGCCGTGGGTTCTTCTTGAATTGCCGGTTCGCCGTGAACGGCATGAAAAAGGCGTCGAGATTGTTCGCGGCGGGCGCGGTGCTGGACGGAGTCATATCGCTTCCTCAGTGGCCGGAGTGTCGGCTCTTCTGTTGCACAGACAGCAAAGTCTATGACGTTCCCAAGCAGAATTTAGGCTACTTTCCACCCAAATTCGATGAAGTTCGGCTATTTTAGGCGCCACATTCATGAAGGTCGGCTGCGTGCAATTCGGCGCCCTTCGAAGAACACTCAGGCTGCGGCACGGCCAGAAGGTGGTCGGGCTCTGCCGTAAGGTCTGGCGATCATGCGCCGGCTGTACCCGGACCTGTTTGATAAGAAGCACGCAAACCCCTGAAATGGCACCCTGAAGAGCTGGACCAAACGCAAGAGCACGCGGCGCCTCGCCAGGAAATCTATAGTTTGCGTGGGGCTGCATCAAGGAAAGCCAATTGACCCGGCAGCTGTCGCGGTCTTCTCGTTTGAGTGGCTGCAACGGCCCGGGAACGTGGTGGCCGGCTTTTTGACTTGGCCGGACTTATCCCAGTGCGGATTCCGATGATCTCGCCCGGGTGTACCGATTTGATCTCGCCCAGGATTCCGAGATGATCTCGCCCACCATTCCGATTTGATGTCGCCCGGGGCGCGAGGCGTTCTGGCTGTTTGGTTTCTGGCATCGGCGAAGCCGCGTGGTCAATCTTGAATCGCGGCTCGAAGGACTTGTTTTTTGCTGCTCCTGCTGTGGGCATGTGGGCAACGCCCTTCGCGTTGTCCAAGCGCAGCGGCATGTCCACAGCGCCAAAGGCTCAGGCCTTTCGGCCGGGCTTGCGGGTTCGCCGCAGGCTCTCGCCGTTGAGATCGATCCGGTGGGCATTGTGGACCAGGCGGTCGAGGACGGCGTCGGCGTAGGTGGGGTCGCCGAACACGGCAGAGTACCCCTATTCTTGAACGGGTCGTGTCTCACGTCACGATCACTGACCCGCATCATTTCCTATTTGGGCACCGGCTTGAGGTGCTGAAGGAGCGGTCGGGACGCGGTCCCGCCTACGTCGTCGTCGCGCTGCCGGACGGACGCCGGCGGGCGGTTCGGATCGCGTCGACGGACCTTGCCGAGACGGCGATCACTTCCCGCCCGGACGCAGCCGATCTGCCGCGCGTCAGTGCACGCACGCTGATCCCATTGATGCAACATTTGAGCGCGAGTCTGAGCCTTCTCGACGAGAAGGTGATTCGCGATGACCCACCGACCGCTTCCAGGTCGCGTTGCGTATCGACCCCTGCCGACGTTAGCAAATCCACCCGGCCATCCGACGGCTGGCATTCCGCGCCTGTGGCCGAATCTGTCGACCGCGACGCAAACCCAGATTGCTCAAACGATCGCCGCGCTGATGCGGCGAATGCAAGCGATCCCCGGCACGCCCGGAAGGGAACTGGGTCGTGCTGATCAGCTCGAACATCGCTGACGAGCGGCTCACGACCGCACACCGAGCCAAGTTGGCCTATGTCTACGTGCGGCAGTCATCCGTGAACCAGGTGCGCCAGCATCAGGAGAGCACCGAGCTACAGTACCGCCTCGTCGATCGTGCCATCGGTCTGGGTTGGCCGCCTGAGCGCGTCCAGGTGATTGACGAGGATCTAGGCAAATCCGGTGCTGGCGGCGTGGATCGTCATGGTTTCCAGAAGCTCATTGCCGAGATCGGCCTTGGCAACGCCGGTCTAGTCGTGAGTCTCGATGCTTCTCGCTTGGCCCGCAATAACCGGGACTGGCATCAACTTCTCGAACTGTGCTCGGTATTCGGCGTGCTCATTGCGGATGGTGAGCGGCTTTACGATCCGCGCGCCTACCACGACCGCCTGCTGTTGGGCTTGTCCGGCATCATGAGCGAGGCGGAGTTGCATCAGCTTCGGATGCGCCTGCACCAAGGGGAACGCCAGAAGGCGGCGCGGGGCGAACTGCGGCTGCCCCTACCAGCCGGGCTCGTCTACGATCGAGCGG
>NZ_JBHMET010000007.1:0-30071 GCF_042430365.1 Bradyrhizobium erythrophlei
GGGTCCGTCAACGCCGTTTCAAAGGCCGCCGTATCACTCAGCTCTGATTCCGGGTACTAGTGCCCGAGTTCGGCTACGCGCGTGTCGCCGCAATCGTTCGCGCAACGCTCCATGAACATCGATCGTTTCTCGAAGTCGCCGTCGAACGTGGACTGCTCCGGCAGGAAGACGTGCGTTCGGTCATGCTCCGCGCTGCCATTGAGCCGGAACCGACCTCGGGGTGTGGCTGAGGACGATGTAGGTTCTGGGGATTCGGTTCGAATACGTGCCGCTGGGACAGTTCCACCTTCGCGCCGGATCTCGCGCTGACGAGCGCCGCTAGTTGCTCTTCGCTGAGGCCGTCTGTGCCCGCCCGGACATTCGGGAATGTCGAACCAGTGGATCTGGGCGCCGAGTGCTAGGAGAGTTCGGATGGCGGCGGAACTGGAAAAGAAGCTGCGGAGCGGGCAGCGCGGCGGTCACCACTACAGGTTTTGCTCTCATGAGCCGATAGAAGTGTGCGCGGCTGATGCCCAGCAGCTCGGCTGCGCGGCGCTTGTTACCGCCAGACAGCTCCAACGCACTCCGAATTTCCGTTGCAGTTTGAGACTGGATGCGCTGCTTAAGTGGTCTGGGTGCTACTTCCGCGTGCTACTTCCGCGTGCTGCTCCGACGGTGGATCTGCGGACAGCACCATGAGCTGACCGTTACGATGAATCGCGTGAGCACGTTTTCTCGCTCTCGAACATTTTTTGGTCACCGGTATGAGACCAGCGACATCATCTCCTTTCGAGTTAAATTTCTAGTCGCCTACCTTCGATGGGTTCGGCAAACGTGGGTTCAGTGGGCGGCGGCGTAGCCAGTTCGACGGCTTCAAGATCAGGAGGCCGTCGATGTGGACGTCGATCATTCCGATCGTCACGTCCGTCGCCATTCCTGGCGACCGTGGCGGCAGTTTTTGGCGCACGACCGTTTTGTCCGTGCGGAGTTTCGCCCAGCAGCCGCGGTCTGGTACAGGGATTCCAGCCTTGGAACAGCACTTTTTCAGCCACACATCGGAGACGCCCATGCCCTGAGCGATCGTGCGCACCGACTCAGTCCAAACAAGATTGTAAAGCGCCTCACGAGAGATGGTGGTCAAGCCAATCCTCTGCGGTCTGCCTGACTCCACCCTAGCCATTGAGTATTGCGGAGGTGCGACGTCCTCAGGCTGGGCTCAAGCCGCCCAGATTACCTTGAATTCGGCCCCGAGCCCGTTGCAGCTCCGCCAAGCACTTGCCAGTAGTGTGTTGAGTTGGTCTAGCCGCAGCCGATTAACACCCTTCTTCGCAGCTTCTGCCTTCGCGCGCGCATTTTCAGTAACGTGCGGCTGAACAACCACGACGCGTCGGACAAAATTGTCACCGAGCGACTCGATAGCCGATACTAGATCGTCCTTCTTAACCGGCTGTCCGTCTTTCCACCAATAATTGGTCGCCCTCACAGCTTGCGATAGCCCCTTCGCGAGGGCTTGCTTATCAAGCCACTGCAGGTTCTTAACTGCTTGGCCAGTAACAACTTCGTACGCAGCGACCGAGAGGTTGCGACCAGCCTTGTCGCTCTTCGCGCCCTTCACATGAATTAGCGAGAGAACGGGCCTGTGTCCGCCGACATCCAAATGGATGAAGTCGGCCTTCTCGTTGGCGCCGTCATCGCAGGCTAGCCAACCGGTATGTGTATTCTGAACCCAACAAAACAGGCTCTTCTCACGTCCAATTTTGGTGAGATCCTTAGGCTTCTCCTGTTTGACACAGTAACCGGAAAAGTCCTGCGTTTCGTACTCGCGGAAGTCGATCCGCGGCATCCTTATTACATAGACCTGCCTGTCGGATATGCTATGGCCGCTGTCATAGCGGATGTTCACCCCAGCTCCCCTCACAAGCAGAGCTCTGAGCCGGTCGAACGCCTCGTCGTCGAGGCCTGTAGGGACTACATCGCTCGCTTTGAGTTTGACCTTGCCATCGCGGCTAATCGCTACTTTGAGGGTCAGTGCACCAATGGCTTCGCCGTTGATTTCAATAGTTACTATCAAGTCGGCGCCTTTGGCGCTCTCGACTAAGAAATTGGCTGCGAGAATCAGGGCTGCGTCGGCGTTGGTAGTTTCGACATCCTCTTCGCCGTCATCGAGCATGTCTGGCGGTAGGATCGATAGATCATAACCTGATACTACCTTTGAGGGGTCAATTATCTCGGCCGGAACCGCGAGGAATCGAAACGGTTCCGCGTTGGTGGCCTTTGCATCCGAAATGGCATCGACTAGGAGAGCGGTCGACATTGCGAATTCTTTAAGCGACTTCGCTTTGCTGACCCAGGCGCGTGACGCCTTAGGCGATACGCCGATGGTAATCTCGAGTTTCGCGTTCCGAGATCGTGCCGCTGACCAATAGAAGCTTTGGTCATCAAAGGGATCAAGGGAGTAGTCGAGGTCCGGGCCAGCGAGGATTTTGGCGTCTGCTTTGGTGGCACTACGTCTGTGTACCCCCGAAAGCCACAGGGTTTTGGCCTGTCCGTTCTCAAGGAAGGCCGCGGACATTGTGGAGCGCGGTATGGGCGAGAGCCAGCTTAAGGGGATGTCCGGATTACTCTCTGCCAGAAGTGCCAACCGAACTGGTCCTTTCAACTTTGGGTCAGTAAAGTGTAGCGCCAAGTGGCTTTTTCGTAGAACGGCAATTGCCAAGTGGTGCTGTAAATCAACAAAATTACCGTCATCGGTCCACGAAGGATAAACCTCCCTCTTGTACCACAAAGCGCGGATCTGAACGCCAACGAGCCGTTGGCTTGGAAGTAGCGTGAATCCAGATGTTCTATTTTCATCCTCAGCTGCACAAATCAGATTGATGTCCTTAAGGCAGCGCTCGAGCTGTTCGTCTGTAGGAACGCCAGTTGCGTTGGCCAGCGTTAAGGAAATGAACGGCGTGAGGCTCGAGTAAAGTGTGTCGGTCCCGGGGCGAATCTGCTGGCTGCGCTTACTAGGTGGTGTCATCTGATTGCCTTTATCGACCAATGCGTTTTATGAGCAGTCTCGAAGTTCTTTACAGATTGTTGGCCTTTGCTTAACGCTTGTGCCGCGAGCGTCCCATCAGCTGGCGGCAGGACTCGGGATAAAGTCGCCCCCGCTATGAACAATCCCCACATGACCAGCCAACCTCGTTGTCGGTGGTCGGTCGAGGGGGACTAGGCGGATGGTACTGCTTCTTCGCTTCGTCAAGTTTTGCGGTTGAGGGTACTCCATAGAACCACTGATAGTTGCTTATTCCGAGCAGATTTGGAATATGCAAATTCCAATTCGAGGTGAGCCGAAAGCTCGAATCGTAGCCGACGCCTTATTGCCGGAGCGGGACAAAGCGAAGCGTGGCTCCGTTCACCGGATCGTCACAGCGGTGGCCGCCCAAACGAGCAGGGCTGTCGTCTGCCTTCCCGACTGCTGACAACTCGCGCACACTCCGTTGAACAAACGTTCCGGGGAAGTCATGTCTGATACGTCTTTCGATATCGCGCCCATCGCGCACGCGAGGCTAAAATTCCGCCATCTTGAAGAGGCGGCCATCTGCTCCGTCGTCGTGAAGGCGAAGGACGATCTCGTCCGGCGCGAAAGTAGGGGGAGCACTCTCCTCGATGCGCGGGAGGTCTGAAGCGATCAGCGTCATTATGTATTGCGTCTTCTTCGTACTGATCTGCTCACGCACAACCTCCAACAATGCCTGCTTCTTTCGGTCGTCGAGCGCCTCGAAGATGCCGTCGTGATAGACGAAGTGGAAGAACCCTACGTCCTCATACACCTTCAGCAGTGCCAAATCGAAGAGGGCGCAGACCAGCTTTTTGTAGCTTGTCCCTTCTCCCTGGCTGGAGGTCTTGCCGGTTTGGCCGGGGAGACCAAGGCCAATGGTGTAATCGAAGTTGCCATTTGTGTTGACGTAGAAATAGAAGATGCCTTCGTGGTTGAGCACACGTCGGCAATAGCCGTTAAAGACTCGCCGGAAGTTCTCGTAGATGGTCGTAGGTTTCGCGACCATCGCCTTGATTTCATCGACAACTCTACCCCGGTCGCGTTCGCTCTCACGCACCTGCCGTGCAGTGGCGACCACAACATCCAGCTTCTTGCGCTGCTCTTCGAGGTAAACGAGCTGTGCCTTCTGCTCGGACAGCTCTCGTTGCAGCGTCTTGAACTTGTCAAAAGTGTCTGTGCTGCGAAGCACGCGAAGCTGCTCTTCGCGCCGCTGGTCCAGCTCGCTCTTACGAGCCTCCAACTCAAGCCGCTGGCCGTCGAGGGTCGCCCTACGCGTCCGCAGGGCCGCGTTACGCTCTCGCGTAACCTTCTTGTTGAAGTCTACCAGCTCCTCGTACTGCTTCTTCACCTGTCCAGCGAAGAAGATATTGGATTCAGAGAAAATCGTAGAGACCTCATCAAGATCGAAGCGGTCTTTGTGCTCCAGGGCGACATCGATTTGTCGGACGTCATAGCTGATGTTGTAGAGGCGCTCATTGATGTCGGCGATCTCGCCCTCCACCTCGTCCACGAGGTTCTTCATGATGCGTCGCTCTTCAGCGTCGAACTCGAAGGCATCAAGCCGAGCTTCTAGCTCTTCGACCTGCTGGCGGAGGACAGCAATTCTGGCTTGTAGCTTCGGTAGGTCCTCTTCAGCGTATTGCACCTCCGCAGCCTGCTCGGCCTGCCGCTGCTTCAATGAATTTATGGAATCGTCGAGCTCGTACTTGCGTTGAACTGAGGACTCGTTGAATCCAAAGAGATGCGCCACGAACGGCTTCCAATAGGCGTCCTTTCCCATCTGGAATTTTTGGAGCTGCAGCTCGTCGCTGAAGTCGCCCTGGGCCCTCAAGAAATAAGTGATGGCCATGCGGTAGTCGTAGGGCTTGAGAATCTTTAGGTCGAGCCATCCATCCAGCAACTTGATGGCTTCGGCATTGCTCAGCTCCGGGTGATCCCATTGATCGTCCGGCAAATCAACCAGTCGCCTGCCGCCCTCGGCGTGACGTGTCAGGGCAATCTTGTTGGGATTGTCTGCGCCCCGTCTAACAGTGGCAAAGTCACCGGAGTTCAGTCGAATCTCGATGAAGAACTGGAGACCTGAGAACCGATCTTGATGCTTGACGAGGAATTGCTCTGGGGCAGTGCCCTTGAGCATTAAGAACTCGACAAGGTGGAGAAGTGTGGTTTTGCCGAGGTTGTGCGAGTCGCGCTTCTTGTCCTTCGGCTTCTTTACGTCACCGAAAATGACGTTGAGGCGATCTGCGTGTTCGCCAAAATTGAAATCTATCGGATGAAAAAGGTCATCCTTGTTTGAGTAAATGCGACTGATCTGCATGTCAGTTCGTCCTGTACTCAATTACATCGTTTTTCGCGTGGTATTCGATCTTGCCCAGCAGATACAGGAAGCTCAAGGCGGGCAGAAAGGTGACGTCTCCGTCGCTGCCAACCCGGCGGATGACAATGCCGCGAAGTCGCTCGAGTTCGATGACGCCGCGCTTCTTCAGCTCGCGCAGCATTATGGAGGCGATCCTAATCACCGAAACATCAAGGTTGAGGTGTTTCCTAGGCGTGAGCATTGTCGGTCAGTACGGTTGTTGGAAGTTTTTTCGACCCGATGTCACAGTTGGCGTACATGTAATGGAGCATGACGCTTATCATGCGCCGCTTGCCCTTCAGGGCGGTGCGCTTCTTTTGAATTTCCTCGATCAAGAAGGCAAAGACATTATCGAACGTTGTGAACTCAGAGCGGGCCGCCAGGATCTTTTGCTTTAGCTCGTCGGCGCTATCATGATAAAGGGCGGCAACCTGAGTATTGCGGGGATTTTTCAGGAAATGATCGATCCGCGCAAAATGGGGAAAGGAGTTGCTTACGATGATCTGATTGTAGTAGTCGTCCGACACTCCGTTGATTTTGTTCTTCTCTTCTCGCAGTTTGACCTTCTCGAAATCTCTCGCGCTGTTGAAGGCGCTGGTCGTTGATCCATCTGCGTAGTCGTGGACCGCGCCAATCACCTCGATAAGGTCGTCGGGTTCAAAGCGGAACGGGATAGGATCTTTCTGTCGGGAGCCATTCACGGATATGCTGCATCTCATCCAGTGCGGTGTTGAGGCGCTCTACGCCGATGATGTGGGCGCTCTCGATACCGAGTTCCATGAGGCTGGCGATCAGCTTTTCGTCGGCTCCTCCGGTGTAGCGGCGGTTGGTAAAGACCATGTAGTGATCACATAGTCCCTTTTTTGCTAGCCGCTTTATCCTCACGTGCTCCTTCTTCAGGAGGCGCTCGAAGTCCTTATCGGAGCAAGACTTGTCGAATACGGCTACGTGCTTGGCTTGGAGGACAATGTGACCCTCAAGAGGCATGCTGGCGCTGGGAAAGCATTCGGCCTTGCCGTTGAACTTGCCGTCACGACCGCCATCGCGGCCAAGCGCGAATGGCGTGACGCCTTCACCCAGCCACTTGATGCAAATCTTGACCACGAGTTCTTCAAACTCACCCTCGCTCAATTCGTAGAGGCGGTAATCACGACGCATCCAAGAACCTTGTTCCAAATAGACTTACGTGAACAGCAATCTGACGCGATTTTGAGCTCCGGTGCGGCCTACGCGTAATAGGGGGAATCACAACAAATAACCCTCTGGTTGCAATCTTGGCGCAATGTCGCGCCACGGATCAATTGGAAAATAGTGGTGCGGGCGGCCGGACTCGAACCGGCACAGGCCTTGCGGCCCACGGATTGTAAGACTGCTGGCACTGATAGCGCGTGCCGGGCGGGCATGACGCCTTAGCCGGAATCATCGTGCCGAGCAGGGACAAAGTCGCAAGCGCGAAAAACAACTTCTTCATTTCAAACATTCTCCGTGCCCAATACTGGGGGGCGCGACTACGCCTTCTTCTTAAACGTGCTGTCAAGAGCTTGTTCAACCCGTAATGTACGAAACGTACGATCGCGCGGCCAGTAACTCAGCGTGGCGTCGCTTGCAGGGCAATAACCGGTTTAATCGGCTGCCGGATCGCCCGACCGACCTTTAGGGCTGCGAAGCAGTCGCATGGCGTGCTTGCGATGAAATCCCGTGATGACGATGAACTTATCGAAAATCCGCGCTTCTCCGCACGGTTCGACGATCTGTAACGCTCGCTGACAGTCGCCGTCAGTTCCTTGCGCGTCGCCTGCTCAATCGCCCCGTCGTCGCCCCCGACCGCCCGTTTCGCACGGGGAGCAAATTATTTGAGGCAAGGACCCACTATTCAGGAACATTTCTGGCGAGGTAATGCGGGAAGCAACCCCTTGAGCGTTAAATTGTACGATCTCAACTAGGTGAGGGGCCTGACCACGCAAAAGCTCTCCAACGACTAACAAGAATTGCGAGTGTCTCAACTCTTAGACTCACGCCACACGGATCTCGTCAGCCGCGAAAAGCAGGGCGGTTTTGGGCGGCTCCGCCCGTTGGACAGCGCCAACAGAATACTAACGTTTGATGAACGAAAATAGGACCCGGACGCCCATCATGTCGAGCCTCGAACCATTTGGACGGAGCATTGCTTGAACACCGGAGGCCGTTGATGTTTGACGCAGCACTACGAAACGGAGTTGACGCGGCTCAAAGAGATGCAGACCAAAACTCGCGAGAGCGATTTTCTAATCTAAGGTTGTAAGGTTGCAAGAAAAAGGTGCATTGAAAACTACCATACGCGCGTGAATGTATCCGCGCCCTTCAACTTGCTAGGCTTACCGTTCTTATCAACGTAGAACAGCGTCCATGACGTTGGCATTTGAGAGCCGTTAGTTTTTCCGACCCAGCGGGTAAAGGAATTGCATTGAGCAAAAGTAACAACAAAATACAAGCCGGTGGGACCAACAGCTCCCGATGCAGGATAAGGAATGCCCTGGCACGCAAACCCTTGAGCATGATTTGTGAAAATCCCTTGTATTGCTCCGTTATTGGCGGACCAAATAAACAGTTCCGAACCCCGCTCGTTCTTCCAGTATGAGGGAGCAGGAAGCCCCTGCGCCATGGCCTCGCGGGAAAGCAACAAAAGCTGAGCGATCAGAAAAATTCCCAGAAATCTCTTCATACTGGAGTCCCAACAGAGTTCTCTTTAAGGTGGCAACTTAGATCATGTACGCGCCTGCTGCAACGAAGCGGCTTTCTCTATTTCCAGACTTTCTTCGTACGAACCGTACATAAGCTCGTTCGAGGCAACGTTCGCTGCTATTATCTTACGTTCGGCAACGGAATGCGGCGCAACCAAAAGTTTGGGAGACGGCAGTAGATGCCTTTCCATGATCATGACCGTCCCCAACGTTAGCTCACATCCAGTCCTTTCGACGCACGACAAACCACAAGATTTATTCTGTCCCACGCCTCGAGTTCATCCACCGGGTATAAGACGGCTTTGCCAATCTTGACATATGCAGGTCCGATTCGCATCGAGCGCCAATTCCGCAGCGTACCCACTGTGACCTCGCCACGGTATCGCCCAGACACTTCCTCGGGAGTAAGGAATTTGGCGTCCGACATTCGCATTCTCCATCACTCCGCCGCACGACATGTCACGGTCGAAATGGTCGAGATGTTGACACCCGGAATGACGAAAGAAAACGATATTCTAGATGAGCCTGCGTAGCTCCCATCAAACGCGGTCGACGTGGCGCGTCGGCCTTCGTCGATAGTCGCAGGATAGCGTGACGGGGCGTAGTAAAAATACTTGCGCCTCTCGGCCCCAGGTCCACGATGTATCGAAGGCCGCCGGGGCGATCATGGGGGCCCTGCAAGGGAAAGTCGCGCATGAATAAGAAATCCGAATGCGAGCAAGCCATCCGCTCACTCGCTCGCGAATGGCTCGAGACGCTACCGGAGACCG
This sequence comes from Bradyrhizobium erythrophlei, assembly GCF_042430365.1. Taxonomy (GTDB): domain Bacteria; phylum Pseudomonadota; class Alphaproteobacteria; order Rhizobiales; family Xanthobacteraceae; genus Bradyrhizobium; species Bradyrhizobium erythrophlei. Next base: position 8,872 of record NZ_JBHMET010000007.1, read on the forward strand.
CGCGAGAACATCCAAGCTGGTCGGCGTTCAAGATCTGGCTGGGAGAAAAACACTACTCCCACTACCTCAATTTCCGGTCCGTCGCTGGGGCTGACTACGATGCCGAAGCGTGGTTCGACGACGCGCTAGGCCAGAACTGGCGGCGCTAGGTCGAGTGTCCGTTGCTGTGCGGCCGCGAACAAGGCGATTAATCTCTAGCGCAGAAAAATTCCGCCACGCCGCCATGATGTGAGCAAGTCCCGCAGCGATGCTCGCTGAAGTGAGAGTGCGGACTGGGCTTCCCGACGGGTTGAGGGCTGGAGGAAAGGTCTCCGGCGCCCGTCACGTAGATACCCCGTGACCCAGATTCTGGACGCCGGTAGCGACGACCGTGCCGGTGGCGTGACAACGCCGAGCGCCTAGCACTGATGCTGCCCGGATCGAACTGAGCGGCCTCAAGCACCGTCTGATCGTCGAGCGTGATAGGTTCGACCGGCTTCTCCCATCCTTCGGACGAGCGTGGTCTTGCCGGCCCGCCGCTCCACAAATCGCTCGAACATGCGATTCTTTATTTCAGACAATCGGATCTATTGGCCTCAGCCAATTGGAGGTCAAGTCCACTGATTGGAAGCTGTTGGATCGCGATCTGGAAGCATAGGCGGGGAAAGCCTTCCCCTGCGGCCGAGCCAAGGTCTCGGCCGACCCCTTCTGCGGGGACACCCCGCAACGCCCCGAGAGTAAGAGTGCGGACCGGGACTGCCGTGACGGGTTAAGGGCTGGAGGAGAGGCCTCCGGCACCCGTCGCGGAGACCCGCAATGTCCAGAAAGACCGCCACCGCTCGCCCCGGATCGGATCGGGCGAGCCATGATGAGATCACCGGCAAGATCATCGCCGAGCTGGAGGCTGGCCGTGTGCCGAAGGTTCAGCCTTGGGGAACGGCGGCGGCGAAGGCGCCACTCGCCATGCCGAAGAACGCCGCGAGCGAGCCGATCGACTGGCATCACACCGCCCTGCATGAATTAGGTTTCCTGTTCGATCAATCGCAATAATCGGGTGTTGCGTGTCCCGGCAACAAAAAATTCGATGTAATACAAAGGGTTAGGCGAAAGCCTAACCCTTTAATTTTTCGTAAATGGCCTAGTTCCACGACGCTAAAATGCTCGTGGAGGTGCGCGATGGCTCGGCACGAACTACTAGGCGGATTGGTTCAGATATACCGACGCGGTGAGGGCCGGCACTGGCATTGCTCGGCATCCATCGATGGCCGTGAGTACCGCGCGACCACTGGCGAGGACGATCTCGTCCTCGCCAAGCAAGCGGCGGAAGATTGGTTTTCGGGGAAAATCAAAGGCGGGTCGCTGAGCAACTGCACGATTACGTTCTTTTGCTTGGCAACACTGGTCTTCGCCCTGACGAGGCCAAGAACCTTCAGCATCGCGACGTGACCATCGTGGAGGAGGGGCCTCGCAGCGAGCGGATCCTGGAAATCGAGGTGCGCGGGAAGCGTGGCGTCGGTTACTGCAAGAGCACGCCGATGGCGGTTGTGCCTTATGAGCGGCTGCTCAACCGTCCCAAGTATGTGCCGCAGGGTCGAGCCAAAGAGCGTAACCGTAAGAGGAATCCTCGGTTCGTGCCGCCACCGCAGTTTCCACAGCCGACGGACCACGTGTTTCCGGGCAACCACATCAAGCAATTCATCGGCTGCTTGCGAACAGTTCACGCAAGCTTGATCGCGACGGCAAGCCCCGCACCCCGCACGGCTTACAGCCTGCGCCACACCTATATCTGCATGACGCTGATGGAAGGCGCCGACATCTATCAGATCGCGAAGAACTGCCGCACAGGCGTGGAGATGATCGACAAGTTCTGCACACATCAAGAACACTCAAGCCATAAGTCTCGAAACAGTTATCGCGTCCGGCCAGTTGGTGAGGATCGGCTCTTGACTATCGCATAGGTTGTGAAACGCTGCGACGACGCCTCGATTGAGATTCCCACGCTGCGCCAGCCGGCGCCACTCGAAATTGAAAGGACGAATATGGGGACGCCCCGTGTCTGGAGAGCCGTTGCGCTTGGCCTGAGCATCTTCGCGGGCTTGGTGGCGCTGCTTTGGGGGCAGTCGGCGTCTTCCGAACCGATGCGACGGAGCGGCTACGCCGTAGGCTCCGAGCAGTGTGGAAGCGGGACGTTCGCCTTTCCGCGCATCCAGATCGATATGAAAAGCGGATTCTGCGCCGGCCTCGTCGCCAGTGCGGACGACGGTTTGCAGTTTCCGCGATCGATCGTGCAGGTTCCTGGCCGCGAGCAATTCGTGATCGCCGATATGGGAGGCTGGCAGCACACCGACGGCCGGCTGTTGGTGCTGGATCCGCATGCTGCCGCAGGCAAACGGATCAGGGAAGCCATCACGGGCCTCGAATACCCGTTCGGACTGGCGATCGGCCCCGATAAGAAGGTCTACGCCTCGACCGCCGACACGATCTTCCGTTTCGATCCACTCGCAGCAAACCCGCGCGGCACCATGGAGGTGATCATTCAGGGCCTTCCCGGCCGTCGTCTGACGTTGCCGGACGGCACCAAGGTCACCGAGAGCAGTCATTCGCTCAAGCACTTCGTCTTCGACAGGCTCGGCCGCGTCTTCGTCAATATCGGCTCGCACAGCGACGATTGCATCACGAGACCGCCGATCACCAAGCCCTGTCCTGCGGGAGAGGGGGCCTCGCCACTTGCCGCCATCTGGATGTTTACGCCGCCGGCGGGCGGGATCTTCCCTCCGCTCAAGCCGGGCGATCCCAATCCACCGCGTGAGATCTATGCGCGAGGGCTGCGCAACTCGATGGCGCTCGCCGTCCATCCACGCTTTCCCGATCCGGGATTTGCATTCCTCCAGGGGGAAAACGGCCGCGACCTGCAGGACGTGTTCAAGCCGAACGAGGAGATCAACGCCATCGAGCAGGGCAAGCATTACGGCTGGCCCTACTGCTATGATGTTTCGACGGCGAGCCCCGAATTCAAGGCGGTCCTGCAGGCCGGCCCCTACAAGAATCTTTGCAACAACACGGCTCTTTACAAGCAGCCCCATTCGCTGCTGCCGTCGCATGGCGCGCCGCTTGCCATGCTCTACTACCACGGCCCCAAGTTCGCAGAACTCGAGGGCAAGCTGCTGATCGGGCTCCATGGCTATCGTCCGACAGGCAGTCGCGTGCTGATCTACGACGTCGACGAGCATGGTTTTCCCAAGGTCAGCCCGCCGCCGGTCCGCTATCAGGTGAGCTGCGCCTCCGAGCCAACGCGCGCGTTTCAGACCGACGACGGTCTGGTGAAGGCGGCGTCCTATGAGGAGTTGATCTCGGGCTGGCACCGCGTCAACGGCGCGCGGCCGCGCGGCGCGCCCGTTGGCATGATCGTCGCCAGTGATGGCGCGATCTGGCTGGTCGAAGACAAGAACCAGACTGTCATACGGATCGATCGCACGAAAGGCGATCCGCCGGCTGCACTGCCCTGTGACATGCGCGCCCAGGCCCAGATCGACGAGCTGGTCCGTTTTGTCAAGGAAGATGCGCAGAAGGCCGGCTACCTCGCCTCCGTCCGAGCCAACCTCGTCGAAAAGCACTGCGTTGGCTGTCACGCGGATTTCGGCATCAAGCCGGGCCAGACCGACGCCGAGAAGGACGAGGCCGTCCTGCGCTTCATGCTCGGGCAGGATGGCTGGATGTATCCCGGCGACCCGGATTCCGGCAAGCTGAGGATCCGCTTGCGCGGCATCGGAGCTGAGAAGCTGATGCCGCCCGGCGGCGAAAGCTTGCCCAAGACCGAGCCCGGCTATCTGAGAGTTCTCAACTTTGCCGACTATCTGGTGGGCAAAATGGTTCCCGGCACCCGCATGCGGATCAAGCAGGGCCGGCCGGAACGGCAGTTCTTCAGCAGGGATGGCAGAGTGTGCGGCGAGATCCCGACCACCAAAGTCGTCGTGGTGACGCAAAGCAACGCCACCGGTAAGGCCGGTTTCAGCCGCTTCTACCGGCCGGCCGATCTGTTCCTCAATGGCGAATGCACGGACGCCGATGGCTATTACATCCAGAGCAATTTCCTGGTGCCTCTGCTGTGACATGCTGCTCTTCGCCGCCACGCCGACGGCCGCCGAGCCGCCACTGTTTCAAAGTCGCCAGCTTACACCGGTCGGCGAGTATACGTTCGGCATCGAGGGACCGGCCGTCGACCGCGAAGGCAACCTGTTCGTCGTCAATATCGGCAGGGCCGGCACGATCGGCAAGCTCGCCCCAGGCGCCGCACGATCCGAGAAATTCATCGATCTGCCCGAGGGCAGCGTCGGCAACTCGATCCGGTTCAACCGCGAGGGCACGATGTTCATCGCCGACTACAAGAAGCACAACATCTTCGCGCTCAGGAGGGGCAGCCTCGAGCCGGAGGTCTGGTTTCACTCCGATCAGATGAGCCAGCCCAACGACATGACGATCGCGAGCGACGATACGATCTACGCCAGCGACCCGAACTGGAAGGGGCGCAGCGGCCGGATCTGGCGCATTGCACGCACCGCCGACGGATCGGTGCACGGCGAGGTGATGGAAGCGCCGCGCGCCATGGGCACCACCAATGGTATCGACCTAAGCCCGGACGGAAAAAGGCTTTATGTGAGCGAATCCAACAGCGGCCAGCTCTGGTCCTATGCGATCGGTGGCGGCCGGCTGACCGATGCGAGATTGATCAGGACGTTCGAGCCCGACACGGTGGACGGCCTTCGCACCGACGTCGCCGGCAGGATCTTCGTTGCCCGCATTCTCAGAGGAGCGATCACCATCGTGAGACCGGACGGCGCGGTCGAAAAACAGGTGATACTCGGCGGCAAGGAGCCAACCAACATGGCGTTTGGCGGCAGTGATGGCAAGACCGTCTTTGTCGCCCAGCGACAGGGCGGCTTTATCGAGACGTTCCGCACCGATCAGGAAGGGCGCGAGCATTGCCTGCAAGACGCACAGTGTTAGACGGTCGCAGCTGTCGCCGCGACCGTGCCGGACGAGGAGGGGCGGGGGCCCATGCCAAAAAAACATCGTTACCTATTCGGACGGAACGGGGCAGGCCGGGGGTATCAATTTCGATGAGGTGCGCACCAACGTCTACAAAATCTACCGCGCTTGCCGGGTAGGGCCGGATACGCGGATCGATCCCGCCGAGCAAGTCGCTTTCTATGATCCCGGCCTCGGCTCGGCCGCCGCGGCTCTCCGACGTCGCCATGGGATGGATGGCCGCGGCATCGATCATCCCGGACGGCCTCAAGCACGACAGCAGCGTTCTGAGGCTGTCCTATCACCTTGACGTCGACGTCGGGCCGCTGCGCTCGATCAGCCGCTACCCGAGGTCGAGGTGCCGGGCGTGCAGGGGCACTATCAGGAGGTTCGCGAGGCCGCCGCGCGCGACGGGTTGACGCTGCGTGAGCTTGGAAAGCGATACGGCAGTCGCTACGAGGGCGACTTTGTGGGTACTCCGGACCGCGTCGGCGATGGGCTTGAACGCTGGTTCCGCGAAGGCGCCGCAGACGGCTTTACCATCAGTGCGCCGTATCAGCCCGGTGGCTTCGAGGAGTTCGTGCGGTTGGTCGTTCCCGAACTGCAGAAGCGCGGGGTCTACCGGACGCGATACGAGGGAGCGACCCTGCGCGACAATCTCGGTCCGGCGCGGCCACAGCGTGGCGCCTGGCGGGCGCAAGCGTCCCGGAGCAAGCAAAAGGAGCCGGCATGACCGTCATCGAAGAACGAACCAGCACCGGCCCGGCCCAGGCGGGTGACGACGTCACCACCGTGAGCGCCGCGACCACGCGCACCTATAGCCGCTTCGTTGTCAGTGCGAACGGCAAGCATATTGTGTCCGACACACGTGCGTCGATCGGAGGGCCGGGCGAGGCGATCCAGGCAGGCGGAATTCTTGCTATCCGCGTTGGCTTCATGCGGGCTCGGCCTGATCCAGACGCACGCGAAGAGCCGGGGCGTCGATCTCGGCGAGATCGGCATCGCCGCAACGTTCAAGCGTCATGCGGATGATCCGACACGCTACGAATACATCGCCCTCGCGGTGACGTTTGAAGACCGGATCGGTGAAGATCTCGCGGCCGCCTGCATCGCGCGCTTCACCGGTAATTGCCCGATTTACGACACACTGCGTCGCGGCGGGCCGATTTCCATCGAACGGACGACACGCCGATAGCGGGACCGCGTCGCCCGGCGCGCAGACCCGGTTGCCCGGAGCCACCAATCAAGCCTTCATCTTTCGAGCAGAGCAAGCAGATCGGCACCGGCAAGGCGAACGGCTGACACGTTTCCAGTCGGTACGCGACAAAGCGCAGGCAATAAAGCATCGGCATGCCGGTGCCCGGTCTCAACCGTCGCTGGCAGGCAGCTGACTTACGAGCGCCTTGGCCTCAGATTTGAGGATGTCGATTGCAGATTTGCGGGCCTCTGCATCAAAGCGGGTTCTAATGGCTGAGACCGAAAGCGCGCCGCGCAATTTGCCGCGAACGTCGATTACCGGTACCGCCACGGCCGCGACCTCGGGATCCCGCTCACCGATCGACGCGTAGAAACCGCGCTCCCTTATCTTCTTTCCCTCGGCGGACGCAGGATCGCGGTAAGCGGTTAGAACGCGACCCGCGGCGCCGCGATCAATCGGCAAGCGCTGGCCCTCTTCGAGGTGATGCCGGACCGATCGCGGCGAGTTAACGCGGTAGAGGCAGATGCGTTCGTTGCCGTCGGCAATGTAGAACGAGGCTGTCTCGCCGGTCGCTTCAACCAGGCGATGCAGCGTCGGCCTGATCAGGTCGCCAAGATCGAGGCCGCGGTGATAGAGAGCACCGAGACGCCAGAGCTCTGGCCCCGGGCGGAACAGGCGATCCGCCCCACGCACCAGGAAGCCGTCCGCTTCCAGCGTCGCGGCGAGGCGAAGCACCGTGCTCTTGTAGAGATCGGTCGCCTCGGCGATCTCGGTCAGGGTCATGACGCTGCGCTCCGGGCCGAAGGCCTTGAGGATCGCCAGCGCCCGTGCCACCGCGTCAACGCCCGTCTTGGCCATCTCTCCTCCTAGTTCTGCTACGCAGAACAGATATCTCAGATGTGTTCCAAAGTCTAGAAGATCACCAAATTCTCGGTTCTGGCTGTCAGAATACCGTTGACTCTCGTGCCGCGTGGGGCTACAGGTTGCGGATAACAGAACTAGTTCTATGGAGCGAAACAATGGAAGGGCAGCCGGCACTTGCCGTCGACTTGCGCGACGTGATGATTCGTTTCGGCGAGTTCACCGCCGTCAAAAGCATGGACCTCCAAGTCGGCGAGACCGAGTTCGTTGCGGTGGTCGGGCCGACCGGCTGCGGCAAATCCACCATCCTCAATACCGTCACCGGGCTCTTGAAGCCGGCCGCCGGCGACGTGCGCATCTTTGGCAAGCCGCTCGCGGGCCTCAACGACCAGTCAGGCTACATGCTGCAGCAGGAGGGCCTGCTGCCGTGGAAGACCGCGCAGGACAATGTCGGCCTCGGGCTCGTGTTCCAGGGCAAGTCGGTCGAGGAAGCCCGCGAACAGGCGCTGCCCTGGCTCGCCAAGGTCGGCCTGAGAGGCTTTGAGGAGCGCTATCCGCATCAGCTCTCCGGCGGCCAGCGCAAGCGCGTGGCGATGGCGCAGACCCTGATCATGGAGCCGAAGATCGTCCTCATGGACGAGCCTTTCTCCGCGCTCGATGTTCACACGCGCCGCCTCATGCATCGCATCCTGCTCGACCTGTGGCAGGCGGACCGGCGTTCCCTTGTCTTCATCACCCACGATCTCGATGAAGCGATCACGCTTGCCGACCGCGTTGTCGTGATGTCGGCCGGCCCGGCGAGCCGCATGGTCGGCGATGTCAGTATCACTCTGCCGCGTCCACGCGACGTCTCGGCGCTGCAGACCACCGACGAATTCGTCGCGCTCTATCGTGAAATCTGGTCGCTGCTCGGCGCCGAAGTGGAGAAAAGCTATGCCACGCAGAGGTAAGGTCGTTCTCACCCAGGTCGCGATCGTGCTTGGACTGCTCATGATCTGGGAGGTCGGCGTGTGGGCCGGATTGATCGATCCGTTCTTCTTCCCGGCGCCGTCGACCCTGGTCGCACGCATCGGCGAGTGGATGTCGACCGCGGACTTCTGGACCGATGTCGGCATCACGCTCCTGGAAACCATCTTGTCGTTCGTGGCCGGTATTGCCATCGGCACTGTGCTCGGCATCTGGCTCGGCTTGAGCCCGTTCGCGGCCGAAGTCGTTCAGCCCTTCATCAAGATGTTCAATGCGATCCCGCGCATCCTGCTCGGACCGATCTTCGTGATATGGTTTGGCCTTGGCCTCACCTCGAAAGTCGCGCTCGGCGTGACGCTGGTGTTGTTCGTGGCGTTCTTCAACACCTTCCAGGGCGTGCGCGAGGTCAATCCGGTGGTGCTGGCCAATGCCCGCCTGCTGCGCGCCTCGAAGTCCTCGCTGCTGCGTCACGTCTATCTGCCGTCCGCCACCACCTGGATCCTGTCGAGCTTGCGTGTCGCGGTCGGTATGGCCGTGATGGGCGCGGTGGTCGCCGAATATCTCGGCTCGTCCGCTGGCCTCGGACACCTGATCGCGCAGGCCGAGGGCGTGCTCGATGCCACCGGCGTGTTCGCAGGCATCATCGTGCTGTCCGCCTTCGTCGTCGCCCTCGACGCGCTCGTCGACCGCGCCGAGAGGCGGCTGCTGGTGTGGCGGCCCGCGCCGGCCCACGAAGTCTGATCGAAACATTTTCCCGTCATATGGAGGTTCGCATGCGCGTCTTCACACGACTGATCCTGGCCATATCCGTAATTTGTCTCTCCGCCCTCTCGGCTCAGGGCGTCGAACCCGAGAAGGCAAAACTGAAGATCGCGGTCGGCTCCCAGATCCTCAACTACATGCCGCTCGAGCTCGGCGTGAAGCTCGGCAATTTCAAGGAGGAGGGGCTCGACGTCACCGTCGAGAATTTCCAGGCCGGCGGCTCCAAGGCGCTGCAGGCCCTGATCGGCGGCTCGGTCGACGGCACCGTCGGCTTCTATGATCACACCATCCAGATGCAGGCCCAGGGCAAGGAGATTTCCTGCGTCTTCGTGCTCAACAACATTCCCGGGGTTCTGCTCGGTATCCGCAGCGACTTGGCCGACAAGGTCAAGACCGCGGCCGACCTCAAGGGTCTCAAGCTCGGGATCACCGCGCCAGGCTCGTCGACCGACACCATGGCGCGCTACTACATCAAGAAATCAGGATTGGGCCCGCGCGACGTGAACATCATCGCGGTCGGCAGCGGCGCGCCGGGCATGGTGGCGCTTGAGGCCAAGAACATCGATGCGCTGGTTTATTTCGATCCTATCGCGACGCTGGTCGCGCGCAAGAAGACAGCGACACCGCTGTTCGACGCGCGCACGATCGAAGGCTCAAAGCAGGCTTTCGGCGGAATCTATCCGACCGCCTGTCTCTACCTGCAGCAGTCCTTCACCGACAAGAACCCGGAAACGGTCCAACGCCTGGTCAACGCCTTGCTCAAAACTCACCGCTGGATCAACTCGGTGGCGACGGAGCAGCTCGTCGATGCGATTCCTGCCGGCTACAAGACCGACAATCGCGACGTGAATATCGAGATCATGAACGCGTCGAAAGCGCTGTTCTCGCAGACCGGCCAAATGGATCTCGAGGCCGCCAAGGTCCCGCTGGCCGTCCTGAGCGACTTCGATCCAAAAATCGCTGCCGCAAAGATCGACCTGAGCAAGACCTTCACCAATCGCTTCGCGGAACGCGCCGCGCAGCGATTGAAATAATAGCCAGAGATCAAGCCCTATCGCGATTGGATCACGTAAAGGAAGGCCTTTCTGATGTCTCTGCCACTAACCGGCATCCGTGTCCTCGACCTGTCAAACGTGCTGGCCGGTCCATTTTGCGCCTACCATCTCGCGCGCCTTGGCGCGGAGGTGATCAAGGTCGAAAATCCGAACGGCGGCGACCTGGCGCGGCGCCTCGGCGCCGATCCGCAAAGGGCGGAGCGCCTGCAGGGCCTCTCCTTTGTCGCCGTGAATGCCGGCAAGCAATCCGTGGCGCTGGACTTGAAGTCGGAATCAGGCCGCGAGGTGTTCTTGCGGCTCGTCACTGAAGCCGACGTGGTGCTCGAAAACTTCCGGCCGAAGGTGATGGAGCGGCTTGGTCTCGGCTTTGACGTGCTCTGCAAGCACAACCCGCTTCTCGTCTATTGCGCCATCTCCGGCTTCGGGCAGAGCGGGCCGTGGTCCGCCCGTCCGGCCTATGATCAGATCGTGCAGGGCCTCTCTGGCGCCATGAGCGTCACGGGCGATACAGCCTCGGCGCCGCTGCGCACCGGCTTTCCGATCTCGGACACGATTGCGGGGCTCACGGCCGCCTTTGCCATTAGCGCGGCTCTGGTCGAACAGCGGCGTACCGGCCGCGGTCGCTTCATCGACGTGTCACTGCTCGAAGCCACCGTTGCAGCGATGGGATGGGTGGTCTCCAACCACCTGAACGCCGGCGTCGAGCCGCAGCCGATGGGCAACGAGAACTTCACCGCGGCTCCCTCGGGCACGTTCAGCACGGCAACAGGCCCGTTGAACATCTCCGCCAACGAGCAGAAACAGTACCAAGCCCTATGCGACCTGATCGGCCGACCGGACCTGAAGACGGATCCACGCTTCGCAAAGCGCGAGATGCGTAAGGTAAACCGCGCCGCGCTGAATGCGGAATTGAACAAGGCGCTGAGCCGCAAGCCCGCCGAAGAATGGGAGCTGCAAATGAATGCGGTCGGTGTTCCCGCGGGCTGCGTGCTGACGGTCGCGCAGATATTGCAGCAGCCGCAGTTGCTCGACCGCGGCTTCGTCGAGACGTTGCCCCCGGAACAGGTCGGCGTGCAGCCACTACGAATCACGCGGCCGGGCTTCCGGCTGAATGAGGAATTTCCAGTGCCGTCACCACCTCCCACACTCGGAGCAGACACGGAGCGATGGCTGCATCGGCTCGGCTATTCGCATGCCGACATCGAGCGACTGGTGTCGAGCCGCGCCGTCGGGACGCCACGGCAAGGAGAGGCTGATTTTCCGCCCATTCGCGTGGCCACGGACGGAGCAGCATCATGACACCCGACGGCTTGCGGCGGTTGGCGATCGGCAGATTGAATGGACGGAACCGGAAATGAGCGAAGACGAGTTGCGACAGCAAGCCGCCCGTTGGTGGCGAACCTCCATCTGCGATATCGCGCCCGGTCGCATCGCCTATCGGGGCTATCCAATCGAAGAATTGATAGGCCAGATTTCCTTTCCCGCCATGATCTGGCTAATGCTGCGCGGCGATCTGCCGACGGTGGCGCAAGAACAGCTGCTGCAAGCCGCGCTGGTCGCGTCCGTTGACCACGGTCCGCACGCGCCCTCCATCGCCATTGCCCAGATGGCGGTGAGCTGCGGCCTGCCGCTGAACGGTGCGATGGCCTCGGCGATCAATACGCTCGATGACGTGCATGGCGGAGCAGGGGAGCAGGCAGTCGAACTCTACGAAGATGTCCTGCGGCGTTGCGAAGGGCTTGAGATCGACGAGGCTGCGGCCGCCGCAATCGACCATTTCACCGGAACGCGCAGCAAATACCTGCCGGGCTTCGGCCACCGCTTCCACCCGGTCGACCCACGCGCCGCGCCACTCTTGGCGCTGGTTGATGTCGCGGTCAGCGAGGGTAGCGTCAACGGCGGCCATGCCAAGGCCGCCCGCGCGATCGAGCGGGTAATGCAGCAGCGCAAGGGCAAGCTAATTTCCATGAACATCGATGGCGCCACCGCGGTCATTTACGGCGAGTTGGGCTTCGCTCCTCCGCTCGCGCGCGGGATCTTCTGCCTGTCCCGGGCGGTGGGAATCCTGGCCCACGCCTGGGAGCAAACCGGGCGCAAGGATCGCAACAAGGGACCCATGCCCAAGCAGTTTGGGTACCAATATGAGGGGCAGCCGCGCCGTGCGCTGAGCGGGTCGTCATGATGTATCTCGACAAGCCGCCTCAACTGGTCGAGACTCGCATTTTCTCGGCTATGCCAACGGCGTTCCGACGTCCCGGCGTTCGGTCGGAATGGGCCGACGCCAATCGCGGCGGCCGGCCGGTGGACTGCTTTATCGAAGGCCCAGCTTTCGATAAGGCAGGAAATCTGTACGTGGTCGATATCCCCTTCGGCCGCATTTTCCGGATTTCACCTGACGGCACCTGGTCCCGGATCATCGAATATGACGGCTGGCCGAACGGTCTGAAGATCGCGCCGGATGGCCGGGTGCTGGTAGCCGACTACATGAACGGCCTCATGGAACTACATCCGCAGAACGGCACGATCCGGCCGTTGCTGAGCCACCGCAATTCCGAGTCATTTAAGGGCTGCAACGACCTGCATATCGCGACCAACGGCGACATCTATTTCACCGATCAGGGGCAAACTGGATTGCACGATCCGACCGGCCGGGTGTTTCGCTTGCGCACGGACGGCCGTCTCGACTGTTTGATTTCGAACGGGCCGAGCCCAAACGGGCTCGTGCTGAGTCCGGACGAGGCGGTGCTGTTTGTGGCGATGACACGAGACAACAGTGTCTGGCGCGCGCCATTGATGCGGGACGGCGGGGTCGCCAAGGTTGGACGGTTTTGCCCGTTTTTTGGGACAAGCGGGCCGGACGGATTGACGATGGATCGGGAAGGACGTCTGTTCGTCGCGCATGCATCGCTCGGCTACGTCTTCGTGCTGGCTCCGAACGGCGAAACCGTTGCCCGCATCCAGTCGTGCGCGGGACCGACATGCACGAACGTTGCACTCGACGGAGCAGGCGTCGCAATAGTGATTATGGAATCGTCAAGCGGATCAGTATTAGTCGCCGACCTCTCGCGTGTTCCCTGACGGTTCACTAGCACCTCAGTATGGCAACGTCCTGCGGGCCAGATCTGTCCTCTCCCGAGCCTTCACAAGGCATCGCGAGCGCCAGCTATCTAGCGAGGCTTTGCCTCAGACCGACGAGGCGTGCAGATTTTGTGGCTCCGATCGCCGGTTCATGACGAGCTCTGGTAAGACCAGTCTCAAAGACCGATGAACGGTCTAAACGCCTGCTAGAGGCAAAACCTGCACGACCGGAGCCGAGCAGATGATAGCACAGAGCGTGGCCGAGATCATCAGCCGTCATGTCCAGCTAACGGTCGAGGGGATCGACCGAATGTACCTCAACGTGTTCGTGCCGGGCTTACAGTACGAGCAAGGAATCGTGCAGTTCTTCCGCACGCATCGTGGTCAGCCGCTCCCGTCTGCGGCACTGATGAGCCCGATGACGCGCGACTTCGTGGCGAAGCTGGAAGACTTTGTGGCCAAACATGACATCCCGCTCGTGCAGTTTGAGAAGGGACAACGCAAGGATGCGGTGATGGCCGAACATCTGCGGCGCTTTGCGCATGAGGAAGGGGTGGTGTTTGTCGGCAAGGCGCAGGAGAACACCCCGGTCTTCCGCACTGAGCGACGTCGCAGCCCGCGCACCGGTCAGCCTTATCCATGGATCGTGCGTCGCAGTGCGATGGTGAACAACTATTACATTTATGCCGTCGACCGCGACTTCGGGCCGTTCTTCCTCAAGTTCTGCAGTTACTTTCCATTCAATGCCAAGCTCTGCCTGAACGGCCACGAATACGCCAAGCGCCAGCTCGCGCAGGAAGACATCGCGTTTGAGGCGCTCGACAACGGCATTCTCAGCTGCGCCGATCCCAGGCGCCTGCAGAAGATCTGTGACGGCCTTTCCGCCGCCAAGATCGACGCCCTGCTGCGCAAATGGCTGCGGCTGTTGCCGCACCCGTTCACCGGCGCAGACCGCAAAGCCGGCTACCGCTACGACATCTCGATCCTGCAAGCGGAGTTCTCGACCACCCAGGTGCTCGACCGCCCCGTGCACGGCCGCTTGTTCTTCGAACAGGTGATCCGCGAGAACCTCGACCTCGGCCGACCCGAGGAACTTCAGCTCATCTTCAATCGCAGGATACCGCGCAATACGCGGGCGCGCTTCCGCACCCGGGTGGTGACCCACGATGTGACCCCGTCCTTGAACGTCTATTACAAGAACACGCGCATCAAGCAGTATCACAAGGAAAATCGGGCCTTGCGCACCGAAACCACCATCAACAACACCTACGACTTCAGGATCGGCAGGCGCCTGCACAGCCTTCCAAAGCTGCGCCAAATCGGCTTTGCGGCCAACCGCCGACTGATCGAGGTCGAGCGCCTGAGCCACGACTGCATCCTCAGCGAAGATACTTTCCGAGCCATCGATGGCCCAGTGGCGGCCGGGCGCCAGCGCGCCTCGGGCCTGCGCTTTGCCGATCCGCGCGCGCACGCACTCCTGCACGCCCTCATCTTGTTCCGACAGCTCGCGCAAGGATTCCGTGCCGCCGACCTGCGCCAGCATCTCGCCGCCCTGTCGGGGAGCGATCCCGGGTCGATCTCCCCGAGCGCGGTGACATATCAACTGCGACGATTGCGCCTGCACGGGCTCATCGAGCGCCTGCCCAACAGCTTCCGATATCGCGTCACCGACGTCGGCTTGCGCGTCGCCCTGTTCTTCACCCGAACTTACAACCGCTTGCTGCGCCCCGGATTGGCAGCCGCGCTCCCGAGCCTGCGCGCCATCACCAGCCCCCTCAAGCGCGCCTTTGACCTGCTCGGCGCACAGATCGACACCATGATCAGCCAAACCCAGCTCGCCTCAAAAAACTTGACACATTTACGCCAAGCGTCGCTCGTTAAGCAGAGCTAGAGCATTTTCCGACCTGGCGGAATCGGAAGGATATTCGTGCGTCTTAACTTCCTTGGGAACACCGACCTTGTTTTTCCGCAACTAAGACTGATGGCTTGAGGAAATAAGCAAATGAGCATCTTGAGCGGGCTCGTATTTCCAACGACGCGCGAGCATTCCATCTTAGGATCCGACGCTATTGGCGAGATCATGCTGGGGAAGCGCCATTGCCCGGACGCGCAGCGGGACGTCACCCGTCGTGGGGTTGAGCAGAAGCTGGAGGGTCTTTCCGCGCCGCCATCGAGGACCTGCTTTTGCACGTCAGCTGCGGCCGGGCGGGCGCCCTACCGGCTGCGCTCTTGGGCGAGGCGCTCCATGAGGATCGACTGCGAGGTCCACGCCTTCCGACGAGCGGTGAGGCGCGACGCGCCGGTCATCGACGGCTCTTTGGAACAGCTGGAAGGCGCCGTGTCCGACTGCACGATCACGAGGTTGGTCTTGGTGCAGCCCGCCTTCTTCAAGGGCGACCCGACGGAGCTCCGTTCTTGAGGAGTGGCGCCGATCAGGCGCCGTGGGTTTGACGCTAACCCTCGACGATCCCGCTTCCCTTGCCGAGTCCCTTAAGGCCGCTCTTCAGCTGGGCCTGCACTTGGAAATATCCGGTGGCGTCGAAGGACGTGAGCGCCTGGCAGAGCTGCTTCTGGCCGACGGACATCGTCTGGTGTTTCGAGGCTTCGGACTTGCGGACAGCGCTCGCGATCCCGCCTGGGATCCGCGCCTGGAGCGACTCCTGGCGCTCGCTAGGGCGCGAAGGTGTGGGTGAAGCTGGCCACCATTGAGGGGCGCTATCTACCGCCCGTTTAGTAGTGGGCTGGGCAAGCGCAAGGTCCCGCCGCCGCACGCCGAAGAATCGAAATTCCGCCGCTATGAGTTCACCTGCCGTACTTCCCCAATTTGGTGGTGAGGCGCTCTCCTCGCAGAGACGACGGGACTCTCCTGCTCCACTGGTCCGTGTCGCATTGCGATGCTGCCGACACGAATGGCTTCCCGTAATGGGTCAGCACGTCGTCGGGATTGCGGCGGCAGGTGAGGGGGCATGGCAGAGGGATTTTTGGCAACCGCAATCTGATGTGCCCTCATTGTGCCCTAGCTCTTTTGGGGCATGCTCCAAGGGAAAACGGCCGCTAAGTAATTGAATTTAAGTGTCTAATGGTGGACGCACAAGGGATCGAACCTTGGACCTCTCCCGTGTGAAGGGAACGCTCTCCCGCTGAGCTATGCGTCCGGGATTTGACGTGCGAAAGGCCGCTGGTCGGCGGCCGGTCGAAAAAGGCGCTTCATCAGAGCCCGCGATTTACGAAGTGCCGGGTAGGGGTGTCAAGTCTAAGCCGCGCCCTTCGGGGATGACAGATCAAGCCCCCTGCTGGCGGGCCCGGGAGGCGTGCGATTGCAGCGCCCGGATGCGTTCGGCCAGCGTGCCGCCGCCCTCAGGCATGGCGCTGCCCGGAGTGGCGCCGTTGGCGGGCTTTGCGGCCGCTTTGGCCGGTACGGCGGGTTCCGCCGCCAGGATGGCCTCGATCGCCGAATTCGGCCCTTCGAGCTGGATCGCGAGCTTGGCAACCTCGGCGGCGATGTCGTTGATGCGCTCGCGCAGCAGCGCGTTCTCCATGCGCTCGGTCGCCCACGAGCTCTCGGCCTGCTGCTGGATCGCGTTGATGTCGCGCTGCAGCTTGGTGCGCTCGTCGCGGGCGATGCGAAGCTGCTCCTCGGCGGCGGCCTTCTCCTGGCGCAGCTTCTCGACCGCGGGCGACCGGCCGCCGTTCGTCGCGGCGATCTCCTCGCGCAGTTCCTTCATCGTCCGCTCGGCCACGTCATTGGCCTGCTTGAGCTGGGCGTTCTCGAACTCGCGCTCAGCCAAAAGCTTGCCCTGGGTCGCGAGCCGCGATTCCAGATCGTTGACGCGGTTGCCGAGCATTTCGGCTTCCTTGACCTGGACGATGAGCTGCCGGTCCAGATCGGTGACACGCTGGCTCAGATTCTCGACCCGGCCGCGCGCATCGGTCAGATCGCGGGTTGCGACTTCCGACTCGTGGCGCTCGTGGGCCAAGCGGGCCTGCGTTGCTGTGAATTCCTTCTCGGCGTCGCCGACGCGGTTCTTCAACTCCTCGACCTGGGTCCGCACCGCGACGAGCTCGACCTGGCGGCTGTCGGCCGTCATGGAGCGGTCGTTGAGCTCGGCGTTGATCTTGCCGAGCTCGCTCTGCTTGTCGGCCAACGCGTGCTCGGCGGTCCGCAGCAATTCGGTCTTGGCCGCGAATTCCTCCTCGGTGGCGCGAAGCTGCTCCTTCATCGCCTTCTCACGCGCCTCCAGCGCGAAGATTGTGGCGTTCTTCTCGCCGAGCTCGATCTTCATGCGGTTAATCGCGTCGGTCTTCTTGCCGAGCTCGGCGAGCTGGCTCGTGGTCTTGTTCTTGAGCTGGTCGACGCTCATCTCGAGCCGGCGCGCCGACATCGCGAATTCCGCGCGGAGCTGGTCCTTGTCGGCCTGGATTTCCGCCATCGACAGCGGCGTGGCCGCTTCCATGCGGCGGGTGGTCAGCCGCACGGCGCGGTTATGCACCAGCGGGACGATCATCAGGCCGAACAGCATCGAGACCAGGAAACCGATCGCCAGATACATGATCGGTTCGATCATGAAGGTTCACTCCACAGAAAGAAGGAATTTGTTAATCACAATGCCACGGCGGGCCGGCCAAAGGCCAGCCCTGAGACGCGTTAACGTGCATCGCTAAGCGTGCCGCCCTGGCGGGAGCAAATCACCTGCCAGCGTGGACGAACTAGAACGGGTTCCAGGTCGCGCGCGGGGTGTATTTGAGGTAGCCGACATTGGCTCCGAGCCGCAAGCCGATGCCGGAGCGGATCGGCACCAGCACGATGTTGTTGGCGGTGAGCGCGGTCATGCCGAAACCACCGACGATGTAGGCGGAGCCGTCGATGCCGACGAAGCGCTGATAGATCGCCTGGGTCGAGGGCAGGTTATAGACCAACGTCATGGTGCGCGCGCCGTCGCCGCCCCAGTCAAAGCCGACGGACGGGCCCTGCCAGTAGACTCGGAGGTCGCCGGCGTTCTTGGTGTAGAGGGTGCCTTCGCCGTAGCGGAGGCCGGCGACAAAGGCGCCGGAGCCTTCCTCGCCCAGCACGTAACCGTTCGGCAGGCCCCATTGGCTGACCGCGCGCTCGATGACCGAGGCGAGCCCACGCGAGACGTTGCCGAAGAACTTGTGCCCGGCGCCGACCAGTTCGTCGGGCCCGTAGGTATACGGGGTCGGTTCACGCTGCGGCGGCGGATATTGCGGCGGCGGGGGCTGCTGCGCCGCTGCCTGCACGGTCCAGCACATCAGTGCGGCGAGCGCGACCGCAGCGAGGCGTGATGCGAAAGTCATAAAGAACCCCTGGTATCGAAATTCTGGACGCGGCCCTTAACCTGACGCCAACAAGCACGGCTCTAGGTTGCGTCCAGTATCCCCTCGACTCGGATGTTATCGGTACCAACTATGACGGCACAACGGCAGGAAAGATATGGTTGTCGCCTCGGGATGGCCTTTTTCGGCCTGTTGGCGGGCATTTTAGCGACGATCTGGCCTGGTCTGACCGCGCGCGCCACCACCACCGAGCGGGTGGTGGTGAACCGCTATTCCGGCCTCGCCATCGAGGGGTTCGATCCTGTCGCCTATTTCACGGAGTCGGCGGCCACCCAGGGTCGGCCCGAGTTCGAGGTCGCCAAGGGCGGTGCGGTCTGGCGTTTCCGCAATGATGGCAACCGCGCGTCCTTCACCGCCCACCCCGAAATCTACGGTCCGCAGTTCGGCGGGTACGATCCGACGGATCTCGTGCGCGGCGTGACTTGCGCCGGAAATCCCCGCTTCTGGGTGATCGCCGGGCAGCGGCTCTATCTGTTCAGCCGCGAAGCGAGCCGCGATGCCTTTGCCGCCGATCCGGCACGCTTCCTCAAGGACGCCCGCGCGCGCTGGCCGGAGCTGGAAGAGAACCTGGTGCAGTAGTCAGGCTGCGGCTGCCGGGTCGCCCCAGGCGATGAACTCCGGCACGATGAAGTCCTTCCGGCCGAGGCCGAAATGCAGCGCTGCGCCGTTTGAATCGGTGACCTTGCCGCCGGCAGCGGTGACCACCGCATGGCCTGCCGCGACATCCCATTCGCAGGTCGGCGAGAGACGCGGATAGATATCGACCTCGCCCTCGGCGACCCGGCCGAACTTCACGGCCGACCCCAGCACAGAGCGTTCGGCGCCGCCGCGCGCGGCGATGAAGCCTTCGGTGCGGTCGTCGCCATGCGAGCGGCTCACCGCGACGATCCAGGGCTGTCCCCGTGGCGGGCAAGGGCGGGTCTTGATTGGCGCCGCGCGCGCGACCGCGCCATTGTGCAGGGTCAGGCGCTCGGCGCCCCTGCCGACGATGCCGCGCCAGATCAATCCGAGCGCCGGCGCGGCAACGATCCCGAGTAGCGGCGCGCCATGCGTCACCAGCGCCACATTGACGGTGAACTCGTTGCGGCCGGCGACAAACTCCTTGGTGCCGTCGAGTGGATCGATCAGGAAAAAGCTCTCCTTGTAGGGTGGGTTCGCCAGATGGGCGCGCTCTTCCGATAGCAGCGAAATCCGCGGCGCCAGCCGCGCCAGGCCTTCAACGATGATGTGATCGGCGGCCAGATCGGCCTCGGTGACCGGCGATCCGTCGCTCTTGCCGTCGACCCTCATGGCGGAGCGGTTGACCGCAAGAATGGCCGCGCCGGCCCGGATCACCAGTTCGGTGAGCGGTTCGAGCAGCGTGGCGGCATCGTCGCAGCCGACGATCGGGGGCTGTGCCTCATTCATGGGCGGGTCTCATATCCTGTTCGTCCTCCCTTATCAGTCTCGCCGCAAGCTGGCAGCATGCGTCTTCGCAGTGTATCAAGCCGTCAGGCATGCGTGATTCGCACTCCTTCTGCGGCGTGCGGCTTTCCAGGAACAATCTATGTCTGGCACTTCGTCTCCCGGTCCCGCTCCCGATGCACTCGAACTCGCGGCGCTGCTGTGTTCGCGCGTTTGCCACGATCTCATCAGCCCGGTCGGCGCGATCGTCAATGGGCTTGAGGTCCTTGACGACAATCCGAAGCCCGAAGATCGCGAATTCGCGCTCGATCTGATCCGCAAGAGCGCCAAGACCGCCTCGGCACGGCTGCAGTTCTGCCGCCTGGCGTTCGGCGCGGCCGGTTCCTCCGGTGCGCAGATCGACCTCGGTGACGCGCAGACGATGGCGAAAGGGCACATCGAGGACGGCAAGATCACGCTGACGTGGAATTTGCCGCGGCTCCTGCTGCCGAAGAACCGGGTGAAGCTGTTGTTGAACATGCTCGTCGTCGCCCAGCAGACGATCCCGCGCGGCGGCACGCTCACCATCGATCCGGTCGGGGAAGGCGAGGCCATGAGCTTCCGCATCACGGCGGCCGGCCTCAATGCCCGTGTGCCGCAGAACATCGTCGACCTGCTCAACGGCGCGTCGTCGAACACGGTGGATGCCCACGCGGTGCAGCCGCACTACACGAGGTTGCTGGCGCAGGCCTGCGGCTTGCAGGTGACGCTCGCGCTCGTAGGCGAGACGGTGGTTGTCGCCGCCGCCTGACGGCTGCGCCGCCGAAACATGGTTAATCAACGGTTACAATTTGCCGCGCGATTTGATCGCGCGGTCTTATCTCTTTGTTGATCCCGTTCTTTTCCATTTACTCAACCAAACTTAAACGGTTTGCAGGGAAGCTGGCCCCGTTCCGTCAGGCGCGTCGATGTCGCGTGCCGCTGCGTTCGAGGCCAGTTTCATGGATGATTTGTTGCGGGAGTTTTTAACCGAAACCAGCGAGAGCCTCGACACGGTCGACAATCAGTTGGTGCGGTTCGAGCAGGACCCCAACAACGCGAAGATCCTCGATAACATCTTCCGCCTGGTGCACACCATCAAGGGCACCTGCGGTTTCCTCGGCCTGCCGCGGCTCGAGGCGCTGGCCCATGCCGGCGAGACCCTGATGGGCAAATTCCGCGACGGCATGCCGGTCACCGCGGAAGCGGTGACGCTGATCCTGTCGTCGATCGACCGCATCAAGGAGATCCTGGCCGGGCTCGAGGCCACCGAGGCCGAGCCCGAGGGCAACGATCGCGACCTGATCGATCAGTTGGAAGCCATGGTCGAGCGCGGCATGGCGGCGATGCCAGGCTCGACGCAGTCGATGCCGTCGGCGTCGGCTGAAGAAGCCGCCGCGCCCGTCGTTGACGCGCCGCCGGTGCAGCCGGCGATGACCGAGGGCACGCTGGTGGCGCAGACCCTGGAGCGGCCGCTGCGTCCGGGCGAGGTCTCGCTCGAC
>NZ_JBHMET010000008.1:0-46399 GCF_042430365.1 Bradyrhizobium erythrophlei
CGCGATCACCTCGTCCAACGTCTCTGGATACAGTGTCGCCTGATAGCGCGACTGGCCAATAACGTGTGCCATCCTGTCCCCGAATCAGTCTCTGCCTCACAAATCCAACATCAGAGCGTGGTTTTTTTGCACGGCCTGTTTCGCCAGGACGACGTCCCTTGATGGGGTATGCATCATCGGAACAAATTAAGAACACTTTAGCAAGTCTTTGATATATCATTGTGATTCGGCGCTAGTGCCACACAATATCTATGGTCTCCAGTCTCCGCGAGGACTACATGTCCACCATCGCCTTCGATCAGTTCGCTCTCACCCGCATTGCCGATTTCGCGCGCTCGCTGTCGCGGCTGCATCTGGCCTCGCGACGGCAGCCGATCGACGACGACCAGATCGACCGCGAGTTCAACGCGGTCTGCATGTCGATCTGGGGCTACACCACGGATGATTTCAGCGACGCGCTGTTCTCGGCGGAGGACCACGCCTGGCTCGATTCGCTCGATGAGGCGCATGCACGGATCTTCGCGGGCGAGCAGGGCTACGACCTTGTCGACGATCATGGCATGCTGACGGACTGGTGGGGCTATTGCTGGATGATCCTCGCCGAGAAGCGCGGCCTCCTGAATCCGGAAAACCGCGCCGCGGCACGCGCGGCGATCGAGGAAAAATACCTGGCCGCGCCGAACGTGATCGGCGTGATCGTCGGGCGCTAAAACTTGTAGGCCGTCAGTTCGCGTCGGCGCGCTTGGCGGGCTTCGGCGTGGACGTCTTCGGCACCATTGTGGTCGGCGTCGCGACGTCGCGGGTAGTTTCCGGCAGCGGGGCATCGCTGGCCATGTCGGCGGTGACGGGCGCGACCTTCATTTCGCCCAGCCGGGCGCGGATCGCTGCCGTCAGCCCCGGATAAGAGGCAATCGGGGTGAAGTCGAAGGCCTGCTCGTTGCCGACACGGATGCCGGTGTAAGCGACGAGGCCGTCGGTGGTGGCGATCACGTCGCCGGCGCGCAGCGAGGTGTCGAGCGCAAGGTCGACCGGCGCGAGGCCGGCGGGATCGCGGCCGTTGCAGGTGCAGTCGGCGCGCAGCGCCTTGCGGTAGGCGAACGCGTTTTCGCTGTCGGCGTAGCGCTCGCCGCTACTCGACGACGCGCCGTCGATATTGCTGCCGAAATAGACCTTGGTCGGGCTCGCCGGACAGAACGCCTGACACATCTGGACCGGCGTGGCGTTGCCGCGCATGGTCAGCGGAAAATACTTGCCGTCGCAGCTACGCACGCAGAACGCCGGTCCCGATCCGGCGACGCGCGGTGCCGGCGCCGAGACCGGCGGCTGCGGCTGCTGGTTCAAGCCGAACGGGTCGGCGAAGAAATTCGCCTGCGGCGGCGCCTGACGCGATTGCTGCTTCGGCGCGCCGCCGAAAAAGAGGTCGAACAAACCTTCGGCCGAAACAGGGGCGGGCATCACCACAATCGAGCCCGCAAGCGTTGCGGCGACAAGCATCACGCGGCGCCGCACACGCCGATCACTCAACTCTGTACGCAACTCGAACTCCACCCGACGCAACACGCCGCGGCGACAGGTGTCGCGGCGCATTCACCATAATGCGGGATGGTAAACGAGCGATTGATCGGGCGGGGAACTGCGGGGAGAAAGCGTCAACGCGCGATGCTTTCGTGCCCCGGCTCTGCGGCACATCGCCATAGCGCGTCGCAGACGCGCGTGAACGCGCTGCACCGCGTCCGGGACAAGAGAGCTTGATCAGTCCTTCAAGAACTCGCCGGCCCTGTAGAGCGCGCGGAACGGCAGACCGGCCTCGGCAAAGGTTTCGGTCGCGCCTTCCTCGCGGTCGACCATGGTGAAGACCAGCGCGATCTCGCCGCCGGCCTCGCGCACGGCTTCCACCGCCTTCAGCGCCGAGCCGCCGGTGGTGGTGACGTCCTCGACGATCACGATGCGCTTGCCCGCGAGCGTTTCGCCCTTGGCGAGCCCCTCGACCGAGAGCTTTGCGCCGTGCTCCTTCGGCTTCTTGCGCACGAAGAACGCCGCGATCGGATGCCCCTTCAACCAGGAGAGCTGCGCGATCGCGCCGGCGAGCGGCACCGCGCCCATCTCCAGCCCGCCGACGTAGTCGAGATTGTCGTCCTTCAGCGCGTCATAGGTCAGTTCGGCGAGCAGCGCGGCGCCCTCGGGGTCAAGCATCGTCGGCTTCAGGTTGAAATAGAAGTCGCTCTTGCGGCCCGAGGCCAGCGTGATCTCGCCGCGCCCGAACGAACGCTTGCGGATGATCTCGGCGAGGCGGGCACGGGAGGCTGATTTGGACAAGGCTTTTCTCTGTCGGTTTGAGGCGGCGCGCAATCTATCGGCGCCCTCGGGCACATGCCAGCGCGGATATTACGCCGTCAACAGCGCCCACGCCGCGATTTTCGGCTGACACGGCTGCGGAAAGCGCGGGTTGTGCCGGCTTCCGGTTCCGCCTAATCAAGCGGAAAATACTTGTGGGGGAAGCGGAAATGACCATCGAGCTGCACACCTGGAACACGCCGAACGGCCGCAAGATCTCGGTGGCGCTGGAGGAAATGGGGCTGCCCTACAAGGTGATCCCGGTGAATATCACCAAGGGCGAGCAGATGGCGCCCGGCTTCCTCGCGATCAGCCCGAACAACAAGATTCCCGCGATCGTCGACCCCGACGGCCCCGGCGGCAAGCGCGTCAGCATCTTCGAGTCCGGCGCGATCCTGCTCTATCTCGGCGAGAAGACCGGCAAGTTCCTGCCCAAGCCGCTCGCGGAGCGGATTCCGGTCTATGAATGGCTGATGTGGCAGATGGGCGGTTTCGGCCCGATGCCGGGCCAGGTGCACCATTTCATCGCGCTCGAGAATGAGCACGACCGGGCCTACGGGCTGAAGCGTTTCATGGCCGAGACGCGCCGGCTCTACGGCGTGCTTGACCGCCGCCTCGAGGGCCGCGAGTTCGTTGCCGGCGATCTTTCGGTGGCCGATTTCGCCATCCTCGGCTGGGCCTGGCGTCATCCGCGCCACAAGGTGGAGCTTGCGGACTTCCCCAACGTCAAGCGCTGGTACGACGCGCTGATGGCGCGCCCGGCCACCCGGCGCGGTATGGAGGCGAAGCTGGACTGAGGTGATTCCGTCATCACCCGCGAATGCGGGTGATCCAGTACGCCGTGACCTTTGTTGTTGACGGAAGCGCCTCAGAGTACTGGATGCCCCGCTTTCGCGGGGCCTGACAGCGGCTACGCCCGCTTCGCCTCGAACGCCATCTTCACCGCAAGCCCGGTCAGCACTGTGCCCATCAGCCAGCGCTGCACCAGAAGCCAGGTCGGGCGGGTGCCGAGGAAGACGGCGATCGAACCCGCGGCGAGCGCGATCATCGCGTTCACGCTGACGCTGATCGCGATCTGGATCGAGCCGAGCATCAGCGACTGCGTCAGCACGCTGCCGCCGGCGGGATCGATGAACTGCGGCAGCAGCGCCAGATACAGCATCGCGATCTTCGGGTTGAGCAGATTGGTGACGAAGCCCATCGCGAACAGCTTGCGCGGGCCGTCGACCTTGAGTGTCTTGACCTGGAACGGCGAGCGGCCGCCGGGCTTCAGCGCTTGCCAGGCGAGCCAGAGCAGATAGGCCGCGCCGGCAAAGCGCAGCGCGTCATAGGCGTAGGGGATCGCGAACAGGAGCGCGGTGATGCCGAACGCCGCGCACAGCATGTAGAACACGAAGCCGAGCGCCACGCCGCCGAGCGAGACGATGCCGGCCGAAGGCCCCTGCGTGATCGAGCGCGAGATCAGATAAATCATGTTCGGCCCGGGCGTCAGCACCATGCCGAAGGAAACGAGCGCAAAGCCGAGCAAGGCGGATGTGTGGGGCATCGAACAGGACTCGTGAGGGAATGCACACTTCTAGCGTGTCGTGCACCGCGGGGCGATCCCAGAATTGCTCTCGGAGCAATGTCGCTGCTGCGGCGGCCTGCTCCCTCGCCCCGCGCTTCGCGGGGTCGAGACGAGCGAAGCTCGCTCTGGAGTTCAATCAATGCGCCTCGTCCCAATTGTTGGCGGCGCGGGCGTCGACCTGCAGCGGCAGCGACAGGCTCACGGCGGGGAAGGGCGCATCCTGCATCACCTTCTGCACCACCGGCAGTGTCGCCGCGACCTCGTTGTCGGGCACCTCGAAGATCAGTTCGTCGTGCACCTGCAACAGCATCTGCGCCGACAGCTTCTTCTCGGCGAGCGCGTCTTCCATCCGGATCATGGCGCGGCGGATGATGTCGGCGGCCGAGCCTTGCAGGCGCGCGTTGATCGCGGCGCGCTCGTTGAAGGCGCGGTGCGAGGCGTTCGACGCCTTGATCTCTGGATAGTAGCACTTGCGCCCGAACAGCGTGGTGACATAGCCGTATCTGCGGCAGAACTCCTTGGTGTCTTCCATATAGGCGCGGATGCCGGGGAAGCGCTCGAAGTATTTCTTGATATAGGCCGAGGCTTCCTCGCGCGCGATGCCGAGCTGGTTGGCGAGGCCGAAGGCCGAGATGCCGTAGATGATACCGAAGTTGATTGCTTTCGCCCGGCGGCGCACCTCGCTCGGCATGTCCTTGATCGGCACGCCGAACATTTCGGAGGCGGTCATCGCGTGGATGTCGAGCCCGTCGCGGAACGCCTGCCGCAGCATCGGCACGTCGGCGATCTCGGCGAGCAGCCTGAGCTCGATCTGGGAGTAGTCGGCCGAGACCAGCTTGTGGCCCGCCGTCGCGATGAAGGCGCGGCGGATCTTGCGGCCGTCCTCGGTACGAACCGGGATGTTCTGCAAATTCGGTTCGTTCGACGACAGCCGGCCCGTAGTGGTCGCCGCCAGCGCGTAGGTGGTGTGGACGCGGTGGGTCTGCGGATTGACATAGGTCGGCAGCGCATCGGTGTAGGTCGATTTCAGCTTGGAGACCTGGCGCCACTCCAGGATCTTGCTGGGCAGCTCGTGGCCCTGCTCGGCGAGGTCGTCGAGCACCTGCGCGGTGGTCGACCACGCGCCGGTCTTGGTCTTGGCGCCGCCGGGCAAACCCATCTTGCCGAACAGGATGTCGCCGATCTGCTTGGGGCTGCCGACATTGACCGGCTCGCCGGCGATCTCCTGGATCTCGGCCTCGACCCGCGCGGCGGTCTGGGCGAAATCGCCCGACAGCCGCGACAGCACCTGGCGGTCGATCGAGATGCCGCGCCGCTCCATCCGCGCCAGCACCGAGACCAGCGGCCGCTCCAGCGTCTCATAGACGGTCGCCATGCGGTCGCCGACGAGGCGCGGTTTCAGGATGCGCCACAGCCGCAAGGTGGCGTCGGCGCTTTCGGCCGAATATTCGGTCGCCTTGTCGATCGTCACTTGGTCGAAAGAGAGCTTGCCCTTGCCGCTGCCGATCAGGCCGCCATAGGCGATCATGGCGTGGCCGAACGAGCGCTCGGCGAGCGCTTCCAGCGCGTGCGAGCCGCGGCCGGCATCGAGCGAATAGGACATCAGCTGCGCATCGTCGCTGTTGCGCAGGGTGATGCCGTGTTGGGCGAGCAGCACGGCAGAGAATTTCACGTTGAAGCCGACCTTGAGGATGCCTGCGGATTCCAGCAGCGGCTTCAGCGCGGCGAGCGCGTCTTGAGCTTTGATCTGGTCGGGCGCGAGTCCCGCATCGAACAGGCCAGCGCCGCCGCCGGCCTGCTTGTGGCCGAGCGGGACATAGCCGGCGTCGCCGGGCGCGAGCGAAAGAGCGACGCCTGAAATCTCCGCCTGCATCGGGTCGATCGAATCGCTCATCACCTCGATCGCGAAATGGCCGACGTCGGGGACGCGGGCGATCCATGCGTTCAGCGCATCGAGGCTGCGGATCGCCTGGTATTTGCTGCGATCGAACGGCAGCTTGCGCATCGCATCCGCGCGCGCATCGGTCAGGGCGGTCGGCGTGCCCTTGAAGCTCGCGGACTTGTCTTCCTTGCCGCCGCTCCTTGTGGGCGGCGCTGCGCTTGCAAACAGGTCGCCGGAGGTGCCTGCCGGCTTCGCCTTGGTCGGGCCCTCGGCCGCGGGCTTCGTGGCAGCGCCGCTCTTGTTGCCGGCATCGGCCTCGATATTGGCCGGGTCGATCTGCGCATACTCGGCGACGCGACGGGTCAGGGTCGAGAACTCCATCGCCTTCAGGAAGGCGATCAGCTTGCGCGCGTCGGGCTCCTGCACCGCAAGCTCGTCGAGCGGTACCTCAAGGTCGACCTTGTCGTCGAGCAAGACCAGTTGCCTTGAGATGCGCGCCTTCTCGGCGTTCTCGAGCAGGGCCTCGCGCCGCTTCGGCTGCTTGATCTCGGTGGCGCGGAACAGGAGCTGCTCGAGATCGCCATACTCGACGATCAATTGCGCCGCGGTCTTGACGCCGATGCCGGGCACGCCGGGCACGTTGTCGGTGGAGTCGCCGGCCAGCGCCTGCACCTCGACCACCTTCTCCGGCGGCACGCCGAATTTCTCGATCACCTCGGGAACGCCGATGCGGCGGTCCTTCATGGTGTCGAACATCGTGATCTTGTCGTTCACGAGCTGCATCAGGTCCTTGTCGGAGGACACGATGGTCGTGGTGGCGCCGCGCTCGCTTGCCTGCCGCGCATAGGTCGCGATCAAGTCGTCGGCCTCGAAGCCGGCCTGCTCGAGGCAGGGCAGGTCGAAGGCGCGCACCGCCTCGCGGATCAGCGAGAATTGCGGGATCAGGTCGTCGGGTGCCGGCGGCCGGTGCGCCTTGTAGTCGGGATAGAGCTTGTTGCGGAAGGTGATCTCCGACTTGTCGAACACGATCGCCAGATGTGTCGGCTTCTCCTGCGCGGGCATATCGCGGAGCAGCTTCCACAGCATGTTGCAGAAGCCGAGCACGGCATTGACCTGCAGCCCGTCGGACTTGCGGTTCAGCGGCGGCAGCGCGTGGTAGGCGCGGAAGATGTAGGAGGAACCGTCGACCAGGAAGACGTGGTCGCCCTTCGCCGTGGCCTTGGCGGCGACGGGCTTTGGTGCGGTCTTCGGTGCTGGCTTGGCGGGGGCTTTGGAGGCTGTTTTAGGCATGGCCGAAATTTAGGGATTTTTGCGCAGGATTGACAGCCTCTGTGTCGATGAATCCGCGCGTGCCGCACAACCAATTGTCGTCCCGGCCCCGTGCGCAATTGCGCACTAGGCCGGGACGACATCGAGAGGCTGGCTAAGCCTTATCCCCGGCCGGCGAGAACAAATAGCCGCCGCCCCTGATGGTGCGGATCACCGCGGGCTTGGTCGGATCGATCTCGATCTTACGCCGGATGCGCATGATGCGCAGGTCGACCGCGCGGTCGAACGCCTCGGCGTCGCGCGCATTGGCGAGTTCCAAGAGCCGCTCGCGCGACAGGACGCGCTTCGGGTTGGCCGCGAACACCTTCAGCAGGCCGAATTCGGACGCGGTCAGCGGGTGCTCGTTGCCTTCGTCGTCGCGCAGCGCCTGAGCCTCGAGATCGAGCCATTTGGTGCCGAACCGCACCAATTGCTCCTTCTCGGCCTTGGCGTTCGCGGGCTCCGACGCCGCGGCCTTTGCCGGCCCGCTCCGCCGCAGCACCGAGCGGATGCGGGCCATCAGCTCGCGCAGCTCGCAGGGTTTTGCCACGTAATCGTCGGCGCCGAGCTCGAGCCCGACCACCCGGTCGATCGGGCTGGCAGTTGCTGTCAGCATGATGACGGGGACGTTGATCTTGCTCTTGAGGTCGCGGATGATCGACAGCCCGTCTTCCTCGGGCATGTTGAGATCGAGCACCACGAGATCGGGCACGCTGGTCTCGATCTCCTTGCGCAGGCTTTTTCCGCCGTCGCACAGCGTCACGCCAAAGCCATGCATCTTGAGGTAATCGCCGACCATTTCGCGGGCAGGCGCCTCGTCGTCGACGATGAAGATATGCGGGTTCTGGCTCATGATGTCTCTGTCGCGGGCAATGTAACCGTAAAGGTCGCCCCCTGTCCGGGTCCGGCGCTTTCGGCGGTCACATGGCCGCCATGCATATCGATAATGCGTTTGACGATGGACAGGCCGAGGCCGGTGGAGCTTTCGCCGGCGGTCGGCTTGGCGGACAGCCGCTGGAACCGGCCGAACAGCCGTCCGAGGTCCTCTGGGCTCAGGCCGGCGCCCTGGTCGGTGATGCGGATCACAGTGTTCTCGCCCTCGTGGTTGACCAGGACGGTGATCTTGCCGCCGATCGGCGAATATTTGATGGCGTTCGAGACCAGATTGTCGATCGCCTCGCGGATCCGGTCGGCATCGCACATGGTCACGAATTGTGGCGGCGCCGAAACGGAGATGCTTTGCTGCTTGTTGACCGCCAGCGGCAGGTTGGCCTCGGTCACCTCGTTGACGAGGGCCGACACGTCGACCGGCTCGCGGCGGATGGTGATGTCGAAAGCGTCGGCCATCGCGTCCGAGATCAGGTGGTCGACCATCGAGGTCAGGCGCCTGGTGGCGTCCCTGATATGCTCGACCTGCGCGGTGACGTTCTCCTTCGGGGAGCCGGCACTGATCAGCTCGGTCAGCATCTCGGTGCGGCCGAGGATCACCCCGAGCGGATTCTTCAGATCGTGCGCGACGGTGCCGAGGATCTCGTTCTTGAAGCCGTTGGCGCGCTGCAGCCGCAGCCACTGCGCCGACAGCCGCCGGTTGGCTTGCATCAGCGCGCGGGTGCGCTGCGCGACGCGGTCCTCGAGCTGGGTGTTGGCCTCGTGGAGCTGCTGGTACAGGATCACGTTGTCGAACGCGATCGACAGGCGGCTCGAGAAGATCTCGACCAGCGCGCGGTCGGTGTCGGAGAGCTGGCGCTCGGCCTGCAGCAGCACCACGACCTCGCGGCCGCTGCCGGTGCGCGAATAAAGCACGCTGCGGTGGTCGGCGAATTCGTTCTTGCGGCGCTGGAAGGCGGCTTCCACCATCGACCGCAGATCCGGATCGAGCGCCCTCGACGAGGTGGTGCCGATGAAGCGGCTGTAGCAGCCGGAGCAGGCCAGCACCGAGAAATCGGCGGCGGCGGCGTTGCCGTCGTCGCGCAGCACCAGGATTCCAGCGCAATCGACGTTGAGGAGCGAAGCGAGCTGGGTCAGCACGCCCTCGGCGAGCCGCTGCATCGACTTGAAGTCGTACAGGGTCGAGGCGGCATCGATGATGATCTCGAGCCCGCGCCGCGTCTGCACCATGCGCTCGAGCTGCTGGTAGCTGCGCAGCGCTGCGGTCAGGGAGGTGAACAGCTTGTCGGCGGTAAGCTCGGTCTTCGCCTTGTAGTCGTTGATGTCGTACTGGACGATGACGCGCCGCTCCGGCGCCTGGCCCGGCTGGCCGGTGCGCAGGATGATGCGGACGGTCTCGTTCTTGATCTCGTTGCGGATATATTCGACGAGCTCGAGGCCGGCGATGTCGGTCTCCATGATGACGTCGAGCAGGACGGCGGCGATGTCGGGGTTGTCCCGCATCAGCGTGCGACCTTCGGCCGCGGAATAAGCCGACAGGATTTCCAGCGTCGCGCCGTTCAGATTGTAGTCGCTCAGCGCGAAGCGGGTCCCTTCATGCACCGCATGATCGTCGTCGATGACGGCGATCTTCCATTTCCGCGCCGATGAATCCTCCGAGGCGCTCTCGGTATCGTCGATCAGGTGGAGGACATCGTCCTGTTCGGCCATTGACTGGTTCCGTCGGCTGCTGCGTCAGTGATGGTGGGTTGGCCCTTGGCGATCCTGGGCATGATAATGCGAAAAGTCGTTCCTTGTCCTACCCTTGACTCCAGCATCATGCGGCCGCCGAGCTGCTGGGTGACAAGGTTATAGACGATATGCAAGCCCAGGCCCGTACCACCTTCGTTGCGGCGCGTGGTGAAGAAGGGATCGAACGCCTGCCGCTGCACGTCCGGCGTCATGCCGGCGCCGTTGTCGGCGAAGATGATCTCGACATCGTCCGTGCCGCGCGCCCGCGCCGAGATCGAGATCGCGCCGGAACGGCCGTCGGCGAAGGCATGATTGACGGCGTTGAGGAAAAGATTGGTTAAGATTTGGCCGTAGGCGCCCGGATAGCCGTCGATCAAGAGCCCCTCCGGCACGTCGACCGTCAGCGTGATGGCGGCCTTCTTCAGCACCGGCCGCAGGCTCGCGACGATCTGGTCGGTCGACTCGCCGAGGCTGAACTGCCGCCGTTCGGCGTGCGAGCGGTCGACGGCGACCTGCTTGAACGACTGGATCAGCTCGCCGGCCCGCGTCAGGTTCGCAACCAGTTGCTGCGCGGCGTCGCGCGAGGTGCGGACGAATTCGTCGAGCTTGGAGCGGCGCAATGGCTCCGTCTTCAGATCGCTTTCGAACATCTCGGCGCGGCGTGCGAAGCTCGAGGCGACCGTGAGGCTGATGCCGATCGGGTTGTTGACCTCGTGGGCGACGCCGGCGACGAGCCCGCCGAGGGCGGCGAGGCGTTCGGCGTCGATCAGGTTCTGCTGCGCGGTGTTGAGTTCGAGCAGCGCGCTTTCGGCCTTTTCCTTTGCGGTGCGCAGCTCGTCCTCGGTCTTGCGCTTGGCGACCGCGTTCTCGCGGAACACCTCCACCGCGCGGGCCATGGCGCCGACCTCGTCCTTGGCCGATATGCCTTGCACCGCGCGATCGTAGTCGCCCGAGGTGATGGCGCGCATCGAGGCCATGATCTGCGCCAGCGGCAGGCGGATCGACAGCGCAATCAGGACGCCGGCCGACATGATGATGCCGAGGAAGATCACGGCGATCGACAGCACCCGGCGCGAGATGTCCCTCAGCGTCTTGTCGAACGTCTCCTGCGCCTTCAGCTCGCGCTGGCGCATCTTGACCGAGAGCTCGTCGATCGCGCCGATCGCGTCGGCCTGGCTCGCGTCGATGGTGTTGCGCAACAGGTCGGTGCGGCTGGCGAGCTGCTCGCTCAGCTTGGCGAGCCCGTCGCGCAGCTCCGCGGTCTTGGTCTTGAGCCGCGCCAGCGCCATGCGCTGCAGGTCGTTCTCGGCCAGATCAGTCATGACCGGAATGGTCTTCTCGATCGTATCGGTGTTGCGGCGGGCTTCTTCCGCGGACGCCGAGTCCAGCGACAGATAATAGGCGTTGGCGGCGACCAGGAGCGAGGTGAAGGCCTCGCGCGACTTGCCGAGCGAGGGCCAGATCAGCGCGTCGCGATGCCCGGTCGCGCCCTCGATGATCGAGTAGAGCCCGGCCATGTCCTTGGTGGGAGCCAGCACCTGCTCGTTATAGGTCTTGGAGATGGTCGCCTGCACCGCGCGCAACTCGCCGAAGCCGTCGAGGAAGCGGCTGGTGACGCGCTCGAGCTGCTCCACCGAGCCCGACAGCATCGGGTCGGTCGAGGCGCGCGTGGTCAGCGTGCCGAGCACCGCCTCGCGCAACAGCAGGATCTCCGCGAACAAATCGGGGCTCGGCTGGTTGATGTAGCGGTGGATCAGGTTCTGCAGCCGGCTGGTCTCGCTTTCGAGCTTGGCCAGGATCTTGTCGGACTCGCGGACCTGGCGGACGTCCTCCCAGGCCGAGCCGAGCACCTTGGAGCCATTCCAGATCAGCACGGCGAGCACGATCACGACGGCGGAGTTGAGCAGCGCGATCGACAGGATGCGCCAGCGGATCGGGACCGCGCGCAGCCACTGGACGATGTGGAAACGGCCGCGCACCGCGAAGCCCTGCGGCCGTCCTCCATTCCCGTCCTGTTGGGGCGCTCCCAAGATCCGGTCACTCCACCTTGCGGATGCGTTCGATCAGGGCCGCGATATCAGGCTCGCGGCCGGCCCTGGCATAGATGCCGGCCATCGCGGCCTCGAACGGCTTGCGGTCGAACGCGGTCACGATTTTCACACCGACGTCCTCGGCCTGCTTGCGCGACCGGTCCTCGAGGTCCTTCCACTTCTCGCGCATGTAGACGCTGGAGCGCTGCGCGGCCTCGCGAAAGATCTTGCGGTCCTCCGGCGACAGGCTGGCCCATGCCTTTTGCGACATCACGAGGACTTCGGGGCTGACCGTGTGCTCGGTCAGCGTGTAGTAGCCGGCATATTTGTAGTGATCGGTGGTGACGAAGGAGGGCCAGTTGTTCTCGGCGCCGTCGATCAGCCGGTTGGCAAGCCCGGTCAGCACCTGGCCGTAGGGCAGCTCGACCGGCTCGGCGCCGAGCGCGCGCATCATGGCGGACATCTGTTCGGACTGCTGGACACGCACGCGCAGGCCTTTCAGGTCGTCGAGCGACCGCACCGGGCGGACGCTGTTGTAGATCGAACGCGCCCCGGAATCGTAAAACGCCAGGCCGACGAAACCATGGGCTTCGAAGCTGGCCAGGATCTCGTTGCCGATCGGTCCGTCCAGCACCTTTTGCAGATGCTCAACCGATCGAAACAGGAACGGCATCGCCAGCACGTTCACCGCCGGCACCATCGTCCCGATCAGCGCGACATTGGTGCGGTTGAGGTCGATCGCGCCGGCCCGGGTCTGCTCCAGCGTCTCCTTCTCCTCGCCGAGCTGGCGCGAGTGGAAGACCTGCATCTGGTGCCGGCCGCCGCTCCGCTCAGCAACCAGGCGGCCCATATAGCGCAGCGCCTGGACGGTCGGATAATCCTCGCTCTGGGTGTCGGCGGCCCGGAATTCGCGCGCAAACGCGCTCGCCGACACCGCCGTACACAACAGCGCGACGACAAGCGTTATGGTCCGCGAAAGGCCGGCGCGGCGGTACACAGGCAACAAATCCCCTTGTGATTTGAGTCCAGGGCGGGAAGAAAAGGTTCAACACAATTTTAGCAGAACGCGGATGGTTCGCCATCGGCGAAATAGATAATTTGCGCGCTGCAACCAGCGGGGGCGGATTGAAACTGCGGTTGTGGGGCCTTATGACGGCACCTCGCCAGGAGGGGGACGTCGCGTTGTGAAGTTTGGATTGAAAGTCCTGCAGTCGGCCGCCGCCGCGGTCCTTCTCCTGATGTCGCCGGCGCGGGCCGCGACCGAGATCATGTGGTGGCACGCGATGTCGGGCGAGCTCGGCAAGCAGGTCGAGAAGGTCGCCGCCGATTTCAACGCCGCGCAGGCCGATTTCCGGATCGTGCCGGCCTACAAGGGCAACTACACCGAGACCGTGACCGCGGCGATCTTCGCGTTCCGTTCGCGCAGCCAGCCGGCGATCGTGCAGGTCAACGAGATCGCAACCGCGACCATGATGGCGGCGCGCGGCGCGATCTATCCGGTGTTCGAGCTGATGCGGGATCAGTCGGAGGCGTTCACGCCGTCGGCCTATCTGCCCGCGGTGGCCGGCTATTACGCCGACGTCGCCGGCAACATGTTGTCGTTCCCGTTCAACGCCTCGACGCCGATCCTCTACTACAACAAGGACATGTTCCGTTCCGCCGGGCTCGATCCGGACGTGCCGCCGAAGACCTGGCCCGAGGTCGGCACGGCCGCGAAGCGGTTGCGTGCAGCCGGCGCGCCGTGCGGCGTGACGACGTCGTGGCCGTCCTGGATCAATGTCGAGAATTTTTCCGCCTTCCACAATCTGCCGATCGCGACCAAGGCCAACGGCTTTGGTGGGCTGGATGCGCAGCTGATCTTCAACCACCCGCTGATGGTGCGCCACATCGCCCAGCTCGCGGATTGGCAGACGACCAAGATCTTCGACTATAGCGGCCGCGGGCAGGCGGCCGAGCCGCGCTTCCAGAAGGGCGAGTGCGGCATCTTCATCGGCTCCTCGGGCACGCGCGCCGACATCAAGGCCAACTCGAAATTCGAGGTCGGCTACGGCATGATGCCGTATTACCCCGACGTGCTTGGCGCGCCGCAGAACTCGATCATCGGCGGCGCCACGCTGTGGGTGTTGCGCGACCGGCCGCGCGTCGAATATGCCGGGGTCGCAAGATTCTTCGCCTATCTGTCGCGGCCGGAGGTGCAGGCCGCCTGGCACCAGAACACCGGCTATCTGCCGATCACCCGCGCCGCGTTCGATCTCTCCCGCACGCAGGGCTTCTACGATCGCAATCCCGGCGCCTCCATTTCAATTGAAGAAGTCACGCTGAAGCCGCCGACCGACAATTCGCGCGGCATCCGCCTCGGCTCGTTCGTTCTGATCCGCGACGTGATCGAGGAAGAGCTCGAGCAGGCCTTTGCCGGCAAGCGCTCGGCGCAGGTCGCACTGGACATGGCGGTGGAGCGCGGCAACCGCCTGTTGCGCCAGTTCGAGCGCGCCAATCCGGACCGGTGAGGCTGCGTAGCCCGGATGAAGCGAAGCGAAATCCGGGACCAGTCTTGCAAGCGGACGGGAATCCCCGGATTGCGCTGCGCTCCATCCGGGCTACGAATCCGCTCCTTGACCACCGCACATGACCGCTTCCCTTCCATCCATCACCGACTACGACACCTACCGCGCCTGGCGCGGCGACACCTCGCGCTGGCTGCCGGTCGCGCGCGATATTGCTGACGGCCACGGGCTCGCCTGCGACGCGCTGCATGTGTTCGCAACCGGCACCAATCTCGTCATCGGGCTCGACGACGGTCTGATCCTGAAGATCTTCCCGCCATTTCTGCGCCCGCAATTCGTCTCCGAGCATGCCGCGCTGGTGGCGTTGCGCGGCCGGCTCGGCATTCCGATCCCGGAGATCGTCGCGCAGGGCGAGCGCGACGGCTGGCCTTATCTTGTCATCACGCGGCTTTCGGGCGTGCTCGGCAGCGACGCCTGGCCGACGCTGCCGGAAGCGCAAAAGGAGCTCGTTCTGGCCGAGATCGGCGCCGTGATATCAGAGGTGCAGCGCGTGCCGCCGGGCGCGCTGCTGGCGATCGAGCCGCGGTGGGATGTCCTCATGCGCGGTCAGATCGCGCAGTGCCGCGCGCGGCATCAGCGGCTCGGACTGCCGCAAAAATTCCTCGACGGGCTCGACGATCTCCTGCGCGACGCCGAGGCGCTGATCCCGATGGCCGCGTCGCCGGTGATCCTGACCGGCGAATACATCCCGGAAAACTTCCTGCTTGAGCGCCGCGGCAGCCAATGGCGTCTCGCCGGGCTGATCGACTTCGGCGACGTGCGGACAGGGTGGGGCGAATACGACCTGCTCGGTCTCAGCGCCTTCATGGCCGCCGGCCATCTGCGCCGGGTGCGCAGCCTGTTCGGGGGTTTTGGCATCGCGCGCGCGGACGTCACCTTCGCGCTGAAGCGGCGGCTGATGGCGCTGATGCTGCTGCATCGCTTCTCCGATCCGCTCAACAGCATCTGCATCGCGGGCTGGCCGGACAAGGTCGACGACCTCGTCGGGCTGCAGGAGCTGATCTGGCCGGATTGACTCCGCTAGGGCGATACGATCTGTCGCCAGGTCTTCACGAACTGCTCGCGCTTGACGACGTCGAGGTAAGTGAGCGCCGGCAGACCAAGGGTCGGGAAACTGAGCAGGCCCGGCTTCTCGGCGAGATATCGCGCCTTCATCTGCTCGCGATCGGTGCCCAATCCCGCGATCGAAAGCCCAAACGCATCGGCAACCACTGTCTGACCAGCCTCGGAGAGAATATAGTCCACGAACAGGCGGGCGAGGTCCGGCCGCCGCGCCCTGCGCGGGATGACGATGGTCCGCGATACCGCCACGACGTAGTCTTCCGGCACGACGATCCCGATGTTGCCCTGCAGTTCCGTCTGACGGAGCGCATAGGAGCCGAGCACGTCATAGGCGATCAGCGTGTTGCCGCGGATGAGCGAGTCGAGCATGTCCTGGGTGCAGCAGAAAAGCTGGGCCTTCGCGACCCCGAGTGCGTGGGCCAAGCGCCAGAAATTCGCCGACAGCATGGACTCGGTGGTCGCAAACAGATACCCGACGCCGCTGACGCCGATGTCATAGGTCGCGACCTTTCCGCGAAACCGCTCGGGCGATCGTTCCAATAGCCGGATCAGATCCTGGTGCGATTTGGGGATCTCGTCACGGTCGAGCGCGGCCTTGTTGTAGACGATTACCGCCGGCTCCAACGTGAAGCCGAATATCTCGTTGCGCCAGATCGCCCAATCGGGAAGTCCGCGGGCCGCGATCGAGGCCTGCTGCAGGTGCCCGTCATTGGCAAGCTTGACCTGAAGGTCCATCGCCGAGCTGATCAGGAGGTCAGCGAGGGGCTTGTCCTTGGAGGTCATCACGGCATCCTGATAGAGCGGCACCGTCTCGTAGAGGCGATAGCGGACCTCGATCTCGGGATGCTGTTTCTGGAAACCTTCGATGACGGGACCCATCGGGGCAATATCGGCCGTGCCATGAATCAGGAGCGTTGCGGCGGTGCCGGCGGGCGCAGGAAAGACCATCATCTTGTTGGCGGATTTTGACTGATCGGCGCGGCAGTCCACGCAGGCGAGGAGCAGTACCGCGACCAACGTCGCGAAACGTGCGGCGCATCGCGCCACCGGATATCGACGATCGCCCATCATGCCGCCCTCGGCAGGGTGACGCGCGCGACAAGACCGCCGCCGGGGCGATCGAGCAGGGACAGATCGCCGCCAGCCGCCACCGCGGCGCTTTTCGCGATATTGAGGCCGAGCCCGGTCCCGGCAATCTCGGCCCCAGCCGTGCCGCGCCGGAAGCGCTCCAGCACCACCGCCTTTTCCGCGTCGGGAATGCCAGGACCGCGGTCCGCGACGTCAAACAGAATGGTCGATCCGTCAGGCGTGGTCCGCAAATCGACGTCGATCGTGCCGGCCGGCGCGTATTTCAGCGCATTGTCGAGCAGATTGTCGATCAGTTCGCGAAACGCCAGCGGCGCGCCGCAAACCAGGAAGTCGTCATGGGTCGTCGAAAGATCGGTCAGCCGGCAGCGCTGCATGCTGTGCGCCGGCAGACGTTCGACGGCCTGCAGATAGAGCTCCAGGAAATCGCAGCGCGGATTGCTGGAGGTCTCGATGTGATGGGCGATCGCGGCTTCGGCCAGCAACTGGTTGACGATCCGTGTGGCATCGACTGCATTGGCGTGGATGCGGTCGACATAACTACGTTGCAGGGCAGGGTCCTTTTCGGCGGCAGCCACCTCCGCGAGCGCTCGGATCGAGGCAAGGGGGGTGCGCATTTCGTGGGTGGTGTCGACGGCGATGCGACGCAATGTGCTCAGCACGCCGTCAAGCCGCTGCATGAACACGTTGAGGCTGGAAACCAGCGAGGTCACTTCTTTCGGCACTGACGTCCGGATCGGGGTGAGGTCGGCGGGCTCGCGCCCGGTCAATTCCGCCTCGAGCGACACCAGGGGAGCCCAGGCGCGGTTGAGGCCCTTCGAAATCAGAAGACACATGACCAGTCCCGCCAGCGCCATCGGCGCAAACGAGTTCTTGAGGATATGCGACGCCAGCTGCGTGCGCGCTTCCCGCGTCTCGGCCACGGTGACGCTGACCCAGCCGGACTTCTCGCCGAAGTCGATGTAGCGCCAGACCGTTCCGACGCGGACCGCATCGTTCGAATAGGTCGCGTCGAAGAAGGTCGGTGACCGGTCGCGGTCATCTCGCTTCGCTTGGGGCAGATCGGCATAGCCGGTGATGAGGGAATGATCCGGCGCGCGGACCGCATAGAACGCCCGTGTCTCGCGCGCGGCGCCCAGAATCTCCAGCGACGCCAGCGGCAGTTCAACGGTGAGATTTCCGTCCTCGACCCTGATGCTGTCGGCGATCGACAGCGCCGACGCCGCAAGGACGCGATCGAACGCGGTGTCCGCTGCGTTCAGCGAGAAATTGCGTACGTAGAGGAACAGGCCGATGCCGAGGATCGCGAGCAGGGAGATCGCGCCCAGCAGAATATCGCGCTTAATGGAGGTCTGGCGCATCCGCATCGTCGATCTTCGCGACATAGCCGGTGCCCCACACCGTTTGGATGCGGAGCGTGGTTGGCTTCAATCTCCGCCGAATGCGGGAGATGTAGAGCTCGAGGGCGTTCGGGTTGACGGCATTCTCGTAACCGAACAGCTGATCCATCAGACGTTCCCTGGGTACGACTTGTCCGGGCGAGAGCACCAGTAGCTCCAGCAAGCGAAACTCGCGCCGGGTCAGCTCTATCCGCGTGCCGGCCGCGATCACCGATTGTGCGGCGATATCCACCGTCACGTCGCCGATTTCGATCCGGCTCGTCGGCATACCGCTGTGCCGCCGCACGACGGCGCGCATTCTGGCTTCCAGCTCGCGCAGGTCGAACGGCTTTACGAGATAATCGTCGGCTCCGATGTCGAGCACGTTGATCTTGTCGCCGAGGTCACCCCGGGCGGTGATGACGAGGACGGGGGTATGAATGCGCCGGCTCCGCACCAGCTTGAGCAGGTCCGAGCCGTTGATGCCCGGCAGCATGAGATCGAGAATGATCAGGTCGAATGGGTCTTCCTGAAGGCGCCGCGATGCATGTCCGCCGTCGGTCAGCCATTCGACGGCGTGCCCCTGGCCGCGCAGGCGCGCGACGATTGCCGCGCCGAGATCCGCGGTATCCTCGATCAAAAGCGCACGCAAGACCTGTCGCGCATGTCACGCGTCCCCTCGAAGACGCGCGTCGCGTCCTCATGTTCGGCAGCGGCGATTGCTGTCGCAGCCTGTCGTTTCCTCTTGAAAGGCGCGCGGGCCACCCGACCCGGAACCCGTTGTCCGTGGCGCCATTTGCTGGTGCGCGTTCTTGGAATTTCGCTCCACTAAATCAGGTGCGACAATTTGGTCAAGTGTTCTCGGATGTCCGCAGCGCGTTCCGACGCAGCTGCCCGCGAGATGGCGTCGTGACGCCAGTGCTCATCCATCACAACATGGAACCTTCCGTCTGCTCTCCGAGGTGTGGTGATCGCGCAACGGTCACCGTTCCGATCGTCTGCTGTTCGGAGATGACAGGGTTCTGACAGCTCTCGCCGCCAGTTTCCCCGAGCGAACCAACAATTCTCTCAAGGGGGGCGATATGACACGAACAAGGCAATTCC
This sequence comes from Bradyrhizobium erythrophlei, assembly GCF_042430365.1. GTDB lineage: Bacteria > Pseudomonadota > Alphaproteobacteria > Rhizobiales > Xanthobacteraceae > Bradyrhizobium > Bradyrhizobium erythrophlei. The sequence continues at coordinate 18,936 of NZ_JBHMET010000008.1, forward strand.
AGCACAAGTGGCTGTCGGGCACGGCCTTGACCGGACGGTGCGCGCCGGACAAGGCCGCGCGATATCTGCTGATCGGCGCAACGCTTGCTGCGATCACATCGGTGGTCGCGACGCCGGTGAAGGCAGACGATATCGCCGAGCTGAAGGCTGAGATCAGAGCGCTTAACAAGCGCCTGACCGACATGGAAGAGCAGAAGAAGAAGGTCAAGAAGCTGGACGATCGGGTCCAGCAGGTGGAGCGGGCGCAGGAGGCGAACGCCGCGGCCCCGCCGCCCGGTCCGATGCCGACCAAGACCGGGCCCTGGGACAGCTTCATCAACGGCAGGCCCGTGCATATCGGTATTTCCCAGAGCACCGACGTGCTGCTTTACGGTATCATCGAGCCGACGCTGGGTTACGTGACTAATGTCGACAAAGCCGGGCACTCGACGGCGGGATTGAACGTTTCATGGTTCAGCGGCAACCGGTGGGGCCTCTTCATTACCCAGAAGGTGTTCCCTGAATACGGCTTCAATCTGCTGGCGAAGGTGGAAAGCGAATTCGAGCTGCCCAGCGGCAACATGGATACGCCCGGTGTGATCTTCAACCGCGACGCATGGGTCGGATTCGACAGTCCGCTACTTGGCAGGTTCAGCGTCGGTCGCCAGAACACGCTGCCGCGCGATGTCGCGAATATCTGGGCTGATCCCTATGGCAGCTCAGCCCTCAGCACCGGCGAGGGAGGATTCACCAACAACAACAACTTCAAGCAGATCATCTTCTACACCAGCGGCGGCAACGGCGCCAATGGTCAGGGCGACACACGCTACGACCAGGGCCTGGTCTGGAAGAAGGTGTTCGACAACGGGCTCTATCTCGGCGCAGCCTACAACTTCGGCAGTGCCAACGGTCCGGGCGGACCGCTGGGCAGCGGCCCGATTCCGGGCGCCGGTTTCGACAAGGGAAGCACCGCGGCGGTGGCTGCCGGCTACAATATCGGTCAGTTCCACATCTCGTCCTTCTACACGCGCGCCAACGTGCTGGAGATCCCGACCATCGGCACGACCAACATCGGGCACATCCATCAGTCCTGGGGCATCGGCGGTAACTGGGACGGCGGACTGCTTCGGCTGAACACCGGCTACATGCACTATACGGCTGATCAGGGCATCGTCGGCACACGAGACGACGACGTCGTGACGGTGTCAGCCAAGATCACGCCGTCCAAGCTGTACGATTTCGAGCTCGGCTGGCAGGACTTCTTTGCGCACAACGCAGCGCTCAGTGGAGCCGGATATACCCTGAGACCGTTTGTGGACGCCAGCGCCGCTACCATGACCGGGACCGGCACGAGAATGACCACCTATGCGTCGTTCATGTACCACCCGATCCCGAACGTCGACGTCTATATCGCAAGCGATCATTTGAAAACGACCGGCGGCTACAGCGCCAGCCAGGCCCACAAGCACGATACGGCCGATGAGATCGTGACCGGCGTTCGCTACAAGTGGTAGCGGATCGCCCCCGCCGCTTCGCGCGCCCCGCGCGGAGCGGTGACGCCGGAGAGATGCCCCTCGCGCGGCGTTGAAACATCTCATTCCCCTGCCGAACGGCTCGCGGCAGGGGAATCGGAGAAACATCAGAAGGCGACGGCGCTCGGCGCCGTATCGGAGCAATCGCGCCAAAGGCGTGCAGGCGATTCCGGCCGTCGACCAAAAATCAATGGGAGAGCGTAATGTTGGACAAGTCCCAATCTGGTACTGCGGCCTGGCATCAACGAGTCGCGCGCGAAACGTCCAGCGTGCCAGCATTCTGGCCGACCGGCTGGTGGCGGATCATGGATTTCAAGATCGGAATCATCTCGCTTCCGATCTTCGCCATCCTCGTCGCCCTGCTCGCTGTCCTGACGCTGCAAGGCCAGATCAAGCCGGACGCGCCGACGATGATCGCGGTGCTGGTGCTCGGCGGGTTTTCCTGCGCGGAGCTGGGCAAGCGGTTACCGGTGCTGCGCAACATCGGCGCGGCTGCGATCTTCGCGACCTTCATTCCCTCGGCGCTGGTCTATTACAAGCTGCTGCCGGCACCGATCGAGAAATCGATCGTCGAATTCACCAAGTTCACGAACTTTCTCTACATCTATATCGCCGCCATCATCGTCGGCAGCATTCTGGGCATGGACCGCAATGTTCTGATCAAGGGCTTTCTGAAGATCTTCGTCCCGCTCGGCATCGGCTCCATCGCGGCTGGGACCGTCGGGACGCTGGTCGGCATGGCGCTCGGCCTCGGGGCCTACAAGACCTTCTTCTTTATCGTCGTGCCGATCATGGCCGGCGGCGTCGGCGAGGGCGCGATCCCGCTCTCGATCGGATATTCCGCTATCCTCGGCCAGTCGCAGGGAGATTTTTTTGCGCAGGTGCTGCCGCCGGTCATGCTGGGGAGCCTCACCGCGATCCTGTTCAGTGGCATGCTGAATTATGTCGGCAAGAAATATCCTCATCTGACGGGAGAGGGCCGGCTGCAACCCGCCGCCGCCGACGGCATTGACCTTGCCGCGATCGAGACGCGTGACGACACATCCTTCTCGCTCGATATTCACGCCATCGCGGCCGCAGGATTGACGGCGATCGTGCTCTACTTGCTTGGTGTCATGCTCTTCCATCTGATCGGCTTGCCGGCGCCGGTCGCGATGCTGTTTCTTGCGGTCGCCGCCAAGGTGTCGAGCGCGGTCTCGCCGAGGCTTCAGTCGGGCGGGCTGATCGTCTACCGGTTTGTCCAGATCGGTATGACCTATCCGCTGTTGTTTGCGATCGGCGTCTCGCTGACGCCGTGGGCCAAGCTGATGTCGGCATTCACGGTGACGAACCTGACGGTGATTGTCGCCACCGTGTTCACGCTGATGGTGACCGGCGCCATGGTCGGACGGATGATGAACATGTATCCCATCGAGACGGCGATCGTGAATGCCTGTCATTCCGGACAGGGCGGCACCGGCGACGTCGCCATCCTGACCGCCGCGGACCGGATGCAGCTGATGCCATTTGCACAGATCGCGACCCGCATCGGCGGCGCGATCACCGTCACCGCCGTCCTCGTCGTGTTGCGATGGATCGCCTGAGTTTAGCGGCGCAATCCGCCGGGCGCCGCACGAAACGGCGCCCGAATCGATCTGCTTATTGAACAGGCAAACCTGTATCATTGTATGCAAGGAAGCGCCACTAAGCTCGTGCCGTTTGTATTGTCTCCTGGCTGAATTCGATAGCAACGTCAGTATCTTAGAGAATGGTTCGCCCACCGCTAGGGATTGGCACGAACCTTGCGATCTCCGTTCCAAAGCCGTTTTGCAAAAGGCGTTGGAGCATCACATGAAGCGTCGCGATTTCCTCAAATCGGTGTCCGGGCTCGCGGCGGGCGCGCTGGCGCCGACCGCGCCCGCGATCTTCTCGCCGGCCAAGGCCGACGCGCGCTCGGAGACGCTGCTGATCGTCTCGGAAGGCGGCCCCAACAATCTCGATATCCATGGCGTCGGCACCAACGTGCCCGGCTACGAGGTGTCGTGGAATTGCTACGACCGGCTGATCAGCCACGAGATGAAGAGCGGCCCCGGCGGCGTGCCCTATTACGACCGCGACAAGTTCAAGGGCGAGCTCGCCGAGGACATGAACCTCGGCGACATGTCGGTCACCTTCAAGCTCAGGAAGAACGCCAAGTTTCATGACGGCACGCCGGTGACGGCGAAGGACGTCAAATGGTCGCTCGATCGCGCGGTCTCGGTCGGCGGCTTCCCGACCTTCCAGATGAGCGCGGGCTCGCTGACCAAACCCGAGCAGTTCGTCGTCGTCGACGATACCACCGTGCGCGTCGACTTCCTCAGGAAGGACAGGCTGACGATCCCCGATCTCGCCGTGATCGTGCCCTGCGTCGTCAACTCCGAGCTCGTCAAGAAGAACGCGAGCGAGAAGGACCCGTGGGGGCTCGAGTTCACGAAACAGCAGACCGCGGGCTCCGGCGCCTACAAGGTGACGAAGTGGACCGCCGGCACCGAAGTGATCATGGAGCGCAACGACGATTGGGTCTGTGGTCCGCTGCCGAAGATCAAGCGCGTGATCTGGCGCATGGTGCCGCAGGCCGGCAACCGCCGTGCGCTCTTGGAGCGCGGCGACGCCGACATCTCCTATGAGCTGCCGTTCAAGGATTTCCAGGAGATGAAGGCGAACGGCAAGCTCAACGTGGTCTCGCTGCCGTTCTCCAACGGCATCCAGTACATCGGCATGAACGTGACCAGGCCGCCGTTCGACAATCCGAAGGTGCGGCAGGCGATGGCCTATGCAATGCCATACCAGAAGATCATGGACGCGGTGCTGTTCGGCCTCGGCAATCCGATGTTCGGCGCGCGGAAGGACAGGCCGACCGAGGTCGCCTGGCCGCAGCCCACGAAATTCGTCACCGACATGGAGAGGGCGAAGGCGCTCTTGGCCGAGGCCGGCTACGCCAACGGCTTCGAGACCACGATCTCGTTCGACCTGAATTTCGCAGGCGTCAACGAGCCGCTCTGCGTCCTGGTGCAGGAGAGCCTCGCGCAGCTCGGCATCAAGGCCATGATCAACAAGGTGCCCGGCGCCAACTGGCGCACCGAGTTGAACAAGAAGGAGATGCCGCTCTTCACCAACGTGTTCTCGGGCTGGCTCGATTACCCCGAATACTTCTTCTACTGGTGCTATCACGGCAACAATTCCGTCTTCAACACCATGAGCTACAAGTCGCCGGAGATGGACAAGCTGATCGACGGCGCGCGCACCGCCGCGGCAAGCGGCGACACCGCGGCCTACGATTCCGACGTGAAGGGCTTTGTCGACCTCGCCTTCGCCGACATCCCGCGCATCCCGCTCTACCAGCCCTTCGTCAACGTCGCGATGCAGAAGAACGTGTCAGGCTACCAATACTGGTTCCACCGCCGCCTCGACTACCGCGCGATGGCGAAGGGGTGAGGCCGTGGCAAGCGCGCGCAACGTGTTCGCGTGTGTCGATCTCGTTAGTGAGGTGAGCACGCTTCTCAGGCTCCCTCCCCCCTTGCGGGGGAGGGTTGGAGAGAGGGGTACGCCGCATACTCGTAAGAACGACGCTAAGCGAGATCGCGCCAATCCATTTCTCTACATCACGAACCGTTCGATGGGAGATCGATCCCGTCTGACAACGGAGCAAGCGGCACCCCTCTCCCCAACCCTCCCCCGCAAGGGAGGAGGGAGCCCTACCAGCCCCTTCGCGGCGCCACCGCGGAGCCCTGGTAGTCCCGTTGCGGCCTTCCAGCCGGAAACAACGAGGCCTTCATGCTGACCATGATCGGCAAGCGGCTGATGTTCGCGATTCCCTCGCTGATCGGCGTCGTGATCGTGACATTTCTGCTGACGCGCGCGCTGCCGGGCGATCCCGCGGCGTATTTCGCAGGCCCCGCCGCGACCAAGGAAGCGGTCGAGCAGATCAGGAAGAAGCTCGGCTTCGACAAGCCGCTGATCGAGCAGTTTGTCCGCTACACCAACGATCTCGCGCACGGTGATTTCGGCACGTCGCTGACCACGGGCCAGCCGGTCGCGACCGAATTGCGCAACCGCCTGCCGGCGTCTGCCGAACTGACCTTGCTCGGTCTCTTCGTCTCGATCGTGATCGCGATCCCGCTCGGCGTGCTGGCGGCGACGCGGCCGGGGTCATGGATCGATCACCTCTGTCGCATCACGACGACGGCGGGCGTGTCGCTGCCGGTTTTCTTCACCGGCCTCGTGCTGGTCTATGTCTTCTACTTCCGCCTCGGCTGGTCGCCGGCGCCGCTCGGCCGCCTCGACGTGTTCTATAGCGCGCCGCCCACGGTGACCGGCTTCTATCTGATCGACACCGTGATCACGCGCGACGTCGAGGCGTTCCGCTCAGCCCTCAGCCAACTTATCCTGCCGGCGGTGACGCTTGCGATCTTCTCGCTGGCGCCGATCGCGCGGATGACGCGCGCCTCGATGCTCGCGGTGCTCGCCTCGGACTTCGTCCGCACCGCGCGCGCCAGCGGCTTGTCGCCGGGCAAGGTGATCGTCACCTACGCCTTCCGCAACGCGATGCTGCCGGTCATCACCACGCTCAGCATGGTGTTCTCGTTCCTGTTGGGCGCCAATGTGCTGGTCGAAAAGGTGTTCGCCTGGCCCGGCATCGGCTCCTACGCGGTGGAGGCGCTGATCGCCTCCGATTTCGCGCCGGTGCAGGGCTTCGTGCTGACCATGGCGGTCATGTACGTGCTGCTCAATCTCGTGATCGACATTCTCTACGGCGTGATCGACCCACGCGTGCGGCTCGAAGGATAGGGGTAGGCTTATGAGCAGCGTTGCGCCTACAGTCGAACCCGTTGGTCCCGCGCGCACGTCGGGACTATCTGCCATCATCGAGCACACGCGCTATGTGCTCGGCGAGAACAAGGTCACCGGTTTCGCCTTCGCGCTTTTGATCCTGATCCTGTTTGCCGCGCTGTTCGGCCCTTACGTCGTGCCGTACGATCCGTTGGCCTCCGACACCGCGGCCGCGCTGAAGCCGCCGTCGACGACGCATTGGTTCGGCACCGACCAGTTGGGCCGCGACATCTTCAGCCGCGTCATCGTCGCGACCCGGCTCGACACCTTCATCGCGGTTACCTCCGTGGTGCTGGTGTTTTTGATGGGCGGGCTCGCCGGCATTGCCGCGGGTTACTTCGGCGGTTGGACCGATCGCATCGTCGGCCGCATCGCCGACACCATCATGGCGTTCCCGCTGTTCGTGCTGGCGATGGGCATCGTGGCGGCGCTCGGCAACACCGTGCAGAACATCATCATCGCGACCGCGATCGTGAACTTTCCGCTCTATGCCCGCGTCGCGCGCGCCGAGGCCAATGTCCGCCGCAACGCCGGCTTCGTGCAGGCGGCGCGGCTGTCGGGCAACGGTGAATACCGCATCCTCCTGGTGCACATCCTCCCGAACATCATGCCGATCATGATCGTGCAGATGTCGCTGACCATGGGCTACGCCATCCTCAACGCCGCGGGCCTCTCCTTCGTCGGCCTCGGCGTGCGCCCACCGACCGCCGAGTGGGGCATCATGGTCGCCGAGGGCGCCGGCTTCATGGTGTCGGGCGAATGGTGGATCGCGCTGTTTCCGGGGCTAGCGCTGATGATCGCGGTGTTCTGCTTCAACCTGCTCGGCGACGGCCTGCGCGACATCGTCGACCCGCAGCGGAGGACGTGATGCGCCGGTGGAGAAACGACCCATGACCGCGTCGCCGCTGCTCGACGTCCGCGACCTCACCGTTGAATTCATCACCCGCCGCGGCATCGTCAAGGCGGTGCAGCACGTGAACATCTCCGTCGGCAAGGGCGAGACCGTCGGCATCGTCGGCGAGTCCGGCTCCGGGAAGTCGGTGACGTCATATGCGGTGATGCGCATCCTCGATCGCGCCGGACGCATCGCCGAGGGCTCGGTGATGTTTTCCGGCATCGACGTGAAGGCCGCGACCGAGAGCCAGATGCGCGACCTGCGCGGCCGCGAAGTCTCGATGATCTTCCAGAATCCGCGCGCCGCGCTCAACCCGATCCGGAAGGTCGGCGACCAGATCGAGGACGTGCTGCGCCAGCACGTCCAGCAGGCGCAGGTCGCCGACCGCGGCGAGAAGGCGATCGAGTCGCTGGAGCAGGTCAAGATCGCGCGCCCCCGCGAGCGCTACCACGCCTATCCGTTCGAGCTGTCCGGCGGCATGTGCCAGCGCGTCGTGATCGCGCTGGCGCTCGCCTGCAATCCGCAGCTCCTGATCGCCGACGAGCCGACCACCGGCCTCGACGTTACCACCCAGAAGGCGGTGATGGATCTGATCGTCGAGCTGACCAAGCGCCGCTCGATGTCGACCATCCTGATCACCCACGATCTCGGCCTCGCCGCGGCCTATTGCGACCGCGTCGTGGTGATGGAGAAGGGCCGCGTGGTCGAGACCGCGAAGTCGGCGGATATCTTCGCCGATCCCCAGCACGCCTACACGCGCAAGCTGATGCGCGCGACGCCCAGGCTCGGCGTGTCGCTCAGGGATTTGCTGCCGGAGGAGGAGGCATCAAGGTCCCCTCAGCAGACGCCCGTCATGGCCGGGCATAGCCGTCCGATGGACGGCGTCGCTTCCGCTCGCCTATGCCCGGCCATCCATCAAGCTTCGCAAGACTCTTCGTCGATGGACCCCCGGGTCAAGCCCGAGGGTGACGAGAAACTCAAACCCCTCCTTCTCGTCGAAAAGCTCGTCAAGGAATATCCCCGCCAGGGCGCGAGCGCCGTGCTTGGAAAATTATTCGGCCGCAAGCCGCCGGTGGAGGAGGACATTTTCCGCGCGGTCGATGGCATCAGCTTTCAGGTCGGCCGTGGCGAGAGCGTCGGGCTGGTCGGCGAGTCCGGCTGCGGTAAGTCAACGACGTCGATGATGGTGATGCGGCTGCTCGACCAGACCTCCGGCCGCATCACCTTCGACGGCGAGGACATCGGCGCCATCATGCCGCGCGCGTTTGCGCGGCTGCCGCAGCGCAAGGCCATCCAGATGGTGTTCCAGGATCCGACCGACAGCCTCAACCCGCGCTTCACCGCGGCGCGCGCGATCGCGGACCCGATCATGCAGCTCGGCGACATCAGGGGACGCGACGCGCTCCGCGCCCGCTGCGAGGATCTGGCGCGGCTCGTCGGCCTGCCGGTCAATCTGTTGGATCGTTTCCCGCACCAGCTCTCCGGCGGCCAGAAGGCCCGCGTCGGCATCGCACGCGCGATCGCGCTGCATCCGAAGCTCGTGATCCTCGACGAGCCGACCGCCGCGCTCGACGTGTCTGTGCAGGCGGTGGTGCTCAACCTGCTGCAGGACCTCAAGCAGTCGATGGGGATGAGCTATCTGTTCGTGTCACATGATCTGAATGTGGTGCGACTGCTGTGCGATCGCGTCATCGTGATGCGCGCCGGCCGCATTGTGGAGCAGGGCTCATCCGAGCAGGTGTTGGGCGATCCGCAGGATACCTATACTAGGGAGCTGCTGACGGCGATCCCGCATCCGCCGCTGCCGGTGGCCTGACAAATCGGAAACAGAACGATGGCTGATCACCTCGACGACCACATCAACACCGTAGCCGCGGCGATGGCGCTCAAGATCGAGGACGCCTGGCGTCCGTCGGTGCGCGCGAACCTCGAGGCCTCGCTTCGGCTGGCACGTCTGGTCGACGAATTCCCGCTGCCGGACGAGAGCGAGCCGGCCAGCATCTTTTCAGCCTGAGGTCACAATGTCCGAGAGTTCAGACGGGCTCACCGCCGCCGCGATCGCGCAGGCCGTGGCAAGCCGCAGCATGACCGCGCTTGAAGCGACCGAGGCCGCGCTCGCGCGCATCGCCGCGCGCGACACGATCCTCAATGCCTTCACCGACGTCACCGCCGATCGTGCGCGCGCCCGGGCGAAGGCAATCGACGCCGGGATAGCCGCCGGCAAGCCGGCCGGTCCGCTCGCCGGCGTGCCGTTTGCCGTGAAGAACCTGTTCGACGTCGAGGGCCTCGCCACCCGCGCCGGCTCGAAGATCAACCGCGACCTGCCACCGTCGCCGCGCGACGCCACGCTGATCGAACGCATGGAGGCGGCCGGCGCCGTGCTGGTCGGCGCGCTCAACATGGGCGAATACGCCTACGACTTCACCGGCGAGAACGTGCATGACGGCCCGTCACGCAATCCGCACGATCCGACCCGGATGGCCGGCGGTTCCTCGGGCGGCTCCGGCAGCGCCGTCGGCGGCGCGCTGGTGCCGATCGCGCTCGGCTCCGACACCAACGGCTCGATCCGCGTGCCGTCATCCTTCTGCGGCATCTTAGGGCTGAAGCCCACCTATGGCCGGCTGTCGCGCGCGCGGTCGTTCCCGTTCGTGATGAGCCTCGATCACCTCGGCCCGTTCGCGCGCGGCGTGACCGACCTCGCGCTCGCCTACGACGCGATGCAGGGCCCCGACAGCGGTGATGCCGCCTGCACCACGCGGCCGGTCGAGCCGGCCCTGCCGTCGCTTAAGCAAGGGATCGAGGACTTGCGCATCGCGGTCGCCGGCGGCTATTTCCAGAAGGGCGTCATGCCCGAGGCCGCCGAAGCGGTCGCGCGCGTCGCAAAAGCACTGGGTGCGACGCAGACGGTCGATATCCCCGAGGCCGCGCGCGCTCGCGCGGCGGCCTTCATCATCACGACGACTGAGGGGGCCTCGCTGCATCTCGATCGCTTACGCAAGCGCGCTCGCGATTTCGATCCAGCGGTGCGCGACCGCCTGATCTCGGGCGCCATGATCCCGGCGCCTTACGTCGACAAGGCGCAGAAATTCCGCCGCTGGTATCGGGCGAAGGTGCTCGAGCTGTTCAACTCGGTCGACGTGATCCTGGCGCCCGCGACGCCCTGCGTTGCGCCGAAGCTCGGGCAAACCACCCTGGAGCTCGACGGCGTCGAGCTTCCGTTGCGCCCCAATATCGGCATCCACACCCAGCCGATCTCCTTAATCGGCCTGCCGGTCGCCGCCGTGCCGGTGCCGCTTGAGCCGATGCCGATCGGCGTGCAGATTATCGCAGCGCCCTGGCGCGAGGACATCGCGCTCAGGGTCGCCTATGCGCTGGAGCAGATGGGCGTCGCCGCCGCGCCGACGCCGAGAGGAATTTGAGAATGGACATCGATCTTCCCGACGTGGTCGCCGAGGTGACGGCGCAGTTCGCACGCTACGAGAAGGCGCTGGTGACGAACGACGTCGCCGTGCTCGACGAGTTGTTCCGCGACGACCGCCGCACGCTGCGCTATGGCATCGGCGAGAATCTCTACGGCTATGATGAGATCATGGCGTTCCGCGCCGCGCGTTCGCCGGTCGGGTTGATGCGCAAGACGGACAGGACCGTGATCACGGCCTATGGCCGCGACACCGCGGTGGCCTCGACGCTGTTCTATCGCGAGACCGCGCCGGGCAGGGTGGGGCGGCAGATGCAGACCTGGATTCGATTCCCCGAGGGGTGGAGAATCGTTGCGGCCCATGTCAGCATCATCGACGAACCCAAGGTCGCTTGAAGAGGGTGCCTGAGGCATGAGCCTGGACGACGTTCCGACGCGCGCGCCGCAACCGCAGGGCACCGGGTCCGCGGCGGTGATTCGGCGCATCGATCGCCCGTCGCAGCTCACCGACAAGGTTACCCGCGCCGAGGAACTCCGCCTGCAACTCGCCGACGAGATCGTGCGCGGCACGCTGGCGCCGGGTGCGCCGCTCGACGAGACCGACATCGCCCGCCGCTTCAACGTCTCGCGCACGCCGGTGCGCGAAGCATTGCGCCAGCTCGCCGCGAGCGGCCTGGTCGAGGCCCGCGCGCATCGCGGCGCCGTGGTGGCGCAGCCTTCGCTTGACCGGCTCACCGGCATGTTCGAGGCGATGGCGGAGCTGGAGGGGATCTGCGCCGGTCTTGCCGCCGAGCGGATGTCGGCGGCGGAGCGCCACGCCCTCGAGGCGATCCACGAAGAGCTGCGGGTGTTGAGCTACACCGGCAATCCCGATCGCTTCCACGAGGTGAACGAGCGCTTCCACAACGCGATCTATGCGGGGTCGCAAAACACCTATATCGCCGAGATCACGCTCGCAACCCGCGTCCGCGTCCAGCCGTTCCGCCGCGCCCAGTTTCGCAACCTCGGTCGTCTCGCCAAATCCCACGCCGAACACGACCGCGTTGTCGTCGCTATCATGCGCGGCGACAAGGCCGGCGCCGCAGCCGCGATGCGCGCCCACATCGAGCTGGTGCGCGGGGAGTACGAGATCTATGCGGTGTCGGTGTAGGGCGCGGCACAGTTACTTTTTCGTCATTGCGAGCGAAGCGAAGCAATCCACCTCACGGCGCGGTGAGACATGGATTGCTTCGCTGCGCTCGCAATGACGAGGTAAGGAGAACGTGTAGAGTGGGCACGGCGCTTACGCGCCCTTGCCCACTCTACGAAGACGACGGCTACACCGCAGCCTTCTCCTCCATGAACACGCGCCAGCCGCCATAGGCCGAGATATCCCTCGCGCCGTTGATCGCCGCCGGCTCGACGATGAATCCCTTCGCCTCGCGTCCGTCCCTGAGCCGGATCGTCCCGATCGACAGCGGCGGCGGGATCGCGGCGACGAATTTGCCGAAGGCGGCCGGCGACAGCGCCCACAGTTCGAGCTTGATCGACGTGCCCATTCCCGGCTCGACACGCAGCATGCCGGGCTTGGGCGGCGTGGTGTCGAGCGCATAGAGCCGGTAGTCCGGCGCGGTGGCGGTCTCTTCCAGCAGCCGCGCGTCGAGCGCCTGCAACTCGCCGTTCAGTGCCATGCCGGAAAGATGCGCGCCGACCACTGCGATTGGGATCTCGTCGCCGTTTGCCGCCGGCACGGCCGCGAGCGGCGGCTGTCGCAAGGACTGGCTGCCGATTGGCAATCCGGTATCGGCGTGGAACAGGCGCCCGATGCTGGCGAGCGCGCCGTCGCAGCCGGCGGGCGCGAGCAGCGTGATGCCGAACGGCGCACCGTCCGCGCGCATCGATGCCGGCAGCGCCAGGCCGCAGAGATCGAGCAGATTGACGAAATTGGTGTAGGTGCCGAGCCTGGAGTTGAGCTCGACCGGATTGGCGAGCACCTGCGCGGTCGAATAGACCGTCGGCGCAGTCGGCAACACGATGGCATCGAGCCCGGCAAAGGCGCGCTCGGCGACGCGGCGCAGCGCCTGCAGGCGATAGAGTGCGGAGAAGGTGTCGGCGGCGGTGAGCCGCGCGCCGGCCGCGGTGATCTCGCGCGTGACAGGATGGATCGCCTCGGGCGACGACGCGAGCAGATCGCGGATCACGAGATAGCGTTCGGCAACCCACGGTCCCTCATAGAGCAGCCGTGCGGTCTCGTAGAACGGCTCGAGGTCAAACGCGACTAGATCGGCCCCGAGCGCTTCCCAGCGTTTCAGCGCCTCGCTATAGGCCTTCTCGAATTCGCGGTCGCCGAAGAAGATCAACTGACCGCTCCAGGGAATGCCCAGCTTCAGCCTGGCCGGAAATGCGGTCATGCTGGCGAGCGGCCGGTTGCGCGAGAACGGATCAGCGCCGTCAGGGCCGGCCATCACGCCGAGCGCGGCCATCGCATCGTCGACGGTCAGCGAGAACACCGAGATGCAGTCGAGCGTGCGGCACGCCGGCACGACGCCTTCGGTCGAGATCAGCCCGAGGCTCGGCTTCAGGCCGACGATGTTGTTGAGCATCGCGGGCACGCGGCCGCTGCCCGCGGTGTCGGTGCCGAGCGAAAGCGGGACGAGGCCCGTGGACACCGCGACCGCCGAGCCTGAACTCGATCCGCCCGGCACGAGATCGTCGCGCACCGGATTTTTGGGAATGCCGTAGGGCGAGCGCACGCCGACGAGGCCGGTGGCGAACTGGTCGAGATTGGTCTTGCCGATGATGATGGCGCCGGCCGCGCGCAGCCGCGCGACCGCGGTGGCGTCGCGCGCCGGCATGTAGGAGAAGGCGGGGCAGGCGGCCGTCGTCGGCAGGCCCTGCACATCGATATTGTCCTTCACCGCGACCGGCACGCCGTACAGCGGCAACTGCCTCGGGTCCTTTCGCGCAAGCCGCTCGGCCTCGGCGAGCGCGTCCTTCTCGTCGCGCAGGCTGATGAAGATGGCGGGATCGTTGTGGTCGCGGATGCGCTGATAGCTGCGCGCGATGGTTTGCGCCGGCGTCATGGTGCCGGCGCGGTGCGCAGCTGATATCGCGGCGACGGTTTCAGTCACGTGGTTTGCCTCGTCCGTTGACCGGCAAGGCGACGCCGCCTTGCGCGATGGGAATCCTGGCCTGATCGAAGCAAGCGATGTGCCATTGTGTACAGTCGCGCTGCGCCCGCCGCCCGGCTGATTATTGCATGATCTCAGCCGCTTAGGTAATCGCTCGAAAATGGCGCGGGTCGGTTTGACCGGTCCCGGGCAGGGCGTTTGCCTGATTTTTGAGCAGCCGGAGCCGTCAGGTGAAGTCGGCGAGGATGTCGAGCAGCCGTTCGCGGTTTTGCTTGCCGATCTTCGCGGCGACGTGCCGCTCGTGCTCGGCGGCGAGCCGCTTGAACTGCGCCAGCGCGGCCTTGCCGCGCGCGGTCAGATGCAGCGCATGGGAGCGGCGGTCGGTGGCGGACGGGATGCGGCTCACCAGGTTGCGCTGCTCGAGGCTGTCGAGTAGGTGCACCAGCCGCGCGCGCTCGATCCCGAGCCGTTTTGCAACGGCCATCTGGCTCAGGCCCGGATTGGCGCCGATCACCGTCATCACGGAATACTGCGTCGGGCGGATGTCGACTTCGGCGAGCGTCTTGATGAAGTCCTGGAAGATCCAGAGCTGGAAGCGCCGCACCGCATAACCGGCATGGCCGACCAGCGCGTCGAGGCCGATCTCGCCGTCCGCCGCGTCGCCGCGTCCGTTGCCATCGGCCATTCGCGTCCGTTCCGAGGGGCGGCGTATTGCCGCTCCCGCCTTCGTCGCCTTGCGCGCCGCCTGTTGCTTCCCCGCCATGGCCCAAACTGTAGCGCGCCGCGCGTCCAAGGGAAAGATTGTTGTTGACGACAACAATTGGTCTCCGCAACATTATCACCAAACCAGCCCGTGCCGGGGCCGCCGCACGATGTTGCGGCGCGATCTCCGTGCGCGACGGCGAGGAGGAAACCATGACGATTGCCGCACCAAGCGGTGACGATCCGCAGAGCCTGTTCGCGACGCCCGCGATCGTCGCCGATCGCAGGCTAGATGGCAGCATCCTTGTCCGCTCCACCACGCCGCTGAAGGAAAGCGCCCGCTGCATCGGCGACTGGCTGGAGCATTGGGCGCAGCGTGCGCCCGACCGGATCTTCCTCGGCGAGCGCGCCGGCGCCGAAGCGCCGTGGACCACCGTCAGCTATCGCGATGCGCTGAAAACCGTGCGCGCGGCGGCCTCCTGGATCCTGGCACGGGGCCTGAGCACTGAGCGGCCGCTCGTCATCCTCTCCGACAACAGTGTCGATCACGCGCTGTTCGCGCTGGCCGCCCAGCATGTCGGCGTGCCCGCGGCCGCGATCTCGCCGGCCTATTCGCTGATGTCCCGGGATTTCGACAAGCTGAAGAGCATGATCGGCTTGCTCGATCCCGGCGCGATCTATGTCACGAGCACAAAACCGTTCGCCGCGGCGCTTGCCGCGATCAGGCCGCTGCACCACGCCAATGTCGTCAGCGGCAATCCTGATGATGCCGACGCGCTGCCGTTCCGCGACGTGACCGCGACGCCGGAGACATCAGGCGTCGCAACGGCCTTCGCCGCAGTGACGCCGGATACGATCGCAAAATTCCTGTTCACCTCGGGCTCGACAGGCACGCCGAAGGCGGTGATCAACACCCAGCGCATGCTGACCTCGAGCCAGCAGGCCAAGGCGCAGACCTGGACGTTCCTCGAAGACGCAAGCAGCGATCTTGTGATCCTGGACTGGCTGCCCTGGAGCCACACCTTCGGCGCCAATCACAATTTCAACCTCGTGCTGCGTAACGGCGGCACGCTCTATATCGACGGCGGCAAGCCGGCGCCGGGCCTGTTTGCGACCTCTCTGGCCAATCTGCGCAGCGTGGTACCGACGGTCTATTTCAACGTGCCGCGCGGCTTCGACATGCTGATCTCAGCGTTGCGCACCGATGAGGAGCTGCGCCGCAAATTCTTCGAGGGGACAAAATTCGCCTTCTACGCCGGCGCGGCGCTGCCGCAGAATCTCTGGGATGCACTGGAGGAGTTATCGCTTCAGACCGTCGGTCGCCGGTTGCCGATGGTGTCGGCCTGGGGCTCGACCGAAACCTCGCCCCTCGCGACCGATTGCCATTTCCTCGCCAAGCGCTCCGGCAATATCGGCGTGCCGATCCCCGGCACCGAGCTGAAGCTGGTGCCATCAGGCGACAAGCTCGAGGTGCGCGTGCGCGGCCCCAATGTCACGCCGGGCTATTGGAAGGCGCCGGAGCTGACCGCGCAGGCGTTCGACGCGGAAGGCTT
The DNA here is from genome assembly GCF_042430365.1 of Bradyrhizobium erythrophlei. GTDB lineage: Bacteria > Pseudomonadota > Alphaproteobacteria > Rhizobiales > Xanthobacteraceae > Bradyrhizobium > Bradyrhizobium erythrophlei. The sequence continues at coordinate 34,973 of NZ_JBHMET010000008.1, forward strand.
TTATTTGATCGGCGATGCCGTCACCTTCGCCGATCCCGCGAGGCCCGAGCTTGGCCTGTTCTTTGATGGCCGCGTCGCGGAGGACTTCAAGCTCAATTCCGGCACCTGGGTCAGCGTCGGCACGCTGCGCGTCGCCGGCATCGCGGCGCTGGCGCCGCTGGCGCAGGATATTGTCGTGACCGGCCACGGCCGCGACGAGGTGCGGTTCCTGGTGTTCCCGAACATCGCCGCCTGCCGCGCCGCGGCAGGATTGCCCGAAAGCGCCGACGTCAAGGACGTGATCGGCCACCCGGCGGTCCGTGCCGCGATCGCGCAAGGCCTGGCAAAGCTGAAGGCGCAAGGCGGCCACTCCTCCGGCCATGCCACACGCGCGCTGCTGCTCGCCGAGGCGGCCTCGGTCGACGGCGGCGAGATCACCGACAAGGGCTACATCAACCAGCGCGCCGTGCTGACCCGCCGCGCGGCAGCCGTGGCGGTGCTGGAGGATGATGTGTCCGCCGAGCCGATCGTGTGTGCGGAGTGAGATTGCTCATCAACACAGGCAGTTAGGACGCGAGTCGCGGCCGCATCGGAACTGCGCCCCCTCTCCCGCTTGCTTGCGGGGGAGGGCTGGGGTGGGGGCTCTCTCCGCGAGTCGTATTGTGGAGAGAGCCCCCACCCGCATCGCATCTACGATGCGATGCGGCCTAAGAGCGAGCTTGCTCGTCTCGACCCCCGCAAGCGGGAGAGGCGAACTGAGCTCGCGGCCGCCAACGCGCCAATTCAATCGAGATCGCTTCGGCTTAATCGCGAGTCCGCCCCGGTTCCCCATCCCGCTTCGTTTTACCGCCATCGCATCTCGCATTCTTAGTTGCCAAGGCAACTAGTCTGTGCGAGTTTCGCCGCAAGCGAGCAGGGCCGGTCAACGGCCGCGCGTTCTAGGGAGGAACAGTGTTGCGCAGCACGGCGCAAGCAATCGGGAACATAATCATGCGTTCGCGGAGTGCCGCCGGATCGATCGGGTCCCGGCGGGGCGCCGCCGCGCGGTCAGTTCGGGCTTTGCCCGGTCACGGCGCCGAGATTCTCGTGCAGCCGCCGGAGCAGGTCGATCAGCATCTCCCGCTCATCCTTTTTCAGGCAGGACAACAGCCTCCGCTCGCGTTCCAGCGCCGCGACGATGACCTTGTCGTGGACGGCGCGGCCGCGGGCCGTCAGCGAGATCGAATGGGTGCGGCCGTCGTCCGGCGCGGTGCGGATCGTCAGCAGCCCGCGCTTTTGCATCGCCGCAAGGTTGCGGCTCACCGGCCCCTTGTCGAAGCCGATCACGTGGCAGATCCGCGAAGCCGGGATGCCGGGTTCGATCGCGAGCTGCGATATGATCCGCCATTCCGTGACGTTGATGCCGAAATTCTTCTGATAATAGGCGGTCGCGCTGTTCGACAGCTTGTTGCCGATGAACGTGATGAAGGCCGGCACGTAGCGGTCGAGATCGAGCAGCGGGCCGTCGGCGGCCTCTGCGGCGTCGACCGGTCTGGTCCGGCGTGGCTTCCGGGGAAGGGGATTGCTGCTCATTGGCCAAATCATCGCTGCGAAATCGCCTGGGAGCAATAGACATGCAGCGTCTCTTGACAAGTTCAAACTTCGGGAGGGCCCAATGACTGTAACAGCTACCTCCGCCGGCGACGGCACGTCCGTGCCGCATCTTGGCGTCGATCCCTTTGCGCTTGAGTTCTTCGCCGATCCGTATCCGACCCACGAGGTGCTGCGCGAGGCGGGGCCGGTGGTCTATCTCGACACATGGAACGTCTATGGCGTGGCGCGCTATGCCGAGGTGCATGCGGTGTTGAACGATCCCGCGACCTTCTGTTCCAGCCGCGGCGTGGGCCTGAGCGATTTCGCCAGGGAGAAGCCGTGGCGGCCGCCGAGCCTGATCCTGGAAGCCGATCCGCCGGCGCATAGCCGCACCCGCGCGGTGCTGAGCCGGGTGCTGTCGCCGACGGTGATGAAGCAGGTCCGCGACCGCTTCGCCGCCGCCGCCGAAGCGCGCCTCGATACGCTCTTGGAAAAGCGCAGTTTTGATGCGATCGCCGATCTCGCCGAAGCCTATCCACTCTCGATCTTCCCCGATGCGCTCGGCTTGAGGCCCGAGGGGCGCGAGCACCTGCTGCCTTACGCGAGCCTGGTGTTCAATGCGTTCGGCCCGCCGAACGCGTTGCGTCAGGAGGCGATCGAGCGCTCCGCGCCGCACCAGGCCTATATCGCCGAGCAGTGCCAGCGCGAGAATCTCGCGCCCGGCGGCTTCGGCGCCTGCATCCATGCCCGCGTCGACGAGGGCGAGATCACCGCGATCGAGGCGCCGCTTTTGGTGCGCTCGCTGCTGTCGGCCGGGCTCGACACCACCGTCAACGGCATCGGTGCCGCGGTCTATTGCCTGGCGCGCTTTCCCGACCAGTTCACCAAGCTGCGCAGCGATCCGACCTTGGCGCGCAACGCGTTCGAGGAGGCCGTGCGGTTCGAAAGCCCGGTGCAGACCTTCTTCCGCACCACGACGCGCGAGGTCGAGCTCGGCGGCGCGCGGATCGGCGAGGGCGAGAAGGTGCTGATGTTCCTGGCCGCCGCCAACCGCGATCCCAGGCGCTGGGATAACCCGGATAGCTACGACATCACGCGCCGCACCTCGGGCCATGTCGGCTTCGGCTCCGGCGTCCACATGTGCGTCGGCCAGCTCGTCGCGCGCCTCGAAGGCGAGGTGATGCTGTCGGCCTTGGCGCGCCGCGTCGGCAAAATTGAAATCACCGGCGAGCCGAAGCGCCGTTTCAACAACACGCTGCGTGGGCTCGACAGCTTGCCCATTTCGATCACGCCGGCCTGACGAGGATACCCATGCCTGCCATCACCTTCATCCACCCCACTGGCGAGCACACGCGCGTCGAGGCCTCTGACGGCGAGAGCGTAATGCTGGCTGCGACCCGCAACGGCCTCGACGGCATCCTCGCCGAATGCGGCGGCAACGCGATGTGCGCGACCTGTCACGTCTATGTCGACGACGCCTGGCTTGCGCGCCTGCCCGCGATTGATGACGACGAGGACGCGCTGCTCGACGGCACCGCCAGCGACCGCCGCGCCAACAGCCGGCTGTCCTGCCAGATCAAGCTGTCGGGCGAGCTCGACGGCCTCGTGCTGTGCCTGCCGGAACGGCAGGTCTGACGCATTCAAGGTCTGACGCATTCAAGGGTCTGACGTAACACATGCGCCGGCTGCGCGCCGGCGTCCACATGAACACCACGGAGGAGATGATGAGGGCTTTTAGGGTTGGTCTGGCGCTGGCATTATCCTGCGCCGCTACGGTCGCGCATGCGGAGATTTCCGACAATGTGGTGCGCGTCGGCGTGCTCAACGACATTTCCGGCATCTTCCAGGACACCAACGGCATGGGCTCGGTCGAGGCCGCGCGCATGGCGGCGGAGGATTTCAACGGCGGGGACAAGGGCATCAAGGTCGAGATCGTCTACGCCGATCACCAGAACAAGGCCGACGTCGGCTCGGCAATCGCGCGCAAATGGCTCGACGTCGAGGGCGTCGATGCCATCGTCGACGTGCCGAACTCCGCCGTCGGCCTCGCCATCAACACCATCCTGCGCGACACCAGAATGACGTTCCTGGCATCGTCGACCGCGAGCTCCGACCTCACCGGCAAGGCCTGCTCGCCGAACACCATCCAGTGGGTCAACGACGCCTGGGCGACCGGCAACACCACGGCCGCGGCGATGATGCAGCGCGGCGGCAAGGAGTGGTACTTTGTCACGGTCGACTACGCGCTCGGCAAGGGCATCGAAGCCGAAGCGACCAACTACATCGAGAAGCACGGCGGCAAGGTGTTGGGCTCGAGCAAGCATCCGCTCGGCACGTCCGACTTCGCCTCCTTCCTGCTGCAGGCGCAGAACTCGAAAGCGAAGGTGATCGGGCTTGCCAATGCCGGCGGCGACACCATCAACGCGGTGAAGCAGGCCGCCGAGTTCGGCATCCAGCAGGGCGGCCAGACCATGGTGGCGTTCCTGCTGTTCGTGAACGACATCCACGGCATGGGGCTGAAGGTCGCGCAGGGCCTGCAACTGCTCGAGGCCTTCTACTGGGACATGGATGACGACACCCGCGCGTTTGCAAAGAGGTTTGCCGCGCGACCCGGCATGAACGGCAAGATGCCGAGCGGCAACCAGGCCGGCGTCTATGCGTCCACGCTCGCCTATCTCAACGCGGTCGCCGCCGCCGGCAGCGACGACGCCAAACTCGTCGTGCCGCAGATGAAGACCTTCAAGGGCAAGGACAAACTGTTCGGCGCGACCACGATCCGCCAGGACGGCCGTGTCATCCACCCGATGTATCTGTTCGAGGTGAAGAAGCCGGAGGAGTCGAAGTACCCCTACGACTACTACAAGCAGATCGCGACCATTCCGGCGGAGGAGGCGTTCCGCCCGCTCGCGGATGGCGGGTGCTCGCTGTTGAAGTAAACCCAGCGCGTCAATAGAGACCCGTCATGCCCGGCCTCGTGCCGGGCATCCACGCATCCCGACGTGCGTAGCCTATACTCAAGTACCGCCGTGGGTGCCTGCAGCCAGGCCGGCGTCTCGACAATCGGCGGCTTGCGCCGCTGCGGTAACTCTTAGGGAGGGCCTGTTGCAGCAAGTGACGTTCAGGTAATCTTGAAAGGTGCACGCCCGAGGGTCGCCATGGGCATATTTCGCACAGTCGTTTTGTTGGCGTTTATCACCTGCCTCGGCTGTGAGGCCGCCTCTGCCGAGAGGCACATCGCGCTGGTCGTCGGCAATTCGGCTTACAGGCAAGCGCCGCGACTTCTGAACCCGGTGAATGACGCGATCCTCATCGCGGATATGTTGAAGACAGCCGGCTTCGACGAAGTCACAACCCGGCTCAATTTAAATGCAAGCGACATGCGCAGGTCCCTTCGCGACTTCGGTGCGAGCGCACGAAGTGCAGATGTCGCCGTGATCTATTATGCGGGACACGGGATTGAGCTGGATGGCAATAACTACCTGATCCCGACGGATGCTACGCTCGAGACCGATGCCGATGTTCTCGATGAGACTGTGCCGGTAGATCGCCTGATGTTTGCGGTCGAGCCGGCCAAGAAGCTCCGGCTCATCATTCTCGATGCCTGCCGCGATAATCCGTTTGCCAAGACAATGAAGCGGACCATTGCTGCGCGCGCGATCGGCGGCGGTCTGGCCAAGATCGAACCCAGCAGCCCCAACACGATGATAGCCTTTGCGGCCAAAGCCGGGTCTACTGCCTCCGACGGCGACTTCAAGAACAGTCCGTTTGCGGTCGCCCTTGTTGAATATCTTCCGAAACCCGGTCTTGATCTGCGCAAAGCGTTCGGCTTCGTGCGCGACGATGTTTTGAGGAAGACCGGCTATAGGCAAGAGCCATACGTCTATGGTTCGCTGGGCGGAGAGGATGTGCCGCTCGTTCCCGCAAAGCCGGTCGCTGTTGGGCCGCAACCGAACCTCGACAATGCCGTTCGTCGCGACTATGAGCTGGCCCTTCAGCTTGACACGCGCGATGGATGGAATGCCTTCCTCGCGCGATATCCGGATGGCTTCTATGCCGATCTGGCAAAAGGTCAGCTCAACAAAATTGCAGCGGAGGAAGCGCGCTCGGCAGCGGCGGAAAAAGCACGGCTTGCAGAGCAGGAGAAGGCCCGGCTCGCTGCGGAGGGCGCGAAGAGAGCTGAGCAGGAAAGGGCCGCAGCAGCAGCCAAAGCGGCGGAACAAGCCCGGATCGCCGCAGAAAAGGCGAAACAGCTTGCACAAGCCAGGGCGGAAGCTGGAGAGGAGACCCGCGCCGCTTCGGAGAAGGCGGAAGCGGAAGCGAAAGCCGCCGAACGACGCGCGGCCGAACAAGCCGCTACCGACCCTGCTGCAAGGCAAGGTGGGACCGAAAGCGCCGTGGACCAGAAAAAGCAGGAGCCGCAAACGGTCGCATCGCTTCCGCCGCTGTCAGATATCGCAGCTACTCCTTCCGGCGTTGATCTGGTCAAATCCGTGCAGTCGGAATTGCGCCGCGTCGGCTGCCTTACCGAGGCAGCGGATGGTGAGTGGAACGCTGCCTCGCAACGCTCACTCATGCTGTTCAACCAACACGCAGGCACCAGGTTCGACGTGAAGCTCGCCAGCGCTGATGTGCTGGACGCGATCAAGTCCAAACCGTCCCGCGTTTGCCCCCTCGTTTGCGATCACGGGTTCCGGGCTGATGGTGAGCGCTGCACCAGGATCACTTGCCGTGCCGGGTATCGCGTCAACGACAGCAATGAATGCGAAAAGGCTCTGGGAAAAAGGCCCGTCGCGTCGCGTGAAAAAATCGCTCCCCAAATTGATGTAGAACGCAAGCGCAATGAGGCGGCACCCACCAGGCTACGGGCGTCCGGACAAATCATCTGCGATCAAGCGGGCTGCCGCCCTGTTCGGCCGGGATGCAGAATTACCACCGCGCGCCGGGCTGGAAACCCGCTGTATAGTCAGTATGAAACCTGCAAGTGATCCAACGATCATCAGGCCGCTGCTCGATCTTCTTTCTCCTCGCCGCGCATCACGGCGCGACGCAAACGTCTGGCCAGCGCTGCGCGCTCCGATGACGCGACGCGCTACTGCGCCACCTTGCTGCTGCCTTGCGTGATCAGCCGCGCGGCGCGCTGGTCGCGGGCGTGGATCCAGAGCCAGCTCAGCGCGACCGCGATGCGGTGGCGCACGCCGATCAGGAAGTAGATATGGGCGAGGCCCCAGATCCACCACGCCAGCGTGCCGCGCAGCTTGAGCCAGCCGAAATCGATGACCGCCTTTTTCTTGCCGATCTGCGCGAGGCTGCCGGCATGCTTGTAGCGGAACGGCGGCAGCGTTTCGCCCTTGAGCCGCGCTTTGATCAGGGCGGCGACATAGCGCCCCTCCTGCTTGGCGGCCGGTGCGATGCCGGGCACCGGATTGCCGTCGGGGCCCTTGATCGTGACGGTGTCGCCGATCGCGAAGACATCGGGATGGCCGGGCACGGTGAGGTCGGGCTGGACCTGCAGCCGATGGGCGCGATCGGCCGGCGCGTTCAGCCACTCGGCGGCGCGCGAGGCGCGCACGCCGGCGGCCCAGACGATGGTGCGCGCCTCCAGTTTCTTGCCGCCGAACACCACGCCGTCGGCCGAGCATTCGGTGACGGGCTCGCCGAGCATCACCTCGACACCGAGCTTCTCCAGCGAGCGCTGCGCATAGGCCGAGAGGTCATCGGGAAAGCCTGCCAGCACGCGCGGGCCGGCCTCGATCAGCACGACGCGCGCCTTGCGCGTGTCGATATAGCGGAAGTCGCGCGGCAGCGTGTCCTTGGCGAGATCGGCGATCGTGCCGGCCATCTCGACGCCGGTCGGCCCGGCGCCGATGATGACGAAGGTGAGGAGTGCTGCGCGCCTGGAAGGATCGGGCTCGCGCTCGGCGCGCTCGAAGGCGACCAGGATCCGCCGCCGCAAGGTCGTGGCGTCCTCCAGCGTCTTCAGCCCCGGCGCGAACGGCTCCCATTCGTCATGGCCGAAATAGGCGTGGCGCGCGCCGGTGGCGAGAACCAGCGTGTCATAGGCAATGCTGTCGCCGTCGTCGAGCTCGACGCGCTTTGCCGCCGCATCGACGCCGCAGACATTGGCGAACAAGGTGGTCACTTCGGGCCGGTCGCGCAGCAGATAGCGGATCGGCCAGGCGATCTCGCTGGTCGCAAGCGAGGCGGTCGCGACCTGGTAGAGCAGCGGCTGGAACAGATGGTGGTTGCGGCGGTCGATCAATGTGATTTCGACCGGTACGTCCCTGAGACCGAAGGCGGTTTCCAACCCGCCGAAGCCGGCGCCGACGATCACTACGCGATGAGGCTTGGCCGGCGCTTCTGTCATGCGAATTCGCCCTCGGTCTCGATTGGCTCCTCGCAGGATTATGCAGGCATTCGCGCCCCCGATCCAATACGAATTGTCCGATCGGTCGATAGCGAAGCCCTATCGTCATGCATCCCCGCGCAATGGCTTTGCCATTGTCGCCGGCGGCGCGGCGGCAGCCGCGACGCGCCGGCGTCCGGGCAGGCAGGCGCCCGCGGTCGCGCCGACCAGCGACAGTGTCGCGGCAAGGCCCATTGCCGCGGCAAATCCGTCGCTGAAATGGGCCGCGCTATCGACCCGGCCATTGGCCGAGAATGTCGCCACCAGCGCCGCGATGCCGAACATCCCGCCGAGGAAGCGGCCCATGTTGAAGATGCCGGATGCCTTGCCCATCTCGGCGACCACAACCGAGCTCAACATCGCGTTTTGCGCCGCCGGCATCGCCATCGACACGCCGACGCCGGCCAGCACCAGCGGTGCGACCAGATCGGCATAGCCGATCGAGGGCGCCGCGATCACGGCGATCCAGCCGAGCCCGAAGGCCTGCATGAACAATCCCGTCACCACCAGCGGCCGCTCGCCAAGCCGGTTCACCACCGCGCCCGCGACCGGCGCGGTCACGAACAGCGTCGCGGTCCAGGGCAACAGGCGGAGCCCGGCACCGAAGGCATCGAAGCCGAGTGTGGTCTGCAGGAACTGCGGCAGCAGAAACAGCACGCCATACATTGCGGCGTAGAACAGCACGCTTGCGGTCATGGCAGAAGCAAAGGCGCGCGATCCGAACAGCCGTATCGGCACCATCGGCGCCGCGGCGCGCAACTCCCACAGCACAAAGCCGGCCGCGAACACCATTCCGGCGATGAGCGTGCCTATCACCTCGGCGCTGGTCCAGCCGACCACGTTGCCGCGCAACAGGCTCCAGACCAGCGCCAGCGCCGCGATCGCGACCAGCACGAGGCCGGTGATATCGAGCGGCGCGGCCGGGCCAAAACTTTCGCGCAAGCGCGCCAGCACCAGCACGATCGCAACCAGGCCGATCGGCAGGTTGATCCAGAAGATCCAGCGCCAGCCGAGATGTTCTGATATCAGGCCGCCGATCGCGGGGCCTATGATCAGCGCGCATCCGGTGATGCCGCTGAAAATGCCGAGCGCGCGCGCCCGCTCCTCGCGGCCGAAGGCGCCGCTCAGGATCGCCATCGCCAGCGGCATCACCAGCGCAGCGCCCGCGCCCTGCAGAGCACGGGCGGCGATCAGCGCCGCGGCATTGCCGGCGAGCGCGCAGGCCGCAGATGCCAACACGAACAGGGCGATCCCGGTTGCGAACATCCGCCGGCGCCCGAACCGGTCGCCGAGCGCGGCGCCGGTCAGTAGCAGCACCGCGAAGGTCAGGTTGAAGGCATTAACGGTCCATTGCAGCGTTTCCACCGGACTGCCGAAATCGGCGCGGATGGTCGCGAACGCGGTCGTGATGATCATGGCGTCCAGCGCCATCATGAAGGATGCCAGCGCGGTGATGCCGAGCACCCAGCGCTGCTCGGCGCGAGGCTTAAGGGCCTGCATGGTCGTTCTCCGTCTGTCGCGCCGCCCGTTGCGGCGCGCGTCGCAGGCCAGGACGAAACCGGACGGGCAAAGGATGCGGAGCGAAATATTTTTTGCCGGACCGCATCCTTTACCGGCCGGCAAACGTCCTTGGGGGTGACGCGGCGGTGTTCGGCCGCTGAACGAGCCAAAGGAGCACAGGATGAGACGGACCCTGATCAGGTATAAGGCCAAGCCGGAGCTGGCCGATCGGAACGCCGAGCTGGTTGCGGCGGTGTTTGCGGAACTGAAGGCGGCAAATCCCGGCGGCGTGCGCTATCTTACGCTGCGGCTGGAGGACGACACCTTCATCCATTTCGTCGAGGCCGCGGCCGAGGACGGCTCGAGCCCGATCCCGAAGCTGAAGGCGTTTCAGGCGTTCCAGGACGGCATTCGCGACCGTTGCGCCGAGCCGCCGCTGGTTCGTGAGGCGCGGATCGTCGGCAATTACCGTATGCTGGACGAGTCCTGACTGTTCAGGCGGAGGATAAATGCCACCCGACTCACTGGCCGCCATCGATGTCGATGCCTTGCTCGCGGCGATGCGGCCGAAGCTGCATCGCTATTGCGCCCGTATGGTCGGCTCGGTCATCGACGGCGAGGACGTGCTGCAGGATGCGCTGATCAAGGCGGTGGAAGCGCTGCAATCGGTCGCGCCGGTGCTCAATCCGGAGGCCTGGCTGTTCCGCATCGCGCACAACACCGCGCTGGATTTCCTGCGCCGCCGCAACCGGCAGCAGGCGCTGCATTCGGCTGAGGAGGTTGAGATGATTGCCGACCAGCTTGATGAGGTGGAGAGCCGGCAGATCGCGGCGACCAGCCTGCGCACCTTCATGCGGCTGCCGGTCGCGCAGCGCTCCAGCGTGATCCTGATGGATGTGCTCGGCTGTTCGCTGGCCGAGGTCTGCGACATCATGGACTTCAGCCTGCCGGCGGTGAAGGCCGCGCTGCATCGCGGGCGCAGCCAGCTGCGCGCCTTTGCCGAAGAGCCCGACGATGTGCCGCGGCCAAGCCTGTCGGAGGCCAACCGGGTCAGGCTCAATGCCTATGTGAGCCATTTCAACGCCCGCGACTTCGACGCCATCCGCACGATGATCGCCGACGACGTCAGGCTCGAGCTCGTCAACCGCACCAGGCTGAACGGCAAGACCGAGGTGTCGCGCTACTTTGGCAATTACGCCAAGGTCAGCGACTGGCACCTGGTGGCGGGTTTGGTGGAGGGGCGTCCCGCGATCCTGGTGTTCGATCCGAACGAGGCGAACGGGCCGCCGAAATACTTCATGCTGCTGGACTGGTCCGCCGACAAGCTCGCCACCATCAGGGACTTCCGCCACGCGGCGTATGTCATCGACGGCGCCGAATGCGTGGTGGATGAGGGGTGAGATTTGTGGGGCGGGTTAGCGTCAGCGTAACCCGCCGCGTTCGCGTCGACCAAGAATGGCGGGTTACGCTGACGCTAACCCGCCCTACGGCCCCGGCCGCCTTGGCACTGATTTGCCCGACGGCGCAAGGTCTCGCGAAAGAAATATTTCGGTTTTTTAGAAATGAGAATCGGTGTATGAATTTGCCGTCTCACCCGATTGAGGGGCGCGTCGCGATCGTCACGAGTGTTGCGGTGAGATGCGGTGGCCGCGGAATGCGCAACTGACGTGTGCGCGTGACGCGGACGGCGAAGTCGTGTGGTCCTGACGCCCCAGTGGTTGGTGTCTCCTCGCAAGACGCGAAGTCCTTGCGAAGACGGTGACAAACAAGCCCGGTCTCGCCGGGGAGAGCACGAAGGAAACCGTAAAACCATCGCGCAGGGAAAGCCGGGATTCCGGTTACACCTGTGGTCCTACCCCCGTGCTTTTTGTTGCACGGGACCCATGGGTGCGATCGGCGCCTCACCTGTGGTTCTACCCCCGTGCTTTTTGTTGCACGGGACCCATGGGTGCGATCGGCACCCGGCTTTCCCT
>NZ_JBHMET010000009.1:0-21722 GCF_042430365.1 Bradyrhizobium erythrophlei
ACACCCGCCTCGATACGCCGCCTATCTCATTCCGTCATCACCCAGATTCCCGCATAGCTCCTTCAAATCGCGCTGCAACGTCATCGGTGAGCGACAACACGCCTCAAGCACCTTGCGATCTTTCTTCGAAAGGCGGACTTCTCTTGCTTCGGGTATCATCCCGACCTTGAATCACGACTCACGTTCCAAGAAAAGTGGGTACTAGGATGATTTCGGAGGCACTTGAGGCGCGGGAAAGAAACTCTCGCTGCATCTGTTGGCTTCGGCGTGCAAATGCATCCTTGAAAAAGATGGGAATAAGCCCCAAGGCTGCCAATCCAGTTAGCGAGGAGCCGGGCAGTCGAAACATCTGAATCAATATGCTGGTGAATCCTGCGCCTGAGCCTGCGGGTCGCTTAAGGAAGCGTCCCCCTGCGGGCTTGCTAGCGCCACATCGTGGGAGCACTGGTCAACGCAGTCCGGCCAACTTGCTTGAGCGCATCGACGGACGTCTCTCCTTGGGTGGCGGCTTCCACGATTTTGGAGGCGACATATGTTCTGGCGCCGGTCTCACGAAGCGAGAGGTCCTTGCAAACTTCATCCAGAACCGCACGCAGAAGGGTGGTGGTTTCGGAGTCGAACATGCGAAGGTCTCCCCCAATCCAGCTGGACAATGAGTTTAGCGCAACTCGCGCGTTGCGAGATACAAATACGCAAATAGAATTGCCGTCGTGTGAACCTCGGCACGGAAGATTTAGCGAGTTAGCTTCCTTAAGGTTGCGCGATTATACGGCAAGCTAGCTTCACGAGCCATCGAATTTGTAGCTGAGGCACTGGCGGAGCCTGTGCCGCAGGGCCGCATGATCCAGAACGGTACGAGGTCGCATTCCGAAGAGGCTTGTGACCCCCAGCACGGCGAGCGGGGCCCAGCGCCCCGCCAGCTCCGCGGATTTTGATCTACTCTCCCCCTTCGTAGAATAGCTCGAGCGGCAGGCCGACCAGCGATTTGCCGATCCAGTCCCGAGCAATCACGTTCGACGGCCCCATGGCGATGGCCGCCCGCGCGTCGCGGAAGGAGCGTTCGATGAGGCCGCGGTGGTAGCCGTAACCTCCCGTGACCGTGAGCGCCGCTGCTGCGACCTTGTTCGCGACCTCGGCGGCATGCACCTTGAACTCGGTCAGAGGAATCAGGATTTCGCTCTGCGGCTTACCGGCCCGCCACAGCTCATCCAGCCTTGCCGCGAGTTCCAGGCGCCACGGTCGCAAGGTCTCAACCAGCACCTTGGCCGCACCGAGCTCCTGCCGGATCGCCTGATAGTCCGATAGACTCTTGTTTCGATCCTTGTGAACGAAACTCGTGGCGTGCTTGACCGCGGCGTTCAATGCGCCGCGGGCCACGCCTTCCCAGACCGCGCCGAGCCCGATCAGATAGACTGGCGATACGCCATCATAGATGATCTCCTTCCCCTGCCCCTCAGTGCCGAGCCGGTCACGCTGCGGCACCCGCACGTTGGTGTAGCGGATCGGACCGGAGTGATTGCCGCGGACACCGAGCGCATCCCAAGGCTTGGATTCGATGCCTTCAGACTTGCCGTCGACAATGAAGAAGACGATATCGGTCTGGTCCTTGGCGCCGGGGGTGCGCGTCTGCACCACATAGAAATCGGCCTGGCCGGAGCTCGTTGTGAACGATTTTTCGGCGTTGAGGAGATAATTATCGCCGTCGTGCGATGCCTCAGAGAGATTATACCACCAGTGCCCACCGGTGGCGCGTTCGCTGGTCGAATATGTGCCAAGCAACGCGCCGTTGTTTACCTTGAGCCAGCGCTCCTTCTGGTCATCGTTACCAAACAGATTGATCGTCTGAGCCGCGCCGACATGCATCACGTAGACGAGGCCGGTCGATGCATCGGCCTGTCCGATGCGGTAAGCGGCTTCCGCGAAATCAATATGGCCCAGACCAAGGCCACCAAAACGTGTTTCGTTCAGCACGCCGGTCCAGCCGGCTTCCGCCAATGCCGTCAGATTCTCTTTTGGAAAGCGGCTTTCAAGATCATTGCGATCGGCGTTGACCTTTACGGTGGCATCGATCGCGGCGTCCAGCCGGGAATAGATGTCAGAATCGATCTTGCGCGCCAGATTGTCTTTAGCCATGGTCATTCTCCCCTGTGTTGGTCAAAGTGTGGCAACGGCATGGATCAGCGGTTTCTCGGCGCGGTCAGGCTGCAGCGAGCCACCGAGGTAAAGGGCTTTGATGTCGTCGCGGTTTCGCAATTCGACTGATGCTCCCGACAGCACGCTGCGGCCATTCTCAAGCACGACCGCGTGGTCGGCAAAGCGCAGCGCAACGGTCGAATTCTGTTCTGCGACGAGGATCGAGAGACCCCGCTCGCCGTTGAGCTGCTTGAGCGCCCGGAAAATGCCTTCAACGACAAGCGGCGCGAGCCCCATCGACGGTTCGTCGAGCACCAAGAGCCTTGGACGTGACATCAGCGCGCGGCCGATCGCAGTCATCTGCTGCTCGCCGCCTGAGGTGAGGCCCGAGATCGACCTGCGATGATGCTTTAGTCGCGGAAAAAGCTCATAGATCTCGTCGAGATCGGCTCGCATTGCCCGAGACCTTGCGTCTCGGCCGATGCTCCCTGTGATCAGGTTCTCTTCCACCGTCAGCGAGAGGAAACAATGCCGGCCTTCGAGCACCAGCACGATCCCCGCTCGGACCAGCTTCGCCGGAGAAGCGGCTGCAATGTCGTGGCCGTCGAAGACAATGCGCCCGGCGGCGACCTGGCCGCGCCGGGCCGGCAGCAGCCCTGAGATCGCCTGAAGCGTCGTCGACTTGCCGGCACCATTTGCGCCGAGCACGGCGACGATCTCGCCGCGCCGGACCGCGAACGACACGTCGTTCACGGCTTCGATGGCGTGATTATAGGTTGCGGCCAGCCCCTCGACCGAAAGCAGAACGTTACTCATGCCCTGATTTGTCCCCTCTCAGACCTGCGGGAGCCGGCGGCGCCCGCAGGTCTGAGCTTTGCCTTGCGCTACTGGCTCACCGCATCATCGCCGGACGTACGGATCTTGATGCCGTGTTCCTTGGCGTAGGCGGTCGACGATTTCTCGATGATCGGGCGGAGGAATGCCCAGTCCGGCGCGATCCAGTCCGACACGACCTTCCATTTGCTGCCGTCCCATTGCTGGAAGGTGACGCGGCCGTCGCCCTCGTGATTGTCCCAAGTGACGTTGATCGAGTGGAACAAGCCCTTGGCGCCCAGCGCCTCCACCCGCACCGGATCGAGCGCTAGGTGCTCAAAACCCCAGCGGACTTCGTCACCGGTCAAGGTGCGCTTGCCGAACTTTGCCTGCGCAATCCGGATCGCTTCGACATTCAGGATGCCATTCACGATCCCGAGATTGTGGTAGACACTGCCGATCCGCTTCTTGTCGTCGAGATTGCCTTTGTTGGCGCCATAGACGGTCTTGATCACCTCCTGCAGCACGGGATATTCGGCGCCGGAGGCCTGGGTCGTGATCGCGATGTACCCCTTGGCCGGATCGCCTGCGGGAATGACGTCTTCCTCGGAGTTGGACCAGACGTTGCCGATGATGTGATCGACAGGGAAGCCGACCTTTTGAGCGGTCCTCAACGCCACCGGATTCATCACGCCCCAGCCGCGCAGCACCACGTAGTCGGGCTTCGCCCTGCGGATCGACAGCCATTGCGATTGCTGCTCGTTGCCCGGGTGCGGGACCTCGATCTGCTCCACGCTGAAGCCGTATTTATCTGCCAAGAGCTTGTAGATCGGAATCGTCTCCTTGCCGTAGGGCGAGCCGTGATAGAGCACGACGATCTTTTTACCCTGCAGCTTGTCCGGGCCGCCCTCCCTTGACGCGATGTAGTTCACGATTCCGGACGTCTCGCTGTAGGGGTTGAGCAGCAGCGGAAAGACGTAAGGGAATACGCGGCCATCGGTCGAATCGGTGCGGCCATGGTTGATGGTGATCAGCGGCACCTTGTCCTTGGTGATGCGGTCGATCATGGCATAGGCGATGCCGACCGACAGCGGGTTCCAGGCCGCAATCCCGGGACGGCTCTTCAGCCGCTCATAAACCTCAATGCCGCGCTCGACCTCGTACTGGGTCTCACCTTCATCCCAAGTGAGCTTGACGCCGTTGACGCCGCCATCGCGGATGTTGATCAAACTGAGATAGTCGATGAAGCCCCCGAAAAACCCGGTCCCTCCGGCGGCATAGGGACCTACACGATAGCTTTGCAGTGGAAAGAACTGTTCGTCTGCATTCGCCGCGACCATACTGGTCAGACTGACGGCCAGCGCCGCAGCCATCGCCACCTTCACACGTCTTAACATGTTCATTGCAAGCTCCTTTGGGTTACACAAATCTCAAGTCGGGAGCACTGGGCGGTGGGCCGACCGGATGGCGGCCCAGGCGCGGTCCCACAGCGCGATCAGCCCGCGCGGCTCCGCGATCAGAAAGGCGACGATGAGCCCTCCGATCACGATGCGCTGGCTCATTTCCAGAACACCCGAATCGAACACGTTACCGAGCAACGCGGCGCCGATCCGCGACAGCAGAAGCGGGAACACAACGATGAAGGCGGCACCGATGAAGGAGCCGCGCAGCGAGGCAAGGCCGCCAATGATGATGATGAACAAGACCTGGAACGAGCGATCCAGATTGAATCCGGCCGGCTCGACCGTGCGCAGATATGCGAACGCCCAGAGCACGCCGGCAACGCCAATGAGGAAGGACGAGATGGCGAAGGCGAGCAGCTTGGTGCGCAAGAGCGGCACGCCGATCACCTTGGCCGCGATCTCGTGGTCGCGCACCGCGATGAAGTTGCGGCCGGATTGGGAACGCAGCAATCGCAGCGTCAAGAGTGTCAGAGCGACCACGATCGTCAGCGAGAAGACGTAACGTTCCGCAGCGCTGGTAAATGAGATGCCGCCGATACTGAGAACCGGCGCATCGATCACCCCGGATGGATTGTCGTTGGAGAACCAGCTGAATTTGGTGAGCGCCCATTGCACGAAGAACTGCGCGGCAAGCGTCGATACCGCGAGATAGAACCCGCGCAAGCGCAGGCTCGGCAGTCCGAACACGATGCCGATGGCCGCCGCGACGCCCCCAGCCAGTACCAGATCGATGAGCAGCGGCAATGCGGGAATGCGAAGATGAAGATTGTACGCGGCGTAGGCGCCGACGGCGAGGAAGGCGGCCGAGCCGAGCGAGACCTGTCCGGCATAACCGGTCAGGACGTTGAGCCCGACGGCGGCAAGCGACAGCGCCAGGAATGGCGTGAGCACAGCGTCGAGCAGATAGTCCGATCCCGCGAGCGGAACGATGCCGTACGCGACCAGGATCACGAGGCCGATCCACAGCGTCTCGCCAGAGAACCAGCTCGATTTGGCAGGGGTGAGGACTGGCATGACTTACACCCTCTCCACCAGCTTCTGCCCGAACAGGCCCGATGGCCGGATCAAGAGGAGCGCCAGTGCCGCGACATAGGCTGCCCAGGCCTCGATGCCGCCGCCAAAGAACGGTCCGACATAGACCTCCGCCAGTTTTTCGATTGCGCCGACCAAAAGACCGCCCACGATCGCACCGGCGATCGAATCGAACCCACCGAGGACCAAAACCGGGAGCGCCTTCAAGACGACGAGCGACAGCGAGAACTGCACGCCGAGCCGCGCGCCCCATAGGAGCCCACCGACCAGGGCGACGATCCCCGCCACCGTCCAGACTGCGGCCCAGACCCGTGGCAGCCGAAGGCCGACCGCAAGCGCTGCAAATTGATCATCGGCCACGGCGCGAAACGAGAGCCCGGTGCGGGTGTAGCGAAAGAACAGCGCAAACAGCGCGACCAGACCGCCCGCGACCGCCGCGGCAAACAGGTCGAACCGACTGATCAGCACGCCAGCCACCTCGAACGGCGTGTCGCTGATGCCGAGGTCGAGGCCATGCACCTGCGTGCCCCACAGAAGTTGGGCTACACCCTCGATGACGTAGGAGAGCCCAAGCGTCGCCATGAACAGGGTGATCGGCGGCTGGTTGACCAGCGGCCGCAGTACCGCGCGCTCGGTGGCGATGCCCAGCACGACCATGATGACCAGCGTCGCCGCCAGTGCCGCAAAGAATGGCGCGCCGCGCTCGACCAGGCTGACGAAGGTCAGGGCCGCGAACAGCAGCATCGCGCCTTGCGCAAAGTTGAGCACGCCGGAGGTCTTGTAGATCAACACGAACCCGATTGCGACAAGGGAGTACATCACTCCCGAAAGCAGGCCACCGATCAGAACTTCAGCCAGAAACTGGTAATCGAACATCAGCTCGCAAGCTCCGTATCGTCATCATGTGCGACGCCGAGATAGGCGTCGATCACCGCCGGATCGGCGCGGACCTGGTCGGGCGTGCCGTCGGCGATCTTTCGTCCGTAATCAAGCACGGCCACGCGATCCGATAGCCCCATAACCACGCCGACGTCATGCTCGATCAGGACGATTGCGGCGCCGAAGCTATCGCGGGCGTTGCGCACATGCTGCGAAAGCTCCCGCTTCTCGGTCAGAGTCACGCCTGCGAACGGCTCGTCCAGTAACAGGAGCTTCGGTCGAGCAACCAGCGCCCGCGCCAATTCGACGCGCTTCTGCACTCCGTAAGGGAGCGTTCCTGCAAGGCGGTCACCAACCGCGGCAAGATACAGGAAGCCGATCACTTCTTCCGCGGCCGCGTGATTCTCGGCCTCGATCCGTCGCGCCAATGGCGAGCCGACGATCTGCCGCAGAAAACCCGTACGTACGCGATGCGCCAGCCCCATCAGCACATTGTCGAAGACGGAAAGTCCCTTGAAGAGCGCAAGATTCTGAAACGTCCGCGCCACGCCATGGACGGCCAGCTTCGACGTCGGCACTTCATGAAAGGAGTGCTCGCCAAACCACACCTCGCCGCGGTCGGGTCGGTAAAGCCCACTGACGATGTTGAGGAGCGAGCTCTTGCCGGCGCCGTTCGGTCCGATCACTGCCAGGATCTCGCCCTGGGCGACCTCCAGATCGATCTCGCGTAGCGCTGCGACGCCGCCAAATGTCAGCGAAATGTTCGTAAGTCCGAGCGCCGGCCTCACGGGTGTTTCGGCGGCGTGCTCCGCACGCTTCTCCAGCGCCTCCTCGCGTTTCCCGCGCGATCCATCGGCATATCCGCGTGGAGGGATCTCCTCCAGACGAAACAGGCCCGCCCCTGTTGCAATCGCCGTCACTTAGCTCACCCTCGCTTTGCGCCTATTCCGCGGCTTGAACGCGCACAGGCGTCCTTGCCTCAAGTTCGCGAACCAGCGGGATCACATGCTTGCCGAAATATTCGACCTCTTCCTGAAAATGCAGGAACCCGAGCAGGATCAGGTCGGCGCCGGCGTGCTTGAGCTCGATGATGCGTTCAGCGACTTGCTGTGGCGTGCCGATCAGGTTCGAGCGGAAGCCATCGTTGTATTGAACGAGATCCTGGAAGGTGGATTTGGCCCAGTTGCCCTCGCGCTCGGGGCTGGCATTGCCGGCATTCTGGACCTCGTGGTGGAAGCCGCGAACCGCATCGGGGATCGCCTTGTCGAGGATCTCCTGCAGGACTTCTTTCGCCTCCTTTTCGGTCTGCCGGACGATGCCGAATGCATTGATACCGATTTTGGTCTGCCAGCCCTTGCCGAAGACCTTCTCCTTGGTCCTGATATCCTCAACCTGCGCTTTCAGCCCCTCTGGCGTATTCCCATTGGTGAAATACCAGTCGGACACGCGAGCGGCCATGTCGCGGGCCGCGCGCGAGGAGCCGCCCTGGAAGATCTCGGGCAGCGGATCGAGCGGCTTCGGCTTCAGCGAGTAGTCGTTGAACCGATAGAAGTCGCCCTTGAGCGTGAAGCTCTCCTGGGTCCAGATGCCGCGTAACGCGCTGATGAACTCCTCCGAACGCCGGTAGCGCTCGTCGTGATCGAGCCAAGGCTCGCCGATCGCATGGAATTCGCCGCGGAACCAGCCCGATACGATATTGACCGCAACGCGTGCATTGGTGAGCCGGCTTATTGTCGCAATCTGCTTTGCCGCCACCGCCGGATTCCACGGGCCGGGAAGGAGAGCAGCGATGACCTTTAGCTTTTCGGTCGCCGCGAGCAGCGCGTGCGAGAAGCTGACCGGCTCATGCTGCTTGTCCGCTCCGTAACCCGCCGTAAAACGAATCTGGCTTAGTGCGTAGTCGAAGCCTGCCTTTTCGGCGATCTGGGCAAGCTTCCGGTTGTAGTCGATGTCCCAGCTGGTACGCTGCTCGATCGAAGAGATCACAAGTCCGCCCGACACGTTCGGCACCCAGTAGGCGAATTTGATCGGATTGCTGTTCAAAGACATCCTGTTTGTCCCTTGAGAATTACACTTGCGGCGAAATGGCCGGCGGCTTGAGCGAGGCAGCACCATGCGACCACGCCGCTCAAGACGAGCGAGTGCCGACGCCGCTGTTCTAGCCACCGGTTAGGGTTGCTTATTTCGAGGAGCTAAAGCGATCTCAGGTCAGATCGCCCTTGCGCATTGAGACGCCGCTCAGAAGACACCAACACAACTCATCGAAAAGCTCGCGCATAAACCGAATGCCTCACCTTGTCGAAGATGTTGTCGCGCATCATCAGCGCTCCTGACCGGCACCATCGCCTGATGATCAATCCTCTCAGAGATTCTTCGACCGAGCGAGTCCAAGACGAACTCTATTTCGTCGCGCGGAGATAATCCGCTTCTTTTTATTTTGTAGCGGACGCATCGTTTGTTGCTGTGCAGGTGTGGGCCAACCATCGCGTCCGCCGCGAAACGCCTCTTTCAATGGCGCGGCCGTTTCGCGGCCAGCATGATCACCCTGCACTTAATCCTGCGACCTCGGCGGCTTGCTGGAATATTCCTATTGCATTCGCCGGCGTCTGAGACCAATTGCACTCCCGCAAATGATTGGAGAGATCGAATTCGCAATTGAGATGAACCGGAGCACTGTCCAATGTCGAACGTGCAAACACAATTAGCACCAGGCGGAATGCTAACGAACGGCCGACGCGTGATCGCACCCCACAGCGTCATGCCTCTCTCGGCTAGAGGAAGGTCGCCCGTTCATGTTGATCACGGAAGATCATGACGGCGGCGATCGCGTCTGATGACGAGTTCCGATAGCGATCCCGAGAGAGAGACGCCCGTGGTCGTCTTATTCACCGACCAAGCGGGCGACCGACAAGCGCAGCGTGCATTGGATATGCCCGAGGTAGCCGGCCTCCCTGAACAACGTGGATTTGAGCGCCGATTCAGTTGAGGTCGGGGGAGCGGCAATAAGAACCTCCGCGGCGAGAGCTTGCGTCTAATATAAAGCCGTCGCTTGGCTCATCAAGCAATTCTCATTCACGTCAGCGCGATTGCCTTCCCCGTCGCTCGAAAGCGTAGACCGGATTGATACCGCAATAGACGTATGTACCGGATGCAGTAGCCATGCACTGGCTATAGGTTGAGAACTGGCAGTTGCCCGGATATCCCCAACTACGTCCCTGCAGGCAATAGACGGCCTGGCGAACCGGTAGGATGTACGAATGAACCCGCGGAGCAGCGGTCGAACGCGATCTAAAGCCGACGACGATGGGAAGTGCTAGCACACCGATAAAGATAAGATGGCGCATGAGACCTCTTGCCTCCGTTAAGTTCGCTGAAGGTGAGAGGATCCGAATTGCACCGCTTGATCTTAGTCAATGGCAGATAGCCGGTCCAGTCCGTCGGACGATCGCCATCGCAAGAAGCGCGTGCGTGATCACGCCTCCGCAAGGCGCGAAACGCAAGCAGTGCGCTCGATACAAGGAAGGCGTGGGCAACAAGAGGGCTCGCGCGGAACAGTGCGGTACCGGCGGCGGTCAGTACCGGGTAGCCGCTGGAGACGAGGCCATAATTGCGCACAAAGCTCCTCGACCATCGGTTGGTGGCTGTTCAACTTCTGGAGAATCGCCTGAACCTCGGAGCAGCATTCCTGCGGCTTTCTAGAACAGAACGCATCTTTTCAGCGCGCCGAAGCGCACCCTTCCCGCGGAATATTTGTATCGCAAGCAAATGCACAACCTGCTGCATTCGCTTGGTTCGCTGTCGACGAGCAGTAGAAGCAGAGGTGCTGTCAGGAATATCCGAGGCGCACAAGCACTTCTCCGCGGCAGTATCTTTGATCAGAATGAGGCATCGGCAACCGGGAATGCCCGGCCAGTACAGAAATTCGAGGCTACCCACTCGACTTTGGATCGCAACTTTGTCACACTACAATCTCGCGCTGCCTCGCACGAATTCATTTTCCAACTACCGCTTTGGCGGTCGTTCATACTTTCAGGGATTCATTCGCGGATCTGCGGAGTCATGCCCGACTACGAAAAGCCCGACAGGCTCTACGATATTGCGGATCTCCTGCGAGGATATGACCAGGACGACCCGCTGGCCTTCACGAAACCATGGGATTTTGCGACCTATCGCAGGTTCATATCCGACGGTGCCGCGCCCCCGCGCGCGCTCGAGATACGGCTTGTCCAGGCCGAGCATGATGCCCGTGTTGCCGGAGTCTTGAAGCGCTTTCTTGACCGCGCCCCCAAGCCCAAGCTGGTGGGGGTCATGGGGGGCAATGGACTTTTGCGCCCCCAGCCCGCCTACATCGCCGTCGCGCAGCTTGGCCGTCACCTGACGCAAAATGGCTATCTGCTCGTCACGGGCGGCGGTCCTGGCGCCATGGAAGCCGCGCATCTCGGCGCGACGTTTAGCGCGGCCGACCATGCCGCCTTCAATGAGGCCTTCGCGCTCGCGACCGTGCCCTCCCTACCTCCCTTGGATGACATACTTACTCTCTCGGGCGATCTCGCGCCTGGATACGAATCCAAGGGCGACGTGGCGCGGCAGTGGCTCAACAAGACGCTCGAGGTCAGGAATGCCGCTCCCAAGGAACGTGGAGAGAGCCTCGCCATCCCGACCTGGTTTCATGGATCGGAGCCGTCAACGGCCTTCGCCCGCGCCCTACACCAAGTACTTTTAGAACAGCATCGGAGAGGAGGCCCTCATACCCAATCGCACGCGGGGATCATTTACGCCCAAGGCGGCGGAGGCACCCTTCGCAAGATCTTCGAGGACGCCGAACAGAACTATTACGCGGCAACGCACAGCGATTTCACGCCAATGATCTTGCAGATGCATGCGCCGGTCGCGCAACGGAGCCTCGCCCTTTCTCTGACCACTATGTCCTAACCGGTGACCCGGTTCGCGTATTCGAATCGCTCAATTGTTCCTTCGAGGAGGATATCCATGCGATACGCAATCTATCTGACAGTCCTTGCCTGCGGCGCCATTTTGAACTCCATGCAGATCGATCGCGCCGTCGCCTGGGGCGACGAAGGTCACCAGATCGTAGCTCTGGTAGCGCAATCGTTTCTCGATGCAGACGTGCAAAAGCGTGTCAACGCGTTGCTCGCCGCCGACACGGACTCCCTCACGGCCCACGATATTGCGTCCGCGGCGACATGGGCTGATAAGTACCGCGACGCCAACATGAGCAATTCGCGCGAACGGACGCGGCAGTGGCACTTTGTCGATATCGAGATCTCGGCGCCGAGCCTGGACGATGCATGCTTCAATCACCCCCCGATACCTGGCGGCACGACCGCTTCCGACGGTCCCGCGGCGGACTGTGTCGTCGATAAAATTCAGCAGTTCGCGGCCGAACTTGCCGACCCCGGCACGGACGCCGAGGAACGCGTCGTCGCCCTGAAATTCCTGCTGCACTTCGTGGGCGACGTGCATCAGCCGCTTCACAGCTCGGACGATCACGATCGCGGCGGCAACGACAAGCGGGTTTCCGCCACGGGTCTGAGCGCCGGAAATCTCCACCATTTCTGGGACACCGAGTTCGTCAATCAGTTGGGGCCGGACGCCCGCACGATCGCCTCGGACCTGATCGGCCATATCACGAAGGAACAGCAGGCGAAGTGGCAATCAGGCGGCCCTGTCGATTGGGCCAAAGAAGCCTTTGCGACATCCAAAGACGATTCCTATGGGCAGCTCCCGGAGCCGAACGCGCGCGGAAGCTTTCGCCTGACCGACGATTATGTCACGACGGCGACCAATGACGTCACGCTCCAATTGAGCAAGGCAGGCGTGCGCCTCGCCATGGTTCTGAACCAAGCCCTGCGGAAGCCGTAGGCCTTCACCGCCAAACTGTGAGCAGCAACCGGCGAAGAGGCGTGAATCAATGCGCTAGTAGGGGGGAGATACAGTCATGCAGATTCTGGAGAAGCAATGGGAGGAAGCCGGCGGCGGTAGTGGCGGCTCGTCACGGTCGTCTTCTCAACGAAAGAGCAAGCACATCATTCTGGGTATAGACGGTACCTGGCAGGCCGCCTTCCGCGACCCCTTCCAGAGCAATGTCCACCGGCTGAATGTTGCGCTGAACTACGAGGACAATACCGACAACCATAATCCGCAGATATTCATTTATTCCGCCGGCGTTGGAACGAACAACCGTAGCTCTCAAATCATAGCGGGCGCGACAGGTGAAGGGCTGGGCTCCATTATTCTCGAAGCCTACATCAACCTCGCTTCCAACTATGTTCCGGGCGACAAGATCTATATTTTCGGCTTTTCACGCGGCGCGTTCGCTGCGCGCGCACTTACCGGCTTCATCTCCTACTCGGGCTTGCTGAAGGCCAACTCCCTCTCTCTCACGGAGCAAGCCTGGAGGCACTTCACGGATCCGAAGGGAGCAGACTTCAACTATCCGGAGCAGAAGGCTGACGCGACCCACAAGAAGGTCGAGGTCGAATTCCTGGGGGTCTGGGACACGGTCGCCGGTCCCTACAAGAAACAGGAAGTCATGGAGAAGTTTCGATTCAAGCACTTGAAGCTGGACCCGATCGTGAAGTGCGGGGTGCACATCCTCTCTATTGACGAAAGCCGCGGGGACTACGAACCCGTCCTCTGGAACGGCCCAAGCCGTGACGGCCAGACGCTTGAGCAGATATGGATGCCCGGCGTTCACGCCGACATTGGTGGCGGATATAGTGAAGCGTTTTTATCGACGACAAGCCTGCTCGTCATGATCGACAAGCTGCACGAGCATTGTCTCGATCTATCATTCGACACGAACTATATCGAAGAGACATTGCTTGACATCATCGAAAAGCAAGATCCGATCGTCAATAACGAGCGGACCGGCTTCTGGAAGTATTTTGGCCGTTCATTGTTGCGCCGAATCGAGAGCACCGAACATCACAAGCAGCATCCGATCGTTGAGCTGCTGCGGCAAAGGCAGATCGTATACAAATCTAGGCAAAAGGCGTACTCGCCGTCATTTCTCGCGCCAGCCGGCACGCTCAAAATCGCCGAATTCGGTTCTATCTCCTGCCACACGAGCAAGGTGATGTCGATTTTGACCAGAAGGCTCTCATAGAGCTCAGACCGCCCCAACCTGTCGCGAGCCTCGCACCGCGTA
Source organism: Bradyrhizobium erythrophlei (assembly GCF_042430365.1). Classification (GTDB taxonomy): domain Bacteria; phylum Pseudomonadota; class Alphaproteobacteria; order Rhizobiales; family Xanthobacteraceae; genus Bradyrhizobium; species Bradyrhizobium erythrophlei. The sequence continues at coordinate 13,492 of NZ_JBHMET010000009.1, forward strand.
GCGCGGGGCCTCCACATTGGCCTTCAAGACGTCGAGCTTGCGAATATCCTGCCAAGAAACACAAAGAGCCCTAGGCCGAGGAGAGAAAGTGAAATCGTCACGATCTTGGTGTCCGTCAGCGCACAAGCGATGATGGCTTCGTATTTCGCGACCTCGCCTCGCCGCAAGAAAAGCCGGGCGAGCCAAAGATCCTCGGCCACGTCGGAGACGCCATACAAAACTGCCATGATGATGAAAAACTGCATGACGTATACGAGCCACCGATAGCTTGGCAGGACGGTCAGCAGCGCCAAACGGAATAGCGCAACAAAAGCTGCGCACGAGATGGCAAACCCCACATCGATCCAGAGCAATGTCGGCCGAATATAGAGATCGAGCGCGCTTTTCCCGAACCTCGTCGACCGCTGTTCGGCAACTGTGACCTTGCCCCTCGGGCTTAATCCAGTTTGAAGTTCGTTCTGGCCCACGACAAGGACCAGAGCATGAAGCGCAGCCGCTTTTCGGAAGAGCAGATCATCGGGATTTTGAAGGAGCATGAGGCCGGCGTGTCGGTCGCCGATCTGTGCCGCAAGCATGGCGTCAGCGACGCCAGCATCTACAAATGGAAGGCCAAGTTCGGTGAGATGGAGGTGTCGGAGGTCAAGCGGCTGAAGACGCTGGAGGACGAGAACACGCGGCTGAAACGGCTGCTGGCCGACTCCATGCTGGACAATGCGGCGTTGAAGGACCTCTTGGGAAAGAAATGGTGACGCCCGCAGCCAAGCGGAAAGCTGTCGCCCATCTCCGAGACGCCTTCGGGATGAGCGAACGGCGGGCGTGTAAAGCCATCGGCTGCTGCCGCATGACCATGAGATACCAGACGACCCGGGCGGACGAAGCCGGCGTTCGCCAGCGCATGAAGGCGATCGCTCAGGAGCGCCGCCGCTTCGGCTAATCGGCGCCGGCTATGCCGGCCTCGTCCTTGTCGAGCCTGACCGCTAGGCTCGCGCCGCGGTGTCTTTCTTAACGAAAAGCGGCGCCGCGCTGTCTACCACTTCTTTCGGGAGCATCCTCAGCTGCTCTGCGTCGAACGGCAGGTAAGTGAGATACTTCGCGACCAGAGCACCCACGGCTTCCGCCTGTGCTGCATCTCGTTGGCGCTTGAGCGGCTCCCTATCCGCACGACGGGACAGCCAGAGCTTATGGGCGGCCCAAACCCGCGGATCTGGAGCGACGATGCGCACCGGTTCGCCCTTTTCGTCGATCGCGACCGCCTCGAAAGCCGGAGAATTCTGCAGCCAATCGAGTCCTTCGATTTGAACGGCAGTCAGGTCTTCGGGGTCCGAGCCGATCTTGTCCGGAGCCTTCTTCCAAGGAGGGCTCTGCATAGGCTTGATCAGATCGACGAGATAGCCGTCCCGGTTCACGGCCCGGAACGTCTGCTTGGCGCGTTCGAAGCTGGTGTCGACACGTTGAAGTATCTTCAGGAGCGAAGACTCGGAGACGTCGTCGTCCGCCACGAACGTAAGCCCGCCGCGCGCGTCGAACAGAAGATCAATGTCTTCCGTCGTGGCCAGGCCCGGATCGATCCTGACGCCGGAAGAGGCTTCATAACCGTAGATCGCGTTCGTTCCGAGGATCCGAATGCCGGAGCCCAACATCCCGAAGCCGTCGAGAGCTCGCATGATCCGAGCTCCGATCAATGGTACGCGACCCAGGCCGAGTGCACGATTGACCGCGGATTGCCGCTCCATCGTGCCACGCAAGTTCTTCAATCGGGTTTCCGCCGCAGCGCGCTTAGCCTCGAAGTCGGCCTTCATTTTTTCGGTTTCGGGAGACCGCGCCCCGAGCGAGCTTTGCTTCCGGAGGCCCGCTTTGTCGTAGTAGCTCCGGGCGAGGTATTCATGGCCTTTGGACTCCACCCAGGTCATGGAACCGCGATGCGCGTCGTACGCCTCCTTGGCGTCCCGCAGGGCCTGAAAGCGCTGCTGGCTGTTGACCACCTCGCGGCGCTGATCATTGTTAAGCTCTTGAAAATCCATGGTTTCAACACTTGGATCTGGTTTTGATCGCTACTGTTGAAACAGAATTTATCATTTGAAATCAATGGCTTCAACAGTTCTATCAAAAATCAGGCCAAACTGTTGAAACCGGGAACTTTTGGCCACTCCGGCGGCCCCCTCCTGCCGCCTTGCGGACCTTCACTCTAGAGGTAGGAACTCGCCCTAGTTTCGCAACGGGAGAACGCTGTCAGCGAAAGCACCAGCTTTTGTGCTTGAGCAACTCAAACGTCACCTGAAACCGGGCCACGCCTATCGGCGCGCGGATTTGGCCCGCTGGTCGACGTCTGTTGATCGGCATCTCAAGCAGCTGGTTGAGAGCGGCACGCTCAAGAAGCTTTCGGGCGGCCTCTATGCCTACCCGAAGGAAACGGCATTCGGCCCGGCTCCCGCTTCCGACAAGGATGTCGTAAGCGCCTTTCTGAAGGAAGATACATTTCTTCAGCCTGGGCGTTGGGCCTCGGTGAACATCGGGGCCCTTCGCTTTCAACCGACCGCGGCTGCGTGCTCACAGCCTGAACGTTTTTTTAGGCTCGTGCTGCTGAAAGTTTTGCCGGCCGCTTGACGGTCAGGTTAGAATCTCTCCCTGGGAAGCGAGAAGATGGCGAAAAGCGTGAAGGCCCTTATCAACCCGGCCATGCTTGCATGGGCACGGGCGCAAGCCGGGTTCAGTCCGGAGGAGGCCGCACGCCGGTTGCACATCGACGAAGAACGGCTGATCGCGTTCGAGGAGGGCGGCGAAGCGCCGACCTTCGCGAAGCTCCTGGACATTGCAGACCTCTACAAGCGCCCGGTCAGCCTGTTTTACCTCAAGACCCCGCCGAAGGGCTGGCAGCCCATTCAGGACTTTCGCCGGCTGCCAGGCGTTGACGAGGGGTTCTCTCCACAGCTCACGTACGTCATTCGCCTGGCGCGGGAACGCCGTGAGATTGCATTGACCGTGCGTCATGAGTTGGGCCAACCGGTGCAGCCGTTTGACCTCACCGCCACGCTGAAGACGGATGTTGAGCAATTTGGCCAACAAATCCGCGAATATCTGGGCATCACCGAAGCCAAGCAACAGCGGTTTGGCCGCAAGGCCTTCGATAACTGGCGCATGGCGGTGGAAGCCAAGGACGTCCTTGTCTTCGTCGTGCCGCGGTTGAAGATCAAAGAAATGCGCGGCACGGCGATTGCCGAGCAAACCATGCCGGTAATTCTGATCAACGGTAAGGATCGCGGCAACGGCCGCGTGTTTACGCTGCTCCATGAGTTCTGCCACCTCGCTCTACGGCAAAGCGGGGTCAGCAATATGGGGGGCGATCGCAATGACGCCCCTCACCCCGATGTCGAGAAGTTCTGCAACGCCGTCGCGGCCGCGGCATTGATGCCGAGCGACTGGTTGCTTCGCGAGACACTTGTTGTCCAGAAGGGAGCCCAGAAGAGCTGGCGCGATGATGAGCTGGAGGCGCTGGCGCTGCGGTTCGGCGTTAGTCAGGAAGCGGTGCTGCGTCGCCTGCTGACCCTCGGCCGTACCACGCAAGCCTTTTATGACAGCAAGCGCGTCGACTTCCAAAAAATCTACGCCCAGCTCGATGAGCAAAAAGAACCGTCCGAGGGGGGCCCAAGTATCATTACGTGGTGCTGAGCCAGCTCGGCCGAACGTTCACCCAGCTTATTTTTCAGGGCTATCACGATCGCTATTTCACGCTGCGCGATGTCGCAGGTCTTTTGAACATGAAGGTTACGACCATTCCTGTAATGGAAAAGGCGGCCTTTGGCATGGCGGGCTAAGCCGGCATGGCCAAAAGGACCTATTGCATCGATACGAGCGCGCTGATCGCCGGCTGGTACGAGCGCTACAAGCCAAACCGTTTCCCAAAACTGTGGGACCAGTTCGACCAGCTCGTCACGGATGGCAGGCTGGTTTCTTCGACGCTGGTCCTGCGGGAATGCAACAAGCAGCGCTCAGAAGAGCTGCACGCGTGGCTCAAGCCTCGCGAGGCCATGTTTATTGCGCCGGATGAAGCGGTACAACAGCAAGTTGACCACGTCGTCAACACCTATCCGACATCAAGGCGATGTTCGAGCAGGTGCGCGGCGTCACCTAGCTAACCGCACTATTGTAAACAGTGCGTGCCTAGACCAAAGAAATGTTCAGCGATCATGCGACGCGGCGCTGAACCAAACCGCCACACCCGGAGACCTGAGGTGACGAAAGCTACGTTAGATTCGTTAGCTGCGCGCGATGACGAATGCTGACGATATCCGCGTAATTCTACGGGGTTTGCCGGTCGGGACGTTGAAAAATTTGCGCGAGCTTTATCACGCGCACACCTTTGGTTGTCATGCGAATTGCCTACACCTGGTCATTACGATTATGACAACTGCATTAGTTGTATTCGATCGTTACGAAAAAGGACTTTGCTTTAGCAAGCGTCATGGAGGTCGGTCGGCGACCCCGGATGCGAGACCCGAGGACCCAGGCGACACATAGTGTGCAACGAGCGCCGCGCCGCACTTAAGCGTCCGCTCTAACCGATCCCCAAGGGCATTCAACGTATCGCAAGTCGAAGCAATGGGAGTCGCTCGGGTCATCGAGACCCACGACAGCAGGAAAGGTAGGCGCGCGATGCGCAAGGCGATTATCACAGCTGCGACGACCCTGACGGTCGCTATCGCTTGCTCGGCTTTCTGGCCGACAGTCGAACCCGATGTCGCTCGCTTCGGTGACAGCGTCTATGAGACCATCTGGGTATGGCGAATTCCGGCATATGCGAACAACTCGTCCTGGCGCGTTCACTGGAGCTGGAGCGACCCACTGCGGGCACAAGCGAGATGTTGCCGGGCATTGCCGACTGGTTTCGTGCCGCGGGAGAATTCGCCAATGCTGCTGTCAACGCGCGAAACACGCGTGTAGACGGGCGTGCTGGAGGGTAGCGCGGAGCCCGAGGGCGCCCTCATACCGGATCGCATTTGACTCAAATTTGGATTGTAGTTGACGTTACTTTTTATCCTTAACCAGAAACCTGATCTTTGATTTACATCTGCACGATGCGGTTTACCTTGTTCTCGCGAACAGAGCGAGCGCAAGGAAAACAACCAAATGCCCCGGCTAAGCCTCAACTTCTTGCTGGCTTTCTGTCTGGCTGCACCGGGCTTCAGCGCCGCTGCCGATGATAGCAGAACGGGTCAGCCGAATCCGGCTTTTGCCGCCGATCGCGTTGGATGTTCTCTGCATCCGAAAGCTGAGAAACCATCGGACCCGTCGTCGACATCGGCCATCTCTCACGCCGAGAAGTTCGTCGCTCGCGACCATTTCAAGGAAAACATTTCGTCAAGCGCTGCTGTCAGGATTTCCTGGCTTGGGGCGACGTTCGCACGCCGCTTTGCCGGCAAGATCGAGGACGATCAGGGTGACGGAACATTTCAAACCTACGTTCTGAACGCATCCTCGAGCGACAAGGAGATCCTAGCGACATTAGGGCAAGGCCACGAGAGCAACCTGGTCGACGTCTGGTGCCTGTTGCGACAGCAGGCCAACGGGGCCAGCGGGGCGCTGCAAACCGATTCCAAGCCGAACATCTTTTTTGTCCGTGATATCGCAGGTGAGCTCGGCGTTGTTGACGCGATCTGGGGCGGCGTAGGGTGGGAGATTGGCGCGAGCCCGGTGGGCGACAGACCAAGATGGTCGTCCGGAACGCGGGTGTTCTCGCGCTGACCGTTTTTGCAAGGCCATGCTGCGCGCGCTCCCCCAGGCCCCAGTGGGGTGGAGCGAGGCTTTGTCGGCTTGCGCTCTCTGGCAAATCAGCTAACCGCCGCAGCAGCAGCGCGCAGGGAAGAGCCTTGCGACACGCTGGCGCGCAGTCAGCCAGGTCACGCGCCGAACCGACCGGCCCAAGGTGGAAATGACGACTTGGTCGACCGTCTTGCTATTGTCGTTCGAGACGTCGCTTGTCGTCGAACTCCCCCACTGGCCGGAGGCGTGATCGGGACGAGCTGGCCGGGTGCCGCTGCCAATAGCCGGTGAAGGTGAAGTCCACCGACTTGCTGAGCTTCAAGGCCAGCGCGGCAATGCGGTTCACCTGATCGCCATTCGAGACGCGGGCGATTGTCCGCCCGACACCGGACCGATTCGAGGGATTGATAATCTGCTCGCGGAATATTTCCTGCTTTGGATGGCCGCACGCGCGCGCGTCGATACACGAAATGGGTCCCGTCTGGCGCGATCGGCGCCCCCCTTGAGGAAAGTTCGGCTGGCTCCCCCGCCGGCCGCGGCGGGATGATTGGAGGGAATCACCCCTATCAGCTCCTTACGCGGATAGTCACGCGAGGATTGCCTCGGTCATCCGTGTAGTCCTCCACACTCACTTCGATTTCATTGAACCAAAACCAAAACTGGCGCAGATGTTCTGCTCTGTGCTGAGCAACAATCTGCACCTTCTCAAACTCAGTCAACTTTCTTATCATTGGATCTCCAGGCATCTGCGGTCGTTGACAGTTCCCAGCAGCACACAAAGAAAATACAACCACCCCGGCGGCACTAAGCCCTCCGCCCCCGAATTCTTCGGCATGCCCCCCAACACAAAAAGCCCCGGCCACCTTTCGGCGGCCGGGCCAGTCTAGCGAGGAGCGAGCCTGAAGACTCAGCCCGATCTTACCGCCTGTCAGGAATGGATCAGACGGCCCTCTCTTGCTACTCGGGCTAGCTGTCGAGAAGCTGACGAGCCCCCGCCGTCTGGAGAACGTAGAGGCCCCTTTTGCTGCGCGAACGACTGAGCTCGCGTAACGAGATCACTGTCTCCATCGATCGCAAGCGTTGTTGCGTTCATTTTCAGCTAACTGCAGATCAGATGCTCGAGCTCTCTCGCGTCTTGGCTATTGCCGCGGCGAATGCGGCGAGCACTCAGATAGGGCGAATCGGGGCGCCTTAGGGGGCCGTGAGTGCATTTGCCCCTTCGGTGGTCACACCATCGACATAAAGGCGCGCACGATGACAATCGCAACCCGAAATCGTGACGTCGCTCAATGCCGCCCTTACAATCCAGTTGTAGCTGACCGGGCGCCCTCCGGCTCCGAGCTAACTGGTTACGATTAAGATCACGCGGTCACCTATATGCGCATGCTTGATGCTGACACCGAAGGCGCCGACTGGCGCGAGGTATCGCGGATCGTCTTGCGCATTGACCCGGAGCGTGAGCCTGAGCGAGTCCGCCAGATGTTCCCCGATGAATTGATCAGGGTGCGCGGGGTTGACGTTGATCCGGGGCGGCTCAAGGGTAATTGCCACCGATACAAGATTCCCCCGCCGGCCCGGGTCCGGCATGATGCCAACCAAGGTCTCTTACATTGTCTACAGCACTAGCCCATCGTGGCTCGTGCGTGATGGCCGGCTAGCTTTCGCTCGGCGAAGCGAGAGAGATTAGCGCTGCGATCAATGTGCGGGCACAAGAAAAAGAAGCGGCCCCGTCTGGGGTATTGGGGCTAAGGATCGACCGAGGCCGCTTGCGACAGCCACGTGAATAGCGCCGCACCTACATTTGCGGTGTGATTCGCGGCGGTTTCGTGACCCGTAGACGAGCGCGGCAGTTCAAATTGCTAAAGGGCACCGCATGCCGGGCTTCGAACTACGCTTGCCGCGTTTGGCAAGCGCCGCCTTTTCTGCGTCGGTGTAATAGCGATGCACGAAGTATGAATTGGCTCCGTATTCATCGGCATCGGCGCTATTCAACCAAGGCGTTTCTCTCTCTGCCAGTTCATCAGGGGTGTCGGCAAAGACATGCCGTTGCGCCAGAACATATTGCCTTCGTCGCCGTATTCCTGCCACAGGGCGAATGCCCGGTCACGGCCCCTTGGGACCGGCCGGCACCTCGTCCGGATCCACCTGATCGGGAAGGAGAGGATCTTCGCCGAACGGACGGTTGATGATGCCGAGCGCTTCGGTGGCGGCATACACGCGGTTGCGCGAGTAACCAGTACGCTCTTCCAGAATTCCCGCCTCTTCCAATTGAGCGATTGCCTGGTGGACCTGCGGAGGACTGATGTCCAGAAGTTCACCGAGCCGCTTGGCCGTCACGACCGGATAGTTGTGAAGTTCGTCAAGCGCGCGTGCGGCCGCCGACCCCTTGCGGAATTTGCGGCGCTCCCTCCAGACCCCCGCGGGTCACTTCAAATTCCTCCGGGTATGGTCAGTCAAATTCCTCCACCCCGAGG
>NZ_JBHMET010000010.1:0-48208 GCF_042430365.1 Bradyrhizobium erythrophlei
AAAAGCAGCCTTGAATCTGATTTGCTCCTAAAAGGGAATCCTTAGAGTCCACACGACCTACGGTCCCTCCGATTTTTTGCTTCGCCTCCGCCTACTCCGCGCCATCAATGATCACAAAATCACCATCCGAGTATTTCTGCCGGATCGCCTTCGCCGCCCGATAGTCCGGGCAGGTGTAGCATTCCATCGCGGTGGCGCGGTCCTTGAACTCGATGACGAAGATACGCTTGCGGGCTGCGCCTTCCACCACCTCGTAGGGGCCGTTGCGCACGATGAAATTGGCGCCGTATTTCTCGAACACCGGCATCGCGGCGGCGAGATATTCCGGGTAGCGCGCTTCGTCGTGGACCGTGACGCCCACGATCCAGTAGGCCTTTGGCATGATCTTCTCCTGCGAGAGCAATTTCGGTTCTGATTGAATCAGAACCGAAGCTCTCGATTCTTGTTTTGACGCGTTTTCTTCACGCGAACCGGTATCCACTCCGCTCGAAAACGCTCTGATGGCATTCGCAAGACGCCGCACATCATGCAACATGCGGCGCGGCATCGATAGATTTGCCGGCTTCGCGTTCAAGTCACAATCTCGCGCACTTGCCTCACGTGCTTGTCAGTCGCCCGCGAGCCTGGCCTTGCCGGAGGTTGCCGCGACGACGTCGCGGATGAGATCGAACACGCCGTCACCCTCCGGCGGCATGTTCGGTGAGCGGCCGAGACGGACGATGACGAGACGCTCCGACGGCACGATAATCGCATATTGCCCGATCGAGCCCTTGGCGAAGAACGCATCGCGCGGCCAGCCGTGTTCGACGCGATAATTGGCGCCAAAGCTGTCGCCGTGATTGGTCCAGAAGCCTGCGCCATAGCCGACCCAGGCATTCGGCGTAGCCGCCGCCGAATACGCCGCCCAGCCCTCGGGCAATATCCGCTTGCCACCGGCCATGCCGTCGTTGAGATAGAGCTGACCGAAACGCGCCCAGTCGCGTGCGCTTGCAAGCATCTGGCTCGATCCCTCCGGCGTTCCCGCGGTATCGAACTCCACGACGACGTTGCGCATGCCGAGCGGATCGAACAGCTCCGTGCGCGCGAAGCGCATGACATCGGCGGCGCGGCCGCCGGCTGCGTTGCGGATCAGGTGCGAGAGGATGATGGTGTTTCCGTCGTGGTAGTTCCAGACACGGCCCGGCATGGTCTCCAGCGCAATGCTTTCCGCGTAGGCCGCCATGTCCGATTCCATGAACTTCATCCGGTTGACCGGCTCGAGCGCGGAGGCAAGCGAGGCCTGCAACGAGCTGCCGAGCGCCAGCCCTGCGGTGTGGCGCAGCAAGTGATCGACCGTGATCGCGTGGCGCGGATCGTCCGGCCGCTGCCAGGCGGCGACCGGCACCGGCTGATCGAGCGCGAGCACACCTTTGCGCACGAGAATGCCTGTCAGCGCCGAGATCACCGACTTGGTCATGGAGAAGCCGAGCAGCGGCGTGTCGAGGCCGATGCCGTCGGCGTAGCGCTCCGCGACGATACGGCCGTCCTTCATCACGACGACCGCGTGGGTGTGGCGGAACGGCGACTCCGCGGGCTCCGCAAACGCGTGATCGAGCGCTGCGGCAAGCTGTGGGTTCAGCGGTGCGACCACCGCCGCGCCGGCGGTGTCGGGCAGCAGCATCGCTTGCGGCCTTGCAGCCGGCACCGCCGTGTCGACCGGCGCGGTGCCATGATCGAGATAGCAGCCGAGCCCTTCGCGATAGACGGCGTGGCTGCGGCCGAGACCGAACAATGTGACCGTGACATCCTTGCGCGCGCGGTCGACCTGGTAGTCCATCGCCCAGGTGATCAGGCTGGTGCCCGGCATCGCATCCATCGTCTCGGCGAAGATCTTCGCCGGCGCGAACCCGGAGACGAAGGTTTCCGAGCACAGGGTGTTGGCGACAAAGCCGGTCGCGACCTTCGGCACGTCGCGGGCACGGGCTACCGAGAACGCCAGCGCACTGAGCGCGGTGGTGGCGGCAAGGATGAGAATGAGCTTTCGACGGGTCATGGGGGTCCTCCGGCAAGGCGCGAATGGCGCGTGCCGGGGATCAAGCCGCGGCGGCGGCCTCACTGCTCGCCGGATTTGGAAATCGGGTGACCGGAAGTTGGAGGGACCTTGCCGATTCTGAAATTATATAGTGATTACAATGGCTAGAGCCGTAGGCGCGCTTTCCTTCTCCCCTTGTGGGAGAAGGTGGCGCGGACGAAGTCCGCGACGGATGAGGGGTCTCTATCCGCGAAAGCAGACTTTCCAATCTGGCAGTTCGACCCGCCGAGAGATACCCCTCACCCGGTTCAATCGCGCTTCGCCCGATTGAACCACCCTCTCCCACAAGGGGAGAGGGTGCAGCGGTGCTCGCCGCGAAGGATCACGCCGCGCTGGCCTTGAGGCGGCGGTACTCTGTCGGAGTCACGCCTGTCGTCGCCTTGAAGGCGCGGTTGAAGGGGCCGAGGGACTGGAAGCCCGCGTCCATCGCGATGGTGATGACGGGGACTTCGGCCTGGGCGGGATCGGCGAGTGCCGCCTTGGCTTCCTCGATGCGATGGTTATTGAGGAAGACGTTGAAGTTGCGGTAGCCGAGCCGCTGGTTGATCAGCCGCCGCAGGCGGTATTCGGGGATCTTCAGCCGGCTCGCCAAGGTGCCGATGGTGATGTTGTCCTGGCGATAGATGCGCTCGTCCGCCATCAGGCGCATCAGCGCGTCGACCAGCTTCTGGTCGGCCGTGTCCTCGGCGATGGTGGCCTGCGCGGTTTGACCAACCACGATGTCGGGCCGGGCCGGGAACAACTCGGAGCCATCGACCCGCATCATGGCAAAGGCGATCGCCGCGACGACGGCGGCGAGCACGACGGCGTTGATCGTGTTGGCGATGTCGGCCGTGCCGCTGTCGGCAATGGCGATTTGCAGCACGGCATTCAACCCGCCATAGAGCGCCGCAGCACAGACGATGAAGACGCGGACGCGGCGGCGCCGCTCGACCAGATCAGCCGACCACGAGGTGATGGTCTGCGCGACCGCCAGGATGATGAAGGCCAGCGCCAGCAGATTGACGGCGACGATCGCGACGCGCGCACTCACGGCCGGCGCGATCCATACGCAATTGACGAAGCTGAAGGCCGTGACCGCCGCCCAGACCAGACCGTGCCACCAGCGCAGCTTGAAGTCTTCGTCAAACAGCGCGCGCGTGAACAGCCAGAACACGACGACCGTACCGGTCGAGAGCGCAATCAAGGGGACGTGCCAGATCGATGCCAGCCTGACCGCACCGATTGAAAAGCTCGCGGCATGGGCCGCCGCGCCAAGTGCGAAAGCTGCCGCGAGCCGCCCGGCGATGACCGCCCTGAAATCGGCCAGCAAGGTCGCCGCCAGCACCAACAGCAGCGCAATCGCGGCCGCGCGCAGACAGAGTTCGAGGACGGCGAGAGTCATCGGCGGGTGCGGTCTCCAGGCTCAGCCGAACATCGTCCGTCAGACAGTGCTTTTCAAGGCGCATCGCGCCGCCAGCGGCTGCGCAGCGTGACCCAGATATCGACGGTGTCCTCGCCGAGCTTGCCTTCGCCCTCGTTCTCGGCGCCGAGCCGCCGCGCCACGCCCTGGGAGGCCGCGTTGGCCGGATCGATGCAATGGATGATGCGGTCGAGGGTGAAATTGGCGAACACAAAGTCGATCGCGGCGCGCGCCGCCTCGACCGCATAGCCCTGGCCCCGGCACTCCCTGGCGATGCCCCAGCCGACTTCAAATCCCGGCCAGCCTGGCGGATACCAGGGGCCGACGCGGCCGACATAGCGGCCGGAGGACTTCTCCTCGACCGCGAACATGCCGAAGCCGTAGAGCGCCCAGTGGCCGGAGATCACCGCCGCGTTGCGCCAGCCGTTGATGTCAGACGTCACCGGCTTGCGATCCGGCGTGATGAACCGCGCGGTCTCGGGATCGGACAGCATCCGTGTGTTGTCAGGGATATCGGACGCACGCCACGGCCGCAGGATGAGGCGCGCGGTTTCGATGACGGGACCATCGACCCGGAGCAGCTTCGCGCCCGGCTTGACCAAAGAAACCATCGCTCGCTCCAGTTTCCAAGATTGCTCTCGCGGATATCGCACGGCAGCCGCAAACATACCATCGCACCCCTGCCCCCGATCGGCACGACGCGGCGATCAAATCCTGTTACGATCGCCGCAGCAAAGAAGGAGTTTCCGATGAGCTGGTTTCCCGACAACGATCCCGTGCTCGGCGATCCCAAGACCTGCGACGCGCTGGACCTCGTCATCGTGCCGCGCACCCGCGATCTCGGCGACGGCTTTGCGGTGCGCCGCGCGCTGCCGCACGGCAAGCGGCAGATGGTCGGCCCCTTCATCTTCTTCGACCATTTCGGCCCGGTGCAATACCTCGCCGGCAAGGGCATGGACGTGCGGCCGCATCCGCATATCGGGCTCGCCACCGTCACCTATCTGTTCGACGGCAGCATCATGCACCGCGACAGCGAGGGCAACGTCCAGGAGATCCAGCCCGGCGCGATGAACCTGATGACCGCCGGCCGCGGCATCGCGCATTCCGAGCGCACCCCGGCCGTGCAGCGCCGCGACGGCCAGAAGATGCTCGGCCTGCAAAGCTGGATCGCGCTGCCGGCGGGTAAGGAAGAGATCGCGCCGTCGTTCCAGCATTATGCGGCGGGGGACCTGCCCATGATCTCGGAACGCGACTTCACCGCGCGCGTGATCGCCGGCTCGTCGTTCGGCATCGCCTCGCCGGTCAGCATGGTCTCGCCCTGGTTCTACACCGAGGTGACGGCGAAGGCCGGGACCAGCGTGCCGCTCGACCCCGACCATGAGGAGCGCGCGATCTATCTCGTCGACGGCGAGGTCGAGATCGCCAATGAGCGCTACGAGGGGCCGCGGCTCCTGATCTTCCGCCCCGGCGACCGCATCACCGTGAAGACGGTGCAGCCGACGCGGATGATGTTTTTGGGCGGCGACGCGCTGGAGGGGCCGCGGCACATCTGGTGGAATTTCGTCTCCTCCTCGCAGGAGCGGATCGAGCAGGCCAAACAGGACTGGAAAACCGGCCGGTTCACGCCGGTTCCGCAGGAACACGAGTTCATTCCGCTGCCGGAGTGAGTTATCTCCTGAGATAGTCCCTTGCCGCCCGCGCGACGCGCGCGGGCGCGCCGCTTTTCGATGACCACGCCGAGAGAGACCACGCCCATGACCGCGATGCTATCCAGCGATTTGCCCCTGCCCCGGATCGGCCGCGGCAAGGTGCGCGATATCTATGCCGTCGGCGACGACCGGGTGCTGCTGCTGACCACCGACCGTATCTCGGCGTTCGACGTCGTGATGGCCGAGACCATCCCGATGAAGGGAGCGGTGCTGACCCAGATCAGCGCCTGGTGGTTCCGCCAGCTCGAAAGCACCGTGCCGCACCACATGATCAGCGCCGATGCCGACGAGATCATCCGCGCGGTGCCCGCGCTGAAGGACCACCGCGCCGATATCCTGGGCCGCGCGATGCTGTGCAGGCGCACCACCGTCTTCCCGGTCGAATGCGTGATCCGCGGCTATATCTCCGGCTCGGCCTGGAAGGAATATGCCGCATCCGGCACGCTGGCCGGCGAAAAGCTGAAGCCGGGGCTGGTCGAGAGCGAGAAGCTCGAGCCCGCGATCTTCAGCCCGGCGACCAAGGCCGAGACCGGCCATGACGAAAACATCACCGTGGCGCGCGTGCGCGAGATCGTGGGCAACGACGTCGCCGCGACGCTGGAAAAGATGGCGCGCGACGTCTACGGCTATGGCGAGACGACGAGCCGCGCCCGCGGCATCATCATCGCGGATACCAAATTCGAGTTCGGCCGCGACAAGGATGGCCGCATCATCCTGATCGACGAGGTGATGACGCCGGACAGTTCACGCTTCTGGGCGGTCGACGCCTACAAACCGGGCCAGCCGCAGCCGAGCTTCGACAAGCAACCGCTGCGCGACTATCTCGACGCCGAGCGTCGCGCCGGCCGCTGGAACGGCGATGCGCCGGCCCCGCCGCTGCCGGCGAGCGTCGTGGATGCGACCAGCAAGCGCTACCTCGAGGCTTACAGGCGCGTGACGGGGAGCGAGCTGAAGATTTAGCTCGGTCGTCGTTGCGAAGCTGTAGGGTGGGCAAAGCGACAGCGTGCCCACCATTCAGAGCCGATCGTGGATGGTGGGCACGTCGCTGCGCTCCTTTGCCTACCCTGCGGCGCTACTCCGCCGTCATTGCGAGGAGCGGAGCGACGAAGCAATCCATCTCGCCGCGTGCGTGGATGGATGGATTGCTTCGCTTCGCTCGCAATGACGGCGGAGTGGGTTTCAGGTGAATCCGATTCACCACAGTTGAAGACATACCTTTTGTCGCCGCATCCCGCCCCCTGCACTCTCCGCGCAAACGGAGGTGCTTACGATGCGTCAATTGACCTATGTCGGCGACCGCAAGGTCGAATGGTGGGACGTGCCGGCGCCGCGGCTCGCAGACGATCGCGACGCGCTGGTGCAGCCGCTCGCGGTGACGCGGTGCGATCTCGACCTTGCCATCGTCCACGGCAAGTCCGGCCTGCCGGGTCCGTTTGCACTGGGACATGAGACCGCGGGCCGCGTGGTCGACGTCGGCGATGGCGTGACAAATTTTGCGCCGGGCGATCTCGTCATCGTGCCGTTCCAGATCAGTTGCGGCATATGCGATCGCTGCCGGCGCGGCCACACCAATGCCTGTACGGCGGTGCCGTTTCGCTCCTCCTACGGGCTCAAGCCGGTGTGCGGCGTGGAGTATGGCGGCGGGCTGTCCGACCTGATCCGCGTGCCGTTCGCCGATCACATGCTAGTGCGCCAGCCGGATGGTCACGCGCTGTCGCAGACGGCCGGGCTCGCCGACGGCGCGACCGACGGCTTCAGCGCGGTGGCGCGCTGGCTCAAGCAATGGCCGGGCGCGGACGTGCTCGTGATCGGCGGCTTCGCGCAATCGCTCGGCATGTTCGCGGTCCAGGCCGCGGTGGCGCGTGGCGCCGGCCGCGTCGTCTATCTCGACGACCACGCGCCGCGACTGGCAAAAGCGAAGTCGCTCGGCGCCGATGTCATCGAAGCCCCCGCGGGCCTGGCGATGGAGCCGCCCGGTCTGTTCCCGATCGTGATCGATGCGGCCGCGACCGATGCCAGCATGCTGTTGGCGATGCGCGCGACGGAGCCCAACGGGATCTGCCAGCGCATGTATGGTGACTTCGCCGAGACCTCGCCGGTGCCGCTGCGGCACATGTATGGCGTCGGCGTCACGCTGAAGGTCTCGCGCGTCAATGTCCGCGCCGATTTGCCCGACTGCGTTGCCCATGTCGCGGCCGGGCACTACCACCCTGAGCACGCGATCACCCGCCGCGTGCGTTTCGAGGACGCGCATGAGGCGATCGGCGATCCGACCGTGCGCGTCGCCTTTGTGCGCGATGGCGTTGCGTGATGCGGTATATCGTAGGGTGGGCAAAGGAGCGAAAGCGACGTGCCCACCATCGAGAGCAGTGCAAGGAATGGTGGGCACGCTTCCGCCCTCGCTCGTTGAGATACCGCGGACGGGGTCGCTTTGCCCACCCTACGGAATTCGAAATCGTCATTGCGAGGAGCGCAGCGACGACACCGTGATTGCCTAAGCCTCGCTCCTGATGTCACTCTCCGGGGCAGAAGAAGAACATCAGGGAGCGCCCCATGACCGAAGCCAACGCCGTCCTCGTCGAGCGCGATGGTCCCGTGACCATCGTCTCCATCAACCGTCCGCATTGCCGCAACGCCGTCGATGGCGCCACCGCGCGCAAGCTGTATGACGCATTCCTGGCGTTCGACGCGGACGAGAGTGCCTCGGTCGCGGTCTTCACCGGCAGCGGCGGTTATTTCTGCGCCGGCGCGGATTTGAAAGCGGTGGCGGCGGGCGATCCCAACAAGAAGCGCGAGATCGGCGGACATGATTCCATCGCGCCGATGGGGCCGAGCCGGCTCAGGCTGTCAAAGCCGGTGATCGCGGCGGTCGAGGGCTTTGCGGTCGCCGGCGGCATGGAGCTCGCGCTGTGGGCCGACATGCGCGTCGTCGCCGAGGACGCGACCTTCGGCATCTTCTGCCGCCGCTTCGGCGTGCCGCTGATCGATCTCGGCACCATCCGCCTGCCGCGGCTGATCGGACATTCGCAGGCGATCGATTTGATCCTGACCGGACGCCCGGTCGGCGGGCCGGAGGCCCACCGCATGGGGCTTGCGAACCGGCTGGTACAGAAGGGCGAGGCCCGCGCGCACGCGATCGCGCTCGCCAAGGACATCGCGCGCTTCCCGCAGAACTGCATGCGCGCCGACCGCCTGTCGGCGCTGCGACAATGGGACCTCGAGGAGGAAGAGGCGATCAAGAATGAGATGCGCGGCGGGCTCGAGGTGATCGCCTCGGGCGAGACGCTATCCGGCGCGACGCGGTTTGCGTCCGGCGTCGGCCGCCACGGCGCATTCGGCGGCGAGGGCGGAAACGGCTGACGATCGCCTCCGCGTTGGCTACAGCAGGCCGCGGCTGGCGGTCGCTTCGAGCTGGTCCATCAACGCCTTGTCGTGATAGCGCGCGAGCGACAGGCTGCGCGCGAACGACGGGACGGGCGCGCCGACGACGGCGCGCGCGCAGAGATCACCGGCGGCGCAGGCGCCCATGGTGCCGTATCCCGAGAGGGCGGCCGCCAGGAAGACGCCTGGCGTTGCCGCGGCGCCGATCAGCGGCCAGTTCTCCCGCGTCATCGGATAGTAGCCGCCGTAATGCACGCGATCGCGCGGCAATGCGCCCAGATATTGCGCGAGCGCGGGCTGCAGCCGGCTCGCCGCGCGCAGCACGACTTCGGGGAAATAGGGATTGAGCTCAGGCTCGCGCACCGGATCGCTCGGCGTGGCGTTGAAGGCCCAGCCGAGCTTGATCCACTCGCCGTGATCGCCGCCATCCGGCCGGCAATGGATGCTGCCGGGCATCGGTGCCAACAAAGCGGAGAATTCGGGAGCGGCCGCGAGTGCATCACGTTCGTCCGCCGACCAGGCCAGCGTCTGGCCGTCGAGATCGATCGCGAACGGCATCCGCCGATCGACGGCGCGGTGGCGATCGGCAAAGGCGATCTTCTGCTGCAGCACGTTGAAGATCGGCAGCTGTTCGCCGTGCATCGCCGCCACATGCGCCGCGAAGGGTCCCGCCGCATTGACGATGATGTCGGCCTTGATGGTCTGGCGCGCGACGTCCGCCAGCACATCGACGACAAAGCGGTCGGCTTTCGCGATGCCGAGCACCCTGGCCTGTTGGAACTGCGCGCCTGACAGCCGCATGGTCTCCAGCATGTACTGGCCGAGCTGCTGGCCTGAGATGTCGCCCGCCCTGCGGATATGCAGGCCGGTGGCGACCTCGCGATCGAACGTCGGATAGTATTTCTGGATGAGATCGCGCCCCTGCAGCACGTCGACGCCATCGGGCGCGATTTGCCAATCCGCTGACAGCGGCGGCACGTAGCCATTGCCGGCGCCTTCATGGATGCGGATCAGTCTCGACGCGGATTCGCCATAGCCCTCGAACAATTGCTGCAACAACGCGTCCGGCCTCTCCTCGCGCGTCGCGAGGAAGTAGCCGCGCCGCGTCATGTGGATGCGATTGTCGGTCGCCCGCGCGATCGCTTCCATCAGATCGGTAGAGTGGTTGGTGAAATCGGCCATCGTCGGGTGCGGCCACCAGTTACGGTAATTCTCGCCTGACTGCGCCGAGGTCAGCGCCATCGGCTGGCCCTCGTCGACAATCAGAAGGCGCGCGCGCTTGTGTTCGACGGCGAGATAATACGCCGTGGCGATGCCGACGATGCCGGCACCGATCACCAGGATTTCAACGTCATTGGCCTTCACGCGCACTCTCCTGCGGCCCGCTGCGGGGCCTGCGATGGTTCAATTCTCGAATCGACGATCAGACGGAGCCTTGCGGGTTCGCATCCCGCAACGCCTGACGCCGCGCCGATCGCAGCGTCTTCTGCGTCTCTTCGATGTGCTCGCGCAGCAGGCGGACGGCCTTCTTGACCTCGCCCTCGCGGCACAGTTCGAGCAGCCGGTAATGCTCGCGTTGCGGCCGCTCCTTGCCGGTCGCTTGCGACACCAGCGCCCGCGTGAAACGGCTCACATGGCCATAATTCGCTTCGATCATCGCAAGCAGTCGCGGGCGATTGCACGGCGCGTAGAGCGTGGCGTGGAATTTCCAGTTGAACGCGCCCCATTTCGCCGGATCGGGCTCCGCGTCGTAGGCACGGAGGATTTTCGTCGCCTCGTCGAGATCGACCTCGCCCATGGCGGGGATCGCCAGCCGCAACGCATGACATTCGAGCGCGATGCGGATCTCGAGCAGCTCGATCACCTCGTCGATCGAGAGGTCCGAGACCACGGCGCCGCGGTTGGGCAGGATGGTGACGAAGCCTTCAGCCTCGAGCTGCCGCAGCGCCTCCCGCACGGGAATGCGGCTAGTCCCGAACCGCTCGGCGAGCTCGTCCTGCCGCAGCTGCAGTCCGGGCACGAGCTCGCCCGCGCTGATCGCGCGCCGCAGCGCCTCGCGCACGGCGTCCGGGGCAGAGCCGTGCGTACCTGAGCCTCGATTGCTTGCGGCGGATCCTGGTCCCATCCGGCTTCCCTCTCGCTGCGTGACGCGGGTCGCGACATCGGATCGCGCAGGAGATTGTATAAAATCGGTTTGTCCATTATGCAATAGTATGTATAAAATCTAACTCAATCGTATCCAATTCCTACCAGCGTTCGGGAGTGCGCGATGATTCAAGCCGCCAAGCAACTGATTTGCCTGGCCTTTCTTGCAGCCATGGTGTCCGCGGCGGTACAGGCGCAGTCGCCCGGCGGCACGCTCGCCAAGATCAAGGACACCGGCGAGATCCGGCTCGGGCACCGCGACGTCTCGGTGCCGTTCTCCTATCTCGATGACCAGCAGAAGCCGGTGGGGTTCGCGATGGACCTCTGCGCGCGGATCGTCGAGGCGGTGAAGCGCGAGCTCAAACTGCCGTCGCTCGAGACGAGGCTGCAGCCGATCCAGCTCTCTACGCAGATCCCGCTGATCGAGAACGGGACCATCGACATCGTCTGCGGCCCCGCCACCAACACGCTGGAGCGGCAGAAGGTCGTGGCGTTCAGCAACACGATCTTCGTCTCGAGCATTCGCGCGGTGGTGAAGAAGGACGCGCCGATCAAGAGCTTCGAGGATTTGAACGACCGGCCGGTCTCGCTGACCTCTGGCTCAACCTCGATTGCGCTGCTCGCAGCGCGGGCCAAGGAAAGGAATTTCCAGACCAGGAACATCCTGACGCCGGATCACGCCGCATCGTTCCTCGCGATGACGACGGGCCGCAGCGACGCGTTCGTCATGGATGACATCCTGCTCGCCGGACTGATCGCCAACAGCGCCGATCCGGCCAACTGGCGCATCATCGACGACAGTCTCCGCACCGAGCCCTACGGGTTGATCATCCGCAAGGGCGATCCGGAGTTCAAGGCGCTGATCGACCGGACGCTCGACGGCCTGATGAAGGGCAGCCAGTTCGCGGAACTCTACGCGAAATGGTTCATGAACCCGATTCCGCCGCGGAACGTGAACCTGAATTTCCCGATGACGGCACCGCTGAAGGACGCGGTTGCCAACCCGAACGACAAGGGCGTCTGAGAGGCCGGGCGGACGCGACGATCCGCGACAGGCTGCTCGATGAGCTGAGGAAGCAGCCATGGGCCCATGCCCATAAGCTGAACGTCACCGGCGCCTGGAATCGCGATTTTCCCAACGAGAACAACGGCGCGCTTATTGGGTAAATCCGGATTGGGTACCACTTAATTGAGACCGCCAGCACAACGCTGATCTTGCTAGGATCGTGGCAGGTAGCAAGCACAACCAATAATACATATCGCCTCATCACTGCAGCGTCCAGCTGCTCCCGACAAGCAGGCAGACTGATCCAGCGCAGACTGGAAGCTGTTTCCGCGGTGCAGCCAACGATCGGGCATCGTCGAACAGAATCAAGATACCGCAGGTGTCCTCGCGCGCGATGATTTCGAGAACCGGAAAGCGAACATCTGCAATGAAGCAAGCCTGCGTCAAAGCTCTCGGAATAAACGTATCGCGCATCGGCTTTGGCTGCGCCTCGCTCGGATCCCGTGTTGGTCCTCGGAAAGGGCTGGCGGCGCTCGGGCGTGCATATGATGCTGGAGTCACCTGGTATGACGTCGCGCCTTCGTATGGCGACGGCATGGCCGAATCGATCTGGGGCGAATTTGCCTCCGGCAAGCGCGACCGCGTCTTCGTCTGCACAAAGGTCGGCATGCGTCCCGCACCCCCACTCATCGTCATGCGGATGCTGAAGCCGCTATCGCAGAGCGTGATCGCGACTGTTCCGGTCCTGCGGAAACACGCCTCGAAAGTTCGGCAAGCCCCGTCCAAAGTGCCGCTGTCGGCGGAATTGATCACGACGAGCGTCGAGGAGAGTCTGCAACGCCTTCGCACGGACTATATCGATGTTCTTGCACTGCATCGGCCTGCCGTCGAGGAAGCGGTTCGCGAAGATATCATCCTGGCGCTGGAGCGCCTGGTCCGGGATGGAAAGGCCCGCGCGGTGTCGATTGCAGGCGATCTCGAGGCTGGAATGCGAGGTCTCGATGAATCGTTGCCCTATCGGCTTGTCCAGGTCGCCAATACCCCGTTCGAGCCGAACGTGGACTCTCTAAGAGAACGCGCCACCCCTTCCAGAACGTTCGTAACTCACGGGACGTTTTCGTGCCTCGATCAGCTCGTCGCGCACTTGAATGCGCAGCAACAGATTGCAAGCGCCCTGCATGATTATGGGTACCGTGGCAATCTTACCGAGATTGCCACGGCTTTTCTTGCGGACTACGCATTCGCAACCAATCCCGCCGGAATTACGCTGTTTTCGATGTTCCAGAGGGAACACCTCGATTTCAATCTGCGCCGGCTCGGGAATCATCCAACGCGCAAGCAGCTCGATCCCATCGTTGCCGCGCTCGTGGAAGGCATGCGTCGGGCCGATCCGGTGCCCTCCTCGCCGCTTTCGCGGAACTAGGACGAAGTCTGTGACGCCGGCGACAACAGGGCTGGCCCGGCCATGTGCCAAGTAACCCGGCAATCGCCAGGCTGCCCGACAGAGCAATTGAGGACCGCCGTGCCCATTCGCCGGGTCGTGAGTCCGACCTCTCCCGCGAGGAAGAGGTCGGTGCAAGTAGCGCGGCGGCGCCTGCGCTAAACGCCCGCCATCATCACGTATTTGATCTCGACATATTCTTCCATGCCGTAGTGCGAGCCTTCGCGCCCCAAGCCGCTCTCCTTGACGCCGCCGAACGGCGCCACCTCGGTCGTGATCAGGCCGGTGTTGACGCCGACCATGCCGGATTCCAGCGCTTCAGCAACGCGCCAGACGCGGCCGAGATCGCGGGAGAAGAAGTAGGAGGCGAGTCCGAACGGCGAGTTGTTGCACATCGCGATCACGTCGGCTTCGTCCTTGAAGCGGATCACCGGAGCCAGCGGTCCGAAGGTCTCCTCCTGCGACACCAGCGCGTCCGGCCGCACATCCGACAGCACGGTCGGCTCGAAGAAGGTGCGGCCGAGCGACGAGCGCTTGCCGCCAGTGACGACCTTGGCGCCGCCCTTCACCGCATCGGCAATGTGCCGCTCGATCTTCTCGACCGATTCCATGTTGATCAGCGGCCCCTGCACCACGCCGGCTTCTGTGCCGTCACCGATCTTCATCGCCGCGACCTTCTTGGAAAGCTTCTGCACGAACTCGTCGTAGATCTTGTCCTGGGCGTAGAGGCGGTTGGCGCAGACGCAGGTCTGGCCCATGTTGCGGTACTTCGAGACGATCGCGCCCTCGACGGCGGCGTCGATATCGGCATCGTCGAACACCACGAAGGGCGCGTTGCCGCCGAGTTCCAGGCCCAGCTTCTTCACGCCGACCGCCGACTGGCGGTAGAGGATCTTGCCGACCTCGGTCGAGCCGGTGAAGCCGACGAAGCGCACCGCCGGATGCTCGCACAAGACCTTGCCGATCGGCGGCGCATCACCGGTAATGATGTTGAACACGCCCTTCGGCACGCCGGCCTTCTCAGCGAGCGCGGCGAGCGCGAGCGCGGACAGCGGCGTCTCGTTGGCGGGCTTCAGCACGACCGTGCAGCCGGCCGCCAGCGCCGGCGACACCTTGCGCGTGATCATCGAGTTCGGGAAGTTCCACGGCGTGATGGCGCCGCAAACGCCGACCGGCTGCTTGATCGCCAGCAAACGGGCATCCGGCCGCTGGGTCGGAATGGTCTCGCCATAGACGCGGCGCGCCTCTTCGGCGAAGAACTCGACATAGGCCGCGCCTATGTCGACCTCGCCAAGGGCTTCCGCGAGCGGCTTGCCTTGCTCCGAGGTCAGGATCAGCGCGAGGTCCTCGCGATTGGCCACGATCAGGTCGAACCATTTGCGCAAGATGTTGGAGCGCTGCTTGGCGGTCAGCTTGGCCCAGGCCGGGAACGCGCGCTCGGCGGCTTCGACGGCTTTGGTCGCGTCCGCAGCGTTCAGCTGCGGGATCTTGATCAGCTCCACGCCGGTGGCCGGATTGTTGACGGCGAATTCCGGCGTGCCGACCCAGGCGCCGTCGATAAAGCAGCGGTCGCGCAGCAGCGACGGGTCCTTCAGGCGGTCGTGGAGGGATGCTGAGGGTTGCGAAGCGCGTGCGGCAACGGGCGGGGTCATGGCGTTACTCCTCGGAATTTTGCGGTATTCGCCGGCCTATATAGTCCGAAACGCGAAGCAATGCATTGTCTGCGAACGCGGTGCTGCTTGCCCGCAAACGCGGCCCTGCTCCGGTTATTTTGCCCGTCAGGCCGCGCCGCTCATATAGGTCTCGCGGCGGCCGAACCAGGATTTCGAGCTGGTCTGCACCAACGCCAGCGCCTGCGCGACATTGTCGACAGCCTCGAAGGAGTGCAGCGCGCCGGTACCGGCGTAGCGGACTTCATACAGGCCTGGACTGATCGCGCGGATACCGCTTCCACTCACTCCAGGTCGAAATCATCGGCTTAAGTCCCCGCCAGGTCACTACATCAAAGAGGCCACTGCATCAAAAGTGACAGCATGTTTCATCAAATCGTCCAGTCCAGCAGCGCCATTCATGCTGGAATCTGAACGCCTTACTGCAGAGCCGGTCACCGAGGATTGGACCCCGCCCACCGCAAAATCTGCACGTGTGTCATAGATCGGTTGCATGTGCCGCGCGCGCAAGGCCGTTCACGGCGCTGTCATCACGGGATCGCGACATCAGCGCCGGCGCGCTGTCCTTGCGGGACACAGCGGGCGGGAGGATGATCGGTGCACTCCAGAACAATAATCCAACGGAGGCGACCCCCATGCAAAGCAAGGCTCAGATCGATCAGCTTCTGCGTCAGAAGAGCGAGGCAAAGGAAGTTCCCGGCGTTGTCGCCGTGGCGGCGACCGGCAAGGACGTGATCTATCAGGGCGCGTTCGGCAAGCGCGACCTGTCGAAGGACGATGCCATGACCGCTGACAGCGTGTTCTGGATCGCCTCGATGACCAAGGCGGTGACATCCGCCGGCGCGATGCAGCTCGTCGAACAGGGCAAGCTGTCGCTCGATGAGCCGATCGGAAAGGTGCTGCCGGACCTCGCCACGCCGAAGGTGCTGGAAGGCTTCGACGCCAAGGGCGAGCCGAAGCTGCGGCCGGCGAAGAAGCCGATCACGCTGCGCCAGCTCATGACCCACACCGCCGGCTTCTGCTACGACCTGTGGAACGGCGATATGGCGGCCTATCTGCAGAAGACCGGCCTGCCCAGCATCACCACCTGCCAGAACGCCGCGCTGAAGACGCCGATCGCGAGCGATCCCGGCACGCGCTGGGAATACGGCACCAATATCGACTTCGTCGGCAAGGCGGTGGAAGGGGTGAGCGGCAAGAAGCTCGACGCCTATCTGCGCGACCACATCTTCGCGCCGCTCGGCATGAGCGACACCGCCTTCAAGATCTCGGACAACATGCGCAAGCGCCTGGTCGGCATGCACATGCGCGGCGAGGACGGCACGCTTTCATCGATCCCGTTCGAGCTCGAGCAGAATCCTGAATTCCACATGGGCGGCGGCGGGCTCTATTCCACCGCCGGCGACTACATCAAGTTCTGCCAGATGATCCTCAACAAGGGCAAAGGCAACGGCAACCAGGTGCTGAAGGCCGAGACGGTTACGATGATGGGGCAGAACCATATCGGCGATCTCACCGTCGGCAAGATGACATCGGCGGCGCCGATCTACACCAACGACGTCGACCTCTATCCCGACATGGTGAAGAAGTGGGGCCTGAGCTTCCTCATCAACACCGCCAAGACGCCGGAGGGCCGCAGCGCCGGCAGCCTCGCCTGGGCGGGCCTTGCCAACACCTATTTCTGGATCGATCCGTCGCGCGACGTCTGCGGCGTGATCCTGATGCAGGTGCTGCCGTTCGCGGACAGACTCTGCCTGGAAACTTTTGCAGGCTTCGAACGCGGCGTCTATGCCGGGCTCGATGCCGGCAGCGGACAGAGGGCTGCTTAAGTTCCACGTCCACAAACTCGTCATGCCCGGGCAAAAGCGCGAAGCGCGTCTTCGCGCAGATGTCCCGGGCATCCACGTCTGTGGTTTCCATGTGAAGAAAGACATGGATGGCCGGGACAAGCCCGGCCATGACGATGTGAACCGTCGGCTCCAGAGCCGCTGGCCCTCCCCTCGCGGGGAGGGATTTTCCCGAAGGACCCGCCATAGGTGGGGCCTGTTCTGCCGACGCCGAACGGCTAAGATCGCGCAAAAACAAAAGCACGATCGAGAGGGAGGACAGTCTTGGCACACAGGGCGGAGAGTTATGTCTGCGGCACATCCGATACGCCGCTGCTTGGTGAAACCATCGGCCGCAGCCTCGACCGCGCGCGCGAGCGCTGGGGCGACCGCGAGGCGCTGGTCTCGCCGAGCCACAATGTGCGCTGGACCTGGAACGAATTCGCCGAGCGCGCCGAGGCGCTGGCGGCCGGCTTCCTCGCGCTTGGGCTCGAGCGTGGCGAGCGGATCGGCATCTGGTCGCTGAACCGCCCCGAATGGACGCTGACGCAGTTCGCCGCCGCGAAAGCGGGGCTCATCCTGGTCACCATCAATCCGGCCTATCGCTTGAGCGAGCTCGAATTCGCGCTCGGCAAGGTCGGCTGCGCCGCGATCGTGACCGCGACCGCGTTCAAGACCTCGGCCTATATGGAGATGCTGAACACGCTGCTGCCGGAGCTCGCGAGCGCTGAGCCCGGCCGCTTGCAATCGGCACGACTGCCGCAATTGCGCGCGGTGATCCAGATCGGCGGGCCGGCCGCGCCCGGCACCATTGCCTTCGACGATGTCGCGGGCATGGCGACCGCGCGGCATCGCGAGCAGCTTGCTGCGCTCAGCGCGAGCTTGCAGTTCGACGATCCCGTCAACATCCAGTTCACCAGCGGCACCACCGGCTCGCCCAAGGGCGTGACGCTGACCCATCACAACATCCTCAACAACGGCTACTTCGTCGGCCGCGCGATGCGGCTGACCGAGCAGGACCGCATCTGCATCCCGGTGCCGCTCTATCACTGCTTCGGCATGGTGATGGGCAACCTCGCTTCCGTCACGCTCGGCGCCACCATGGTCTATCCCGGCGAAGGCTTTGATCCGCTGGCGACGCTGACGACGGCCGCGCAGGAGAAATGCACGACGCTGTACGGCGTGCCCACCATGTTCATCGCCGAGCTCGATCGTCCGGAGTTTTCGCGCTTCGACCTGACGGCACTGCGCACCGGCATCATGGCAGGCGCGCCCTGCCCGATCGAGGTGATGAAGCGCGTCAACACCGAGATGAACATGCGCGAGGTCACGATCGCCTACGGCATGACCGAGACGAGCCCGGTGAGCTTCCAGAGCGCGACCGACGATCCCTTGGAGCGGCGCGTCTCCACCGTCGGGCGCATCCATCCGCATGTCGAGGTCAAGGTCGTCGACCTCGACGGCAAGGTGGTGCCACGCGGCGAACGCGGCGAGCTCTGCACCCGCGGCTACAGCATCATGCTCGGCTATTGGGACGAAAAGGAGAAGACATCGGACGTGCTCGATGCCAATGGCTGGATGCACACCGGCGACCTCGCCGTGATCGACGACGAGGGCTATTGCAACATCGTCGGCCGCATCAAGGACATGGTCATCAGAGGCGGCGAGAATCTTTATCCCAGGGAGATCGAGGAATTCCTCTACCGCCACCCGAAAATCCAGGACGTGCAGATCTTCGGCGTGGCGGATGATCGCTATGGCGAGGAGTTGTGCGCCTGGATCAGGATTCGCCAGGGTGAGACGTTGACGGTGGACGAGGTCCGCGCGTTCTGCCAGGGCCAGATCGCGCACAACAAGATCCCTCGCTATGTCGAATTCGTCGAGGAATTCCCGATGACCGTGACCGGCAAGATCCAGAAATTCGTGATGCGCGACGCGGTCGAGGCCCGACTCGGGCTGAAGGCGGCGAAGACGGCGTGAGGTCGGCCCCGCTGTCTCGGCATCGTCATGCCCGGGCTTGTCCCGGACATCCACGTCTTCGGTCCATCCGCGTGCAAGACGTGGATGGCCGGGTCAAGCCCGGCCATGACGGACGAAGAGCTCCTGCGTTAAACCGGCAACCCGTTCTGCTGCGCCAGCTCCTTCAACGACACTTGTGGCCGGGCGCCGATGTGCTGGATCACTTCGGCTGCGGCGAGCGCGCCGAGACGGCCGGCGGCATCATAGCCGGCGTTGCGCACCAGGCCGAACAGGAAGCCGGCCGCGAACAGATCGCCGGCGCCGGTGGTGTCGACGAGCCTGTCGATCGGGAACGCCGGCACGGCGGTGACACCATCCTTCGACACCACGACGCAGCCCTTCTCGCTGCGGGTCACGACACCGAGCCTGGTGTCGTTCTGATACTGCTTCAGCGCGGTGTCAAAATCCGCGGTCTGGTAGAGCGAATGCAGCTCGGCCTCGTTGGCGAACACCAGGTCGACGGTGCCCTTGCGCATCAGATCAAGGAACTCGTCGCGGTAGCGATCGACGCAGAACGCATCCGACAGCGTCAGCGCGACCTGGCGGCCCGCGCCATGCGCGATGGTCGCCGCCTTGACGAAGGCATCCTTGGCGTTCTTCGGATCCCACAGATAGCCCTCGAGATAGATGATGCCGGCGGCTGCGATCTGAGCGGGATCGATATCGTCGGGGGTCAGATCCTGCGCGGCGCCGAGATAGGTGTTCATGGTGCGCTCGCCGTCCGGCGTCACCAGGATGTAGGAGCAGCCGGTGGCGGGGCCATCGGCGGCCGGTTTGGTGTCGAACGTCACGCCGGCGGCGCGGATGTCGTGGGTGTAGAGCCGGCCGATCTGGTCGTCCTTGACCTTGCCGACATAGGCGGCGCGTGCGCCGAGATTGCCGATGCCGACTATGGTGTTCGCGGCCGAGCCGCCCGACATCTCGGTCGCCGGCCCCATGTCGCGATAGATCGCGGTGGCGCGGGCTTCGTCGATCAGCGACATGCTGCCCTTGGCCATGCCGTGACGGCCGAGAAAGGCCTCATCGGTCTGGACCAGCACGTCGAAGATCGCATTGCCGATCCCGAGAACGTCATATTTTGCGTCAGCCATTGACCTGCCCTGTTACGGCTATCCACGAAAGGCTGCGGCCTATCACGATCCACCTCGTGGCAGCAAGCGGCGGTGTTCGTTCCAAAATTCGTCAAGACTGCGATCTGCCAACCCCGTCATCCCGGAGCGCGTAGCGCGTCGCGAAGGATGCACGGCCCGGCTGGTGGCCGTGCATCCTTCGAGGCTCGCTCCGCTCGCACCTGAGGGATGACGGGTCTAGGAGAGTACAGCTGGCAGCAGGGCGCGTGGCTGCTATAGAGGCGCGATGATCCGCTCCTTCCTCACGGTCTCCTCGGGAACGCTGGCCTCCCGGCTGCTCGGCTTCGTCCGCGATTCCGTGATCGCGGCGCTGCTTGGCGCGGGCCCGGTGGCGGATGCCTTCCTGGCGGCGTTCCAACTTGTCAACGTGGTGCGGCGCCTGCTCGCGGAAGGCGGGCTGAACGCCGCCCTGGTGCCGGCGTGGCTCAAGGTGCGCGACACCGACGGCGCGGCGGCGGCCCGCGCGTTTGCCGGCCGCGTGCTCTGCACAGTCGGCGCCGCGGTCGTCGCGGCGGCGCTGCTGCTCGGCATCCTGATGCCGCTCGTCATCACGGCGATCGCGCCGGGCTTCGTCGGCCGCGACGCGCTGCAATTCGCCGTCGACGATGCACGGCTGATGCTGCCCTATCTCGCCTTCGCCGGCCCGGTCACGGTGCTGATGGCGCTACTGAACGCGCAGGGCCGTTTCGCGCTGACGGCGTTCTCGCCGCTTTTGTTCAACATCGCGCTGATCGCGATCATGGCCGTGTTGCTGGTGCGGCGGCAGGATCCCCTCGAGGCCGCGCTGGTCATGGCCGCAACGATTGGCGTCGCCGGCTTCCTGCAGCTTTCGATGCTGGGCTTGAGCAGCGGCAAGGCGGCCGCGCCGCTCCGCGTGTCCTTCGACGGCGAGATGCGCCGCTTTTTCGGTCGCGCGATCCCCGGCATGGTCGCGAGCAGCGCGCCGCAATGGCTTGTTGTTGCGGGCGCGGTGATCGCGTCACACTCCCCGTCGGCGGTGTCTTGGCTTTATTTCGCCAACCGCCTGCTCGAGCTGCCTCTCGGCATCGTCGGCGTCGCGATGGGCACCGTGCTGATCCCCGAGATGACGCGCGCGGTGCGCGCGGGCGACCACACAGCGATCGCGCATGCGGAATCGCGCGGGCTCGAGCTCGCGGTCGGGCTGGCGCTGCCGGCGACATTCGGCCTGATCGTGCTGAGCGAACCGATCGCGCGCCTCTTGTTCGAGCATGGCGCATTCACCGCGACCGATACCGCAGCGACCGCGCAGGCGCTGACCTGGCTGACGCTCGCTTTGCCGGCGCAGGTGCTGGTGAAGGCGCTGTCGCCGGCGTTCTTCGCGCGCGAGGATACGGTCACGCCGCTGCTCGCAACGCTCAAGGCCATCGCGGTCACGATCGTGACCGCGATCCTGCTCGGCCATTTATTCGGCGCCAACGGGATCGCCGCCGCGATTGCACTCGGCGCCTGGAGCAACGCGCTGTCGTTGATCCGCAAGGGCGCGGCGACCTTCGGCTTTGCGATCGATGCCGCAGCCCGCCGCCGGCTGCCGCGCATCCTCGCCGCGGCGCTGGCGATGGGCGCGGCGCTGTGGCTTGCTGAAACCACCCAGCCGACGGCCGGCGCACACGGTTTCGTGCAGGCGGCCTCGCTCCTGCTACTGATTGCGGCCGGCATCGCGAGCTACGGGCTGTTTTTGCAGCTTTTCGGGGTGACCGGCTGGCGCGAGGCGGTTAATGCCGTCAGGCAAAAGCGTCTCGGCTGACTTGCGTACACGGGCCTTAAATGGCAAACGACGCCGCAAAAGCGGCCATTTTCCGGGAATCCAACACCATGGCGTTCGTTGAACGGGTTTTCTCAGGCGTCCAGCCGACGGGCAATCTGCACCTCGGCAACTATCTCGGCGCCATCGTCAACTTCGTGAAGATGCAGCAGACCCACAACTGCATCTATTGCGTCGTCGACATGCACGCGATCACACAAGGCGTCGACGTCTGGGGCGGGCCGGCCGAGCTCGCCCGCAACACCCGCGAGGTCACCGCGGCCTTCATCGCCTCGGGCATCGATCCGAACAAGCACATCGTCTTCAACCAGAGCCAGGTCGCGGGCCACGCCGAGCTGACCTGGATCTTCAACTGCGTCGCGCGCGTCGGCTGGCTCAGCCGCATGACCCAGTTCAAGGAGAAGGCCGGCAAGGACCGCGAGAATGCCTCGGTCGGTCTTTACGACTACCCGGTGCTGATGGCGGCCGACATCCTGTTGTATCGTGCTACCCACGTGCCGGTCGGCGAGGACCAGAAGCAGCATCTGGAGCTGTCCCGCGATATCGCGCAGAAGTTTAACAACGATTTTGGCGATTCCATCCAGGCCCAGGGCTTTGCCGACGGCCTGTACTTCCCGCAGCCGGAGCCGCTGATCACCGGACCGGCGACCCGGGTGATGAGCCTGCGCGACGGCACCAAGAAGATGTCGAAGTCGGATGCGTCGGACAATTCGCGCATCAACCTGACCGACGACGCCGACACCATCGCGCAGAAGATCCGCAAGGCGAAGACCGATCCCGAGCCGCTGCCGTCGGAGGAGAAGGGGCTGGAGCCGCGCCCCGAGGCCGACAACCTCGTCGGCATCTACGCGGCGCTCGCCGGCATCAGCAAGCAGGACGTGCTGAGGGATTTCGGTGGCGGCCAGTTCTCCAGCTTCAAGAACGCTCTGGTCGAGCTCTGCGTGACAAAATTGGCGCCGATCGCCTCCGAGATGAAGCGGCTGGTCGCCGATCCCGGCCATGTCGACCGGATCCTGGCCGACGGCGCCAATCGCGCGCGCGTGATCGCCGATGAAACCATGCGCACCACCAAGGATATCGTCGGCTTCATCCGCCAGCGCTGACATGGTTGGAAACAGGAACCTTGGACCGGGATGACGCTGCTTCGTCATCCCGGTCCAACCTTTTTGAGCATGATCTCGTCGGAAAACCGCTCCACACTTTTCCGGATCATGCTCTAGCTCCCTCTCCCAAACGAAGAGGGACTGTGGCAGCATGCTGCCTGTTTGAGCATGATGTGTTCGGAAAACCGCCAGCCCTTTGCGCCGGCGCGGCCCTCCGGGGCTGGATCATGCTCGTAGGTTCAGCACCGGGACATGCATGACCGCCCAGCGACGCAGCTACGAGACGGGTCACCAGCCGAAATGCCTTGTCATCGTTGACGACACCGCGGAATGGGACCGCGCGGTCTATTACGCGAGCCGCTGGGCCATTCGGGTCGGCGGCGGCGTGGTGATGCTGCGGGTGATCGAGACCGAGGACCAGAATCAGCAATGGCTCGGTGTCGCCGACATCATGCGCGCCGAGGCCGAGGAAGCCGCCAATGAGGCGCTCGACCGCGCCGCCGGGCGCGCCAACGGCATCGCCGCGATTACGCCGGAACGGGTGATTCGCGAGGGCGACCCGACCGAGCAGATCCTCGACGTGATTGAAAAGGACGTCGACATTGCCATGCTGGTGCTGGCGGCCAATCCGGGCCCCGAGGGGCCGGGGCCGATTATCACCACCATGGCCAAGACCATGGGCGCGTTCCCGATTCCGGTCACAATCGTGCCGGGCAGCCTGAAGGACGCGGAAATCGACGCCCTGTCCTAACGCATCGATGCGGTCCTGGAACCGCAGCCTAGCGGCTTGATCCGCGGCGCTTTTATCGCCATTTGACTCCTTGAGTTGACGCGTTTTCCCGGCGGGAACCGGGTATCCCCGCCGCTCGAAAACGCTATAAAGGACCCAACGCGCCGGCCTTGAACCGGCGACGCCGGAGACAGTAAGATGTTCATTCAGACCGAAGCCACGCCCAACCCCGCCACCCTGAAATTCATTCCGGGCCGCGTCGTGCTCGACAGCGGCACCATGGAATTCTCGAGTGCGGAGTCCGCCGCACGCTCGCCGCTCGCCGAACGGCTGTTCGCCGTGCCGGGCATCACCGGCGTGTTCTATGGCTCCGACTTCGTCACCGTGACCAAAGCTGACGGCGACTGGCAGCACCTCAAGCCCGCGATCCTCGGCGCCATCATGGAGCACTACATGTCCGGTGCGCCGCTGCTCGCCGACGGCACCGCCGGCAGCGATGACGCGCGCGATGAGGAAGGCGAGTTCTTCCGCGAGGAAGACGCCGAAACTGTCGCGCAGATCAAGGATTTGATCGAGACACGCGTGCGTCCTGCGGTCGCCAATGACGGCGGCGACATCACTTTCCGCGGCTTCAAGGACGGCATCGTCTATCTCAACATGAGGGGCGCCTGCTCGGGCTGCCCGTCATCGACCGCCACGCTGCAGCATGGCATTCAGAACCTGCTGCGGCACTTTGTGCCCGATGTGCAGGAAGTCCGGCCGATGTGATGGAGCGGCGAATGGCGAGTGGCGATTGGCGAATAGCGTTCTCCTCTAACTCCCTATTCGCCATTCTCTATTCGCCATTCGCCCTCGCATGATCATCCTCGCCATCGATACCGCGCTCGACGCCTGCTCCGCGGCCGTGCTCGACACCGCTGCAGGCAAGACCGTGGCCATCGAGACACAAGCGATGCAGCGCGGCCACGCCGAGGCGCTGATGCCGCTGATCGCGCGCGTGATGCAGGCGAGCGGCATCGCCTTCACTGCGCTCGATCGCATCGCGGTCACCACCGGCCCCGGCAGTTTCACTGGCCTGCGGGTCGGCCTCTCCGCGGCGCGCGGCATCGCGCTGGCGGCGGAAAAGCCTGTGGTCGGACTGACGACGCTCGCCGCCTACGCCGCGCCCGTCGTCGCCGAGAACGCCGACCACCCGATCCTGTCCGCGATCGATGCGCGGCACGACCACGTCTACTTCCAGGTGGTGAGCGGCGACGGCAGCCCGCTGATCAAACCGAAGGTGGCGCCGATCGCGGAAGCGCTCGAGGCCGCGCAATACGGCGCGCTACACCTGGTCGGCAACGCCGCCAACATCCTCGCCGAACGCTGGCCGGCCGATGCGACGCCGCCGTTCAAGGTCAATCCCCAGGCCGCGCCCGATATTGCCTGGGTCGCCTGGGTCGGCGCAGCGGTTGATCCGGGGAGCGCGCCGCCGCGGCCGTTCTATCTGCGCGCGCCCGACGCCAAGCCGCCGAAGGACCAGCTTCCGCTCAGCGCGCAGCCATCGACATGACCACCTGCCCATGATCGCCTGGATGTCACGATGGTGGGGCGGCGGCACGCCCGCGGTCGAACCCGCAAGCCTGCGCGATGCGGCGCGGCTTGCGCAATTGCATGGCGCGTCTTTCCACCGCGGCTGGGGCGAAGGCGAGTTCGAGGCGATGCTGACCGAACGCAACACGCTGGTGCATCGCCTGCGGCAGGGCCGCAAGGTCATCGGCTTCGCGGTCTCGCGCATGGCGGCGGACGAAGCCGAAATCTTGTCGATCGCAATCGACGCCGGCCAGCGCGGCCGCGGCCTGTCGCGCGAGCTGCTGATGACCCATCTCGGCCACCTTGCCGGCCGCGGCATCCGCACCATCTTCCTAGAGGTGGAAGAGAACAACCAGCCGGCGCGGCGGTTGTACGAATGGGCCGGATTCGGCGTCGTCGGCCGCCGCGAGCGCTATTACAAGCAGCCCGGCGGGGAACATTTGAACGCGCTTCTGATGCGGCGCGACTTGTCGTAACATCGGCGCGATGGCAGAACAGCCCCGCTCTGCCGCCCAAGGCCCAAAGACCCATGACCACGGTGAAAATCCCGCCTGCGCAGAAGAATACCGGCATCGAGGCGCGCTGCGCCGCGACCGGCATGCGCATGACCGAACAGCGCCGCGTGATCGCGCGTGTGCTGGCCGAAGCCATGGACCATCCCGATGTCGAGGAGCTGTACCGGCGCTGCGTCGCGGTCGACGACAAGATCTCGATCTCGACGGTGTACCGCACCGTGAAGCTGTTCGAGGACGCCGGCATCATCGAGCGCCACGATTTCCGCGAGGGCCGCGCGCGCTACGAGCAGATGCCCGACAGCCATCACGACCACCTGATCAATCTGCGCGACGGCAAGGTGATCGAGTTCACCTCGGAAGAGATCGAGAAGCTGCAGGCCGAGATCGCCCGCAAGCTCGGCTACAAGCTGGTCGATCACCGCCTCGAGCTCTATTGTGTGCCGCTCGACGAAGATAGCAAGTCATAGTCGAGTGGGATTCGATCTCGTCATCTTCGATTGCGACGGCGTGCTTGTCGACAGCGAGGTGATCTCCTGTCGTGCACACGCTGAAACGCTGACGCGCCACGGCTATCCGATCACGCCGGACGGCGTGCTGAAGCGCTTCCTCGGCGTATCCGACCGCGAGGCGCGGCAGATCGTCGAGACCGAGCTCGGCCGCAAATTGCCCGATGATTTCGAGGCGGAGGTCAAGCACGCGACGCTGAGCTTCTATGCCGACGACCTCAACGCGATCGCCCATGTCGGCGACGCGATAGCGGCGCTGGACTTGCCGAAATGCGTGGCCTCGAGCGGCACGCCGGAAAAGATCCGCCACGGCCTCACCTGCGCCGGGCTCTACGATCAGCTCGCGCCGCATATTTTCTCCGCCGTGCAGGTCAAGCGCGGCAAGCCGGCCCCCGACATCTTCCTGTTCGCGGCCGCGCAGATGGGGGCGGATCCTGCGCGCTGCATCGTGATCGAGGACAGCGTGCCCGGCGTCACCGGCGCCCGCGCCGCCGGCATGACCGTGCTGGGTTTTTATGGCGGCAGCCACTGCACGGCGGACCATGCCGCCGGTCTGTCCGCCGCGGGGGCGGCGGTGACCTTCGCCGATATGCGCCGATTGTCCGGGTTGATCGCCCAGGTTCAAGCCAAGGCCTTCGTGACCTGAATGCTGATCGCCACTATCGCGTACCGGGGATTCTCGAGATTCCGGGATCGTTCTCTCCGGTTGCGCCCGGAAATGACGGCCCAAAACGCTGGATTTTCGGCCCTTTAGGCTATATTTGAGCCCGGCGCCCTGATGGCGCCGTTGCAATTCCGCAAATCCAGGTTCCATGACGACGCCGCGCAAGCTGCACATCAAGTCCTATGGCTGCCAGATGAACGTCTACGATGCGCAGCGCATGGTGGACACGCTGGCCGGCGAAGGCTTTGTCGAGACCGCGAATGCGGAGGACGCCGATCTGGTGATCCTCAACACCTGCCACATCCGCGAGAAGGCGTCGGAGAAGGTCTATTCCGAACTCGGGCGGCTCAGGGTCGCCAAGGACGAGGCTGCGCGCCAGGGCCGCGAGATGAAGATCGCCGTGGCCGGCTGCGTCGCGCAGGCCGAGGGCGCGGAGATCATCCATCGCGCGCCGACCGTCGATATCGTGGTGGGGCCGCAGAGCTATCATCATCTGCCGCAGCTCCTGAAGCGCGCCAAGGAAAACGGCCGCGCGCTGGAAACCGAATTCCCGGTCGAGGACAAGTTCGGCTTCCTGCCGCAGCCGAAGCCGGACGCGATCCGCTCGCGCGGCATCTCGGCTTTCGTCACGGTACAGGAAGGCTGCGACAAGTTCTGCACCTTCTGCGTGGTGCCGTATACGCGCGGCGCCGAAGTCTCGCGTCCGGTCACAAAGATCATCGACGACGTCACGAAGCTCACCGAGAACGGCGTGCGCGAGATCACGTTGATCGGGCAGAACGTCAACGCCTATCACGGCGACGGTCCCGATGGCCGCGTCTGGCCGCTCGGAAAGCTGCTACAGCGGCTCGCCGAGATTCCCGGCGTGGCGCGGCTGCGCTACTCGACGAGCCATCCCCGCGACGTCGACGACAGCCTGATCGCGGCCCACCGCGATTTGCCCGAACTGATGCCGTTCGTGCATCTGCCGGTGCAGTCCGGCGCCGACCGGGTTCTCGCAGCCATGAACCGCAAACATACCGCCGATGATTACCGCCGGGTCATCGACCGCTTCCGGGCTGCGCGGCAAGATATTGCTTTTTCATCAGATTTCATTGTCGGCTTCCCCGGCGAAACCGAGGAAGAATTTCGCGCCACTCTCGCGCTTGTCACGCAAATCGGGTACGCTGCCGCGTATTCGTTCAAATATTCGCCCCGGCCAGGCACGCCGGCGGCGGAGATGCGGGAGACGGTGTCAGCGGCAGAGATGGACGAGCGCTTGGGGCGGCTTCAGGAACTGATCGACAGCCAGCAATCGGCCTTCAATCGGGTTGCGATCGGCACAACGGTTGACGTGCTGTTTGAGCGCACCGCGCGCAAGGAAGGCCAGATCGTCGGCCGCACCGCCTACCTGCAGCCCGCCCATGTGATGGCGTCGCCTGACATCATCGGCCAGGTCCTCCCGGTCAGGATCGACAGCCTCGAGCGCTACAGCCTGATCGGCGAACTCGCGGCGTCCGCGCCGTCCAGCAATTTGCAGATGATCATTGGAGCCTGAAATCCTTGCCCAAAAGCGCATCGGATTCGCCTTCGCTCGCTCCCAGCCGCAAACCTGACCGCGACATGCAAGTTCCACCCGAGACCCAGGTCGTCATCGACTTCGACGATAATCGCGCCGCTTCGGCCCTCGTCGGCCCCTATGGACAGAATCTCGCGCTGGTCGAGCGACGGCTCGGCGTCGTCGTCGATTCCCGCGGCAACCACGTCACCATCGCAGGCTCGCGCGACGGCTGCGACGCGGCACGGCGGGTGCTCGAGACACTCTATGAGCAGGCGGTCGAGGGCCATGACCTCGACCAGGGCGAAGTCGAAGGCGCGATCCGCGCGGTGATCGCGCAGGGCTCGCTGTTCGAGTTCGACAACAAGACCGCCAAGTCGACCTTCGAGACGATCAACCTGCGCAAGCGGCCGGTGCGCGCGCGCACCGCCGCGCAGGACTCCTATATCCGCGCGCTGAAGCGGCACGAGCTGGTGTTCGGCGTCGGCCCGGCCGGCACCGGCAAGACCTGGCTTGCGGTCGCCTATGCCGCGCAGCTGTTCGAGCGCAAGGAAGTCGATCGTATCATCCTGTCGCGTCCCGCGGTCGAGGCCGGCGAGCGGCTCGGCTTCCTGCCGGGAGATCTGCGCGAGAAGGTCGATCCCTATCTGCGCCCGATCTATGACGCGCTCTACGACCTGATGGACTCGCGCGTCGTCGAGCGCGCGCTGCAGGGCGGCGAGATAGAGATCGCGCCGCTCGCCTTCATGCGCGGCCGCACGCTGACCAACGCCGTCATCATCCTGGACGAAGCGCAAAACACGACATCGATGCAGATGAAGATGTTCCTGACGCGCCTTGGCGAGAACAGCCGGATGATCGTCACCGGCGATCCCTCGCAGGTCGACCTGCCGCACGGCCAGGCCTCCGGGCTTGCCGAGGCGACGAAGCTGCTCAACGGCGTCGAGGGCATCGCCCAGGTGCAGTTCACCGCCGAGGACGTCATTCGCCACGAATTGGTGGCGCGCATCGTCGCCGCCTATGAGGGATTGCCGCAGCGGCCGGCAACCGCCAAACCTTGAAACCATCAGCTTCGGCCGCGCGCCCGCGGACAGCGGGTTCCGGCCATAACGCAGATTTTGGAACGACCGTGTCCGTGTTTCCCGCAACCGAGGTTCTCGTCACTGCCGATTGCTGGCAGGGCGAGCCCGATGCCGAGGCGGTGATCTATCGCGCCATCGAGGCGGCGGCCGAGATCGCCGATGCCGATGTCGGCGACGCGGAACTCGCGGTCATGCTGACGGACGATGCCGGCATCCGCACGCTGAACAGCAATTGGCGCGGCATCGACAAGCCGACCAACGTGCTGTCGTTCCCGGCGCTGCAGCCCACCGGCAATCTGGGCCCCGACGACGCCCCGCGGATGCTCGGCGACATCGCGATCGCCTATGAGACGACGCGGCGGGAGGCCGACGACGAACAGAAACCGTTCAACCATCATTTGAGCCATCTTGCGGTGCATGGCTTCCTGCACCTGATCGGCTACGACCACGAGAACGACGACGATGCCGAGGACATGGAGAGTCTCGAGCGCGAGATTCTCAGCCACCTCGGCATTCCCGACCCCTACGCGGATCGGGAGCGGACGGACTGACATGCCGGATTCCGAACCGACCCACGACAATCCGCGCAACGTGCGCAACTTGCCGGCCGTGGTGCACGAGGGCGAGGTGCAGCGGCCGACCGCCGACGGCTGGCTGATGCGGGCGATCCGCACGCTGTTCGGCTGGAAGCCGGGCTCAGTGCGCGACGATTTGCAGGTGGTGCTCGACGCCTCGACACCCGACGATGTCGGCTTCTCGGCGATCGAGCGCACCATGCTGCGCAACATCCTGTCGCTGAACGAGCGGCGGATCGCCGACGTGATGGTGCACCGCGCCGACATCGTCGCGGTCAAGCGCGACATCCCGCTCGGCGAGTTGATGAGCCTGTTCGAGAGCGCCGCGCATTCGCGCCTCGTCGTCTACAACGAGACCCTCGACGACCCCGAGGGCATGGTGCATATCCGCGACCTGCTCGCCTTCATGACCGCAAGAGCGCGCGTCACCGACACCACCAAGACGCGGCGCAAGAAACCGTTCCCGGCCGGCCTCGACCTGCGCGCGGTCGATCTCGCGCTGCCGCTGTCGGAGGCGCATATTATCCGCAAGCTGCTCTACATTCCGCCATCGATGCGCGCGATCGACCTCTTGGCGCAGATGCAGGCCTCGCGCATCCATCTGGCGCTGGTGGTCGACGAATATGGCGGCACCGACGGGCTGGTGTCGATCGAGGACATCGTCGAGGAGATCGTCGGCGAGATCGACGACGAGCACGATTCCGACGAGCCGCCGTCGATCGTCCGCCAGGCCGACAACTCCTTCATCGCCGATGCCCGCGCGAGCCTCGACGATGTCCGCACCGTGATCGGCGAAGACTTCGTCACCGGTGAGGCCGGCGAGGAGGTCGAGACGCTGGGCGGCTATCTCGTGTCGTTCGTCGGCCGCCTGCCGGTGCGCGGCGAGGTGATCTCGGGGCCGGGCCATTTCGAGGTCGAGGTGCTCGACGCCGATCCGCGGCGCGTCAAGCGCGTGCGGATCTCGACGCGCAAGGAGCGCCCCGCCCCGCGCAAGGAACGGGAGCGCCGCCGCGAGCAGGCCCAAGAGCATGCCCAGGAGCAGCCTCACGAGCAGGCGCCCGACCCGGGCACGCCGCAGGCCAATGACAACACCCCGCCTCCATCGAGCGATGGAGCCGGCTCGCAGTGAGGCTG
Organism: Bradyrhizobium erythrophlei; assembly: GCF_042430365.1. GTDB lineage: Bacteria > Pseudomonadota > Alphaproteobacteria > Rhizobiales > Xanthobacteraceae > Bradyrhizobium > Bradyrhizobium erythrophlei. The sequence goes on from NZ_JBHMET010000010.1 coordinate 31,002, forward strand.
TCAGACAAACTCCGCGCGGCCGGGCTTGCGATCATCCTGACCTGGGGATGGAAGCGTGCGGTGATCGCGCTCCTCGCCGGCGCGCTGTCGGCGCTGGCGATGGCGCCGTTCAACGCCTGGCCGGTGCTGTTTCTGACCTTTCCGGTCGCGGTCTGGCTGATCGACGGCGCTGCGGCGGGGCGCTGGCACGGCGTGCCGGCTGCCGCGCTGTCCGGCTTCTGGTTCGGGCTCGGCTATTTCGTGCCCGGGCTTTACTGGATCGGCTATGCCTTCTTCGTCGATGCGCAGACATTTGCCTGGCTGACGCCATTCGCGGTGCTCGGCCTGCCGGCCTATCTTGCGCTGTTCACCGCCTTCGGCTTCGCGCTGGCGCGGCTGATCTGGCCGCGTGACGCGTCACGCGTGCTCGCACTCGCGGTCGGTCTCACGATCGCGGAGTGGCTGCGCGGCCACGTCCTGACCGGGTTCCCGTGGAATGCGTTCGGCTATGCGCTGAGCGAGCCGCTCGCTTTGGCGCAGACCGCGTCGCTGATCGGGCTGTGGGGCATGACCTTCCTCGCGGTCGCAATCTTCGCAAGCCCCGCGGTGCTGATCGATGGCGCGTCGCGCGGACGCAAGCCGTGGCGGACGCCGGCAATTGCCCTCGTCGTGCTGGCGACCATGCTGGTGTTCGGCGCGGTGCGGCTGTCGCTGCAGCCGACCACGATGGTCGCCAACGTCAAGCTGCGCATCATGCAGCCCGACCTGCAGCAGGACGCCAAGTTCAACTACTCCGCCAAGGCGGCGGTGATGCAGAAGTATCTCACCCTGTCGGATCGGGCCTCCGGCCCGCAATCGACCGGCGTGCGCGATGCCAACATCCTGATCTGGCCGGAATCGGCGTTTCCGTTCTTCCTGACCCGGGAAGCCGATGCGATGGCGCAGATCGCCGACCTCTTGCCGAGGGGCACCGTTCTGATCACCGGCTCGGTGCGTGCGCCCGACCTGCCGCCCGGCGCCCGCATCACCCGCGCCTACAATTCGATCTATGTGGTCGACCACGACGGCAGCGTGCTGTCGGTCTACGACAAGCTGCATCTGGTGCCGTTCGGCGAGTATCTGCCGTTCCAGGAGTGGATGGAGAAGCTCGGCTTCGTGCAGCTCACCAAGGTGCAGGGCGGCTTCATTCCCGGCACGATCCGTCGGACGCTCGACATCCCCAACGCGCCGCGGGCGCTGCCTTTGATTTGCTACGAGGCGATCTTTCCCGGCAATCTCGTCAGCCGCGACGACCGTCCCGGCTGGATCATCAACGTCACCAATGACGGCTGGTTCGGAATGTCGACCGGCCCCTACCAGCACCTGCAGCAGGCCCGGCTGCGCTCGATCGAGGAAGGGCTGCCGACGGTTCGCGCCGCGAACACCGGCATCTCGGCGGTGATCGATCCGATGGGTCGGTTTGTCGCGCGGCTCGGGCTCGGCATCGAAGGTGTGCTGGACGCCAACCTGCCGGCGGCGATCGCGCCGACGATCTTTGCGCGCATTGGGAACATCCCCGCCGCTGCGATTGTGATCGTTGCCCTGGCAATCGTCCTGCGGCGTCGCTTCGTCAGGCGAAAGGCCTGATATCTGCATATTGCCGGTTGTCGTCCGGCCCTAAAAAAGGGCGAAATTTCCGTCTGCGCGATTCCACCAGTTGACAGATTGACCGTGTGCTTCGCATTGTACGCGCCCAATCGAAATCAAAAGTCCCGTCAGTCCGTTGCGCAAATTATCCGCATTTTGTCCCGATCCTCCTTGCAGGATTTGACGGCACCGGCGCCTGAGGCATACTCCCCACCCATCTTGCCTCATCCCCCGGGCGCGCAATCCCTAGGAGAGTTGGAGATGTCCACGAAAGCGCCCAACCCTGTTGACAAATATGTCGGCAGTCGCGTCCGGATGCGACGCATCATGCTCGGCATGAGCCAGGAAAAGCTGGGCGAGGCGCTCGGGCTGACCTTTCAGCAGGTGCAGAAATACGAGAAGGGCACCAACCGCGTCGGTGCCAGCCGGCTGCAGCAGATTTCCGAGATCCTGCAAGTGCCGGTCTCCTTCCTGTTCGACGGCGGCCCGAGCGGGGTGCGGACCGCCGACGGCTTCAGCGAAGGCTCGTCGCCGACCTATGTCGCCGATTTCCTCGCGACCGCCGAGGGCCTTGCGCTGACGCGCGCCTTCACGCGCATCGCCGATGCCAAGCTCCGCCGCAGCATCGTGGAACTGGTCGAGCAGATCGCGGCGCGCGAGGCGGCCGACCAGGCCTGATTCCGGCCGTATCGGTTTGAGAGACCGCGAAATCTGGAATATGTCATTCCAGCGCGCGCGAGCGGCTGCGCGCCATGAACATTGAACCCGATAGGCTCCACCATAGCCATGTCCAATAACCCGTTTGAAGCAGCCACGATCCTCGACGGCATCCGCCGCTGGGTCGAAATTGAATCGCCGACGGAGCGGCCCGACCAGGTCAACAGGCTCGCCGACCTCGTCGCGTCGGGCTATCGCGACCTGCCCGTCACCGTGGAACGGGTCGCCGGACGTAACGGCTTCGGCGATCATCTCGTCGCGCGCTCGTCCTGGGGACAGGATGAGCCGGGCATCCTGGTGCTGAGCCATCTCGATACGGTGCATCCGATGGGCTTCATCGAGCGGCTGCCGTTCAAGGTCGAGGGCGACAGCGCGTTCGGCCCCGGCATCTACGACATGAAGGGCGGCGCCTATCTCGCCTATCATGCGTTCCGGCAGATCTGCAGCAACGGCGCGCGATCGCCGCTCGGCGTCACCCAGCTCTACGTATCGGATGAGGAAATCGGCAGCCCGACCTCGCGGGCGTTGATCGAGGCCGAGGGGCAGAAGGCCAAATATGTGCTGGTGACCGAGCCCGCGCGCGACGGCGGCAAGATCGTCACCGGACGCAAGGGCGTCGCGCGCTTCGAGGTGTTCATCAAGGGCGTGCCGTCGCATGCGGGCACGCGCCCCGAGGACGGCCGCAGCGCGATCCGAGAACTCGGCAACGTGATCCAGGCCCTAGAGGCGATGAACGATCACAGGCGCGGCGTGTCGGTCAATGTCGGCGTCGTCAGGGGCGGCACCAAGCCGAACGTGATCGCGGAAGAGGCTTACGCGGAAGTCGATTTGCGCGTGCCGACGCTGGCCGACGCCGAAGACCTCGTGCCGCGCATCCTCGGCCTGACGTCGCGCACCGAGGGCGTCAGCGTGAAAGTGGTCGGCGAACTGAACCGCCCGCCCTATGAAAAGACCAATGCTGGCGCTGCGCTCTACGAGCACGCCAGGGGGCTTGCCGCCGAGCTCGGCTTCGATCTCCTCGACGTCTTCACCGGCGGCGGCTCGGACGGCAATTTCACCGCGCCGCATACTGCGACGCTGGACGGCCTCGGCGTCGACGGCAAGGGCGCCCATACGCATTATGAGCAGCTCTACATCTCGTCGCTCGAGCCGCGCGCGCGGCTCCTGCATCGCCTTTACCAGACGCTGCGATGATCTCGGCTCCGCCCGACAGCGAAGACCACGACGCCTTGCCCGACGACGGCACGGTCGCACATTCGCGCGGCTCGTTCTTCGGCCGGCGCAAGGGCCACAAACTGCGCTCGCACCAGGCCGACCTGATCGACCATCTGCTGCCGCATCTGGCGCTCGACATCGGCACCGCTGCGCCGGACAAATTGGCCGACCTGTTCGTTGACGGCATTGATGATGTCAGGCTCGAGATCGGCTTCGGCGGCGGCGAGCATCTGATCGCGGAGGCCCGCGCCTATCCGCACACCGGCTTCATCGGCTGTGAGCCCTATGTCAACGGCATGGCGAAGATCCTGACGCAGATCGAGGCGCACAACATCCGCAATGTCAGGCTGTTCGCCGGCGATGCCGCCGAGCTCCTGGCCTGGGCGCCGGCGCGTTCGCTCGCGCGCATCGACCTGATCCATCCCGATCCCTGGCCGAAGCGGCGGCACTGGAAGCGACGCTTCGTGCAGGACGCGACGGTCACGGCGATGGCCCGCATCCTGAAGCCTGGCGGCGAGTTCCGCTTCGTCAGCGACATCGACGACTATTGCGCCTGGACCTTGGCGCATCTGATGCGCGCGCCGGAGTTCGCCTGGCTCGCCGAGCGGGCGACCGACTGGCAATCGCCGTGGCCGGACTACACCATGACGCGCTATGGCGCGAAGGCCGAGCGCGAAGGGCGCAAGGCGGCGTATCTGCGATTCAGGCGCCTCTAAATATCGAGCGCATTTCGCCGATCCCGTCATGCCCGGGCTTGTCCCGGGCATCTACGTCTTTGATGTCGCGCGGAGGGAAAGACCTGGATGGCCGGGTCAAGCCCGGCCATGACGACGACGGTTACTGCCCAGCCATCCGCGCCTTCTTCACGTCGGTTGCTTCCCACACCATGCGTTTTCCGCGCTCGCGGCCGAGCAGCTCGATCGGATCGTGGTTGTCGATGTGGCCGAACTGTCCCTTGTAGACGCTGTAGCCGCACAGCTCCTGCAGGCGGCGCGGAAAGCGCGCGGCGGTTTCGCGGGGAATGCCGAGCTGCAGATTTTCCTGCTGGCGCATCCAGCCCCAGCAATAGGCGCAAGAGAAGGCAAAGCGCCTCGCGTCGCTAACATTGGCGCCGCCGCCATGCCACAGCGCGCTGTCGAACAGCATCACGCTGCCTTCAGGCATGGTCGCGGTGACGGCGTCATAATCCTTGCCGTATTCCGGCGAAGACGGGAGTTTGTGGCTGCCCGGGATGATCCGCGTCGCGCCGTTGTCGTCGCGGAAATCGGTCAGCGCCCAGATCGCGTTGATCGTGATCGGAATGTGCGGCCGCGGCAGCGGGATCAGCTGAGTGTCCTCGTGAATTGGCTGCGCCTCCTGGCCGGGACCAAGCACCAGCGAGCAGAACGACGACAGCAGGCATTCCCGGTCCAGCACGCGTTCGACCACCGGCAGCACGTTCTCGTGCAGCGGCACCTCCCAGAACAGATCGTCATAGGTCAGGAGGTTGTTGATGCGCAGCGTCTTGAAGCCTTCGAACGAGGTCTTCGCGAGGCCGAGACTGTGCTCGCGCTCGATGCGCAGCACGGCCTCCTTCAATCCCTCCACCAGTTCAGGCGATGCGGCCCGCTCGATCACGGTGTATCCGTCGTCGCGAATCCGATCGGCGTGCGCTTGAATGTCTGCTTCTGTCAGCATGTCGATTTCCCTAGTGGCGCTGTGTCGCGCCTTGCGGGAAGCATAGCTGCGTCGATCGCCGATGGGGAAGTGCCTGCGCGTCGCAGGCGCATGCGGACGGACGACAGGACTTTCCCCGCAGCGGAATTTTCGAGAGGGCCGTCGCGGCGCGTACGATTCGCGCCTACCGCGACTTCCAGAAGTCCACGACGCGCTGCGCGGTCGACGGCATCAGGCGAGCAAAATTCACCCGCGCGCCCTCGATATCCGCCGGCGCCACGACGCGGTTGGGGCCGAGCCGCATCAGGATCAGCGCGCGCACGGTCACCCATTCGAGGCCGATGGTCTTGCTCGCGATCAGGATCGGATCGTAACGGTCGCCGGTAATGAGGCGGTCGAGCGTCGCGATCTTGACGCCGGTCATTGCGGCAAGCGCCGCGACACACTCTTCGTATTTGAAGGCCTTGGCGAACTCGAGCAGCGCGGCCTCGTTGAGCCCGCCGGCGCGATGCAGCGCCAGGATCGTGCGCTGCGCCGGCGCAAAGTCGCGGCCGCCCGGGACATGCTCGGTGATCCCGTCGATTTCGTTCAGCGCCCTCTTGATCTCCGCCTGCCGCTCCGGCTTGACCACGTCATGCAGGCGCCGCCGGATCACATCGATCGAACCGGCGAGCAGGCTCTTCAGATGCTCGGGCGGAAGATCGTCACGCCGGCCGATCTTCAGCGTCAGCACGCCGTCCATGTTGGCGCGACTGATCAGTGTCGAGAACGAATCGTCCGAGAAGGCGGCGCCGGCATTGCCGGCCGCACAACGGATCACGTCGCGGTCGCCGCGGCGGACGAGGACATCGGTCAGTCCGATGGAAAGCTTCGGCCGCTCGGCCATGGCGAGCAGATGGCCCTGGCCCTTTTCGTTGGCGATTTCGATCAGCGCCCGCTCGTCGATCACCGGCGAGCGGCGGAGCAGCGGACCGGCAATGGCGATCTCATCCTCATGCGCAAGCTGGCCGACGAGGTGCCGCGGCGCATTGGCCAGCAGCGAGAGCCGCTCAGCGAGGTCGATACGTGCCGCCAGCTCGGCATGCGGGACCAGCGAGGTCAGCACGCCGTCGAACAGGTCGACGTGATCGGCGCGGAAATTCGCCGCGCCCTGCAGGAATAGCTCGCTGATCCGTCGTGCGGCATCGGCACGGCGCTTCGGGTCGCCGCGTCGGACGATATCATCGAGTTCCGGGATCAGCGCCGGGGCTGTCGTCATACGCCTGTCCATACCGGCCATTCCTGCCGGTTTTTGGGGCAATCTAGGTCCCGTTCGTGAACGAAGGGTTAGACCGCCCGCCCCCGGGAACGGCCCGCAAAATCATGCATCCGCGGCCCACAGGCCTTGCCGGGTCATGGCAAAAGCGCTATATCGGCAGCAACTTATGGTTCTCATACGATCGCGTATTGAGAGTGGGCCCTTCGGGACCCGCTCTTTTTTATTACCTGAAGGGACCCAAGCCGACCGGGTCCCGTTTGGGTAGCGTTACCGGTCCCTTAAGGCCGGCCGACCAACACGACAGAGAAGACCCCAATTCGCCCGTGACACTGCCTATGACCGCTCCAACCGCCTCGTCCGTGGACGCCGAACTGCTCGCCGAGCCGCGGCTCGTCGTCGAGCCGGGCGTGGCGGCGCGCGTCGCGGCTGTGGCCGCGCCGGTGCTGCAGGGCATGGGCTATCGGCTGGTGCGGATCAAGGTCTCGGGCGAGGCCGGCTGCACGGTGCAGATCATGGCGGAACGGCCTGACGGCTCGATGCAGATCGAGGATTGCGAGGCGATCTCGCGCGCGCTGTCGCCGGTGCTCGATGTCGCCGATCCGATCGACCGCGCCTACCGACTCGAGATATCATCGCCGGGAATCGACCGGCCGCTGGTGCGCCGCTCCGACTTCGAGCGCTTTGCCGGCCACCTCGTGAAGATCGAGATGGCAGTGGCGCATCAGGGCCGCAAGCGGTTCCGCGGCACGCTCGCCGGTGTCGAAGGCGACGCCGTTCGGATTAAGCGCGACGACCCGCGCACCGACGAAGACGCCGAGGTCCTGCTGGTGATGGAGGACATTTCCGATGCGCGGCTGGTGCTAACCGACGAATTGATCGCGGAATCGATGCGCCGCGGCAAGGCCGCCGAGCGCGAATTGCGCCGCGAGCTCGGGCTTGCGCCGCCGCAGCCGGCGCACGCGAAGAACAGCGATCCGGCCAAAAGCCAGAAGCCGAAGGCCAAGCCCGGCAAGAAACCGGCCCCGACCAACACCAAGAAACACCGCCTGGCCGCCGAGCGCGCGCGCCGAGGCGAGATCGATCCTACCGAAGGAGACTAAGCCATGGCAGTCAGCGCCAACAAACTCGAACTGCTGCAGATCGCAGACGCAGTTGCGCGCGAAAAGTCGATCGACCGCTCCATCGTGATCGCGGCGATGGAAGACGCCATCGCCAAGGCCGCTCGCGCCCGCTACGGCAGCGAGACCGACGTCCACGCCGAGATCGACGCCAAGAAGGGCGAGCTTCGCCTGTCGCGCCACATGCTGGTGGTCGATGTCGTCGAGAACGCCTCGAACCAGATTTCGCTGGCGGACGCGCAGCGCGCCAATCCGGGGGCCCAGGTCGGCGACACCATCGCCGACACCCTGCCGCCGCTGGAATACGGCCGCATCGCCGCGCAATCCGCCAAGCAGGTGATCGTGCAGAAGGTGCGCGAGGCCGAGCGCGACCGGCAGTACCAGGAATTCAAGGACCGCATCGGCGACATCGTCAACGGCGTCGTCAAGCGCGTCGAATATGGCAGCGTGATTGTCGACCTCGGCCGCGGCGAGGCCATTGTGCGCCGCGACGAGATGCTGCCGCGCGAGGTGTTCCGCAACGGCGACCGCGTCCGCGCCTACATCTTCGACGTCCGCCGCGAGACCCGCGGCCCGCAGATCTTCCTCTCCCGCACCCATCCGCAGTTCATGGCGAAGCTGTTCGCGCAGGAAGTGCCGGAAATCTACGACGGCATCGTCGAGATCAAGGCGGTCGCCCGCGATCCGGGCTCGCGCGCCAAGATCGGCGTGATCTCGCGCGACTCCTCGGTTGATCCGGTCGGCGCCTGCGTCGGCATGCGCGGCTCGCGCGTGCAGGCCGTGGTCAACGAGCTGCAGGGCGAGAAGATCGACATCATCCCGTGGTCGCCCGATATCGCGACCTTCGTCGTCAACGCGCTCGCGCCGGCCGAAGTCGCCAAGGTCGTGATCGACGAGGACCGCGAGCGCATCGAGGTCGTGGTTCCCGACACCAACAACCAGCTCTCGTTGGCGATCGGCCGCCGCGGCCAGAACGTGCGCCTCGCCTCGCAGCTCACCGGCTGGGATATCGACATCCTGACCGAGCAGGAGGAGTCGGAGCGCCGTCAGGCCGACTTCGAGAATTCGACCCGCGTGTTCATGGAAGCGCTGAATGTCGACGAGGTGGTCGGCCAGCTGCTCGCCTCCGAAGGCTTCACCTCGGTCGAGGAACTCGCGCTGGTCGACGTCAAGGAACTCGCCGGCATCGAGGGCTTCGACGAGGAGACCGCCAACGAGTTGCAGACCCGCGCCCGCGAATATCTGGAGCGGCTCGAGGCCGAGCTGGAGGCCAAGCGCAAGGAACTCGGCGTCGACGACGCCATGACGACGGTTCCCGGCATGACCTCGAAGATGCTGGTGAAGCTCGGCGAGAACGACGTGAAGACCGTCGAAGACCTCGCCGGCTGCGCCACCGACGATCTGGTCGGCTGGACCGAGCGCAAGGACGGCGGCGAGCCGACCAAGCATGCCGGCTTCCTCGACGGCATCGAGATCTCGCGCGACGACGCCGAGGCCATGATCATGCAGGCCCGCCTCAAGGCCGGCTGGATCACCGAGGCCGACCTCGCCAAGCCGGCGGCCGAGGCTGAGGCCGCCGAAGAACAGACGGCGTAAGGAGATGGCCACCGGATGCTCGCTCAGGCTGACCCCGACCTCGACGATGGGCCGCGGAAATCCGCGACCTCGCGGATGTGCGCGGTCAGCCGCGAGGTGCGTCCGATCGACGAGCTGATCCGGTTCGTCGTCGCGCCTTCGGGCGAGGTGATTCCCGACATCAAGCGTAAGCTGCCCGGCCGCGGAATGTGGGTTTCCGCGTCGCGCCGAAGCGTTGCGGAAGCCGTCCGCCGTCACCAATTTAGCAAGGGATTCAAGCGCGATGTCCGTGTCGCGCCGACCCTCCCCTCCGATACCGAGGCTTTGCTGGTGCGCAGCGCGATCGAGGCGCTGGCGATGGCTGCCAAGGCCGGCCAGGTCGTCTCAGGCTTCGGCAAGGTCGAGGACGCGCTCAAGGGGGGCGAATTCACGGCCCTGATCCACGCCACCGACGGTGCGGCGGACGGAATCCGCAAATTGGACGCGATCCTGCGCCAAAGGGACCAAAAACGTGGTGAATCCCCGGTAATCGCCGTCGTCAATGTTTTGACGTCGGCAGAATTGGATTTGGCACTTGGGCGGTCAAATGTGATACATGCTGCGCTGCTCGCGGGCCCGGCGAGCAAGACGTTCCTGTCGCGCTGCCAGATGCTGGTCCGATACCGGATGGCCGACGCCGACAAGACCGCCGAAGCGGCCAGAAATTCCAGAGCATGACCCGGGAAGGCGGATACCGCCTTTCCGACAGGATCACGCTCAACAAAAGACGACGTTGAAGGATTTGTGCGGGGACGCACAGCGAAACGAGATTAGGACTGCTGAATGGTTGATACCAAAACCCCTGGCGACAAGACTCTGAGTGTTCCGACCAAGACCTTGACGCTCAAGCCGCGCGTCGAGACGGGCACCGTGCGCCAGAGCTTCAGCCATGGCCGGACCAAGCAGGTCGTGGTCGAGAAGCGCGGCAAGCGCCGCATCGGCGGCGACGGCCCCACCGAGACCCATGCGCCGGAACCGGCGGCCGCCAAGCCGGCCGCACCCGCCCCCAAGCCGCCGCTCGGCCGCCCCGGTGGCCCGGCAGGCCAGCCCCAGCGCAACGCCGGATCGGGCGTCGTGCTGCGCAGCCTGACCGAGGACGAACGCTCTGCGCGCGCCAGCGCGCTTGCCGACGCCCGGCAGCGCGACATCGAGGAGCGCCGCCAGGCCGAAGAGGAAGCCAAGCGCCGCGCCAGCCGCGAGGCGATCGAGAAGGCGGAACGCGAGGCCGCGGAAGCCCGCCGCAAGGCCGAGGAAGAGCGCCATCGCCACGAAGAGGAGGCCAAGCGCAAGGCCGAGGTCGAGGCCAAGCGCCGCTTTGGCGAAGCCGAGGCGAAGCCGGGAGCACCGGCGGCCCCTGCGGCAAAACCTGCAACCACGTCTGCACCGGCCCGGACCACGACAGCAACGCCCGCGCGCACCCCGGCCTCCGCGCCGAGGCCGCCGGCGGTTGCCGCCGAGGCGGACGAAGATGAAGGTCCGCGTCTGGTGCGTCGTCCCGGCGGCGCCGTGCGTCCCGCGGCCGCGCCGAAGACCACCCACAAGCCCGGCCCGCAGAAGCAGCGCGGACGCCTCACCGTCGTCACCGCGCTCAACGCCGACGACGTGCGCGAGCGTTCGATCGCCTCGTTCCGCCGCCGCACCCAGCGCCTGAAGGGTCATTCGGCAAACGAACAGAAGGAAAAGCTGATTCGCGAAGTCACGATCCCGGAAGCGATCACGATCCAGGAACTCGCCAACCGCATGTCGGAACGCGCGGTCGACGTCATCCGCATGCTGATGAAGCAGGGCGCGATGCACAAGATCACCGACGTGATCGACGCCGATACCGCGCAACTGATCGCCGAAGAGCTCGGCCACACCGTCAAGCGTGTCGCCGCCTCCGACGTTGAAGAGGGCCTGTTCGACGTTGTCGACGATTCCACCGACACCGAGCCGCGCTCGCCAGTGGTCACCGTCATGGGCCACGTCGACCACGGCAAGACCTCGCTGCTCGACGCGCTGCGCCACGCCAACGTGGTGTCAGGCGAAGCCGGTGGCATCACCCAGCATATCGGCGCCTACCAGGTGCTCTCGCCGGAAACCGGCACCAAGATCACCTTCATCGATACGCCCGGCCACGCCGCCTTCACGGCGATGCGTGCGCGCGGCGCCAAGGTCACCGACATCGTGGTGCTGGTGGTCGCGGCCGACGACGGCGTGATGCCGCAGACGGTCGAGGCGATCAATCACGCCAAGGCGGCCAAGGTGCCGATGATCGTGGCGATCAACAAGATCGACAAGCCCGATGCGAGGCCGGAGCGCGTGCGCACCGAACTGCTGCAGCATGAGGTGCAGGTCGAGTCGCTCGGCGGCGACGTTGTCGACGTCGAGGTCTCGGCCAAGAACAAGACCAATCTCGACAAGCTGCTCGAGATGATCGCGCTGCAGGCCGAAATCCTCGACCTGAAGACCAATTCGCAGCGTCCGGCGGAAGGCACCGTGATCGAGGCCAAGCTCGATCGCGGCCGTGGTCCGGTCGCGACCGTGCTGGTCCAGCGCGGCACGCTGCGCGTCGGCGACATCATCGTGGCCGGCGCCGAGATGGGCCGCGTCCGCGCGCTGATCTCCGATCAGGGCGAGAACCTGGACGAGGCCGGCCCGTCCGTGCCGGTCGAAGTGCTCGGCTTCAACGGCCCGCCGGAAGCCGGCGACCGCCTCGCCGTGGTCGAGAACGAAGCCCGCGCCCGCCAGGTCACGAGCTACCGTGCGCACCAGAAGCGCGAGAACGCTGCCGCCTCGATCTCGGGCATGCGTGGCTCGCTCGAGCAGATGATGTCGCAGCTCAAGACTGCGGGCCGCAAGGAATTCCCGCTGATCGTGAAGGCCGACGTGCAGGGCTCGCTGGAAGCGATCCTGGGCTCGCTGGAGAAGCTCGGCACCGACGAAGTCGCCGCGCGCATCTTGCATGCAGGCGTCGGCGGCATCTCCGAATCCGACGTCACGCTCGCGGAAGGCTTCAATGCCGCGATCATCGGCTTCTCCGTCCGCGCCAACAAGGAAGCGGCGGCCGCAGCCAAGCGCAACGGCATCGAGATCCGCTACTACAACATCATCTACGATCTCGTGGATGACATCAAAAAGGCGATGTCCGGCCTGCTCGCGCCCACGCTGCGCGAAACCATGCTGGGCAACGCGCAGATCCTGGAAGTGTTCAACATTTCCAAGGTCGGCAAGGTCGCGGGCTGCCGCGTCACCGACGGGACCGTGGAGCGCGGCGCCAATGTTCGCCTGATCCGCGACAACGTCGTGGTGCACGAGGGCAAGCTCTCGACGCTGAAGCGCTTCAAGGATGAAGTGAAGGAAGTGGTCGCCGGCCAGGAGTGCGGCATGGCGTTCGAGAACTACGGCGACATGCGTGTCGGCGACGTGATCGAGTGCTATCGCATCGAGACGATCCAGCGCTCTCTGTAAGTCCAAGTCTTACGAGCGCCTGGGTTCTTTTGACTGAAAATGCCACGGCGTAGCCGGACCTGGTCCGGCCGCCCGCGCATTGTCTGAATTGAAAAGCTAGGACATTGATGCCCGTGGCTTGGTCCGCGGGCGCGACGGTTTTGGAAGAAGAACATGCCCCGTCAGAAGAAGAGTTCCACACCAGGTGGCTCGCAACGTCAGCTGCGCGTCGGCGAAACGGTTCGCCATGCGGTTGCCGATATTCTGTCGCACGGTGACGTGCACGATCCCGATCTCGAAGGCCACATCATCACCGTTCCCGAGGTGCGTATGTCGCCGGACCTGAAGCTCGCCACGATCTACGTGATGCCGCTCGGTGGACGCGACACCGACGTCGTGATCGCAGCGCTCGAGCGCAACAAGAAATTCCTGCGCGGCGAGATCGCGCACCGCGTTAACCTGAAATTTGCACCTGACATTCGCTTCCGCGTCGATGAGCGATTCGACGAAGCGGAACGTATCGAGAAATTACTGCGAACACCTGCGGTGCAAAGAGACCTCACACCCGAATCGGACGACGAGTGATGATTGTGACGACGACGAACGGCGTGATCGACGCGCAGAATGCCGACGCGCGCGACGCTGACGCGAATATTTTTTCAGAGAAGCGCAGCGACGAGGCGCGGCGCGTCAACAACGATCCGCGCCAGAAGCAGGGAAAGCAGAATCAGCAGCCGCGCCGCGACAAGCGCGACGTGCACGGCTGGGTCGTGCTCGACAAGCCGATCGGCATGACTTCGACGCACGCGGTCGCCGTGCTCAAGCGCCTGTTCCAGGCCAAGCGGGCCGGCCATGCGGGCACGCTCGATCCGCTCGCCTCCGGGGGCTTGCCGATCGCGCTCGGCGAGGCCACCAAGACCGTCCCGTTCGTGATGGACGGCCGCAAACGCTACCGCTTCACGGTCTCATGGGGCGAGGAGCGCGACACCGACGACACCGAGGGGCGGGTGGTGAAAACCAGCGAAGCCAGGCCAACGGCCGATTCGATCCGCGAACTCCTGCCCCGCTTCACGGGAACAATCGAGCAGGTCCCGCCGCAATATTCGGCGATCAAGGTCCAGGGCGAGCGCGCCTATGATCTGGCGCGTGACGGCGAGACCGTGGAGCTGAAGCCCCGCCCGGTCGAGATTCACGAATTAATCCTTGTAGAACATGGAGATAACGGCCAGTCCGTGTTCGAGGCCGAGTGCGGCAAGGGAACCTATGTGCGGGCGCTGGCCCGCGATATGGGCCGGATTTTGGGCTGTTTCGGCCATATCAGCGCGCTCAGGCGGACCATTGTCGGTCCGTTTACCGAGCGGGACATGATTCCGCTGGAACAGTTGGAGGCTTTATGCAATAGAGCCGCGTCTGGCGAGGGCAGCCTCGCCGACGCGCTTTTGCCCGTTGAGACCGCGCTGGACGACATCCCGGCACTGGCCGTCACACGGGCTGATGCGGCAAGGCTCCATCGGGGCCAAGCCGTTTTGTTGCGCGGACGGGATGCGCCCAATAGTAGCGGCACAGTCTATGTCACGGTGGCAGGCCGACTTCTCGCGCTTGCCGAAATTGGCAATGGCGAACTCATCCCCAAGCGCGTTTTCAACCTGAGCGGACTGACTGCCAGTCCGACTCGCAACAATGGAAGCAATTGACGATGTCGATTACCGCGCAACGCAAAGCGGAAGTCATCAAGACGAATGCCACCAAAGCCGGCGACACCGGCTCGCCCGAGGTCCAGGTCGCGATCCTGTCGGAACGCATCAACAACCTCACCGAGCACTTCAAGTCCCACGTGAAGGACAATCATTCACGCCGCGGCCTCCTGAAGCTCGTGTCGACGCGCCGTTCCCTTCTCGACTACATCAAGAGGAAGGACGAGGCGCGTTACAAGGCACTGCTCGAGAAGCACAACATCCGTCGTTGATATCGGAAGTACGCGCGCGGTTCGCGCGCGTTTTCGCATGATCTTCCGGGATCGATCCGGACTTTCGAATTGTCGAAAGACGATCATGCGCACTGCATGGCGAACAGGCCATGCGCAAGAGCGTCCAGCAGCAATCCGGCCGCTGGACGGGGCAAGATGCCCAGATGACCGAAAGGATGGACGCCATCCGAAATTCAAAGACCATGGCAGGATCGCCGGATACTGACCGCCCGATTGCGTCAGTGGCCAGCCGTCTTGCGCATGGTCTTTGCCTTTTGCGGCGCCGTGCTTTCGCGAAACCATGAAAGAAGACCGAAATGTTCAATACTCATTCCGTCGAGATCGACTGGGGTGGACGTCCCCTCAAGCTTGAAACCGGCAAGATCGCGCGCCAGGCCGACGGCGCCGTGCTGGCAACCTATGGCGAGACAGTGGTGCTCGCCACCGTCGTTGCGGCGAAGGCGCCGCGCGAAGGCGTCGACTTCCTGCCGCTCACCGTCGACTACCAGGAGAAGGCCTATGCCGCGGGCCGCATCCCCGGCGGCTATTTCAAGCGCGAAGGACGCCCGACCGAAAAGGAGACGCTGGTCTCCCGCCTGATCGACCGCCCGATCCGTCCGCTGTTCGTCGACGGCTGGCGCAACGAGACCCAGGTGATCATCACCACCCTGTCGCACGACATGGAGAACGATCCGGACATTCTGGCGATGGTTGCGGCCTCCGCCGCGCTGACGCTGTCCGGCGTGCCGTTCAAGGGCCCGATCGGCGCTGCCCGCGTCGGGTTCGCCAATGACGAATACGTGCTCAACCCGACGCTGGACGAGATGACCGAGACCCAGCTCGACCTCGTCGTCGCCGGCACCGCCGACGCCGTGCTGATGGTGGAATCGGAAGCGAAAGAGCTCAACGAAGACGTGATGCTCGGCGCGGTCATGTTCGGCCACCGCCACTTCCAGCCGGTCATCAACGCGATCATCGAGCTCGCCGAGAAGGCCGCGAAGGAGCCGCGCGAAGTCACGCCGATCGACAATTCGGAGATCGAGAAGGAAATGCTCGCGCTCGCCGAGCAGGACCTGCGCAAGGCCTATGCGATCCCGGTCAAGCAGGAACGCTACGCCGCCGTCGGCGCCGTCAAGGAGAAGGTGCTGGCGCACTTCTTCCCGGAAGGGCAGGAGCCGAAATTCGACAAGCTGCGCGTCGCCGACGTGTTCAAGGAGCTCGAGGCCAAGATCGTCCGCTGGAACATCCTCGACACCGGCAAGCGCATCGACGGCCGCGACGTCAAGACCGTACGCAACATCGTCGCGGAAGCCGGCGTGCTGCCGCGCGCCCACGGCTCGGCGCTGTTCACCCGCGGTGAGACCCAGGCGATGGTCGTGACCACGCTCGGCACCGGCGAGGACGAGCAGTATGTCGACGCGCTGTCGGGGACGTACAAGGAGACGTTCCTGCTGCACTACAACTTCCCGCCCTACTCGGTCGGTGAAACCGGTCGCCTCGGCGGCACCAAGCGCCGCGAGATCGGCCACGGCAAGCTCGCCTGGCGCGCGATCCATCCGGTGCTGCCGCCGCACCACGAGTTCCCGTACACGATCCGCGTGGTCTCCGAGATCACCGAATCGAACGGCTCGTCGTCGATGGCCTCGGTCTGCGGCGCCTCGCTGGCGCTGATGGACGCCGGCGTGCCGCTGAAGCGGCCGACCGCGGGTATTGCGATGGGCCTGATCCTCGAGGACAAGCGCTTCGCGGTGCTGTCGGACATCCTCGGCGACGAGGATCATCTCGGCGACATGGACTTCAAGGTCGCCGGCACCGACCAGGGCATCACCTCGCTGCAGATGGACATCAAGATCGAGGGCATCACCGAGGAGATCATGAAGGTTGCGCTTGGCCAGGCCAAGGAAGGGCGCATCCACATTCTCGGCGAGATGGCCAAGGCCCTGACCGCGGCGCGCGCCGAGCTCGGCGAATACGCGCCGCGCATCGAGACCTTCAAGATCGCCACCGACAAGATCCGCGAAGTGATCGGCACCGGCGGCAAGGTGATCCGCGAGATCGTCGAGAAGACCGGCGCCAAGGTCAACATCGAGGACGACGGCACCGTGAAGGTCGCCTCCAACGACGGCGAGGCAATGAAGGCCGCGATCAAGTGGATCAAGTCGATCGCTTCCGATCCGGAAGTCGGCCAGATCTACGACGGCACGGTCGTCAAGGTGATGGAGTTCGGCGCCTTCGTGAACTTCTTCGGCGCCAAGGACGGTCTCGTCCACATCAGCCAGCTCGCCGCCAGCCGCGTGCAGAAGACCTCCGACGTCGTCAAGGAAGGCGACAAGGTCAAGGTCAAGCTGCTCGGCTTCGACGACCGCGGCAAGACCCGCCTGTCGATGAAGGCGGTCGATCAGCAGACCGGCGAGGACCTCGAAGCCAAGCAGAAGCCCGACGCGCCGGCCCCACGCGAGGCCGCCGGCGAGTAAGGCGCGCTTGCGCAGCGAACAAGAGGGCGGCCTTTTCGGCCGCCTTTTTATTTCTGCCTGCCTGTTTCTTCGTTTCTTCCAGCGCTAGCTAATCTTCTAGCAGTCTGCTGAAAAACCCAGAAATTGAAGCATTGCTGTGTGTTTGGGCAGGTGGT
>NZ_JBHMET010000011.1:0-8020 GCF_042430365.1 Bradyrhizobium erythrophlei
TCGGCAATTTATCTGAACAGTCAAGCTGTCTCAGTGCCGGCTAAGGCCTGCAAACACGGGGATTGCAGCGTTGCCGGCTAATGAGACAGATTCGTCGTGAAATCTGGCCTCGACCGGGGGCATCGTCCCGGAACGCGAAGTTGGACGCTCCTCCGGAGCGTTGCTCTATCCAGTGGGGGCTCTGCTGCATCCGCTCGTGACGGTGGCGATCGGATGGCAAACGGCCTGCTACCCTCGCTTCGGAAACACCTTGTCCCTGATGTAGCGCGACGTGGGCGTAAGCCGTAGGCCCCGAGGCTTGCGCCAGGCGGCTCTATCGATCTCTTTCTTGTCGCCAATCGCCAGTTTGCCAGACGCTCTCTTCGCAACAAAGATCGCATCACTCATCTTCCGTCCGGAGAAGCGGTTCTTGGCTTTGACCTCCTTCCAAAGCTCGAGTTTGCCGAGCCTTAGTTTTGGGAGCTCCTCGCGAATCTCCCTGCGCAGGCAGTTCTTGGCACTCTCCCGTCCGCGCTTTCGTCCGCCCGGGAACATCCATAGTCGGTCGCGTTTGCGCCTGACCAAAAGTACCTTTCCGCGTTTAACTGCCAAGAGCTTTGAAGACTTCGCCATGCCTCTGAGGCACCACCTCGTAGAATGCCGGGGCGCAGTTGCCCTAGCTGCTTTGCAATTGTTGCAGATACTTTGATTCTCGGCATTCAAAATTGTGCCTGCGACGTCGCGGGTCTTGCGCCCCTAGAAGTTGCCTCCTCACCCGGAGGCCTGCTGGGCGTGCATCCAGTCGGCGATTTGCTGCGCCTTGCTCGCGGCCGTGAAAATGGCGCGCTTGTCGGAGCGCAACACGTCGACCCACGAGGCGATATAGCGGGCGTGATCCGGTCGCGGCTCGACGCTCAGATTGAGGTCGGCGCAGATCATGGCGCTGAGCAACTCGACGGTGCATTCCTCCATGGCATAGGCGGCCGAGCCGAACCGTCCGGTGAGATCGCGATCGAGGCGATGCTTGGCGCCGGAGGCGTGCCCACACTCGTGGAGCAAGACGGCGTAATAGGCGATGGCGTCGCGGAAGCTGGCGAACGCCGGCATCTGCACGTAGTCCTTGGATGGAATGTAGCAGGGCTGCGAGCCGCCGTGCCGAATATCGATGCCGAGGGCGGCACAGAAGCTCTCCGCATGTGCGATGCGTTCGGTCTCCGGCAACACCGGCATCTCGGGCGGCGTGTAGCCGTCAACCTGCGCGTTATTGAAGACTGTGTAGCCGCGGGCAAACATGCGCCGTGCCGGTTCGTCGCTATCCTCATCGCCGTCCTGACGATCGGCGTCGCCGTTGCGATCAGCCCGCTTCCAGAACACCACCAGTTGGCCGCGCTCGCCCTTGCGAACCTGAGCGCCAAGTTCGTGCCATTGGCGATATGTGCCCCAGGTGCCGCTGGGATAACCGCTCTCCTGCGCAGCAGCCCAGAGCGCGATGACGTTGACGCCGCGATAAGCCTTGCGTGAGGCGACATTGACGGGCGTCGTGATGGATGATCCGTCGTGGTGCCAGGGCATCCGGTACTCGCCGGCGCCGGCCTCGATGGCGGCGATGATCTGGTTGGTGACGCGCTCGTAGATATCGTTGCTGGCTTGGGTCGGGCGGCTGCGATCCATGGTCATGGGTGTCTCCTGTGCTCGCCCTCTCCGTCGAGGGCGAGGCATCAGGGGCAGACGCGGCGGGCCGGCCCGTCACACCCTGTTCTCGGTCGCTGGTGCGGAACAGGGTTGACGGGTCGGCAGCGTCTGCCACAACCGAGCTCTGCCTCGACGGGCGAGCACAGGAGACGGTGACCTGCGAGCGGCCGCTGGGGAACCATGCTGCTTTGAGGATGCTGCGTGGCCCTCAGCCTGCGCCGTCGCGAGGTAAGCGCCGCAGCGGAACGATGTTGGCCTGACGCGATTGGGCCAGCTCATCCTGCAGGCGCGTGATCACCGCATCACGTTCGGCGACCTGCAACGTCAGCATCTGGATGTGCTGGGCTAGCGTGCGGGTGAGCGTGCGCAGCTCGGCCATCTCGGCGCCACGGACGGCTCTGAGTTCGGCTTCGAGGGTGCGAATGCGCTGCTTTAAAGCGTGGGGGGATGATCGGCGCTGGCGGGCTTCGGCGACCCGAAACTCGGCGAGAAGATCGGCGGCACGGTTCGCGGTGGCCCGACTGACACCTGCCTCGCGCGCCAGGTTGGCGACGGTCAGAGCGCCGTCGGTGCGCTCGGGTCGACCGTCGAGCAATCGTGCCATCGCCGCCCGCAGCGCCGCCTCGCTCTTCGAACCAATCGGTGCGGTCATGCGCCACGATCCATCAGAGGTGCAATCAGCCGGCGCTTGCGGTCGTTGTCCCGCGTGATGGCTGTGCGTTGCAGCGGCGATAGGCGACTGTCGCTGAGCAGAGCTTCGCCCTCGGCGATCGAGGCCCGCCATGGTTCGAGATGGCGCGCGGTCAGGCAGGCGTTGGGGCAACGGTCTGGGCTGCATCGCGACAGGGCTGGCGCGGTCCGTTCAGGATCGGGCGAACCTGCGAGACACAGCGCGGTCGCAGCGTCGAACAGGCAGTCGTTGAGAAAGCCCACATGCAAGGTTCGGCCGAGATGGGCGAGCATGGTGCGCAACCGCTTGCGGTCCGCGATCCGGCCGGGCAGATCGCCAAGCTCGTCCTGCACGCGGGCGAACTCGCGTCGCATTCGCGCAGCACCCGGTCCGGCTGGCCCCTCATGGCGACGGAACGCTTCATAATGCGCGACGATGTCGTCGAGCTGGCCGAGTGAGCGTTCACGCTCGACCGCCAAGCGAAAATCGCCATTGGGCGAGCCCGCATATCCCTCGAACATGGCGACCGAAGCGTGCTTGTACTGGATCTTGCCCGCGACGGTGCCGAACGGCCTGTTGGCGATGTACCACGCAATCGTGCGGCGAAGCTGCCGGGTCGTGAACTTCCAGGGCTCATCCGCGACCCGAGGAATGGCTGGTTCGTCGCCACCGCGCGCATCGAGACCTTCGCGGAACAGGTTGAGTGTCGGCGTCGCGCCGATGCCGAGATGATCGGCACTCCAGGGCCAGTCCTTTAGCGCCACCCATAGGGACGATAGTCCCTTCTCCCGACGATTGCGGGCCGAGAGGACCTCCATCACCGCAACGGCGCGGGCGACAGGTTCGATCGTGATCCAGTCAGCCGTCGCACCACGTGCACCCTGGCGCTTGTAGACGGTGCTGCGCACGCGGTAGCGTTCGATCAAGCCGTCGGTGCTGCGCTCTGCCGACACGCAGCCCGGCTGCATGGCCTGCACCTCGCTGTCGCGCATGCCGGTGAGGTAGGCGCAGATGACGTAGCAGGCGCCCTGCAGCATGCGTTCCTCACGGGCGAGGCTCAGGCCGTCGAAGCGTTCGCGCCACGGCCGGCCGGTGTCCGGATCGATGGAGATCGGCGTATCGAGACCGCCGACCTCGGTCCCGAGCTCGGCCGCCGCCTGATCGATCAGCCGTGCGGTCGGTTCGGACTGGCTGATCCGGCCGCTCTCGCGAGCGCCAACGTGCAGGCGCATCAGGTGAAGATTGTACGGAGGGGTCTCAGCGCCGGTTTGCGGGTCGATGCGGCGGGCGACATTAGGCGCGCGCTCCCAGATCGGTACGCCTCTGCCGGCCATCCGGCGCGCCTCGAGCCATTTGGTCATCCGCGCTCGATAAGTCTCGGCGGCCCCTTCTCCGCTCTGCGCGTCCTTTGCCATCAGTCGCTCGCAACGGGCTTCAAGGGCATCGAGCTCCGCTCGTGCCGCCAGGATATCCGGCGCAAAGACATCGACGTATTTGAGCGACCAGCGCAGCATGGCGCCGATGATCGGTTCGGGAATACGCGGCGTAGCATTCTCGGCCGGTGCCGGCGGCCGCTTGGCAACATGGTGAGCCGCACGCCCACGCCACGGCAGAAAACCAATGCCGCCTTCCGTCAGCCATGGCGACAGATGATGCAGATCGATGGGGACCTCGACGTACTTCACTGTCTCGTGTGGCGTTCGCCGGCCACCATCGCGGGCGTGTGCCAGATAGGCGTCAAGGACAGGCTGGTCGATCCGGCGCAGATCGACGGCGCCAACGTGCGCGGTGAGGAACGCCGCGAAATGCTGGATGTAGCGCAGCAGCCGGATCGCCCAAGCCACGCTACACGGCACCCGGTATCCCGGCACATGGATGCGGAGCCGAGCGAGCACATACTCCTTGGCGAGCCGCCGGGTCACGGGATCGGCGATGCGGGCGAAATTGAGCCGGTAATTGCTGTAGCGGGCGTTCACCCGGAAAATGGCGACTCCCAGATCCCAGTGATCGTCACCAAAGCGCGGGAATTGCGCGCGGTCAGCATCCTCCCTGACAGGAATGCCGGCGAGCACGGGCTCGTCGTCGCCATAGATGGCTGACGGCAACGACGCGGGCTGCAGCAAGGCATTGTTGACCGCGGGCATCATGGCGCTCCAGCTTCGGGCGGCAGATAAATGAGTGTCGGGTCCGATGCCGCGATTTGGCGGGCCTGTTCGATCTCGACCGCGCTGAACCGCGGCAGAATCTGATCGGCGATCCGCCCATGAACGCGGCCGAACTTGGTGATCCAGTCGGCTTCGCTGAGCGACTGTCGTTGCGCCCGGATGAAGCTCAGAAAAGACAGGAGCGCGGGGAGCTTGCGTGCGGTGATCACCGCGTTGCTACATTCGAGGCATCCCCAGAACGGAGACCAGCAGGCGTCCCCTTCGGCAGCGAACGGGCTCTTGTAGAAACCGCCGCAACTGGCGAGCCAGACATCCTGCTCGCCGCTGAACAACTCATTGAGCGCGGCACGCCCGGAAACCGGCAGACCGATGGCCGTGTCCGGATCAGCTCGAACAGCTGCTTCCTGCTCTGACGACAGGACACAGGGATGCAAGGCGGCGTCGAGCGCGTCCGTCATAGCATCGGCAATGGTGGCTTCGTGGATATGGCGAAGCGCGGGGATATCGGCATAATGACTGGCCGCAACCGACACGCTGTGGCCGACCACAAAGCGGTCGAGCTGACCGCCGGTTCGCCGATACCATGCTGCTTTGTGCGTCTTGCGGAGGCGTGTCAGATTGAGCCGGAGAGGCTCGCCTTCCTCGTCGCGAATACCGTGTCGCTCGGTCCATGAGGCAACAAGTTCCTTTGTGGCGAGGACGCGCGGGGTCAACCGCCCCCAGGCGAAGTGAGCCCAGAGCGTGCCGGCGGCAAGCCGGCTTCGCGCCGACGCGGTCCACTGCAGCACCTTGCGGATCAGGCCGCCCGGCGTCGATGAGGCACCATCGCGTACACGCAACCGCTTCCACTCGGCACCGCGCGACCGCCGCTTGCAATACTCGATCTCGACATAGCCGCCCGCAGAGTTCTTCAGGCAATCCGACCGCAAGTCCTTGATTGCTTCAATCTCCAGCCCGGTATCGAGCGAGAGCAAGACCATCAGCGGCACGAGATCGGCGGCGAGCAGATGCCGGCGGCCGTGCAGATCGTGGATCAGGCGATCGTTCGGCAAGCCACTCTCGCGGCGAAGTGTGTAGAGCCGCTTGAAGACGGGGTGCCGGTGACCGATGGCGCCTTCGGCGTCGATCACAGTCATGGCTCTATTGTGCGCGACCGACAGAGCGTTGCTCCGAGCGATCTCATCGAGCGTCGGAATGCAATCCGCCTCGGCAAAGCGACCGACAACCGTGGTGAGATCGGCGCGCGCAGCATTCCGCAGTGCCGTGGCGACATCATCGCCATAGGCATCGCGTGGCCGGTTGCGCACCCCGGGTCGGTCGCTCGTATACATCAGCCGCCGCGAGGCATCGGGCGGCAGACAACCCGGCTCGGCGGCCTCGGCGAGCCGGAACAGATTGAGCACCTTGCTCATCCGGTGAAGGCGATGATTGGGGTGCAGACCACTCTCCTCCATCCATGCATCGAATCCGTCGATGCAAGCTGCGCTCACGTGTGGGAGGCGAGTGACACTGGGGCTGGCGGACTCGAGATAGCGCCAGAAGAGTTTGAGCGCGTTGGCATACGCCGCTGCAGTCGAGACCGAGCCCGCCGGGCCGCCGACCTGACAGGCGCGCCAGAGCGCGCCCGCAAGCGGTTGGGCCAATACCTCGCGGCCAGACAGCATGGTCAGATCGATCGCGATACTGCGATCCGCGAGGGTGACGGTGAATCGGAGCGATGCGATGGCGGTGGCGGCTTCGCCCTCGGGATCAGGCAACGCCTCAGGAAACAGCGCGCGGCGTCCCGGCCGCCGCACCGGCCCAGCTGTCAGATCGGTCATTGCGCGTCACAGGCCGCATCTTCGGCCCAGCGATCGGCTGCCGCGTCGACCAGTTCCTGCGCTTCGGCAAGACTGTCGAGATAGATGTAAGTGCTGGTCACGCTGGCGTGGCCCAACAGGTGTTGGAGCTTCTGCAGCGGATCCCCGAGAATCCGGCGATAGGCTGCGCCGTGCCGATCCTGCGGATCGAACACAATCCCGATCTGTTCGCGGATCAGCATGGAAAGCATGTTGACAGCGAAGGTGTGCCGCAGCGTGTGTGGCGTCACGTTTACGTCGATGCCGAAACGGCGGCACCGCGCGCAGGCGCGGCGGAAGGTCGCTTCCCAGGTTGCTGACGGGACGGGCTCGCCACCTTCCGTCAGCCAGAGCAGAACATGCTGCGCCTTGCCGGGTGCGCCGGCCAGCACACGGCCGCGCTCGCCCGGCGTCAGCCGGTCGAGGCGGACCCGCTTGCCCGTCGCATCGACAACCTTCTCTCCATCCCGCGTCAACCAGAGCGGATTGGACACCATCGGCTCTCGCCGGGCTGCCGAGATCGCGCGCTCAAGATCGATGTAGTCCTTGATCAGCCTCAGGACCCGGCGGGGGATACGGATCCGGCGCGGTCGTCCGCCCTTGGCGACCGCACCGGGGAGATCAAACGGGAGCGAGCGCATGCCGGAATCCGACGAGCACGGAAGATCGGCGAGCAACAGGCTGCCGCTCTCGGACAACCGCAGACCGGTCGTGACCAGGAGTTCCGCGAACAGCGCATTGCGCTCGCCATTGCGGCCGCGCCAGGTCGGATCCTCCGAACCACCAGGGAGCCTTCCGCGCAACCCAACATCGCGAAACAGCAAATAGCTGCCAAGATCAATAAAACGCATATCGTGCCGCCGCGCGGCACGTTCGCGCGAGCGGTTCGCCGTCACCGCCAGCAACGCGCGCGTCCCCGCCGTCCTGTGAAGGGTCACGGCGTAGCTGAAGGGCGAGGTCGTCATGATCCCCTCTTCCACGGCCCACCGATAGAGTTTGTCGAGCGCCGCGATGCCTCGATTCCAGCTCGACGCCGAGATGCGATAGGGAGCCGCCGACAGCCGCCGTGCCCGATGGAAGGCCAGAACGTCATGGCGGTCGGCCTGCCAGACCGTCTTGCCGCTACGCCGCTCGCAAAGAAAGCGAGCCCAGACGAGAATATCGCGCGCGTAGGAGCGCCAAGTGTTCGGCGAGCGTGCGCCCATTCCCGGGCAGGCGCGGAAGAACCGATTGAGCTGGAGATCGTAGCTCCCGTCCTCCATTAGAATGAACGGCATGCCGTCGATCAGCCCGGCGCGCTCGGCAACGTCGAGCGCGTCGGGCACGATGCTCAATGCAAGGTCATCAATGGAAGAAGGAAGCGGACACGACAGCGCGTCAAAGTTCGTAAAGTACAACTGCACGCACATACCCAAGCGGAGCGCCTTCGGCGCACTCTTTTTGTTTAGGATGCGAGGGGTTCCCCTCGCGCTCTCCCGCTCGCCGCGTGGCAGGGGTGCAGGACTTTGCCTGCACCCCATAGACAAGTTTGTGGAGTCGCCGCCGCGTCAAGCGTTGTCCTCGCTGCGCTGCGGGAACGCTTGACCCGGACGTCTGAAGAGCTCCACCGCAACACCGGTGACGCCGCTCCATGCCTGATTCTGAGACAGGATCACAGTGTTAGGATAAGGCAATCA
>NZ_JBHMET010000012.1:0-11213 GCF_042430365.1 Bradyrhizobium erythrophlei
CCGCTTCACCCCCAAGGAGCGGACGTCTAGCGGACATGCCGGGTCGGCCGCTTGGGGCCAACAGGCGACATTGCGCCCGCGACCTGCCCAATCGAGCGTTCCTCGAACGCATTGAATGCTGCGAGCGGCTATCGCATTCGCTGCGGCGTGCTGCGCGGCGGCCCCCACACCCCTCTCGCCGCTCCGTGGGGCGTCGCTATCGCTCCGGACAATTTCGGCCAGTTCAGCGGCGACCTTCTGGTGGGCGATTTCAGCTTTCAGCACAGCGAAATCAAAGCTTTCGATCCCCAGACCCACCAGCTCGAAGGCACGATCCCGATCTCCGCCGGTTCGGGAAACACGCCGGGCGGTCTCTGGGCCCTGATCTTCGGGGGCAGCGGCAAAGACGGCAGCCCGACCACCCTCTACTTCACCGACGGCATCGACGGCGAGACGCATGGTCTGTTCGGCGCAATCGAGAGCGTGCCGCTAATTGGGGCATCGACGCCGACGCATCATTTAGACACTTTGTTGGTCTGATCGACGCAGCGTGGCCCTTCCGGCCCTGCTGGCGCGATGGTACCGCAGCCCACACCCCGAGGCAGCTCATGTCTCGCCGCAAACGTGCGGAGGTCGCGGATATCCTCTCGCCTGAGAGCGACGAGGACGTGGCGGGTCGGATTATTGGCGCGATCTTAAGCGGCGCGCTGTTGATTTGAGC
The DNA here is from genome assembly GCF_042430365.1 of Bradyrhizobium erythrophlei. Classification (GTDB taxonomy): domain Bacteria; phylum Pseudomonadota; class Alphaproteobacteria; order Rhizobiales; family Xanthobacteraceae; genus Bradyrhizobium; species Bradyrhizobium erythrophlei. The sequence continues at coordinate 701 of NZ_JBHMET010000012.1, forward strand.
GCAAGGAAGTTCCAGAATGAAAGAGGCCGCCAACTGAGGCGGCCTCTATTTGATCTATCATCTCATGTGATGCACATGATGCGTAAATCTATGTCCGGTGGCAAAGCCGGAAGCGCCTGGATGGCCGCGCACGCTGCCGTGCGCTTGGAACAGATGGCCCGGCGCAAAACCAGAGGCACCCGGACTCCGGCAGGTCCGCTCGCGCGGAAAGATGTTCCACGTCGATTGGGTAGGACATCAGGTCCCGCTTTTTTCCCGCGGCGGGCCCATCAGGGCGGGTTGGAACAGCACCGCGGCCGCCATGGTGCACACCAGGGCCAGCGCCATCAATTTGCCCATGCTGGAGGTGCCGGGATGGCTGGACATCCACAGACTGCCGAACGCAGTAGCGGTCGTCATGGCGCTAAAGATTACAGCGCGAGTGAGGACCGATTGCAGAAGCGCGGTCTTTCCTGCCCTCCACGCCATGACGTAGTAGATTTTGAATGCGACACCGACCCCCAACAACAGTGGCAGGGCGATGATATTGGCGAAATTCAGCGGAAGCCCAAAGACGACGCATAGCTCCAACGTCACGACGCCCGCGACCAACAGTGGCACGAGCGTGAGCAGGACATCTCCGATCCGACGCAGCGCGATCCACAGCAGCACGGCGATCGCCGACAGTGCGAAAATCCCAGCTTCCACGAAGGCTCGAACGACCGTGTTCCCCGATTCGTAAAGCGCCACGGCCTCGCCCGTTGCATTCGGCTCAATCGTCAGCACCGCCCTGACGAAATCACGCAAGACCGCGGTATCATCGGGATCTCCTTTCGGCAGCACTCGCACCCGCGCCTGCCCGTCAGGGGTGATCCATTCGCGGGCAAGATCGCGGGGAACAGTTTCCGCAGTGATAGGCTGCGGCTTGAGCTCTTGCCTGAGTCGTTCAAGCGAACTCCGCAGCGGTTCAACGATCGTGGTCTCGGCCTGCTTTCGAAGCGCCGGATCGGCTCTCGCGAGGTGTAACAGCGCGCTGGAAAGCCGCCTGGCAGCATCCGCTCCCGGCCCAGGCTCCGTGCCGGCCACGTTTGAAAGCAAATCAGCTGTGGAGGTCAGAGACGCGATGGTCTCGTCGTCGGTCGGCGGCGGTTCGATATCCTGAGGATTGAGCGAAGGGGCGATCGTCGTGGCAGCTTCGCGAATGCGGTTGAGCTTTTCCTCCTGATCGCCAGGTACCAAGTTGCTGAGCGTGATTGCCTGCGAGACCTGGGGGAGCTCGGAGAGCCGTCGCGCAACCAGATCCGCCGCAGCGAGGTTTGGCGCAACGATTTCGATGGAATTGACCTCTGCCTGCGGGTCCTTCCGCAGCTCAAGAAAAGCGGCGACCGATTCGACCTTTGGACTGCGCAGGTGCAGCGGATTGAAGTCGAACGGCAGGAACAGCAGTAGCGGCGAGGCCAGCACGACCGCGAGAACCGTGAGGGCCACAACTGGCGTCCGATGATGCTCCAGAAATCGATCCACCGGTGCAAGTGCCGCAAACCCAATGGAATGGGGCTCCGCGCGCGGATTCAATATGGCCAGCAGCGCCGGCAATACCGTGATGCTGGTGAGGAAGGCGATGATCATACCTGAGCCGGCGATCTGCCCGAGTTCCGACAGACCGCGATAGTCGGTGGGTAGGAATGAGGAGAAGCCGATCGCAGTGGCCGCTGCGGCAAGCGCCAGTGGTCCGCCCGCTTTCACTGCTGTGTTGTGCAAGGCGATACTTAAGTCCTCACAATCGTGGCGCTCGGCACGATAGCGGACGCTGAACTGGATGCCGAAATCGATACCGAGCCCGACGAACAGGACGAAAAATCCCGCCGAGATCAAATTCAGCGCGCCAACCAGGAAGAGTCCCCACGCAGCGGAAATCGCCAAACCTATAGTGATGCTGACGACCACGGCAAATATGATGCGCGCCGAGCACAGTGCCACCCACAAGATAGCCAGGACCGTAAGCAGCGATATCGTGGCGTTTAGTCCGGCGTTTTGCTTGATCGTGTCGAACTCGTCGTCGGCGATTGGGATGAGCCCGGTCAGGCTCACGCGTGCGCCATAGCCTGCTGCGAGATGCTGATTCGCGGCGGCCCGCCGGATCGCATCGGTGGCGGCGCGGCCCGGCTCAAGCGCGCCGAAGTCGAGCCAGGGCTGCACCTCGATCAAGCGCCGCAAGTCAGACGGCCCGGCTGGTTTGTTGCTGACCAACGCCTGCCAGGAAAAGGTTGCGAACCGGCCGCCAAGGATGGCCTCGATCGTCTCGGCAGCCATGGTCTGCGTGTGCGCCATGTCGTCGAGTGTGATCTCCTTGCGCTGCACGCCAATGAGGCCGAGCGACAACGCATCGAGCGTTCCTCGCAGGCTGGAGTCAGCGGCCAACGTCCCAATCAGGTCGTCAGCACGCGTCAGCCAATCCGCCACGTTCTTCACCTCTTGAGTCGGCAGATACAGCAGTCCGTTGCGCTCGAAAAAGCGCCCGCCCTGCGGCTGGCGAACCGAAGGGAACATCTCAGGTTTGGCTTCAAGCGCGAGTTGTAGCCGGTCGGCCGCCTGCTCGACGAGTTCCGGTGTCGGAGCATCGACCACGACGAGGATGTCCCGTTGCGGAAATGCTCTGAGGAAACCTTTTACCCGTTGGGCCCAGGGCAGCTCCGGCGAGATGAGTTCGTTGATGTTGGTCCTGATAGCGAAATGCCGCTCGGTATAGCCGGCGCAAAACGCCGATAAAGCCAGCGCGAGAGCGATCACGTACCATGGATGGCGCGTGCAGATGTCGGCAATGCGAACAATCGTTGATCTGAGCATTGAGAATCGGCTGCTGGATCTACCTATCTCTCGGTCAAGGCCTGTGCAGAAAACAGCTTTCCCCTCGTTATCCGAACAGGCGACTAGAAGGCGATCATACGACCTTCCGCTTACACTTTGTACCTTTCTGCTGGTGATTCCACTCGCGTAGCGCTCGTCCAAGCCGTAAATCGGAATCTCGATGCTCGGGCTCGGCTTCCGCCCACGTGCTTGCAGGAAGGTAGCCCTAAGCCAGGGCCAAGCAATTGACGGCAGCGAAGCAGCGCAGCGAATCCGATCAGTGCTTCCAGAGCGTTTCGAAGCAGCATCGGTAACTCGTGAGGCTGTCTCATTGTCGCGTGGATCAGTGCGGCGAGATCGATCGTCTGTTTGCCCGCGCCGTAGCCAACGCCAGCAGGGATCTGGCGGGTCGCCGGATCCATGATGACGCGGACAGCGGCCATAGGAACACTCCACGCTGCAGCGACGTTCGCCACCACATGGGATTCGTTGTCGCGCCTGTACTCATATGCAGCGAGCGTTCGCCTCTGGGTGCGCCACGATAGTTGTCACGCCAGCAATCGTACATAAATCGCATCGGGGGTGAGGCGAAGCAAGGCTTGCGACCAGTTCCGGTCGGTGGTCAGCCGGATCGCCTCCGAGACGCTCGTTGATCCTACGATACATGTGCCTGCGGGGAGGCCGAGCGAGAGGCCGCCCGCGACACCAAAATTAATGAGACCTCAGCAATCCCCGGCGATCGCAGGTGCAAGAGATCCTGCGAGCGTTTTACCGTCGCCACTGCTGATGGTGTGTGCACCAGCTCCCGCGTCTCAAATGCCAGTCCCGTGACTGCGATCACCGCTGCCGAGAGCCAACTCCCGAATGCCGCGGTGGCCAGCGCGCTCGTGATGAACCGAGGGTGCTCTCTGCGTGCCCCGCACACGGTCACGCCGTGCGCTGGGCACACATGATCATTGGCGCCAACACAGTCAGCACTGTCGGCGATGTTCCGCTCCAACATCAAAATCGCAAATGACTTACGAGTTAGTTTCTGACAGATAAGTCAACTTTGGTGTCGTGGCGTCGTGATACAATGTTGGCTTGGAGGCGCCGACCCGTGTGGTCGTGTCAGAACCGCCGCAAGGGGCAGGCCTCAAACGAGACAATGTCGGAAGCTAGGACAGCGTACTCAACAAGCAAAATCGTCAACGTCCGGGGATTCGAGCCGGTGCAATTCGCGCGGCGTCTCGAAGTCATCACGCGCGACGATTTGCAGTGCTGTCCACGCTGGCAGGTCGCTTTCGCAAACGAGCGCAAGGACCATCGATTTTACGAACTGGTCGAGGATACGCTTCATCCTGAGTTCGATTACCGGTATTTTGTCATAAAGGATGCAGTAGGTCAGGTTTGCGCCGTACAGCCCTTTTTTTTACTGGACCAAGATTGTTTGGTCGGAGCGAGCCCGCGCTTTGGCGTGCTGATCGAGGCCATTCGCTACATGTGGCCGCGCCTGATGCGAGCGCGCACGCTGATGGTGGGGTGCGTCGCTGGCGAAGGCCATCTTGATGGCGATGAGGCCTACCATCGTGCGCGCGCCGAGCTGCTGGCCTTAATGATTGCAGGACATGCTCGCAGGCTCGGAGCGAAGTTGATCGTATTCAAGGAGTTTCCGGCGCGATACCGATCGGCCCTCGACTGTCTGATCGACCATGGATTCACTCGCATCCCCAGCCTCCCCATGACCCAGCTTTGCATCAATTACGCAAGCTTCGACGACTACATGAAGCGGGCTCTCAACAGCGCGACCCGCAAGAAGCTGCGCAAGAAGTTTGAGGCAGCCGCACAGGCCTCCCCGCTGGCGATGAGCGTCATCAACGACGCGACGCCGGTGATCGAGCAGGTCTATCCCCTGTATCTGCAAGTTTATGAGCGCTCGAAATTGCACTTCGAGAAGCTGACGAAACAATATTTCTGCAACCTGGGGCGGCGGATGGGGGACAGGGTCCGCTTCTTCCTCTGGCGCCAGAGCGAGCGGATCGTCGCATTCGCGACATGCATAGTACATGGTGACGCGATCTATGCCGAGTACATAGGCCTCGACTACGATGTCGCGCTCGACCTGCACCTCTATCATTATGTATTTCGCGACATAGTCAGCTGGGCGATCGCCAATGGGTACAAATGGTTTCGCAGCAGCGGACTCAACTATGATCCGAAGCTGCACCTACGGCACTTGCTCGATCCGATCGACCTATATGTTCGGCACACGTCCGCACCGATCAACGCGTTATTGAAGCGCATTTTGCCGGTGATCGAGCCGACGCGATACGATGAGACGCTTGCGAAGTTTCGCAACTATCAGGAGCTTTGGGTGGCGCCCCGAGAGGGTAGCCCAACTAGCGCGCTTCAGGACAAGCGCAAACGCGGTATACACTGGGGGTGAACCTATGCACGCGCCTCTCGCTGGAAGAAAGCCCGCAAAGCCCGATAAGCTGGTGCCAGAGCCGTCAAGCGGAAGCACCGAGGTTGTCTTGCGTCCCGCGTTGGCGGACTGTGCGAAGTGGTCCGACGCGTTCGCGACACAACGCAAGGACCGTCGCTATTACGAGCTGGTTGAAGACACGATCCATCCGAATTTCCATCATCGCTATTTCGTCATCAAAGACGGGACGGGCAAGCCTTGCGCCGTCCAACCGTGTTTTGTTGTCGATCAAGATCTCGTTGCTGGTGTCGGCCCCCGCGTGAAGTCAATTGTCGATATTGTTCGCGGTCTTTGGCCGCACTTTATGTATATGCGCACGTTGATGGTCGGATGCGCAGCAGGGGAGGGGCAGCTGGATGGCGATGACGAATCTGTGCAGCGCTTTTGCGCGCCGCTTCTGGTCCTTGCTACTCTGCGTCAGGCGCGCGCCGAAAAGGCCGGGTTGATTGTGCTAAAAGAATTCCCGGCGAGCTATCGGAAGACGTTGCAGTGTTTCCAGCGGCACGGTTTCATCCGCCTGCCGAGCCTGCCGATGACCTCTCTCAATATCGAAGACGAAAGCTTCGGTGATTATATGAAGCGCGCGCTGTCCCGCGCGGCGCGGAAGGACCTGCGACGAAAGTTCCGAGCTGTTGCGCGAGCTCCGCCAATTGAAATGAGTGTCCTTAGTGACATCAGCCTGATTGTGGACGAAGTCTATCCTCTCTACATGCAGGTTTATAACCGATCAAACCTTCGTTTCGAGAAGTTGACAGCAGAGTTCCTTCGCGAGCTCGGCCGTCGAATGCCTGACAAGACTCGTTTCTTCGTCTGGCGCCAGCATGGACGTATTGTCGCAATGAGCATCTGCATGGTGCAAGGTGATACGATTCATGACGAATATATCGGTCTCGACTATTCGGTAGCTCTTGATCTGCATCTCTATCACTACACCTTCCGCGACATCATCACATGGGCGATCGCCAACGGATACAAGCGATATCGTAGCAATGGCCCTAACTACGATCCCAAGCTGCATCTGAGGTGTCAGTTAGAACCTCTTGATCTCTACGTGCGGCACACATCTCGCGCGATCCATTCCCTCATGAAAGTTGTACTGCCGTGGCTGGAGCCAACCCGCTACGACAAGGTCCTGCGGCGTTTCTCCACTTACCGTGAGCTATGGGACGATCCATGAGAGATGCAAGACATCAAGCATGGTATCTGAGACCCTATTTTCAGCTCGGCCTCAGTGCCGTCCTGCTCTCCGCTGCGGAAGTTCTTATGAAGAAGGGAGCCACTGCAAGTCTCACGAGTATGACAATGCTGTTTAATGTTGGTGCGCTTGCTTGGAGCGTAACGTGGATCGGCATCGTTTTGTACGTCGTGAGCTTTATTAGCTGGTTGCACGTCCTGCGACTGATGCCGGTGACTCAGGCCTATTGCCTCATCAGCGTGGTGCACGTCTTAGTGCCCGCCGCAGCCTGGCTATTTTTGCTTGAATCGATTTCGCTCAGCCGGGCGGCGGGGATTGCCCTTGTACTTGGCGGAATACTCCTTGTTGGTGCACCCTTGACCCAAAAGCCATGACTCTCTTCGCCGCCAGCATGTGCGTCCTCTGCCAGTTTTGTCTGGTGATTGGCCAACTGCTGCTCAAACATGCCATGAATGCAACGCGTCTTGTTCCCGTGCCATGGGCGGCAGTCGGTTGGAATCTGGCTGGAGGGATTGGTTCGCTTGGCCTTTGGTTCTTTGCCTGGCTGGGACTGTTGCGCGACTGGGAACTGAGCCGCCTATTTCCATTCGAAGGATTGAGTCCTCCGCTGCTGGCGTTAGGCGCTTGGATTTTCCTCGGCGAACGAATATCGCCGCGAGCCTGGGCTGGGATTGTCTTGATCGGTTGTGGAGTGGCTCTCGTCGCTGAAGGCTAGTGCACGACCCTAGTTGTGTTTCGGCTTCGAACTTTTTGGACCCCGGTCAGTTGAGCGTCTGGAGCCTCCTTGTTGCCGGCGTCCAAAAACCTGCACAAATGCAAACAAACTTTGCTGGAGAAGCTCATCAAAAAGCAGCATCGAGATCATATGCTACAGCCGCTACCGACCGCCTCGCCACGCGGTCGGGCGTGGGATCCAACGCGGCACATTGATACGGAACGCTTCGTATTCCGCCCCGAATGACTTTTTTAGCGTCGGCTCTTCGTACCCCACGACAAAAAGGTGGCAGACGAGCCAGAAGACCGCGCCGTAGGCGAACAGCCGCCAATCGCCGAACAGGACCGCCTGGCCGAAAATGACGGTGGCAACCGCCACGTAGATAGGATTGCGCACATAGCGATAGAGGCCGGTAACGACGAGATGTTGGGTCGGCGCGATCGGCGCCGGCGTGCCGAGCCCCTGCAGCGCGAAACGCGCGAATGAATCCACGAGCCCGGCTACGCCGGCAAGAATGAGCGCGGCGCCGACGAAGCGCGTGAGCTCGACGCCGGGAAACGATAACCTGAACTCCCAGCGCGAAATCCACCATGGGACCACCCCGGCCACCACGCAGGGCGCGAACACGAAGAAAATGGCGGTGCCGATAACGGCGGCGGTTCTTCGCATGGACACGATCCGTTCCCTGGTATTCTAGCACTCCGCACCGGGAGCGCGTCAGGTCTGCCTCGGATCAAAAGCGCCGGCCTCCGCGATAGACCGCCGCCCATCGACTGCCGCTTCACCCCGTTAGCGACCGATATCGCGCGGCAGCGCAATATGTCGCGACGGGCCAGATTCGGACATCAGCCGCTCACTCGATCAACTCGTCGGCGAGCGCAAGGAGGTTGTCCGGGATATTCAGGCCGAGCGCCCCGGCGCCCGCCGGAAGCGTCCCAATGCAGGCGACAAGAGCCTTGGACACGGCTACCATCGTAGTCGAAAGCAATCGGGCACACACATGGGTGAGCACAAAGAGGCCGTAGTCGTCGGAGCGCTCGGAGTGATCGGACGCTACATCGTCGAGCGGCTGCTCAGGCAGGATGACTGGTCCGTCATTGGTCTGTCGCGCCGTGCGGCCGGCGCCGTGCCCCGCTACCGCCACATCAGTGTCGATCTATTAGACCGTGAGGACGCGGCGGCGAAGCTCGCCGGCCTGACGGAAGCCACGCACGTCTTCTACGCGGCGTTTCAGCCTGGGGCGGGCGCCGCCGCGGGCTATGCATCGAACATCGCTCCAAACCGCGACATGCTGGTTAACGCCGTGACCGCGATCGACGGCGCGTCATCCGCGCTGCGCCGCGTGGTGCTGGTCACCGGCACAAAATATTATGGCTCACACCTCGGGCCATTCAAAACACCGGCACGAGAGAGTGACCCGCGCCACATGGGTCCCAACTATTATTTCGAGCAGATCGACTGGCTCGCCGCCTTCCAGCGCGGCAAGCGCTGGGACTGGGTGGAGCTGCGGCCGCAGACCTTGTGCGGCTTTGCGCCGGGCACGCCGATGAGTCTGGCGCCGGCGATCGCGGTCTACGCCGCGATCAGCAAGGAGCTTGGGTTGCCGCTGCGTTTCCCGGGAAAGCCGGGCGCCTATACATCGATCTACCAGGTCACTGAATCCGCGCACTTCGCCAACGCAGCGCTCTGGGCGGCGAGCACGCCTCGCTGCGGGCTCGAAGCTTTCAACATCACCAACGGTGACTATTTCCGCTGGAAGAATCTGTGGCCGAAGCTGGCGGCTGCTTTCGATATGCCAGCCGGCGACGTGCAGACGATAAGCCTTACCGCACACATGATAGACAACGCACCACTCTGGCGCGTCATGACAGAGAAATATGGGCTGAAGCCCTACGCCTACGATGAGCTCGTGGCCTGGCCCTTTGCCGATTACGTCTTTAGTTGCGACTGGGACGTGATGTCGGACGTTACTAAATCCCGCCGCTTCGGCTTCCACGATGTGGTCGATAGCGAAGAGATGTTTGTGCGGCTCATGCGCGAGTTCCGCGCGGAGCGGATCGTTCCCTGAGACCCATCGGCGCCGCGAGAACGATCATCTGCAAGACGCCCGCTTTGGGTCTTTGCGTCGATTTGGCAGCGCCTCAGTGATTTCCGGTCTGCCAAGGCCGGGCGCATAGAGGGACGAAGTCAGGCCCAATGAACAAGCTGTTGCCAATTGCGCTTTGCGGTGTTGATCCTCGGCTTGATGGCATCGGCCAGCCATGCCGACGACAGGTATCAATGATGGTGCGGCGCCAGTTCCTCTGGTCCGGAGCGCCGCGCCAGACCACCGCCGTCGATCCAGCGCCTCGTCGACTGCACCGCCCGTTCAATGAGGCCCCGCGATGCCGAAAAGTCGAACGGAGAGACCGCGAGCGGACACAGCGTGGGGACAAGATGGGCGTCGATGTTTGCCGGGACCGTCTCCAGCTCATGCCTGAGCTGCCAGGCAATCATCAGCGTGATCGCGTGCAACGCCTTGCCCACCACTCGCCGTGGCGGCTCCTTCAGTGCACAGGCGTAACCTGTCGGAAGCACGATGATCCGTTCGGCGCCGAGCTCTGCCGCAAGCCGCATCGGCGTGTTGGCGGCGAAGGAGCCGTCCATCAACGGCTCGCCGTCGATCTCCACGGATGGGAATACGGCGGGGATCGCCGTGCTGGCCAAAATCGCCTCGAGCGCGGGACCCTTGGAGAGGCGGACAACCTGGCCCTGCAGATTGGTGGCCACGATGCTGAGCGGAATCTGCGCGTCTTCGAGTCGAGCGAAAGGTAAATTCGCTTCGATCACTCCGCGCAGTCCGCCCGGGTCAACCAGGTAATCGGGATGTCGGATCAACCCGACGGCGGTGGCCAGGCTGAATGGAAAGATGTCCGAGCGCTTTAGACCACGCCAGATTAATTCCAATCTCGTCACGCAATCGATGTCGGGCGCGCCGGCAAAGTAGCTCGCATTGAGAGCTCCCACCGACGCACCAACGACGAAATCCGGCCACACGCCGGCGGCGAGCAGGACGCGCAACATGCCGACCTGGATCGCGCCGAGGCTTCCGCCCCCGGTGAAGACAAATGCGGTCTTCTTGCCAGCGTAGGTCATCACGGAGATGCCGATGGATTGCCGAGGCTTTGCCGGATTGGATGAGTCTCAAGCAAAAAGGTTCCCGGCTGGCTCGCCAAGGATTCAAGACCCGCCGCGGGACCATCGCTAAGTCAGGTAATGGGATGGTCCGGCCGTGCTCCCGTCCCGCCAGTGACAGAAGCTGGCTCGGGGCAGC
>NZ_JBHMET010000013.1:0-109655 GCF_042430365.1 Bradyrhizobium erythrophlei
AAAGCAGCCTTGAATCTGATTTGCTCCTAAAAGGGAATCCTTAGAGTCCACACGACCTAGGGCGGGGCATTGACCGGACAGGCTCGCCAAAGCGGCGCGGTGAACTCAAGTCACAGATGGCTACAATCCGGACATACACCACGCGCACAAAAGCGGCGCGACCCAAGTGGGGCGCGCCGCCAGAATTCGTCTCAGGTCGCGCCGGCCTTCTGCGCGTATTCCCATGATGCCTTCGACAGCGGCACGGTGCGCTTGGCCGACTCGATGGCCTTGGCGTTCGCGGCGGTGCCGTCGCGGATCCGGCCCGCGATACCCTGCGTGATGCCCGCGAGGCGGAACAGGTTGTAGGAGAAGTACCAGTTGAGGTCCGGCACCGCGATGCCGGTGACGTTGCAGTAGATCTGCGCGGCTTCGTCCTGGCTCGGAATGTTCAGCGCCTTGAGGTCGGCGCCGGCCAGCCCCGGCATGGTCCACTGCATCAGGAGATAGGTGAAGTCGGCCATCGGATCGCCGAGCGTCGACAATTCCCAGTCCAGCACCGCCTGCACGCGCGGCTCGGTGGCGTGGAAGATCATGTTGTCGAGGCGATAGTCGCCATGGACGACCGACACGCGCTGCTGCTGCGGCACCGTCTTCGGCAGCCACTCGGCGAGCTTCTCGAACTCCGGGATGTGCTGGGTTTCCGACGCGCGGTATTGCTTGGTCCAGCGATCGACCTGGCGGGCAAAATAGTTGCCGGGCTTGCCGAAATCTCCAAGCCCGATCTTCTCGGGGTCGAGGACGTGCAGCTTCGCCAGCGTCTCGATCTTGCTGGTGAAGATTTTTCGGCGCGCGTCCGGCTCCTGGCTCGGCAGCGTCGGATCCCAGAACACCCGCCCCTCCTCCATCGACATGATGTAGAAGGCCGAGCCGACCACGGCGTCGTCGGTGCACAGCGCATAGGCTTTCGCGACCGGAAAGTTCTGCTTGCCGAGCGCGGCGATGACGCGGAACTCGCGATCGACCGCATGTGCCGACGGCAACAATTTACCGAACGGCCTGCGGCGCATCACATAGGAACGGCCGGGGGTTTCGAGCTTGTAGGTCGGATTGGATTGTCCGCCCTTGAATTGCAGGACTTTCAGCGGTCCCTGATAGCCCTCGACATGTTCCTTCATCCAGGCATCGAGGTTCGTCTCGTTGATACGATGACGCTCCTCGACTTCCCTTGTGCCGGAAAATTCCTCGTCTTTCCTGACGCCGTCCGCCACGATGACGCTCCCTTAACTCAGTTCTTGGGGAGCGCCATCGCAGGCGTCCCTAAATCAGGCTGGCACGCCAGCCTGATTTCTCTTTTCGTTTTGATCATGACCTTACGGAAAACCGGTGTCCACTTTTCCGGGTCATGCTCTAGTTGCTCTTGTTTGCATACTTCCGAAGTTCAAGTCTGGCAATGGCGCGATTGTGCACCTCGTCCGGACCGTCAGCCAGGCGCAGCGTGCGGATACCGGCATAGTCCTTGGCAAGCCCCGCCTCGTCGGACACGCCGGCGCCGCCATAGGCCTGGATCGCCTGATCGATGATCTTCAGCGCCATGTTGGGCGCCGCGACCTTGATCATCGCGATCTCGGCCTGCGCGGTCTTGTTGCCGACCTTGTCCATCATGTCGGCCGCCTTGAGGCACAACAGGCGCGTCATCTCGATGTCGGTGCGCGCCTCGCCGATGCGCTGCTCCCACACCGAATGCTCGATGATCTTCTTGCCGAACGCGGTGCGCGAGGCCAGCCGCTTCACCATCTTCTCGAGCGCCTCCTCGGCCTTGCCGATCGTGCGCATGCAGTGATGGATGCGGCCCGGACCGAGGCGGCCCTGCGCGATCTCGAAGCCGCGGCCCTCGCCGAGCAGGATGTTCTCCTTGGGCACGCGGACGTTCTCGAGCAGCACCTGGGCGTGGCCGTGCGGCGCATCGTCGAAGCCGAACACCGGCAGCATCTTCTCGACCTTGATGCCGGGCGTGTCGAGCGGCACCAGGATCTGCGACTGTTGCTGATGCGCGGCAGCGTTGAAATCGGTCTTGCCCATCAGGATCGCGATCTTGCAGCGGGGATCGCCGACGCCCGACGACCACCATTTGCGGCCGTTGATGACGTAGTGATCGCCGTCCTTATCGATCCGCGTCTCGATGTTGGTGGCATCGGACGAGGCCACCGCCGGCTCGGTCATCAGGAAGGCGGAGCGGATCTCGCCGTCCATCAGCGGGCGCAGCCATTTGCGCTTCTGCTCCTTGGTACCGTAGCGGATGAACACTTCCATGTTGCCGGTATCGGGTGCCGAGCAGTTGAACACCTCCGAAGCCCAGGAGATGCGGCCCATTTCTTCCGACAGCAGCGCGTATTCGAGGTTGGTCAATCCCGCGCCGTGGAATTCATCGTCCTCGTGCGAGGACGGCGGCATGAACATGTTCCAGAGGCCCTGAGCCTTCGCCTTCTTCTTCAGCTCCTCGATGATCGGGATCACCTTCCAGCGCGGACCCTCGGCATCCTGCTGGTCATGGATCGGCACCGCGGGACGGACATGATCCTTCATGAAGGCCTGTACGCGCTCAAGCCATTCCTTCTGCTTGGCCGACATCGTGAAATCCATGGGACGCTCCTCGTTTTCTAGACTTTGGGCCGCACTGTCCACCTCGCGCCCGCACGCCGCAAGGGCCGTTCACGGGAACACGCTGACGTGGTGTGCCAGAACGCCGCCCCGCGACATGCGGATTGACATTTCCGGCTCTTCAAACGATAGTTTCATACAAATGTTTGAAATGCAACTCCCACGATGGGGGTGACCCATGGCCAGCGACCAGACCCGGACCGCCATTCTCGCCGCCGCCGAGCGGCTCTACGCCGAGCGCGGCTTCGGCGACGTCACGCTGCGCGACATCGTCGCGGAGGCGAGCGTCAACCTCGCCGCGGTAAATTACCATTTCGGCTCCAAGGACGAGTTGATCGCGGAGCTGTTCGTCACGCGCAGCATCCAGACCAACCGCGAGCGGCTCAATGAATTGCGGGCGGCCGAGGAGAAAGGCGGCGGCCGCGCGTCGATCGAGGACATCATGCGCGCGTTGGTCGGCCCTCCCCTGCGCGGCTGCCTCGGTCCCGACCGCGAGGGCTCGACCGCCGCGCGCTTCATGATCCGTGCCTCGATCGAATCGGTGCCGCCGATCCGCCGCATCAAGAACCGCGAGGTCGATCATTTGCGCAAATTCGCCGCGGCGATGCGCCGCGCGATGCCCGGCCGCGACGACACCGAGCTCTACTGGGGCCTGCACTTCGCGCTTGCGATGGCCCACCACACCATCCGCGAGAAGGAGCGCCTATTGCGGCTGTCGGAAGGCAAATGCGACCTCGACGATGTGAAGGCGATCATCGACCGCGTGGTCGCAGTCACGGTGATGGCGCTGACGATGGGTGAAGCGCAGACAAAGCCGCCTGCCCGGGCGGCGGTGGCGCAGGGACGGCTGACGCGGCAGGATCTGTAGGAAGGCCCCGAGCTAGACCGTCGCGAAGCAGTCCTCGCCAACGTCCCAGTGTTCCAATGTCGTCCCGATTCTGATATAAACTTGAAGTTGCGAACAGTAATTGGGGCGAGGAAAACCCGCGGTGACTACTGGCTGACTCAACAGATTTGCCAATCAATTTGCTTGGCCGCTAGCGTTACTAAGACGACCGACGATCACCGACTCGTCGAGTACGTCTTCGCCGACATTAGGCATCGCGTCGTGGAGCGATTACAAGCTGCATACTACCCAGCCGTCAAAGAGTTCTGCCGAGGCCGGCGATTCCGACCAAGCAACGATCCATACTTTAAGCTGCTTCGCGAAGTGGGGCAGCAAGATTCATCTATTATCGACCTAAACGAGATGGCGAATTCGCGTCCAGAAGTTCGAGGCAGCATCAACAACATCAAAGAACATCGCCTACCCTTCAAGTTTGATCAGGCTGATCCTAGCTGGAGATCTCAGGTTGATGATGAGATCATCTATAAGCTGATCGACAAGCTGTCGGAGTAATAGCTGGACGACATATTCGGCTATGTTCGCTCGTCACATTCGACCCTAGAGTTCCGCCAAGGCACGTGAGCTGCAACCTCGCGCTAGACCATCGCGATACAGTCGATCTCGATATCGAACGGTCCGGTCCATTCCGGGATGCAGACGAAGATCCGCGCCGGCGGGTGGTGCGGGAAGTAGCGCGCGTAGATCGCGTTGAAAGCGGCGAAGTGTTTTGCCGAGGTGCAGAACACGTTGCACTTCATCACATTGTCGAGCGAGGCGCCTGCCGCCTCGAGGCAGCGGTTGAGCTGCGCCATCACGAACTCGCCCTGCCGCTCGATCGATGCGCCGGCCGCGATCTCGCCGGTGTCAGGATCGAACGGCGGCAGGCCGGAGACGAAGATCATGCTGCCGGCCCGCGTCACCGGCGAGGCCGGCGCCTTCCAGCGTTCCAGCCAGCTCGAGATCGGCTCGACACGGACGACTTCTCGTTTCATGGCGCGCACCTTCGATTGGGATCGATGGTGCCAGGCTAGCGCACGCTCTTTATGTGATGCTTCGAAGATGACCGAAGTGTTCAGGTAGGCTGCGTCGCTCTATCCCCGTCATCCTGAGGAGCGCGCTCTCGCGCGCGTCTCGAAGGATCGACGGCCACCAGCCGGGCCGTCGCCCTTCGAGGGCCGCTGAAGAAGCGGCCACCTCAGGGTGACGGGACATGTAGATCCGAATGGCCAACGAAATGCCAGCCGCTACACGATCCCCTGCGCCTTTAGCCCTTCGATCTTGGCCGCGTCGTAGCCGATGGTCGCCAGCACGTCCTTGGTGTCGGCGCCGAGCAGCGGCGGGGCGCGGTATTCGGTGATCGGCGTGCCCGAGAAGGTCAGCGCATTGCGGATCAATGACAGGTCATGTTCGAAGGGATGATCGACCTTGACCCGCATGCCGCGCGACTGGACGTGCGGGTCGTCGAACACCTGGGCAAAATCATTGATCGGGCCCGAGGGGACGCCGGCTTTCTCCAGCTCGTCCAGCCAGTAGGCGACCGGCTTCTTCAGGAACAGGCCGGCAAAGATCGCCATGATCTCCTTGCCGTGCACGACCCGGTCGTTGTTCTTGATGAAGCGCGGATCGGTCGCGAGCTCCGGTGCGCCGAGCACGGCGCAGGTGCGCTGGAACTGGCCGTCATTGCCGACCACCAGCATCAATTCGCCGTCGGTGCAGCGGAACACGCCGGCCGGCATGCCGCCATTGCCCCAGGTGCCGCGGCGCGGCGGCGTCTTGCCGTTGACGAGATAGATCTGGGCGTAGTGCGACAGCGCGGCGATCACGGTGTCGAACAGGCAGACGTCGACATGCTGCCCCTCCCCGCCATTGGCCTTGCGGTGATAAAGTGCGGCGAGGATGCCGATCGAGGAGTTCATGCCGGTCATGTAGTCGACGATCGAGGGGCCGACCTTCATCGGACCCGCGCCCGGCTCGCCGTCGAGATGGCCGGTGACGCTCATCAGGCCGCCCATCGCCTGCAGGATCGCGTCATAGCCGGCGCGCGGCGCGTAGGGGCCGGTCTGGCCGAAGCCGGTCACCGAGCAGTAGATGATGCCGGGGTTGAGCTTCTTGATGGTCTCGTAGTCGAGGCCGTAGCGCTTGAGGTCGCCGACCTTGTAGTTCTCCATCATCACGTCGACCGACTTCGCCAGCTCGCGGATGATCTCCTGCCCCTCGGGCTTGGCGATGTTGACGGTGACCGACTTCTTGTTGCGGTTGGCGCAGAGGTAGAACGAATTGTTGTTGTTCTGCTTGCCCTCGGGATCGGTGAGGTAGGGCGGGCCGAAGGCGCGGGCATCGTCGCCGCCGCCGGGCCGCTCGATCTTGATCACCTCGGCGCCGAGATCCGCCAGCATCTGGGCCGACAGCGGGCCCGCAAGCACGCGCGTCAGGTCGAGAATCTTGATGCCCGAGAGTGGCAGAGCCGACATGAAACCTTCCTCCGATATCTTGATTGTGTGGCCGGCGGACACCTTCCGCGCATGGCCGAGCTTGCCGATACACCATTTTGGTGTTGCGAGCACTGCATTGTCGGCATGAGGCCATCCGCCTGCGGCCTATGTGCGGCCTACCGGGCGGAATTTTGCTTGGAGGAACCGGCCCGCGCGCAGCGCGGACCGGCCTGTAACCTTAAGCCGCCAGTCGTAATGCCTCGGCGCAGCTCGCCCGTCGGCGGGCGCGTTATTGGCCCTTCCCCTGCACGAACGGGCAGCCGCCATCGGCGAGCGGGCGCCAGGCCTCGTCAGGCGAAATCGTCGCGACGACCTTTTCATAGTCCCATGGCTCGTGCGACTCGGCCGGCGACTTGGCCTGGACCAGATACATCGAACGCATCACCTGGCCGTCCTCGCGCACCTGCCCATTCTGCGTCATGAAGTCGTTGACCGGCAGCTTGCGCATCGCCGCGGCGACGGCGTCGGCATCGTCGGTTCCGGCGGCCTGCACCGCCTTCAGATAATGCATCACGCCGCTGTAGACGCCGGCCTGGATCATGGTCGGCGCCTGCCCGTTGCGGCGCGCCATGAAGCGGTGACCGAAGGTGCGCGTCGCCTCGTTCTGGGTCCAGGAGAACGACGTGGCATAGAGGATGCCCTGCGCGGCCTGAAGGCCGAGCGAATGCACGTCCGTGATCAACATCAGCAGCGCGACGATGCTCTGGTCGGCGGATCGCCCGATGCCGAACTCGGCCGCCTGCTTCAGGCTGTTGACGGTATCGCCGCCCGCGTTGGCCAGCGCGATCACCTTGGCCTTCGAGTTCTGCGCCTGAAGCAGGAACGACGACAGGTCGGAGGCTCCCAGCGGATGACGGACCGCGCCGACCACCTTGCTGCCGGCGGCCGCGACGAAGCCCGACGCATCGCGCTCCAGCGCGTGGCCGAAGGCATAATCGGCGGTGAGGAAGAACCATGTATCCGCGTGTTTCTTCAGCATCGCCTTGGTGACCGCGGAGGCTTCCGCATAGGTGCTGTAGGCAAAGTGGAAGCCGTAGGGCGAGCACTGCTTGCCGGTGAGGTCGGAGCTGCCGGGCCCCGAAATCACGAAGATGCGTTTCTTGTCGCGGGTGATGCCCTGGATGGCCAGCGCCGTCGCCGAATTGCCGCCGTCCGCGATCAGGTCGACGCCGTTCTCGTCGATCCAGCGCCGCACGATGATGGATGCAATATCGGGCTTGTTCTGATGATCGGCCGACACCAACTCGATCTTCTTGCCGAGCACGGTCGGACCGAAATCCTCGATCGCGAGCCGGGCCGCCTCCACCGATCCCTCGCCGCCGAGATCGGAATAGAGACCCGACATGTCGTTGATGACGCCGATGCGCACCACATCGCCGGAGACCTGGGCCGCCGCCGGTTGAGCCGCCGCCAGGCCGAGCAGCGCCGTGAGCGCAGCCGCAATCGATCGCCTTATTTCCATAAGGACTCCCTCCCGTCTTTTTTGTTGTGTTTGTGTCAGGCCGTCAGAAGCCCACTCGCTTTGACAAACGTGACCGCTTCATCGCCAAGCACCAGATCGATCGCCTCGCGCTCCCAGGCATCGTCGGCCGGCGCCAGCGGATCCTTCGGCGTCAGGCGATGCTCGAGCACAAAGCGTGACAGCAGGAGGCGCCTGGCGTCGATCTCCGGCTGGCAGCCCTCCCACGCCAGGACGATGGCCGATGCCGCGTGATAGAGTGCGCTGGCCGCAAGGCGGGCGGCATGCTCCGACTGGCGGTCCGCCGCCACGCGTTCGGCAAAGGCGATCGAGCGGTCGAGCGCGACGCGAAGGCGCTTGCCAAAACTCTCCGGCAGTTTCCTCGCCTCGCCGAGCCGCCGCTGCAGCGTCGCGACAAGCGCCTTGTGCGCGCCGCTCTTGCCGACCGCGCGCTGGATGATGTCGAGCGCGTTGATGTTGCTCGTGCCCTCCCAGAGTACGCCGATCTGGGCGTCGCGCACCAGCCGCGCCTGCACCCACTCCTCGATATAGCCGTTGCCGCCGCGCACCTCCATCGAACCGGTGGCGACCGGAATGTTGTCGCGGCAGGCGCGATATTTCAGCAGCGGCGTCAGGATACGGACCAGGTCCCTCGCCTCCGCCGCGCCGGCGTTCGCATCATCCATGGCGCGCGCGGCCACCATCGCCATCGACAATGCCTGCTCGGTCGGGACGATCAGCTTCATCAATTGGCGGCGAAGCAGCGGAAAATCGATCACGCGCTGACCGAAGGCAACGCGTGCCGCGGCGCTCACCTTGGCCTCGTTGACGCAGCGCCGCATCATTGCGGCCGCGCGCACGCCGTGCGACAGCCGCGACAGGTTTACCTGTTCCATCATCTGCTTCAGGCCTTGCGTCGGATCGCCGACGAGATAGGCGACAGCGTTGTCGAGGCGGATCTCGCCCGAGGCCATCGACTTGGTTCCGAGCTTGTCCTTGAGGCGGACGATCCGGTAGCTGTTGCGCCGGCCATCCTTCAGGCGACGCGGCAGCGCGAACAGCGCAAGGCCCTTGGTGCCGTCAGGCGCGCCCTCGGGTCGTGCCAGCATCAAGGCAACGTCGGCATCGGCGTGCGAGCAGAACCATTTGTCGCCGGTCAGGCGCCAGACGTCGCCGTCCCGCCGCGCGACCGTCTCGATGGCTCCGACATCCGAGCCGCCGGCGCGCTCGGTCATGAACTGCGTGCCCTTCCACAGCGTCGCCATGTCATCCGACAGCATCTTCGGCAGCAGGTAGGCCTTGAGATCGTCGGAGGCGAATTTGCGGATCAGGTGCGTCGAGGTGTCTGACACGCTGATCGGACACATCAGCCCGAACTCGGCCTGCACGTACAAATACTGGAAGGCGTATTTCGCAACTGATGGCAGCGGCCGATCCATGCCAAGCACACCGCCGCGATGGCTCATGGCGTGGAACTGGAAATCCCCGAAGGCGATCGCCTCCATCTCGCGATACGCGGGGTGATAGTCGATCCAGTCCTCGTCGCGGCCGAACGCGTCTCTCGGATTGAGCACCGGCGCGTGCTTGTCGGCGATCCTGGCCAGCCGGTCGAGCCTGCCGCCGGCCAGTTCGCCGAGGCGCCGGAAATGCGGTTCCAGCTTCTGGTGATCCTCGGGCGCGAGATACAGTCGGAGAAGGCCGCGAAGCGCGCGATCCAGATCATAGAAGTTGAGACCCGCACAATCGGGCGAGATGTGGCGGGCCGGATCCGACGGGTCAGCGGCAGCACCGCGATCGACTTGCACGCTCATCTGCATCGGAATTCTCCTTGGTTGTTCCGGGTCGACGTCACACCGCGCGTGACGACGCGCGGGATGCCGTGCATCTCGCTTCCGCGCACAAGATCGAGAACGATTGCGGCGCTGTCTACGGCTGGACCCCTGTGCGAAAATAATTCCAGATACGTGGAGGAAATACCGGCGCGAGCCGACCGCGCGCCCGCATCCCGTGGCCTGCCGACGCTTGACCTCCGTTGGTTTCGCGGCACACTCGGCGCGCAAAGGGCAGCCGATGCCCATATTGCGGCGCACCACAGACTCTCCTGCTCCCAAGGACACGGAACGGCGATCGATGAAAGGAGTCCGCTCCGATACGCAGCCCCCCTCCCGCCGCGGCCGCAGGCGGATCGTCGCCGAGCGGATTCGGGCTGATGTCGATGATCCCTCGGCCACCGTCATCGAGGCCAACCGGCACGAAAGGCTGTTTCGTGCCGCCGACGGCGAGACCGACCCGTCGGTCGTCAAGTCGGCGCACCGCGCCCTGCGCATCTTCGAATATTTCGCCGAGATCGAGCGGCCGGCGACCATGACCGAGATCGCGCGCCGCCTGAGCTACCCGACGTCGAGCACGTCGGCGCTCTTGAAGAGCCTCGTCGAACTCAGCTATCTCGATCATGACAAACGCACGCGGACCTATGTGCCGACGGTGCGCATCGCCCTGCTCGGCGGCTGGCTCAAGGATCAGACGCTTCCGGGCACCACGCTTGACGCCATCACGCGCGAGTTGCACGAGGCGACGCGGCTGACGACCTTCGTCGTCGCGCGCAATCAGCTCTACAGCCTGTACATTCGCGTGATCCAGGGGACGACGCCCGTCCGCTACTATCTCGAGCCCGGTGCGCGGCGACTATTGACCCATTCGACGCCGGGCCGCCTGTTCCTGAGCTTGATGAATGATGATGACGCAAGACGAATCGTTCAGCGCATCAATGCGGAAGAGACGCCGACGTCTCCTGTCAAATTCGCGGACATCCAACACGCGTTGACGAGCATCCGCCGGCAGGGCTTTGCCTACACCCGCAACATGGGCACGCCCGGTCTCAGCACGATTGCGATGCGGCTGACCGACTCGGACCGCATGCCGCCGCTTGTCATTGCGGTCGCCGGCCCCAGCGCGATCATATCGGCAGAGGCCAAGGCGATCATCGGAAAGATGCGCGAGCTGGTCGAACGGCAGTCGCCCGGCCTGCTTCCGCAAATCGATACCGACGCGCCACCGATCGAAACCTGAGCGATGGGGGCTGATCGGCGCTCGCGTCCGCTTTGCTTAGAAAGTGATGTGATCGCTGGGCGGCAGCGAAAGGCGCGATGGACCTATAGCCGACCTCCCGTGATCGAATGAGGCGGCGCTTCCACGGGACCGGTATCATTGCCGGTCGCCACTTTCCAGCTCGTTGCCGGGTTTCAGCGCCCGAGCCACGAACTCAGGGAGGACCGACTGATGAAGCAGCATTTGTGTTGCATAGCAGCGGGCTCACTGCTGTTGGCGCTTTCTGCCGGCGATCCCGCCTCGGCGCAGAAGCGCGGTGGCATCCTGCGGCTCGCCAGCCCGGCTAGCCCGGCCAACATGTCGATCCACGAGGCAGCGACCATCGTGGCCGAGATGCCGATGATGGGCGTGTTCAACAATCTCATCCTGTTCGACCAGCACAAGCCGCAGGTCAGCCTCGACACGATAGCCTCCGAGCTGGCGACAGACTGGTCGTGGAACGAGGACGACACCGCGCTGACCTTCCAGCTGCGTCAGGACGTCAAATGGCATGATGGCAAGCCGTTCACCGCCGCCGATGTCAAGTGCACCTTTGACCTGCTGCTCGATAAGCTGCCCGACAAGCTGCGGCTCAACCCGCGCAAGACCGCATTCGAGAACCTAACCGACGTCACGACGAACGGCAATTACGAGGTCACCTTCAAGCTGAAGCGGCCGCAGCCCGCCTTCCCGATGCTGCTTGCCGGCGGATTCTCGGCGATCTATCCCTGCCATGTCACTGCGGCGCAGATGCGCCAGCATCCGATCGGCACCGGCCCGTTCAAGTTCGTCGAGTTCAGGCCCAATGAAGGCATAAAAGTCACCCGCAATCGAGATTACTGGAAGAAGGACCGGCCGTATCTCGACGGGATCGAATACAGCATCATCCAGGAGCCATCGACTGCGGACCTGGCGTTTGTTTCCGGGAAGTTCGATATGACATTCCCGTTTGACCTGTCGGTTATCCGCTACAGCAACATGCGCGAGCGGGTGCCGGGTGCGCTGTGCGAGCTGTCGCCCGGCACGATTAACACCCACTTGCTGATCAACCGGACCCAGCCGCCGTTCGACAATCCCGATCTGCGGCGGGCGATGGCGCTGACGATCGACCGCAAGGCCTATGTCGATACGCTCGGCCAGGGTGAAGGCGAGATCGGCGGCATCCTGCAACCGCCCCCGGCCGGGTTGTGGGGCATGCCGGTGGACCAGATCGCCAAGCTGCCGGGGTACGGCCTCGACGTATACAAGAGCCGGGAAAAGGCCCGCGCCATGGTGCGAAAGCTCGGTTACGGCCCCGACAACCGGCTCAAGATCAAGGTGACGACGCGCGACTGGTCGATATACCGCGACCCGGCGGTGCTGCTGATTGATCAGCTCAAGCAGATCTATATCGACGGCGAACTCGAGCTCGTCGACACGCCGCAATACTTCCCGAAGATCCAGCGCAAGGAATACACGGTCGCGCTCAACTTGCAGACGGCGGGGCCCGATCCAGACCCGACCGTGCAGTTGTTCTACGGCTGCGGCTCGAACCTCAACTGGGACAATTATTGCAATCCCGAGCTGGACAAGATGATCGAGGCGCAATCACGCGAGGGTGACGCGGCCAAGCGCAAGCAGATGCTGTGGACGATCGAGCGTCAGCTCGCCAACGACGATGTGCGGCCGATCATTTACTACCGCCGCGGCGGCACCTGCGAGCGCCCCTACGTCAAGGGCCTGACGATCATGGTCAACAGCATCTTCAACAGCTGGCGCATGGAGGATGTCTGGCTCGACAAGTAGATGGATCGGCTCACAACGCTTCTGGACCGGCACCGGTTGCTTTTGGGGCAAAGCCGACATCAAATGGCAGCGAAAGCCGACAGACTTGGTCGAAAATGACCCCTGAGCCGACACGAGGCCGGTCGCAATTCCGCAGCGCAGCGCGCCGCTGACCGATCCTCGCCCATTTGTTATGCTGGGGACTTCTGGGCTATGGGCAGCGGCATGCAATTCGGCCAACTAAAGCGGCGCGAGTTCATCACGCTCATCGGCGGCGCGGCGGTATGGCCTCTTGCGGCGAGTGCGCAGCAGTCGGCGTTGCCGGTGATCGGTTTGCTCAGCAGCGTGCCATTCGAAACGCGCCGCGATCAGCTACTCGGATTTCACCGGGGCTTGAAGGAGTCCGGGTATGTCGAAGGCCAGAACGTGGCGATCGAATACCGCTCGGCGGACAATCAGACCGATCGATTGCGGGCCATGGCGGCGGAGTTGGTCAACCGCCGAGTGAATGTCATCGTCACCATTGGTGGCGACAATTCGATCCAGGCTGCAAAAGCCGCGACGACGACAATTCCCGTCGTCTTCGTCACTGGCTTCGACCCCATAGCCGCCGGCTTCGTTGCCAGCCTCAACCGGCCGGACGGCAATCTCACGGGCGTCAGCTTTCTTTTGGTCTTCACGGTCGCAAAACGACTGGAACTGCTCAGCGAACTCGTGCCCACCGCCGGGATGATTGGCATGCTGGTGAACCCGAACAATCCAAACGCCGAGTCCAACACGCGAGCCGCGCAGGCAGCAGCGGAGAAGCTTGGCAAGAAGCTTGTTGTCGTCAGGGCCGGCACCGAGCGCGACCTAGATACATCCTTTGCGACTTTGATCCGGGAGAAAGCCGAAGCGGTATTGGTCGACTCCGATCCCTTTTTCCTTGCCTGACGGGAGCAAATCGTTGCGCTAACGGCGCAGCATTCGCTGCCCGCGATCTTCTCGTATCGCGAGTTCGCTGCCCTCGGCGGCCTCATGAGCTATGGAACCAGTCTCTCGAACGCCTATCGTCAAGCCGCAGTGTATGCCGGCAAGATTCTCAAAGGTGAAAAGCCCGCCGATCTGCCTGTCGTACAGCCGACCTCATTCGAGTTGGTCGTCAACCTCAAGACTGCCAGGACGCTGGGTCTCAAGGTGCCGCTTGCCCTGCAAGCCGCCGCCGATGAAGTGATCGAATAGAGCTTCCTGTTGCTGCATTGCATATGTCGCTTATTGGCCCGAATGCGAAGTGTCGAAGGACGCCGCCGACGTCCGATGACAGCAATAAACCGGAAGCGACCGGCCGACAGTCAACGTGGAGCTTTTAACCCACAGCGGCAATGGGCCGTGTCAACGCGCCCACATGACTAACCGAAATGTGAAAAGCAAAATATGTTGCCGCTTTTCGCCGCGCGTTTTGCGTGTCACCATCCCTTCGAAACGACGGGAGGGTTGCCATGCGCTGGACTGTCTCGATCGGAGCGGCGCTTGTGGCCGGAGCGATGGCGTGGGGCGACGTAACGAGCGCTGCAGCGCCGGGCCCCAACTCTCAACAGGCCGACCCCAACGACAGTGTGTCGTCCGTTGACGTCGAGCTTGTGATCGCCGTCGATGTTTCCTATTCGATGGACTTGGACGAACTTGCCGTTCAGCGCGAGGGCTACGCGCAGGCCATCGTCTCGAAAGATTTCCTTCAGGCGATGAAGACCGGCCCCCACAGCAAGGTGGCAGTTACCTATTTCGAGTGGTCGGCTTCGAGCGACCAGAAGATCATCATTCCCTGGCGGTTGATCGACGGCCCGGAATCGGCGGATGCAGTAGCCAACGAAATCATGAGTGCGCCGGTTCGCCGGGGCTCGCGCACCTCGATCTCGGGTGCGATCTATTTCGCGATGCCGCTGTTTGATGAGGATCCCTATCACGGCTTGCGCCGCGTCATCGACATCTCCGGCGACGGCCCCAACAACAACGGCGCGCCCGTGACCGGCGCGCGGGACGAGGCACTGTCGAAGGGCATCGTCATCAACGGCCTGCCAATTATGGTGAAAGAGCCGTCCTATTCGACCATGGATATCGACAACCTCGATTGGTATTACGAGGACTGCGTGATCGGCGGCCCGGGCTCGTTTGTGGTACCGATCAAGGATCGGGAAAAATTCAAGGAGGCGATCCGCGCAAAACTCCTGCTCGAGGTCGCGGGCCGGACACTGGAGCGCCGGATCGTCCCGGCAACTGAGAAAAAGTCGCGGGTGCCCTGTTTGATCGGTGAAAAATTGTGGCAGGACCGCTGGGGCCGGTGAGGCCCGAGCCACCTTGGGTCAAAGGCCACGCCGATAACTCCGAGGACACCTAATTCGGCGTTCGCGGCGGAATCGTATTCTCTTGAAATTCCGCGGCTTCGGCCGGATACTTGAGCAAGGTCCTTGGCTATCAGCAATCCGAGGAGGACGATCATGGCAATCCAGATCGTGATGGACGGCACCGGCGACAGCCGGCACTCTTTCGACCCGAACGACGCACAGGAGCTGGCCAAGGCGGAGCAGCGGTTTTGGGAGCTGACGAAGGTCGGCTTCACCGCCGCGGTCCGGACCGGTGCGGGTCAGGTCTCGCAAATCCGATCGTTCGACCCGAACGCGGAAGAAACCGTGTTCTTCCCCAGGCTGGTCGGCGGGTAAAACGGTCAGCGCCATGTCGCGCCTTACGTCCCTTCTACCAGGCGAACGCTCGCGTATGAGAGCCGTAAGGGCTCTTTTCATCAGACTCCGGGCCGAGCGAACTCCGGAAGGCCGATCCTTGCGGCTTCTGCGGGAGTGGCTGTCGCCGGTGCAACGGACGCAGTTCGCGAAAAAGGGATATTTCGAAGTCGTCGGTGGCGACACGGGCAAGCAGTACAGGATCTATCCGGGCGCCATGTCGAACGTCAGCGAGATCGACGAAAAAGGCCGCCCGAGGCTCGGCCTGTGTTTCCGGACGATGGGCGAACTGCCGATCGGAGACGTGATGCTCGCCCAGAAGATCGCACTGGAAAGCTGCGAGAGCAGCGCCCTCGCGGTGGCCAGAAGATTCGTTCCCAACGTTTTCATGTTCCGGCCAGGCAGGCTTCTCGGCTGAGGGCAGTCTGATTTGAACTTTCGCGCGCCTCCGCAGACCTGCGCGGCTCCATTGGCGCGTCAGCCAGACGAACAAGGTCAAGACCACGATGACGGCAAGAGCGATTCCGCTTTGGCCCTTGCCGACCAACCCCGGGACCGGTCTTTATGTCGGTTGCCGGGGGAAAAGCAGACATCGCCGAAGCGAGGCTAAATCGGCGCTTTTGACCCGTAGCGGTCATGCAGCAGCCAACGATACACGGAATACCACGCGGCCAATTCGTGCTAGCCGCCAGCACCTGCCTTCTTCAGTGATGGACCTGGTGATAATCACTGACGTGGCAATGACACTCTGATCCTCCTGCATGACACGTCTATCCCGGTCGCCATGGTTGCCCTCCACCGGGTCGACGCGTGTCTATCGCGGCGGGATGTTCTGTGCGCCGTGGAATAGATTTCCCGGATCGAATTTGGCCTTGATCTCGGCGAGCCGCGCGTAGAGCCGATCGCCATAGGCGGCGCGCACGCGGGCGTCGCCCTCGTCCTCGGTCATGAAATTGATGTAAGCGGAGCCGCTCGAAAACGGATGGATAGCCGCCCAGTAGTCGCGCGCCCACTCGATATGACGGCGATCCTCCTGCGGATTTTCCCAGGCCGCCTGCACGTTCAACACGTATTGGGCGGTCCGGAAGCCGACGGCGTTGAGCCCGCGATCGAGTTGCGCGGGAGCGCCGCCCAAGTGCATCAAGAGAGCAGCGGAATACGGAGAGGTAATACGTTCGGCATGTTCGACCATCACATCAATCAGGCGCTCGCTCATGTCGGCGAAAAAATCCGACTTCCAGTAATAGCGCCGGCCGAACGGCTGGCCGGAATCGAGCATGGTCTGATGCGCAATGAACGGCTTTATCGTGATCGTATCGGCAGCCGGCTTGCCAAAGCTCTTGAGCGCACGCATCGCATCCTGTCCAGCGGCCTGATCGCCAGTCCAGCATACGGCAATCGCCGCGATTGGCGTGCCGTGCAGTTGCGCGGGCAGGAATGGCGCGGGCGGGGCAATGCGCAGGATAAGCAAACAACACAACTCGTCCGGCGCCGCGGCAGTGATCCGACGAAACTCATGGGCAACGTCGCGCGCGTGTGCCATCGGGTACACGACCATCCCGCATAGCGCCTGCGGTCCGTGTGGATGTGCCTGGAACTCGAAGGACGTGACCGCCCCAAAATTGCCGCCGCCACCCCGCAACGCCCAGAACAGATCGGCGTTCTCGGTTTCGCTGGCATGGCGGCGCTCGCCGTCCGCGGTGACAATATCGACGGACATGAGATTGTCCGCCGCGTACGCGCATTTGCGGGAGGTCCAGCCGAATCCACCGCCCATTGTAAACCCGGCAACACCGGTGTTCGATACGATGCCGCCTGGAACCACCAGGCCGAAGGGCTGCGACTCGTGGTCGACATCCCCCCAGGTGGTGCCGCCCTCTGCGCGCACGATGCGTCTGCCGGGGTCGACACGCACACCGCGCCGCAGGCTCATGTCGATCATCAGCCCACGGTCGCAGAGCGCGGTGCCAGCAATATTGTGTCCACCGCCTCGAATCGACAGCGGCAGTCCGTTCTCGCGGGCGAAGTTCACGCAGGTGACAACGTCCGACGCGCCGCTTACCCGGGCGATGAGCGCCGGCTCTCGGGTGATCATGCCGTTCCAGATCGAGCGCGCTTCGCGGTAACCAGGGTCGGGGGGTTGCAGGAGGGCGCCGCGAAGCGCGGTACGAAGGTCCGCGACTGCTGCTTGACTCAGTCTGTACTCGGGCTGCTGGGCGAGAGTATGGGCCATGACGAGTCTCCAATTTCCGCGCCAGTGGGGAGGGCACCAATATTTGAGTTTTTGTTTCTCATGCTCCTCGTCGTCCGACCAGTCCAAGATCTGTACTAATCAACGTCAGTACACGTTTCATGGCTTCTTCCTCTTGGTTGGAAATTGAGATTTGAAACGGTTCAGTTGCACCCGTTGAAGGCTTGTCGTTCTCTCCTTCGCTACGTGCGACGATCGTCCCCCCTCGGACGCACGTCACCGTAGACGTGTGTCGTAGCGGAAGCCCGAAGGTTCAATCGATATCCGCGGTGGTGGATCGCCTGAGCCGCTTCGGTCAGCTTGTCCGTTTCTACCCCCCACGCCGCCAGCCTCGATCGCGGCCTTGGCGCCATCGCCGGTTCGACGATCAAGGCGGCGAATACCTTGACCACGAACGGTTCGACGTTCGTCTTGCGAGCCGCCGATGTCGCTTGTTTGCCCTTCGCGTCATTTCGCTGCTGCGCAGCAAGCGCGTCGGTTGAGAAGAGAAGCGGACATCGACTTCGATGCGTTACGCCAGCGCGTTTACGAGTACACGCCTAGTTGGCAACAGGGCGCGCAATTTGCGGCTGGGACGCGCGGGGTGCCACGGCGGCCGCAAGCGCCGGTGCGCTGGCGCTGATCAGCTTGCTGATCTCGGGCCGGCAGGCGCCGCAATTGGTTCCCGCCTTCAAGCAGCGTCCGATCGCATCGACGCTGTCGGCGCCTTTCTTGATCTCGCCCGCAATCTGGTTCCGTCCAACGCTGAAGCAGGAGCAGACGATCGGGCCCTTGTCCTCGGCTGCCCCGAATGGCCGCCCCGCCAGCAGCGAAATTCGCGCATTCGCCGACAGTTGCGCTTCCGCGAACAATCCGGTCAGCCACGCCCGCGACGGCAGCGCGTGATCGGGCGCGATGAATACGCAACCCTCGAGCCGGCCGTCGCGCACGGCCGCGTAGCGGAATCGCCCGGCGGCCGGATCGCGATAAGCGATCCATTCGATCTCGACCTGCTCGAGGCCAAGCTGCGCCCTCGCCCAGTCGCGCCAGCTCTCGGGGCGGGCGTCGAGCGCGAGCTCGAGCCGCCAGCAATCGCCCGCCTTGCCCTGAACCCAGTATCCGGATGCGGGACGCCGGATCGCATTGCGGCTGAGAATGAAGGCATGCCATTTCGGCAGATAGGCGTCGGCCTTGACCGGTGTGTGCTTGGACTCCGGCTGTCCGGACAGCGGGTCGACGGCGGGATTGACCAGGGCGTTGACCCGCCCCTCGCCGGCAAACTCCTCGTTCCAGTGCATCGGCACGAACACACAGCCGCGACGCTGGTCGGTGCTGATCACGACGCGCGCGATCATCTCGCCCCAGGGGCTGGTCAACCGCGTCAGCCCGTCATTCGTCACACCGGCGAGCCGCGCATCCTCGGGATGGAATTCGGCATAGGGCTCGAAGACATGCGACAGGAGCCGCGCGGTTTTCCCGGTCCGCGTCATGGTGTGCCACTGGTCCCTGACACGGCCGGTGTTGAGCACCAGCGGATAATCGCGGCTGGTGGCGTTCTGCGCCGCGCGCGGCGTGACCGGCACGAAGCGCGCCTTGCCGTCGGGGGTGAAGAACTTTTGCGTCTCGAACATCCGCGCCGTGCCGGTCGGAGCGTTCCGCGTCACCGGCCACTGCACCGGCGCCAGCGCGTCATAGGCGCGGTCATCGAGCGTCGCCAGCGCCGAGATGTCGAAATCGCGCTTTCCCCCGTTCTCGAAGCCGGACAGCTCGGCGTGCTCGCGGAATACATCGGCCACGGAAGCGTAATCGAAGCCGGCATAGCCCATGCGCTGCGCGACGTCGCAGATGATCCGCCAATCCGCGCGTGCTTCCCCCGGGGCGGTCAGGAACCGGCGCTGCCGCGACATCCGCCGCTCGGAATTGGTGACGGTGCCGTCCTTCTCGCCCCATGCGAGCGCTGGCAACAGCACATCGGCATGGCGCGTGGTGTCGGTGTCGCGCATGCAGTCGGATACGACGACGAGCTCGCAAGCCTCGAGCGCCGCGCGGACGCGATCGGCATCCGGCAGGCTCACCACCGGATTGGTCGAGATGATCCACACCGCCTTGACGCGCTTTTCGGCGATGGCGTCGAACATGTCGACCGCCTTCAGCCCGCCCTTCTCCGCGATGACAGGTGCGCGCCAGAACCGCTGCACCAGGTAGCGATGCGCTGAATTCTCGATCTCCATATGCGCGGCGAGCTGGTTGGCGAGCCCGCCGACCTCGCGGCCGCCCATCGCGTTGGGCTGGCCGGTCAGGGAGAACGGCCCCATGCCAGGACGGCCGATGCGGCCGGTCAAGAGATGGCAATTGATGATGGCATTGACCTTGTCGACGCCACTGGTCGACTGGTTGACGCCTTGCGAATAGAGCGTGACGACGCGCTCGGTCTTGGCGAACCAGTCGAAGAACAGCCCGACCGCGCCTTCGCTCAGGCCGCAGGTCGCGGCCGTCTGCGCAACCGTCTGACCGACCACTTGCGCAAGCGCATCGGCTGCGCCCGTCGTAGAATTGCCGACAAAGGCGCGGTCGATCACGCCGTTGCCAGCGAGATGCGCAAGCAGCCCATTGAACAGCACGGTATCACTGCCCGAGCGCAGCGGCAGATGCAGATCGGCGCCCTCGCAGGTTGCGGTGCGTCGCGGATCGATCACCACGATCCTGCAGGCCGGGTTCTTCTCCTTTGCCGCCAGCATGCGCTGGTGCAGAATCGGGTGGCACCAGGCGGCGTTGGAGCCGACCAGCACCAGCAGATCAGCCTGCTCGAGGTCCTCGTAGCAGCCCGGCACGGTGTCGCTGCCGAACGCGCGCTTGTGGCCGACCACGCTGGAGGCCATGCACAGCCGCGAATTGGTGTCGATATTGGCGGTGCCGACAAAGCCCTTGGCGAGCTTGTTGATGACGTAATAGTCCTCGGTCAAGAGCTGGCCGGAGACGTAGAACGCGACCGCGTCGGGCCCATGCTCCCTGATGATCCGGTTGAAGCCGTCGGCGACATGGTCGAGCGCGTCATCCCACGTGACCGGCGTGCCTTCAATCAGCGGCTCCAGCAACCGTCCTTCCAGACCGATAGTCTCGGCGAGCGCCGAGCCCTTGCTGCACAGCCGGCCGAAATTGGCCGGATGCTGGCGGTCCCCCTCGACGCGGACGGTGCCCGCCGCATCCTTGGACGCGACGACGCCGCAACCGACACCGCAATAGGGGCACGTGGTCTTGACGGACATCGCGCGCCGCTCAGCTCACCGGCTGAACCTGACGTATCGACAGCCACACGATGCCGTTCTCGACCTTGGCCGGATGCGCATGCGTGCAGCCCTCATCGGGTGCGACCGCCTGGCCGCTGGCGAGCTCGATGACGAAATTGTGCAGCGGACAGGTCACGCGCTTGTTGTGCACGATGCCCTGCGACAGTGGCCCGCCCTTGTGCGGGCAGCGGTCGTCGAGTGCGAACACCTCGTCATCCTCGGTGCGGAACACCGCGATGTTGCCGCCCGGCGTACGCACCACGCGCGAGCCGAGCCGCGGAATGTCGGTCAGCGCGCCGATTTCGATCCAGTTGGTCATGCGAGCTCCAATTCGGCGAGCGGGGTGAACTCGTTGCGGTCGACGCCGCTTCTGGCGCGCTCGGCCCACGGATCGCTCTGCGAGAACTGCTGCGAATAGGCGAAGCGTCCGAACAGCGCCTTGCGGTTCTTGACGTCGTCGACCACGCGCTTCCTGATCTGCTCGAGACCAACGCGGTCGCACCATTTGTACATCCGCTCGAGATACCAGCCCTCCTCGCGATAGAGCTGGGTCAGCGCCACGATCACCTCGAGCGCCTCGTCCTCGGTCTCGACCTTGGTCAGGAACTCGGTGCCCTTGATGTGCAACCCGGCGGCGCCGGCGAAATGGATCTCGAAGCCGGAATCGACGCAGACCACGCCGACGTCCTTGCAGGTCGCCTCCGCGCAGTTGCGCGGGCAGCCGGAAACCGCAAGCTTGACCTTGGCCGGCGTCCACGAGCCCCACATGAACTTCTCGATTCGGATGCCGAGGCCGGTGGAATCCTGGGTGCCGAAGCGGCACCATTCCGAGCCGACGCAGGTCTTCACCGTGCGCAGGCCCTTGGCATAGGCGTGGCCGGATACCAGGCCGGCGTCGTTGAGGTCGGCCCACACCGCGGGCAGATCCTCCTTCTTCACGCCCAGCAGGTCGATACGCTGGCCACCGGTGACCTTCACGGTCGGGATGCTGAACTTGTCGGCGACATCGGCGATCGCGCGCAGCTCGTTCGGCGTGGTCACGCCGCCCCACATCCGCGGTACCACCGAATAGGTGCCGTCCTTCTGGATGTTGGCGTGAACGCGCTCATTGATGAAGCGGGACTGCTGGTCGTCGCGATATTCGCCGGGCCAGGTCGCCAACAGATAATAGTTCAGCGCCGGACGGCAGGAGTGGCAGCCGTTCGCGGTCTTCCACTCCATGAAGCGCATCACGTCGGGGATGGTCTTCAGGCTCTGTTCGACGATGACGCGGCGGACGTCGTCATGGCTGTGATCGGTGCACTTGCACAGCGGCTTGACCTTCGGCGCCGCCGAATAGTCGCCGCCGAGCGTGAACGCCAGCACCTGTTCGACGAGGCCGGTACAAGAGCCGCAGGACGACGACGCCTTGGTGTGGGCGCGGACGTCGTCGAGCGTGAACAGCTTCTTGTCGCTGATCGCCTTGACAATCGCGCCCTTGCAGACGCCGTTGCAGCCGCAGATCTCGGTCTCGTCGCTCATCGCGGCGACCGAGTTCTGGCCGCTGATGCCGCCGTCGCCGAGATTGGCGGCGCCGAACACCAGCCGCTCGCGCATATGCGAGACGTCGGTGCCGTCGCGCAGGTGCTGGAAGTACCAGGGGCCGTCGATGGTGTCGCCGTAGAGCACGGCGCCAACGATCTTCTTGTCCTTCAGGATGATGCGCTTGTAGACGCCGCGATTGGCGTCCTGCAGCACGATCTCCTCCTTGTCGGGGCCCGGCGCGAAGTCGCCGGCCGAGAACAGGTCGATTCCCGTGACCTTCAGCTTGGTCGAGGTGACCGAGCCGTCATAGGTGGCAAAGCCCTTCATGGCGAGGTGGTTGGCGCAGACCTTGGCCTGGTCGAACAGCGGCGCGACGAGACCATAGGTCTGGCGGCGGTGCTGCACGCATTCGCCGACCGCGTAGATGCGGCCGTCATAGGTCTGCATGGTGTCGGAGACGACGATGCCGCGCTCGCAGTGCAGGCCGGCCTTCTTCGCAAGCTCGAAGTTCGGACGGATACCGACCGCCATCACCACCAGATCCGCCGGCAGTTCGGTGCCGTCGGCGAAACGCACGCCGGTGACGCGGTCCTCGCCCAGGATCGCTTGTGTCTGCGCCGGCATCTTGAACACCATGCCGCGCTCTTCCAGCGACTTGCGCAGGAGACCGCCGGCGACCGGATCGAGCTGGCGCTCCATCAGCGTATCGAGCAGGTGCACGACGGTGACGTTCATGCCGCGCTTCATCAGGCCGTTGGCGGCTTCGAGGCCGAGCAGTCCGCCGCCGATCACGACCGCGTTCTGATAGCTGGTCGAGGCCTTGATCATGCGGTCGACGTCGTAGATGTCGCGGAAGCCGATCACGCCCGGCAGGTCCTTGCCCGGCAGCGGCAGCATGATCGGATTGGAGCCGGTCGCGATCAGCAGCCGGTCATAGGGGATGCGGTCCCCGGCCTCGGTGACGACCTCGCAGGTGCGGCGGTCGATCATGGTGACCGTCTCGCCCTTGCGCAGCGTGATGTTGTTGTCCTCGTACCAATCGACGGTGTTGAGCATGATGTCGTCGACGGTCTTCTCGCCGGCGAGCACCGGCGACAGCAGGATGCGGTTGTAGTTGCCGTAGGGCTCCGAGCCGAACACGGTGATGTCATAAAGATCGGGGGCACGCTCGAGCAGCGCCTCCACGGTGCGGATGCCGGCCATCCCGTTGCCGATCACCACCAGCCTTTGCTTGATCAGTTTGTCGAGCATGATCTGCCTTTCAAGATTCCGACGACGCCGCTCAACGACGCGGCAGCGTCGACGCTCGGCAAAAGGTTTTGGCGATTTAGGAACGCCCGGCGGCGGGCAAGCGACCGTCGGCAATGGCGGTCTAACGCCTCTTATTCAAAACGCATGCCAATTCGGGGACGGCATTTCCCCGAATAGAATCAATGCCCTGCAATCAACTCCAGAATCGGAGGCTGGCACGCGCGCACGACAGTCGCCCAAATCTTTGGCTTGAACCGTCCATCTCTTGTGCAGTGCCCACTGATCGGCGTCGCCGGCCGTTGCGGCTTGCAGCAGGCGGGCCGATCGGCCGCCCGTCGCGCGCCTCGACAAGCGATACGACGCCGACGTCACCGGACATGGCGGCGAGATCGATCGATTGAAAAGCCTCGCCGACATGCTCGCCATCTCCGGATTGACTAGCGTCGAACGCCGCTCCCATAATCGCTGGCTTTGTGCGCGTCCTGGCCACGCACCAAACAAAGCCAACGATCAAAGCGTCAGCGCACAGGCGAGGAACGGGCTTGTCGGCATCGCGGCGTCCCAGGTTCGGCGAGCAACAGCGGTTCGTGCTGCTTCTCATCGCGCCGGCCGCGCTGCTCCTGATCGCGTTCCAGGTCCTTCCCATCGTCATCGGCGCCAACGCCAGCTTTCGCGACTGGGCGCTCTACAACCCCAGGAAGAGCTGGGTCGGGCTCGCCCATTATCAGGCGGTAATCACCGACCCGGCCTTTCTCTATGTCGTGTTGCCGAACACCTTCGTGTTCATGGTGCTGAGCGTAGCTGGTGCGCTGGCCCTCGGCCTTGCGCTGGCGCTTCTGCTCAACCGCCCCTTCCCCGGGCAGAAGCTGGTGCAGACGGTGCTGCTGCTGCCGCTGATGGTGGCGCCGGTGATCGCCGCGATCATGATCCGCTGGATCTTCAACGACCAATTCGGCATCGTGAATGTGGTGCTGGAGGCGATCGGCCTCGAAGGGCAGCCCTGGCTGGTGCAGCGTTGGAGCGCCTTTGCCATCATCCTCTTGACCGACATCTGGCTGTGGACGCCCTGGTTCACGCTGCTGCTGCTCGCCGGCCTGCAGAGCCTGCCGAAGGAGCCGTTCGAGGCGGCGGCGATCGACGGCACCTCGACCTGGCGCGTGTTCCGCTTCCTCACCCTGCCGATGCTGCGCCCCGTGATCGCCGTCTGCGTGGTGATCCGCGCCATCGACGCCTTCCGCACCTTCGACATCGTGTGGACGCTGACCGGCGGCGGGCCGGGTCGTTCCACCGAATTGTTCAGCCTCTATGCCTATGTCCACGCCTTCCTCAACCTCGATCTCGGCCGCGGCTCGGCGGCGGCGATTATCGGCGCGGCCATCATCCTCGTGCTCGGCGTGGCGCTCTATCGCCTCGTCGACCGTATCGCGAAGGCCTGACCCGATGCCGATGGTGACCCGCCCAAGCCTGCTGCCGCAACTGCCGCGAAGGAGCCGCAAGGCCCTGTTCGCGCTGGCGCTTGCCGGCATCTGCTTCGTCTTCGCTTTTCCGGTGCTGTGGCTGATCCTGACCTCGCTGCGGCCGGAGTCGGGTGTCTATTACGTTCATCGGGGCACCGAATTCACGCTCGGCAATTTCGCCGAGGTGCTGGGCCAGGAGCGGATCGTCGAGGCCTTTATCAACAGCGCGCTGATTGCAACGCTTGCGACCATCTTTTCGCTGCTGGTGACGGTGTCGAGCGGTTACATGCTGTCGCGTTTCGCCGGGCCGGCGTCGCGGATCTGGTTCGGAACCATCTACGTCTTCCGCTGCGTGCCTTACATCTCCTGGGTATTACCGCTCTACTTCGTGGCACAGAGCTGGGGCATCTACGACACCTATGTCGGCCTGCTGCTGCCGCACGTCGCAGTGCATATCTGCTTCTTCTCCTGGCTGATGAAGGGATTCTTCGACGGCATCGATCCATCGATGGAGTATGCCGCCTTGATCGACGGCTGCAGTCGCTGGGGTGCCTTCTTCCGCGTCGCGATCCCCTCCGCCCTGCCCGCGATCTCGGCGCTCGCGGTGCTGTGCTGGCTGTTCACCTGGAACGAGTTCCTGTTCGCGCTGATCCTGACCGGCAACCGCGTGCCGATGATCACGGTGGTGATGGCACAGTTCGTGACCGAGATGGGACTGCGCTGGAACCTGATGGCGGCGACTGCGGTGATGGCGCTGGTGCCGGCCTTCGTGATCGCGCTGTTCGGGCAGAAATACGTGATCCGCGGTTTGCGGATCTGACGAGGAGACGTCCAACAGAGAAGTCCAAGAAGAAAATCGAAACGCTCAAACGCAACGACAATAACGAGGGAGGATAGCCATGCAGAGAGTGGCAAGATGGACGATCGCGGCCGTCGCTGCGCTGGTGGCGGCAACGGGCACCGCCGCCGCACAAGTAACCGAACTGCGGGTCGGCTATCAGCCGAGCCCGATCCAGGATGCCTCGATCGCGATGTTCGAGACCTGGGGCGCCAAGAACGCGGTCAAGATCGTCAAGGTGCCGAACTCCTACGGCGTCTACGTCGAGAAGATGACGGCATCGCTGACCTCGAACTCGGACCAGTACGACGTCATCTGGCACAATGACGATTGGGGCCAGACCTGGGCGCACCTGCTCGAGCCGACCGACGACATCGACGCCAACAAATATGCCGAGAAGTGGGGCATGGCGCCGGTCGTGTTCGCGAACGCGCAAGGCCAGAATACGGTGGTGCCGATGGGCCAGACCTTCAGCGTGTTCTTCTACCGCACCGACCTGGTCAAGCCCGAGGAGGTCCCGAAGACGCTGGATGAACTCGTCAGCGTGAGCAAAAGGCTTCAGGCGGAAGGCAAGGTCAAGTTCGGTTACGTCGGCGGCATGGCAATGAACCACAGCTGGTTCAGTTGGCTCTGGTCGATGTGGGCCAACAATTGCGACGTACTGATGCCCGCCTATGAGCGCGACAACAAGAAGCTGGCCGAGGCCGGCTGGAAGTCGGGACTGAGCGAGCCCTGCATGCAGCAGAACGTCGAATATTGGTGGGATGCGATCAACGTCCACAAGATCGTGCCGCGCGGCATGCCAGCCTACGACCGTAACGAAGCCAATGCGGTGTTCATGGCCGGCGACGCCGCGTTCACCGTCGCGGATACGCTGTGGTGGGGCACCTTCAACGATCCGGCCAAATCGAAGATCGCCGGCAAGGTCGGTGCCGCGCGCTTCCCGCTCGGCCCGAACCGGACCAGGCCGTTCGCCTGGGACGACATCTGGGGCTGGGCCATCCCGAAATCGATCTCGCCCGAGCGCAAGAAGCTCGCCAAGCAAATGCTGGAAGCGATGATGCTCGACGAGGAAGGGCAGATCAAACTGTTCAAGGCAACCGGCGCGCCGCCGCCCAACACCACATTCTGGCCGAAGATCGCCGCACAGGATCCCTTCATGAAGCTCCTGAAGGAGTCGGTGCTGGATTCTCCCGACAAGGTGCGCGGCGCCTATTACTTCCCGCAATGGCCGGCCGTGCACAAGGCCTTCAACGATACGGTCACCAAGGCGGTCACCGGCAAGCGCGAGGATATCGCGAAGGTGCTGGCCGACGGTGCGCCGCTCGTCAGCAAGGCCGCGCAACAGCAGCAGTAACATCGAGCCCGCCGCGCACCCCGCGGCGGGTCATAAGCCAACTGGGTCAGTGACGGCGGAAATGGCAGCGATCAGCCTCAGCAAGCTCAACAAGCATTATGGCACGCTGTTCCACGCCGTGAAGGACGTCGATCTCGAGATCGCCGACAAGGAATTCGTGGCGCTGGTCGGCCCGTCCGGTTGCGGCAAGTCGACGACGTTGCGCATGATTGCGGGCCTCGAGGATGTCACCAGCGGCGAGATCCGCATCGGCGGGCAGCTCGTCAATCACCTCCCGCCGCGCGACCGCGATGTCGCCATGGTGTTCCAGAACTACGCGCTCTACCAGCATATGAGCGTCTACGACAATCTCGCCTTCGGCCTGCGCAACAAGCGCGTCGCCGAGCGTGAGATCAAGGCTGCAATCGACCGCGCCGCCGACATCCTCGGCCTGCACGAGCTGCTGCAGCGCAAGCCGAAGCAGCTGTCGGGCGGCCAGCAGCAGCGCGTCGCGCTCGGCCGCTGCATCGTGCGCAATCCGCGGGTGTTCCTGTTCGACGAGCCGCTGTCGAACCTCGACGCCAAGCTGCGCGCCCGGATGCGCATCGAGATCAAGCGCCTGCATGCCCAGATCCCCACCACGTCGGTGTTCGTCACCCACGACCAGATCGAAGCGATGACGCTGGGCGACCGGGTCGTGATCATGCGCGACGGCCGGGTGCAGCAGATCGGTACGCCACTTGCCGTCTATGAAAGGCCGGCCAACAGGTTCGTCGCCGGGTTCATCGGCGCGCCGGCAATGAACTTCATCGACGTCACCGTGCGCCGTGGTGCCGACGCGATGGCGGTCGAGGCGGCGGGCCTCCGGCTGACAGTCACCGCCGCCGATGCGCGCGCGCTCGCGCCGCATGATGGCCGGCAAGTGGTCATGGGGGTGCGGCCGGAGCATCTGGTGCTCGGCGACAGCGCAAGCGGCTTTAGCTTCGACGCCCGCGTCGAGGTCGTCGAGCAGCTTGGCTCGGAGATCCTGCTGGAGACCAGGGTCGGGGCCGACAGCCTCACGGTGGCCCGCGTGCCCGCGGAAATGAAGGTCGCGCGG
The DNA here is from genome assembly GCF_042430365.1 of Bradyrhizobium erythrophlei. Lineage (GTDB taxonomy): Bacteria > Pseudomonadota > Alphaproteobacteria > Rhizobiales > Xanthobacteraceae > Bradyrhizobium > Bradyrhizobium erythrophlei. The sequence goes on from NZ_JBHMET010000013.1 coordinate 28,065, forward strand.
GGCGATCAGGTTCGCCTTTCGGCGCAGGTGGGCCGCCTGCACTTCTTCGATCCCGAGAGCGAGCTGCCGATTTCGGGCTGAATGCGGCGCACAAAAAAGCACCAGCCTGCGCGTTTGCGCGGCGGTGCGTGCTTGGCGCATCGGCAAAACCAAGCGTCGCGCGCGATCAGGTTCCACCCGCAACGTGTTGCGATTGCAGGCAAAGCGCCGCCTCCTGTGCGATGGCATGGATATTGCTGAACTGTTTGTGACCGAGCGCGTCTCAACGACGAGCGCCTCACCTTTCAACACATGTTCTGTCCTGTTCGCGCCGACACTTTGCGCCTGCGCGCATTCGTTCGGCCGCATCACCGCGAGGCTGTGCACATGAAGTTTGCTGAGTTCAGGAAGGCAGGTCACTGGCCGACGCTGCTGGCTGCGTTCCTCTACTTCGACATCAGTTTCATGGCGTGGGTCGCGCTCGGCCCGCTGATCGTCTACATCGCGCGCGACATGAACCTCGCGGTGAACGAGAAGTTCACGCTGGTCGCGATCCCGGTGCTGGCGGGCGCGCTGCTGCGCGTGCCTATGGGAATCCTCGCCGACATCATCGGCGCTAAGCGCACCGGCATTATCGCCCAGGTCGTCGTCATCGCCGCAACCGTGGCGGTCTGGCATTCCGGGCTGAACAGCAAGCTTGCGATCGAGCTGTTTGGCCTCGCGCTCGGCGTCGGCGGCGCCTCCTTTGCCGTCGCCCTGCCCCAGGCCAGCCGCTGGTACCCGCCGCAATATCAGGGCGTGGTGATGGGGATTGCCGGCGCCGGCAATATGGGCGTGGTGCTCGACACGCTGCTTGCGCCCTCGATCGCTGAACATTGGGGCTGGCAGGCCGTGTTCGGCTGCCTCCTGATCCCGATGCTGATGGTGCTGGCCTACTACATTGTCGCGGCCAAGGATGCGCCGGGCGAGCGCAAGCCGATCTCGCTGAAGGCCTATGGCGCGCTGCTCAGGGATTCCGACAGCCGCTGGTTCATGTTCTTCTATTTCATCACTTTCGGCGGCTTCGTCGGCCTCGCCAACGCGCTGCCGCTCTATTTCACCGTGCAGTACCACGTCTCCGGCGTCGCAGCCGGCCTTCTGGTTGCGCTGATCGTCGCCTTCGGCTCGGGCTTCCGCCCGGTCGGCGGCCTGATCGCCGACCGCATCGGCGGCATCCGCTCGCTGTCGATCCTGTTCGGCGTCGTGGTTGCGGCCTATGTCGTGATCGCGTTCATGCCGGAAGGCCCGACCGCACCGGCACCTAGCGGCTGGTCGCTCGCCGAGATGCCGCGCATCGCCTGGATCTCGGTGCTGCTGTTCTCGCTCGGGACGCTGGCGCTCGGCATGGGCAACGGCGCGGTGTTCCAGCTGATCCCGCTGCGCTTCCGCCACGAGATCGGCCTGATGACGGGCCTCGTCGGCTGCGCCGGCGGCGTCGGCGGCTTCTTCCTGGCGCAGACGCTCGGCACCGCCAAGGGCATGACCGGCGGTTTCGGCGCCGGCTTCCTGTTCTTCGGCTTCCTGGCGTTGCTTGGCTTCATCGGACTTGCCATGGTCAAGGTCCGCTGGCGCACCACCTGGGGCGCGGTGTCGGGAGCGCGCGTCTGACGACTCCGCTCCGCAAGGTGACGGGGCTCGGGCGTGGCGAACGGTTCGCAACGGGATCTTGGGGTACGCGTCGGTTTCGCCAGCGAGACCGGCAAGCGCGCGGCCAATGAGGACTATGTCGCGGCCTGTCTCGACCGGCCGGGCGCGACAAGTCGCGACGTCGTTGCTGCGGTCGCCGACGGCGTCGGCGGCCACAAGGGCGGACGCGAGGCCGCGGAGGTCGCGGTCCGCAGCTTCATCGATGCTTACTATTCGTTGCCGGAAACGCTCGGCGTTCGCCGCCGCGCCGCGCGGGCGCTGGAGGCGGCCAATAGCTGGATCTACAGCCAGGGCCGCGTCGACGCTGCGCGCAGCGGCATGGCCTGCGCGTTCTCCTCGGTCATCCTGTCGCGGCGGCTGTGCCATGTCATCCATATCGGCGACACCCGCGCCTACCGCCTGAGCGAGGGCCGGCTAGAGCGGTTGACGCAGGACCACATCGCCGGCCGCGGCGATCTTGCGCACATGCTCAACCGCGCCATCGGCTTTGAGGAGTTCGCGCGCTTCGACTATGCGACCGTCGGGCTCCGACAGCACGATCGCCTCTTGATCTGCAGCGACGGCGTGCATGGTGCGCTCGGCGACCAGCGCCTCCAGGATCTGCTCGGGGAACGCACCCCGCCGGAGGAATCCGCGCGCGCCATTGTCGATGCCGCGCTCACCGCCGGCAGCACCGACAACACCACCGCGCTGGTGCTCGACGTCGTCGACCTGCCGCCGGCGGATCGCGACGAGCTGACGCACGCGATCGCGACCCTGCCGATCCTCGATCTGCCCAAGGCCGGCGAGGTGATCGACGATTTCGCGCTCGGCGAGGTGCTGTCCGACGGACGCTACAGCCGCCTGTTCAAGGCGACCGACAAGCGGCGGGGCCGCGAGGTCGTCTTGAAGTTTCCCCATCCGCGCGTCGCTTCCGAAGGCTCCTACCGCCTCGCCTTCGTGCGCGAGGCTTGGGTCGCCGCGCGCGTCCGCAGCCTCTGGATCGGCGAGATCATCGAACTGCCGGCCGAACGGCAGACCCGGCTCTATTCGGCGATGCCGCTCTACGAGGGCGAGACGCTGGAGCAGCGGCTCAACCGCGCGCCGCGCCTGTCGCTGACGGAGGGCATCGGCATCGCCACAAAACTGGTGCGCGCGGTGACGGCGCTGCACCGCGCCGGCATCATCCATCGCGACATCAAGCCCGATAATGTGATCCTGCTGAAGGACGGTGGCTTGCGCCTGGTCGATCTCGGGGTTGCGCGCGTGCCGCTCCTGGAGGACTTCCCCGCCGAGGATATTCCGGGCACCGCGAGCTACATGGCCCCCGAACTGTTCGGCGGCAAGGCCGGCGACGAGGCCTCCGACCTGTTCGCGCTCGGCGTCACCGTCTACCGCATGTTCACGGCGAACTATCCGTTCGGCGAGATCGAGCCGTTCTCGCGCCCACGCTTCGGCAAGCCCGCGCCGCTGTCGCGCTATCGCCCGGACCTGCCGGCCTGGCTCGACGCCGTGATCGGCAGGGCGCTTAGCGTCGAACCCGCGCAGCGCTTCGGCGACGCCATCGAATTCGCTCACGAACTGGAGAACGGCGCGACCTGGGCCGGCCCCGCGGCCACCACCCGCAAATCGCTGCACGACCGCGATCCCGTGACGTTCTGGAAGGTGCTGTGCGCGATCCTGGCCGTGATCATCGTGGTGCTGCTGGCGAGGCATTAGTCCGACGGCCTCGCCGGCGACACTGCACAAAGCAGTAGCCGACTCCGCGAACGCGGAATAAAATACAACCTTCAAGCGCAGGAGGTAACAATGGGCCTCGCCAAGTTCTTTGTAATCCTGATCGCGGTCCTACTGGGGGCAGCCTTCTTGTACGCGGGAGTTGGTGGCGTAATCCCGATGCTGGAGTACGAGGGCGCGAAAGCGTATGGCGTACCCATCGGCATCGTGTTTCTCGTGGTCGCCGTCTTATTGGCCAAGTTCTGGGTGCCCACCTCTCGGACGACCTACACGACTGAATATGAATACAGGTCTGGCGGCGACGGATCCGGTGACGACATCATTTCGAAATCCAAAGTGACCGCCACGATCGACAGAACATTCGGTAAATTTGAGCCGTAGAAGTATCTCGACGGTCATCCGCTGATCGGTCTCAACCCGGATGCGAAGCGCTATGACAGCATCCTGCTGCCGTTCGTGCCGTGCGACGTCCCTGCACGCGCCTTGCGCGTCCCGCCGTAAGCCCCCACGGCATTCCTTCAACCAGGGATCGGGTGCAGCCTGGCCAGTTGGTCGATCGGCAGCTCGGCTTCCCGATCCGTCAGCGGGAAGCGGACAATCACGTCCTGTCGGGAGAGCTGTCCCCACAGCGCATCCGAAGACCATTTCTGCGCCTCGGGCCCGCGCAGGCCGTCGACCCAAACGAGATACCACTCCGTCATCGGAAGCGTCCAAGCACCGGCATACCGCAAAGATTGGCGCGTCATCGGCCAACTCGCAACCGACGATTTGGCGCGGCGCTGAGATCCAGCCAGCCCCGGCGCATCAGGCCGTGATGACGCGTCCGGTCGACTTGTCGAACAGATGCGCCTTGTCGAGGTCGAGCGCGACGTCGAAGGGACGATCCGGCTCCGCAGCGACGCCAACCTGCATCTGCGCGGTGAATGGAAAGTCGCCGACCTTTCCGATCACGAGGGTGTGAGGGCCGAGCGGCTCGACGTCCTTCACGACCATGCGGATCGCACAGCCGGCCGGTGCGCCATGGTGACTGATATGGTCCGGCCGCACGCCAAGCACGACAGGCTTGCCGATGCTGCGCCGATAGGCGGTCTCACGGCTCTTCGGCAAGACCAGCATTGTGCCTGATGGTTCGGTGAAGCACAGCGCCCCATCGCGGGCGGCGATCTCGCCGTGAATGAAATTCATGCTGGGCGCGCCGATGAAGCCGGCGACAAACAGATTATCCGGCTTCTCGTAGAGCGTGATCGGATCGGCCGCCTGCTCGATGCGGCCGCCGTTCATCACGACGACGCGGTCGGCCATGGTCATGGCCTCGACCTGATCGTGGGTAACGTAGACGATGGTCTTGGCCAACCGCCGATGCAGCGCCTTGATCTCGGTGCGCATCTCGATCCGAAGCTTGGCATCGAGGTTGGACAGCGGCTCGTCGAACAGGAAGACGTCCGGGCTGCGCACGATGGCGCGCCCGATGGCAACGCGCTGGCGCTGGCCGCCGGACAATTGCTTGGGCCGGCGATCGAGGTATTGCTCGAGATTGAGCACGCGCGCGACGTCCTTGACCGCCTTTTCAATACCGGCGCGCGGTTCGCCCCGCACCTTCATGCCGTAGCCGATGTTCTCGCCGACGGTCATGTGCGGATACAGCGCATAGTTCTGGAACACCATGGCGCAGTTTCGCAAGCCGGGGCGCAGGTTCGTCACGTCGCGTCCGCCGATGCGGATGGCGCCGCCGGTGACGGTCTCGAGCCCCGCGATCATGCGCAGGGTCGTCGTCTTGCCGCAGCCGGACGGGCCGACAAGCACGACGAACTCCTCGTCGCGCACGGTGAGATCAAGCCCCTCAATGATCTTGTAGGGTCCGTATGCCTTGCTGACGTTATCGATTTCGACGTTGGCCATAGAATTCCGTTTGTCTCATTATCGACGGCGATCGAGAGCCCGGATGGCGCTTGCGCGTCATCCGGGCCGTCTCGAGTGCACGCGAGTTAGCACGCTACTTCTTGGGCGGCAGGCCCATCGCCGCCCGATAGGCTGCGAGCTGCTTGGCGCGGCCGAACTCGTCGGTCAGCCGATTCCATTCCTTCGCCACCGTGTCGAGCGCGGCCTGCGGCGTGGTCTGGCCGGCAAGCGCCTTGCCGAGCTCGATCTCCACCACTTCGGTGTAGGAGAAATAGCCGGGCAGACGCATGTCGAGCGCGACATTCTTGCCGTTGATGGAGTCGGCCTGCGCGCCGAGATATTCCTTGGCCTCAACAGGCGTGAAGATCTTGCTCCACAGCTGCAGATTGGCGGTGTGCGACTTGCGATACGGGTTGACGCCGGTGCCGCCGGTGATCGCCGCCTGGCCGGAGACCTCGGGGCCCGTCAACGTCTTGATGAAGTCCCAGGCCGCCTGCTGGTGCTTGCCGGCCTTCGGCACCGCAATCTGCCAGCCGCCGAACGCCATGAAGGGCGACGGCAGCACCGCCGGGAACTTGTCCCATTTCTTGGTCTTCGCATTCCAGATCTCGTCGGAGCCGGGCAGCACCGCCGAGCCGACCTTGCCCGATATCTTCGACTGCTTGGGATCGGCCGCGATCACGCCGGTGTCGCCCCAGCCGATCGACTCCGCCACCTGGCCGCCGGCGACCGCTGCGTTCACCTCGCCGAACGAGAAGTTCAGCGCATTCGGCGGTCCGAGCTTCGAGGCGCGGATGTACTCCTCGAGCCCCTTCACCCAGCCCGGATTGTTGATCTGGGCGTCCATCGTTTCGGGATCGAAGAACATCGCGCCCGGGTAGTTCGGATTGTTGGTGTAGGCGGCCGCGTGGCTGAAGAAGAACCAGAACTGCTGGCCGCCGCGGCGGAAGGCTTCGGCCGTGCCCCACAGCCCCTTGTCCGGCCGCTGGAAGAACTCGGCGATGTCGAGATACTGCTTCCACGTCTTCGGCGGCGCGAGGTCATAGCCATACTTGGCCTTGAACGCGTCCTTCTCCTTGGGATCGTCGAACAGATCCTTGCGGTAGGTGTAGGTGTGAACGTCGCCGTCCATGGACTGCGAGTAGATCTTGCCCTCCCAGACCATCAGGCGTTCGCGATAGGCCGGCTCGACGTCGTCCCAATCCTTGCCCGCCTGCATGTCCTTCGGCATCTCGCTGAGATAGGCGACGAAGTCGGGCAACCACGCCGGTGCAAAGCTGACGAGATCGAACGTCGCGTCGTTCGCGGTCAGCGAGGTCGCGATCTTCGGATAGAGCTCCGACCACGGAAATTCGACGACATTGACCTTGCCGCAGGTCTTCTTGGTCCACTCGTCCGCACCGAGCTTGAGCGCCGACGCGATGTACGGCCCGGTCTGCGATGCCACCGTCAGTGTGACGCCGGAATAGTCAGGACTGCAGGCGGCGTAAACCTGGCCTCCACCGCAGACGGTCGCCAGCGACGTCGCAAGCATTAGGAACGTTCTTCTCAACATGGTATTCTCCTCCCTACGTAAACTTCTTATTTGATCGCGCCGAGCAACAAGCCCGAACGCATCATGCGGCTGAGCAGGCCCGCCATGATCATCATTGGAATGATGGCGACGAGGGCCGCAGCCGAAATCGCCCACCATTCATCGCCGCGCTGGCTGTTCTGTCCCGCCACCAGGATCGGAAGCGTCTGCCATCTCGAATTGGTCAGGAACAGCGCGAACAGGAACTCGTTCCAGACGAAGGCCAGCGTGATCATGAAGGTCGCCAGCAGCCCGTTCATCGACATCGGCACGACAATGCCGACGAAGATGCGCCAGCTCGGCACGTTGTCGACCATCGCCGCCTCTTCCACCTCGATCGGCACGGCCTCGAAGAAATCGCGCATCAGCCAGACGACGATCGGCAGCGAGAACGCCACGTAGCACAGCGTCAGGCCGACATAGCTGTCGATCAGCTGGAAGCCGAGACGGCCGATCTCGCTGTAGAGCAGATAAAGCGCGAACGCCGTGACGATCGGCGGGAACATGCGCTGGCTGACGAACCAGAACAGGATGTCCTCATTGCCGAGGATCGGACCGGGCAACGGCAGGCGGTTGACCACGACCGACGCGACGAGCGCTATGGGAAAGGCGAGCAGCAACGCCTGCGGCCGGGTGAAGCCAAGCGTGTTGTTGAAGACCAGATAGCCGGCCAGCGCGAGCAGGAAGAACGCAAGGCCCGCACCGAGGCGAACCTTGAATTCGAACCGCACCAGTGCATAGGCCGCCATCGCACCGATCGCGGTTGCGATCGCGGCCGCCGACAGGCCCACGATGGTCGAGTTCAGGAAGGTCCGGAAGAACTCGCCACGGATCCCCTGATAGAGATCGATGAAGGGCTGCATGGTCGGCGTGAAGTCGATGAACGGCAGATAGGTGGGACCGCCGACGACGCCCGGCGGCGTCTTGAACGCCGTCACCACCACCCAGTAGAGCGGAAACACCGTGATCAGGCACCAGGCCAGGCAGCCGATCGCAACCAGCCGGCGTCCCCATGGCGACAGTCCCGTCAAGCTACGTCCGCTCATCGGCGTTTCTCCAGATGCGGCCGCAGCAGCGCCAGATACGTTACGCCGATGATCGTGATGGCGATCAGGAACAGGAAGCTCAGCGCCGAGGTGTAGCCGAGATTGAACTTCTTGAAGCCCTCCTGATAGGCGAACAGGGTCAGCGTCTCGGTATCGACGCCCGGTCCGCCGCCGGTCATGACGAAGACGGTGTCCATGATCTTGTAGCTCTCGATCAGGCGGATGAAGACGACCGCAGCCGAGATCGGCAGCATCATCGGGAACGTGATCCCCCAGAACTGTTGCCAGCTACTGGCGTTCTCGAGCTCGGCCGCTTCGTAGACATCCTCCGGCAGGGTCTGCAGGCCGGCCAGCAGCATCAGGATCACGAACGGCGTCCATTGCCAGATCTCGACCGCGATGATGCAGGCGAGCGCCCAATGGCCGTTGGTGAGGAATGGCAAGTTGGCGAGGCCAAACTGGGTCAGGAGCTGGTTGAGCGGCCCCATGGTCGGATTGAAGATCATGCGCGCCACAAGCGCAACCGCGACCGGAGCCAGCAGCATCGGCAGCAGCAGCGCGACCCGAAACAGCCGCTCGCCCGGCACGCGCGCGTTCAGCGCCAGCGCCACCGCGAATCCGACCGCGTACTGCAACCCGACCGATATGAATGCGATCAGCGTCGTGGTGAGGATCGCGTTCCAGAAGCGTGGCTCCTGCAGCAGCGATGCGTAATTGCCGAGCCCAACCACCCGCGGCGGGATCGGCGGAATCAGACGGTAGCTGAGGAAGCTGGTGGTCAGCGAATAGATCAGCGGAAAGATCGAGATCGCAAGCACGACGAGCACGGCCGGCCAGATAAAGACGTGCTTGATCGGATCATTCCGCATCATGTCGCGGCATGCTCCTTCAAGAGCGTTTCGATCTCTGCGCGCTGGGGCATCGCGGGCGCGGTGCCGGCTCGCGTCACCGAAATCCCGGCGGTCGCCGAACCGAAACGCACGGCCTCAAGCGGATCCGCGCCACCAGCGAGCGCCGCCGCGAAACCACCGACGAATGCATCGCCGGCGCCCGCGGTTTCCACCACCTTACCGGCGGCAAAGGGCGGCACATGGATCGAACGATCCCGCGCGTGGAACAGCGCACCGCGCTCGCCGAGCGTGATCAACGCGGTTCCGGCCCCCTTGGCGAGCAGCACGTCACCGGCGCTGCGGGCGGCCGCAAGATCCCCGACCGCGATGCCGGTCAGGGCTTCGGCCTCGGTTTCATTGGGCACGACGTAGTCGCTGAGCGCGAACAGCTCGTTGTCGACCGTCATGGCCGGCGCGGGGTTGAACACCGTGATGCTGCCGGCGCTGCGGGCCATTTCGAGCCCGCGACGCGCGGCATCCACCGGCTGCTCGAGCTGGGTCACGAAGACGCGGCTTCCGCGGATCGCATCCGCGGCCGCATCAATATCCGCCGGGCTCAGATGGGTCGCCGCACCGGGCACCACGATGATGGCGTTGTCGCCGCGGATCTCATGGACATAGATGAATGCGGCCCCGGTCGGCGCGGCCGTGCGGGTCACGCGCGGCGAAATCCCCTCGGCCTCCCATGTCTTCAGGGCAAGCTCGCCAAAGGCGTCGCTGCCGATCCGCGAGATGAAGGTCACGCTGGCGCCGGCGCGCGCGGCCGCGACCGCCTGGTTCGATCCCTTGCCGCCCGGCCCCATCGCAAATCCGGAGCCGGCGATGGTCTCGCCGATCGCCGGCAGGTTGCCGGCGCGGAACGCCAGGTCGACGACGAAAACGCCGAGGACGGCGACGCCGTTCTTGCTCATGGTCACTGTCCTCCATCCGGCGGAATGACGCCCTTCGTGAACAGGAAGCAGCCGTAGAAGCGGCGTTCGCCGGTCGCGATCACGCAATAGGCGCCCCTCGCCTTCTCATAGAAGGCGTGACGCTCAACGCCGACGAGCGGCCATGATTTCCCTTCGGCGCGGTCGATCGCGGCCTGCACCTCGCGCTGGACCGGCGGCACTTCCTGCGGTTGTCCGACGATTTCCATGCGGATCGCCGCATCCTCGACGAAGGTGTCGAGCGGTAGCACCGAGAGCACGGCGTCGACCGCTCTTGCCGCGCTGACATTGTCGATGCGAAGCAGCCGGCCAAGGACGGTCTGGCGCGCGATCGAATCAGCCGGAAAATTGGTGTCGCAGATGACCAGCCGATCGCCGTGCCCCATGGCCTGCAGGGCGTACAGCACGTCGGCATTGAGCAATGGATCGATCGTCTTCAGCATTTTCCCTCCCTTCGTCCCCCGACATTTGTCCGGGCTCTGCTGACCCGGATCTGCAGCTCGTGTCACCGCGAGGCGCACTCTCTAGTCTCCATAGGGAATCCAGATGTTCTTCACCTGCACCGCATGGCGAAGCAGGATCGGGCCCTCGCTGGCAGCGCGCTCGTTCCAGTCGAGCGCGAACCCATGGTCGACCAGCGTGCGCTTGAGATTGCCGACGGACAGCCGCTCGGCGGCTGCCGAGGCTTCCTTCGAGCCGAACACCCAGAGCGCATCGATATCGTCGTGTTCGGCGAGGACTTTGACGAGACCGTTGCGGTTGCCGGTGACAATGTTGACGACACCCGCGGGCACGTCAGACGTCTCCAGCACCTGGTAGAAATCGGTCGCAGCGAGCGGATGGCGCTCGCTCGGGATGACGACGACCCGATTGCCCACCGCAATCAGCGGCGCGACCAGGCTGATGAAGCCAAGCAACGGCGCCTCGTCGGGGCAGGCCACCCCGACGACGCCGATCGGCTCATGCATGGCGAGCGCGACACCGCGCAGCGGCGGCATATGGACGGCGCCTTCATACTTGTCGGCCCAGGCGCCATAGCTGAACAGCCGCTCAACGCTCGCGTCGACCTCCGCTTTAGCCTTGGCGTTCGGCAGTCCGGTCATGGCGGCGATGCGCGTCCCCAACTCGTCGCGGCGCGTCGAAAGGTTTTCGGCAAGATAATAGAGGATTTGGGCGCGATTATGCGCTGTCGATTTCGGCCATGCTTCCGCGGCGCGCGCGGCGGCAACCGCGTTGCGGATGTCCTTGCGATTGCCTTCGCCGACCTCGCCGAGCTGCTTGCCCTTCGGCGAGAGCACGGTACGGGCGTAATTGCCGTCGGGCCGGGCCTGCTTGCCGCCGATGAAGAGCTTCGCCGTCCGATCGATCGGCGGAATCTCGAAGCCGGCGCCCGCGGTCGTGCCTGACGGCACCGGCGCTTCAGCCCGCGGCTTGCGCTGGCTCCAGGCCTTTGGCTTCAGATATTCGTAGATGCCTTCGCGGCCGCCCTCACGGCCAAAGCCGGATTCGCGATAGCCGCCAAAGCCGACGCCGGCATCGAACAAATTGGTGGCGTTGATCCAGACCACGCCGGCGAGCAGCTTCGGCGCGATGTCGAGCGCAAGCCCGATCGTCTCGCTCCACACGCTGGCGGCAAGGCCGTAGCGGGTGTTGTTGGCGAGCATGACAGCCTCATCCGGGGTCCGGAACGTCATCGCGACCAGCACCGGACCGAAGATCTCTTCGATGGCAACCGTCGAGGACGGCTGCACATTCCAGAGCAGCGTCGGCGGATAGAAGCATCCCTGCTGCGGCAGCGCGGCAGCGGCCTGATATTTCTCGGCGCCCTCGTTCACCCCGGTCTCGACCAGCGATTTGATCCGTTCGAGTTGCACCGGGGCCACCACCGCACCCATGTCGATCGCCTTGTCGAGCGGCGAGCCGACGCGCAGCGTTTCCATCCGACGGATCAGGCGCTTGCGGAACGTCTCGGCGATCCCCTCCTGCACCAGCAGGCGCGAACCCGCGCAGCAGACCTGGCCCTGGTTAAACCAGATGGCGTCGACCACGCCTTCGATTGCGCCGTCGATGTCGGCATCGTCGAAGACGATGAAGGGCGACTTGCCGCCGAGCTCGAGCGTCAGCGACTTGCCAGAGCCTGCGGTCGCCTGCCGGATCAGGCGGCCCACCTCGGTCGATCCGGTGAATGCGATCTTGTCGACGCCGGGGTGATCCACCAGCGACGCCCCCGTCGTACCGTCGCCGGTGACGACGTTGAGCACGCCGGGCGGCAGCGCCGCTTGCGCGGCAAGTTCGGCGAACAGCAGCGCCGTGAGCGAGGTGAACTCTGCGGGCTTCAGCACCACCGTGTTGCCCATCGCGAGCGCCGGCGCGATCTTCCACGCCAGCATCAGCAACGGGAAATTCCAGGGGATGATCTGGCCGACGACGCCGAGCGGCACCTGATCGGCGAGCTCCCGTTCCTGCAGCTGGGCCCAGCCGGCGTGATGCAGGAAGTGGCGCGCGGCGAGCGGCACATCGAGATCACGCGTTTCCCGCAACGGCTTGCCGTTGTCGATGGCTTCCAGCACCGCGAACAGCCTGGAATGCCGCTGCAGCATCCGCGCCATCGCGTAGAGATGGCGCGCGCGACCATGGCCGCCAAGCTGCGCCCAGAGCGGTTGCGCCTCGCGTGCGGCGCCGACCGCCGCCTCCACGTCGGCTGCGGATCCCTGCGCGATCCTGGCCAGCGTATTGCCGTTGGCGGGTTCGATCGTGGTGAGGTGCTTCCCGCCGTTCGGCGCGACAAACTCTCCGCCGATGAAATGGCCGAACACCGCACCGTGCTTCTTCAGCCAGGCGCGCGCCTCGCCGTCCGCCTCGGGCGCGGGACCATAGTCCATGGTCTCGTAATAATGTGCGACGCTCATATCCGGCTTCATCCCACGGGGTGACGGTTGAAGGCCGAATAGCGGCCGGTGACGTGATGCTCGAGCTGGCGTTCGATGTCAGCGAGCAGACTCGACGCGCCGATGCGGAACAGAGTTGGCTCCAGCCAGTCGCGCCCGAGCTCTTCTTTCATCAGGAACTGGTAGTTGAGCACGTCCTTCGCCGTCGAGATTCCGCCGGCGGGCTTGAAGCCTATCTTGTAACCGGTGCGCTCCTGATAGGCACGGATCATCCGCAGCATGACGAGCGTCACCGGCAGCGTCGCATTGACGCCTTCCTTGCCGGTGGACGTCTTGATGAAGTCCGCGCCCGCCATCATGCAGACCATCGACGCCTTGGCAACGTTGCGCAGCGTCTTGAGATCGCCGGTGGCCAGGATCGTCTTGAGATGCGCGTCACCACAGGCTGCGCGAAACTCCTTCACCTCCTGGTAAAGGGCCTGCCAGTCGCGCTTCAACACGTGCTCACGGGTGATTACGATATCGATTTCGCTCGCACCGTCCTGCACCGAGGCGTCGATCTCCCTGAGCTTGAGGTCATGGGGCACGAGACCCGCCGGGAAGCCGGTCGAGACGGCCGCAACCGGAATGCCGGATCCTTCGAGCGCCTCGACTGCGGTAGCGACGAAGCGGTGATAGACGCAGACGGCGCCGGTGTGCACGACGCGGTCGGCAAATCCGAGCGCCGCGAGAATGTCGGCCCGCACCGGCGCCCTCGCCTTGGCGCACAGGCGCTTCACCCGCCCGGCGGTGTCGTCACCGTTCAGCGTGGTCAGGTCGATGCATGCGACGGCCTTCAGGAGCCAGGCCGCCTGCGCATCGTTCTTCACCGTGCGCCGGCCGGACAGGCTCGAAACGCGGCGCTCGGCCGCGGAGAGATTGATGCGGATATCGTCGACCCAATCCATTTCCAGCTCGCAACCTTCGTTGCGTGGGAAGGATCCCGCATGCGCGCTCCGCGGTTCAGGAGAGCGAAACGATGCTGTGGCCGGGTTCGGTATCAATGCACTCTGCGACATCAAACGTCACACCCGTCCTAGCGAATCGATCGCGCGGCCACGTACAGTGCCTGTCTCGATTGCAACACTTGCTCCTCCCGGACCCGGTTCGAGGCGTTTGCCATCCGTTGACGTTGAATCGAACCAACCGATCGTCACGGATTGCATAAACGGCGCCGAGGCCTCATGTTACGATTCTAACATTTGCCGTTTCGGAAATCACACTATTGTAAGATCGCTGTCAACCGGATAGATAACGAGGGTCGGTGCAAAAAATGGCTGAACTATCGAGTGCACGCCCGAGCGAGACACGCGCGCAGCGCCTGTTGAGGCTGCGGCGCGCCGTGGAAACCGGCGGCGCGCTGCATCTGAGGGAAGCCGCCGAACTCCTGAACGTGTCGGAAATGACGGTGCGGCGCGACCTCGCCGGGACCGAGACCGCGCTTGCGCTGCTCGGCGGCTATGTCGTGAACGCGACCTCGCCGAGCGGAATCAAATATGCCTTTGAGCAGGAGATCGACCAGCACACGCAGGACAAGCGGCTTGCCTGCCGGTCCGCGGCCGCGTCGATCACGGCCGGCGACACGATCTTCATCGACTGCGGAACCACGATGCAGTCGCTCGCGGACTGCCTGCCGGAAGATCTGCCGCTCTCGGTGATCTGCTATTCAATGAACATCGCGGCGATCGTCACCCGGCGGCCGGCGACGCAGGTCATGCTGATGGGCGGGCTTTATCACCCCTCATCGCAGTCCTTCTCCTCCGAGGAGGGACTTTCCTATCTGCGGAAGCTCGGCATCAACAAGGCCTTCATCTCTGCGGGCGGCGTGCATCCTACGCGCGGCGCGAGCTGTTCCAACTTCCACGAGATCGCCATCAAGCAGGCCGTGATCGAGACCGCGATGGAATGCATCCTGGTGGCCGACGCCAGCAAGCTCGGCAGCCTCAAGCCCGCCTTCTTTGCCAATCTCGACGCCTTCTCGCGGATCATCATCGGCGGCTCCGTCTCCAGCGAGATGCGCAAGCTGTTCAAGAGCCTTCCGGTCGAATACGCACGAAAGGTCGATTGATCCGCTGAGCCGCGGCCGGCGATCCCTGTGTGGAGTTCGCCCGCCCCAGCCGATAGGGCGCTGCGCGACCCGCGAGAGCGGATCGCGCATGCTGATCCCGATCAGTTACACGCCGGCTTCGCCTTGTTGCAAGCGTCGACGAGTCCGGCCGGCGGCTCCTTCTTGAACACGGTCTGGTAGGATTCCAGCACGTTCGACTGCACCACCGGCAGCGACTGCACGCCGATCCAGGCCGGCGTCGCCTTCCCGATCAGCGCGTTCATCATGGCCATGGCCTCCGCGACGCCCTGATCATAGGGACGCTGCGAGCCGGTCGCCTTCAGGGGACCGCCCTTCGCGATCTCGATCGCCGACTGCAGGCCGAGATCGACGGTCGTCACGGGAATATCGATGCCCTGCGCGCGCATCGAGCTCAGCGTGTCGAGCGCCGGCTGGTCCCACACCGCGAACAATGCTGTGACGTCAGGATTGCCGGTCAGGAAATCGCCGGCGATCTGCGAGACCTTCGGCGGATCGGTGAAGTCGACCTGCTTCATCTTGATGTCCGGCCGGTTCTTCGCCATCCACTCCCGGACGCCCTTGGTGCGTTCGTTGGTGCTGAAGTAATCGACACCAAAGTTGACCAGGCCGATGGTGCCGCCCTGCGGGATGCAGGACGCAAGGATTTGTGCCGCGATCTGGCCGTTGCCCTGACTGTCCGCGGACACCATCGATGCATATTCCTCGGGATGCTTCAGACCCGTCGGGATGCTGTCCATCAGCACCAGCTTAATGCCGGCCTTGGCGATCTTCTTGTAGGTCGGCACGGTCGCGGTGAAATCCACCGGGATCGAGATGATGCCGTCCGGGTGCTGCTGGATCGTGTTCTCGATGTCGGCGATCTGCTTGTCCACCTGGTACTCGGCGGACGCCACCCCGGTGACGGTCACGCCGTATTTCTTCAGCGTGTCGGTGATGCCCTGGATCTGCAGCTGCGACCAGTCGAGGTTGACCGTCTGCATGGAAATGCCGACCTTGAAATGACCGGCCTTCACTTTCGCGGCGTCGGCGTCCGAGAGCGCGAGCGCATCGGGCGATGCGGCCTTCTCGCCATGTGGCCCCTGACCGATGATCGATTTCGGTCCGAGCGTTGCGAGATCAACACCCTTGACGCAGGTCGCGGGCACTTCCGCGGCCGCCGAGGTGGCGATGGAGACCGCTGCCGCCAAAATCGATGCCGTCAGCACGGGCCGTCGTCGCGAGCTAAGTTTCATTGTTTCCTCCCGTCTTCCTCTTGATCGCCAGTTCACCGGGGTCGGCGACCTTGCCCCGTGGCCGCCGCACGCAAGCTCGTGCGGCGTCGGATTGCGGCTAGCGTTTGGTGAAGGCGACGGCGGCAATGATGATCGCGCCCTTGATGACGAGTTGCATCGGCGAGCTGACACCGAGCAGGACCAGGCCATTGTTGAGCGTGCCGATGATCAGGCTGCCGAGCAGCGTCCCCAGGATAAAGCCGCGACCGCCGAACAGGCTGCAGCCGCCGAGGATCACCGACGCAATGACGTCGAGCTCCATGCCCTGGACTACGTCGGGCCGCGCCGCATGCGACCGCGCCGAGAGCACCAGCGCCGCAAGTCCGGCAAGCATGCCCGTCAGCACGAAGGCGAGTGTCGTCACCTGCCTGGTGCGGATGCCCGAATAGAGCGCCGCGGTCGGGTTGCCGCCGACCGCATAGATGCGCCGTCCGAAGATATTGTAGTGCAAGAGCAGAATGCCGACGATCGTCGACGCCAGCGTCCAGGCAATCGGTGCCGGCACGCCGAGGAAGGAGCCTTCTCCGAAAATGGCAAAGTAAGTCTCGTTGGTGATGATCACCGGCTTGGTGTTGGTGACCATCATCGCAAGGCCGCGCGCCATGCTCAGCGTGCCGAGCGTCACGAGAAACGAGGGGATCGCCAGCTGCGTGGTCAGGATGCCGTTGAGGAGCCCGACCAGCGCCCCGGTGCCGAGCCCGGCGCCCGCGCCCACGATCCAGTGATTGTGGATATTGGCCATCGCGAGCGCTGCCGCCATGCCTGACAGCGCCAGCGTCGAGGCGACCGACAGGTCGATCTGGCGGGCGATGATGATGAACGTCATGCCAACGGCGACGATCGACACCAGCGTCGTCTGCCGGCCGATATTCATGAAGTTATCGACCGACAGGAACCACGGCGAACTCAGGCTGAAGACGATCAGAAGCACGACGAAGGCGATGTAGAGCATGTAGGGCCGCTCACCGCGCAGCAGCGTCTGCAACAGCTTCTGCAGGCGGTTCGGCGCAGGCGTCGACAGCGCGGTGATCCGGGATGCGATGAGGTCGATCATGCTGACAACTCGTATGGCGGACGCTGGTCCGCAGCCTGGGTTAGCTGAAGCAGGTGATGGAGCTCCTCGGCATTGACGATCGCGCCACGCGACAGCGTCGTGACGATACGGCCTTCGACCACCAGGGAGATCCGGTCGCAAAGCAAAAGCAGTTCGGCGAGGTCGGAGGAGACGACGAGCACGCCGGCGCCGGCGGCGGCCGCGCTTCGGATCACGCTGTAGATTTCCTCGCGCGCGCCGACATCGACGCCGACGGTCGGCTCATCGAGCAGCAGCACGCGCGGCGGCGGATTGCTCCATTTTGCGAAGACGACCTTCTGCTGGTTGCCGCCCGACAGGGTCTTGACCAGGCTGGAGGGGCCCGGCGCCTTGACGGCGAGCTTGCGAATGGCGGCGCCGGCGTCCTTGACCGTTGCGCGCTGCTGCGTCCAGCCCCAACGCGAGAACCGGCGAAGCTGCGCCAGCGCGACGTTGCGCTCGATCGAGTGCTCGAGGATCAGTCCCTGCAGGTGGCGATCTTCGGGCACAAGCGCGATGCCCTGCTCGATCGCCTCGGTCGGCGTCCGCAGCGACCGCGCCTGACCGTCGATCGCGATTTCTCCACTCTCGACGCGGCGAAGGCCGAAAATGGTCTCCAGGATTTCCGTGCGCCCGCTGCCGATCAATCCGGCGAGGCCGTGGATTTCGCCCCTGGAGACGGTGAGGTCCACGCCGGAGAGCCGGTCGTTGGACACCCGGGAGAGCGAGATCGCAGGCGCCGGCCTCCCGGCGCGGGGTGCCGGCGCCACAGGCTCAGGCGCTGCGGATTGGTCCGCGTGGCCCCACAATCGCGGCGACCAGACGCTTCATGTCGGTTTCCGTGGTGACAAAGGTGCCGACATTGGCGCCATCGCGAAACACCGT
Source organism: Bradyrhizobium erythrophlei (assembly GCF_042430365.1). Taxonomy (GTDB): domain Bacteria; phylum Pseudomonadota; class Alphaproteobacteria; order Rhizobiales; family Xanthobacteraceae; genus Bradyrhizobium; species Bradyrhizobium erythrophlei. The sequence continues at coordinate 46,027 of NZ_JBHMET010000013.1, forward strand.
CACCCGCTGCGAGATCTGGAACACCTCGTCCAGCCGGTGGGTCACATAGATCACGCCGACGCCGCGGCTCGTCACCCTGGCGATCGCATCGAACAGCACCTGCACCTCGTCGCTGGTCAGCGACGAGGTCGGCTCATCGAGGATCAGCACGCGGGCATCGCCGATCAGCGCCTTCGAGATCTCGGTCATCTGCCGGTAGGCGAAAGGCAGCGAGCCGACGATGGCGCGCGGATCGAGTTGAATACCGTGCCGTTTCAGGAACGCTCCGGCCTCCGTCATCAGCTTCTGCTTTCTGAGAAAGCCAAAGCGCGTGAGCGGCTCGCGGCCGAGCATCATATTGGCGCCGACGCTCAAGGATTCGACCAGGCTCAGATCCTGGTAGACAACCGCGACGCCGGCCGCGCGCGATTGCGCCGGGCCGTCGAAGGCAACGGGCTGGCCGGCGATCTCGATCGTGCCACTGTCGCAGGCGTGCACGCCGCTGAGGATCTTGATGAGAGTGGATTTGCCGGCGCCGTTCTCGCCCAGCAGCGCGTGAACCTCTCCGGGCCGTACCTCCAGGCTCACGCCACGCAAGGCGCGCACACCGCCAAAGCTCTTCGCGACGCCCTCGACCCTGACCAGCGGCCGCTCTGGCCGGATCTCCGCCGCTTCTGCATTTGGCTGCGGTCGAAACATGCGACCCTCGCCCTCCCCTCGCCGTGATAGCATCGTAACACGACTGATATTTTTGTCACTTTATGTGTTATTTTTCTATCACAACCGGTCAGGTGTCAATGGCCGGCGGCCAAGCGCGCCGGGCCGGCATCTGACATGAGTGACGACAGGCGTAGAGCGGGAGCGGTCCGCGACGGGAGACCGCGGCTCTCGCGGGATTGCGCAACCGCGGACTGTTGCGGCTACAGCTCCTTTTCCGCGAGCGAGCGAAACGCGTCGGGCACCGAACGGGACAGCCCCAGGGCTGCCGACCCATAGCCGATCGCGTCCCATCCGAAGCGATCGCGGATCTTGTCGACGGCGCAGTCTGCCGCCCAACGCGCCATGCCTTGCCTGCTGCCGGGGCGGCGGACCTCATCTTCAAGTCCGAGCGGTAGCTCCAGCGCCAGGTCCCAATGCTCCTCGAGATGCGACACGGAGATCGCGAGCAACGAGATCGTTTTTTCATGCGGATGATCTGCAAGGATCGCGCGCACCAGTTGCTCGGCAAGCCTGGCAAGGATCAAGGTAGCGGAGATCGGCGCGTCGAGCGTGACAGAACGCGTGACCGCGTGCAGATCTGCGAAGCGAACACGAACCGTCACGGTTCGGCCGGGCCTTGATTTCGCCCGCAGCCGCGTGGCGACACGGTCGGCGAGATGAAGCAGCGTCGGACGAATGACGCGTTCGACGGCAGGCTTCCTGCCGAGCGCAGACTGCGCACCTGCCGAGCGGGCCCGGTGGTGCGGCCTGAGTTGCCGCGGATCGCGATTCCACGCCAGCGCGGCGAGTTTGTCTCCGGCCGCCGGGCCGAGCAGCCGCTCGAGCGATCGCCCTGACGTCCTAGCCAACTGGCCGATGGTCAGGACGCCGATCTCGGCCAGCCGCGCCTTCGTGACCGGCCCCACGCCCCACATCAGCTCGACGTTCAGTTGGTGCAGGAATTCGAGCTCGGTATCGGGGTCGACGACCACGAGCCCGTCGGGCTTGGCCACCTGCGAGGCGATCTTCGCCAGATGCTTGGTGCGTGCGACTCCCACGGAGATCGGAAGGCCAAGCTCGGCGCGCACGCGCCGGCGGATGGCCGTAGCAATTTCGGCCGGTGTGCCGAACAGATGCGTGCAACCGGCAACGTCGGCAAAGGCCTCATCGATGGAAATCCGCTCGACGAGCGGAGTGAAATCGCCGATCACCTTGATCGCAGCGTCGCCCAGCCGTTGGTAGTCCTTGAAATGGCCGTCGACGAAAATCAGTTGCGGACACAGCTCGTGTGCCCGCCGTCCCGGCATGCCGCCATGAACGCCGAACGCCTTTGCTTCGTAGGACGCAGCAAGCACGACCCCGCCCCCGACGGCGATAGGTTTGCCGCGTAGCGAAGGGTCGAGCAGTTGCTCCACCGAGGCATAAAATGCATCCAGGTCTGCATGAAGGATGGTTGCTGCTGTTGCCATCCCGACCGTTCGCCCGTGGCACTTGGCCGAAACCTGCCGCCGTCCCCGGACGGCGCGATTGACATGAGAACAAAATAGGAACATAGTGTGGGCCGGTCAACCGGGATTTCGAGCATGTCGGCCGCTTCAAGGACGCTATCAGGATCTGATCCGCTGGATGCAGCCGCCGACCAGGTGATCGCGGCCTGCGATGGCGACGTTCGTGCAGCCGTCCGCGCGCTGATCGTCGCCAAGGGACTTCTGGAAGCGGAATTGAGGGACACAAGCGCAGCGACCGCGAAGAGATCCGCTCGCGGCCGAATTGGTCGGAGTGAACCGGGCACCTGAAAACACTGGAGCGGGTGAAGCGCGCCGATTCAAATTTTCCGATCGAATTTCCGTCGGAATATCAGCAGCCTAGAGAAATAGCTGATTTTCGTGTTGGACGTTTTGTTGGACGTTTCATCGGACGCTGCGCCTTGGGCCATGATCGGACATCTCAGGCATGGCTCCAGCCGCTATCCGGTGGTCCCTATATCGCAAACTCGGACAAGGATGCCTCCGCGCGACGCTCGAAAATGACCGCCCCCTGACGCTTAGCGATACCGGCAGCGGTTGCGAAGGCTGATCGTGCCTCAGTCTTGTTGCCACGGTCGAGCGCCAGCAGGCACGCGCCGCGCAAGCGATAGATCTCGGGCAGGTAGATGCCGATGCCGGCCTCGTCGATACCCGCGATCGCGCGGTCGAGATGACGGAGCGCGTCCGCAGGCCGCCCCGCGGCAAGCAGAACTTCGGCTGCGAGGCCGAGATAATATTGCGGCAGCGGACCGGCCGCGGTGGCATTGGCGATCTCGGCATCGATCAGCCGCACGGCGTCTGCAGCGGCTGCGCCGCTTGCGGTGGCCCACCCGACCAGGATCAGACTGCTGGCGCGCCATGGCGGCAGGCCGAACTTGTCGGCAAGCGCGGCCGCGCGATGCGCCGCCGCGTAGGTCGCTTCGCGCTCTCCTCCGAGCTGATAGCCGATACCGACGTTGTGCAGCCCGTGCGCGAGACTATTCGGGTGATCGAGCATTTCTGCCAGCGCAATGCCTTGCGAGAAATGCGGCCTTGCCTGTTGTTCGTCGCCCGATAGCCGCCATGAGTTGCCGCACTGGATATGGGCGCAGACGGCGGGATCGTGGCCACCAAAGGCGTGCGCGAGATGACGATGCTGCATCATGTCGTAAAGCGCGATAACGTGCTGGCAGCCCTCCAGCGCGCCGCCGACGTCGCCGCGAAAATATGCCGTTGAAAGCTGGCAATGGTAGGCTTCGAGCAACAACTCGCGATCGCCTGACCGTTGCGCGAGTGACACCAGTTCGCCGGCGCGGTCGCGCGCCAGGGCTGTTTTGCGCCTTAGGTTGGCGTTGATCCAGAGGCCCCATTTGGCCTGGAAGGAAGCAGGGCCGTCGCCGAGCTGCTCACCGATCTCGCCGGCCTTGGTGTAGGCTGTTTCGGCCTCGACGCTTTGCAGGCCGTGCGTGACGACCGACGCCGCACCGAGTTTGAGCCAGAACTCCAGTTGCCGGCGCAGGCCGTCTTGGGGCGGCATGGTTTCGGCGAGCTTGAGACCCGCCGTGAAATGCGCGATCGCCTCCACATAGGTCGAGCGGCTCACGGCCTGGTTGCCGGCGCGCATGCGGTAATCGCAAGCGAGAGAGAGCTGCCCCGCTTTGCCAAAATGATAGGCCAGCAGCTCCGGTTCCTTCGCGGCGATGTCGCCAAAGCGCTGCTCGAGCGCAAGACCGACGCGCGCGTGCCATTCTCGGCTGCGCATCAGCAACAGGCTTTCATAGGCGGCGTCACGTACCAGTGCGTGCTTGAAGTTGAAACTCCGTTCGAAGCCACGCGCCTCGGGAAACACAATTCCCGCGGCAACCAGCTTTGCCAGCATGTCCTCCAGTTCGTCGTTTTCCTTGCCGGCAACCGCTTCCAGCAAGGCAAAGGCGAATTGCCGGCCGATCACCGCGGCAATTTGGGCCCCCTCGCGCGCGCCGCCGAGACGGTCGAGGCGGGCCATCAGCGAGTCCTTCAGCGTCGCCGGCACCGAATCCTCGCCCGCCGATTCCATCACACTTCGGGTCAGCTCTTCGACGAACAGCGGCACGCCATCGGTCTTGGCGATGATCGAGGCGATCGTGTCCGCCGCCAGTCCATGCGCGGCAGCGACGCTCGCGACCACCTGCATGCATTCGGGACGGCCGAGGCGTCCAAGCGTAATCAGCGTGGCGTGTGACCTTGACAGCCACGACGGCGTGAAATCCGGGCGCGCCGACACCACGACAAGGAGCCGCGCGCGGGTGATGCTGTCGGCCAATCGCGTCATCATTTCGAGCGTGGTCGCATCGATCCAATGTGCGTCTTCCAGCACGATCAGCACCGGATCGCTGTCGCTGGTCCGCGTCATGATCTCGACGATCAGCGCGAGCGTCGCGGCCTTGCGCTGCGCCGGCGACGCGGCCGGAGCCGCCTCAGTCAGCGGGATCGACAACAGCTCGGCCAACAGCGGCAGCGCAGCCGGATCGGCGATGTGCCGCGCGCCAAGAAGGGCGCGGAGTTTCTCGGTGCGCACATCCGGTGGATCGGCAGGCGCAAGGCCGGCGGCGCGGTTGAGATACTGGATCACCGGGTAGAGCGCGCTGTCGCTGTGATAGGGAGAGCATTGCAGATTGATGCGCGCATGAGCTTCGGCTGCAAGCTCTTGCTGCAGCGCCTCGATCACGCGCGATTTGCCGATGCCGGCTTCGCCGGTCACAGTCAATATCTGGCCTTCGCCTTGCCGCGCCAGATGCCAGCGTTCGCGCATCAAGCCCATTTCATGGGCCCGGCCGATCAGCGGCAGGCCTCCGGCGCGGATCGCGGCAAAACGGCTTTCGACCGAGGCTTCGCCGCACACCCGCCAGGCCGGCACCGGGCGGGCAAAGCCCTTCAACTCGTGCTCGCCGGTGTGGGTGAGCTCGAAAAGGCCGCCCAACAATTTTTGGGTCGACTCGCTGACGAGGATGCAATCCGCCCCGGCCAGCGCCTGTAGACGCGCGGCGAGGTTGGGGGTTTCACCGACGATGGTCCGCTCCTGCGCCGAGCCGGTGCCGATGATTTCGCCGACCACGACGAGACCGGTGGCGATGCCGATCCGCACCTGCACGCGCGTGCCGTCGGGCATTTCGATTGCGCCGACTTCCGACAGAATTCCAATCGCTGCGTGAACGGCGTGTTCCGCCGCATCCTCGAAGGCGCGTGGGAAACCGAAATAGGCCAGCACACCGTTGCCCATGAACTTGGCGACGAAACCACCGTAACGCCCGATCGCACCGGCCACCGCGTCCTGGTATCGCCGAATCAGGCCGCCGAGCAGCTCCGGATCGAACTTCGCCGACAGCGCCGTTGAGCCAACCATATCGGCGAACATCACAGTCACTTGCCGCCGCTCGGCATCGACAGAACCGGATCTCTCCGCGGCAGACGATTTTTCAGCGGACGGGAGCGATGCGGCTGAAGCAGATTTGTCGAACGAGGAAGCCTCGTCGAAGGAGGAAATTCGGGCCACCTCGGTATTACGCGCCGCGATCGCCTTCAAAGCCGGCGGCGATTGCCCAGGGACAAACCTAGTTGCTCGAGGTCGCGGCCATCGAGGTCGGGCAGAATATCCAGGTCAATGTCGTTCGCCTCAAACGCGTCGGCGTATTGCTCCAGATTGTTGCCACGCAACCAGTCGCGAAGATCGCTCATGCAGTTGGCCCCCCAGCTGTCTTAAGAAAGCAGATTGGCACATTTGTTGAACTTGGGGAGGAGATTTCGGACCATATAAAGGTCGCGCCTTTGGCAGCGTTCAAAAGCGTGCCAAATCGCACAAAATCGTGGAGTGGCGTAGAAAATCGTGGAGCGGGTGAAGCGCGCCGATTCGAATTTATCCGATCGGATTTTCGACTGCATATCATAGGCTTAGACGCGCAGCCGGTTTTTTGTGTTGGACGCTTTGTTGGACGTTGTATTGGACGCAGTTGGGCTCGATGAACCGTTGTTGATCGCTTAGCTGGAGACGTTCGAGATCCAGCCTTTGGCCGGTTCGTGGTCGCACCACGCTAGTGGTCTTGAGGCCTCAGATGAGGCTCTTAGATTTCCTAAGGGGCCAGGAGCCGACAACGGCTGTTCGGCTCCAAGTACCGCACTATTCCGCTTGGCTCTCACATTGGAGGACGTAAATTGCCTCGATCCGATACAGGAGATCCGCAGGCATAAGAAAGATCCGGGCTCTATGCCCAATCGTCGCTCACCTGAGGCGGGTCAAGCCTGCTAGCAGACGGCAATTGAGTGAGGCGGTGTAAATTGATTGTGTCGCTCAGCGAAATAGCGACTGATGGACCGCCGGTCGCAAAAGTGAAGCGCGAGGCTCGGCCTCGTTGGCTTGCAGCGTTAACCGGCATTGTGTCCATCCTTCTATCGTCCTCTGCCACATCTCAGGAGTCGATCAACCGACGCGCAGACGTCGAATTGGGGGGACGGGTGTTCAACAGCTCCTGCCGAACCTGTCACACGACAAGGGAGGGCGATAATAGACTCGGGCCTCACCTGCACAACATCGTCGGAAGGAAAGCAGGCGCGGTATCAAACTACGGCTATTCGAGCGCCATGAAGGGCGCGGGGTTTGTTTGGGACGAGGCAATGCTTGATCGCTTCATCGCGAACCCGGATGAGACGGTGCCTGGCAATAGCATGAGGCCGTATGGGGGACTGGCATCGGCCGACACCAGAGCGAAACTGCTTCTTTTCTTACGATCACTCGAGAAAGAACAATAATCATCGCTTCGAGCTGGCGCGGCGATTTCAAGGAGCGGCATAGACCTCAGCTTGCGCGCCGGATTATAAGCGCAGCGCCAACCAATCGAGGCGCGGCGCTGAAGGCGAATCGGGCTGATTCGACGCGCATGACCTCGCGGCCAGAGAGACTTCTCGCTCATTGACCCGGCGTGGCGGCGATGACGCTTTCACGTGGCACGCAGATAATCCTGACCCGCTCGTCGGCATCGAGGTCCCGTCCAATCGAGCTCCCCGCCAGATAGGCCTGCGCATGCATGAAGCACGTCGCCGGATTTCCGAATTCGGCCGGCACGCGCATCACCGTGTTGGCGTTGCTGCGCGTGCAGTCGCCCGCATCGGCTGCGACCGCAGCCGAGCAAATGAGCACCAATGCTGTCAGCACCCCCACCCCCCAATCTCGCCTCTCATTCAGCCGCGAGGCCAACAGTCACCGGCTTCACGGCCGCCCCCTTCGCCGTCATGCTGCGCCGCGGTGTCAAGACGGCGATCTGATGCGGAGACGCCGGCATCCCGCCGTACGTAAGCGTTGGGGTCGCCGACTGTTCCTGAACGCCTTCCGCTCCCATCACCGCAACCTGATGTCGCGTGATCGGAAAGCCTTTCAATTCAAAGCTTGGCAGCTCTGCAGCCCCCGCCCAGGAGCCCACTACCGTCACTGCCGCAACAGCGGCCACCAAGAATATTTTCTTCATGGAAATCCCTTCCTTAAAATAGAGGCCTTAGTTCAGTTCGCCGGCGCCCGATGTGTGCCTGTTCACATGCAGTCCGCAGGCGACCATGTCGCTTCCGAAGAACCTACCGTCGTGCCGCAATCGACCCGTGGGTCGAAGCGTGATAGATTCGCAAAATCCTTGGCCCCGGGGCGCTTTTTCTTGCGCGCTCAAGCCCAAGTGCGACCGACATGGCGAAGGTCAATCTCGCGCTGCTTGGCGGTCTCCGGCTCCAGACGGATCCCGGAGAGCCGGTCCCGTTGTCGACCAGGAAGGCCTGGGCGCTCTTGGCTTATCTGGCGCTGCACCCGGGCCAGGCTCAGGCGCGCCTGAAACTTGCGGCTCTGCTGTGGGGCGACCATAGCGAAGTGCAGGCGCGCGACAGCCTGCGACAGGCGTTGAGCCTTGTGCGCAAGGCGCTGTCGCGCGTCGACCCACGCGCTTTGGTCGCTCACGAGGACACAATCACCTTTGAGCCGACGGCGTTGACCACCGATGCCATCCTCTTCGGTGATCTGGTTGCGCAAGAAGGAGCCGAACATCTGGAGCAGGCCATCGCCCTCTATGGCGGCGAACTTCTCGAGGGCTTCCAGGTCCGCGCACCCGAGTTCGAGAGCTGGGTGACGGCGGAACGTGAGCGATTCCGCGAACTGGCGCTGCAGGCGATGACCAATCTGTTGGATCATCATTTGTCCAAGGGCGCGGTCGAACCCGGCATTCGTACTGCAGCGGGGCTGCTGGCGGCGGACCCTCTGCAAGAGCGTGTCCACCGCACTCTCATGGAGCTTTATTGCCGACAGGGCAGACACGGCGCGGCGCTTCGCCAGTATCGCACCTGCGCCGATCTTCTCGCAAAGGAGTTGGGCATTGATCCGGATGCGACCACCAAAGCATTGCGCCGCGAGATCCTTCGTCAATGGAACCAGGAGCGAGGCACGACCTCAGACGGGGATGCTGCGGCGAAGTCGCTCGACGACGTCGAGATTGAGCCGCCGGCAAAGCCGCGTTCGCCGGAGCGCCGGCAGGTCACGGTGCTTGCCTGTGATCTTGTCGGCACGAGCGCGCTCGCGGCCCAACTCGATCCGGAGGAACTGCAGGCACTGATCGCTGCCTATCAGCGCTGCTGCATGCCGATCATCTCTCGATCCGGCGGCATGGTGAGCAGGCTCTCCGGGACCGAGATGCTCGCTTATTTCGGCCATCCGCAAGCACACGAGCACGACATCGAACGCGCGGTTCGCGCCGGTCTGACCTTGGTCGATGCGGTCTCCAGGCTCGATGGCGGTAGCGCCGGCTCCCTTCAGTTGCGCACAGGCATCGCCACCGGTCCGGTCGTGGTCGGCGGTCTCCTCGGCAATGGCGCGGAACAGCAGGTGATCATCGGCGGAGCTGTGCAACTCGCGGGGGCCCTGGAAAGGATCGCTGAGCCCAACTCTGTTGCGATAGCGGCGAGCACCCGCCGGCTCGTCGGCAACCTGTTCGACTGCGACCACCTTGGGCAGATCGCGCTCAATGGATTCTCCGAGCCAGTTCCGGCATGGCGGGTGCTGGGGACGAGCGGCGTCGACAGCCGTTTCGAAGCATTGCGCGCGCCCACTACGCCGCTGATCGGCCGTGACGAAGAACTGGACCTATTGCTGCGCCGGTGGCGACAGGCGGCGAACGGAGACGGGCGCGTGGTGCTGCTGTCGGGCGAGCCCGGAATCGGCAAGTCGCGGCTGACGGTGGAGCTGCACGAGCGGCTTCAGGAGGAGCCCCACACCCACTTGCCTCATTTCTGCTCGCCTCACCATCAAGACAGCACGCTTTATCCGATCATCAGCCAGATACAAAGGGCGGCAGGATTCCGGCGCGACGACACGGATGAGCAGCGGCTGGACAAGCTTACGGCGATGCTTGCCCGCGCGGCCGACGACATCACCGAGCCTGTCCCGCTGATCACGAATCTGCTGTCTGTGCCGACCGGCGACCGTTATCCGCCCCTTGACCTCACTCCCCAGAAGCGCAAGGAGAAGACGCTTCGGGCACTGTTGGCGCAGTTCGAGGGGATGGCCGCGGACGAACCTGTGCTCGTGGTGTTCGAAGATGTCCATTGGATCGACCCCACCTCGCTGGAGTTGCTCGACCTGATCGTCGATCACGTGCCTTCCCTGCCGGTCCTTCTGATCATTACCTTTCGGCGGGAGTTCGCGCCCCCGTGGATTGGCCGCCCGCAAGTGACCTTGCTCACGCTCAATCGCCTGCCGCCCGCCCAGCGTGCCGAGATGATCGCGGGGGTGACCGGCGGCAAGGCACTGCCCCGAGAGATTGTGGATCACATCATCGATCGCACCGACGGCGTGCCGCTCTTCATCGAAGAGCTAACCAAGAGCGTGGTGGAGAGCGGCCTCCTGTTGGACGCCAGCGATCGCCACGCACTGACCAGGCCGGCAGTCCTGCCGTCAATCCCGTCTACACTGCAAGCTTCGCTCCTCGCACGACTTGATCGTTTGCCAGCAACACGCGAGGTGGTGCAGATCGCGGCCGCGCTTGGTCGTTCGTTCTCTCACGAGCTGATCAGCGCAGTCGCACAGATGCCGCAACCACAGATCGATGATGCTCTCGCACAGCTGGTGAACGCCGAACTGATCTTCCGGCGAGGATCCCCGCCCGACGCGGAATACACCTTCAAACACGCCTTAGTACAGGATGCCGCCCACGGTGCCTTGTTGCGCAGCCAGCGCCAACAGATTCATGCCCGGATCACCACAACCCTGGAGGGACAATTTGCGGAAATCGTGGAAACCCAGCCCGACCTGTTGGCGCGGCATAGTTCCGAGGCTGGCCTGGCCGACAAGGCAGTGCGCTACTGGCTTAAGGCGGGCCAACAAGCGATTGCACGCGGGGCTATGACCGAGGCGGTTGTGCAGTTGCAGAAGGGGTTGGAGCTTTTGTCAGCCCAACCGAACGAGCGAGATCGCTGGCGGCAAGAACTTCCACTCCAGGTGGCCCTGGGTGTGGCTCTGGCCGCCTCCAAAGGCTATGCAGCGCCGGAAGCGGGGCAAGCGTACGCGCGTGCCCGTGCACTGTGCGCCCAGCTTGGCGACGCCGCCACTCTTATATCCGTGCTCCGCGGACAAGGCGCGTTTCACTTCACGCGAGGCGAGCACATTGCAGCGCGGGAGGACGCAGAGAATTTGTTACGCCTCTCCGAGAAACAGGATGACCCGCGTGCAACCCTGGGTGGTCATCTTATGATGGGTGCTTCCCTGCATGTTTCTGGAGAATTTGCCTCGTCCAAGCGTCATCTGGAGCGTGTGCTTGCCATCTATGCTTCCGAAACGCACCGGCTCACTCCAAGCCCTATGTTCGCTGACCTCAAGGTAACTGCGCTCAGCTTGTTGGCCCACATTCTCTTCAGGCTTGGCCACCAGGACCAGGCACTGTCGCGGGCCGAGCAGGCGGTGTCCTGGGGTAGAACTTTGCGCCACTCGCACAGCCTGGCTTATGCGCTGTGGCATGCGGCTGCCCTGCATCTTTTGCGCTGCGATGAGAAGGCTGCATGCGATGTGCTGGAGGAAGCGGCCGCGATTGCCACGCAGCAGGGATTTCCATATTGGTTGGCAAATTGCACAGTATTGCGCGGTCACCTGCTTGTGACGCGCGGCGAGGCAGCGAAAGGACTCGCGCTCGCCCGCAAGGGCCATGACGATGTGAAAGCAACGGGCGCTTTGATCAGCGAGACCTGGAGGCTCAGCCTGCTCGCCACATGCTGCGAACATGCGGATCAGCCCGACGAGGCGATGGATCTGCTGACCAAGGCGCTGGACATTGCCGAAAGAAGGAACGAACGCTTCTTCGAGGCAGAACTGCATCGCCTGAAAGGAGAGTGGCTGCTTGCGCATCGGCAGACAGGGCCGGCCGAAGCGGAACTCTGTTTTCAGCATGCCCTTGCGGTTGCACGGAACCAGGACGCGAGGACTTTGCAACTGCGCGCCGCTACCTCTCTCGCACGCTTGTGGCTGGCCCAGGGCAAGCGTGATGAAGCCCGCGATCTGCTCGCGCCGATCTACAGCTGGTTCACAGAAGGGCTCGACACGCCGATTCTGCGAGAGGCAAGGACAGTGTTGGAACAGATCGCCGATTGAGCCCACGGCGGCGTCCGGCGTTGGCGCTAGCTGCGCAGCCCAGTTCCGGAAGATGAGAAGGAAGAATATGGCAGTGGTCGAGAACAGTCCGCGTCTCAGGGAGGTCGGCGGATAGGAGACGCGGCGTTCAAAAGGGTGCCAAATCGCACTGGATCGTTGAGTGGCGTAGAAAATCGTGGAGCGGGTGAAGGGAATTGAACCCCCGTATTCAGCCTGGAAGGCCGAATTTGGTACGATCAGCAAACGTCGCTGAACGTCACTTATGTTCATGATTGCAACACGTTCGGCCAAAACTGACTTCACCGAGAATCGTTCTAGAACCCGCCAGCTCTGGAAATTCTGCGCTCGATGAGCGCCCGAGAATGCAAGGGCGCACAGCTCGTTGGTCTGCCGGGCGAGCGGATCTAGCTGGAGAAGCCAGTCAAAAGTCGGCTGCATTCGGCAGCAAACTTCTCGTTTGGCAGTCGCCCTTCGGCGTCGCGCGAGAATTCCGGTTTCAGGCGGTTGAGGAAGAACATTTCAAGCAGTCGGTGGTGCTTCGTTTCAATGGCGCCTCTTGGCTCGAGATCGAAGAGTGACTTCACGTGTCCGGCGGCCGTCTCCGAGACATTGATTCGGCCAGGAGCGCCGTTCGTCTCCAGCAGCGCCGCCGTGTTCACCGCATCGCCCCAGATGTCGAAAGTGAACTTCCGCCGACCGACCACGCCCGAAATGACCGGCCCGGTATGGACGCCGACGCGCAGCTCGAGCGACGGCAATCGCATCTTCTCGCGCTGCGCCTTCATGCGGGCAACTGCGCCTTGAAGTTCGAGCGCCGCGAGGCAGGCATCGAAAGGATGCCGGCGATTGGCCGCGGGCACGCCGGCGACTGCCATGTAGGCATCGCCGATCGTCTTGAGCTTTTCGAGCCCATGTCGCGTCATGATCTCATCGAAAGCGGTGAAATATTGGTCGAGCAGTCCGATCAGAGCGACCGGCTCGATACGCTCTGCCAGCAAAGTGAACCCCTTGAAATCGGCAAACAGGATAGTGGCCGAGGGGACGTATTTCGGCTGGACCTTGCCATTCGTCTTAAGCTCGTCGGCAATCGATACGGGCAGTATATTGGTGAGCAGTTCTTCGGTGCGCGTCTTCTCGGCGGCGATATCCTTACGCGCCTGGTCAAGATCCTTATTTGCCCGGTCAAACTCGATCAGTTTTCTACGCAGCTCCAGCTGCGTCATCACCTGATGCGATAGACGGCGCAACGATTCAGCCTGTTCGAAGGCAAGCTGGCGCGGTTCGAAATCCATGACACACAGTGTCCCAAGTGCATACCCCTCGCCGGTAACAAGCGGCATGCCACAATAGAATTTGAAGTACGGTTCGCCTGTAACAAACGGGATACTGCTGAACCGCGCATCCTGCCTGAGGTCGGGCGCCACGACGAGCTCAGTGCCGCAAACCGTCTCCGCGCAGAAGGCAATTTCGCGTGGGCACTGGTGGAAATCCGGCGGCAAACCATACTTGGCCTTGAGCCAAAGGCGATCGTCATCCATCAAGCTGATATAGGCCACCGGACACTGACAAATCTGCGCAGCCAGTTCACCAACTTCGTCATAGGCAATGTCCGGCGCGGTATCGAGGATATTGAGTGCGCGAACGGCAGCAAGCCGTTCGGGTTCGTTGGCAGGAATTGGGAATGACATTTTTGTCCTCCCGACATCCGGCTGACACTCAATCAGAGGATTAGCGCCGCCTTAGGTAATGATCCTACCGCTTGACGGCCGCTTTAGTAAGGCCCGTGGCATTCGAGGCCGAAGAGATGCTGCGCATCTTGTTCGGGAGCGGCTCACGGTCGGAGCCGTTTGAGGAAGAGGATCATCATGACCCTATGATGTGGTCACGACGCTTCTGAGCTTTTTCCGAAACCTGCAGATATTGCTGCAAGCTGAATTTCGCAAAGCGCGATCGCATGGTCTCCGCGAGGTGCGACGACTTGCCGTGACAAACTGCGGACAATCACAACGCAAGCAGGAAGGCATCTTCCATTCAGTCTGACGACTTAGAATGTTGAGGGTCGAGAACGCAAATGCTCTCGCAAATCTGCGCCCTATCTGCGACCGAAAGCGCACCAGCCAAGCCTCGCGTGCAGATTTGACTGCAGGCGACGGCACATGCAACACCTTGTTTTGTCGTGACTTTTACGTTGCCAGGATTGGAGCGGGTGAAGGGAATCGAACCCTCGTATTCAGCTTGGAAGTCTTCGAATTTCTATAGTGTTTTCAACATCCATTCCGACATTTTGCAGCCTTCCGGGCGATTGAGATCCTTAGACAATTTCGCGTTGTCGGAATGGCTATGCTGCGAGTTGGCAACAGGATTTAATCGGACGGTACCGGCCAATCTCGGCGGGCGCGCGCCTTCGGATGGCGCTTACCCGCATCTTGGCAGCCGGCCGCAACGAGGCTCCGGAGTCGACCGATAAGACCAACGTCATTGGAACATGCCCCGCAGGCCGCTCCATTAACCTCCGATTAACCATGTGGGCGCCACCCTGCTGACCCATACTAGGAGTCGCAAATGGCAATGTTTCGAATTCAACTCGCCGACGGGGAAAAGAGCCTCAAGACCGACCTCAAAGCGCTCAACGAGGACTCGGCCCGTAGCGTGGCAGAGAAGTGGTTCGACGGGGCTCGTTGGCGCATTGTCGCGATTCGGCGCTTGGCCGACTAAGTCGCCTTCGTGCCGATCGGGACAAGCCGCAATCTGGAATGTCCCTAGAACATCATGAATGAAATCCCCCCGGAGTTAAGGGCGTCTCGAATACGTGCTCGACCAAGTTCGCGTCGAAGCCCTAGACGGCGGCATCCCATGAAATGCGCCGGCTCATGGCCCAAAGTTCTAAGCTGGGCACCCGAAAAGCTAAACGGACAAGACAATCTCGTCTGGCAGCAGCGTTGCCGCGCTTATGACGAAGGACGGCTTGTAATCCAGCGCTGGCGCGCAGGCTTCGCCTCAACATCCCTGACGCGCGATCGCTAGAATACCGTTTCGTACGGCAGTGCGCGAATCCGAATTTTGGAGCTTCGCTGCTTGCATCGAACGGGCACGGTCGTACGGACGATTAACGACTCAACTTTATCCCATGGGGCATGGTGATCCAGTTAGGTAAGCTACTGCTTCAAGGTGGGATGCGCGTAGTGGTCGCGAGCCTGGCGACCGTGTGTATCGCCGGCCTGCTCTACTTCGTTGCAACCCATGTTCAATCCGAAAAGCGAACGGTTGCCGTAGCGTCGTCAAAGCCAAGCTGCCTGCCCAGCCACTGCCGAACGAAAGCGCCGGGCGGTCGATGATCGTCCGAGATCTACGCTGAAAAATCGTTCGCGTAAGGCTGCGCCCAACGAGCTGCCATTTCCTGGCGATGTCCGCGACGCTTGGAGGACATGGCTTGCTGTCGACCGAACGCCGTCGCGCGTGATAGTTTAAGTCGCTCCGACAAGCCCGCTGAATAAGAGTCTGATCCTTTACGAGTCATCACAGATACTTAGCTGTAAAAACCCTTCTCAGCGGGGCAATATAGATCAATAGGTTACAACCGAAATGTAAATTACAAGTCTGCCCATTGCCGACCCGCAGCCCCAGCGTCGCGAACGTAAGTAGCAAACGAAAAGATCAACAAAAACAATGAATTTTGCTCGCGATTGCCCCCCCTTATCTCCGTTTGTTCACGGTGTTTCGGTGGTCAATCGGTGGTTGGCATGGCAGCCGCGTAGCTGCCCCTGCGTGACTGTTGCCCTTCGCAACTGCAGGACACACGTTCGAATCGTGTCGGGCGCGCATTCAGAACTTGGCCGCCGAGCGGTGAAAAACCCGAGATCACGGTTCTTACGGTGAGCACATTCGGCCCAAGCTACGCGCGGGCAGGCACAGGGATCACCGACTCGCGCCGCCGCACTGAGAACAAGGCGGCCAGCGCAAAGAAAGCTCCCGAGCCGATGGCGATGAAATCGGTCGCCAGAACCACGTGCGTCAGCGGCGCGGAAACGCCCTGTGCCGCGAGCATGTCGACCGCTCGGCCAGCCGCCAAGTTTCCAAGGGCGATCGCAAAGACATTGATGCACAGCATCGTGAACCCGGCCACCGTGGAGCGCGTCTGTGACGGCACCATGCTCATGATCGCGGCATTTGCCGACCCATAGCAGGCCAGTGGCAGAAAAAATCCGGCGCACATGCCAACATAGAACGCCCATGAGCCCGGAGCTACGAAGCGATAGGCGACCATCGGGACAGCGCACATGGCAATGAACAGCACAATGACCGCCGGGTGGCCCCCGGGAAGTCGACGCGCCAGGCGATCGCCGACGATACCACCGACGACAGACCCCGTGGCGCCAAACAGCAACTGGAATGTGCCGATGTGTGCCGCGATAGAAGACGCGTCCATGCCCCTCTCTTTCACCATCCATAGTTGAGTGAACGACAGACCGGCGAAGAGGATGTGAAGCAAGACGAACGCGATGATCAGGAACAACAGCGCCGGACGGCTCCGCATCAAGCCCAGCACCGTACGGACTTGCTGAACGAACGGTGCACCGCGCTCATGCGTCACCGCCTGGCTGCGATCTTCATTCAGGAAAGCCAGCAGCACGGCGATGACAATCCCCATCCACCCCAAGGCATAGAACGTCGAGCGCCAACCATGCGACGCTCCGAACGTGCCGGCCAGCAGGAAACTGGCGCCGATCCCCATGGGAATGCCCATGAAGAAGATGCCCATGATCGTGCTGCGCCTCTGCTCCGAGAACAGTTCCGTCAGGATTGAAACGGCAGCAGGCACCAGGGCCGCCTCTCCGCTGGCGACGAAGAAGCGCGCCAACGCCATCTGCTCGAAGCTCTGGGCGTGACCAGAAGCCCAAGTGCAGAGACTCCAGATGAACACGCCGGCGGCGATGATGCGTGTGCGGCTAAATCGATCGGCCAGCGACCCGAGGAAGAGGGCCATGAAGCCGAAGCTCAGGACCCACACAACTCCCACGAGAAAGCCGTATTGGGTGTTGCTGATCTTGAGGTCCGCGATGATCTGCGGCGAGAAGCCCAGCAACATGTTGCGGTCGATGTGAGCCAGCACGTGAATGACCAGCAAGCTGGCCAGCACCGCAGTGGGGCGCTTCTTCCAGAGCATTCTTGTCTCCAGTGGCATGATTACGCTCGCGCTATGAGTTTCTCGGTCCAGATTGCATCGAGGCCCTAGATGGCTCCGAAACGCTGCGCGTCATCGACGATCAGCGTCGAACCGGTGATGAAGGCGCTGGCTGGCGACGCCAGCAACAAGATCGCACCGTCCAATGCCTCAGGCGTGCCCACGCGCTTGCGCGGCAACTGTTCGATCATCTTTTGTCCGGCTGGAGTTTGCAGCATGGCACGGTTGATGTCGGTCTCGATGAATCCCGGATTGATGGCATTCACGTTGATGCCCTGCGCCGCCCATTCGCGACCCATGGTGCGGGTCAGGTGCTCGAGAGCCGCCTTGCTGGCCCCGTATATTCCCAGACCCGCCGGATTCGACTGTGCGGCGAGCGAACAGATGTTGATGATGCGACCCGGGGTGCGCGCCGCGGTGAGGCGCCGCGCGAAGGCTGTTGCCACGAACAGTGCCGCCTTGGTGTTCACGCCGAAGATGTGGTCAGCCGCAGCTTCGCTGACCTCGGCGAGCGGGCTGCGTCCCCCAACACCGGCGTTGTTGACCAGTGCCCACAGCGGCGACATGTCCTGCTGAATCCGGTCCAGAACCCCGGCCAACGCCTTCTGGTCGGTCACGTCCACCGAAAAGCTCCGTGCACGCCCACCCGCGCCAAGAATTTCGGTTTCGGTCTCATTCAATTGCTGCTCGCGGCGTCCCAGCAACGCCACCTCAGCGCCAGCGGCGGCGAGTGTCTTCGCCGCCTGCCGGCCGAGGCCCGATCCGGCGCCCGTGACAATCGCCGTACGGCCTGTCAAGCCGAAGCAGTGAGTGAGGAAGTTCGTGTCGATACGATCCGTCATGGATACCTTCAATTCGTCAGGATGCGATTGATCAATCTCAGGCCACCGCAACCGCTATATCGGCACCGCAGCCACTCGCGGAGTGGGTGACCCGGATCATCGAAGCACGTTCAGCTCGCTGCGAGGTTCGCATTCGAGATCTGATTGCCAACACCGAACGGCTTGTCGCCGCAGATCGTGACACGGTGCCCGTAGCGCCGATGCGGCCAGTAATCGAAGATTGCCTGGTGCTGTGCGGAACGATTGTCCCAGAAGGCGATCGAGTTCTTCTGCCATTTGAAGCGACACGACAGCTTTGGCGTCTCGATGTGTTGGAACAGGAAGGAGAGCAGCGCGTCACTCTCGGCCCGACGGAGCTGCACGATATTCGTGGTGAAGCCGCGATCGACGAACAGCAGCTTGCGGCCGGTCACCGGGTGGATGCGCACCACGGGATGCTCGAAGCGCGGGAACTGCATATCGCTGCCCTCGCCGGGCTTGCGGTCCGAATGCGCCTTCCAGGAATCGTGGATCGCGGTCAGCCCGTCGAGCATCTTGCGCAGGGGTTCCGACAGGCTCTCATAGGCCTCATACATGTTGGCGAACATCGTGTCACCGCCACCATCCTGCGGGATCTCCTGGACATAGAGGATCGAGCCCATCGGCGGCTCCTCATCGCAGGAGACGTCGGAATGCCAGGATTCGCCGGCGACGCGCTTGCTGTTCTCGTCGGCCTTGATCACAAGGATTTCAGGGTGATCCGGCAGGCCCTTCGGCGCGTTTGGATGGACGTGCAGCTTGCCGAAGCGGGCGCCGAACGCCTTTTGCTGTTCGACCGTAAGCTGCTGGTCCCGAAAGAAGATGACGAGATTTTCCATCAACGCCCGATGGATCTCGTCGAATTGCCGGTTACTCAATTGCTGCGAGAGATCGACGCCAAAGATCTCGGCACCGATCGTTGGAGTGGTTTTGCGTACCTCGATAGTTTCGTAGACCATATCCGGCTCCAGTTTGGTCAGGTGGTTAGGTGGACTTGGGAACGATGGTGGCGCACATGCGGCTCGGAAACACGCTCGTCAGGACGACACCTGCGGCCGTTCGCTGACGCCAATCATCGCGCGTGCATCAAGCAGGCCTCGACAGGCGCCGCACGACCCCAGACAGTTGCCAGGACGGCGCCCTTCAGGCGGTTCCAACGATCGAACTGCCATGGCGATGGCCGAGTATCGATGGTCATCGTCAGCGAGGCGGCCGGGACCAGCGCGCCGAACCCGCTGTCGGTCGTGCTCATGCTGCGCTGCTTGGATCGTGCACATGATCGTTCCGCCCTGTCATGTCGCCGGTTTCCGGCCGCTTTCTTGGGTTTGACCGATCAGTACTTCGGGCCGCGACGTCGCGTTTGACGATTCATGACACCGACTTTACATTTCGCGACAGGGAGGGATTTTGCGATGGTCGACCTGATCCGCGCGGCCTGCCTGACGCACTATGCGGAGACCGCGCGCAGCGTCGGGCTCGATCCGGCCAGGATGCTGAAAAGCGTGGGTCTGCCGCCGTGCGTGACCGACCCGGACGTCCGGATTCCGGGTGGCGGCGTGCGCCGCCTACTGGAGGCATCCGCGGCCGCCGCGGGGATCGACGATTTCGGCCTTCGGCTGGCCGAGCGCGGCGGGTTTTCCAACCTCGGGCCAGTGGCCGTCATCGCGCGCGACCAGCCAACCGTCGGAGCAGCGATGGAGGCGATCGGACGCTACATGCATATCCACAATGAGTCCCTGCGGCAGCGCATCGAGCGAAACGGCGAGATCGTGGTGATCATACCCGAGCTATTGCTTGGCCGCCCTGTGCCGGCAAGGCAGGCGGTAGAGCTTGCGGTAGGGGTCTCCTATCGCATTCTCAGCGCCTTTTTGGGACCGGGATGGCGGCCGTTGGACGTGCACTTCACGTATCCGGCGCCGCGCAATCGCCAGACATATCGACGCTTCTTCAAGTGCAATGTCGCGTTCGGGGCCGAATTCGATGGGATCATCTACCACAGCAGAGATATGGATCGCCCGATGGCTGCGGCAGACCCATCGATAGCGAGATACGCGCAGAGGTATATCGAGACCGTTGCAGCGCGCTCGTCGACATTTGACGGCAAAGTCCGGGAGTTGATCGCGACACTGCTGCCAAAGGGGCACTGCTCGGTGGAGCGCGTGGCCCAGCACCTGGGCTGCGACGGTCGCACCGTGCAACGCAGGCTCGCCGAGAGCGGCAAGAGCTTTTCCGAGATTGTTGACAAGGAGCGAGCCGAAGCTGTGGTTCGCCTTATCGAAGAAAAGGACCGTTCGCTCAGCGCTGTCGCGGCACTTCTGGGCTTCTCCGCGCAAAGCGCGCTTGCACGTTGGTTCCGAGAGCGATTCGGCTGCAGCATTACGGAATGGCGCAGCGATCCTCGGCGAAGGTTGACGGGTCAAAAGACACGTTGAATCCATCGTCGTGGATCTTCCGCCATATTGAATTGCGAAGAACGGCTGTCATTCGGCCCTGGTCGAGATCATCGAGGTTACCGAGTCCGATCGTCGCGAACGTTCCAGGGCTCGGCGAACGCGTCCAGGCGATCAAGGCTGGAATCCTGGAGATCGCGAATGTCCTCGTCGTCAATAAGGCGGATCTTCCGCTGGCCGGACGCGCCGTGTGCTTCAGCGCGGGGTCCGGGCGCCGATCGGCACGCTAGCGCCTTGATCCGCTTCATATTGGCGGCGTCAAGGTTGCGAGCCGATTCGCATCTTGGCTTTGCGCGGCTGCTGAAGCAGTGATGGATCCTGGGACCGATCCGCACGCGGTCGACGAGATCGGTTCTGGTTAGGTCGAGTGAAAGCAGCGATTGGAGCCCTACTTCTCAAGTATCGTTATCGCGCAAGCTGCTTCGTCAAAGCCCATGACACCGCCGCCATTCTCGGCAAGCGCGATTCGCGCCCTTTTTGCCTGACGCGCACCCGCCTCCCCACGCAACTGCAGAACAAGCTCGTGGATCATCGACAGGCCGGTGGCACCCACAGGATGTCCCTTGGAGACGAGCCCGCCGGACAGGTTTACGGGCCGCTCCCCATCGAGCGCGGTCGCGCCGGAAGCGACATAAGCACCACCCTGCCCATCTGCGCAGAATCTCAGCATTTCGGCCTGATAGATTTCGCAGAACGACGTTGCGTCGTGAACCTCGGCGATATCGATCTCCGACGGCGAAAGACCTGCCATCTTGTAGGCTTTGTCAGCCGCAATGCGTGAGAGACCTGGCTCGTCAAACGACCGGTATTTTCCGCCCGACAAGGCACTGGCCCGGACTTTGACTGCTCGCTCACGCACCTTGCTCGGCAACCTCGCGAGGTAATCTCGCGAACAGACAAGGGCCGCCGCAGCTCCATCGCCAATCGGAGCGCACATGCTTCGGGTCAGCGGATAGCTGATCTCGCGATCTGCCAGCACTTCGTCGGCAGTCATCCTGAAGCGATATTGTGCGAGAGGATTGAGACTTCCGTGGTCGTGATTCTTTGCCGCACCCGCAGCGATCTGGCGCCGCGTCGTGCCGTAACGTTTCATGTGATAGGCCGCCTGCATGGCGTAGGTATCCACGAAGATCGTGCCACGCTTTTCGGCAGCCGCGAAGGGCTTGCCGCAGGCTCGCCCGGCTTCGCCGTAATAACCGAGCCACTCGTCCGGATCCAGTTGGTCTATGCCACCGTCGAAGATCTCCTGCGTTCGCGTTGGGTTGTCGGGAACGAACGTCTTCTCTACCCCGATGGCCAGTGAAAGCTCCACTGCGCCGGAAGCGATGTCCTTCCATGCGCCATGGAAGGCCTGAGACGCCGTGGCACAGCCGCCTTCAACATTCATCGTTGGAACGCGCTCGGGAAACAGGCCTTCCCGCACCAGCGGAGAAAAGCAGACCTGCCCCCGGATATTGCGCTGTCCGAACGTGCCCATGCCGCAGTTCCCGAACCACGTCATTGCAATGTCGCGCCCAACCTCCATCCCGGCATCGGCAAGGACGGCAAGGTAGGCTTCGCGCGTCAGTGCCTTGAAGCTTGTTTGCGGCTTCTTGCCAAACGAAGTGCACGCAGTTCCGATCACGTAGACTTCCGGCATCATATCTTGCCCCCAATGTCAGATGGCAG
This sequence comes from Bradyrhizobium erythrophlei, assembly GCF_042430365.1. Classification (GTDB taxonomy): domain Bacteria; phylum Pseudomonadota; class Alphaproteobacteria; order Rhizobiales; family Xanthobacteraceae; genus Bradyrhizobium; species Bradyrhizobium erythrophlei. The sequence goes on from NZ_JBHMET010000013.1 coordinate 68,010, forward strand.
GTGGATCAGCGCAGACGCACCGGGAGCGACTGCAATGCCCCTTCAACAGCCGCTGTCGGAGTTCGCTACCGCCACGCGTTTAACGTCGTCATACCGCGTGATGACCCACGTCTTCATGGCCGACGACCAGTGCACCGGATCACTCTCGCGCAGCCGTGCGAAGATGGGGAATGGATCGGCATTTGTCTTTGGATCCGCGAAATCGAGGTTCAGCATCGATCAAACTCTCTGTCTTCTTAGAGCGTCGGCATTCATTTGCGGAATCTGGATTCGTTTGGCGTCGTCAGCCCGCAAATGCCCTGCTCCTCGATAATTCGCGCGATGGTTCGCCCGCGATTCGTGCTCTCTTCGAGCTCTGCGAGCACCTCACGTGGCGCGGCCGTCTCTCCGTCGATCTTCAGGTGGGGTATGTCGAACAGCGCAGGCGGCATGCTCGCACAGAACGCGGCAAATCGTTCGAGCGTGGCGTTCGCTGATTCACCCCAGAAATCGACCAGCGGCGGCTTGAGGGTCTTTCCGGCAGCGTTGGCCGGCAGGCTGGTTGCGAAAACCACGTATTCCGGCGTTTCGTATCTGGCGAGATGCTTCGCGCAGTGGTCGCGGATTTCGTCGGCCGTCGCGCTCTGGCCGGGCTTGAGTACCACGACCGCCTTCAATCGCTCCGAGAACACGTGGTCGGGTACTCCGACCACCGCTGCCCGCAGGACCTTCGGGTGCAGGTACAGCTTGTTCTCGACCTCGATGCAGTAGACGTTCTGGCCGCCGCGCACGACCATGTCTTTCTTGCGATCGAGCAGCCAAAGGTAGCCCTCCTCATCGATCCTAGCCCAGTCGCCGGACAGGACAAAGCCGTCGCGGCGGAAGACTTCGGCCGTCTTGCCAGGCTCTTCCCAGTATCCCGCATTGGTCTGCTGGCCGCGGTAGGCGACCTCGCCGATGACATTGGGTTCGAGGATTTCGTTGCCGGCATCGTCGAAGATCGCAATGTCGGTGTTCGGCGTTGCGAGACCGCAACTCGTGATCTTGCGGATCGCGTCCTCGGTTGGCAGCGCGAAGCCGAGCGCAGTGCTTTCCGAGACTGAGCCGGCGTTCACCATCGCGATCGGCGCGAATTCCTGGTTGAGCTGGTTAATAAACGTCTCTGATGAGGCATGACCGCCAAAGATGATTTTCTTCAGCGTCGAGCAGTCATGGCTTCGGAACTCCGGATGGTTCATCATCATCCAGAGCATGATCGGCGCCGCAACCGCCCATGTCGCCCGCTCGGCCTCGATGAGCTTGATCGCGTCGAGCGGCGTAAAGGCCGCCATGATCACGCATTTGCCGCCGCTCAGCAGCGCCGGCAGGAAATCCGCATAGACGGCGGTGTTGTGATAGAGCGGCGGCATGCACAGATTGACGTCGTCAACGCCGAGCCCCTTGGCGGCCATGACAACGTTCTGGGCGCAGCCAAGCGCGTTGATGTGCATGGCCATAGTGCCCTTCGGCACACCGGTCGTGCCGGAAGTAAACGAGATTGCGCAGAGATCCCACTCGTCGACTGCCTCGTGCTCGACCGGCTTCGTCCCGGGGCCAGTCAGCTCGGCGAAGGGAAGCGTTCCCTGCGGCGCCTCTCCGCCAATGACAAACACGGCCTTTACGCTCTCGAGGCTGCCTCGCACCGATTCGAGCTTGTCGTTCCAGACCTCGGGCGAGACCACGAGGCCCTTGGCGCCTACCTTGTTGATCTGCGCCGCCAACCCCTCCGCGTGCAGGCCGAGGTTGACCGGAACCGCTATGCCACCGAGTTGGATGATTGCGAGATAGCTGGTCACGTATTCTGGACACCCGGCCGTCAGCAGGCAGAGCCGATCGCCCTTGCGAAAGCCGAAGTCCTGCCGAAGCCGCGCGGCAACGCGCTGAACTTGGCTGCCGATATCGCCCCAGGTCATTCTCTGGCCGCCGGGATGGAAGACATAGGCTTCGCGATCGGGCCAGCGCGCTACATTGGTCGCAAGGCACTGCGAAATACTGCGCGGCCGGTCGCGATAGGCGCAGATTTCCGAACCTTCCCACGCGATGCCGCGCCAGTGCGGAGCTGTGATCCTGACGACCTGCCCGGCAAGCTCCGGATAGACGTCACGCCACGACTTGCACACACCCCTCGCCGGGCCCCTCACCTCCCAAGCTCCCATTTTCCCTCCTCGCTGATCCGGGCATTCAACCATCCTGAGCCTGCCAATCTCGCTACCAAACAACTGTTTGTTTGGCAACCCCTTGCCGTCCTCGACGGGGCAGAGCATGTCAGGTAAGAGACGTTTCAGCCCGAACGCGAACCGGTCCGATGATTGCGAAAAGACGCGCCCGCCCCACGCCACGAACTCAATCGACAAAGGCAGCACGCCGGCCGCACAAGGACGACAGGCGGCAAGAGCTTCCGGATGACCGTCGACAGGTGCTGATCAACGAGGCGGCCCGGCTGTTCGGCAGCAAGGGCTACGAAAACACCTCGATGCGCGACATCGCGGCGGCGGTCGGCATCCTGCCTGGATCGCTGTATCACCACTTTCCCTCCAAGGAGGAACTGTTCGTCGCCGTCTATTCCTTTGCGGTGTCGCAATCGCGCGAGGCAGTGAATGCGGCCATCGAAGGCCGCATGGATCCGTGGACTCGGCTAGAAGCCGCCTGCATCGCGCATGCGCAAGGCTTGCTCGAGAGAAACCGCTTCGCCGCGGTCCTGGTCTCACACCTGTCGGTCACCAGCCTGCCGGAAGAGGTGGCTACCCTGCGCGACAGCTACGAATCCATTTTCAAGGATCTGATCTCGGCGCTCACGCTGCCCGCAGGGATCGATCAACGCATCTTCAGACTTGGACTGCTGGGTGCAATGAACTGGGCGATCACCTGGTATCGGCCCGGCGGCGAGACACCTGCGAGCATCGTGCGGAAACTGCTTAACATCATTCGGCGCGAGTAAGCGGTTCGATCGGAATTCAGATACTGCTGCAGTTGTTCAGGCGCTCCGCAATCCGCGCAAAGGCCTCGCCAGCAAGCCTTCCATCCCTGACGGATGTTCCAGCCCCCAAGCGGCGGCCGCGTCCCGTGATGACTGCACGAAGAGGAGACGGCGAGAAATCGCCGCGCTCAGCGTCTCGATACCATCGCGCCCGCCCGAGCCTGTCATGATGGCCGGCGGCTCCCGCTCCGTCTGAAGTCGTCGGCGCAGTTTTGTCACGGCACGAAGTTCGCCGCGCACCCGAGGCCGGAATTGACGCACAATTCTCTGCTTCAGGGTATCAAGGACGAAGCCGCGGGCGCCGATCATCAACCCTGTTGGCTTTCGAAATCGCCCGCTCCAGCGAATTCGGCGGCAGCACCTCGACCTCGAAATTGATGTTGGTATCGTTCTTCAGTCGGCGCTTGACCTGCTTGGCCAGCTCGATTTCGAATTCCGCCAGATTATCCATCTTGGCCGCCGGATCGCGTTCGACACGCACGGTCGCCGTGTCCAGCGCGCCATTGCGTTCGAGCAGAATCTTGAACTCGATCCCCGTGCCCGGCACCGACAGCAGGGAACGCTGGACCTGACTCGGATAGACATTGGCGCCGCGGATCAGGAGCATGTCGTCCAGGCGACCATACACACCCATCGGGAGGCGCGGATAGGTCCGGCCACAGCCGCAAGGCGCATGCGTCATGTGCGACTCATCGCCAGAATAGAAACGAATCATTGGCTGCGACTGCCGCCGCAGATGCGTGTAGACGACCGCCCCGCTCTCCCCGTCTGGAAGCGCGCGGTTGGGATTGTCCTTCGCGACGATCTCGGTCCAGACCTCATCCTGCATCACATGCACGCCCTGGCCCATCTCGCATTCCGCGTTGGTACCCCACGGGGCGAGGTGGTGAGTTGCCTGCGTCGCGAACTCGGTTTCGGACATCCATTGATCGTTGCCTGAGCAATGACCTCGGATTCCATCGCAACATCACTCCCGGTACGGCTGCGGGCCGGCGATGCCAGGGCCATCGCACGCGCCATCACGATCGCCGAAGCAGGTGGCGCCGCCGCCGCCAGCCTGCATCGCGCTGTGCTGCCGCAGACAGGGAGCGCGCTCACAGTCGGCTTCACCGGGCCGCCCGGTGCCGGAAAGTCGACACTGATCGACACGTTCGTGGCCGAGTTGCGCAGGAGCGGACAGACGGTGGCCGTAGCGGCAGTCGATCCCTCGAGCCCGCTCTCAGGGGGCGCAGTGCTCGGCGACAGGGTGCGGATGGGGCGGCATATTGAAGACGCCGGCGTATTCATCCGCTCGATTGCCTCGCGCGGCCATCTCGGCGGGTTGACCGACAGCATTCAGCCGATCGTCGACATCCTCGATTTCGCGGGCCGTGACGTGATCGTGATCGAGACCGTTGGAGCTGGGCAGTCCGAGGTCGAGATCGTCGAGGTTGCCGATGTCCGGGTTGTCGTGAACGCTCCTGGCATCGGCGATGACGTCCAGGCGATCAAGGCCGGGATACTGGAGATCGCCAATGTCCTCGTCGTCAATAAGGCCGATCTGCCCCTGGCCGCGCGCACCGTCCGGCAGCTCCGCAGCATGTTGAGCCTGCGCCGCGAGACCGACAGGAATGTGCCGGTCATCGAGACCGTGGCAAGCTCCGGCCAGGGCGTCGTCGAGCTGGTTGAAGCTGTTTTCAATGTCGCGCCGCGAACGCCGGCCGAGCGTCAAGCGCACCGTCGCACCCGCATTCATCGTCTCCTCGCGGAGACCGCCGCGGCCGAGGTCCGACGCTCCATCTTGGAACGGACCGACGAACCATTCCTGAACATGCTGCGGCAGGTCGAGGCGGGCGAAGTTTCGAACGCCGCTGCGACGCGCGCGGCGCTGGGCTCGTACCACGAGGCGCGTGACCGCGTCTCTAACCCGCACACGAGCAGCAGCAGACGCGATGAACCCGTTACCTGACGATCCAAAGCAACTGGCAGAGCATTGCGCCGCCTTCATGCTCTCTGGCGACGCACCCGCCAAGGCATTCAGCTTTACGCTTCGCCGGGCCGGCCCCGGCGAGGCCGAGCTTGAGATGACCATCTCTCAAGCCGGCCTGAACGTGTTCGGAACATGTCATGGCGGCGTCCTGTTCACCCTGGCCGATACGGCATTCTCGATCGCCTGCAACAGCCACGGCCGGCCGTCGGTTGCGCAACAATGCAGCATCACGTTCGTGCGCCCTGCACACCCCGGCGATCGCCTGATTGCGCACGTCCGGGAGCGCTGCCGCACGGGCCGCACGGCGATCTATGACTGCAGCCTCATCAATGCGGCGAACGGGAAGATCGTGGCGGAATTCCGCGGCCATTCCCGGACCATCGCCGACGCGATGCACTCTCACGCCGGATCGCTCACGGCGCGATGATCTCGCATCGGCTGTCGCGCTGTGGCAATCAGCCTGCTCGCGCGATCCATCGCCGCCAGGCACGGGTTCGAGTTCGGGGACGCCGAGCCATCAATGCCGGCATTCGCCGGCGCCGGCCGGGAGCGCGCCCCAGACCTTATCATCGCGGGTGTCGCCTTGCCCCTCGGGGCGGATATTGCCATTCTCACTGGAATCTGCTTCCACAGCGACCATAGGCTGCTCGAACCAGCCGGCCAGTATTTTGACAGGGAGCTTGATCAGACATGCCGTCATCCGTGCGTTCCGGCGACCGATCTCGTCGGCTGGCGGAGGCGCGCCGACCAAAGAGATCGCTCGCGGGCACTGGGCGCAAGACCGCCCGCGACAAAAATCCCACGGCAGCCGCGACAAAGTCCGAGCGCTCGCGAGACCTGATCTTGCAGTCCGCAGCACAACTGTTTCGGCGCCAAGGATTTTCGGCCACGACGCTACGCCAGATCGCCGCTAGGGCAAAAATAAAGGCCGGCAGCATCTACTACCATTTTGATTCCAAGGAAGAGATCCTTGACGAGGTCCTGGACCGCGGCCTCCGTCACGTCTTCGAAACCGTAAAGAATGCGGTCGAGCGGGCAGGCAAGGTGTCGCACCGGCGCAGGATCGGCCTCGCGATCGAGGCCCACCTTGTCGCGCTGCTCGAGACCAGCGACTTCACGTCAGCCAATATCCGCATCTACGGTCAATTGCCGGAGCATTTGAAGAAGCCGCATCGGCCGTTGCGGCGCGCCTACGCCGAATATTGGGACAAGCTCTTCATCGAGGCGCGGCGCGCCGGCGAGATCCGGGCCGACATGGAGGTGGTGCCGTTGCGCATGTTCGTGATCGGCTCCCTCAACTGGACGATCGAATGGTTCAAGCTAGAAAACCGCGATGCGGTACTTGAACTTGCGCACCGCACGGAGCTGCTGATCTTCGAGGGCGTTCGCACCTCCTGAGGCACACTACCTGCCCTGCCACACCGGCTTGCGCCTCTCCGCGAAGGCTTTCGGCCCCTCGACGGCATCGAGACTTGCATAGGTCTCGATATGGAGCCGCTCGGCTTCGACGAGTCCTTGCGCGTAGCCGAGATCCATCGCGGCGAGCACGCTGGCCTTGGCCGCCTTGACCGACAGCGGCGCGCCCTCCACAATCTTGAGCGCCAGCTCCTGCGCACGCCCCCGGACCGCCTGCGGCGTTTCTTCGAGAGAATTGACAAACCCATGCTCGGCCAGTCGCTCGATCGGCATCGTCTCTCCGGTGAGAACCATTTCCATCAGCATTGGCTGCGGCAGCATCCACAGCAACGGCACTGCCCAGGGCGTCCCGCGCCCCATCTTCACTTCAGTGATCCCGGCACGCATGCCGCGCAACGCGACCCTCAGGTCGCACTTCAGCGCCAGCATCATCCCGCCGGCCATCAAGGAACCGGTCATGGCGGCGATGATCGGCTTGGAGACCTTCCGCATCGCATTCTGCATCGGATCGCGCATCAGCGTCAGGATATCCACTCCATCCCGCGCCCGGATCTCCGCTGCCTGTTTCAGGTCGAGTCCCGCGCAGAACACGCCGCAGTCCGCCGAGGTCAGAATGACGACGCGCACCGACGGATCGGCTTCCACCCTGCTCCATGCATCCGTCAAACCATTCATGGCCTCGACTGACAGCGCGTTCTTCCGCTCAGGGCGGTCGATCGTCACAGTCGCAATGCCGCCCTCGACCGCATAGAGGACCTGTTCTTTGTGAGTCACAATATCTTCTTCCTTGTATTCTAACATTTGTTAGAATACATCGCCGCACGCCGAATGCAACAGAATGGCGAAGGGCTTGAAGGAGGAAACAAGATGGCGCATCTCTGGACGCCGCCCGCGAAACTCGTGGAGAGGAGCAACCTGAGTGCGTTTCTTCGCGCTACGGGGCAACCCGACTACGACGCACTGGCCGCCAAGGCGGACGCCGATCCGGCGTGGCTCGTGGAAGAAGTGTTCAAGTTCTGCGATGTTCGCTTCTATCGCAGTTTCGACAAGGTTCTGGATCGTGCGCGAGGCGAGCCGTGGGCGCGCTGGTGCGTCGGCGGGACCACGAACATCGTCCTCAACTGCATCGACAGGCACCGCGGCACGGCAGTCTGGGACAAGCCTTTTCTGATCTGGGAAGGCGAGGACAAGCACGAACAGCGTCGATTGAGCTACGGCGAGTTTGCCACCTCCGTCGGACGGTTGGCCTCCGGCCTGCGCCAGCTCGGCATAGGCAAGGGTGACGTCGTCGCCATCTACATGCCGAACCTACCGGAAACATTCGTGGCCTTCTTTGCGATCCTGAAGATCGGCGCGATCGTGATGCCGCTATTCTCAGGCTTTGGCCCCGACCCGATCCGCTCGCGGCTCAACCACGGCGAAGCGAAAGCGGTCATCACAGCAAACGGCACCTGGCGCCGTGGCGCTCCGGCCCCGCTGAAATCGGTCCTTGACGAGGCGCTCGACGCTTCACCGAGCGTCCAGCATGTCATTGTGGCCGACCGCGGCGGGCTCGGCATCGACACACCCATGCGCGCTGGGCGGGACCAATGGTGGGACGAAGTCACCCGAGAAGGCGCGGACCTTCCGACCACCGAGATGGACGCCGAGGATCCCGCCATCCTGCTCTACACCTCGGGCACGACCGGCGAGCCGAAGGGTTGCGTGTGGACGCATATCAGCTTCATCGGCTCCATGGTGACGCGGGACATGATCATCTGCGGCGACTTCAAGCCGACCGATCTCTTCTTCTTCTTCAGCGACATGGGATGGATGGTGGGCGCGATGTGCGCGTGTATCCCAAGCTTTGCCGGCGGCCGGCTGCTGGTCGCGGAGGGAACGCCGGATTATCCCGATACGGGCCGCTTCTGGCGCCTCATCGAGGAGCACAAGGTCACCTATCTCGGCGTATCGCCGACCATCGTGCGGGGAATGATGCGATACGGCGAGGAGGTCGAGAGATACGACCTCTCGAGCCTGCGGATGACCGCTTCGGGCGGCGAAGCCTGGACAGAAACGCCGTGGAGATGGTTCTTCGAGCACGTTTGCAAGTCGAAGATTCCGATCATCAACATCTCCGGCGGCACGGAAGTCGGCGGCTGCATTTTCACCGGCACGCCCAACCATCCGATGAACCCATGCTCGTTCTCGCGACCGGCGCTCGGGGTCGGCGCAGACATAGTCGACATGGCCGGCCGTCGCGCCGGCGACGGCGAGGTCGGCGAGCTCGTTCTGCGTCACGCATCGATCGGGCTCACCAAGAGCCTGTGGAAGGCTGACCAGCGCTATCTCGACAGCTACTGGAATACGATCCCCGGGATCTGGGTGCACGGCGACTTCGCTATGCGCGGCAAGGACGGCCTCTACTACATTCTCGGCCGCTCGGACGACACCATCAAGATCTCGGGAAAGCGCGTCGGTCCGGCCGAACTGGAAGGCATCCTGACCGCGACCGGCAAGGTCGCGGAAGCTGCGGTCTTCAGCATTCCTCATCCGGTGAAGGGCTCGGCGATCGTGTGCGCCTGCGTGCCGAGCGCAGGACTACAGGAGTCGTCGACCCTGCCCGAGGAACTGTCCCAGGCACTGGTGCACGGCATGGGCGCCTCGTACCGCCCGGAGAGGGTTCTATTGGTCGACGATCTGCCAAGGACGCGCAACATGAAGATCATGCGCCGCGTGCTACGCGCCGTCTTCGAGGACAAGGACCCCGGCGACCTGTCGGCGCTCGCTAATCCGGAGGCTATCGCACATATCCGGCTCAGACTTAAGACGTAGCGGCCAAGGCAGACGTCGAGGCAACCAGCCAGGTCAGTTGCCTCGACGCGTACCGATCGCGACTAGATCGGGCAATCCGTCGGGAACGAAGGTTTGCGCTTCTCCAGGTGAGAAGCCAATCCCTCGCGCGCCTCGTTGCCGGCAAACCCAAGGATTTCAAGGGCCGTCGACGTGTCGAACAACGGCCCATTGACACGAAGCCAGTTGTTCAAGGCGTATTTGGTCCAGCGGATCGCGCTCTGGGCGCCGGTTGCGAGATCCTGCGCCGTCTCGAGCGCGATCTTCTGGAGCTCCGCATCTTCCACACACAGCGAAACCAGCCCGATCCGCTCGGCCTCCTCGCCCGACAACGGCTTGCATGTGAGCAGATAGTATTTCGCCTTCGCCAGTCCGCACAGCAGCGGCCAGATGATACAGGCGACGTCGCCCGCCGCGACGCCGAGGCGCGTGTGTCCATCGACGATCCGCGCCGATTTGCCGCAAATCGACACATCGGCGAGGATTCCGACGACGAGGCCAGCTCCCACGGCAACGCCGTTGATGGCCGAGATGATCGGCTTGTTGCAGTTAATGACGTTGTAGACGAGGTCCTTCGCCTCCTTCCAGGTGGCCATCCGCGCCGCCGGATTGTCGAGCAGCGACTTGATCAGCTCGAAATCGCCGCCGGCCGAGAACGCCTTGCCCGCGCCCGTGACGATGACGGCGTTGATATCGGGATCGTTGTCGATGTCGCGCCAGATGTGGGTGAGCTGCGTATGGGTCTCCGCGTCGACGGAATTATACGTCTCGGGACGGTCGAAGGTGATCCTCAATATCCGTTCGGCCGGATAGTCGAGCTTCAGCCTGGTGTAGGTGGCGTATCGATTGGACATGTTGATGTTCCCGCTGTTGACGAATAAGAAGCACTACCAATTGTTTCTAACAAATGTTAGAATTTGTAATCCGCCGGCGCAAGCACCGGTTTGGAAGATTGTCGAAAGGCAGCGCTCGAGGAAACGTGCATGGTAACTGAGTTCAGTCCCCAGATTGGCGCCGTATCCGGTATTGGAACCGTCGGAGCGCTATTCAATGTCTGCGCCGAACTCCATGCCGGAAGGGTCGCGATCGAACACCGCGAGAGGCGTGTGACCTATGGCGAATTACGCGACCGGGTGCATCGTCTGACTGCTGCCCTCGCCGCGCGGGGATTGCGGCGGGGTGACCGCCTTGGCCTCTTGTCGCGAAATCGCCCAGAATATCTCGAGATCGAGCTGGCAGCCGCCAACCTGGGGATCATTACGGCATGCTTGAACTGGCGATTGTCGGAACGCGAGCTCGCCTATTGCATCGAGCTGGTGTCGCCCAAGCTGCTGGTCGTCGAGGCCGATCTCGCTGCAAGCCTTCCCCCCGCGGCCAGGATCAACCCGATCCTGGAGATCGGGCCACGATATGAAAGCGAGCTCGCGCGGCAGGATGGGCGCGCCCCCCCGCCCGTGGCGCGGCCCGAAGACGGACTAGTCATTCTCTACACGAGCGGAACGACTGGCCTGCCGAAGGGCGCCGTCATTTCGCACCGCGCGATGGTGATGCGCGCGCTGGTCTTCTCGTCGGAGCTCGGCATAGCGCCGCACGCGACGTTCGTCGCGTGGACACCCCTGTTCCACATGGCATCGACCGATCATGCACTCGCCACGCTGTTGCGCGGCGGAACGGTTATTGTGGTGGACGGATTCCAGCTCGAACCGCTGTTGACGGCGGTATCCCGGCACGACATCGGCTGGCTGGTACTGATCCCCGGCATGGTGGAGGCCCTCGTCGAGGGCCTGGAGGCGCAACGGGCGAACGTCAAGGGTGTGCAGGTTTGCGGGGCCATGGCGGACCTCGTGCCCCCGCACGCCATCGCCGCGGTGACCGAGCTTCTCGATGCCCCCTATCTCAACAGTTTCGGCTCGACCGAAACCGGCCTGCCGCCTGCGACAAGGGCGTTGATCGCTCCGGGTGAGGTGCCGGCGAGCCTGTCCAAGCGTCAGAACGCATTCTGCGAGATCAAACTCGTCGATTCATCCGACAACGAGGTTACACCCGGCGAGCCCGGCGAATTGGCGATCCGAAGCCCCACACTGTTCTCGGGCTATTGGCAGGCCGACGAGACCAACGCGCACGACTTCCGCGGCGGCTGGTTTCACATGGGCGACGTATTCAGGCGCAACCACGACGGATCGCTCGATTTCGTCGACCGCGCCAAATACCTGATCAAGTCGGGCGGCGAGAACATCTATCCCGCCGAGATCGAGCGCGTGCTGCTGAGCGACGAGCGGATCACGGAGGTCACGGTCGTGCGCGCCGCCGACGCCCGGTGGGGGGAGGCTCCCGTTGCTTTTGTTGCATGCCGTACCGATGCCCAGCCGACGGAGGCCGAGCTCGTCGATTTGTGCCGCCGCGAACTGGCCGGCTACAAGCGGCCGCGTGAATTCCGCTTCATCGCCTTTGACGAATTTCCGCGCTCCACGAGCGGCAAGGTCCAGCGCCACGAACTCGAACGCCTGTTGAAGGCCTCCACATGAGCGACACCAGTCTTCGAGGAAAGGTCGCCGTCATCGGCACCGGAATGTCGGCGGTCGGCAAGGTGCCGGGCCGCAGCCCGCTCTCGCTTGCTGCCGAGGCAGCCAGGAACGCGCTGGCCGATGCCGGGATATCAAAGAGCGAAGTGGACGGCGTCCTCTCGAGCCATGCTTTCGCGTCTCCTTTCCATCGCTTCAGCGTCGCATTCAGCGAATATTTCGGGATTCGCCCCACATTCTCCAACACTCTGCAAGTCTCCGGTGCCACGGCGGCGACGATGTTCAGCATTGGCGCGGCTGCCATCCACGGCGGCCTTGCCAAGGTCGTGCTGGTTGTCGCGGCTGACAGCCTTCTGACCGGACTGACGCCGGATCTCGCGCTGCGTTCCCTCACCGAGAGCCGGGATCAGCAATACGAAATGCCGTTCGGAATTCCCGTTGCCAATACCTTCGCGATGACCGCGCACCGGCATATGAAGGAATTCAGCACCACGGCCGAGCAACTTGCCGAGGTCGCGGTGGTGCACAGGCGCCACGCGGCGCGGACCCCGGGCGCGCAGCAGACAACGCCGATCACGGTCGAGGACGTGCTCGCCTCGCCGATGGTCACCACGCCCTATCACAAGCTTGACTGTTCATTGATATCGGACGGTGGAGCGGCGTTCGTCCTCGCTTCCGCCGAACATGCCGAGACGCTCGGCATCGAAAGCCCTGTCTACATCCTTGGCTGCGGCGAGTGCTACACCCACGAGCACATCTTCCTGATGCCTTCCCTTACATCGACGGGGGCAGTCGAGTCTGGCCGACTTGCCTATGCCATGGCCGGTTACGGACCGGCCGACATGGATGTTGCCGGTATCTACGATTGCTTCACCGGAACCGTGATCATGATGGTCGAGGATCTGGGCTTCTGTCGCAAAGGAGAAGGCGGACCGTTCGTCGCCGACGGGCAGATGACATATGGCGGACAAATTCCGTCCAACACTCATGGTGGCCTCTTGTCGTTCGCCCATTCGGGAATGCCTGGCTCCTTGTTTCACTTCCATGAGGTGATCGCGCAACTACGCGGCCAGTGCGGCGATCGGCAAGTCGAGCGCGCGCAGCTTGGGCTGGTGCACAGCCTTGGAGCAGGATTTGCGACCAACGCCAGCACCGTTCTGGGCACGCGGGAGGCCTTGTGATGTCGGTCGAAGACGCTGCCCGAAAGCCCCTCCCCGCCCCGGACGCCGACACGGCCGTGTTCTGGCGCGGCTTGCAAGAGGGAAAGCTGCTTCTGCAGCACTGCCGCCGGTGCCGGCATGTGCAGTATTATCAGCAAGCGACGTGCCGTCAGTGCGGCGGCGAGGAGCTTGAGCACAGGCCGGCACGGGGCCGAGGCAAGGTCCACTCCTTCAGCGTGGTGCATCGCGCGCCGGGCGCGGCCTTCAAGGCCGACGTTCCGTACGCGGTACTGCTCGTCGAGCTCGCAGAAGGGCCGCGCATGATCAGCACCCTGACCGGAAGTAACCCGGCGGACGTCACCTTCGACATGGATGTCGAGCTGATCTTCGAACGCGCCTCCGACGACATCACGCTGCCGCGATTCCGGAAAGCCTAGAGGCTTGCATGAGTTCTCCTTGCATCGGCGCGCGACTGATTCTAACAATCGTTAGATTTTTACGGGATGATCAGCCAGATGAATTTCAACTTTACCCACGGACAGACGCGCATTCGGACACCGAAATGCGCGTGACCTGCAGAGCAATCCACAACAACATCGGCAAGCCATCGATGGGCGAGCCTAGCAACCAGGGGCGCGCGCAATGGCGATCATGAAATCGGACGTCGTCACCTCGAGTGAGGAATATCTACGCAACCGCGACGCTTACTCCGCACGTGTCGCCGATCTTCTACGTCGCCGGGCCGCGGCTGCGATCGGCGGGCCCGAGCGTGCGCGCAAGCTGCACAAGGAGCGTGACCAGCTCTTGCCGCGCGAGCGGATCGCGGCCCTGATCGATCCCGGATCGCCATTCCTCGAATTCTGTCAGCTTGCGGGCGAAGGGCTGTACGACGGCGTGCCGCCCGGCGGCAGCATTATCACGGGCGTCGGAATGATATCCGGCCGCCCTTGCATGATCATCGTCAACGAGCCCACCGTGAAGGGCGGGACCTACTACGGCATCACCTGCAAGAAGCACGTCCGCGCCCAGCGCTTCGCCTGGCAGCACCGGCTTCCGTGCGTGACCATGATCCAGTCGGGTGGCGCCAATCTGCCCGACCAGCCCGACATCTTCCCCGACGACGGCCAATTCGGCTCGATCTTCTACAACCAGGTCCGGATGTCCGCCGAAGGCATCCCGCAAATCGCGATCGTGCACGGTCCGTCGACGGCGGGCGGCGCCTACATACCCGCCCTGTGCGATGAGACCGTCATCATCAGAAACCAGGGTGCGATGTTCCTGGGCGGCCCGCAGCTCGTCTACGCCGCCACGCGCGAGGAAGTCGGCATCGAGGCACTGGGCGGCGGCGAGATGCACAGCCGCATCAGCGGAGTAACCGATCATCTCGCCGAGAACGACGCACACGCGATTGCCGTCACGCGCGAGATCGTGGCCAACCTCGGCGAAATCCCAAAGCAGAGCTGGACGATCGGCCCGGTACGCGATCCCCTGCTCGATCCGGCAGAACTCTATGGTCTGATCAGCTCGGATCCCCGCGTTCCCACCAACAATCGCGACATCCTTGCCCGTCTCGTAGACGGCAGCGAATTCCATGAATTCAAGCCGCTCTACGGCGACACTCTCATTACCGGTTTCGCACGGATCATGGGCTTCGAGATCGGCATCCTCTGCAGCAACGGTGTGCTGTTTTCCGAGAGCGCGCTGAAGGCGACGCATTTCATCGAGCTGTGCTGCAAGCGTGACATTCCGCTGCTGTTCATGGCCGACGTCACCGGCTTCATGGTCGGCCGCGATGCCGAGGAAAGCGGCATCACCAAGAACGGGGCGAAGATGGTCACGGCGATGGCGAGCGCCAATGTGCCGAAATACACGCTGATCATCGGCAACGCCTACGGTGCGGGATACCTCGCGATGTGCGGCCGCGCGTTCCGGCCGAACGCAATGATGATGTGGCCCAACGCCCGTTCCGCGATCATGGGTCCCGACCAGGCCGCCACGACGCTCGCGATGGTCCGCGACGAAGTGCACAAGCGCGAAGGTACGACGTGGACCGACGCCGAGCGCGAGGCCTACATGGCGCCGACCCGGCAGACGTTCGAAGCCTTCGCCAATGCCTACAACTTCGCCCGCAACACCTGGTGCGACATGGTGATCGATCCGCTCGAAACCCGCAGCGTGATGGCGCTGCTACTCGACCTCGCCGGCAGGATCCCGCATCAGCACACCGATTTCGGCGTGTTCCGGATGTAAACGCAGGAGACCAGCCGTGTTCAAGAAGATCCTGATCGCCAACCGAGGCGAAATCGCCTGCCGCATCGCCCGCACCTGTCGACGTCTCGGCGTTGCGGTGGCCGGCGTTCATTCCACCGCGGATGCCGACGCCTTGCACGTCAAGTCCATCGGCGAATCCATCGAGATCGGTGGCGCACCAGCCTCGGAGAGCTACCTGCGGATCGACGCCGTGATCGCCGCCGCAAAGGCCACCGGCGCCGAAGCGATTCATCCGGGATTCGGCTTCCTGGCCGAGAACGCCGCCTTCGCCCGCGCGGTCGAGGCGGCCGGACTGGCCTTCATCGGGCCGACGCCGGAGACCATCGAGCGGCTCGGCGACAAGGCATCCGCGAAACACGAGGCCGCTGCGGCCGACGTTCCGACGGTGCCCGGCACCAAGGCTCCGAGCCACGACCCTGCCGAGATCGAACGCGCCATCCGCAAACTCGAGCTGCCCGTCATGCTAAAGGCTGCGGCCGGCGGCGGCGGCAAGGGCATGCGGGCGATCTCCTCTCTCGACGGACTGCGCGACGAAATCGAGTCCGCGATGCGCGAGGCCAGAAATGCCTTTGGCGACGCCGGCCTCATCGTGGAAAAACTGATCCAGCGCGGCCGGCACCTCGAGGTGCAAATCGCAGGAGATGGCAACGGCAACGTCGTTCATCTGTTCGAGCGCGAATGCTCGCTCCAGCGCCGTCACCAGAAGCTGATCGAGGAAGCCCCTGCCGCCAACCTGCCGCCAGAGCTTCGTGCGCGCATCCTTGGCGACGCCGTCCGACTCGGCCGTCGCCTCAACTATCGCGGCGTCGGCACGGTCGAGTTCGTCGTCAGCGGCCTCGAGTACTACTTCCTGGAGGTTAATCCACGCCTCCAGGTCGAGCATCCCGTGACGGAGATGGTGACGGGTATGGATATCGTCGAAACGATGCTTCGCATCGCCGCCGGCGAAGGCTTGCCGACGGCGCAGGACGATATCACGTGCCGCGGGCATGCCGTCGAGGCCCGCATCTGCGCCGAGGATCCGAACGACGGCTTCATGCCGTCCACGGGCGACCTCGCCTATGTCAGCTTTCCCCGCGACGACATCCGCGTCGAGACCGGTGTGGAGAACGGCTCGACCGTGACACCTTACTACGACTCGATGCTCGCCAAGCTCATCGCGCACGCCGCGACGCGCGATCAGGCGCTCGATAAGCTTCGCCGCGCGCTCGACGAGACCTCGATCTTCGGTGTCACCACCAATCGGGAGTTTCTCGGACGACTGATCGCCCTGCCCGCGACCCGGAACGCCACATTCCATACACGCCTGATCGATGAGGAATTCGACACACTTGTGGACCGGACCGATGACATCGACGCAGGAGCGCTCGCGCTGGGAGCCTATTTCTGGATGATGCGCCAGCGCCAATCTATGTCCGAGGGCCCGTGGCGCTCCAGCGGATTGACCGGCTGGCACATGGGGACCGGAGGCGACGGGATGTCCCCGATCCCCCTGCTGCACCTTGAGAGCGCAGGCACCAGCGCAGAAATCCGCTTCGCTCCGCTGCAGCCCGACGGTTCGATGCTGATCGGCGTAAACGACGACCGGATTGCGGTGAAGCTTTCGCCGATCGGCAATGACGAATTTGTCGCCGTGGTGAACTCACGGCGCGAGACGGTACGTATCCGCCAGAAGGATAACTGCATCTTTGTGCACGATCCGCGCCGCGCGCACACGATGATCGCTATCCCCTATCTCAGGTACATCAGCACGAGTTCCGAGATCAGCGGTGAACTGCGCGCCCCAATGACGGGCGCGGTGTTGAAGGTCAATGTCGCAGTTGGCACTCGCGTGAAAGCCGGAGACACGGCCGTCGTCATGGAGTCCATGAAGATGGAGCTCCGTATTGCCAGTGAGGTGGACGGCGTCGTCACCGCGGTTCACATCAAGCCCGGTGAAACCGTTGAGCGAAATGCGATCGTTGCCGTCGTCGAGCCGGATCAGGCCGCGCAATAGCGTGGTCTTCAAGACATTCATGACAATTCAGGGATGAACATGTTGCGATTGGAAAGCGTGAACTACGAGGTCCGGGGCAAGATCGCGGTCTTGACGCTCGACGAACCGGACAAGCTGAACGCTCTGACCACCGGTATTCGCACAGGCATTCTCGAAGGCCTGAAGCGCGCCGATCAGGACGACGCGGTCCGCGTAACCGTCATTACGGGCGCCGGCGGCAAGGCATTCTGTGCCGGCGCCGATATCGGCAATTTCGATTTCGACCCGGAGAAGGCGCGCGCGTTCTTCATCGACGCCATGGATGTTCTCGCCGCGCCGGAACGTGCGCTCAAGCCGGTGATAGCCGCGGTCAACGGCATCGCTTATGGCGGCGGCTTCGAGCTTGCGATCGCATGCGACTTCATCATCGCTGCGGAAAGTGCCCGTTTCGCCGTACCGGAAATCAAGCTTGGGATATTGCCAGGCTTCGCCATCGTGCGTCTGGGTGACATCGTCGGCCGCGCGAAAGCCAAGGAAATGAGCATGCTCGGCGAGCCTGTCAGCGCTGACGAAGCATGTCGCCTCGGCATCGTGTCTCGCGCTGTCCCCGGTGACAGACTTCTTCCTGAGGCGCTGACGTTCGCGGAGCGCATTGCTGCGCAACCCCGCCTTGCCGTGCAGATGGCGAAGTCGTTCTACAACCGCGGGCTCGGCGGCGATGAGATGCGCCACGCGATCGACGGCTTTCCGTTCCTGTTGACGCATGCCGACGCACGCGAAGGCATCAACGCCTTTCGCGAGAAGCGCAAGCCCCGATTCGGCGGCAACTAGCCATACCTGAACCCGCCACCCACCATAGGAAAACGAGGGAGACTACGTGAAGAAGCATTTCCTGGCCCTGGCCATGCTCGCCGCGGCGACATCGACGGCGTCCGCGCAGATATCGAATGACGTCGTCCGCATCGGCGTCCTGACCGATCTTTCCAGCTGGGGGCGCGACAACAGCGGTCCCGGATCAGTCGAGGCGGCGAAAATGGCGGTCGAGGAATTCGGCCCGATGGTTCTGGGCAAGCCGATCGAGATCGTCAGCACAGATCACCAGATGAAAACCGATGTCGGCCTGCAGATCGTGCGGGACTGGTTCGACAACGGCAAGGTCGATGCCGTTGCCGACATTCCGAATTCGGGAATTGCGATCGCGGTCCACAACATGGTCAGGGAGCGCAACAAGATCGCCCTGCTCTCCGGGCCCGGCGCCAGTTCCCTGACAGACGAGCTGTGCAGCCCCAATACGGTTCACTTCGCCTACGACACCTATGCACTTTCCAAGGTGACGGCCTCGGCGGTCCTCAACGAGGGCGGCAAGTCCTGGTTCTTTGTCACCGCGGACTATGCATTCGGTCAGCAACTAGAGAAGGACGCCACACGTTTCATCAAGGAGCTGGACGGCAAGGTCCTCGGCAGCGTGCGGCATCCGACCAACACGGCGGATTTTTCCTCCTTCGTCCTGCAGGCGCAGAACTCCAAGGCCGATGTGGTGGCATTCGCGAACGCCGGCCAGGACACCGACAACGCCATCAAGCAATCCGGCGAATTCGGGCTGGTCCAGGCTGGACAGAAGCTGGTCGGCCTCCTGATGTTTGACACCGATGTGCACGCTGTTGGCCTGCAGGCTGCGCAAGGCACCTACATGACCACGGCTTCCTACTGGAACATGGATGAGGCCACCCGCGCCTGGTCGAAGAAATTCTTCGCCAGAACCAAGGTCATGCCGACGATGATCCACAGTGGCGTCTACGGCTCCGTGCTCCACTATCTCAAGGCGATCCAGGCGGCAGGTACCGACGATTCGGCCGCGGTGATGGCCAAGATGCGCGAACTGCCAATCGATGACGCGTTCGTGCATGGCGGCAAGCTGCGCGAGGATGGCCGGGTCATTCGCGACATGTACCTCGCCCGCGTCAAGAAACCGTCCGAGTCGAAGGAGCCGTGGGACTATCTGGAGATCGTGAAAACGGTCAAAGGCGAGAACGCCTACCGGCCCGTCAACGAGTCGAAGTGCGCGCTTCTCAAGAAATAGGGCGATTCAAGCTTGGCAGGAGAGGCCAAGCCTAAGTGACGTTTACGAGTGCGACGCGCCGGTAGAATCCCGCGCGTCCTGCCTGCCCGTTTGGCGTACAAAATCGTAGGATTGGTAGCGGGGAACGAATCGCCCCCCGACCCGAACGATCCGGTTCTGGCTCTACAGCAAGCGTTCCCCTGCGGCGACGGGCAGAACAGATTGTCCGTTTACTCGCCCGAATATCCGCGCCTGCAAATGGGTTTCGGCATGCGGCTGGAAGAGAGTTTGAAATTCCGGGTCACCCAGGCAGATAAAGGTGATCGGCTCGCGATGCGGCATTCACAAGCGACTTCGCTTCGCGGGCATAAACATTCGCACCGTACAGGACGGTATTGCCGGCGGCATCCACATCGACGTGAAAGGATTGCTGGGATCGCTTTAGCTCAAGGACCTGGCGCAGAAGACGCGGCGCGGCCAGGCGGGCGTCATCCGCGACGGCCGACACAACGGCGGGCGCAGCTACGGCTACCGGCCGATGCTGGGCAAGCCCGGTGAACTAGAGATTGATAAAGCTCAGGCCGGGATGGTCCGCAAAATTTTCGCCGACCTCGACGCAAGGTCGCCGCGCGACATCGCGGCTGCGCTAGAAAGAACGTGCCAGGCCCACGTGGCGGCGTCTGGAACGCCTCGACGATCGCCGGCAGCCGCAAGCGCTTGAACGGCATCCTGCAAAACGAATTGTACGTCGGGCGAATCATCTGGAACCGGCAGAGCTTCTTCAGAGAATCGCTTCGCCACGGTGCTGGTCTCGCAGCTCGCAAAGGAGAGCATGCCGGAACAGTTCGTTCCTCTCCGAGACAGCTATGAAGCCGTGTTCAAGGATCTGATCGCGGAGCTTCAATTGCCGGCCGGAATCGACCTACGCGTCTTCAGGCTTGGACTGCTGGGGTCGATGAACTGGGCGATCACCTGGTACCGGCCCGGTGGCGAGACCCCGACAAGCATTGCTCGCAAGCTGCTCAGCGTCATACGTCGGACGTGAACCTCAACGCCTTCTCAGGGACGTCGCTCCTTCAAGCGCCCTACCACAAGTTCAAAGGCCTCGCGGGGAGAGCAATCGATGACTTCCGGGTTTTCCGCCAGGATGTCGGCGATGGCGCGCATGATAAGACTCTTGACGTGATACTCCCTCCGCAGACGGCGAACTTCGTCCGTGTTCCGCGATGCCCGCACGAAGTCCAGATGGCGGGAAACCGCGGCGTTGAGGGCCGTGATACCATCCGGACTCTCCGCAGCGGTCATGATCACCAGTGGCTCCCAGTCCGACGCCAGCCTCCGGCGTAATCTCGCGACGGCGCGGATCTCGCTTGCAATTCTCTCCGCACCGGGCAGATCCGCCTTGTTGATGACGTAGATGTCGGCCATCTCGAGCGTTCCCGCCTTCATGGCCTGGATCTGATCTCCGGATTCGGGGATGAGTACCAATACCAGCGTGTCGACCAGGGCCCGCACGGCGTATTCCGCCTGACCGACGCCCACGGTTTCCAGGATCACCTCGTCGAACGGGTAACCATCCAGCGTCGCCAGCACGTCGGCAATGTTGTCGGCAAGGCCGTCATTCGCCCCACGGCTTGCCAGAGACCGAATGAACAACCGCGGATCGTCGGCAACGCTATCCATCCGGATGCGATCGCCGAGGATTGCACCGCGCGTGTGGGGGCTGGTTGGATCGACCGCCACAACGGCAACTGCAGCGCCGTTGTCAAGACGCCGCCGCGCCAGACGGCCGATCAAGGTGCTTTTGCCCGCGCCGGGCGGACCGGTAATTCCGATCCGGCTTGCGCCGCCCGCAATCTCGCGCATGCCGGCCAGCGCTTCCTCAACCGACGCGTTGGCAATCTTCGAGAGCGACCGACCGAGCGCACGGCGGTCCATTTGTCCGTCCGGCTTGCCCGAAGCTGCTGCCACAGCCACCTACGCAGCCCTCACCGGCGCGAGCACGCGCGCGACTTCCGCAACGACGTCGTCGAGTCGCATCTCCGCCGTGAAGATACCCGTCACGCCCGTTTCCATCAACGCTGCGCGATCCTCGACCGGGATGGTGCCGCCGACAAACACGGGAATGTCGTCCGCATCGAGGGCCCGAAGCTCCTGCATGGTTTCGGCGACCAGTTCCTTGTGACTCCCGGAAAGGAGCGACAGGCCAACCGCGTCGACATCTTCGTCGACCGCGACGCGCGCGGTGAAGCCTGGTGTCTTGCGCAGTCCCGTATAGATCACTTCGGCGCCGGCATCGCGCAGCGCCAGCGCGATGATTTTTGCTCCGATATCATGACCGTCAAGGCCAGGCTTGGCGATCAAAATCCGCTTTCCCTTGAGAGTGCTCATAGGCGTACTGGCTCCTCGTGGGGCGGGGGTGTTGATCCTAGCGCGGGCCTTGCGATCTCCAGCCAGTCCTTGAGCTGGGCCCAGACCTCCGCCAACTGCAATGCGCGAAACGTCTCGAACCAAGTGTCGAGCCCCTGCTCGCTCACTCTTCCGTCCTCAAGACGGATGTTCGGCAACAGCAGATCGGCAATCAATGGGCGGATTTGTGTTGCATCACACGCTTCGGAAATTCCCCATGCCTCGACATCCCAGTAGAAAACGGATGGATCGAGGTCGACTTGGTCCGGCGGCAACAGCGCATCTCCCACCCGCTCCAATATCCCAGGGGCGCGCGCGCACCATCCGACGACGTCGAACGATGGTGCAAGTGCGCAAACTCCGGTGGTAGGCACAACGCCATGAGTTGGACGAAAGCCAAACAGACCGCAGAAGCTAGCGGGCGCACGGATGGAGCCGGCGGTGTCCGTTCCGAGCGCGAAGTCGCAAAGCCCTGCTGCCACAGCCGCTGCCGACCCGCAGGAAGAGCCCCCGGTCAGGCGATCGGGCGCAGCGCTGTTCAGCGGAGCTCCATAGTGATGATTTGCGCCGTTGAGACTGAAGGCCAGTTCGTCAGAGATGGTCTTGCCCACCACTTGCGCGCCACAAGAACGCACGCGCTCGACGGCCCAGGCATGCGCATTGGCCGGCGGATGGGTTCGCGCCCAGACAGGATTGCCAAAGCCCGTTGTTACTCCCGCAATATCGAAGACATCTTTGACGCCGCAGGTGATCGTAGCGAACATTTTGCGGGTGATCCGCTGGATCTCATGTTCCGTGCGCTGGGTCGGGATGCCGCAGATAAAGCCTATGAGAATGCCGGGGTTGGGCCAAAGGACATCGACATCGTCGAGCTGCACGACTGTTTCACCAGCAATGAGGCACTGATGTATTCAGCGCTCGGCTTTTGCTCCGAAAGCGAGATTGAACGGTTCATCCTCGAAAGCCGTAGCAGCTTTGGAGGAGACATTGTAGTCAATCCGTCCGGCGGCCTGCTGTCAAAGGGGCATCCCCTCGGGGCTACGGGGCTAGCCCAGATCGCGGAACTTACGTGGCAACTGCGCGGTAGTGCCGGTCGACGCCAGGTTGAAGGCGCTCGCACTGGGCTGCAACAAAACGCCGGCTTGGGCAGCGCCGGATTCGTGCACATCCTGCAGAACTCTTCGCAGGTGTGATCTGCATAGTTAACTTATCACAAAATAGTTCTTTCAGGGGGCTATGGCTTGGATCAACGGGTACTACCTCAGCCATTCTCTGGTTCGCGCAGCACCCGCAGCGCATTGAAGATGACAGCGACGTCGATCACTTCCTGGAGCAGCGCGCCTTGTACCGGAGTCAGGTATCCGACCGCGGCCGCAGCCATCCCGGCAGTTGAAAGCCCGATGCCGACGAAGACGCTTTCAAGCGCAATGAACCTGGCGCGTCGCGCAATCTCGATAGCCGAGACGATGCGGTCCAGGCGATCAACCAGCAGGACCACGTCGGCAGCCTCGGCGGAAGCGGCCGCGCCCTTCGCTCCCATGGCGACGCCTACATCCGCGGCGGCCAGGGCGGGGGCATCGTTAACGCCGTCACCGACCATCATCACCGGCCCAGCTTTCCGTTCCGACAATACGACCATGACTTTCTGATCCGGCGTCAGCTCGGCTCGAACAGCATCGAAGTCGAGTCCTGCGGTCACGCTCTCAGCAACATCGCGCCGATCCCCGGTGGCGAGCACAATCCGTTCGACGCCAAGCGCTCTCACCTTTCCCAGAAGTTGCTCGATGCCCGTGCGAAGCTCATCGGCGAGCACGATCTGCCCGGCCAGCCGCCCGTCCACCCCCAGAGCAACCACGACTGCGCCCGCTGCATGGGAATGCTTGAACCCCTCGTTGCATCGTGACCCGTGAGCCCTCGACAGCTGCGACGACACGAAACGGATACCCCCAACGACGGCCTCCCGACCAGCAACCTTGCCGCTGATTCCCTCGCCAGAGACTTCAACAACCTCGGATGGGACCGCGAGCTCCAGGCCACGACGGCGTGCCTCGGAAACGAGGGTCTGTGCGATAACGTGCGTCGAAGCCTGATCGAGCGAGGCTGCAATCCGGATGACTCCATCTTCGGAAATGCCGGGCTCGGCGCGCACCGAAACGACCTTGGCCCGACCGTCAGTGAGCGTTCCAGTCTTGTCTACGACGAGAGAGCGGATTCGCGCCATGACTTCGAGAGCTTTGCCGCCCTTCATCAGAATGCCGTGCCTCGCCGCCCGGGACAGCCCAGAGACGACCGCCACCGGCACGGCAAGTATCAACGGACATGGCGTCGCAATGACGAGCACAGCCACTGCCCGGATTGGGTCGTGGGACCAAAGCCACGCACCCACCGCGAGGGCGAGCGCCACGCCGAGAAATACCAACGAAAACCGATCGGCAAGCCTGGCAATAGGAGGCTTTGACCGCTGCGCCTCATCCACGAGACGGACGATTCCGGCGTAGGTGCTCTGAGCGGCCGGACGCGAGGCGACAAGGTCGAATGCCTCGCCGACATTGCTCGATCCGCTCATGACGCCTTCGCCGTTCTTCCGCTGGCGTGGGAGCGGCTCCCCGGTCAGCGCCGATTCGTCGATCACCGCCAATCCATCGGCAACGATGCCATCAACGGGAACCACCTCCCCTTGGCGGATGAGAAGGCGATCTCCGACAGCGACTGCGTCAATCTCGATTTCCTGCAACTTCCCGTCGCGATGACGCATGGTCGTCCTTGGTACACGCGACAGCAGCGCAGTCATTTCGCGCCGCGCGTGCCCTTCGGCAAATGCCTCGAGGTGCTGGCCTCCGGCATACATCAGTGCAACGACGATCGCCGCCAGCTCTTGCCTAAACACCAACGCCATGGTCATCGAGAGGGCTGCAACTAGGTCCAGTCCGAATTCGCCGTGGCGCAAGCTCCGCGCGATCCTGACCAAAAGCGCCAGTAACACCGGAATGGCGAACAGAGCAAAGACCCAGTTTGATGACCATCCGACTCCGGCCAACCGTAGCCCAAGTCCCAGACCGATCCCGGCGGCAGGGAATCCCACGAGAAAGGGTCTAATGGAGACGTCCGGGGACATCGGTTGCTTCTTAGTTTCGAAAAGCTCGAGGCACATCAGCGTCCGCTAATACATGACGACCTGGCTAGCCTTTCTACCCTGGCGAAAGCCCACTTTCTTGATACGGGTCAACAAGAGGACAGCCAACGGATCGGCAGCAGTGCCGCTGACATGCGTACGGCGAAAAGAAGATCGCTTGCGATTTGACTCTCATCAACAAGTGAACGTTTGTGACAGCTATAGTAAGGGTGGTTTTCCAGGAGACGCCGGCCATGACGCAAATCCCGGATCTTGCGATATCGGCTGCAAAGGTTGCTGCAATCCTCAGCAAGGCTCGCCAGTTTGACGTCAAAGACGTGGTCACCGATCCGGACTCCGGTTCCAATGCCAGCGACGACGGGATGCTGTCTGTCCTAGAAGATCACGCCGATGATCCTGTCCGGACCGAACTGACCGCCATCATCCGAGGACTGAACGAGGACGAACAGATCGATCTTGTCGCCCTCGCCTGGCTCGGTCGCGGCGACGGTGACGTCGACGACTGGGAGGACATCCGCGCCGAGGCGGCCCGTGCACATAACAAGCGGACTGCCGAATACCTTCTGGGCACACCGCTGCTGGGCGACTACCTGGAAGAAGGTCTGACCCAATTGGGGCATTCGCCGGAAGATTTCGAACAACCAGCCTGACGAAGCCATGCCATATCGCACGAATGCCGACCTGCCGGCCCCTGTCCGCGGCCATCTACCGCCCCACGCGCAGGATATCTACCGAGAGGCCTTCAATCATGCCTATGCTGCTCATGCGCGAGAGAAGGCGCAGGAGACGATCGCTCATCGTATCGCCTGGGCGGCGGTTAAACGATCTTATGTTCGGATGAGTGACCGATGGGTTCCGCGAACGGCATTTGGATGAACTCCGCGGAACTTGCGCAACTTATTACCGGGGGAAGCGACGCAGGATGGCGATTACCTCATCATCGTTGATCTGGCGAAAGTCACGGTAGAAGTAGCCGATCGCGCCGAAGTCCTGAGGCGTATCCAGACAAACAATCGCGTCGACTTCAGGATGCAGCCTCTTGACGGTATCCAACGGCGCGACAGGAATCGCCAACACAAGCTCTTTCGGCTCCCGCTTGCGGGCAGCTTTGATGGCCGCAAGGGTCGTGGCGCCAGTGGCAATTCCATCATCGATGATGATCGCCACCCGGCCTTTCACCTCCGATCGTGCCCGATCGCCCAAATAGCGCTGGCGCCGTCGTTCGAGCTCGGCATGCTCCTCCCTGCAGACCTCCTCAAATTCCTGCTCGCTGACGCCGGACAATTCAATGACCTCGTCGTTGCGAACAATGGTCGGCTCCTCCCCATCCGCCATGGCCCCCATCGCAAGCTCCGGTTGGCTCGGCAGGCCGATCTTTCGAACGAGCAGCAGGTCAAGAGGAGCATCGAGCTCTGCGGCGACCTCCGCGGCAACCAACACTCCCCCGCGCGGCAGGGCCAGGATGACCGGGTGGCGGCTCTTGTAGTTCAGCAGCGCTTTGGCGAGTTTCCGACCGGCATCGGTTCTATCTTGGAACAACATGTCTAGGTCCCCACGGACCGCTCCACACTATCTGCCGTGACCTTGCAACTGTAAATCCACGTCAAGTCCCGGTGGCCTCGATTGATCGCTGTTAGTTTCCGCGCGATGGTTGATGTCTCGGCGCATGACACGCGTGGGCTGGCGCGGTCTCTGCAGCCCCGCGTCGAACCGCTGACCTCGCCAGTCCAAAGGCAAGAACGCTCTGGATCCTTATCGATCCGCACATCACGACATGCAAGGACTCGGGGCAAAAGAGCAGATCAAAAGATCATTACTTTGTCAGCTTCGACCGTAGCCGCGGCCAGTTCGTCAATCGTGCTGCGGCTGGCCCCCGCGGTAAGCTCCCCATCGCCAATTCCACGCGCGTCCATGCACGTGCCGCATAGAAGCACCGTTCCCTTGCTGGCGAGCAGGCGCTTGAGCATCCGTTCGACATTGTAGTAGCCATCGGGTGTTTTCTGCGCAGCCTTGGCTGCAAGCACAGCATCCGCCATCAGAAAGACGGTGACTTGCGCGGAAGGATCCTTCTTGAGCAGAACCAGCGCGAGCCTCAGCGCGTTGTAGACACGCTCCGTGCCGTAGGGTGGATCGTTGACGATGAATAGGACTTTCATCGCCGCCGCTCCCGTGGAGGTTTCCTCGGCGTCGGTAGTGTTTTCGGCGCGTCCGGCTCTTTCTCAGATTGATCTGATTTCGGGATAGACGCGCGCTGGGAGATCAGCTGCTTTTTTTCGAGGTATTCGACCTTGTCGATCTCGCCACGCGCGAACCGCTCGTCAAGTATATCCAGGGCAGAGCCAGCGCGGTGAGCATCATCGCGAGATTGATGATGCACGGCAGAGTCCCTTTGCGCGCTACGAGGGCCGCCGCATCCACAACTCATGTGATGCTCCGCAGCAGATTTGGCATGGTCATCCATTGACTTGTCTCCTGCTCTCAACAATGGACCGAACTTTTAATTCCTTGGACCCCAGCCGCTTCGCTGACATTGATTTGAGTCAAGTCGAGCAGGCGCCCTCCACCGGGCCAGGGGCATTGGATGCTGTGCAGGTAGCGCCGGATCGAAGTCCAAGCCGGACGATCCAGCGCGCGCGAAAGGTGCCTCATCTGATTTGACGTATGTCAATCGGCTAACACCGCGGATCGATAGCCTATTGCCCTGTGTCAGCCTTGGAGGACGACATGACCTCGAAATTCTGTACCGTGCTGACCACTGTATTGACAATTATCGCAGTCTCTGGCCCGGCAATCGCTCAACCCTTCGGTCCTGGTGGCGCGTTCATGGGGCCCGGGATGATGGCAGGGCCCGGCATGATGGGATCGGGGATGATGGGCCGCCGACTCTTCGGAATGTGCAATCCGGCTGCGACCGGCTCCGTCGAATGGTGGACTGATCGGCTGGTAGACGACGTCAGCCTAACCGATGCGCAACGCGCCAAATTCGACGAATTCAAGGCTGCGTCAATCAAGGCGGGCGAAATGATGAGCGATGCTTGCCTGGCCGATATCCCCGGCACCATCGTTGCTCGCGCGGAGGCCATGGAAAAGCGCATGGACGCAATGCTGCAAGCAATCCGCTCGACGCGACCGGCGCTGGAAGCATTTTATGCGACGTTAACCGACGATCAAAAAGCCAAGCTGGATTCCTTTCAGGGCCGCAGGTTCTGGCACTGGAGGTACTCTTGGTAATTGTCTCTGGCGTAGTCCTGCCCGCGCCGAATCGACTAAAATATTATCGTAGATGTTCTACCCACCGCTCGATTTCTCCGGTATCAATCGATAATTCGATTGCGAAATCGCCTGCAAAATTCCTCCATGCCTGCAGGTTGCTTTTCGGAACGCCGATCACCACGGTGATTTGACGATCCACCGCGCCGGCAATCAGGTCGAGCAGCCCACCGCCGGAGCACTCAGCCTTGCCAAACTTGTTCAGGACCAGCAGATCAGGCCTAATCTCCATACTTCCCTCGATCCGGGCAGCGGCTTCGCTGAGCGCCGCTTCGTCGAGCCTGCAGCCTGCAGCACCCGCACCACGATCCTCAAAGATCGACGTACAGTGACCGGTGCTCAGATCTTCCAGCAAGACATCACATCGGCGGTCGGGCCCTCGGACATGCGGCGTTGCAGGACACCGGCCAACGACAGCCCGAGGCCGCGGCATCGCTCCACAAGCGCCTTAAAAGCTGCATCGGGATACGCGTTTTCGGCGTAGATGATCGCTGCGAGCGGCCGTACGAAAGATGAACTGTTAGGAACCAGTGCGGAAAGGTGTGCAGACATCGAAATTCACCCCAATGGGAGCAGTGCCTATTAGGTCGAGGCAGTATCGGATCACTTTGCCAAGGAAGGCTTCGATAGCCTTGCCGCTCAGATCCTCGTATTCGTCGCGGCTCGCGCGGCCGGAGATAACGGGAATACCCCTCTTTGCGAGATCTCCCGAAATCGGCCGCCAGTCTACGGTCATGAGCAACCCCCACCACCTCCGCACGTACAACCGGATTGGACCGGCACTGCGGCCTCATCCTGCTTCAGCGACCATTTGATCATCATGGCCAGACAGCTGATACCGGGATCGTGGGCACGTTCGATCACATTCATCAAACTTAGCCAGTCTTCGCTTGTCGCAAGATTGGCAAAGCGGCGGACCGCCCCCGCAGCGTATTCGCCGACCGCCTCTCGATAGCGTTCGGCGGACTCACCGACCCTCACAAGCAGGCTGACGTCATTGCAGCAAAGCAACGCCTCGGTCGCTTTGGCCTCCTGGCTGAAGTCCCGAATGATATCGCCGAGCAGCATGGGTGCTTCTCCTACTGCACGAGGGGCGACGTCGAAGGCGCGAACGCAATTCCCGTGATCTCAGCGCGGCCGGCCAGCAATGAAACGTATTGCGCAAGTGCTCGACGCTGCACACTCGCTGCGAGGTAATCGGCGATGCGGTCACGCACGAGCTCAAACGGCATGGCTTGCCCTACCGCGAGCCGATCGAGACGGACAATGTGGAAACCAAAGCGGGTTTCGGCGATGGAAACTTCACCTTCACGCATGCGTGCGAGCGCAGCTTCAAACTCCTCCACCGTCTGGCCGCGCGCTATTTGGCCGAGCCGGCCGCCATTCTCGGCCGATGTCCGGCAGTCGGAACGGCCGCGTGCCAGCTCCTCGAAGAGCGCGGGATCTGCGCGCACCGCAGAGAGCACGGTCTCCGCCGCCGCACGCGCAGCACAACGCGCGGCCGTATCGTCGCGCGGCGTTGCGATCAGGATATGTGCAACTTCATAGAGGTCAGCGGTGCGGAAGCGCTGGCGGTTCTGCTCGTAGAACCGCAAGCATGCGACCTCATCGGGTTCAGGCGTCACCACCTCCCGCTCGATCAAGGCGCGCATCGCCGCTTCCTCGGGCGTTTCGCTGCGTCCTTTCTCGTCGCGCAGCGGCTCGGCAGTGATACCAAGTCGCGACGACTCCTGCAGCAACAACTCTCGCACGACGAGCGCCCGCGCTGCTGCTTGCCAGGCGAGGATGGGCTTTTCCGCTGGATGGCTCTGCACCTCGCGCGCGATCGCTTCGCGCGGGATGACTGCGCCGTTGACACTGACGGTCTTCGGCTTGGGCAGCGCGTCGGCCAAAGAGCAATCCATGGCGCTACTCCGCGGGCTGCAGCGGGCGATCGGCGACGCCGGCGCGACGGACATCATCGCGGCTGCGTACGACCTGATAGCCGCGGCGGCCAAGATACCAGACCGGCGCGCTCCAGATGTGAACGAGCCGCGTGAATGGGAAGAGCAGGAAGATCGTCATGCCCAGCACGAGATGGGCCCTGAAGATCGGATGCACGTCCAGAATGCTGGCGGCAATCCCCGGCTGCAGCGTCAGGATCCCCTGCGCCCATCCCATGAACTTCACCATCTCATGCCCGTCGAGATGACCCAACGACACCGGAATGGTGGCAAGGCCCAGGAGTAGCTGTGCAAACAGGATGAGCAGGATCGCGGTATCGCCGAACGACGAGTTTGCACGAATGCGTGGATCGAACAGCCGCCGGTGCGTCAGCAACAAGATCCCGACCAGGCAGATCAGCCCGGCGATACCGCCCGCGACGATCGCCAGCATCTGCTTGAAGCCGTGCGACACCCCGAGCAGGTCGAATACCCAAATCGGGGTCAAAAGGCCGACGAAGTGACCGAAGAAGATGAAGAGGATGCCGACGTGGAAGAGGTTCGACCCCCATATCAGCTGCCGTCGCCGCAGCAACTGGCTCGATCCACTGCGCCAAGTATATTGCTCGCGGTCGAACCGCACTAGGCTGCCGAGCAGAAAGACGGTGAGGCAAAGATAGGGATACCAGCCGAAGACGATTGCGTTGAGCGTTTGCATGGTCTCGCCTCTCATTGCGGGTGTGAGGGCGCCGGGCCGACGGCACGCCGAGCATGGCGAAGCTTCGCGATGAGGCCATCATGGCTGCAGGCGCCCTGACCCTGCGCGCTCGGCCCAAACCGCACTTCCTCCTCTTCCCAGGCCGCATCGAGCGCCACGAGATCCATCGGGTCGACATCCGGGCCCTGTAGCACCGCGTCCACGGCCTCGCGCTGCGGCGCGTCTTCCGCGACCGCGACCAGCGCGTCAAACACCGCCTTGTAGACCGACTGCCGCCGGCCCAGCCGTTCGGCGAGCGCCGCCAGGATATGCGCGGTATCGGAAAGCAGCGCCCGCGCTTCCGCGACCGGCCGAGTCGAGAGAAACTCGAGAAACAGCGGCAAATAGTCGGGCAGCTCACTCGCCCCGATGGAGAGGCCTGCCTTGTCGTACATGGCGCGCAAGTCGACCATGGCCTGCCCGCGGTCGCGATTCTCACCATGAACGTGCTCGAACAGATAGAGCGCCAGCGTCTTGCTGCGGTCGAACAACAGGCCATAGCGTTCCTGCAGATCGTAGACATCGTATGTTGCGATTTCTTCGATTAGGAGATCGAGCGCAGGCCGTTGCGCGGCAGGGATAAGGTCTTCGGCATGCAGAACAGCGCCGAAGTCAGGCGCGGCTTTGGCGAGCTCGTCGCTGGGATAGGTGAGTAGCGCAGAAAGCACTTTGAAGGTCTTCATCACGCCATCTCCATCGGATTCTTGGCCTTGCGCGGCGAGCCGAACAGATTGAACTCGTTCTCCCCGCCGGAGCAGCCGTTGCCAAAGGTGAAGCCGCAGGAGCCGCGGATATCGAAGGCATCGGCCCCCAGCTCGCGATGTGCGGTCGGGATGACGAAGCGGTCTTCGTAGTTAGCGATTGCCATGATGCGATACATTTCATCGATCTGTTCAGGCCTGAGCCCGACCCGCTTCGCGACGGCTTCATCCACCACCCCGTCGAGCGTCTTGGCCCTCATGAACGTGCGCATTGCGAGCATGCGTTCGAGAGCGAGCGTAACCGGCTTCTCGTCGCCTGCGGTTAGAAGGTTAGCGAGATATCGCACGGGAATGCGGAGCGACTTCACGTCAGGCATCTCGCCGTCGAACCCGATCTTGCCCGCGGACGCCGCCGAGGTGATCGGCGACAGCGGCGGCACGTACCAGACCATCGGCAGCGTGCGATACTCGGGGTGCAGCGGGAACGCGACCTTCCACTCCATCGCCATCTTCCAGATCGGCGAAGCCTTCGCCGCGTCCAACCAGGCACGCGGAATGCCCTGCCTTTCGGCTTCGGCGATAACCGCGGACTCATTGGGGTCGAGGAATACGTCAAGCTGGGCCTGGTAGAGATCGCGCTCATCGGGCTTGCTCGCGGCGTCCGCAATACGGTCGGCATCGTAGAGCACCACGCCGAGATAGCGGATGCGCCCGACGCATGTCTCCGAACAGACCGTCGGCTGGCCCGCCTCGATGCGCGGATAGCAGAAGATGCACTTCTCCGATTTACCGGACTGCCAGTTGTAATAGATCTTCTTGTATGGGCAGCCAGAGACGCACATCCGCCAGCCGCGACACTTGTCCTGGTCGATCAGGACGATGCCATCCTCTTCACGCTTGTAGATCGCGCCGGACGGGCACGCAGCGACGCAAGCCGGATTGAGGCAGTGCTCACACAGCCGCGGCAAGTACATCATGAAGGTGTTTTCGAACTGGCCATAAATCTCCTTCTGTACGCCGTCGAAATTGTAGTCCTGCGAGCGCTTGGAGAATTCGCCGCCGAGGATTTCCTCCCAGTTCGGGCCCCACTGGATTTTCTCCAGCCGCTCCCCCGAAACCAGCGAGCGCGGCCGCGCCGTGGGCATCGCCGGCAATTCCGGCGCGGCTTGCAGGTGCGGATAGTCGAAGGTGAAAGGCTCGTAATAGTCGTCGATTTCCGGCAGATCCGGATTGGCGAAGATGTTCGCCAGTACCCGCCACTTGCCGCCGATGCGCGGCTGGATCGAGCCGTTGCGGTTGCGCTTCCAGCCGCCCTTCCAGCGCGACTGGTTCTCCCAATCCCTAGGATAGCCGATGCCGGGCTTGGTTTCGACATTGTTGAACCAGGCGTATTCCATGCCTTCGCGGCTGGTCCACACGTTCTTGCAAGTCACGCTGCAGGTGTGACATCCGATGCATTTGTCGAGGTTCAACACCATCGCGATTTGAGCGCGGATTTTCATTCTGCGGCCTCCAGACGGACGTTGTCGGGCTGATCGGCTGTCGGCTGATCCAGCCAGTCGACCTTCGACATCTTGCGGACGATCACGAACTCGTCGCGGTTGGCGCCGACAGTCCCGTAGTAGTTGAAGCCATAGGCCTGTTGCGCGTAGCCGCCGATCATGTGCGTCGGCTTCAGCACGGTACGCGTGACCGAGTTGTGGATGCCGCCGCGCTGGCCGGTCTGCTCAGAGCCCGGCATGTTCACGATCTTCTCTTGCGCGTGATACATCAGGCACATGCCCTGCTTGACGCGCTGCGAAACCACCGCACGCGCGACCAGCGCGCCGTTCGTGTTGTAGGCCTCGATCCAGTCGTTATCGACGATACCGGCGGCCTTGGCGTCGACTTCGCTGATCCACACGATCGGGCCGCCACGCGACAAGGTCAGCATCAACAGGTTGTCGGTGTAGGTGGAATGGATGCCCCATTTCTGATGGGGTGTGATGAAGTTCAACACTACCTGCGCGTTGCCGTTCGGCTTGCGGTCGATCACGGGCCTGATCGTCTTGGTGTCGATCGGCGGACGATAGACGCAGAACCCTTCGCCGAAGGCGCGCATCCACAAATGGTCCTGATAGAGCTGCTGGCGCCCGGTGAGCGTACGCCACGGGATCAATTCGTGGACATTCGTATAGCCCGCATTGTAACAGACCTTCTCCGATTCAAGGCCCGACCAGATCGGCGAAGAGATAATCTTGCGGGGCTGCGCGACCACGTCGCGATATCGGATCTTCTCGTCCTCCTTCGGGATCGCAAGATGGGTATGGTTGCGCCCGGTAAAGTCCTCCAGCGAGGCCCATGCCTTGACCGCGACCTCGCCATTGGTTTCCGGCGCCAGACTCAGGATCACCTCGCAGGCGTCGATGGCGCTGTCGATGCGGGCGAGCCCCTTGGTCGCGCCCTCGTCGATCACCGTGCCGTTCAGCTTCTTGAGCAGATCCACCTCGTGGTCGGTGTTCCAGGTCATGCCCTTGCCGCCGTTGCCGAGCTTGTTCATCAACGGTCCGAGCGAGGTGAAGCGCTTGTAGAGGTTGGGATAGTCGCGCTCGACGACGGTGACGGCCGGCATGGTCTTGCCGGGGATCGGGTCGATCTCGCCCCTCTTCCAGTCCTTCACATCGAGCGCTTGCGCGATCTCGCCGGCACTGTCGTGCATGATCGGCGTAAGCACCACGTCCTTTTCGAGGCCAAGGACCTCGGGTGCCACTTTTGAGAAAGCCTCCGCGATGCCCTTGTAGATGTCCCAGTCGCTGCGCGCTTCCCAGACCGGATCAATCGCTGCCGACAGCGGATGAATGAAGGGATGCATGTCGGAGGTGTTGAGGTCGTTTTTCTCGTACCAGGTCGCGGTCGGCAGCACGATGTCGGAATACATGCAGGTCGTCGACATCCGGAAATCGAGCGTGACCAGAAGATCGAGCTTCCCCTCCGGCGCCTCGTCGCGCCAGGTCACCTCGACCGGCTTGTTGCGGCCGTACTCGCCGAGATCCTTGCCGAGGACACCATGCCTGGTTCCGAGCAGATGTTTTAGGAAATACTCGTGACCCTTGCCCGAGGCGCCGAGCAGGTTGGAACGCCAGACGAATAGATTGCGCGGCCAGTTCTTCGGATTGTCCGGGTCCCCGCAGGAAAGTTGCAGTTCGCCTGACTTCAGGGCTTTGGCTACATAGTCCTTTGCGTCGCGGCCCGCGCTCGCCGCGAGCTTGGAAACTTCGAGCGGATTCGTCGCGAGCTGCGGCGCCGACGGCAGCCAGCCCATCCGCTCGGCACGCGCGTTGTAATCGATCAGCGCGCCGTCCCAAGGTTCCTTAGGGGCCGTTGGCGACAGGATCTCGCTGACGTCGAGCGTCTCGTAGCGCCACTGGTCGGTGTGGGCGTAGAAGGCCGAGGTGGAATTCATCTGGCGCGGCGGCCGTCCCCAGTCGAGCGCAAAAGCCAGCGGCGTCCAGCCGGATTGCGGGCGCAATTTCTCCTGGCCGACATAGTGCGACCAGCCGCCACCGGATTGGCCGATGCAGCCGCACATCACCAGCATGTTGATGATGCCGCGGTAGTTCATGTCCATGTGGTACCAGTGGTTCAACCCGGCACCGACGATGACCATGGAGCGGCCACCGGTCTTCTCCGCGTTCTTCGCGAACTCCCGTGCCACCGTGATGACCTGCTCGCGCGGCACGCCCGAAATCCTCTCGGCCCATGCCGGCGTGTAAGGCTCGACATCGTCGTAGCTCTTGCCGAGGTGCTCGCCGCCAAAGCCGCGATCGACGCCGTAGTTGGCGACGAACAGATCGAACACCGACGCCACCAGCACCTCACCGTCTTTCAGCGCGAGGCGCTTGGCCGGGACCTTACGCAACAGAACGTCGGGATGATCCGTGCCGCGGAAGTGATCATGCTCACGATTGCCGAAATATGGGAAAGCGACATCGGCCAGTTCGTCCCTCACATCCGCGAGCGAAAGGCGAAGCTTCGTGGCGCGGCTACTTGCGTCCTTCTCCTCCAAGTTCCACTTGCCCTTCTCACCCCAGCGGAAACCGATAGAGCCGTTGGGCACAACGATCTCGCCCGTTTCCTCATCATAGGCCACGGTCTTCCATTCGGAGTTATTGGACTGATCAAGAGAAGTAGCGAAATCCGAGGCGCGTACGAACCGCTCAGG
Organism: Bradyrhizobium erythrophlei; assembly: GCF_042430365.1. GTDB lineage: Bacteria > Pseudomonadota > Alphaproteobacteria > Rhizobiales > Xanthobacteraceae > Bradyrhizobium > Bradyrhizobium erythrophlei. The sequence goes on from NZ_JBHMET010000013.1 coordinate 103,602, forward strand.
CACGAGCCGGCCCTCGGATTTCACCAGACGCACCAGAAATGGCATATCCGTATACTGGCGCGCGTAGTCGTTGAAATATTTGGTCTGCCGATCGACGTGGAATTCCTTGAGGATGACGTGGCCCATGGCCATTGCCAACGCGGCGTCGGTCCCCTGTTTCGGGGAGACCCAGAGATCGGCGAACTTCGAGGCCTCGGAGTAGTCCGGGCAGATCACGACACTTTTCGCGCCCTTGTAGCGAACCTCCGTGTAGAAATGCGCGTCGGGGGTGCGCGTCTGCGGGACGTTCGAGCCCCACAGGATAAGAAAGCCGGAATTGTACCAATCCGCACTTTCCGGCACGTCGGTCTGCTCGCCCCACGTCTGGGGCGAGGCCGGCGGCAGGTCGCAATACCAGTCGTAGAACGACATGCAGACGCCGCCGAGCAGCGACAGGTACCGGGCGCCGGCCGCATAGCTCACCATCGACATCGCAGGGATCGGCGAAAAGCCGAACACTCGGTCCGGGCCATAGGTCCTCGCGGTGTAGGCATTGGCCGCCGCGATGATCTCGTTGACCTCGGCCCAGTTCGCGCGAACGAAGCCGCCGAGACCACGCTTCTGCACATAGGATGCGCGCTGTTGCGGATTCTCGACGATCGACTTCCATGCCGCAACCGGCGTCATCGTCGCGCGCGCCGCTCGCCACAGCTTGATCAGGCGCGAGCGCACGAGTGGGTATTTCACGCGGTTGCCGGAATAGAGGTACCAGCTATAACTCGCGCCGCGCGCGCAGCCGCGTGGCTCGTGGTTGGGAAGATCGGGGCGGGTGCGCGGATAGTCGGTCTGCTGGGTTTCCCAGGTGACGATGCCGCCCTTGACATAGACCTTCCATGAGCAAGAGCCGGTGCAATTCACGCCGTGGGTCGAGCGCACGATCTTGTCGTGCTGCCAACGCTTCCGGTAGCCCTCCTCCCAGGATCGATCCTCGGTTGTGGTTATGCCGTGCCCTCCGGCGAATTCCGTCTTCGTTCGCGTAAAGAACGAAAGCCGGTCCAGGAAATGGCTCATCCCTCGTCTCCTTATTCAGCGGGCTGGGGTGCGGCGGGAAGCCGGCCGCCACGTTCGATGTCGTGAAGCAGGCCACCCTTGCGGGTGTAGACGACCCAGGTGATGACAACGCAGGTCACGTAGAAGATGAAAAATCCCCATAACGCCGCCTGCACACCGCCAGTGAGATCGATCGACGTTCCGTATGATTTCGGAATGAAGAAGGCGCCGAACGCTGCAATTGCCGAGGTGAAGCCGGTGATTGCGGCGGACTCCTTCTCAGCCTGGCGTAACCGAAGCGTCGCGTCAGTGGTCGGCATCAGCCGATCCATCTCCTGCCGCATGATGTTAGGGATCATCTGGAAGGTCGACGCATTGCCGACGCCGGCTGCAAAGAACAACAGCAGGAACATTGCAAAGAATCCCCAGAACGCGCCGGGCTGTTCCTTGATGCCGAGGAAATAGAGCACTCCGAGCACGCCTGCCATCATCAGCGCGAATGCGCCCAGCGTCACGCGGCCGCCGCCCCATCTGTCTGCCATCCATCCCGTCGCAGAGCGTGACAGCGCTCCGATCAGCGGGCCCAGAAAGGCGAGTTGCAGCGCGTCCACGGCTGGAAACTGTGTCTTCGCCAGCAGCGGAAAGCCCGCCGAGTAGCCGATGAACGAGCCGAAGGTGCCAGTATAGAGCCAGCACATGATCCAGTTGTGCTTGCGTTGGAAGATCACCGCCTGGTCGGCGAACGATGCCTTAGCGGACGCGATGTCGTTCATGCCGAACCACGCCGCGAAGGCGCTGGCGACGATGAACGGCACCCAGATGAAGCCGGCGTTCTGCAGCCAAAGCGGCACCTGGGTACTTCCGCTCTTGACCACGGTCGGATCGCCACCAAACCATCCGAACACGCCTGTGGTGATCACGATGGGCACGACGAACTGCACGACGCTGACGCCGAGATTGCCAAGGCCGGCATTGAGCGCGAGCGCGTTACCCTTTTCCGAGCGCGGGAAGAAGAAGGAGATATTGGCCATCGACGAGGCAAAGTTGCCGCCACCGAAGCCGCACAACAGGGCCAACGCCAGGAAGATCGGATACGGCGTCGACGGCGTCTGCACCGCATAGCCGATGCCGACCGCGGGGATCAGCAGCGACCAGGTCGCAAGCGTCGTCCACAGCCTTCCACCAAAGATCGGCACCATGAACGAATAGAAAATCCGCAACACGGCGCCGGAGATGCCGGGCAACGCCGCCAGCCAGAACAATTGATCGGTGGTGAAGGTGAAGCCGACCGACGGCAGTTTTGCCACCACCACCGACCAGACCTGCCATACCGCGAACGACAGGAGCAGTGCCGGGATCGAGACAAAGAGATTGCGCCGCGCAACGGCACGCCCGCCGCCTTCCCAGAATGCCCGGTCCTCCGGTCGCCAATCGGTTAGGACAGCGCCGGCCAGGGCGCCGATATGCTCGGGCTTGTGGATCCCTTCCATCTCGGGAAGCTCGGGAAGCTTCTTCAACGCCTCGCCGACAACGCCGCGCTCCATCTGCCGGATCGAGACGTGCATCCAGACCAGCGCCGATGTGACCAGCACGAACAGCAGCATGAAGCAGCTCGTCCACAGCCCAGTCAGGTCGACGAGCGCGCCGAACGCGATCGGCAGCACGAAGCCGCCGAGCCCGCCGATCATGCCGACCAGCCCGCCGACGGCGCCGACACTGTTCGGATAGTAAACGGGAATGTGCTTGTAGACGGCGGCCTTGCCGAGCGCCATGAAGAAGCCGAGCACGAACACGGTGACCGTAAACGGCACCACGCCCATCTCCAGATGGAAGCTGACGGTGCCGTTGACCGTCCTCACCAGATAATCCGTCGGCGGATAGGATAGCACGAAGGTGGCGATGGCGCCTACAAGGAACGTCCAGTACATGACGCGCCGGGCGCCATAGCGATCAGAGAGATGGCCGCCGTAGGCGCGAAACACGCTCGCCGGGAACGAGAACATCGCTGCCATCATGCCGGCTGTCTTGATGTCGACGCCGTAAACCTTGATCAGGTACTGCGGTAACCACAGCGACAACGCGACAAAGGCGCCGAACACGAAGAAGTAGTACAGGGCGAAGCGCCAGACCTGGACATTCTTCAGCGGCGCGAGTTCTAGCCAGGCACTCTTCGGCTTCTCATGCTTTTTGCGCCGCGCGCGAACGACGGGGTCTTCTTCGGAGAAAATCCAGAAGATGATGCCCATCGCGGCAATCGCGAGCGCCCAGACCTGGGCAACGGCCTGCCAGCCATAGGCAACGAGCACGAACGGGGCGAGGAACTTCGTAACGGCTGCGCCGACGTTACCGGCACCGAAAATGCCAAGGGCGGTTCCCTGCTTGGCCGTGGGATAAAACCGCGAAACATAGGCGACGCCGACGGCAAAGGAGCCGCCGGCAATGCCGACGAAGAAGGCGGCGATCAGGAATTCGAGATAGCTGTGCGCCCACGTCAACAGATAGGTCGCAACCGCCGCCGACAGCATCACGATCGTGTAGACGCGCCGACCACCGTACTGATCGGTCCAGATGCCAAGCACCAGACGTATCAGGGATCCGCTCAAGATCGGTGTGCCGACCAGCAGCCCGAACTCGGTATCGTTCAGCCCGAGCTCCTGCCTGATCCGAATACCTATGATCGAGAAGATCGTCCAGACGGCAAAGCAAATCGTAAACGCGATGGTCGATAGCCAGAGTGCCCTGCCTTCGCGAGCCGAGCTCAAACTTGCGGCGCCCATAGTGGGATCTCCAAGGGATTGCTTCGGAGACAAGATCGCAAGGTTTGGGGCGAGGTAATTTGCGCTGGATCAATCGAGCGGCCGTAACGCTCCTGTTGGCTGCACTGCGAGTTTCCGATTTAGCACAACGACCGCCCTTTGATTAGCGCTGATTTATCAGATGTCGCAACCTTTCAATGTCCCTTGGGCGCAGTGAGGGCCGGAAGGATTAGCGACCCTGATTTGATCTAGCGCAAAAGCTGAGATCGCCTGGAGGTTAGACTGGCTCCCTCTATGGAGCGCTGCAATGATCATTGAGCTTTTGCGCCGAGAGCATCACAACATCGAGTTGCTGCTAGCTGTCCTTGAGCGTGAGTTAGCGATCTTTGACCGCGGGGATCGCCCCGATTATGAGATCATTCGGGCCATCATCAGCTACTTCGAGGTTTACCCGGAGGTGTACCACCATCCTCAGGAAGACCTGGTCTTTGCCAAACTAAAGATTCGCGATCCAGCTGCGGCTGCAAAAGTCGGCGATCTCGCGCGTGAGCACGAACAGGGAACCGAGCGCTTGCACCGCGTCGCTCAAGCGGTCGATAGTGTCCTCGCGGATCGTGAAATCCTTAGGCAAAATGTGGACAACATCGTTCGCGATTTCATTGTTCAAGAGCGACATCACATGATGATGGAAGAACGTGACTTCTTCCCTGCTGCCCTCAAAGCTCTAGAACCTCAGGATTGGACAGAGATTGCTTCGGCCATGATCAGTCATGAGGATCCTTTGTTTAGCGAGGCGGCCGAAGAGACGTTCGATGCACTGCGAGCGCATATCTTGCGGTTGGAGCAAGAGGCTGAAGCAGAGCGGCATTAGTAGAGCGCGCCCCCTAACCTTCGAGTGAACCGCACTGCCTCATGGTGTGCGGATCCGCATCAAGGTTCTCCGCGAACTTTGCGCCGGATGGTGGGACTCCCCGCTTAATCGGCATTCGGATTACGTGAGTGCGGAAGCATCCGCTTCAGGGTATTGTCACCAAAGACCCAATGATGGAGCAGCGCGGCCAGCATGTGAAATAGCGCCAGAATGACGAGGAGATTGGCGAGAATTTCGTGGGCTGTCTCCAAGTTGCGCGCAGATGCCTTGTCCGCCGGCCACGGTGATCGAATTTCGGCAAGTCCGAACAGCGGCAGCGGATGCCCTCGCGCGAACAGCAGCGCAATACCAAAAGCGGGTACGACCACCAATAATACATAGAGGACATAGTGCATGGTCCGGGATGCTGGATCGGTCCATTCGATCAGCCACCTGCCGAATTCGGTGGGAACGACTTTTGGCGGCGGATTTGCAATACGCCATGTTATCCGCACCGCTGCGAGCGCTAGAACCGTTAGCCCGATCCAGACGTGCGCACGAAGGCAGTTGTCCTGCCCCGCTCCCTGGGACAATCCGTCGCCGAACGTTCCTGACGCCCAGGCGACGACGACAAGGAGGACCATGGCCCAATGGAACGTCTTGGCAATAGCGCCGTAGGCGTCGCTCGTTGGGCTTTTCATGACCTCGCCTCTCTCGTTTGCAGATTAGGCCAGCCCACGCGGACGAAGCTGATCAAAATCAACAGAAGGTATCGATTTGGTTGGCGGACACCTCGCATCGTGCTCGCGCCGGGCACAACGGATAGCGACAAACAGGTGGCGAACGATGCCGCTTAGCGCCGGTTGGGACCGTGAAGAGTATCGACAGCGCCGGGCTTTGGTTTCGTCTTGAGCGCGTCCAGTGTGTAGCTGTTGGCGCAGTATTCCCGGTAACGGAGCGCTGCCGTCCCAGCCTCGATCTCGCGATTGCAGCGCGATTTTGCGACGCAGAGCGCGCATACCACCGCCAAGTCGCGCAGCACACCTGGCTCCTGGTGCGCAATCATTGCCTCGTCAATCCCGAGCGCCTTGAGCAGCCGCGTCAGTTCCTCGCGGCCTTGCCGTCCGTAAGCAGCGAGAGTTTCGAGCTCTGCCCGCGAGATGCGGAGATCACGCGCGATGGATCCGATCTCGGCGGCGCTGAGACTGCGGATGTCAGAGACGTCGCGGGACCTGCCGAGCCAGTCCGAAATCCTGTCGATCAATCTACCCGCGATCGATCCGGCTTTTGTTGCCGATGCCATACCCCTCATCCTTCTATTGTGGCTTGAGCGGGTCGTAGTCAACATCTAGCCCAGCCAGGTCGTGTCCCAGCTGGTGGTGTAGCTGGAGCGAAGCCGCTCGCGACGCGCGCCCCCCC
>NZ_JBHMET010000014.1:0-19604 GCF_042430365.1 Bradyrhizobium erythrophlei
CGCGACGCTTGACTCACAAAGGCCTCATATGAGGGTGGGCAAAGCGAAGCGTGCCCACCACCGCGAGCAATGCAAGCGACGGTGGGCACAGCGCAAGTGCGCCTTTGCCCACCCTACAATTTCAGCTACGCTGCACTACCCGCGAATGAGCGCCTGCAACTCCCGATCCAGCGCTGCGCGAAACACTTCGATCGGGCGCGCCAGCCGCCCCGCCGGCGGGCGGTGGACGATCCACGCCCGAACCGCGGGATTGAAGTCCTCGATCCTGACAATCTTGAGCCGGTTGCGGAACTCGCTCCGCTTCAACGCCACCGGCGTCACGAGGCCGATGCCGAGCCGGCGCGCCACCAGCGACAAACGCAGCTCGCTGTCGAGCGCCTCGACCGCGATGTTGAACGGCAGATGTGCGGCGTCGAAACGGCGCTTCAGCGCCTGACGAAATCCGCAGCCGTCCTGGTTGATCACCCAGCCGATCCGCGACAGGCACTCCAGGTCGACCGTGCGCGGCATCTTCATGTCGCGCGCGACGACAAAGACGACCGGCTGCGCGCCGAGATCGTCGGCAACGAGATCGGCCGGCGGCGCCGTCCCGTCGGGCAGGCAGATCGCGGCGGCGTCGAGTTCGTTGCGGGCCACCCGCTCCATGTGGTGCGGCGACCAGCCCGATACGACCCGCAGCGCGAGCGCCGGAAATTCGGCACGCACGGCGTCGAGCGGCGCCGTCAGCCCCGCTTCCGACAGGAACGGCGTCAGGCCGAGCCTGAACTCGCCGCGCACCACGCCGTCATTGGCGACATCCGACTTCAGATCGTCGAGCAAGCGCAGCACGCGGCGGCCCTGCTCATATGCCTCGATTCCGGCTGCCGTCGGCTTCAGCGGCTTGGACATCCGGTCAAGAAGCTGTGCGCCCAGCATCTCCTCGAGATTCTGAATCCGCCGCGTCACGCCGGGCTGCGTCAGGTTCAGCCGTGCCGAGGCGGCGACGATCGACCCGGTCTCGACGACGGCAACGAAAGCCACGAGGTCATGGGTATTCATAACGATCCCGCATAGTCTTTATCAACTTATTTGAATTGTAGCATATTATCCGGATCACCTAAAGGGGACGTCGCAATTCGATCGCGAGGTCCCATGACAATCTCCGAAGCCAGCAAGCTTTCAGCGACACCGCCGGCCACCACGGCGCGCCCGGTGATCTGGATCGGCGCCATCTCGACCGGCGTCATCGTCACCAATCTGTTCGCGCCGCAGATCCTGGTCGGCCTGATCAGCCGGTCGCTCGACATGACGGCCTGGCAGGCGGGCCTGATCAGCACCTTGACGCTGCTCGGCTATGCGCTTGGGCTGCTGCTGCTCGTGCCGCTGGTTGATCTCGTCGAGAACAAGCGGCTGATCCTGCGGACGCTCGCCTGCGCCATCCTGGCCGCTGTGGCGACGGCGCTGGCGCCGACAACCTTGCTGCTGCTGGTCGCGACCTTCATTCTCGGCGCGTGCTGCGCCGCCATCCAGATGGTGGTTCCGCTGGTTGCATCCATGGTCGCGCCGGAACGCCGGGGCCAGGCGATCGGCGAGGTCATGAGCGGGCTGATGATCGGCATCCTGCTGTCTCGGCCGGCGGCGAGCCTGATCGCGGATGCGTGGAGCTGGCGCGGCTACTATGTCGTCTCGGCCATCCTGATGACGCTGCTTGCCGGCGCGCTTGCCCGCTATCTGCCGACGCTCCGGCCGGCAACGACGGTCAGCTACGGCGCGCTGCTGCGCTCATTTCCAAGACTGCTGCGCGAAGAGCCCGTGCTGCGCGTTCGCGCCTGGACCGCGGCGCTGGTGATGGCCTCCTTCACGGCGTTCTGGGCTGCGGTCGCACTGCGCCTGCCCGATGCGCCATTCGCGCTCGACGCCAGGGGCATTGCGCTGTTCGCGTTGATCGGCGTGGCCGGTGCCGCGGCGACGCCGCTGGCCGGCCGCTGGGGCGATCGCGGTCTGGCGCGGCCAATGCTGATCGGCTCGCATCTCCTCATCATCGGCTCGCTTGCACTGTGCGCGTGGGCCGGCGTGATCGAGTCACGGATCGCAGCGCTCCTGGTGCTGAGCGCAGGCACCATCCTGCTCGACGTCGGCATCACCACCGACCAGACGCTCGGCCGCCGCGCGGTCAATCTGCTGCGGCCCGAAGCGCGCGGAAGGATCAATGGCCTGTTCGTGGCGCTATTCTTCGTCGGCGGCGCGGTCGGCGCCGCGTCCGCCTCGATCGCGTGGAATTTTGGTGGCTGGACGATGGTCTGTGTGGTGGCCGCGGCTTTTGGCGTGCTCGGCTTCGTCACCGATATCGCAACCACAACGGGCACATCGTGACGTGATTGCCTCAGGGTGCGGCGCGGTGGGCAAGCCATCGCAACGCGCCCTTCCCTGCAGCCATGCCGGTCGCGAACGACGCCTGCAATAGATAGCCGCCGGTCGGCGCCTCCCAATCGAGCATCTCGCCGGCGGCGAAGGTGCCGGGCAGATGGCGCAGCATGAAGTGATCGTCGAGTTCGTCGAACCTGATCCCGCCGGCGGTCGAGATCGCGCGTGCGATCGGGGCGACACCGGTGATCCGGATTGGCACGGCGTTGATCAGGTGAGCGAGTTCAGCAGGCGGCAATGACGCGAGCGATCGGCCGGAGGTCGCAGCCACCTCCTGCAGCAGGCCGATCCCAACCGGCGAGAGCTGCGCCGCCTTGCGCAGGAAATTCGAGACGGATTGCTTGCCCTTCGGCGCCGACAGGCGGGCCGTCAGCTCGTCAATCGAAAGATCGGGGCGCAGCGCCACATGGATCGTCGCGCTTCCCTCGGCCAGCACTGTCTCGCGTATGTCCGCCGACAGCGCGTAGATCGCGCCGCCTTCGATGCCTGAGCGCGTGACAATGGCCTCGCCGCGCGCCGCATGTGCGCCAATCGTCAGCGTAACGCCCTTGAGCGGCTGGCCTTCAAAGCGATCGCGGAAGATGTCCGACCAGGCGACGGTAAACCCGGAATTCGCCGGCCGCATCGGCGCTACGGCAACGCCCTTCGCGGCGAGGATGTCCGCCCATGCGCCATCCGATCCCAACCGCGGCCAGCTCGCGCCGCCGAGCGCAAGCACTGCCGCATCGGCCCTGATCGCGCGCCGACCATCCGGCGTCTCAAACAACAGCCCGCCGCCGTCGTCCCATCCGATCCAGCGATGGCGGAACGCGAACCGCACGCCCGCCGCATCGAGCCGCCGCAGCCAGGCGCGCAGCAAGGGCGAGGCCTTGAAGGCTTTTGGAAACACCCGACCGCTGCTGCCGACGAAGGTCGGCTGCCCCAGCGCCTCGCTCCAGGCGCGCAGTGCATCGGGCGGAAACGCCTCGAGCGCGGCTTTCAGGTGCGGCATCGCCTCGCGATAGCGCGCGAGGAAATCAGGAAGCAGCTCGCTGTGGGTGAGATTGAGCCCGCCTCGGCCGGCCATCAGCAATTTGCGACCGGCCGACGGCATCGCGTCGTAGACGGTGACCTGGGCCCCGCCCTGCCCAAGCACCTCTGCCGCCATCAGGCCGGCAGGCCCGGCACCGATGACGACAAAGTTCATGGTCAGAGCTTGATGCCCGCCCGCGCCGCGGCCTGCGCGACATATTTCTGCGTCTGCTCGAACGCGCCTTGCAGCGCCTTCGCCGTCGACATGTCACCGATTTCGGCAAAGTGGGCGGCGATCGCGTCGGGCGTCCATTCGGACTGCGGCAGGTTGATGCCCTCGGTCTCCAGCACCTTGATGACCGCGAACGAGCCGGCGCCGGCGCCCATGATGGTGCGGGTCGGCGCATCCTCGCTGAGCAGGAATTCCACCGCCGGCGTGATCGCCTCCGGCTTCATCAGCTGGAGCGCCTGCGGCGGCAGCAGTTCCTCGGTCATGCGGGTCGCGGCCGTCGGCGAGATCGTATTGACCTTGATGTTGTTCTTGCGGCCTTCCTCGGCGAGCACGTTCATCAGGCCGACCATGCCGGCCTTGGCTGCGCCGTAGTTGGCCTGGCCGAAATTGCCGAACAGGCCCGACGACGACGTCGTCAGCACGATACGGCCGTAGTTGCGCTCGCGCATGCCGTCCCACACGGCCTTGCAACAGTAGAACGTACCGACGAGATGGACATCGAGCACCTTGGCAAAGTCGGCGATGTCCATTTTCGCAAACGACTTGTCGCGCAGGATGCCGGCATTGGCACAGAGCAGATCGACGCTGCCCCACTCCTTGGTGGCGCGCTCCACCATCGCGGTGACTTGTCCGAACTTCGAGACGTCGGCGCCGTCGGCCATCGCCGTGCCGCCCGCCTTTCGGATCTCCTCGACCACCGCCTCGGCCGGCGACAGCGAGCCGCCGGTGCCGTCGCGCGCGCCGCCGAAATCGTTGACCACGACCTTGGCGCCGCGGCTGGCAAGGCCCAGCGCATGCGCCCGTCCGAGACCATTGCCCGCGCCGGTGACGATAGCGACGCGTCCGTCAAACCTGATTGCCATGCGTGTTGTTCCTCGTTGTATCGTCATGCCCGGGCTTGACCCGGGCATCCATCATACGAAATCGACCAGCTTTTGAGCAGCGATAAATGGCCGGGTCAAGCCCGGCCATGACCGTGAGGAGTTAGTTGAAATAGATCAGGCCGAGCCAGTCGGCGACCAGCGCGGGCTTGTCCTCGCCCTCGATCTCGACCGTTACGTTGGTGCGCGACAGCAGTTCCTTCGGCTTGCGCAGCGTCGCTTCCGCCAGCACGAAGCGGCCGCGAACGCGCTTGCCCGCGCGCACCGGCGACAGGAAGCGCAGCTTGTCGAAGCCGTAATTGACGCCCATTGCGGTGCCCTCGACCACCGGCATCACCTCGTAGGACATGATCGACAGCAGCGACATCGTCAGGAAGCCATGCGCGATCGTGGTGCCGAAGGCGGTCTCCTTCTTCGCGCGCTCGGGATCGACATGGATGAACTGGTGATCCTCGATCACGTCGGCATAGGTGTTGATGCGCCCCTGATCGAGCAGGTGCCATGACGACACGCCGATCACCTGGCCGACCATGCCCTGGTAGGCTTGCAGGGACACCGGCGGCTTCTTCCAGACTTCGTTCATTGACTAGCTCTCCGATCCGGCAGCCCGCACCTTCTGGAGCTCCGGGAATTCTTCCTCGCGGAACTCCACTCCGCGCAACGCATCGCTGCGATTACCGTCATGTTCGAGCCGGCGCAACTGCACCCGGCGGATTTTTCCCGAGATCGTCTTCGGCAGTTCGGTGACCAGCTCGAGCTTGCGGATGCGCTTGAACGGCGCCAGCCGCGTGTGCAGGTGCCTGAAGATCGAGACCGCCGTCTCCGGCGTGCGCTCGACACCGGAAACCAGCAGCACATAGGCCTTCGGGATCGCAAGCCGGATCGGATCCGGGCTCGGCACCACAGCCGCCTCGGCGACCGCGTCGTGCTCGAGCAGCACACTCTCGAGCTCGAATGGCGAGATGCGGTAGTCGGAGGATTTGAACACGTCGTCGGTGCGGCCGACGAAAGTCAGGTACCCCTCCTCGTCGGTGAACACGACGTCGCCGCTGCGGTAGATGGCGCCGTCGGCGCCGCCGAGCCTGCCGTCGTCGCCCTGGTAGCCCTGCATCAGGCCGGCGGGCCGGTCAGCCCCGAGCAGCAGCGTCACCTCGCCTTCCTTGGCCGCATGGCCGTCGGCGTCGGTGACCTGCACGCGATAGCCCGGCAGCGGGCGGCCCATCGACCCGACCTTCACCTTCTGGCCCGGCGGATTGCCGGCGAGCGCCGTGGTCTCGGTCTGGCCGTAGCCGTCGCGGATGGTGAGCCCCCAGGCCGCCTTCACCTGGTCGATCACCTCCGGATTGAGCGGTTCGCCCGCGCCGCAGACTTCACGCAGGCTGACCTTGAAGTCCGAAAGCTGCTCCTGGATGAACAGCCGCCAGACGGTCGGAGGCGCGCACAGCGTGGTGACGCCGCAGCGGCCGATGATCGAGAGCAGCCCTTTCGCCTCGAAGCGCGGCTGGTTGACGATGAAGATCGCCGCGCCGGCATTCCAGGGCGCGAAGAAGCAGCTCCAGGCATGCTTGGCCCAGCCGGGCGAGGAGATGTTGAGATGGATATCGCCGGGCTGTAGCCCAAGCCAGTACATGGTCGAGAGATGGCCGACCGGATAGCTGCGCTGGCTGTGCCGCACCAGTTTCGGCTTCGCCGTCGTGCCCGAGGTGAAATAGAGCAGCATCGGGTCGTCGGCGTTGGTCGGTCCATCCGGCGTGAAGGTCTCCGCCTCCCTGGCGGCGTCCTCGAACGGCAGCCAGCCATCTTGCTTCTGCGTCGCACCGACCACGATGCGCACGAGCTTGTCGCCGCCGAGGCTGGCAAACTTCGCGACCTGGTCCTGCGTGGCAACGACCGCCCTCGCCTTGCCGCGGTCGAGCCGGTCACGCAATTCATCTGACGTGAGCAGCGTGGTTGCGGGGATCACGACGACGCCGAGCTTCATCGCCGCCAGCATGGTCTCCCAGAGCGGAACGACATTGCCGAGCAGAAGCAGCAGGTGATCACCCCGCTTCAGCCCCTGCGCGCGCAGGAAGTTCGCCACCTGATTGGAGCGGCGCGACAGCTCGGCGAAGGAGAGCTTTGTTTCCTTATTGCTTGCGGCATCGACGATCCACAGCGCCGGACGATCGCGGCTCTCCGGATTTTTTGCAAGTTCGGCGTCGAACCAGTCCAGCGCCCAGTTGAACGGCACCGGATCGGGCCAGCGAAACCCTTTCACCGCGGCGTCATAGTCGGTGCGGTGCTTGAGCAGAAAGGCGCGCGCGTCCTGAAATGTGGTCATCGGATGTCGGTCTCACCACGTTGACCGCCGTCATCCTGAAGAGCCGCGCAGAGCGCGGCGTCTCGAAGGATGGCCACAAGCGGCCGACCATCATCCTTCGAGGCTCGCAAGCGCTCGCACCTCAGAATGACGGTCTTATTTCCCTGCAAGACCTCTAACGTGCTGGATAATTCCGGAAAAGTCGACCCCACCATGGCCCGATGCGTCGAACGCCTGATAAAGCTCCTGCGCATGCTTGCCGAGCGGCGTGACCGCGCCGGCGGCCTTGGCAGCGTCCTGCGCCAGGGTCAGGTCCTTCACCATCAAATTCGAGGCAAAACCCGGCTTGTAATCATTATTGGCCGGCGACGTCGGCACCGGACCGGGAACCGGGCAATAGGTCGTGAGCGACCAGCACTGCCCCGATGAGGTCGAGGCGACATCGAACAGGGCCTGGTGCGACAGGCCGAGCTTCTCGGCGAGCGCAAAGGCTTCGCCGACTGCGATCATGGAGATGCCGAGGATCATGTTGTTGCAGATCTTGGCCGCCTGCCCGGCGCCGGCCCCACCGCAATGTACGATCTTCTTGCCCATGTTCTCCAGCACGGGCATGGCCGCGGCAAACGCCTTGTCGTCGCCGCCGCACATGAAGGTCAGCGTCGCGCCCTTGGCGCCACCGGTGCCGCCGGACACCGGCGCATCGACCGAGGCGATGCCGTGCTTGGCCGCGAGCGCATGCGCCTGCTTGGCGCTTTCGACGTCGATGGTCGAGCAGTCGATGATCAGGGTGCCCTTGGCCATCGCGGGCACGACCTCGTTCCATACGCCGAGCACATGCTTGCCGGCCGGCAGCATGGTGATGACGACCTCGGCGCCCTTCACCGCGCCGACGCTGCTCTCGGCGATCGCGGCGCCGTCGCTTTTGGCCTGATCGCGGGAGGCTGCGACGAGATCGAACGCGGTGACCTTGTGGCCGGCCTTGACCAGGTTGGCCGCCATCGGCCCGCCCATGTTGCCAAGCCCGATGATTGCGACGTTTGCCATGTCTATCCCTCCGCTTTTCGCGTTTCTATCTACCGTCCGGAAATTTTAGCTCATCGGCGCCGATCTCGGCGAAGTAAGGCGCGACCATCGCCGGCGTCACATCCCCGATCCGCGGCGGCGACCATTTCGGATTGCGGTCCTTGTCGATCACGGCGGCGCGCACGCCCTCGCGGAAATCGTCGCTGGCAAACACCTCGAGCGCAGCGCGATATTCCCGCACCAGGCATTCCTCCAGGGTGGCCGCGTTGCGCGCCAGGCGCAACAGCTTCAGCGTCACCACCATGCCGCGCGGCGATTTTTCGGCCAACGTCTTCAGGGTCGCCTGCGCAAGCTCCGAGCCATCGGCCTCCAGTGCCGCGACGATGTCTTCCATCCGGTCATGCGCGAACCAGTCGTCGATCTTGGCATGCGTGGCAGCAACAGGCCCTGACGTCTCGCCGGTCGCGAAACCGGCGATGAGCTTGTCGATCTCGATCGACGCTGTACCCGGGCGGACCTTCGTCAACGCCTCGCGCAGCGCGGCAAGCTTCGCGCTCGGCACCACAGCGTCGGCGAATTTGGCGTAGATGGCGTCCGGGCCGTTCATGGTCTGGCCGGTGATGCCGAAATAGGTGCCGATCTCGCCCGGCGAGCGCGACAACAGATAGGTGCCGCCGACATCAGGGAAGAAGCCGAGGCCGACCTCGGGCATCGCAAGCTTGGTCTTCTCCGTGACCACGCGATGGCGGCTGTGCGCCGACAGGCCGACGCCGCCGCCCATCACGATGCCGTCCATGAAGGCGACGTAGGGTTTTGGGAATTTCTTGATCCGCGCGTTGAGGATGTATTCGTCGCGCCACAGGATCTTGCCGAGGTCGCCTTTGACCTTCGAGCTTTCCCAGAGCGCGCGGATGTCGCCGCCGGCACACAGGCCGCGCTCGCCGGCTCCTTCCAGCACGATGACCGCAACATCGGGATCGGCTTCGAACACGTCGAGCGCCTTGTCGATGTCGTGGAACATCTCCAGCGTCACGGCATTGATCGCCTTCGGCCGGTTCAGGCGGATGATGCCGGCCGAGCCCTCCTTGCGCGCGATCAGATCGCCTTCAACCACAGCCGCATCACTCATCGCGCGCCCTCGATCATCTTGCGCGACACGATCAGCCGCATGATTTCATTGGTGCCTTCGAGGATCTGGTGCACGCGCAGGTCGCGTACGATCTTCTCGACGCCGTATTCGCTGAGATAGCCGTAGCCGCCATGGAGCTGCAGCGCCTGGTTGGCGACCTCGAAGCCGACATCGGTGCCGAACCGCTTGGCCATCGCGCAGAGCATGGTGGCGTCGGCATCCTTGCGGTCGAGCGCAGCCGCCGCGCGCCAGACGAAGGTGCGTGCCGCTTCCAGCTCGGTCGCCATGTCGGCGATCTTGAATTGCAGGGCCTGGAATTCGTCGAGGCGTTTTCCGAACGCCTTGCGATCCTTCATGTAGGCGAGCGCCTTGTCGAGCGCTGCCTGCGCGCCGCCGAGCGAGCACGCCGCGATGTTGAGGCGGCCGCCGTCGAGGCCGGCCATCGCGATCTTGAAGCCGATGCCCTCGTCGCCGAGCCGGTTTCCGACCGGCACGCGGGCATTCTCGAAGATCACGGCGCGGGTCGGCTGCGCGTTCCAGCCCATCTTGCGCTCATTGGCGCCGAACGACACGCCCGGCGTCTTGCCGTCGATGACGAGCGTCGAGATGCCGCCCTGCCCGTCGCCGCCGGTCCGCACCATCGCCACCAAGAGATCGGAGCTGCCGGCGCCGGAGATGAACTGCTTCTGGCCGTTGAGCACATAATAATCGCCGTCGCGCACCGCGCGGGTGCGCAACGCGGCGGCATCCGAGCCGGCGCCCGGCTCGGTCAGGCAGTAGCTCGCCAACAGCTCCATGGTGCAGAGCTTCGGCAGCCATTTGTGGCGCTGGGTCTCGTTGCCGAAGGCATCGATCATCCAGGACGCCATGTTGTGGATCGAGATGTAGGCCGAAACGGTCGGGCAGCCGGTCGCCAGCGCCTCGAAGATCAGCGCCGCGTCGAACCGCGTCATCGCCGAGCCGCCGACGTCGTCGCGGATATAGATGCCGCCGATGCCGAGGCTGGCCGCCTCGCGCATCACGTCGACCGGAAAATGCTTCTTCTCGTCCCATTCGAGCGCGTGCGGCGCGATCTTCTCCGCCGCAAACGCCCGCGCCATGTCGCGAACCGCGATCTGGTCCTCGTTGAGAGCGAACTGCATGCGTCGCCTACCTTTGGAGGCTACCTGTCGTCACTGCGAGGAGCGAAGCGACGAAGCAATCCATGCCTCCATACAACGGCACGATGGATTGCTTCGCTGCGCTCGCAATGACGGCTCAGGAAATCACTTCATCGTCGGGATCGAGAACTCCGCACCGTCCTTGACGCCGGACGGCCAGCGCGAGGTCACCGTCTTGGTCTTGGTGTAGAAGCGGACCGAGTCCGGACCGTGCTGGTTGAGATCGCCGAAGCCCGACTTCTTCCAGCCGCCGAAGGTGTAATAGGCGATCGGCACCGGGATCGGCACGTTGATGCCGACCATGCCGACATTGACCTTGGCCGCGAAATCGCGTGCGGCGTCGCCGTCGCGGGTGAAGATCGCAACGCCGTTGCCGTAATCGTGCTCCGACGGCAGCGCCAGCGCTTCATGGTAGTCATGGGCGCGCACTACCGACAGCACCGGGCCGAAGATCTCCTCCTTGTAAATCCGCATGTCCTTGGTGACGTTGTCGAACAGCGAACCGCCGAGATAGAAGCCCTTCTCGTAGCCCTGCATCTTGAAGCCGCGGCCGTCGACGGCGAGCGTCGCACCTTCCTTGATGCCGATGTCGATATAGTTCTTCACCTTCTCGACCGCTTCGCGCGTCACCAGCGGGCCGAAGTCGGCCGACGGATCGACCGAGGTGCCGATCTTGAGCGACTCGACGCGCGGGATCAGCTTTTCCATCAAGCGGTCGGCGGCGGTCTTGCCGACCGGGACTGCAACTGAGATGGCCATGCAGCGCTCGCCGGCCGAGCCGTAGCCCGCGCCGATCAGCGCGTCGACCGTCTGGTCCATGTCGGCGTCGGGCATCACGATGGCGTGGTTCTTGGCGCCGCCGAAGCACTGCGCACGCTTGCCAGTATGCGCGGCGCGTTCATAGATGTACTGCGCGATCGGGGTCGAACCGACGAAACCGACCGCCTTGACATCGGGATCGTCGAGGATGGCGTCGACCGCTTCCTTGTCGCCGTTGACGACGTTGAGGATGCCGGGCGGCAGGCCCGCTTCGATCATCAGCTCGGCAAGCAGCATCGGCACGCCGGGATCGCGCTCGGACGGCTTCAGGATGAAGGCGTTGCCGCAGGCGATCGCGGGAGCGAACTTCCACATCGGGATCATCGCCGGGAAATTGAACGGCGTGATGCCGGAGACGACGCCGAGCGGTTGCCGCATGGAATAGATGTCGATGCCGGGGCCGGCGCCTTCGGTGTACTCGCCCTTCATCAGATGCGGGATGCCGCAGGCAAATTCAGCGACCTCGAGGCCGCGCTGGATGTCGCCCTTGGCGTCGGGAACGGTCTTGCCATGCTCGCGCGCCAAGAGCTCGGCGAGCTTGTCGTAGTCGCGCTGCACCAGCTCGACGAACTTCATCATCACGCGGGCGCGGCGCTGCGGGTTGGTGGCGGCCCATTCCGGCTGCGCGGCCTTGGCGTTCTCGACCGCGGCGCGGACCTCCGCCTTGGAGGCCAGCGCCACCTTGGCCTGGACCTCGCCGGTCATCGGCTCGAAGACGTCGGCCGTGCGGCCCGATGTGCCCTTGACCTCCTTGCCACCGATGAAATGTCCGATTGAGCGCATGGAAAACCTCCCTTGGAGACCTGAATCGCCAGCCCTGCCGGCCAGCCCGCTTTACAAATCCTATTGACCTGCATTTTATAGGATTCAAGTGCGATATATTGCACCATAGATGTGCGGAAATGCTGGATCAAGGCGGCGGCACGATCGACTGGGACGACTTCCGTTTCGTGCTCTCCATCGTGCGCGGCGGGTCGGTGTCGGCTGCCGCCAAGCAGCTCGGCGTCGATCATGCCACAGTGATCCGGCGTGTCGACCGGCTGGAACGGCACCTCTCCGCAAAACTGTTTGATCGGCGCAAGACCGGTTATTTGCTCACCGAGGCCGGCCAGCGCGTCGCCGACAGCGCGGAGGCGATGGAATCGACCATCGTCGCCAACCAGGAGGCGGTCGGCGGCTCGCGCGCCCATTTGACCGGCACGGTCAGGATCGGGGCGCCGGACGGCTTCGGCAGCCACTTCCTGGCCTCGCGGCTGGTCAAATTCACCGAGCGGTATCCCGATCTCGACCTGCAGCTGGTGGCGACCGCGCGGCTGTTCTCGCTCTCCAAGCGCGAGGCCGACATCGCGATCAGCCTGACCATGCCGAAGGAAGGCCGCATCGTCGGCCGCAAGCTGCTCGACTACACGCTCGGGCTTTATGCCGCACCCGCCTATCTGGCACAGGCGCCCGGCATCACCGCGCGCGCCGACCTGGGACGGCATCGCTTCGTCGGCTATATCGAGGAACTGCTGTTCACGCCGGAATTGGACTACCTGCCGCAGGTCTCGCCAAAAATCTCCGCCAAATTCCGCAGCGCCAATTTGATCGCGCAGCTCAACGCCACCATCGCAGGCTTCGGCATCGCGGTGCTGCCGCATTTCATGGCGTCGGCGCATCCGGAATTGCAGCCGGTGCTGCCGGACGAGGTCAAGATCTCCCGCACCTTCTGGCTCCTGATGCACGCCGACAGCAAGGACCTCGCCCGCATCCGCGCGGTCGCCGATTACATCTACGAGACGGTGGAAGCCGAGCGCGCGCTGTTCGGTGGTTCGTAAGGTCTTGTAGGGTGGGCAAAGCGAAGCGTGCCCACCATCGCGAGCGGAGTGCTGATGGTGGGCACGGCGCAAGAGCGCCTTTGCCCACCCTACGATTCCGGCTCCTTAATTCACCCGCGCCTTCTTCGCCGGCGCCTTGGCCGCGGCGGCGCGGCCGAGCACGGCCTCGCGGCCGGCGGTGAGGATCTCGTCCGACAGTTCGCCGTTGCCGGCAATGCGCGACATCACGATCGTGCCCATCATGGTCGCAAGCGTCGCCATCGCCTGCTTGCGCGCGGTCTTGCGCGGCACGTCGAGGATCTGGTCAGCCATCATGTCGACCATCTGCTCGAGCTTGAGCGCGAACGCCTTGCGCGTCTTCGGGCTCTCGCGCGCGACCTCCGCACCGAGCGAAGGAATCGCGCAGCCATGGCCGGGATCGTCGCGATGAAGCTCGGTCAGATACAGGTCGACGATGGCGCCGAGCCGCTTCTCCGGCGGCATCTCCTCGGCGACCTTGCGCCAGCGCTCGGTCGAGCGGTCCATCGCATAGTTGAAGGCCTCGATCACCAGCGCCTCGCGCGAATCGAAATGCGCGTAGAAGCCGCCATGAGTCAGGCCGGCGTCCTTCATCAGGTCGGCGACGCCGATGCCGTGCGCGCCCCTCTCGCGCAGCCGCACCGAGGCCTTCCGCACGATCCGCGCATGGGTTTCCTGCTTATGTTCTTTCGAATAGCGCATGCCACTCTCATGGAATGTTTCTAATCATATAATAGCAGGTTTGCCCGGGGAAAGCTGCAGCTATTTTGCCTCCTGCTTCATCTTGGGCCCCTCGGCGATCATGGAAAAGGTCGCGGTTGCGTGCACTGCAAGATTGCCCTTGCCGTCGCGGATGAAGCCCTCGGTGTAGCTGGTCTGGCGGCCGAGCTTGATGATTTTGCCTTCGGCCACGATGGTTCCCGACCGCACCGAGAGCGGGCGCAGATAGGCCAGCTTGAGATCCAGCGTCACCGAGGTCTGGCCGGCCGGCTGGACGGTCGAAACAGCACAACCCATGGCGGTATCGAGCAGCGCCGCCGCGGTCGCGCCGTGCAGCAGGCCGATCGTGTTCTCCAGGCTCTCATGGGGATCGAGTTTCATCACGATCCGCTCCGGCTCGACCACGCTCATGCGGAAGCCGATCAGTTTGGCCATCGGCGGCGGCGGCAGGCGGCCGTCGCGGATCGCGCACATCGCCTCCATGCCCGACATGGCAACCGCGGCCTTCGCGACCGGCCCCGGCGCCTGCCATTCCACGACGCGCACGCGCAGCAGATCGGGCGAAAACAGGTCGGCGGTGTCGGCTGAGGTCATGACGGCTCCTTAATATGATGATCATAATTCTATAGAGCCAACCCCGGTCGCGCAACCGCCGTTCCGATCCCTTGACAGCCGCCCGCTTTGTCCGGGAAGTGGCGGATCAGCTCCCTCTTGCGAGACCGTTCCATGGACATGCTCAATCCCCATTGCGGCGTCGACCGCGACACCAGAGGCGTCGTGCGCCTGACGATCTGCAACGCCGGCTCGCTGAACATCCTGAGTTCAGCCGTCACCAACGGCGTCCGCGAGGGGTTCGAGCAACTGGCCTCCGACCGCAGCATCCGCGCGGTGATCCTCGCAGGCCAGAGCGAGAAGAGCATGATCGGCGGCGCCGACATCAAGGAGATGGCGAAGCTCGACCAGAAGAGCGCCGAAGCGTTCATCAGCCGCCTGCGCGACCTCTGCGAGGCCGTGCGCAAATTCCCGGCGCCGGTCATCGCCCGCCTGCCCGGCTGGTGCCTCGGCGGCGGGCTCGAGGTCGCGGCCGCCTGCGATTTCCGGATCTCAGCGCATGACGCGATGTTCGGCATGCCCGAGGTGCGCGTCGGCATCCCCTCGGTGATCCACGCCGCGCTCCTGCCGCGGCTGATCGGCTGGGGCCGCGCGCGCTGGCTGGTGATGACCGCGGAGAATATCGACGCGCCGACCGCGCTCGCCTGGGGCCTGGTCGATGTCGTCGCCAAGGAAGGTGGCCTCGACGCCGCGGTCGAGCACACGGTCAAGGCGCTGCTCGAATGCGGTCCCGAGGCGCTGCGGATCCAGAAGGACCTGCTGCGGCAGTGGGAAGAGCTGCCGCTGACGGAATCGGTCAACTTAAGCGTCGGCGTGTTCGGACAATCGTTCCTGACCGGCGAGCCGCAGCGGTTGATGCAGGGATTTCTGAACCGCAAGAGATAGCGCAAGACATCGCGGAGGACGCGCATGAGGCCTGCCGGCAAGGGTCCGCTCGATTCGCTCTATTTCGACTATCCCCGCTTCCCGGCCACCCGCGCGCCGGAGCTCGATGGCGCATCGTCGCGCCATCCGGTCGTCATCGTCGGCGCCGGGCCGATCGGCATGACGGCGGCGCTGGCGCTCGCCCGCTACGGTGTGCGTTCGGTGCTGCTCGACCGCAAGGACACCTTCAACGACGGCAGCCGCGCGATCTGCATTGCGCGGCCCAGCATGCACATCCTGGAGCGGATCGGCGCGGTCGAGCCCTTCCTCGCAAAGTCGCTCGGCTGGCGCTTCGGCCGCAGCTACTACCGCGGCACGCAGATCTTCCGCCTGGAGATGCCGCATCCGGACAGCGAAAAATACCTGCCGATGTACAATCTGCAGCAGCAGTACATCGAGAAATTCCTGCATGACGCGGTCGCCGCCTGCGACCTGATCGATATGCGCTGGCAGAGCGATCTCGCCGGCATCGCGCCGCGCGATGACGGCGCTTCGCTCGATATCACCTCGCCGGCCGGCAGCTACCGGCTCGACGCCGACTATGTGCTGGCCGCCGACGGCGCACGCTCACCGATCCGCACCATGCTCGGCCTCAGGCTGAAGGGCGAGAACTATGAGGGACGATACGTGATCGCTGACATCCGCATGGATCACGATTTCCCGACCGAGCGGCGCGCCTTCTTCGATCCCAGCGGCAATCCCGGCGGCACGGTCCTGATCCACAAGCAGCCTGATGACATCTGGCGCGTCGACTACCAGCTGCGCGAGGGCGAGAGCGAACAGGACGCCCTGCGCGAGGAGAACATCCGCGCCCGCGTCTCCGCGATCCTCGCCGACATCGGCCACGACAAGCCGTGGGAGCTCGAGTGGTGGAGCATCTACTCCGCCAACACGCTCTGCCTCGACGACTACCGCCATGGCCGGCTGTTCTTCATCGGCGATTCCGCGCATATCGTGCCGATCTTCGGCGTGCGCGGGCTCAACAACGGGCTCGCCGATGCCGACAACATCGCCTGGAAGCTCGGCCTCGTCCTCAACGGCGAGGCTAGCGACACTCTGCTCGACAGCTATTCGCCGGAACGGCGCGGCGCCACGCTCGACGTCTTCGCCAACGCCACCAAGAGCACGCGCTTCATGACGCCCCCGACCCGCGGCTGGCGGCTGGCCCGAGAGGCCGCGCTCTCGCTCAGCCTGAAGCACGAGTTTCCGCGCGGCCTCGCCAACCCCCGGCAGATGCAGCCCTACACCTATTCCGCAAGCCCACTGACGCCGTTTGCCGGGCGCGACGCCGAGTTTGCGTCCGGTCCCGTCTCGGGCAGCGCTGCGCCGAATGCCAGATTGGCCGACGGCGGCTTTCTGCTCGACCGCGCCGGATACGGCATGACCGCGATCCTGTTCTGCGACGGCAGGCCTTCGGCAGACCAATCAGCGTTGATCGCGCGCCTTGGCGAACTCGACAAGCGTTTCGTGCCGCTCGTGATCGACCGATCCGGCACCAGCCGCGATTTGATCAGGGACAATGACGGCAGTATCGCGCGCCTGTACGCGGCAGAGTCCGGAACGGTCTATCTGCTGCGCCCAGACCTGCACATTGCCGGACGCTGGAAGCAGGTTGCGACGGATGAGGCCCTGCATACCGCACGGCTTTGCCTGGGAGCCACGGCGCCATGAGCAAGATGTCGGAAAGCGAGCTCGAAGCCGCCTATGAGGCGCTGGCGCAAGCCATCGATGCGGCGGGCGAAACGCACGAGACCTTGTTCCTGACCCGGCTTGCCCTGGTGCTCGCCCATGAGCTCGGCGATGTCGCCACCTTCAAGAAGGCGGTCGAGATGGCCCTCGAGGATCTCGGTTAGTAGGATTGTCGGAAGGGTGTAGCCCGGATGAAGCGCAGCGCAATCCGGGGCCCGTCATCGGCGGATCAAGTTACCCCGGATTGCGCTTCGCTCCATCCGGGCTACACTCACCTCATCACACCGCCCCCTCACCGCGCATTCGCCGGTGCGTGCACCGGCCAGAGATCGGCGCGCCAGCGCAGCGCGATCGCCATCATCGCGATGAATCCCGCGGCCGCATACAGCGTGCCAGTCGCGGAAAAGCCGATCCGGTCGATCAGGCTGCCCGCCGCGAGCAGCCCGAGCGGCAGGCCGTAGATCACCATCATGCGCACGCCCATCACGCGGCCGCGGAGGTGGGCGCTGGCGCCGCGCATCAGCATCACGGCCGCCGCGATCATCGACATGCTCTGCGCGATGCCGGCGAGCACCAGGCAGGCCATCGCTACCGGCATGGCCTTGATCTCCACGAACACCAGCAGCAGCGCGTACCAGGCGAGCGTCGCGCCGATCAAGAGCCGGGCGACGCGCACGCCGCCGGCCAGGCTGAGAATGATCGAACCGATCAGCGAGCCCACCGCGAAGCTTGCCGAGAGATAGCCGAGGCCGGTCTGGTCGGTCTGGAAGATGTCGCGCGCGACGTAAGGCAACAGCCCGTTGGTCAAGGGAAATGCGGTGAGATTGGCGAGAAACGCGACGCAGAGCGCCGCGCGCATGCCCGGCCCGCTCCAGGCATAGACAATGCCTTCCTTCAGGTCCCGCAGCAGGGTCGAGCCGGACGCATCGTCTGCCGCGCGATCGACCGCGCCGTGGGATTTTGCCGGACGGGTCATGCAGAGCATCAGGACGGCGGCCGCGAGATAGAAACAGGCGATCGCCACATAGACAAAGCCTATGCCGATCGCGGCGAACAGTCCGGCCCCGGTCAAGGCACCTGCGATGCGCGCGCTATCCTGCGTCGTGCGCGAAACGCTGATGGCGCCGACCAGTTGCTCCGACGGCATGATGTCGGCAAGCAGCGCGCCGCGCACGCCGAAATCCGATGAGCGGATCAGGCCCATGATCGCGACGATGATCATCACGTTGAATGGGGCCAGATGGCCTGATAGCGCCAGCGTCATGGTGGTCGCAGAGAGTGCCGTATAGGCAAAGCGCATCGCGGCCAAGAGATCCCGATGCCCGATGCGGTCGCCGATCATGCCGAACACCGGCGCAACCAGCGTCCCGACATATTGCAGCGAAGCGAGCACGGTCAAAAGCAGCACCGAGCCGGTCTCGACCAGGATGTACCAGCCGAGCACCAGCGTCTCGACCTCGAACGCCCAGGACGTGAGCAGATCGGACGGCCATTGAAAGCGGTAGTTGCGGATGCGGAATGGCGCGAGCGCGGATGTCCACGCGGGCCCGCTCAAGACGCGATGACGCGTTTCACGGCGTTCCTGCCCTTTTCGAGGTTCTTCTTTGGGAAAGATTCCCTGTGCTGGGAGCGTAGCGCCGGTGGGGCTTGTGTCAATCGCAGCCGCCGCATGCGGCCATGCTCGCGGGCATCGGTCCACAACGGACTGCACTGCGCATGAGCTAACGGGTCGCCGCCCGATGACAGGCTCCACGACATCCGGGATCACCGCATCCCCGGATTTCGCTGCGCTCATCCGGGCTACGTTTGTTTGTCCCTGCGCTCAGCCGCTGGAATGATCGATGGTGACTGCTCTTCCAGTTCGCGAAGCCGGTCGATTTGCTTTTTGAGTCCCTCGGGTAATTCCGGCTCTGGTTTCAGCGACGCGCCCAGTCTCTCGCCGATCTCTCGAACGATGGCGCGGCTGTGCGTGTGGTCAAGGTCAACGCGATAGCCCATGCAATGCTCTCGTGCCAGTAATAGTAACGCCAGCCAAAATCTACTCCTCCGCAGCCTCAATGGAGGCACGGTTAGCGACATCTGAATGGAACCGGAGACCGCCGCTTTTGGCTATCTGGCGCGAGCGCTCGTTTTGACAACGGCGGGTCTTTGGTAGCGACCTTTGGCTATCCGCGGCATGCGCCGGCTTGGTTACCAGCGAGCGGCGGTCTCGTGTTGTTCTAAAGCCTGACATGCGCTTTCGTTCCTGTGATCAATGATTGTCACGCGATGTTCCGTTCTGGGGAACCTGGAGCATGGTCAACATCCCCACGAGGCATCGCGCTCGATGCCATCGTTGCGCGCGGAACCATTTCTGAGAGTGCCCGGTTAGTTGGTGGGGCGATGAAGAGGGACCGTCGCCATGAGGACCGAATATCTGGCTGCGATCGCGATAGCTGTTCTTGCCGCTTATACGGGGCTGGCCGTCAATTCCGCGGGCGAGAAGCAGTCCACGCCGGACGCCGTGCAAGTGGCAGACCGATTAGCCGGGTCCTTGGATCCGTATTTGCGGTCCGGTGGCTAACTAACTCGGAATGCATTGCCCGCTCCTGCTAATCACTGATTTGCCCGACGGCGCAAGCCCCCGCGACAAAAATATTTCGGTTTTCCGGAAGCGCAAATCAGTTTATGAATCCGCCCGTCTCACCCGCTTGAGGGGCGCTTCGCGATCGTCACGAGTGTTGGGTCGAGATGCGGTGGACGCGGAATGCGTGACTGACGAGCACGTGTGACGCGGACGGCGAAGTCGTGTGGTCCTGACGCCCCAGTGGTCGTGTCCCAGCTGGTGGTGTAGCTGGAGCGAAGCCGCTCGCGACGCGCGCCCCCCC
>NZ_JBHMET010000015.1:0-11714 GCF_042430365.1 Bradyrhizobium erythrophlei
GGAGGCATCGCGCAGTGCGGCGGTCAGGCTCGCGGATGCGGGCGTGGCCTATGTGCGATGTCCAGTCTCCGGCAACAACGCGATGGCAGAGGCGGGCGAGCTCACGGCCTTGGTCTCGGGCGACCGCGCCGCGTACGAGCAGGTGGGCGATCTCATCGCCTGCTGGGGTCCGAGGCGCTTCTACTTGGGCGCCGGCGAAGAGGCGAGGCTCATGAAGCTCGTGCTCAACCTCATGATCATGCTCACGACCGGCATGCTGGCCGAAGGCCTCGCGCTCGGCCGCAAGGGCGGCCTGCACTGGGACGACATGTGGAGCGTTATCGCGGCGAGTGCCGTCGCCTCGCCCATCGTGAAAGCCAAGGCAGGCGCACTGTCCCATCGCGACTTCGCACCGACATTCACCGTCGACCAGATGCAGAAGGACGTGGGCCTTATCATGGATGCCGGCAAGGGCCTGCAGGTGCCGCTGGGCCTCACCGCGCTCGCCGCGCAGTGGCTCGTCAGCGCTGCGGCGCGCGGCGATTCGCAACGGGACTACGCGAGCGTGATCAGGGTGGTCGAAGCCGCCTGTGGACTCGACGCGTCACTGGAGGCCTGACATGAGGCTGCGAAGGCAGGACCTGCGTGGTCACGGGCGCGGCGTTTTAAATTACGGCGTGGAGACCAACCTTAAGTATCCGCGACCATCGATACCAGCGCAACACATGAACAATAGCGGCCGATCATGGCGCGGGCCGTTTTAAACCGCAGGAACGAGCCGCTACAGCAAGTGAACCTCCAACGCGGTCGAGATATCTGCTCGGCTTCGGTGTCGTTCATGCGCCAAGGAAAATACCCTGCGGCAACAGAGATAAGCAAGGAGGAGAGAGACATGAAAATCGGACTGCACCGTCGAACGAGTGTTGCGGCAACGATCGTGGCTATTTCGTTGTCGACAATGGCGTCCCCAATTGCTTTCGCGGGAGAGAAGATCTTGAGCGAAGTCACTTCGCTTGAGAACGAATACTACTCGAATTGGGATCGTGGAGGTAAAGCTGCTGCTGAAGCGCTCGGCTATGAGTACGTCACGATGACAAATGGTGGCGATCCGTCCAAACAGTTGAGCAACTTCGAGGCTGCCATCAGTGCTGGAACACGTTTGTTTTTCGGCGTTGCGCAGAGCACCGGGAACATCCGTCCAATCGTGGAAAAAGTAGCAGCAGCCGGCGGTTACTACGTCGGAGCTTGGGACACGCTCCCCTGGTTCCATCCTCTGGATGTTTCGAAAGGCGCCTACGCACCATGGTCCTCTCCAGACGATAGTGATGCCGCATACCGCCTCGCGGTCTTGATGTTCAAGAAGATCGGTGGAAAGGGCGATGTCGTGCACATCACCGGCTTTGCCGGATCGAATCCGGACACTGCTCGTAATGATGGATTCGATCGAGCACTGAAGGAATTTCCTGGGATAAAGGTAATCGTCACCCAGACGGCAAACTGGAATCAGGACGAGGCGCGCAAGGTGATGGACAGCATCATCATTGCGCATCCAAAGTTCAATGCTGTTTTCGGCCAGAATGATTCGGTCGCCATCGGCGCTATGCAGGCATGCGAGGAAGCCGGCATCCAGGTTCCGATTGTCGGTCTGGATGGTAACGCAGAAACGCTAAAGTTCATCAAAGAAGGGCGCCTTCTCGCTACCGCCAGCTTTACACCAGAATTTCAAGCAGGTTGGACGGTAGTGAAGGCATACGACGTCGCTCACGGGTGGAGGCCAGATCCCATAGAAACGATGATGTTCACAGGAACGGTCATCGTGACGGCCGCCAACGTGGACACGTACAGCAAGTGGCTGAGGGGCGGACTATCTCCTTTTGATTGGAAAAAGATGTCGCGAACGCTCCATCCAGACGACTGGGACATTCAATATCCCGTCACAGTCGCTGATCCGTTGGTCCTCTGGAATAGAACCGGCATCAAGCGACCGGAGGGTTACGAACTTCCCAAGGCCTATTTGGATGCGGTCGCGGCCGGTAGGGTCGACGCTATCAACAAGCTATACGCCGCACACTATAAGACGAAGATTCCCCAAGACGCTCTGGGTGTTTCCCAATAGCGACGCCTGACTTGGCGCGGGAACTGCGTATATCGCAGTTCCTCGCCGCATCGATGGAGCCGTATATGTCCGCCGACACGACAATAGCGATCGCTGGTACTGGACGAATCCCCTTTGTGAAATTCATCCCCGTCCTTTTTTTGGCGACTCTCTGCGTTGCGTTTGAAGCTGCTAACCGCAATTTCATAACAGCATCCAATCTGCAGAATATTATTTTGGCGTCCTCTATACTTCTAATCGTCGCATCCGCAAGTACGTTTGTGATTCTACTCGGCTGCGTTGACCTCTCCGTTGGCGCAGTGGTGTCCCTGGCGGGCCTCTTAACCGCAATGGCGGTCCCGGTGTTCGGCACGAGCGTCTTGCTCTTGGCTACGCTTGTTGGGCTAGTGGTCGGGCTCATCAACGGAGCCCTCCACGTAGGGCTTCGCATCCCATCCTTCTTGGTAACCTTGGGAACGATGACCGCGCTGGGCGGTGTCGCGCTCCTGCTCAACAATGGCGCGCCTGTTCCCATTCTCGATAAGAACTTTGTCGCGTTGGCCAGCGGCACGCTTTTCCCTGGCATTCCGAACATCGGTCTTTGGGCATTTGCCTGTTATGCCGCACTCGTTGTGGTCGATCGCCGGAGTCTGTTCGGCAGGCATGTACTCGCAATCGGCGGCGGTGAGCGCGTCGCAAAGCTGATCGGGATTCCTGTCGCTAGACGAAAGATCGAGGCATTTGCCCTCTCAGGAGCTGCGGCAGGTTTCGCGGGCGCTCTATTGGTTGCGCGATTGGAAACTGCAGCGGTTGCCATGGGCGACGGAATCAATCTGCAGACAATTGCAACGATCGTAATCGGCGGAACGTTCATCACCGGTGGCGTGGGAAGTGTGGCGCGCACGTTGACTGGCGTTTTGGCGGTGGTCGTTCTTGCAAACGGCTTAGATATACTGGCGGTGCACCCTTATTATCAGACCATCATCAAAAGCCTGATGGTTCTTATTGCTGTGGTGATCATGAGTGAACGCAACGTGGGGATCCTCAAGTGAACAATTGTGGCTGCTCATCTCGGGCGTCTTCGGTTCGCCTTGCCGCAGAGAACGTAAGCAAGACGTATGGCGGGATACCGGTCCTCGAATCTGTTTCGCTCGAGATCCGTCGTTCTGAAGTACTTGGCATTGCCGGTGAGAATGGTGCCGGAAAATCCACGATGATGCGGATGCTCTGCGGTATAGCTCCGCCAAACACGGGGACGCTCAAGCTCGATGGTTCGCTCTACAATCCGTCGAACTATGCTGAAGCGGTGCGCGCCGGGATTTCGATGGTCTTTCAGGAACAAGCGCTCATCCCCAACATCCTGGTCTACGAGAATATGTTCCTCGGTCACGAAAAGGCGTTTCGCAATCGCGCCGGGATGGTAGATCGCGAAGCCGCAGTCTACGCCGCCCGGGACGCGCTCCGTGAGCTTGAGCTAAATCATATTAGCCCTCGGGCAGTGGTGGCGGATCTTCCGTTTGAAGACCGGCAGATGGTTGAAATTGCCCGTGCCTTCGCACTTGCGAATCTGTATGGCGTCCGAGAACCGATCGTGCTCCTCGACGAGCCCACTGCAGCGATTCCAGAAGAGGAAGTCGAGACGCTGTTTCGGCGCGTAGAATCCCTCACCGATCGATGTTCGTTCGTACTGATTACGCATCGGTTATCGGAATACTTCCGGCTTTGTGACCGCCTATATGTATTTAAGGACGGTCGCAACGTCTCGGAGGTTGGTCGGGATGAGATGAGCGAGACCCGGCTGCACGAGCTTATGGTGGGCCGAGTGCGGTCACTGCACTACTATAAGGAAGATCGGCAAGGAGTTGCGTTGCAGCAGATGGAAACTGCGCTTGAGGTGCGAGGTCTGTGCGGTCGCACCATAAAGGATGTGTCCTTCGTCGTACGTAAGGGTGAAGTGCTCGGCATTGGGGGCCTCCTCGGATGCGGTAAGGACGAGATTGGGGACGCAATTTCGGGTGCTGCATTACCTTCGAAGAGCGGGGAAGTCGAAGTGGACGGACGTCCGCTACCTATCCGTCGACGTACCGAAGCGGCTATCGCGGCAGGAATTGGGTATGTGCCGCGAGAGCGAAAGACGGAAGGCCTTATCCCCTATCTTCCTCTGAAGTGGAACGCGAGTTTGGCTTACCTTCCACACATAAAATACTGGGGTCTTCCATGGATCGACAGCGCGTTGGAGAACGAGCTAGTAAGTGCGCAAATGCGCAGGCTGCGTATCAAGGCTGCTGATGTGATGCAGATCTGTGCGCATCTGAGCGGCGGCAATCAACAGAAGGTGGTATTGGCAAAGTGGCTCATGTGCCGACCGAATGTTCTCGTGCTGCAGAACCCTACGAGGGGCATCGACGTCGGCGCCAAGGAGGAAATCTACTCGCTGATTCGCGACCTGACAGAAAGCGGAGTTGGAATTCTACTTATTAGTGACGATTTACCGGAACTGATCGGTCTTAGCGATCGAATCCTTCTCATGAAGGAAGGCAGCATTGTAGATCAGTGTTCGGCCCCACCTGGCGCGAAACCTCCGGAAGATCAACTCATTCGGCATATGGTCTGAACGCGCCACCGTGCGCACCCGCTGGGAGCTATCATGATGTATCTTCTGGTTATCGGACGAGCAATGAAATTGGACCTGACATTTCGTCATTTTCGAACGAATATACGAAGGCAGCCAGTTGTCTTGCTTTTACCGGTCGCATTCCTCATTACCGAAATTCTCGTATTCTCCATCGCAAACGATCGGTTCCTTTCGGCTCCGAATGTCCTTAATATAATGCGGCAGTCGGCCGTCTTATTGCTCGTTGCATCGGGTCTCAGTTTTGCTATTTTGATCGGATCGGTCGATCTTTCGGTCGGCGCGATCGTTACGCTATCGGCGATTGCCGTCGCGCTCCTCGTTCGCGATGTGAATGCAGGACTTTGGGCTTTTGCGGCTGCAGCGGCTATTGGCCTCGCGGCGGGGGCGACAAACGCGTGCTTCCATCTTTTCGGCCGAATTCCGTCCTTTCTAGCAACACTAGGAACGATGGGCATCTTCACGGGTATTTCGAATATACTCGGAGGCGGATTTAACATCCATTTCGACGAACCCGTAGTCAAATGGATGGCAGCCGGCCGGCTTATCGATCCCATTCCGAACGTGGCTCTTTGGTCGCTCATCTTATTCGGCGTCGTATCGTTCGTCGGCGCGCGAACCCACTTCGGGCGATACGTCGTGGCCGTCGGCGGCGGAGAAACTGTAGCCCGCTTGTCCGGTGTCCGTGTTGGGGTCGTAAAGGCCGGGGCATTCTTAATGAGTGGTCTGATGGCCGGGATTGCCGGGTTCCTTCTTGTCGCTCGCGCTGGCTCCGCGACTCAGAGAATGGGCGATAGCTTTATGCTCGAAGCTCTTGCTTCGGTGGTGATCGGAGGTACGGCGCTATCAGGCGGGATTGGCGGTGTCCATCGAAGCATTATGGGTGTCTTGGTGATCGGCGTAATGAGCAATGGCCTGAACGTGGTGGGCGTGCATCCGTTTATCCAGACGATCATCAAGGGTGCGGTCATCATTCTCGCAGTCGCTCTGACGCTCGACCGATCGAAAAGCGAGTTCGTGAAATAGAGACGCCGGACGTAACGATCGGCGCTCGTGTCTTCAGATGGGAGAATTCGGCATCCTGACTGCCGATGCCCTTGATCTTTGCGCGGGCGTTCGATGGGTGCGTTCACCGTAGGGAACGGCGGTGCTGAGAGCTGCGCTTGGCGATGACTGGCGACCGACGATCCGGCACAATCAGAGTATCCTCGGGCCAAGCCACGAGCGCGAGGTTCACAAACCGTCGTAGATATTTCGGGATCATTCCAGCATACTCTTCAACTTTTCCCAGGAGACAGCCATGAGCAGATCAGCAAGCCCCTCTCGTCGCACCGCGGTCACGCCCGAGTCGTCGGGTGCAGCAAGCCCGGCCGCCGGTCAGCCCTCCGACAGCGTGGCCATCGTCGTGATCCTGCCGGTCAAGGCGGAAGCCCGTGACCGGTTCCGCAAGATGCTCTTCGCGGTGGTTGAGGCGATGGTGAAGGAGCCCGACTTCGTCAACACCTGGGTCCACGAAGACCTGAACGATCCGGACACGCTCGTCCTGTACGAGACGTGGGCTTGCAGCAGCGAGCACCTCCTTGAGCATCACCTGAAGAAGCCTTACAGGCAGGCCTACGAGGCGGCGCTCCCCGAGATGCTCAAGGCCGAGCGGCGTATCGTCTTTCTGAAGCCCGCGATGGCGGTCTATCCCAAGCAGCGCGCCTGAGCTCGAACCGGGATTGCGTCCATGCGTGAATTCGTCTTCGAAGCCCATATCCCGCGCGTGGTCTTCGGCGCAGGGTCGCTGAAGCACCTCGGCCGCGAGATCGAGGCGCTCGGGGCGCGTCGCGCTCTCGTGCTGTCCACGCCCGAGCGGGCTGCACCCGATCGGCGCGTCGCCGAAATGCTCGGGTCACGAGCCGCGGGCGTGTTTCAGCACGCGGTCATGCCCGTCCCGATCGAAGTGGCGAAGCGCACCGCCTGGATGCGGATTGCGCAGTCGCGATAGGCGGCGGTTCGACCACCGGCCTTCGGCTCGATTCGTTAGGTGCTGTCTACCGGACGGCTGGATTGAAGAGGAGGATCGACAAATGTCTCAGGCAATGATTGACGAAACGCATGATGGGCTTCAGAAACTCTATTTTGTCTGCCTAACCCGCCCCGCTCGGCCGCTGGCGGAGTTGGAAGAGCATCTCGGCAGCCACAAGGCTTATCTATCGGCGCTGGAACGAAATGGAAAGCTGCTTGCGGCAGGTCCGCTTCTAGGGGAGGGAGCGCGTTACGACGGGAACGGACTAATCGTGTACCGCGTCAAAACTCGCGAGGAAGCGCAGGAACTAGCTGAAAATGATCCGTTTCACATACGCGGCCTGCGGTGCTACGAGCTTTTGCCGTGGCAAGTGAATGAAGGTAGCTTCGAAGTGCGATTGCTTTTCTCGACAGGCAAGTTCGATCTCGGCTGAGACAAAGAGCCGGGCCCTGGCGTGCAGACTCTGTGCGCAGAGCCTGGACGCTGCGATAGATGCCGCGCCGGATTTTCTTGTCGGTGATGAGCGCGAAGAAGCGCTCGACCTGATTGAGCCAGGACGAACTGGTAGGCGTGAGATGGACATGCCAGCGCGGCCGTTTGGCGAGCCAGTTGCGGATCATTGGCGCCTTGCGCGTGGCGTAGTTGTCCATGACGAGATGGACCTCGAGGCCGCCGTCCCGTGCGGCCTCGATCTCGTCGAGGAACTTACGGAACTCTGCGGCACGGTGACGGGAATAGCATTTGCCGATGACCTTGCCCGTCGCAATGTCGAGCGCCGCGAAGAGCGACGTCGTGCCGTGGCGCGTGTAGTCGTGGCTGCGCCGCGCGGGCTGACCGGGGCGCATGGGCAACATGGGTTGGCTGCGATCGACGCCTGGATTTTGGACTTCTCGTCCACACACAGAACGACGGCATGCTGGGGCGGGGAGACGTAGAGGCCGACCACATCGCGCACCTTGGCCACGAAATCCGGATCGGTCGAGAGCTTGAACGTCTCCATCCGATGAGGCTGCAAACCGAAGGCTCGCCAGATGCGCTGCACGCTTGAGACCGATAGCCCGCTTTCCTTCGCCATGCCGCGCGAGCTCCAGTGGGTGATCGGCGCGTGCGTCCTTCGAGGATGGCAGCTTCATCTACGAGATCCTGCTGGGGGCAGGTGGCGCGCTCGCGCTCGCGCTCGTGATCGGCATCATGCTCGCGGCTGTCGCGTGGCTGATGGCGCGCGTTTGACCGAAAGGCCAGGGCATTCTTCAGGTCGACGGCTATGCCGGCTACCGCAAGCTGGCCGACCGCGGCGATGTCCGCTTGGCATTCTGCTGGTCGCATGTTCGGCGCGGGTTCTATGAGCTCGCCGTCTCTGGTCCGGCGCCGATCGCCAGCGAAGCACTCGAACGGATTGCCGGGCTCTACGCCGTCGAGAAAGACATCCGCGACCGAAATCCCGAGGACCGCCGAACGGTCCGATCCGCGAAAAGCCGTCCCCTGGTCGACGCGCTCGAACCGTGGTTGCGCGCAAAGCTCGGCCAGATCAGCCAGAAAAGCAAGCTTGCTAAAGCAATACGCTATGCCCTGTCGCGCTGGGAGGGACTGACGCGCTTCATTGATGACGGCCGCATCGAGCTCGACAACAACACCGTCGAGCGCTCCATGAAGAACACCTTGTTCGCAGGTTCCGACGGCGGTGCCGAGCATTGGGCGACCATCGCTTCACTCATCGAAACTTGTAAGCTCAACGAAATTGATCCGCTCGCGTACTTGACCCAAGCTCTCACCAAAATCGTCGACGGTCATCCCAATCGCGACATCGATCAGCTGCTCCCGTGGGCCTACCGACAATCCCTTCTCAAAGCCGTGGCTTGAAAACGACAGTCTTACGGTATACCCGCATTCGCTTAGGCAGCATCGGAAGGAAAGGATTGAGGCCGCGATTTTCGCGACTATGCCGTTATCACTTCAGTCGTACTACCAGTCTAAGAATTGTCTCGTAGAGCCCGGCCAAAGTTTTTTTTAATCGAATGTTCTCGGACTGCAGCTCCTCGAGATTGCGATTCAGAGGAGAGTGATCGCGTTCAAATTGATCGAGAACAGAGGACCCATTTTGGGGACGATCTTTCTTATGCTCCACAACGCACCTCCTATTGTTCCAAATAATTGGTCTCTTAGAAGAATTACGAGCTGCAGGCGGCTCGCTAGACACTCGCACCGTACACGTATAAGGAGCGGCGCCGAGCGGCATATGTCTCACATCGCGCATCCCCTTCGTTCAAGCCCAACGGTCAAAAGGAACCGCAAGCCTGGAAATCACGACTTCAGGTGGCCGCAGAACATCGCTTTCGACTCAGGACACTAGGATTCAGTTTTAGGTATTCGACGCTGTGCAGATCGTCGGTGCGGGTACTCTTCTCTATTAGCTGATAGGGACTACCCATCTCCTCAAGCATCCAGAGACATTGGGGGTTTCCGCAGAGTTGCAGCATCGTTCCGCTCCAAACAACGCGGCATTAGCGCCGACATCAATAATCTAGTGACAGGCACAATTTGGAATGCCTTCGATAATTCGCTTGTGGCCCTGAGCCGAAGAGGCCCGAAGTGCTCGGGCTTGCCTGGCAGGTGAACGATGAAGGAAACGGTCTGGTTCATGGTTCGTGGCCTCAAGCCGCCTTCTTCACAGCGATGCCAGAGCCTGACGCCCGGCAGCTAGCTGCTGTGCCACCTCGGCGACGCGCGCGCCCAGATGCTCGGCGGTGCGCAGGTCCGCGAGCGGCGGCACCACGTCGGCGCTTTCGTCGGCGTTGGACTGTGCCGCCGCGCCGAGGAAGAAGCCATGGCGATTGAGCGTGTCCTCGGTGGACTTGGAGTTGTTGTGCCCCGGCGGGAGGCCGAGGTTCACCCAGTGCATGCCATGCTGCGCGGCGAACACCGCGATCTGCTGCAGCGTGGCCAGCTTGTCGCCGGAACGTGAAGCGGCGTTGGTGAAGCCGGCCGCCACCTTGTTGGCCCACTTGCCGCCCTTGGCGAACACGTTGCGCGAAGTGGCGTCCATGAACGCCTTGAACTGGGCCGACGCACTGCCCATGTACGTGGGCGCGCCGAAGATGATGCCGTCGGCTTCTTCGAGCGTGCTCCAGTGCTGGTCGATCTCGTCGACGCTGATGAGGAGGCTCTCGACGCCGGGCACGCTGCCGGCGCCGCGGGCGACAGCCTGCGCCTGCTTGGCGGTGTGGCCGTAGCCGCTGTGGTAGACGGTGGCAACCCGGATGGTGTCAATGCGAGTCATGGCGGTTTCCTGTGGTGAGGGGTGAGGGGTCAAAGGTGGTGGAACACAAGGGAAATATCGACGTTCCGCTGCGGCTTGGCATCCGATGAGGCCGATGGGGATGTGCTACGGCGTCGAACGTCGCCTATCGGGAAGCCAGGCGTCTGGCCGCAGACAGCTCGAACCACAGATAGATCGTCATAGACACGAGCGGCAGCACGGCGCCCGTCACCGCCATCTAGCCACGGTTGAACAGGAAGCCGGCCGCCGATGACGCCAAGGCTGCTCCGATCAAGAAGACGCTCATGTGCGATGCGAGCGATGCCTATCTGCTGGCTGACCTCCTGCGCAACGATGGCCATCGCTGGACGCCCCTGTCGCCGCAGTCCGACTCGATCCGCGCCTTGCGCGCTCTGGTGCGTGCTCGTGACGATTTGGTGGCCGCGCGCCTTGCAACAGCCAATCAACTGAACTCGAAGCTTGACGCTTTCTGGCCAGGTGCGGCGAGCATCTTTGCCGCCGTTGAGTCGCCCATTTCCTTGGCGTTCCTTCGCCGTTATCCAACGCCAGCCAAGCCGGCTCCGCTGGGCGAGGCGCAGCTGGGGCGCTTTTGCCGTTCCCAGCACTACAGCGGTCGTCGCAGCGCCTCGTTGTTGTTGTTGGCTCGCCTGAGTGCGGCCCCACAGGGCCACACCGGCGAGATCACCACTGCGGCGATGGGCGACGCGGTTCTGGCCTCGGTGGCAGTGCTGGAGTCCGTGCTCACGCAACTGGCCCTGCTCACCCGACGTATCGAGCGTTTTGTCGAGTCGCTGCCCGACGGCTGGATCATCATGTCGTTCCCGCGCGCCGGGCGCATATGCGCCGCGCAGCTCCTCGCGGAGCTGGGCGACGTGTGAGAGCGCTTCCCCAACGACGAGCGGCTGGCCGGCGTTGTGCCGGTGACCTACGAGTCGGGCATGACGCGCTGCGTGGCCTTCCGCTGAGCCTGCAACCACCGCTTGCGGCGAGGACTCACGTGTCTGGCCGACAACTCGCGCCACACCAATCTCTGGGCTCGCGGCATCTACACGGCCGCTCGTCAGCGCGGCTTCGACCATCCTCACGCCGTACGCATCCTCGCGCGTGCTTGGCTGCGTGTGCTCTGGCGCGCATGAACCGACCGAAAACCCTACGACGCCAGTCTCCACTTGTCTGCCCTCAAGACTTCTTCTCCGGGCGGGAGTTGACACTGGATGTCTCACAGGTCGATCTCCATGCCGTCGTGCGCAGCGTCGATGCCGTGAAACAGCAGCTGCGCGCACTCGTCAGCAGCTCTTGATGTACTCGTGATCTCGAAGCCCAAGCGGAAATCCTGGTAATGGGGCTTGCACCATTGCATGAGACTCTCAAAAAAGGACACGCGAGGCTGCGTGTCCTTGCAATGTAGTGAACCGGCGCACACGCCGCCAACCGGCGAGATATTCATTTTGAACATCTCCGTCGTTGGAGCTCGCCGCCGCCATTTCTATATTTGCTTCACGCCACCACGCCGCCGCGGCGTTCGTAGACCGACTGAGGAGACATTCACATGCTGACCTTGGTTGCCTACCTGCACGCCAAGCCCGAGAAGCGCCTGGAGCTGGAAGCGCTCCTGCGCTCGTTCGTGGAGCCCACGCGGCGCGAGCCCGGCTGCATCGAGTACCACTTCCATCGCGATGCGGAGGATCCGGACGTGTTCATGTTCTACGAGAACTGGCGC
>NZ_JBHMET010000016.1:0-18468 GCF_042430365.1 Bradyrhizobium erythrophlei
AGGCAACCAAGGTCAGCATGTGAATGTCTCCTCAGTCGGTCTACGAACGCCGCGGCGGCGTCGTGGCGTGAAGCGAATATAGAAATGGCGGCGGCGAGCTCCAACGACGGAGATGTTCAAAATGAATATTTCGTCCTTGGAGTTCTCTCGCAGGCAGAACCCTGCAGAAGCGAATCCCGTGTCAGTCATGTGTCATCCGACACATTGAGAGCGCCGAACACAACGCACGTGCGTCAGTTGACACAGCGGCGACCGCGCCGCCGCTCATCGACAGTGTCGCACAGCAGGCGACCCAACAGGGTTGCAACGTCGCCAACGACGTGCTCGCGGAGCGCATCCGCCTCCCTCAGGTTGTTTGCCAAGGACGACAGTGGGGTCCTGCGGCGCAAGTGACAGGTTGAGTGCGCTCGCAACCGTGCTCGGTATGAGTCCAGCGTCGGTAATCGGCGCGAGGTCCACGAATGTCGCGCCGTACATCCTCGCCACCAGCCAAGAGCCGATCGACGTCGACGGAGAATGGGTGCATCGACTATCTGCGTTGGAGCCCTATGAGGACCGCAAGGGCTCACCCGAGTCCAGGCCATGTCGTTTTCGGCCAGCGAACTACTGTTCGTCGAGCGCGCTATGGCAAACGGCGACGTCCAATCGTTGTCGGAAGATCAAGTCGCCGACACTCGTCAGATCGCTCGCAAGCTCGATGAGTTGGCACTGGGGATCGAGCCGGCCGCTGCCAGAGGGCCGCGCCTCGGATTGCACGAACTCGCCGCCCGATTTGATGACAATCTCACTCTGCTCTCTCGCGGGCGACGAACTGCGGCGCCGCGCCATCAAACGCTGTCAGCGATGCTGGAATGGAGCTATCAGCTTCTGTCGATCACCGAATAGGCCGTCCTGCGTCGCCTTTCGGTCTTCCGAACAAGCTTCAGCCTCGCGTCCGCCGCTTCGGTCGCATGCGGGGACGACATAGGTCACGACGATGCGATCGAATGCGTGATGAGCCTTGTGACCAAACCCCTTGTGAGCGTAGATGCCGGCAGGGAGCCTGTCCTCTATCGCCTGCTCACCTATCGCTGGGCCAGAAAGGGATCGCGGCCGCGTGCTGCCCACGATCAACGTACGCATTCGACGTACCTGTTCGGTGCCGTGTGCCCTGCGCTCGAAACCGGCGCGGCTTTGGTGCTGCTCTTCTGCAACAGCCAAGCCATGCAGCGTCATCTCGCCGAGATTGCCAGCAAGGTCAGCCCTGGTGCCCACGCATCGTCATCCTTGATCAGGTCCGGAATGCACGGAGCGAAGGAGCTGAAGGTCCCGCACAACGTCTCGCTGATGCCATTTGCCGCTGCGTTCGTCCCGCGCTGAACAGCCAGGAGAGCATCTGGCAGTTCATGCGCCAAAATGCTGTCACCGCGTCTTCAAAGCCTACGATGACGTCGTCGATCACTGCTGTTACGCTTGGAACACCCTCATCGCCCAGTCGTGGAAGATCATGTCAATCGCGCTCCGCGATTGGGCCTATATCGGTCGATCAAATTGAGGATTAGTATAAAGCAGGTTGAAGCAGGCACTCTTCACGTCCACATAGGACGGGTCTTTCATCTCGATCAGATCGCCGAAGCCCATCGCTCCATGGAAGAAAACTCTGCAGGAGGCAAGATAGTCGTCGTCACCTCCTGACTGCGTCAATGATCGACGCCCTGACGAAATAGCGGTTGTTCCGGCCGCGATCAACGCTTTGTATACAGCTGCCGCGCAGCACCTCCTTTTTGCAGCCGGCGCCTCAGGCGGCCACCGTGTGCTCGCGATGGACCACCGTCGCGGGCGCTCCAGCGACTTCGTAATCCCGAAATGGAAGCCGATGCGCACGAACTGCAGTTGAGCCCGCCTTATGGGTCGCGGCCGCGTCAGCGACGCGCTCGGCCGGCGGGATCAGGTCATCGCGGGTCCCGAACGCGAAGTCGCGTGCAGATGTTTGTCGCCGTCGATGTGGATCTGCGTCGTGAGCTGCCGATAGCCGGGCGCAGTGATGAAGAAATGGCATCCACCGGCCGCTGGCAGTGCCACCACATTCGGCTCCAAAGAGCGACGACTTCCTACTCCCGCCGGATTGCCAACGTTTTCTTCCTTCGCGACCGCCCCGTGGGGAGGTGGTGTCATAGACACCGCCTCCGCTCCTTGGCCGCTCACCAGATCATCTGGCCACCAGACACGTTTGCGGCGCTCGCCGTGATATTACGGGCACGGTCCGACGCAAGGAATGCGACCGCTTCGCCGATGTCCTCCGGCGACTGCGGACGCTTGAACGGAATGCCGTCCACGAACTCCTCCCAGGCCTCCTTCTGCGTGATGTTCTTGTTGACCGAAAGTTGCTGCAGCAATGGATCCCACAGCGGTGTCCGCACGATGCCTGGGCAAACCGCGTTGACGTTGATGTTGTGCGGCGCGAGCTCCTTGGCCATCGATTGCGTCAGACCGATTACGGCGAATTTTGAAGCGCAGTAATGCGCGAAGAACGGGATTGCTTCCTTGCCCACCATCGATGAAATGTTGATGATCTTGCCGTACTTATTCTCAATCATGTGGGGCACGAAAGCTCGGCACGACAGAAACACGCCCTTCGCATTCACGTCGTTCACGCGGTCCCACTCCTCCGCCGTTAGTTCGGCGAACGGTACGCTCTTCGAGACCCCCGCGTTTGTCACCAAGATGTCGACGCGGCCGAATTCCTTAATCGCCGTCTTGGCTACGGCTTGCGTCGAGTCCCAGGACGTCACGTCGTGCTGGAGAACGATAACCTTCCTGCCGCTCCTGCGGATTTGGGTCGCCGTCTCCTCGGCGCCAGCAATATCGCGATCCGTCAGCACTAGGTCAGCCCCATGCTTGGCCATAACTGTGGCTATGCCCGTACCGATTCCGCGCCCGGCTCCCGTGACGACTGCGACTTTCCCTTCGAGTTCCATACCTGATCCTCCTTAAATGCGGCGCTACACTTTCATCAAGGCGAAGTGCGGCCCGCCCCGTTTCCGAACGGCCACCGCTCGCCCGCTTCTCTCGCCGATATTGGCCAAGCATGCGCCCCGAGGCATCCCAAAAGTTATTCATTTTGATAATTCGGGGGCGGTGGGGCGGCGGCTCGACTATGGCGACGTTCACGCTTTGCGCTTGCTCACCATCGTCATGAGACGGATATGCGGATCGATCGCGAAGAGTTTTCACAATGAGAGTCTTGCTTGAGCCTTCGGGAGTCGCGCCGCTGTCGGCGTGACGAACGGTCAATAGCGTCCGGCCCCGCGCATTATCCTGTCGATGCGGTTCTGACAACGTTCAAGAGCCTCGCGATCCGCGATTTGGCTGCTGAGCGCTGCAAAAATCTCTTCGCCGATGATCTGCTCCATCACGAAGTATTCGGGGACGGGTGGGCGCTGCCAGGTGCGCAGCTTGTTTTGCTTGGCCAACCGGTCCACAAAACGCACAATTGGGGTAGCCGCGTTGGCTTCCGGGTCGGCAGTGACGCTGAAGCGTGGCGCGACCGGAATGCCATTCTTGACGTGCTCCTTCATCGCCGCCGGCGAGGCCATCCAGGAAATGGCTTCGAAGGCCAACTTCGAACGTTCTGGGGGCAGGCGAGCCGGAATGCCGAGCAAGAAGCCGCCGACGGGGCTTATTGTCGGGCCCCTTGGGCCATGCGGATGCGGAAGGTATTCGACGTTGCGCTTGACGACCGAGCGGATATCGTACTCGAAGCGTGACGCGCGCATCGTCCAGCAGTAAATCATCGCCGCGCGTCCTAGCATGAAAAACTCGAGAGCGCGGTTCCAATCCATCACAAGGATGTCAGGTGGAGACACCGCGAGTAACTGGCGCATATAGTCGAGTGTGCGCATCCCGGCCTCGCTCATAATCTTCGGACGGTACATCTCGCCGGACATGTGGCTGTAGTCGAACGCGACTCCCAACATCGGTACGTTGATGATCGGCGTCCCACAGGATCCTATGAGGAACATGAAAGTATGGGCAATCGGCATTCCTTTGGCGGCGTTCCAGACGATGCCTTGCATGCCGCGTTTCGGCTGGTGAAGATACTTGGCCGCCTCGATCACATTCTCGAACGTTGTCGGAGCATGCAGCTTGTTCGCCTCGAAGAGATCCTTGCGAATCGCTAGCGTTTCGATTGTGCAGTAGATCGGGACTCCGTACTGTTGGTTGTTCCAATGTCCGGTCGACCAGATGTTGGGATGGAAATCGAGCGGGTTCATGCCGCTGTCAGCAAGAAATTCGTCGAGTGGCTGAGCGATGCCATCCTTAACGGCCTCGCCGAGCCACGGCATATTGATGCATATGACGTCATACTCGCTCTCCTTGCGCGTAGCATTTCTGAACAGCTCCTGGTGCAGCTCAGGCAAAGGGAGAAGCGTAAAATTCTTCCGCGAGGCCAACTTCGAACGGAAGTCCGACCACATGTTGCGCATTGAGGCGAAATAATTGTCATCGTGCAGCAGAAAGCGAAGCTCCTGCGTCGGCCGCAGTCGGCTTTCCATGATCTTCAGCGGCGGGATGATCTGATCGACCATATAGGCCCCACCAAAATAGTAGTCGTCGGGTTTGGCGCTGCCCTTGCCAAGGCCGAAGGTCTCGGCGAGCAGCACCTTCACTTTCATGGCATAGGAGGTGAAGTTCGACTTCAGCCGTCGGCTCGGCGCAAGGTAGAAGGACCTGCCCCTGGAATTACGGCTGTATTGCTCGATGTATCCATCTTCGATCAGCCGATGGATGCGCCGCATTGCGCTGGCGAAAGGAATTTGTGCGACAGACGCCAGAGACGATTTGGTGACCAGGTCGCCACGCAGATGGCTCTTAATCAGAAATAGGACGATATTCCAGACCGGATCCGGACTGGCGGCATGCAGCTGATCATATGGAGCGCGGATTTGCTCCAGGAAGTTGATGATCCGAAGCAGCTCGTAGTCCGTCATCTGATCCACGACGCCCTCCCGGGCTGTGGAGGCTAACATTAGCGCCTACGTCAAGCAAAAGGGTGGACTACGCTGGGTTGGGCCTCCTGCCTCCCGGGTTGAACATGCAGGCTTCCACTTGCTGCGGGTCGTCTTCCGTGGGCATTTTTTAGGTAGCAGTCAGAACCCAGGGCGAGTGCGACACCATTGCCGCTGCCGGCCTTGATGTCGGCGACGAGGCTTGCGATTTCGTTCTCGCGCCGGTGCCGCCGAC
This sequence comes from Bradyrhizobium erythrophlei, assembly GCF_042430365.1. GTDB lineage: Bacteria > Pseudomonadota > Alphaproteobacteria > Rhizobiales > Xanthobacteraceae > Bradyrhizobium > Bradyrhizobium erythrophlei. The sequence goes on from NZ_JBHMET010000016.1 coordinate 5,224, forward strand.
CACCACCTTTGCACCTTCGGTGGCGAACAGCTTGGCGGTGGCTTGGCCGATGCCCGAGCTTGCGCCGGTGATGATGGCTACCTTGTCCTGAAGACGTCCGATCCGCTGGGTCATGTCCATGGCTCTCGTTCGCCGGACTTGGAAGAAGGCACAGAAGCTGGTTAGATCATTCAGTTTTTATGAACGATCGGGTGGAAAATCGACTGCCTTCGAGCGTTTGAGGTGTGCACCGCGGTAGCCGGGCGGGGCAGTTTTACCCGTGCCGCTGAAAGCTGGAGACCTCTCCGTCCAATGTGACCCGTTATGTGAACGAGCTCGAGGGGGCGCTCGGCGCCCGGCTGCTCAACCGCAGCTCGCGGCGGCTCTCGCTGACCAAGACCGGCAAGACGCTTTACGATCGGGCGCTTTCCATCCTCGACGATTTGGCGGAGACAGAAGCAGTGGCGTCCACAGCGGCGATTCAGCCGCGCGACGGTTTGGCGACGTAGGCGCATGTCAGGAAACCCGGTACTTTCATTTGAATCTGGTCGGCCCTTAAGTATCCGGAAAGGATCTGCTCAAGTTGCTGATGTACGGCGTGGCTCGTGCCTGAGGCCGCAACCACGATGTGAACCGCACTGGAGTTTTCGGATCTCAGGCTTTCGGCCGCTCGACGAAGATGGGTTGCTCGGTCATGCCCGGCTGCGGCCAGTTCCCGAACATTTCCGCGTAGCTCGCGGACATGATCTCGACAACGTTCCCCCATGGGTCCTCGCAGTAGCAAAGACGCCAGGGTCGGCCGGGAACGAAGTCGATCGGCGCGTTGCGCGCCTTGCCGCCATTCGCGATGATCTTGGCCACGAGCCCGTCGACATCGGCACAGGTGAGCGCGATGTGGAAAGGGCCCCTGATCCAGTAAGGCATGTTCTCCTCCGGTGTCTCCACCGGCGGGTCGATGAACTGGAAGAGTTCGAGCCCCACGCTGTTGGCGAGCAGCAGATGCGCCTGGTAGGCCTTCCTGAACCGGCGGCCGAAGATGCCGGGTGTCTCATGTGTGGCCTTCTCTGCTGCCGCGAGCAGCCTCGGCCCCATGATGTGAGATGCACCGAACACCTTCACGTACCAGTCGATGGCTCCGAAGATGTCGGGCACAGTGATGCCCACATGGTTGAGTGCGAGTGCGGGTGCTTTGGACATGTCTTCCTCTCCGCCGCGCGTGGCGCAGCCGGGTTGATGGAGCATTGCTGGCTGTCAGCCTTGGCGGCGGTTCGACATGCGGTCGATAAGCACGGCCAGAAGAACAATGATCCCGGTCGCGAACGGCCGTGGCTGGGTTTGATAAGCGTGTGGGAGCTTACTTGCTGCCGAGCTTGCCGGCCTGCTCGAAGGTCGGACAGGCCCGTTGTTCCAGCGGCACGTCGAGGGGCTGGAAGTTGTCCTTGGTGACGACGGTTGGTTTTAACACGATCTCGTTGATGACGGGCTGGTCGCGAAGAGTACGGATCGCCATCATCGTACCGAGGCAGCCCTGCGCGAAGCCATTATAGTCGCCGCTCGCGAGCAGCTTGCCGGACTTGATGGCATCGATGGCCTCTTTGGTGCCGTTGATGCCGACCACCTGCGCCTTGCGGTTGGCGGCCTCCAGCGCTTCGATCGCGCCGATCGCCATGGCATCATTGGCAGCGAGCACGCCGTCGATCTGAGAATTGGATTGCATCAGGTTCTCCATCACCTGGAGCGCTTGGAGGCGCTGGTAGTTGCCAGGCTGCGACGCCACCAGCTTTGCACCCGGATTTTCCTTCAGAGCGTCCTTGAAGCCGCGGACGCGGTCAATATTGGTCAACGAGCCCTTGACGCCTTCGATAATGACGAAGTTGCCTTTGCCACCGAGTGTCTTGAGCAGATAGCGTGCGGTTTCGAGCCCGAGGCTATAGTCGTCGGCGCCTACAAAGGATACGAACTTACCGCCCGCCGAGCGGTCCGTGATGTTGACGATGGGGATCTTTGCGTCATTGATCTTCTCTACGCCCGGCACCATTGCCTTATAGTCGACGGGAATGAAAACGATGGCGTTCGGCTTCTTCACCACGACGTCCTCGATCTGGCTGAGCTGCTCGGGGATCGAGTCCGGCTTGGTCGGGATATATTGCAGCGTCTTGGCGTTGAGCGACTTTGCTGCCACATCAGCTCCGACGCGGACGGTCTGGAAGTAGGGATTCGTCTGGTTCTTCGTGAAAACGGCGATCGTTTCACCATCGGCGTGGGCTTGCGTCGAGAACGCAGCAGCAATCAAGAGCGGCAGTGCCCGGCAGACCGGTCTTTGGTGTCTCATGTTATCTCCATCCCTCATTCTGGTTGTTGGATTGGATGAAAGCTCATTGCGTGCGCCGTCGCGTCTTCATGTCGAGCCAGACCGCGAGAATGACGATGATGCCGGTGACGAGCGGCTGCCAGTTGGCGTTGACGGACAAAAGGTTCATGCCGTTCAACACCAGCGTCAGGATCAGCGCGCCGACGAAGGTGCCGAATACGGTGCCGACGCCGCCGAACAGTGAGGTGCCGCCGATCAGCACGGCCGCGATTGCAGGCAACGTCAGGCTCTCGCCGATATCGGCCTCCGCTGAATTGAGCCGCGACAGGAAGATGATCGAAGCCAGGCCCGCCATGATGCCGGAGACGGCGTAGACGAGCAGCAGGCGCCTTGCGACCGGAATGCCGGAGAGCCGGGCCGCGACCGGATTGGCGCCGATCGCATAGATCTCCTGGCCCCAGATCGTGCGCTGCGCGAACAACGTGCCGATCGCGAGAAAGATCAGCAGCAAATAGACCGGGATCGGTAGGCCGAACAGATAGCCGCTGCCGATCTGGCGGAAGCCGGCGGGGAAGCCGTGGAGGGTGTCGCCGGCCATGTACCAGTAGGTCAGGCCGCTCAGGACCCAGAGCATGCCGTAGGTAGCAATAAAGGACGGGATGCGAAGCGTGGTCACCATGATGCCGTTGAGAAGGCCAACGATACCGCCGCAAGCAAGGCCTGTAAGGATTCCGAGCACCGGCGAGCCCGTCTGGTGGATCACGGTGCCGGCAAGACAGGCGGACAGCGCGACATTCGCGCCCACCGAGAGGTCAAGGCCAGCGGTCAGCACCACCAATGTCAGACCGGAGGCGATGAAGAAAGTCAGGCTCGCCTGCCGCAGCACGTTGAGGATGTTGCCGAGGTTCAGAAAAGAGTCGCTCAGGAAGGTCAGCGCCGCGCAGATCAGGAGCGCCGCCAGCAGACGGTAGAAGAGTTGGATCGCGTCCTGTGAGAGCAAGGAGCGGCGCGACGATATCGCCTCTTTGGCGATGCCAGTCATGACCGGCTCCGAAGGCCATCCAGGAACAGTGCGGCGATGACAAGAAAGCCAACGCTTGCGACCTGCACCGAAGACGGAAGCGAGATCAAATTGAGCCCGTTGCGCAGCACACCAACGGCGATGACGCCGAGCACGGTGCCGAGCAGCCAGCCATTGCCGCGCTCGAACGAGGTGCCGCCGACCGCCACCGCCGCGATCGCATCGAACTCAAGTCCGAAGCCTGCGGTTGGGTGCCCCGAATTCATGCGCGCGGTCATCAGCAGGCCCGCGACGCCGGCCATGGCGCCGCCGAGCGCATAGACCGCGATCAGGAGCTTGTTTTGTGAGAGGCCGGCATATTTCAGCGCCTCGCGATTGCCCCCGAGCGCGAAGATGTAGGTGCCGAAGCGCGTGTGGTAGAGCAGAGCGTGAAAGGCGGCGTAGGTCACGAGCGCCACCAAGATTGGCACCGGCACGTTCAGGAGCGTCGATGAGTAGATGTCACGTACGCTGTGGGGAATGCCGACGACACTCTGGCCGTCGGAGACGATCAGCGACAGACCCTGTGCTACGCCGAGAGTGCCGAGCGTTGCAACAAAGGGCGGGATCCCGAGGATCGCGACCAGCCAGCCGTTGACCGTACCGAAGGCCACACCAACCAGCACCGCGGCGCTGAAGCCCAGCAGCGTCGATTTGGTTGCGACCGACACGATGGCCACGCAAAGCGAAGTGAGCGTGAGGACGGCACCCATCGAGAGGTCGAGCCCCTCGGTCATGATGATCAGGGTCATCGGCAGCGCCAGCATGGTCAAGATAGTAGACTGCACCAGCACGTTAGAGAGGTTGGCAGCCGAGAGGAAGCCCGGGGCGATCGCGCCAAACAGCAGGATCAGTGCAGCCAGCACAATGGCAACGCCAGGAATGCGTCGGAGCGGATTGGGACGGGAAACGACCGCGGTCTCAGGCATGATGCATCCCCAATCGCACGATGTTTTCCTCCGTCAGCTCATTGCGCGTCAGGTGTCCAGCGATTCGCCCCTCGCGCATAACGTAGGCGCGGTCACAGACATGGCAGATTTCCACCTGCTCCGATGAGATCATCAGCGCGGCAGCACCTTCGGCGACGAGGCGATCGATCAGCGCGAAGATTTCGGACTTGGCACCGATGTCGATGCCGCGCGTCGGCTCGTCGAAGATGAAGAGCTTTGCGCCGGCCGCGAGCCATTTGCCGATCACGACCTTCTGCTGATTGCCGCCGGACAGGAGCCCGACGATCTGGCGCGCGCTCGGGGTTGCGATCCGGAGCTGCCGGATCAGGTTGCCGGCGGTGCGCTGCGCGCCGCGGGGATCGAACAGTCCGGCGGGAAACAGCTTCTTCAGCGCCGACACCACGAGATTGTCGCCGACGGAGCGGAGCAGCGCGAGCCCCTCGCTCTTGCGGCTCTCCGGGATCAGCGCGATGCCGCGGCGCGCCGCGACGTCGGGTTCGCCGGAGATAGGCTTGCCGTTGAAGATGATCTCGCCGCCACTCACGGGATCCGCGCCGAAGATCGCTCGCGCGACCTCGCTGCGGCCCGAACCGACCAATCCACACAAGCCGACGATCTCGCCCCGGCGCACCTCGATATTGATGTCGGAGATGCCGGTCGGCGAAGTCAGGCCCCTCACCTGCAGCAGCATCTCGCCGGGCTGGTCGGCGAATTTGCGCGGGTAAGTCATGTCGACGGTGCGCCCGACCATCATGCGGACGAGCTGGTCGGGGGTGACGTCGGCCGGGCGAACGCCGTCGACGCGGCGGCCGTCGCGCAGGACGGTGATGCGGTCACCGAGCGCGAACACCTCGGCCATGCGGTGCGAGATGTAGACGATGGAAACGCCGTCGGCTTTCAGCCGCGCGATCAGGGCAAACAGCAGTTCGGTCTCGCGGTCGGAGAGCGCTGCGGTCGGCTCGTCCATGACCAGGATGCGCGCATTCTGGCTGATCGCTTTCGCGATCTCGACCATCTGCTGCTGTGCGACGCCGAGCTTGCCGACCGTGATCGAGGGGTCGATGTCGAAGCCGATCGTATCCAGCACGCGCTTCGCCTCGGCAAGGATCTTGCGGCGGCCGATGGTGCCGGGGATGCGGCCTTTCGGCTCGCGACCGAGGAAGATGTTCCGTGCGATGTCGAGGAAAGGGACGAGCGAGAATTCCTGGAAGATCACGGCAATGCCGAGCTCCTGCGCATCCGCGGTCGAATTGATCGAGACCTTCTCGCCCTTGTAGTAGAACTCGCCCGCGTCGGCGCTATAGGCGCCGCACAACACCTTCATCAGGCTCGATTTGCCGGCCCCGTTCTCGCCCAGGAGCATGTGAACTTCGCCGGGGTAGACGGCAAAGGACACGTCATCCAGCGCCTTGACGCCAGGAAACTTCTTGCTGATGCCACGCAGCTCCAGTAGCGGCGGTGCGGTGTCCCGGCTGGGCATCCGCAGAGGCGAGCTCATGTGCGAACTCCCGCAAAGATCTTTCCGGGATTCATCAATCCGTTTGGATCGAGGGCCGATTTGATTGACCGCATCACATCGACAGCCTCGCCCAGCTCGTCGGCGAGAAAGTCGATCTTGCCGAGCCCGATGCCATGCTCGCCCGTGCATGTGCCGTCCATCGCGATGGCGCGGGCAACCATGCGGGCCTGAAGCGCCTTGGCGCCGTCGATCTCAGCGGGCTTTGCGGGATCCACGAGGATGAGCATGTGGAAATTGCCGTCGCCGACATGGCCGACGATCGGCGCGGTAAAGCCGTGAGCATCCGCATCCTTTCGCGTGTCGGTGAGGCACTCCGCGAGCCGCGAGATCGGCACGCAGACATCGGTGATGACGGCGCGCGCGCCGGGCCGCAGGCCGAGGCCGGCATAGAGCGTATTGTCGCGGGCGTGCCAGAGCCGGCTGCGGTCTTCCGGCGCCTTCGCCCATTCGAAGCCGCGGCCGCCAAATTCGGCTGCGATGGCCTGTGCCAGCTCGGCCTGTTCGGCGACAGCCGTCTCCGAGCCGTGAAATTCGAAGAACAGCGTCGGCGCCTCGCGATAGCCGAGCTTAGAGTAGGCATTGATGCCGCGCATCATGACGTGGTCGAGGAGCTCGATGCGGGCCACAGGAATGGCCGCCTGGATAACCGCGATCGCGGTATCGACCGCATTGTGCAAGCTGTCGAAGCTACAGACCGCGGCCGAGATCGCCTGGGGCAGTGGATGCAGTTTCAGCGTGATCTCGGTGATGACGCCGAGCGTGCCTTCCGCGCCGACGAACAGTCGTGTCAGGTCATAGCCGGCAGAGGATTTGCGTGCCCGCTTGCCGGTGCGGATCACGCGCCCGTCCGCCAGCACCACTTCAAGCGCCATGACGTTATCCTTCATGGTGCCGTAGCGCACCGCCATCGTGCCGGACGCTCGCGTCGAGCTCATGCCACCGATCGATGCATCTGCTCCGGGATCGATCGGGAAGAACAGGCCGGTGCCGCGGAGCTCTGCGTTGAGCTGCTTTCGCGAGATGCCGGGCTGAACAACGACATTCATGTCGCTGTCATGCACCGTCAGAACCTTGTTCATGCGCGCGAAGTCGAAGCAGACGCCACCCGCGACGGAGGCCGCGTTACCCTCCAGCGAGGTGCCGGCGCCGAACGGGACGATCGGCATGACCGCGTCGGCGCAAAGCTTGACGATCTCAGCGACCTCTTGCGTCGTCTCCGGGAAGACGACGATGTCGGGTGGCAGCGCGCGATAATAGGATTCGCTCTCGCCATGCTGATCCAGCACGCCCCTCGCCACGCTCGCACGCGGGCCGATCACGCTTGCGAGGCGTTCGGCCAATGCGGCTATGTTGACCCGTGGTTCCATCGTCTCTCCCCAGCATCGTCGTGCAGACTCTTACCAGTCCGTTCGTGCTTCCGACTCAAGCCGCTTGTACGCTGCTCGCAACCTGCTTCAGGCCGAAGTCATAGGTGAGATGATAGTATGCGGTATCCACCATGCGACCATCCGGCGCACGACCGGGCGGGCAGCGCACGAAGTTGCGGATCAGGCTGTCCTTGACGCCAAACACCACATCGGAGTCGAGATATTTGTCGCCGGCTACGAACACATGCGTCACAAGCTGCTCGGCGCCCGGTGCCGAGATCATGAAGTGGACGTGTGCGGGTCGCCAGGGATGACGCCCCTGGGCTTCCAGCATTTCGCCGACCGGTCCGTCATGCGGGATCGGGTAGGCCGCCGGCTTGATCGACCAGAAATGGAAGCGGCCATCGCCGTCGGCGCGAAACCGTGCGCGCATCGCCAGATCGCCGATCTCATCGAGTTGCTGCACGTCGTAATAGCCGTCATTGTCGGAATGCCAGACGTCGACCACGGCGCCCGCCAGCGGTTGGCCGTCCACGGTCGAGACCGTGCCGGTGACGAGCATCGGATCGCCTTCCATCGAGCCGGAAATGTCGTCGCCGTTCTGCCTCTCGGGGGCGGCCTCGACGAAAAACGGTCCGAGCACGGTCGTTTCGGTGGCACCTTCCGGCACAGGATGGTTGATCGCGTCGACCAGCATGGAAACGCCGAGCGTATCCGACAGCAGGATGAACTCCTGACGCTTGTCGTCGCACATGTGGCCTGTGCGGGTCAGGAAGTCGATGCCGAATTCCCATTCCTTCTGTGTCGGGCGTATCTCGCGCACGAAGGCGTGAAGGTGGCGCACCAGCGCCTCGCTGACCTGTTTGATCCGTGGATCAGGCGCGCCCGCGATCCGATCCAGAACTGCATCCGTGATCGTGTTTTCGTTGAAATTGCGCAAAGGAGCCTCCGTCGATCAGAGCTTTGGTTCATCAAGACCAGACAGTCTTTCGAGATGCTTCACGGTCGCGATGAAGTCAGTCTCGCCGTCGCCCTGCGCAATGATGGAGCCATAGGTCTCGCGCACCTGCGCCGCGAGCTGCAGCGGCACGCCGACGGCATGGCCCGCGCCGAGGATGAGGTCGAGATCCTTTGCCATCTGCATGCAGGAGAACGTCGACTCGAAGTCGCGGGTTCGCAGCGGCGCGGTTTTGTATTTGACCATGGGAGAGGCCACCGCGCTCTCGTCCAGCACCTTCAAAATGTCCTGCCAGGCGATGCCGCCCTTGCGCGCCAACGCGAGGCTCTCGGCCATCACGGCGGCCGAAACCGCGATCATCAGATTAACCGCGAGTTTTGCGTAGCGCGCTTCCTCGCTTGATCCAAGATACGTCTGCGCGCGGGTGAAGCTTGCGAACAGCGGCTTGACACGTTCGAAAGCGTCCTTGGGACCAGAAACGAAGCATGTCAGCGCGCCGGTATGAGCGATGCTTGCATTTCCGGAGATGGGAGCGCGCAGATACGTGACCCCGCGCGCTTGCGCGGCCGCGTCGACCTCGGCCGAGGCCTCGGCGCTGACGGTGCTCGTCTCGATCAGAACCGACTTCGGCGCTATCGCGCTGATGAGACCGGTCGTGCCGAGCATCACGGCCTGCAGCGCGGCATCGTTAGGGAGAGAGCTGATGACCACGGGGCGGCCATTGACAGCGTCGGCTGGAGAATCCGCGACGGCGATGCCTTGCGCGCGCGCCTCGTTGAGCCGCGCCACACTCTGATCGAAGGCCGTCACGGCGTAACCGGCCTTGGCGACAAGTATGGACATCGGCAGACCCATCTTGCCGATTCCGATGAAGGCGACGTTTTTTAGAGTCTCTGTCATGTTTTCTTGTCCGTTTGGCCGCATCATGCGGCGTGCCCTCGTTATTCGATGTCATGAACCAACCGCTGGCCTGATTGCGCGAGCAGTTCCTTCTTCTGCTCGAGCCCATCGACCAGAAGCCGGCCGTTCCGCTTCTTCCAGACGCCGCCGATCATGACGGCCTCGATATTGGCGAGGCTTGTCTGCATCACCACGGTCGAGACGGGGTCATGCACCGGGAAGAGGTTGAGATCGCTCGCGTTGACGACCACGAGATCGGCGAGTTTTCCCGGCGTCAGCGAGCCGATCTGGTCCTCGCGGCCGAGCATGCGCGCACCCTCGGTGGTGATCCAGCGCAGAGCCTCGCGCGCTGGGATGGTTGTCGTTGCGGGAATCGTGCCCTCGCTCTTGCGCATGTCTGCGTTGTCAAGCGCTCGCTGCATCGAGAGCGCGACGCGCGCGGCGGAGAAGAGATCGCCGGGCAACACGGATTCCAAGTCGATGCCTATCGAGGGGCGCACACCGCGTTTCAGCAGGCGTCCTGTGATAGGAAAGCCGTGCCCCTGGATCATCTCGTTCTCAGGCGTCACGGAGAACGATACGCCGAGATCGACAAGCCGCGGTAACAGATCGTCGGGCAGGTCGTTGCCATGGACGATATTGACACCGGGGCCGACCAGCCCGGCCTCGATCAGCTTCTCCCAGCCACCAGGCGTTTTCGCCGGACCGCCGCCCTGATGCATCGAGGCGATCAGGTTGAACTCCCGTGCGAGGCGGAAATCGTGCAAGGCCACGTCGAGCGTCGAATAATGCGGGCCGAGGACGGCAAGCCCGAGCGTGACGAGCCCGTTGCGATCGGCCAGTGGGCCGGCCAGAAGACGTTCGACCTCGTGACGTGGGTGCGGCATTTCCGAGAAGTGCGGCTCGCCCGGCTTTGGTTCCGGCTTCGGCGAGCCGTGGAAGAAGGCGGCGCGGATGCCGCTTTCGATCAGGCCGCGCACGGCCGCGTCGGTATGAGCCGGCGTCGGGTTGTTGTGGCACCAGTCGACCAGCGTGGTGGCGCCGCAATTGATCTGGTTCAGCGCGCCGACGAGGGTGGCGATGTAGATGTCGTCGGGCCGGAACATGGTCGCCAACCCCGCATGCATCCGGCGGAAGTATTCGAGCAGGGTCCAGTTCGCCGCGAAGCCGCGCAACGCCGTCTGCCAGGTGTGCATGTGCGCGTTGATCAGGCCGGGAATGATGATACGTCCCCGACCATCAATGATCTCGGTCTCGGCGGCGCCGCTGCCGAGGTCGATGCCGGGACGCACCTCCGCAATCCGGCCATTCTCAACCAATACGTCGCCGGCACTGAGATCGCCAATCCCGGCGTCCATGCTGATGACCATTGCCGATTTGATGAGGGTGCGGCGCATTCGATCAAGCCGCCGCTTTTGCTGTGATAGGTGGCTCACCCGCCCAGGCGCGCGCGATGAGGTCGCGAATGGCGTTGCGTTCGAGGGGACGGGGATTCCAATAGGCGTTGGTCACCGCCAGATCCGCAGCCTTGTCAATGCCGTCCTCGGGCATGCCGATGTCGCGTAACGCCAGGTTTGCGTTGAGCCGCTTGGCGAGATCGTAGAGGCCGCGCGCCGCATCGGCTGCGCCGGTCGCACGCGAAATCCGCCCCATCGCTTCAGGAGCCGCCGGCGCGTTGTAGGCCAACGCATGCGGCAGCACGATGGTGTGCGTCTCGGCATGCGGGAGATCGAACGTGCCTCCGAGCGTGTGGCAAAGCTTGTGATGCAGTGCCATGCCGACGGTGCCAAGGCAGACCGCGCACAGCCAAGCGCCGTAAAGCGCCTCGGTGCGAGCCTCGCGGTCATCACTCTTCGCGGCAATGGCGGGCAGCGCCCGCGCAAGCGCACGAATGCCCTCTTCTGCCATCAGCGAGGTCACAGGATTGGCATCGCGCGCGTACAGCGCCTCCACCGCATGCGCGATCGCGTTGATGCCGGAGGTCGCCGCCAAACTCACCGGAAGCGTCAGCGTCAGGTCGACGTCGTAGATCACGGTTTCCGGCAGCACGGCGGCGTCGTGCACCGTGGTCTTGAGCCCGTCCTTAGTCTGGCCGAGAATCGGCGTCATCTCCGAGCCAGCATAGGTCGTGGGAATGCAGAGCTGGTTGACGCCGGTGCGCAAGGCCAGCGCCTTGCCCAGTCCGGTGGTCGAGCCGCCGCCGAGCGATACGACGCAGTCGGCGTCGCAGGCCAGCATCGCTGCGATCGCCTTTTCGGTCACCTCGACGGGCGTATGCATGGTGGCCCCGGCGAAGATACCGGCATAGAGCGATCCAAGGGCTGAGCCGAGGTCCTTGCCTTGTCCCTCCTGCTGCGGCGTGGTCAGCACCAGGGCGCGCTTGCCGCCGAGCCGCTCGATCTCAGCCTTGGCCACACCGATCGTTCCGCTGCCGAACACGACGCGGCAAGGCAGATTTTCGAAGGTAAACGACCCAATCATGCGCCGGCCTTTTCGATGGGGTAGTCGACCTGGAAGCGCCCGATCCGCAGGTCGCCAAGCTCTTCACGAACGCGCAGGTGCTCCGGATGGGTCGCATACGCCTTCAGCGCGGCGCTGTCGGCGAATTCGGAGACCAGAACGACGTCGCAAGCGTAGTCGATATTGCTGACATCGACGCCGACTTCGATGTGCGTGAGGCCGTCAATTCGGCCTTTCAGGCCTTCGAACAGGGTCTTGACCTTCGACCGGGCGGCAGCGCGCTCCTCGGCGGTCTCACCGCGCAGCCGCCACATCACGATGTGCCTGATCGCACTCGACATTTCCTGATTTCCTCACCTGCCATCTTGCGTGCTGAGTGCATTTTGCCTTGCGGGTCTCGGAAATAAAGAGCAAAATCTGGAAGTCTCTTTTCCGATTTGAGAAAAAATGGATCGCCTGCTGCAGCTCGAGGTTTTCTCCAAGACGGCCGAACTTGGCAGCCTTTCCAGGGCCGCGGAGACCTTGCGGATGTCGAATGCCGCGGCGAGCCGCCATCTCAGTGCGTTGGAGGAGCGGCTTGCGGTCCGGCTGATCGAGCGCAACACGCGCCGGCAATGGCTAACGGAAGCAGGGCAGGAGCTTCTGCAGCGTTGCAGCACGCTCCTGAACGAATTGGCCGAGGCTGAGGACGCCGTCAGAGACCGAGCGGTATCACCAAAGGGGACGTTGTGCATCACGAGTTCGCTGTCGTTCGCGATGATCTATCTGGCGCCGATGCTGCCCGCGTTTCGCGCGCTCTATCCAAACCTCAGCGTTCAAATCATCGCCGCCAACCGCTATCCTGATTTCATCGAGGCTGGCATCGACGTCGCGATCCGCACGAGGGAGCAGGAGCCGGATTCCAACATCATCGTCCGACGCATTGGCCAGATGCGGCGGGTGCTGGCGGCAGCACCATCCTATCTTGCGAGCCGTGGCCGGCCAGAACATCCCGCCGACCTCGCGCGCCACGACATGCTGATCTACAACCTCGCAAACGATCCCTACTCGCTGCGGCTCAGTAAGGGCAATGCCGAGCAGACTGTTCGCATCGTGCCAACGCTCGACAGCAATGACGGCCAGGTGATCCGTGGCGCGGCTCTCGGGGGCCTGGGCATCCTGATCCAGCCGCTCTACATTGTGCAAAATGACATTTCAGCCGGCAAGCTCGTGCCGGTCTTGACGGATTGGGAACTGCCGCTGCTGACGATGAATATCGCCTACCAGAATCGCGTCCGGCTGCCGGCCAAAATCAGAGTCTTCATGGATTTTTTATTCGATCATATCCGCAAGAACTCGGATCCGGGAATTTGGATTGCGCCAAAGGAGTAGAGCGCAAATGGCTCGAGCCGGCTGGCGCGAGGAAATCTGTTGGCCCATTGTTTTGGTCGATGCGCGCTTTTTGCCGACCGTCTCAATCTCCCCTTCTCGTCAGTCTGTCGAATGCGGGAGCTTGCCCGCGTCACATATCCTCAGTCCTAGGTCGCGCGTCTAGCTGCCTCAATCCAATTAGACGGGATTCGCTTCTGCGGGGTTCTGCCTGCGAGAGAACTCCAAGGACTCCAAGGACGAAATATTCATTTTGAACATTTCCGTCGTTGGAGCTCGCCGCCGCCATTTCTATATTCACTTCACGCCACGCCGCCGCCGCGGCGTTCGTAGACCGACTGAGGAGACATTCACATGCTGACCTTGGTTGCCT
>NZ_JBHMET010000017.1:0-14020 GCF_042430365.1 Bradyrhizobium erythrophlei
TCACGATTTGCCCCGAAAGGGAATCCCTTCCGATTCCACCAGGTCGGAAAATGCTCTAGCGGGATGATCCGGAAAGCTGCGCGTAGCGGTTCCATCGCGCTTCGGGTCGCGACAAGTCGATCCGATGGAGTAACGCAATGATAACAATGGATAACAGAGAGCGTCGAGAGCGATACGTTATTGCATGACGCATGCGGGCGCCGCGTTTTCGCGGTAAACGCTAGGCGCGAATTATGTAAATTGCCGTCATTGCTACAAATCTGACATATGAATGTTAGTAAACGATAAGTAAATGCGGCGCGCGCATTCGCCTGCATCGCGGGCGCGCGATTGGAATTTGTATCCGGAAGGTATTGAAGCGTGCCCCCTCGCGAGATCGTTGTTCGGCCGCCAGGGATGCGGCGCGCCTTTGAACGGACGCTGCTTTGTGGCGTCAGCCTGCTGGCGCTGTCCGTTGCAGGCGGTCTCGGCCATGCGCGAAGCTTGACGCCCGGTGCCACCACGATGGTGCCGACGGCGGCCGCGCAGGAGGCGGCGATCCAGGCCGCGCAACAGGCTGCAGGCGCGGCAACGCAGGCCCAGGCCTCGCTCGCCCGTGCGGCAGCGGCGCTCGCCGCGATGCGCAAGCTGCAATCGGACGCCGCCGCGGCCGCCCAGGCCGCGACATCATCCGTTCCGAACGGACTGGTCAAGGACGGCTTGATGCCGGCGGGCGGTACAGCGAGCGATCCGCTGGCGGGCATCAAGGCCGATGCGTCCAAATGGCGCGGCGCCAATTCACCGGTGCAGACGACGAACGGCTCGAAGGTTTCGGTCGATATCCAGCAGACCCAGCAGAAGAGCATCCTCTACTGGGATACGTTCAACGTCGGCGCCAACACCACGGTCAATTTCAGGCAATCCGCGTCCGACTGGATCGCGCTCAACCGAGTGCAGGATCCCAGCGCCGCACCGAGCCGCATTCTCGGCCAGATCAACGCTCCCGGCGCCGTCTACCTGATCAACCGCAACGGCATCGTGTTCGGCGCGGGCTCCCAGGTCAACGTTCACAGGCTGATCGCCTCCAGCCTCGATATCGGGCCGCTTGGCACCAAGGTAGAGGATCGCGATACCTATTTCCTCAATCTGGGCGTCGCTAATCTCAGCTCGTTCTCGATCTATGACAAGGACGGCGGTGCGACGACCAAGCTGATTGCCGGCGACGTCAAGGTCGAGCGCGGCGCGTCGATCACCGGCAACATCCAGTCGGATCAGGTCGCGCTCGGTTCGCCCGGTTCGGTCTATCTGTTCGGCGCCAATGTCTACAATTCCGGGGCGATCACCGTTCCCAGCGGCGAGGTCGCCATGGTCGCGGCGCGCACGATCGACGTCGTTCCGAACGGGTATTCGAAGCTGCCGGACAATGTGCTGGGAAAGGATGATTCCGGAAAGACGATCAAGTTTCGCGGCACAGAGTTTAGAATTTCGCAGTTTGCGTCGTCGTACAGTACCAGAACGGATGATGCGACGGACCCTTTTGGTTACCCATTCAGCCCCGCTTATCTGGCCGGTACCGGGGCTATCTCTCATGATGGCTTGATTGACGCTTCTCGCGGCATTGTCATCATGAACGGCGATACCGTCACGATCGACAATCCAAGGGACGCAAGTGGTCGCTATCTGACGGAGAGCGCCGGCAATCTCATCCAGGGGGTCATCTCGGTCGATACCAGCGTTGATCGTAACAGCATGGTGCTGCTTCGCGCTGCGACCAGCGTCACCATCAATGGCGTGATATCGAGCCTGCCGATCGATGACGGTGCGCCGGGGCTCACAAGTGCGCAGAGCTTTACGCCGGCTTATGTCGAGATGACCGCGCAAACCAACGTTGCGGTTGGTCCGAATGGGCTGATTTCAGCTCCATCCGCGCAGGTGGCACTCAACGCGCAGCGGTTCTTGCACAACAAATCAGTCAACGGGACCACTGAAGTCGCACCCAACCTGTTTAACCAAGGCATGTCCTCCGCTGGCGTTGGAGGCAACGCGGACGTCTCTTCCAACTCAAATGGCCCGCAAACCGTGCTGCTCGCGCCAGGCGCAACAATCGACGTCGCCGGCCTTCAGAATGTCGAGCTGCCGGCGAGCTACAACGTCATCTCGTTCAAACCGCTTGCGGAATTCGCCGACATGCCGTTGCAACGGCCACCTTACGCCAGTGTGGGCGCTGACGGAAGAGGAGCGGTGTACGGCCAGATGCTGTGGATCGACATCCGCAACTCCGGCACCCGCAGCGACGGCACGAAATGGGTGGGCACGCCGCTCGCCGACGCCAGCGGCTATGTGGCCAAGGTTCCGCGCAGCATCTCACAGTTGATGACGGTCGGAGGCAGTATCAGCCTCTCCACGGAGCTCACCACCACTAACGGCGCGCCCAGCGTCAAGACCGACGGCTCGATCATGAACGTCGCGGGCGGCAGCGTCAAATTCCTGCCCGGCATGGTGAACACCACGCATCTGATCGGCAGCGACGGCCGCATCTACAGCATGGCCAACGCCGACCCGAACATGACCTTTCTGGGGATCGCGGGCCAGTTCACGGTCAAGCATGCGCGCTGGGGCGTCACCGAAACCTGGTCAACGCAGACGCAGATTGATTCACCCGGTTATACCGAGGGACATGACGCCGGAAGCGTCAATGTCGTGACCATCAATCCATCGCTGCTCGGGACGATCTATTTCGGCGCAACGGCTGGCGAGCGCCAGATCAGCGCCGGCCAACTGCCGTTGCAGGGCTCGCTGTCGCTGACGACGCCATCGAGCGTACAGATCGGCGCGACGCAGTCGGCCAACTATACCGCGCAAAGCACCTATACGACGAATTTATCGGCCGACACCTTGTCGGGCTACGGCCTCAGCTCGCTCTCCGTGACGGCCAATGATTTTGTCCTGTCGAGCGACAGCACGCTCAATCTCGCGGCCGGCGGCAGTCTCTCAATCACCGCCGGCGGCGCGATCGATATTGCCGGAACGGTTTCGGCTGCAGGCGGCAGCGTCAATCTCGTGACCGACCGAATTGCGGTCAGCGGCAACTTCAATTCTTCCGCATTCAAGCCGCCAACCGACAAATCGGGCAAGGTGATTGCCGCTAACATCTTTGTCGAGGGTACGATCGACGTGAGCGGTCGTTTCATCAACGACATCGGTCGCGGCACCGGCGATGCGGTTGGTTCTGCATTCACCAACGGCGGCAGCATCTCGCTTACGACCAATAAGGACAGCGCGAGCAGCAGCACAACTGGCAACAGTTACGTCGATACGACCGGAAGTATCTTGCTCGCGAAGAGCAGCGTCCTTGACGTATCCAGCGGAGGCTATGTCTCGTCATCGGGCAAAGCCAAGACCGCAGCTACTGGTGTCATGGCCGGCAAGGCGGGGTCGATCTCGCTTGCCATCTATAACGGCAGGATATGGGACGACGTCAGTGGTCCACATACGCCTACTCAAGGCATTGCGACGCAGGCAGTGATTGAGCTCGACGGAAACCTCCGAGGCTACGGATTCGAGAGCAACGGCAGCCTGAGACTTGCCGCGGCTGACACCATCCGGATCGGCGGCAAGCTGCAGCCTGGCGAGACGTCTTCGATCCGCGTCGGCGGTGTGGCGAGCACGTTGCCCACCTCTCTGCTCACGGGCGGCGGTTTCGGCTCCTACACGATCGAATCGGTGCCGGATGACTGGTCCGGCGCCGCCGCGAACATCATCGCGTCGGCCGGCACCAATCTGACGCTGCAGCAGCAGAACCTGTCAAGCCTTGCAGATTACACGACGACGCCGACAGGTACCAGGCTTGGCCAAGCCACGCCGCAACTGGCGATGCTTCCGGACGACCAGCGCAAGCCGGTCAACCTCACGCTCAAGGCAAACAACATCCTGCTTGATACCGGCTCGAAGGTCGTCACCGATCCCAAGGCCATTATCGCGATGGAGGCGGTCACCACAACTCGCGCTGCAACGCAACCGAGCGATCCGAACTGGAACGTCCCGGCACAGTCTGTCGATCTGCGCGGCTCCATCGTCGATCACGGCGGCTCCGTCCTCATCAACGCGCTGAAGACGCATCTTTCAACTCAGGCGAAGGTCGATTTGTCCGGCACCTTCGTCGCCAATTCGCTGCTCGGGACGACGAATGGCGCGGCGACCAGCGGCACCTACGTCGCCGGCGGCACGTTCGCGGTCGAAGCCGGCCAGATCAGTTTGGTCCCGAACCAGACCTACTTCGTATATTCCGCGCCGACGGGCGTGAACTATCTCGTGGCCGATAGTGGCGCGCTGGTGGATGTGTCGGGCGCAGCCGGCAACATCCAGGTGGCGGGCGCACGCGGTGCCACGTCGTCGCAGTGGACCTGGAGCGACGCCGGCACGGTGAGCGCCAACGTCGGCGGATTTGCCTGGGGCGGGGGCTTTGCCGCAGCCGGCGGGCGATATGTTGCCGGCGACGGCGGCGTGCAGGCGGACGCGCGCGCCAACGGGGGCACGATCCTGCTTGGTGGGGGACCGATGTCCCTGCGGCAGGATATCACCGACGTGACGAATACATTGGCCGCTTACCAGTTTGGAATAGCGCCGAGGTCGCTCGTCGTTGCTGCCGACCAGCTTGTACCGTTCGACAACGTATACCTGTATGCGGGGAGCGCACTGGGCGGCGCGCCGGCCATCTTCACTGATTTGCCGGGCAAAACCTACGGGCTCTCGGTTCCAAGCGGTGCGGCAACAACCTGGAGCCCGCTCACGATTTCCGGTCGGCTCAACTGGAACGTGACGAACCGCTTGCACATTGCGGCCGGCTCGATCAATGCGCCGGCATCCGGCTCGATCGACGCGCGGATTGCTGCGCCTTATGTCTCGCTGACCGGCAACGGCACCAAACCCGTGGTCGGCACCAGCACGCTGACGGTGAATGCGCAGACCATCGATATCGAGGGAGCGCCGACGCCATCGACCTTCAAATCCGGCGACGCCCTGCCGGGCCTCGATTTCTCGGGCTTCAGTCAGATCAACCTGATCGCAAGCGGCGACATTCGCCTCGGCACGCTCAAGGTGGCAGACGGCCTCAAGAAGAATTCCCAGGACAAAGCCCCGACTGCGGAGCAGTCGAGCTTCACCGGCAACATGATCTCCGCCGGCGATTTCCTGCTCTCGGCCCAGCGGATCTATCCAGTGACCGCCGTCACCTTTACGATCGAAACGCCCGGCAATGTCAGGTTTGCGGCGCCTGCCGACGGCAACACGAAGATTCCGCTGTCCGCCGGCGGCGGTATCACCGTCCATGCCAAGACCATCGACCAGGCCGGCAACCTGTTCGCGCCGCTCGGCAACATCACGCTTGGCAATACTGACAGCTCGGTTTCCCCGATCATCACCCAGTCGGTCGTGCTCGCGCCGGGAAGCCTGACCTCGGTGTCGCTGGCCGATATGACCGTTCCCTATGGCGCGACGGCTGACGGCACCAACTGGTACTACAACGCCAGCCTGAACCCGCTGGCGCAACCGCCGTCGAAGGGCCTGGTCCTGGCCGGTTCGAACGTGAAGCGCTCCGAAGGCTCCACGATCGACTTGCGCGGCGGCGGTGATATTCAGGCCGTGGAGTGGGTCCAGGGCAAGGGCGGATCGCGCGACACCCTGACCACGACTCCGTTGGGCCAGATTGTGTACGCGCTGGTGCCGTCGCAGGTTGATCCGGTCTCCGCTTTCGACATTCACTTCACGACCGCGCGCAGCGCCGACAATGGCAAGACCATCACCGCCGGCGACGCCGTTCCGCTGGCCGGCCAGCAGATCACGATCGACGGTGGCAGCGGCATTGCGGCGGGCACCTACACGCTTTATCCGGCACACTATGCGACGTTGCCGGGCGCGATGCGCGTCGTGGTGTATTCCAATGACAATACCGGCCGAAATCTGGCCACGGGGACGACGTTGCCCGACGGCACCGTTCTGGTGACCGGCAACTACACGCAGTCGACCGTGCCCGGAAAGCAGTCGTCCGGCCAGACCGTGTTCGCCGTGCAGACCAATTCGGTCTGGCAACAATACAGTGAGTACAGCTTCAAAGGCGCCAACACCTACTTTACCCAACAGGCGGTGAAGCAGAACGCCACGGTGCCGCGGCTGCCGGTCGATGCGGGCCGTCTCTCGGTATCGGCGCTGCAGTCCATCGTCCTGAACGGCGTCGCGCTGACGCAGCCGGGCCAAGACAGCAGCGGCAATTTCGGACGCGGCGGCGAACTCGACGTCAGCGCTCCGCAACTTGCGGTGGTCGGCCATGCCGGGTTCGTCAAGAATGATGTTCGGGCCGGCTATGTGGGTCTAGATGTTACCCAGCTTAACGGCTTCGAAAGTGTTCTGATCGGCGGCGCCCGCAGCGATACCACAACGGGCACGCTGATTACGCCGACCGCCAGCAATGTCCTCGTCGACACCCAGGGTGAGGCATTCAGCGCGCCGGAGATACTGCTCGTCGCTCAGGTCGCCAAGCCGACCCAGTTGCAGACGATTCCGCAGACGTTGAGGGTGAACGGCCAGACTGTGGTCGTGGAAAATCAGGTCTTCGTGCCGGCGCCCGACAGCGGCACAGTGCGGATCGCTGGCGGCAGCGTCATCGCCACCACCGGTGTCGTGCATACCGGAGCCGGTCGCAACTACTACTTTGCGGATCCGACCAACAACAGCCCCACGGCCAGCACGGCCCAGGATGTCGCGACGGCGCTGGGCGGCACGCTCGATGCGACCGGCACCGCCATCATCGGGGCTGACATCTCGAAGCTCAGCTATGTCGTCCAGAACGCCGACGGCAGCTTCGTTATCAACCCCGATGGCAGCCAATATCGCCACATCGGCAGTATCAACGCCGGCGATCTCGACAAGCTGCAGAACTATTCGTATCAGACCAAAGGGCTCAACGCGCTGTTCGCCGCCAGCAACGACACCAGCCTGAAACTGTCGATCCCGACCAAGCTTGCACCACCTTCGCTGACGATCCAGTTCGCGTCGAGCGTTGACCCGAACGTGCCCGGCGCGATGAGCGGATCCCTGGTTCTGCCCGATGCCGGGAGGGTCCACATCGAGCACGGCGCCAACATTACCAGTAAGGTCCTGACCCTGGACGCGACCGGGACGGTCAACTCTATTGTTCTTAACAGCAGCGACTTTCACCTGCAGCAGCTCAACGTGACCGGGCGCACCATCGGTCTCGGTTCGCCCACGCTCGTGACCGACAAGAGCGTTGCGCTGTACAACCAGCAATTCGCCGACGTGCAGGCGCTGTCGTTGAAGGCGCTGTCCGGTGTCGTCACTCTTTACGGCGATTTTAATCCGGGCGTGACCAAGCTGACCCTGGACGCCGCCGCCCTGGCTCGCGCCGATGGAGCGGGAAGCGCCGAGCTTTCGGTCAACAGCGGTACAATCGAGCTGATCAGCACGGGCGCGGCGAATGTTCCCGCGAACCTGCCTTCGGCCAACGGCGGCTTCGCACTGGCGATCAACGGCACGGAAATCGTTCTGGGAGGCGGGGCGCAGTCGATACTGGGCTACGGTCAGGTGAGGATGCATGCCACCGACCGCGTGCTTGCCGCAGGTGTAGGCACCATGACGCTCGGGGCGGGCAATGATGTTGTTGACCTTTCCGTGGCGACGCCGAGCTTCCTTGTGGCCGGCGCTACTGCCGCGGGCGGCGGATCATTCGAGATCACCACTCGGAACAAGGGCAACGTCGCCGTCATCAGCAGCCTGACCCATAATAGCTTCCCCGACCGTCCGACTGACAGCACCGAGATCGGCGGCAGCCTCAAACTGACGGCGAAGAACATCATCGTCGACAGCACGATCCAGGCGCAGGCCGGTACGATCACACTGTCGGCCTCCGGCAGCGATTTCGGGGTGTGGCTCATGCCGCACGCTTATCTTGCCGCCGGTGGCTACAAGAAGACGCTGGTCGATGTCGACACCTATTTGGCGGGCGGCAAGGTCGTACTCAACTCCGGCGCCAATGTCAGGACCGATGCGCACAGCGTCATCGATGTGGTGCAGCCCACGGGCGGCCTCGGCTATGGCGGCGAGATCGACGTGACGGCGCTCAATGGCGGTGCGGCGCTCGCGGGCAACTTGCGCGGCGCCGGCGGACCCGGCCACGGCGGCACCTTCAAACTCGACATCAACGGATCGGCCGATCTGTCGGGGCTCGCCGATCAACTGCTCGCGGGTGGTGTCAGCGGTGCGATCGACATCCACACGCGGACGGGCAATCTCGAACTGTCGCAGGGGCACACGCTCAAGGCCAACGCTGTCACGCTGACCGCCGATGATCCGACCTGGGCGACCATCGATCCCTCGAAGCAATTGGGCCAGGTCATCATCAGCGGCACTGTGGATGCCAGCGGATATGCCGGCAACACCGCGGACGGCGCTGGACAAGCGGGCGGGCAGGTAGGCCTGTTTGGCCACAACGCGGTGGTGCTGACGAGCTCCAGCCAGATTCTCGCCCGGACGACGCATGCTGACGAGCGCGGCGGTGATGTCATGATCGGCACGGCCTGGTCTGCGGTCGGCAAGATCGATCTGCAATCCGGCGCCGTCATCGACGTCTCCGGCGGCACCAGGGGCGGATTGTCGGGCGGAACAGTGACATTGCGCGCGCCACTCGATGGCAACAACGACGTCAAGATCAAGAACATCGACGCGACGATCACCGGTGCGCGCGCCGTGAACATCCAGGGCTTCCTCACGATCAATACGGAAGCAAGCCCGAACAATGTGAGCGGAATCGACGGCAGCCGGCTCACCACAAAGAACGGTACCAAGGTGGTCTGGGATGGCTATGTCGACCCGGCAGGGTTAGTAACCTCGAAAGGTACTGCTCCTGACTTCGGAACTTGGACCAATGTTACCGGCGATCCTCTCGTCGTGACGCCCGGGACCTACACGGCACCGCCCAACATATCGGTGGTCACCAGCACCGGAGCTACGATCACCGGAGCAGTCGATCCGGCCAACGCGAGCTTCTACCTGGTAACGGATCCGGTGACCGGAACGACGTTCCGTTCCAGCCTTCAAGTCGCGTCGATTAATGTGACGGACGGCGGCAGCTATACCAGCGCGCCTACTATAACCGTGACCGCCGCCGATGGCTCCAAGCTGCCGAACTGGGGCATTGCGGCCACCGCCAAGGCCAAGCTGGCTTTCAACGACATCAATGTCAGCGGCTTGATGAACGTTCCAGGCCAACAGCCAGATGGATCGAGTTATCCGAACATCAGCAATTTCAATGGAAACAGGGTCAATCTGCTGGGTACTCCTCCCGGTGGCCAGCTGCAGGTGATCGGAACTGGACACCTTGTGGTCACAAACGGCGTCCCGACAGTTGTCGTTGACCAATCCAACATCACGAGCACGGTGCCGACGCAGGTGTTCGTCCGCACCTCGTTTTTTGGCGGGACATTGTATCCAGCCGGCTACTTTTCGGCGACGATGAAGGTGACCGGAGCAACCGTGACCGGCGGCTTTGGCTATAGCGGCGCCGTCAACGTCGCTTTCTCCAGCGACCCCACCACCGGAGCCACCGCGACCGGAACCGCGACTATGGGCGCGGCTTTGAGCGTCGCGGGCGTGAGCAAGGGTTATCGGTCCGTCGCCGATCTGCCGCAAATCAGCTTTGCCGGAAATGGCGGCGGAAGCGTCTCCTTCGCGACGCAAACGACCGGTCTCACCGGTGCAACCGACCAGGATCATATTTTCGCGCCGAACGGCGGCCTGAGCTTCGTTCCACTAGCTTCCAGCAAGGTTTTCAATGGCGCCGGTGATGCTGCTGCGCTCACCGTCGCGTCCTATCAGCCGCACCAGCTGCTCTACAGCGATGTCCTCGCGAATTTCGTCCAGGGCAATGGAATTCAGGGCGCCCCGGACCTGGCCGGCAAGAGCTACGGGTTCAGCGGCCTGCTCGACAGGCTTCAGAATGGGCTGGTCAAGCAGCTCGGTGCCGATGTGGTGCACGTTCAACCGGGCATCGAGTTGGTCAATACCAAGGTCAGCAACACGACGAATTCCGGCGACATCACCGTTGTCAGCAACTGGAATCTGGCGGCGGGCATTGCGGGCAATTTGCAAACCGGCTCGCGCAACAACCAGTCCTTCCAGTATTTCGATCCGGCCTCGAGCTACGTGAATTTCACCTACCGGCTCGCGACGCCGTGGGGTGGACTCGATGCCGGTGCCTTGACGCTGCGCGCCGCCGGAAACATCAACGTCAACGCCTCGATTTCCGACGGCTTCTTCCAGTTTGGAAATTATCTCGATCCAAACTACATTGCGGCGGTCCAGAACTACATCGCCTCCCAGGGCGGCAATGGCCGAAAGATCGATCCCAATAGGCTCGGTCTCTTTACGTACTACCTGAACAACTACGCAAACGGCGCGGTCCCGATTGCTCCCTATCAGTCCGCCGGCAACATCGTCAGCCCGACGGCACAAGATCTCGCGGCTGCGGATCTGTTCCCGCATCAGTTACACGTTTGCACTACGGATTGCAGCTCGTCGAACCTGAAGCTGCTGACCGCGCCGTCATCCTGGTCCTATGGTTTCACGGCCGGGGCCGCGGTCTCTAGCGCCAATCCGTCAGCGAGGATCTCACTTGCCAGCGCACAGGCCGGCATCAACGGTGTGGCGGTCGGCAACATCACGGTCGACAAGCACACCACTTACACATCCAAGAACTCGTTGTTTGTTGACACTCCTAGCTCGATTGTCGACGTCACCTACAATCTTCCGACCATGGTGCGTACCGGGACTGGCCGCATCGATATGGCTGCTGCGCAGGATGTGGTCTTGAACGACACGGTCGCACCCGGCGCGATCTACGCGGCGGGGGTCAACACCGCCAAGCTCATCGATCCAAATTACACGCTCAACACCGCGAGCGGGGCACCGACCGTCGCGGTCGGCAACACCGATGCCAGCGTCCAGCAAGCACTCTTCCTCGAGCCAAGGGTCCTGGCCTACGGCAACAACGCGACCATCATTCCAAACGGGGCAGACCTTTACTACGGTCCGCCCACCGCGGCCGCGTTCCCCGAGCGGGGTGGTGACGTCAGGATCGACGCGCAGCGCGATATCGTGGGCAACGTCACGAGCGGCAACAAGGTGGTGCAGTACTATCAACCGTGGCTGTTGTCGGATAGTGGCGTCGCGTCGGCGTCGTCAGCCGTGTTTGGCGCAGGCGTCTTCGCGCCTTCGGGTACGCAGATCGCATCGCAAACGGCATGGTGGATCCAGTATTCGAGCTTCCAGCAGGGTATCCTGAGCGCCGGGGGCAACGTCAGCGTCACTGCCGAGCGCGACCTGCAGGGTGTTTCGGTCTCTCTGCCAACCACGGGTCGGGTGAGCGGCGGGCTTACGCTTGCCAGTACGCCTGTGACGCACCTCTATGACAGCGGCAACATGGTCGTGACCGCCGGCCGCGATATCCTCGGTGGTTCATTCTATGAGGGGGCGGGACACGGCATCATCACCGCTGGAAGATCGGTTGGACAGAACGGCACTGTTTCGAGATACGCATCAAGTCCCATTCAGCTTCCGGATACACCATTGCTCGCCGTTGATACCGGGCAAATTGCGATCTCAGCGCGTGGCTCGATCTCGATTGCAGGCGTCGTCAATCCCGCCGAACTGCACGTTCAGCAGCCGAGTTTAGCGAATCCACTGGATCCAGGCTCCAGCGGTAAGGGTTCAAAGCCGATCTACATGGATACCTATGGCCAGGACAGCAGGGTTCGGCTGGTGGCTGAGACGGGGGATCTGACCATCTCCATCGCGCCGACGGCGATCACGGACCTATCCCCGACCGCAACGGGTGTTACGGCGGCCGCGGCGATGTATCCGGCAAGCTTCGAGGCGCTTGCGCTGAACGGCAATCTTATCACGACGGGCATGACAACTCAGGACGCGACCGGCGCCCAGATTCCACGCCCTCGCGCACTTTTCCCGACACCGGGCATCGTGTTGAGCTCGTCCGAGCACGGCACCTTCCAGCTGATGGCTCAGGGTAGTGTCGACCTGAGCTTCGGTTATCCGAGGAATACGTCGACGTTGTTCGACAACACGCAGCGGCCGTACATCTCGGCCGGTCCCTCGTTGATCGACTCCGCGTTTGATCCGTTCCAGCCGAATAACGGGTTTGCCGGCTCAACCAGCGGCACCGTGCTCGCGCACCAGGACGACGCGGCCCAAGGGATCGATACCGTCGCACGCATTTACGCCGCGACCGGCGACATCACTGCCACCGGAAGCTATGGCAAGCGAACGACCAGCGACGACAATCCGGGCTATCAGCACATCGAAATCAACCGGCCGACCAGGGTCTATGCCGGCCGGGATGTCATCGATCTCAACGTCATTGTCCAAAATATCCACGCCGGCGATGTGAGCACGATCTCGGCCGGTCGAAACATCAATTACACCGGTTTCAACAATGGCGGTGGGTTGCAGGTGGCGGGGCCTGGCTTCCTGGTGGTGCAGGCAGGTGGGGACATCGGTCCGTTCCTCCCGGCGGCGCATGACAACCCAGGCGAGGTTTCCGTTCAGGAGGGCATTGTCTCGGTCGGCAATTCGAGCCCGACGGCAGTCGGAAATATCTACGTTTCCAGCGGCGGCGGGTCGGTGGGCCTCTACGACACGGCGCTTCTCGGCTCCAGAAACAACCCGCGGCGCAATGCGGCGCTGACAGCGGCTGCCGGCACGAAGCAGGGGGCTGACATCGTCACGTTGTTCGGCACCAAGTTCGGTGTCGATTATCAGGCGGTCGTCAATACCTATGTCGATCCGGCTAACGCGGCTGGTGTGGAGCACAACTATGTTGCGGCGCTGCGGACCTTCCTGGCCCGCGTCGGCAAGCCTGCAAGCGGCTCCGACGATGCAAGCGCATTCGCGGCCTTCAAGGCTTTGCCGACCGAGCTGCAGCATATCTTCGTCGATCAAGTGTTCTTCGCCGAGCTCAAGGCCGTCGGCATTATCCAGGCGAGCGGCACGTCGGCAGACTCGCAGCGCGGGTACCGGATGATCAACACGATGTTCCCGTCAAGCCTGGGCTACACTGCGAATGCGCTCGGCGGCGGCAGCAACGGCGCCAACCAACTGGTCAAGACCGGAGATATGAACCTGCTGCACGCCACGATCCAGACGCAGCTTGGCGGCGATATCTCGCTTTTCGGTCCGGGTGGCAACATCACCGTCGGGTCGCTCGCGGCTGAACCCAATTCGGCGCTGAAGCTGCGCGATATCGGCATCCTCACGCTGGGGGGCGGTGCGATCAGCACCTTCACCGACCAGAGCGTGCTGGTGAATTCGAGCCGCGTGCTCTCGACCCAGGGCGGCGACGTCCTGATGTGGAGTTCCAACGGCAATCTCGATGCTGGCCGTGGATCCAAGACGACCCTCTCGGCACCGGCGTTGCAGGTGCTGTATGACCAGGATGACTACCAGTCGATCGACCTTGGCGGGTTCGTGACCGGCGCGGGCATCGGCACGCTGCAAGCATCGACCGCGGCGGCTGCGGCCCAGCTTTACCTCATCGCTCCGCGCGGTACGATCGACTTCGGCACGGCCGGCGTACGCGCCTCGGGCAATGCGGTGTTCGTCGCGCCTGTCGTCGCTAATGCCAGTAACTTCCAGGTGCAGGGCAACACAACGGGAATTCCGACCATCTCTGTTCCGAACGTCGGTGCATTGACCGCAGGTTCGAACACAGCGGGTGCGGCTGCCAAGACGGCGGATGCGCCTACCGCAGCCGGCAACAGCAAGCCGGCCTCGATCTTCATAGTTGAAGTGATCGGCTATGGCGGTGGCGAGGGCCAGGGTGACCCGTCAACCGACAAGAAGGAATCCGACACGAAACCGTCCGGCGACGGCAAGCAATGAAGCGCCGCGAGATCTGCGGCCTCTAGCAGTCTGCTGAAAAGCCCAGAAATTGAAGCATTGCTGTGTGTTTGGGCAGGTG
>NZ_JBHMET010000018.1:0-76997 GCF_042430365.1 Bradyrhizobium erythrophlei
CTTGGGCGCGCCTATCCAGGCACGCCCAAAGAGTCAAAATCACAGTGACAAGCTACTAGTGCAAATCCCGTCTTGAGCCCACGGTTGTAGCCCTCATAAGCAGCGACGGAGATGCCCTGACCCCAAGCGTTGGTTCCGACCTCTTTCCTTCCGAAACGCATCCAGGCCTGATGCCAAGTCCAATTTGAGATCCCCATAACGAACCCCTCGGCGAACCCCCAAAGTGCCCTTTCCCGCCGAGCCTCCTGCCTCGCTTGGTGATAAGGAAGTCCCAATGCAACAAACACGCCCGCCATGGCGATGACAGGAACCGCGCCTGCCGCCGCCGCACCTACAGCGGAAACAGTCGCAGCTGTCGAGGTGCCGGTTGCCGCGACGTTCGCGCCCCAGACCGAGTAACTGATTGTTCGGAAGATTGGCGCGGTCGTTGCCGCCATATCTGCGATTTTTTCGTAAAAATCAAAGGACAAAACAATTATTGCTGCTCCTCCTGGCATCTGAGTTCTCCGTCGTGTGAGTTTTTCCTTTGCGGTCGGTTACTCCACGGTTGCGAAGCCATTTGGCATGCAAGCAGTCTGCAACGCGTTTGATCACCTCTATTCCAACAATCCAGATGTCAGTTTGTAGACTGGCGCCGGCTGAGCGTTCGAGGAAAATTATTTTTTTAGATGTTCAATTGTGCCACGACAGGAACAACCAATCGTCCTTTGGCGAACTCATTGATGACTTCGGTGGCGCGCGTTTGAGGCTGTGTTGATCGGCGGCTGCCTTCGAGGCTAACCTCTCTCACTGACCAGCGACCCCAGCCAAGGCCCGACAACCGGTTGGGGCTTTGCTTGTGTGCCATCCAAGGCCGAGATCAGTGCCTTCGTGAGTAGACGCCCTGGTTAGAACCGGCGCCTCATTCATTGTCATCTTTTGCAAGCGCGCTGCTCAGTTCGTCGCGGGCAGCGGCTCGAACATGCATTGCAGCGTCGGCTTGGCGATCCTGGTGAAGGTCGGGCCGATCTCGGACTGCTTGGACGGCGGCACCCAGTCGGTCTCGATCGTCGGCACGCCGGTCTCGCTGATGCCGCGCAACAGCGCCTCGCGCAGGTCGGCGTCCTCGACGGTGGCCGCAGCGTAGTCGTGCAGGCAGCCGCACACCGCCTCGGGATGCGCCCAGCGGCCGACCATGTGGGGCGCGCACAGCCGCACGAATTCGCCGCGCGGATCAGGCATCTTGAACAGCGAGCGGAATTGCATGGATTGGAGCGGAAGCTGCGACTGCGCCTGCGCGGGATTTGCCAGGACGAACGACGCAACAATCGCGGCGAAACAGATGCGGAGCAACATGGAGAGCCTTACCGGCAATTTTCTAGGCTTGTCGTCGTGCGGTCAGTTGGCCGCCACCACCATCTGCGCCGGGCTCACGACCGGCGCGCCACTGTAGGAGAAGGTGCCGATGCCGGGCAAACCGTTATCCGCAGACCCCGCCATCGACGGACCAGCCATCAGGAAGGCGAAGGCGAGGATGAAGCTAATGGTCCGCATCTGACTGTCTCCGGTGTTGCTGCCGGCGTCCCCGCCGTTTGGTTGGCGGTTTGATAACCAAACGCTGTTTCCGGACACCTGCGCCAAAAGCGGAAAATGGTTTCGTCGCCATGGAGAATTGTTTCGCCGCCGGGGGCGCGACGAAACATGGATCGAAAAAGACGAATGATTTCAGCAGCGCCGCTTGAGCGCTGGGGCCGCGTTGCGGCCGCGGTCGCGTGGACCCGATCGCCCCAGCAGCCTTTCTTAACGTTCCTCTGGTGAGAAGTCGGAAAGCACAGGCGAGCCGGCGATGAACCGCCCTCAGGTTCCCGCCGACTCAACGTGAGCGGCGCGCGCAACCATCTCGCTGGTCGCACGTTGTCGTGATCTCGATCCAACGAAGGATGTCAGTCGTGGGCAATGGCAACATCGGTGTTGGTAATGACGCAGCGACCCGCAAACCCGGCCAGCAACAGATGACGGGCGCGATGCCGCAACAGGGCTCCTATGTGATGGGCGACAATGAATGCGCCCAGCAAAAGCTGGTTCGGCTGGTGGGGTGCCGTGACTCCAAGGTCAAGCCGGAAACGGCCGGCTTCAACTTCCGTGCAAAGCAGTTCGGCCAAACCGAGCGCTAGCTCGCGAACGGATTGAGCTTCGCGAGCCAAGCCTCTGCACCAGCTACTGAATATACTCGCCACACTTCTCCACCGTGGCGTCGCCGGTGCCCCATGGCATGATCGGGACGGACGAGGTGGAGTTCTTTGGCGAGCCTTCGATCAGCTTGTCTGAATAGACCATGTAGACCAGCACGTTTCGCTTGGCGTCGCAGCCGCGCACGATCTGCATCTTCTTGAAGAAGAGTGAGCGGCGCTTGCGGAACATGTCGTCGCCCTGGCTCATCTTGTCCTTGAAGCGGATCGGCCCGATCTGCCGGCAAGCCAGAGAGATATCAGAGACTTCTTCGGCAAGGCCAAGCCAACCCTTGAAGCCGCCCTTCTCCGGCACCGTGAAGTGGCACGCCACACCGTCGACCTCGGGATCGTCGACGCCGTAGGTCGCGAGCTTGTCGTTCGGGCTGAGCCATTTGAACACGGTCGAGCGGCGGAAGATCAGGTCCGGCTCTTCGGCGGCGCGCGCAGGCCCCGCCTGTCCGAGCGCCATAACCAGAAGCAGTAACGCGCACCCCCACCGAGACAGCCGCTCCACGTCACACAGGCTCACACTTCTCGATGTCATAAGGGTCTCCGGTTCTGAACTCGTTCGCGTATGTAGTGCTGAAACGCCGGACAGGAAGGCCGCGGCGGGCAGCCGATGCCGGCCGCGCCTTTAACCTTATGTGAGGCCTTTTTGTTACGCTTTCGGCGAAAAACACGTGGTCACGCAAGGGTTGGATCGCCTGCGCTGGTGAACATGTTTCGCGTCTGCGACAACCAATACATAGTTTGGACTGGGAATCGGGAATATGCGCGCGAGCGGACGTCGGATTTCATTTTTTGATTTTGCGAATGAGCGGTTTTGGCAGTTTGCGATTTTGACGGCGGCGGGCACCGTCGGCCTCTCCTCACAGGCCGATGCGGCCCTCTACTACTGGGGCGGGTACGATTCCGGCTATTACAGCCAGCCCGAGCCGATGCAGCAGCCGCGCCGGCAGAAGGTGCGGCGCAATCCGGCGAAGAAGGATGCAACGGTCGAGAAGGAGGCCGGCGCCAAGCCGCAGGGCCCGCTCGTCATCGCGGTTTCGATCGAGACGCAGCGGGTACGGGTTTACGACGCCAACGGCCTGTTCGCCGAGAGCCCGGTGTCGACGGGCATGAAGGGGCACTCGACCCCGATGGGTGTGTTCAGCATCATCCAGAAGCACAAATTCCACCACTCCAACATCTATAGCGGCGCGCCGATGCCGTACATGCAGCGCATCACCTGGTCGGGGGTGGCGATGCATGCCGGCGTGCTGCCCGGTTATCCGGCGTCGCATGGCTGCATCCGCATGCCGATGGCGTTCGCGATGAAGATGTGGAATTGGACCAAGATGGGCGCGCGCGTCATCGTCACGCCCGGTGAGATGACGCCGACGAGCTTCTCGCATCCGCTTCTTGTCACGCAGAAGGTTGTGCCGCAGCCCGTCGCCGACGATCTCAAGGTCGACGCGCCGCTGGGCGTGAAGGGCGACAAGGGCGTCGACAAGCCGCAGACCAGCCTCGAGCTGCGCTCGACCGTCGGTCACGCCGCGCTCCGCGACAACACTCACACCGCCGACGCCTCCGGTTCGATGCCGGCCGCGAGCGCATGGGCAACGATGTCGGATGCCTCGCCTGCGTCGCACGAGCCTGTCGCCGCAAAGTCTGAAGATGAACAGCAAGCGGCTGCGAGCGACGCCAACGAAACCCAGTCCGCCGCCGATGCCGGCCGCGACAACAACGCGGCGGCATCGGACAAGACGGCGGCCGACCCGTCGATCACGGGCAGCACCGAGACCGCAAAGAGCGAGGTCTCCGCCGCCGATCATGTCAAGGCGGAGGCCAAGGCCGAAACCAGGGCCGATGAACCGAAGACGGAAGCGGCCAAGCCCGACGTCGCGGCCACCGAGGCGCCGAAAGTCGATGCCCCCAAAGCCAGCGCAGCCACGGAGGCCGACAAGCCCGCCGAGCCGGTCAAGGCCGTCGATGCGCCCGCGGCGACGCCTGACGCGAAGAAGGATCCGGCGCGGCTGCCGACGCTTGCCAGGCCCGAGCCGAAGCGCATCGGCCAGATTGCCGTCTTCATCAGCCGCAAGGACTCCAAGCTCTACGTTCGCCAGAACTTTGCCCCGCTGTTCGACGTGCCGGTGACGGTCGCCTCGAGCGACCGGCCGCTCGGCACCCATGTGTTCACCGCAGAGACCGACAAGAACGATGTGAACGTGCTGCGCTGGACGGTGGTCTCGCTTCCCGTCACCGCCCGCAACGCAACGCGGATCGACGACGAGGACCGCGCCGCGCGCCGCCGCAAGGTGGCTGGCGCCGCAGCGGTTGAGGCTGCGCCGCTGCCGGTCCCGAACAGCCCGGCGGAGGCGCTCGACCGCATCACGATTCCCGCTGACGCAATGGCGCGGATCGCCGAGGCGCTCGGCAGCGGCGGCTCGATCATCGTCTCCGACCTCGGCGTCAACCAGGGCGAAACCGGCGAAGGCACCGACTTCATCGTCCCGCTGCGCTAACGGCCGTTCATAACGGCTTGTTGAAGGCCGTCGCGCGCGTGCTGGACTATGATCCCCGCCGAAATCGGTCCGGGGACACGATCATGATCAACCGCAGGACCCTGATTGCGGCTGGCCTCGCCGCAGCGGCGGGATCGCTCAATTCGCGTCCCCTCAACGCACAAGGCGCGATGAGCCGGATCACGGCCTATGCGTTCTCGTTCCCAGCGCTCGACGGCGGCGAGATCCGTCTCGCCGATTATACCGGCCGTCCCATGCTGATCGTGAACACGGCCTCGCTTTGCGGCTTCACGCCGCAATATGCCGGGCTGCAGGAATTGTGGACCGAATTCCACGACCGCGGCCTCGTCATCATCGGCGTGCCCTCAAATGATTTCGGCGGCCTGGAGCCCGGCGGCGCAACCGAGATCGCGGAAATGGCGCAACACCACTACAGCGTCACCTTTCCGATCGCGGCCAAGGCCGCCGTGAGGGGCGCGAACGCGCATCCCTTCTACAGATGGGCGGCAGCGGCGCGGCCGAAGGACGTGCCGCGCTGGAACTTCCACAAATACCTGATCGGCCGCGACGGCTATATCGCCGACGTGTTCCCTGAGTCGGTCGAGCCCGAGGACACAAGGGTCAAGACCGCGATCGCGCGCGCCCTGGGGGCCGCCTGACGCATCAACCGAGTAATCCCCGGAATTATCTCATCAAACGGGGATTTGGACACAAGGCTGCCACCTCCGCTGGCTTGGCGCTGCCGATCCAACTGGGGTATTATTCGAGAGGACGGGAAAAGCGCCCGGCAGCGGAAAAAACCCTGCGCCGGGAACGGGATCAGCAGGAAACATCACCATGCGTATTGCGGCAGGTCTGATTTTCGCGAGCACGGTGGCGCTGCTCGCCTCAACTGCGGCGTGGTCGCAGACACCGCCCGCCAAGGGCACCGCCGCTGCTCCAGCGGCGACGCCCGCGGGAGCCCCCGCGCCGGCCGCCGCCAAGGGGGTGGCCGCAGCACCCCAAGCCGCAGCTGCGCCTGCCGCCGCTGCACCGCCCGTGCCGCCGCAACAGCCGCCACAGCCGGCGCGCGCCGCCTGCAACAACCCGAACGCACTCGGCGTCGGCCGCACGGTCGAGATCGACACCACCGGCGGCCCGGGCTTCGGGTTCGAGCATTTCAAGCAGCTCGACTTCCTGCGCGACCACGAGGTGGTGCTGACCTTTGATGATGGTCCGTGGCCGAACAACACGCCCGCCGTCCTGAAGGCGCTGGCGGATGAATGCACGACCGGCATCTTCTTCCCGATCGGCAAGCACGCGACCTATCACCCCGAGATCCTCAAACAGGTCTACGCGGCCGGCCATACGGTCGGCGCGCACACCTGGTCGCATGCCAATCTCAACAACAAGAAGCTGACCGAGGACCAGAGGAAGGACGAGATCGAGCGCGGTTACGCCGCGGTCAAATGGGCGCTCGGCGTCGCACCCTCGCCGTTCTTCCGCTTCCCGGCGCTGCAGCACCCGCCGGAGATGGTCACCTATCTCGGCACCCGCAACGTCGCGATCTTCTCCTGCGATCTCGACTCCTTCGACTTCAAGGCGAGCACGCCGCAGAAGGTGATCGACACCGTGATGAAGAAGGTCAACAAGCTCGGCAAGGGCATCATCCTGATGCACGACTTCCAGAAGCACACCGCCGAGGCGCTGCCTGAGCTGTTGAAGCAGCTCAAGGCCGGCGGCTACAAGGTGGTGGCGATGCGCTCCAAATTCCCGGTGACGGTGCTGCCGCAATATGAGGAAGAGCTCGCCAAGGACGTCAAGCTGCCGACCGTGAGCTCGCGGCCGGTGAACAGCGTCGTCAAGACGGTCAACGAGTAACGGCGCCTATTGGCGACAATCTCCGTGCCGGTGCTGCGTATCGAAGGTTTTGTGATCGTCTCCGCCGACGGCCGGCTGGCGAACGCGCGCAATGTCATGCCCGACGATCTCAAAATCGAGGGCGACAAGCGCTTCTTCACCGCCGCCCTCGAGCGCGCCGACCTGATCGTGCACGGCCGCCACTCCGAGGAAGAGCAGGCGAACGCACCAAAGCGCCGGCGCATCATCCTGACGCGCAAGGTCGAGGCGACCGCGCCCGATCCGGCCAATCCGAAGGCGCTGTTGTGGAATCCCGCCGGCTGCCCGTTCGAGACGGCCTGTGGCGAGATCGGCGTCACCTCAGGCAGTGCTGCGATCATCGGCGGGCCCGGCGTGTTCGGCATGTTCATGGACCGCTACGACACGTTCTGGCTGTCGGTCGCGCCGCGTGTGCGCATCCCCGACGGCGAGCCGTGCTTTCCCGGCGTTCCTGACCGCTCGCCGCAACAGGTGCTCGCCGGCCACGGCCTGCGGGCCGGCGAAGCGCAACTGATCGACGCTGCGCACGATGTCAGCGTCACGCCATGGCGGCGGGTGTCGTGATCATAACGTACGGATCGTGGGGCGGGTTAGCGTCAGCGTAACCCGCCACCCTCGCGTCTTTTGCGACAGGCGGATTACGCCGGAGCCTGTCATCGGGCCGCACCTTGCGCGGACCCGGTGGGCTAATCTAATTCGCCCTACGAATCACATCAGCTCCGCTGCTTGCGGAACGAGTTCTTCACCGCGATCCTGTCGCCGGCAAACGTGAAGATGTCGCAGCCGGCGATTTCGACCCGCTTGCCGTCGGCGCCGGTGCCCGAGAAGATCCACTCCGAGCAGCCGCGATCGCCTGAGATGAAGTGGCGCGCGTTGCTCCAGCGCGCATCCGGAAACATTTGCCACGCACGCATGAAACCGCGGCGCACATCGTCGCGACCGCGGAACACCGTGCCTGACACATCCGGGCCGGCATTGGCCTCGAACACGCAATCATCGGTCATGAACGACATGAGACCGTCGATGTCGTGACGATTCCAGGCGTCGGCAAACGCCTCGAGCGTCGCGATAGTGACCTTGCCGTCCACCATCACGCCGCCGCAGCTTGCGTGGCGCTCGCGAGACCAAGCTTGTCGTAGAGGAATTCGGCGATGACAGTTTCGACATCGCTCGCGCTGCCGTCCGCGCGCTCCACCCTCGCCGTCCGCAGGTAGAAATGATCGGCACCGGCGACATGGACCATCTGGTTGGCCACGCCGACCCGGTTGAAGTGACCGCGCATCTCGTCGATGCCGCCGAGAATGACCGGAAGATCGCGCTCGCCGAAAAACATCAGCGCGGCCGGCGCGATCGCGGCGTCGGTCAGGCTGATATCCAGCGTGAACCCCGCGATCCGGCCGGACAAAGCGACCACGGCAGCCACCGGCGCCCGCTCCGCGAACGCCGAATTGAGCGCGATCACGGCGCCGGCCGAGAACCCGCCGCAAACGATCCGCGTCACGTCGACGCCGTAGACGCGCGACTGGCTGCGCACGAAGTTGACCGCCCTGGTCATGTCGTCGGTTGCAGCCTCCAGCGTGTCGGACATCATTTGCTGCGTGCATGGCGGCAGGCCGAGGATGCCGCGCACGAAGTCGATGCGGTCGGTGTTCTGCGGCTGGCCGGGCAGCAGGAACGGCGTGACGCCGGGGTCCGGCGCTTCTTGCATCAGGCGGTAGTCGATCGAGAAGCAGACATAGCCGCGGCGCGCGAACTCGCGGCAATATTCCGCCATCGCGGTGCTCGGGTTCTCGCCCTCGAACAACTCGGCACCCTTCGAGCCGCGGTGAAATGCGCCGCCAAAGGCGAGGACGAGCGCAGGCCGCGGTGTCTTGCTGTCGCTGACCGGCTGATAGACGTCGAGCTTGAGCTCGCGATAACGCGAAGCTCCCTGTCCCGCGACATAGCCGATGCCGCCGACACCGTAGGTGACGTCGGGCGTGAACGCGACATCGTAGATCTTGTCGAGATAGGCCACGGCGGCCGGTGCTTTCGACGGGACAGCGGTCACGAAATCCTCCTTCAGGTGGCCGCGACCGGACCGGTGCTGCCACGCACGATCAGTTCAGTCGCAAGTTCGATATGTTCCACACCGTCGCCGCCGGCGAGCTTCGCCAGCAGGCTGGTGGCGGCCATGCGCCCCATCTCCTCGGCAGGCGTCCTGACCGTCGTGATGGCGGGGTTCATCGCGGCGGCAATGTCGAGATCGCCATAGCCGACGACCGACACGTCGCGCGGCACCGACAGGCCGCGCGCGGCGCATTCCATCATCGCGCCGGCAGCCAGGAGATCGTTGGCGCAAATCACCGCGGTCGCCTTGGGAAAGCACGCCTGCGCGGCGCGAAATGCGTTGCGGCCGTCCTGCAGGCCGCTGCCGCCGGCATAGATCACGCGGTCGCGCGGAAATTCGGCGCCGCGACCGGCAAATGCGTCCTCGATGCCGGCCAGACGATCGCGTTCGCGATCGCTGACATTGAGGAACGCCATGATCGCCACGATGTCGCGATGGCCGAGGTCGAGCAGATGATTGACCACCGGCTGGATCGCCTTGCGATGGTCGAACCCGACCGACGCGATCTCGGTGTCGTAGGACCAAGTGACGATGAACGGCTTGCCGAGATCGTCGAGCAGCGGCAGCAGTGCGGGATCGTGCTGCTTGCCCACCAGCACGATACCGTCGACGCCCTGGCGGATCATCGAGCGGACCGCGGCGAGCTCGGTCTTCTCGTCGAAGTCCGAGGTCGCGAGCAACAGCGTGTAGCCGCGCCTGGCGATCTCCGACTGCAGGCCGTCCACGGTGCTCGCGAAATAGGCGTGACGCAGCGCCGGCACCACGGCGCCGATCACCATGCTGCGGTTGCGCCGCAGCGAGCGGGCCAGACCGTCCGGGATGTAGTTGAGTTCTGCGGCCGCGGCGTTGACCCGCTTCAGCGTCGCCTCGTTGAGCAGATCCGGCGTGTTGAAGGCCCGCGATACGGTCGCCGGCGACACCTCGGCGAGCCGGGCGACTTCCGCCAGCCTTGAAACGCTCGGGGATTTGCTCCGGGTCGCGACCATCGATCTATGATATCTATTTCATTCCGCCTTGGATAGTCAGGAAGCTGCACGAAGTCAAGGAACCATGCTTATGAGATAATAAAGCCCTGAAATAACTTCAGAATATAGAAAATTCGTGCAGATCGCTCGAATCTCGGGCTGCTTCGCTACTTGACGTAATCCGCGCCAGATGTCTCATTTATGAAATTGATTTCAATAATCTCATAACGGGGGACGGACAATGCGCAGGTCACTCTACTTTCCGGGATGGAACGTCGTCGCTGGCTCCGGCGTCGGCGTCGCGTTCGGTTCAGTGCCGTTCTTTGCCGCGGGCTTCGCCCTGCTCGCCGGCGCCATGGCCAAGGACTTCGGCTGGAGCCAGCCCGAGGTCGCCAAGGCCGCATCGATCTATCTGTTGCTGCAGACCATCGCCTATCCGCTCTGCGGCTGGCCGCTCGATCGCTGGGGCTCGCGCACATTCGCCCTCATCAGCATCGCGATGTTTGCGGCCGCCGTGCTGCTGCTCAGCCGGATCGACGGCACGCTCTGGCAATTCTATCTGGCGTTCGCGCTGATCGGCATCGTCAGCGCCGGCACCAACGTCGTGTCCTATGCCCGCGCCATTGCGCTCTGGTTCAACCGCAAGCGCGGACTCGCGCTCGGCATCGCCGCGAGCGGCCAGGCGCTCGGTTCGTTCATCATCCCGATCGTCGCCCACAGGATGATCGCCGCGCACGGCTGGTCATGGACGCTGGTCGCGATGGCCGCCTTCGAGCTCGTGGTCTGCCTGCCGTTGGTCGCGCTCTTGGTCAAGGACAGCCCGACGCAGCTCGGCCTGCTTCCCGATGGCGCAAGCCAGGCCGAACGCGTAGCGAGCGCGCCGGTCGACCACGGCATGACGGTCGGCGAGATCATCCGCACCGGCGTGTTCTGGAAGCTCGCGATCTCGTTTGCGATCATGGGCCTGTCGTTCTACGCCATCGCGCCCAACATCGTTTACATCCTGACCAAGAAGGCCGGGATGGGTCTTGCCGATGTCGCGACGATCCAGGCGGTCTCCGGCATTGCCGTGCTGTTCGGGCGGATCGGGTTCGGCTACCTGCTCGACCGCGTCCACGCGCCCTTTGTCGGCATCATCGCGCTCGCACTGACCAGCGTCTGCGCGATGACCTATGCCACCACGGCGGTGCCGACGCTGATCATCGTCGCGTCGACCCTCAACGGCCTTGCGATCGGCGGCGACACCGACCTGATGCCGTATCTCGCCAGCCGCTACTTCGGCACCGCCGCCGTCTCGCGGATTTTCGGCTGGTTCCTGTTTGCGTTCTTCCTCGGCGCCGCGATCGGTCCGATCGCCTTTGCCCAGCTCAGCGCGACCTTCGGCAGCGCCGACGTGCCGCTGATGCTGCTGGCGGGACTGCAGGTCATCCCTGCCCTGCTCTTCGTCTCGATCGGCCGCTACCGCACCAGTCCGGACGAGGCACAGGCGCTGCGCGGCGCTGCGGCCGCCTCATCGTCGTGATGTGGCCTACACGTCCCCGTAGGCGGGATCGATGCCAGCGCGGGGGCCGCGGCCGTAGCCGGCGATGATGAACAGCGCGCCGATGATCGAGAGGTTCTTCAGCGCATCGATCAGCGTCTTGGCATTGTCGGGCGCCGGCTGGTTCCAGAAGTCTTGGAAGTAGAAGGTGGAGATGCAGACGAAGATGATCAGGAGGATCGCGAAGAACCGCGCCAGCAGATTCACCGCGATCATCAGCCCTGCGAGGATTTCGAACGCGCCGGCGGCGATCACGAGAATCTGCATGAACGGCATGCCGACGAAGGTCTCGACCTGCTGCGTATAGGGCGCAACCAGCGCGGGAATCGTCACCTTCGCCGCGATGAGATCGGCGGTCGCCTGGATGCCGAACAGCTTGGTCGCGCCCGAATAGATGAACAGCACGGCGAACAGAACTCGCCCGAAAGTAATGAACGCTGGCATGGGTCGGCCTCATGGAATTGCGGAGATCGGGCGAAGCAGGCGGAACGATTATGGTCATTCCGCCTGCCTCGATCAAATCTAATCCGCCTTCCGCGGGAACCGCTCAGCCGAACAGCGTCGGCTGCGCGCGCCCCGCGCGCTCCTGGGCCTCGACGGCCGCGACCGCCGTCATGTTGAGCACGCCGCGCGCGGTCACGCCGGGGGTGAGGATGTGCGCCGGGCGCGCCGGTCCGATCAGGATTGGACCGACCGGCAACGCGTCGGCCAGCACCTTGATGGTCTGATAGGCGATGTTGGCCGCGTCCAGCGTCGGCATGATCAGGATGTTAGCATCGCCCTCCAGCCGCGATTGCGGCAGCACCAGCTTGCGCGCGACGCCGGAGAGCGCGGTGTCGGCCTGCATTTCGCCGTCGGCCTCGATCTCCGGATGCCGCTCCTTCAGGAGCTGGGTGGCACGACGCATCTTGCGCGAGGAGTCGGTGTCGTAGCTGCCGAAGTCGGAATGTGACACGAACGCGACCTTGGGCTTGAAGGCGAAACGCTGGGCATGGATCGCCGCCAGCGACGCCACCTCGGCGAGCTCCTCGGCGCTGGGGTTCGCCCGCACCTGGGTGTCGGCGATGAAGTAAGCGCCCTTGGTGGTGATCATCAGCGACAGCGCGGCATAATCGCTGATTCCCGGCAGGAAGCCGATGATCTCGCGGACATGGCGCAGATGGCTCATGTAACGGCCCTCGACGCCGCACAGCATGGCATCGGCCTCGCCGCGCAACACCGCGAGCGCGGCGATGACGGTGTTGTTGGTGCGCACCACCGTGCGCGCCGCATCGGGCGTCACGCCGCGCCGGCCGGCGACGTCGATATAGGACTGCACATAGGAGCGGTAACGCGGATCGTCCTCGGGATTGACGAGGTCGAAATCGCGGCCCGCCTTGATCGACAGGCCGAAACGCTTGATGCGGGTCTCGACGACAGACGGACGGCCGACCAGGATCGGCCGCGCCAGCTTCTCCTCCAGCACCACTTGCGTGGCGCGCAGCACCCGCTCGTCCTCGCCCTCGGCGTAGATCACCCGCACCGGCTGGGTCTTCGCCTTGGCGAACACCGGCTTCATGGTCAGCCCGGAGCGGAACGCGTAGCGCTGCAGCTCGGTGCAGTACTCGTCGAAGTTCTTCATCGGCCGGGTCGCAACGCCCGACTCCATCGCAGCCTTCGCCACCGCCGGCGCGATGCGCAGGATCAGGCGCGGATCGAACGGGCTCGGGATCAGCGAGCCCGGGCCGAAGCCTTGCGTCTCGCCGGTGTCGAAACCATGGGCCACCGCATCCGACGGCGGATCGCGCGCGAGCTGCGCGATCGCATCCACCGCGGCGTGCTTCATCGTCTCGTTGATCGCAGTGGCGCCAACATCGAGCGCGCCGCGGAAGATGAACGGGAAGCAGAGCACATTGTTGACCTGGTTCGGGAAGTCCGACCGCCCGGTGCAGATCATGGCGT
Source organism: Bradyrhizobium erythrophlei (assembly GCF_042430365.1). GTDB lineage: Bacteria > Pseudomonadota > Alphaproteobacteria > Rhizobiales > Xanthobacteraceae > Bradyrhizobium > Bradyrhizobium erythrophlei. The sequence continues at coordinate 13,149 of NZ_JBHMET010000018.1, forward strand.
CGGGCCGCGCCTGGCGCGCCTCGTCGGGCATGATCTCGGGCACCGGGTTGGCCAGCGCCATCACCAGCGGCTTGTCGCCCATCTGCTTGACCATCTCGGTCTTCAGCACGCCCGGCGCCGACAGGCCAATAAAGATGTCCGCGCCGGGAATGACATCCGCCAGCACGCGCGCGTCGGTGTTCTGGACATAGACCGCCTTCCAGCGATCCATCGTGGTGTTGCGGCCCTCATAGACGACGCCGTCGATGTCGCAGACCCAGATATTCTTGCGCTGCGCGCCCATCGAGACCAGCAAATTGAGGGTTGCGATCGCGGCCGCACCCGCGCCCGAACAGACGATCTTGACCTCGGCCAGCTTCTTGCCGTTCAAGAGCAGCCCGTTGACGATCGCCGCCGCGACGATGATGGCGGTGCCATGCTGGTCGTCGTGGAACACCGGGATCTTCATGCGCTCCTTGAGCTGCGCCTCGATCTCGAAGCACTCCGGCCCGCGGATGTCCTCGAGGTTGATGCCGCCGAAGGTCGGCTCCAGCGCCGCCACCGTCTCGACCACGCGCTCGATCGTGTCGGCCTTGATCTCGATGTCGAACACGTCGATGCCGGCGAATTTCTTGAACAGCACCGCCTTGCCTTCCATGACGGGCTTGGAGGCCAGCGGGCCGATATTGCCGAGGCCGAGCACCGCGGTGCCGTTCGAGACCACCGCCACCAGATTGGCGCGCGCGGTCAGCGAGGCGGCCTCGGCCGGGTTGTTGGCGATCTCGGTGCAGGCGGCGGCCACGCCCGGCGAATAGGCGAGCGCGAGGTCGCGCTGGTTGGCGAGCGGCTTGATCGCCTGGATCTCGAGTTTGCCGGGCCGCGGCAGGCGGTGATAGGCGAGCGCCGCGTTGTGGAGTTCTTCAGACGATGACGACATGCACTCCCCCTCGGCCCCGCATCAATGTTCGGTGGCCGGACTTAGACTTGAGGCAAAAGCGGGATGACGTTTCCTGGAAAGCGTCATCCCGTGATTATTGTCGAGCCATGCTCCCGACGGCGTGAGCCGTCCGAATATGCGCCCGTTATTTCTGCGGCAGATTGGTCCGGATGTGAAGCTCGCGCAACTGCTTCGGCGTGGCTTCCGAGGGCGCGCCCATCAGGAGGTCCATGGCCTGCTGGTTCATCGGGAACAGCGAGATCTCACGCAGGTTCGTGGTGCCGCACAACAGCATCACGATACGGTCGAGCCCGGCCGCCATGCCGCCATGCGGCGGTGCACCGTACTGGAACGCACGGTACATGCCGCCGAAGCGGTCGATGACTTCCTGCTCGCCGTAGCCTGCGATCTCAAACGCCTTCACCATCGCTTCCGGCTTATGGTTGCGGATGCCGCCGGAGGCGATCTCGTAGCCGTTGCAGGTGATGTCGTACTGGAACGCCCTGATCGTCAGCGGATCCTGCGTCTTGAGCGCCTCGAGGCCGCCTTGCGGCATCGAGAACGGGTTGTGCGAGAAGTCGACCTTCTTGTTCTCCTCGTCATACTCGTACATCGGGAAGTCGACGATCCAGGCGAGCTCGAACCGGTCCTTGTCGATCTGGTTCAACTCCTCGCCAAGCTTGGTGCGCGCGAGCCCTGCGAACTTCCAGAATTTATCGGGATCGCCGGCAACGAAGAACGCCGCATCGCCTTCCTTGAGGCCGAGCTGATCGCGGATTGCCGCGGTGCGTTCGGGACCGATGTTGTTGGCCAAGGGGCCAGCGCCCTCGCCGCCCTCGCGCCACATGATGTAGCCGAGGCCGGGCTGGCCCTCGCCCTGCGCCCACGAGTTCATGCGGTCGCAGAACGCGCGGCTACCGCCGCCCGTGCCCGGGATCGCCCAGACCTGGTTCTTCGGGTCTTCCAGCATCCGCGCGAACACCTTGAAGCCGGAGCCGCGGAAGTGCTCGGAGACGTCCTGCATCACGATCTTGTTGCGCAGGTCGGGCTTGTCGGAGCCGTATTTGCGCACCGCTTCGGCGAACGGGATGCGCGGCCAGTTCTTGGTCACCGGCTTGCCCTTGGCAAAATCCTCGAACACGCCGGTTATCACCGGCTCCATTGCCGCAAACACGTCGTCCTGGGTCACAAAACTCATCTCGACGTCGAGCTGGTAGAACTCGCCCGGCAGGCGGTCGGCGCGCGGGTCCTCGTCGCGGAAACAGGGCGCGATCTGGAAGTAGCGGTCGAAGCCCGACATCATCAGGAGCTGCTTGTACTGCTGCGGCGCCTGCGGCAGCGCGTAGAACTTGCCGGGGTGGATGCGCGACGGCACCAGGAAGTCGCGCGCGCCTTCCGGCGAGGACGCCGTCAGGATCGGGGTCTGGAATTCGAAAAACCCTTGCTCCTTCATGCGCTTGCGCATGGAGTCGACGATCGCGCCGCGGGTCATGATGTTCTGGTGCAGTTTCTCGCGACGCAGGTCGAGGAAACGGTACTTAAGCCTTATGTCTTCAGGATATTCCTGCTCGCCGAACACCGGCAGCGGCAGCTCGGCCGCAGGTCCCAGCACCTCGATCTCCCGAACATAGACCTCGACCTGTCCGGTCGGCAGTTCCGGATTGACGGTGCCATCGGGCCGGCGGCGCACCTTGCCATCGATCCGCACCACCCACTCCGAGCGGAACTTCTCGACTTCCTTGAAGGCCGGTGAATCCGGGTCAGCGACAACCTGGGTGATGCCGTAATGGTCGCGCAGGTCAATGAACAGCACGCCGCCATGGTCGCGGACCCGGTGCACCCAGCCTGAGAGCCGGACCGTCTGGTCGATATCGCTCTCTCGGAGCGCGCCGCATGTATGTGACCGGTAGCGATGCATTGGTCGTCCCAAAACTGATGTCGGAGGAGAATCGCGATAGGCCCAAATGGCCTATCCGAAGTCGCGGAGGGTTTACCCGACGAGGCCCGGTGCGGCAACCAAGGGAACGCCCGGTTTTGGCCCGAAACCGCAGATTTTCAGGCCACCCGCCGCGAACCGTTTGCCTATTCGCCCCACCGGCCTATCTTTTGGACATGACCGTCCATTTCCCCTTCCAGAACACATATTCGGCGCTTCCGGCGAACTTTTTCGCTCGCGTCGCCCCGACCCCGGTCGCCAGCCCCCGGCTGATCAAGCTGAACCGGCCGCTCGCGGTCCAGCTCGGCCTCGATCCGGATCTGCTGTCGACGCCGGAAGGGGCCGAAATCCTCGCCGGCAAGCGCGTCCCCGAGGGGGCCGACCCGATCGCGATGGCCTATGCCGGGCACCAGTTCGGACATTTTGTCCCCCAGCTTGGTGACGGCCGCGCCATCCTGCTTGGCGAGGTCATCGACCGGGACGGCGTCCGCCGCGACATCCAGCTCAAGGGCAGTGGCCCGACCCCATTCTCCCGCCGCGGCGACGGCCGCGCTGCGCTCGGGCCGGTCCTGCGCGAGTACATCGTCAGCGAGGCGATGTTCGCCCTGGGGATCCCGACCACGCGCTCGCTCGCCGCCGTCGTGACTGGCGAGCCCGTGATGCGCGAGATTGCGCTCCCCGGCGCGGTGCTGACCCGCGTCGCCGCCAGCCATGTCCGCGTCGGCACTTTCCAGTTCTTCGCCGCGCGCGGCGACACCGACGGCGTGCGCGCACTCGCCGACCATGTCATCGCCAGGCACTATCCCGATGTGAAGGACGCCGAGCGCCCCTATCACGCCCTGCTCGAAGGCGTCGTGGCGCGGCAGGCGGCGCTGGTGGCGCGCTGGCTCCTGGTCGGCTTCATCCACGGCGTGATGAACACCGACAACACCTCGATCTCGGGCGAGACCATCGATTACGGCCCCTGCGCTTTCCTCGACGCCTACAACCCGGCGCAGGTGTTCTCCTCGATCGACGAGATGGGCCGCTACGCCTATGCCAACCAGCCGCGCATCGCGCTGTGGAATCTGACGCGGCTCGCCGAGTGCCTGTTGAAACTGTTCTCCGACGACCAGGAGAAGGCGATCGAACAGGCCCAGGCGATCCTCGGCGAATTCCCTGAAAAGTTCACCGCGGCCTATCAGGCCGGGCTGCGCAGCAAGATCGGCCTCTTCACCGCGCAAGATGGCGACGAGGCACTGATCCAGGACCTGCTCGAAGCGATGGCGAAGAACGAGGCCGATTTCACCCTGACCTTCCGGGCGCTGGGCGACGCCGCTGCCGACGAGGCCGCCGACGTCCGCGCCCAGTTCACCGACCCCGCCGCCTTCGACGAATGGGCCGGCCGCTGGCGCGCGCGCCTCGCGCTGGAGCCGCAGACCCCAGCGGAGCGGAAAGCCGCGATGCACGCCGTCAACCCCGCCTTCATCCCGCGCAACCACCGCGTCGAGGCTGTCATCGCGGCCGCCACCAACAACGACGACTACGCGCCGTTCGAGGAGTTGCTGACGGTGCTGGCAAAGCCGTACGAAGACCAACCGCAGTTCGCGGCCTACGCCGATCCGCCGCTGCCCGAGCAGCGCGTGACGCAGACGTTCTGCGGGACGTAGCTTTATCCGCATCGCAATGACGGGGGAAAAGCCGGAGCATTGCGGAGGGGGAAGCCTGTCCCGCTCCGTGAGCGTTAACTCACCCTCCACCATGCCTGGAGCGCCGGCGCGGTAACCATAGGGCTTAACAACCCGTCAATCCCTCCCAAACAAGTCTAACGGTTTCTTTGGGGGAGTATGACCCGTGGACGCGTTTGCTTTTGAATTCATGGGACTGATGATGATTGCACTGTGCCTCGTCGTGCTGGCGCTGCCCGGCTGCCGCCGACCGTCGAAGGGCGTGCGCTACGAGTGAGCCGATCATCTCGGCTTCGTGGGGCGGATTAGCGCGAGCGTAATCCACCACACCAAGTGGACCACACACGATGGACGGCGGATTACGCCTTCGGCGAATCCGCCCTACGCACCGGCGCTTTCGCGATCGATGACCTGCCGCCGACGCGTGTCGCGCGCTGGCTCATCCCCGCCAGTCGAGCACGCCTGCCCTGTCGCGCCGGAGGCGCACGCGCTGACCGACAGGTGATAGGTTCGCGACGTCCCTCAAGGGGATGCCGAGTCGGCGTGCTGCGCCGTTGTCGATCCCCCTCACCTGTGTCCCTGTTGATCCCCTGATATGACCGAGACTGCCGCGTCGCTGATCCATCCCGGCTGGTTTGCCGCGATTGCCATCCTGCTGTGGGCGACGAGCCTGCTGCCCGAATATCTTACCGCGCTGTTGTTCTTTGCCGCGGTCGCGGTCTTCCGCGCGGCGCCGCCGGAGGTGCTGTTCTCCGGCTTCCAGTCCGACGCCTTCTGGCTGGTGCTCGGCGGCTTCGTGATCGGGACCGCGATCCGCAAGGTCGGGCTCGCCGACCGGATCGCAGGCCTGCTCGCCGGCAGGCTTTCGGGATCCTGGTTCACGATGGTCGCCGGGGTCGTCGTGCTGACCTACGCGCTCGCTTTCGTGATGCCGTCGAACATGGGACGCATCGCGCTGTTGATGCCGATCATCCTGGCGCTCGCCGATCGCGCCGGCCTCACCGAGGGATCGCCGGGCCGCAGCGCGCTGGCGCTCGCGGTCGGCTTCGGCACCTATGAACTATCAGCCTCGATCCTGCCGGCGAATGTCCCGAACCTCGTAATGACCGGCGCGGCCGAGCGCGCCTATGGCGCCCATTTCGACTACATGTCCTACCTGCTGCTGCATGCGCCGGTGCTCGGCATCCTCAAGGGTGCCCTCCTCGTCGGCTGCCTGGCGTGGATGTTTCCGGCGTCGCCGCTGCCGATCGAGCGCCAGAACGGGTCGCCGCGCCTGACCGCCGCGGAATGGCGGCTGTCGATCATCCTGCTGGTGACGCTCGCGCTGTGGATGACGGATTCCTGGCACGGCATCCGTCCGGCGTGGGTCGGACTGGTGTCGGCCTGTCTCTGCCTGCTACCGCGGATCGGGTTTCTCGCCGGCGAGGAATTCGCCGCCGGCGTCAATGTCCGCACCTGCATCTACCTCGCAGGCATCCTCGGGCTGGCCGCTGTCGTCGCCTGGTCCGGGCTCGGCAGCGCCATCGGCGACAAACTCATTCCGGCGCTGCCGCTCGATCCGGCGCGCCCCGCGGCGGACTTCGCCTCCCTGATCGGGCTCGCCAGCCTGCTGAATTTCGTCGTCACCGCCAACGGCGTGCCGGCGGTCTTCACCCCGCTCGCCGCCTCGCTCGCCGAGCATACCGAATTGAGCCTGCCGTCCGTGCTGATGTCGCAGGTCTTCGCCTATGCAACGCCGCTGTTGCCCTATCAAGCCGCGCCGATCGTCGTCGCCGCCGGCATGGCCAAGGTCCCGACCAGCGCCGCGGTCAAGGTTTGCCTTGTCGTCGGCGTGGTCTCCTTCGTCGTGCTCGGCCCGCTCTACTTCCTCTGGTTCAGGGCGCTCGGCTGGATCGGCTGACCACGCGGTCGATGTGACAGCGCGGCGGCCGGTCTCATTCTATCAGTTTCGCCGGCATGCGCACGGCGCAGGCTGACGCCGCTACAGGTCGCGCTTAGCCAAACGGCCCCGCTGGGTGACCGTTTCGGACCTTCACAAAATCCAACTCAAGGGCAAGACTTCGCACTGGAGCATATTGCCCAAACAGCAGGTCGGCAGAATAGGCAATGCACCACGATCAGAGTAACGGGACCGGCGAAATTAGGGAGCGCAGGCAAAGCGAAAGCGAGGACGCAGCCGTCAGTGATCGATAGTGCCCTAAAGCCAATCAAGCCAACTCCGGGAGGTTCTACCATGAACGGTGCACAGGCTCTCTTCAAGGCTCTTACGGATGCCGGTGTCACGACCTGCTTCGCAAATCCGGGTACTTCCGAGATGCAGTTGGTCTACGAGATCGGCCTTGCGGCCAATGTTCGCCCGATCCTGTGTTTGCAAGAGGATGTCGTGACCGGAGCGGCAGATGGATACGCGCGCATGAAGGGGTCGCCCGCCGTCACGCTTCTCCATGTCGGCAGCGGGTTCGCCAACGGGATTGCCATGCTGCACAACGCCGGCCGAGCCAATACACCCGTCATCAACATCGTCGGCGCCAACGCGTCCTATCACCAGCCCAATTACCCGGAACACGAACTGATCAATGGCCGCGTGATCGATCTCGCGCATGTCGTATCCCACTGGGCTCGTGAAGCACGAAGCGCCTCCGAGCTTGGAGAATTGGGCGTAGAAGCGACGGTGCTCGCCAAGGCGGGGAAAATCTGCACGATCGTGGCACCCACCAATTTCCATTGGGAGGAAGCAGCACCGCCCCCCATCCCGCCTACCGCTTTGCATCGGCCGATGGCATCGCCGGACGCGATCACCCATGCGGAAAATATGCTCGCGAACGGCAAGAAGACGGGACTGGTTCTGGGTAATCTCGCCCTTCGTGGAGACCTGCTGGAAATCGCCGGCCGCATTGCCGCAAAGACGAATGCGAAGCTCCTTTCAGAAACCTTTCCCTCTTTCTCGCTTGCGCGTGGCGAGGGGCGTCCAATCGTCGAGATAATCCCCTATTTCCTCGAAACCGGATTGGAGTTTCTGAAGGACTTCGAGCAATTGATCTTCGTTGGCGCCCTCCCCCCGGTTGTGACATTCGCCTACAGGAACAAACCGACCCTGAAGAGTGAGCCGCGATGCGCTCTCTTCACGATGGCATCGGCTGATCAGGACTTGCTAGCCGCCTTGGAATCTCTCGCGAAGGCGACGGGCTCGGCCACGACCGAGACCATGCGTCAAGCCCGTCAGGCGGCCACAACTCCTCCGACCGGAGAATTAACGGCAGAGGCAATCGGTCAAACGCTTTGTGCGCTGATGCCGGACAACTCGATCCTGGTCGACGAAGCCGCCACCAACGGTCCGCAAATATTCGCTGCGACCAAAGGTGCGCGCGCCCATGACTATCTTAGCCCGGTCAGCGGCGGCGCCATCGGCGGTGGATTCCCGATGGCGCTCGGAGCAGCGATTGCCTGCCCCGATCGCAAGATCGTTCTTGTTCAGGCCGACGGTAGCGGCATGTACACCGTACAAGCCTTGTGGTCGATGGCGCGAGAGAAAGCCGACATTGTCGCGATCGTGTTGAGGAACGACGCCTACGCGGTGCTTGGCCTAGAGATGGCCCGCGTCCGCGAGGGTGACCTGAACCCCAAGATGGAATCGATGTTCGATCTCGCGAACCCGGCGCTCGATTGGGTGAACATTGCGTCGGGCCTCGGAGTTTCGGCGTCGCACGCGCAAACGGCCGAAGAATTCTACCGGAATTTTGCCTCCGCGCTCGAAGTGAAGGGACCGACGTTAATCGAATGTCAGGTCGCGATTCCAAAAGCGTTGGCCGTGTTCGCTGAATTCATCAACAAGACCCGATGAGTGGACGAACAGGGTGAGAGCGGGCAAGCTGTCTAGATTCTGATTTTCAGAAAACCTCTTGACATGCGCCCCAAATCACGCCTATCGATCCGCCGTCTGATCCACTTGAGGGGCGCTTCGCGATCGTCACGAGTGTTGGGTCGAGATGCGGTGGACGCTGAGCGTGTGACTGACGAGCACACGCAATGCGGACGGCGAAGTCGTGTGGTCCTGACGCCCCAGTGGCAGGTGTCTCCTCGCAAGACGCGAAGCGTCCTTGCGAAGACGGTGACAAACAAGCCCGGTCTCGCCGGGGAGAGCACGAAGCAAGCCGTAAAACCATCGCGCGGGGAAAGCCGGAGTCTCCGGTTTCACCTGTGGTCCTACCCCTGTGCTTTTTATTGCACAGGGCCCATGGGTGCAATCGGCACCCGGCTTTCCCTGCGCCCTCTGTTCTTCAGAGAGCGTAAAACGAGATACAAACCTCGGGCGCACTGCGCTGCGAGAACGAGAATACATGCCCACAAGCGATGCCACAAACGCAGTGTCGTCCCGGCGAAGGCCGGGACCCATAGCCACGACTGCAGATTGTTTTGCAGCGCTGGTACGACGAATCCCGTTCACAACGCCCGCAGCGGAGTATGGGTCCCGGCCCCCGTGTGCAATTGCGCACTAGGCCGGGACGACACCTTGATTATGGCCAGAGGCGCGACTCTCCAGCTGCGCAGGGCCGAAAGTCCGTTGAATCGCTCTCGATCCGACCCAAAATCCCCTCTCCCCACCCCGTCCAACGCCAAAATCCCAGCAAGACCCTTGACATAGCTGCCCTTTCGGCAGAACGCGTGTGGTCAAGCGTCTAGGACTGTTCATGGATCTGATTACCACCACCTCCGAACTTGCGGCCGCCTGCTCCCGCCTCGCCACGCACAAGGTCATCACTGTCGATACCGAGTTCTTGCGGGAGACGACCTACTATCCGCTGCTCTGCGTCGTGCAGATGGCAAGCGCCGACGAAGCCGTCGTGATCGATGCGCTGGCGCCGGGCATCGATCTCAAGCCGTTCTTCGAGCTGATGTCGAACGAAGCGGTCCTGAAAGTGTTTCACGCCGCGCGCCAGGACATCGAGATCGTCTGGCATCTCTCCAACACCATTCCGCACCCGATCTTCGACACCCAGGTCGCCGCCATGGTGCTCGGCTATGGCGACAGCATCGCCTACGACCAGCTCGTCGACCGCGTCACCGGCCACCGCCCCGACAAGACCCACCGCTTCACCGACTGGTCGCGCCGGCCGCTGAGCCAGGAGCAGCTTCACTACGCCGTGTCCGACGTCACCCATCTACGCGACGTCTTCTCAGCCCTCGACGCCGATTTGAAGAAGCGCGGCCGCAGCGACTGGGTCAGCGAGGAGATGGAGATCCTGACCTCGCCGAAGACCTACGACTTCCATCCCGAGCGTGCCTGGGAGCGGCTCAAGACCCGCGTGCGCAAGCCGCGCGAGCTGGCGGTCCTGATCGAGGTCGCGGCCTGGCGCGAGCAGGAAGCGCAGAGCCGCGATGTGCCGCGCTCGCGCGTGCTGAAGGACGACGCGGTCGGCGATATCGCGACTCATGCACCGACTTCGCTCGAGAAGCTCGCCAATCTGCGCTCGCTGCCGAAGGGCTTTGACCGCTCCAAATGGGGCAGTGACATCATCGCCGCCGTGCAGCGCGGGCTGGCGCGCGATCACGCGACGCTGCCGAAGCTCGAGAAGCCGCGCAACAATTCCAATGGTGCGGCCACTGTCGAGTTGTTGAAGGTGCTGCTGCGGATGACCTCGGAGCGGCATGCGGTGGCGAGCAAGGTGATCGCGACCGTCGACGACCTCGAGCAGATCGCCGCCGACGATCAGGCCGATGTCGGGGCGCTCCACGGCTGGCGGCGCGAATTGTTCGGCGAAGCCGCGCTGAAGCTGAAGCACGGCCAGCTCGCGCTCGCGATCGACAAGGGCCGCGTCGTGCGGGTCGATCGGGGCTAGCGTGTATCGGATCGGCGCGGCGCTTCACCTCGCCCCGCTACCACTTCACCTCGAATCCAACCGTCCCCTGATGCGACTGCATCGCGGCGCGGAACTTGGCGTCGTAATTCAAATAGAGGCGCGCGGTGGATGTCAGGCTGAGCGATGCCGCCACGCCGGCGTCGGCGCCGTACTGGCTCTCGCCGATGCCCTGCAGCGTGATGCTCTGTGTGCCGAGCGTGACGGTGGTATTGCTGAAGTTCTGCACGAGATTGTCGACGAACTTTCCATAGGCCGACAGGTCGAGGATCTTCTGGCCGAAGATCCAGTAGTGACCGACCTCCGCGCCGATCAACAGGCGCATCCGGTCGACGGACGATGCGGTGACCGCCAGCGGATCGAGGCCGCCGATCTCCTGGAACGCGCCGGTCCGGGCGTGGACATATTCGAGCGCGCCCTTGGGCACGATGCGGCTCTGGTCCTTGTCGAGATAGTAGCTGAGCTCGCTGATCGCACCGTCGAGCCGCGCATTGTAGCGCGCCGTGGCGAAGCCGAGGCCGGTGTCGCGGCTCGAGTTGATGCGGCCGAAGCCATGCACCAGCGCCACCGCCCAGGTCCACGGCCCCTTGTCGAGCGAGGCGTTGAAACCGAACTGGGTGAGGTCGAGACCCGCCGATTGCAGCGCGAGCGGCACGTCGATGTCGGTGTGGCTCTGGTCGACCGAGAAGCCGATATTGACGCCGGGCGCGATGCGCGCGCCGATCCCGGCCACCCCACCCAAGGTCCTCCTGCTGTCGCCGACGTAATCGCCGACCGCGCCGTTCTTGGTTGCGATGCCATAGCCCTCAAACCAGGTGCGGAAGCGCGGCGCCTCGACACTCTCGGAGGCGCCGCCGCCGCCCGGATTGTTGCGCGACATCCGGTTGAAGCCGTTGGTCGCCTGGTTGTTGAGCCGCTCCAGGAAGTTGCTGCCGAGATTGGTGACGGTGGAGCCGGCCGAGATGTCGGCGTTGATCTTGGTCGGGGTCGGGCTCGGTGTTGGCGAGGGTGTCGGGGTGGGCGTGGGCGTCGGCGTCGCCGTCGGAGTGGGTGTCGGCGTCGGGGTTTGCGCATCGGCCGGCGCGACCACCGCCAGGGCGAACGGAACGGCGAGCGCAATCACCCGCACCAGCGTGCTGATGGCATCGACCAGTCCTGCTCCCGAAAGGCGCGGTGAGCCGCACATGCGTTCAATTCCCAATGCGAATCCCAAGGCGAAGCGCGGGGCGCGAGGAATGCGCAAATCCGGTTCAACTGAAGCCGATTTGCCCCCACTTCGCGCAAACCGTCAATGTCCCGCGCCCCCGGCCGATGGCCGAACGAGGCGGCTTGTTGTCCCCCTGCCACAGGTTGCGGTCGCATCGCGACGATTCGCCAAGCCATGCCGGAGGCTTGCTAACCCACAATTTTCGTGTTGCAATCCCTTCACAATCGGATCGCGGCCGTTCGAACGACAAGACTTCGGACTTGAAGACTCGGAAATTGAACAGACACCGGGAAGCCGGTTTGTGGCGTGGCACGCGGAAACCGCGGCCGCGTCTTTTTTGTATCTAGACTGGGAGAGAGGCGATGCCGAAGGGTACCGTCAAGTGGTTCAACCCGACCAAAGGCTACGGGTTCATCAAGCCGGCCGTCGGAGACAAGGACGTGTTCGTTCACATCTCGGCGGTGGAGCGCGCTGGGCTCAGCACGCTCAACGAAAATCAGACTGTCGAGTACGAACTGGTGGAGAACCGCGGCAAGGCGTCTGCGGAAAATCTCAAGGTTGGCTGAGCGTCAGCGCAGGCGACCGTGACGTCTCCCCCGGCCGCATCACCCCGGGGGATTTTTCCATGCGCGCGCTATTTCAGCGTCGGCGCGACCAGCGTGCCGCCGGACACCGCACGTCCCAGCGCCTTGCAGAGATCGCCTTCCAGCTTCAGCCGCCCGCTCGCCAGGAGCCGCAGCGCCTCCGGATAGATGCGATGCTCGATCGTGATGACGCGCGCGGCGAGCGTGTCGGGCGTATCGTCGTCGGCCACGGTGACCGCGCCCTGCATCACGATCGGGCCGGCGTCGGTTTCCGGGATCACGAAATGCACGGTGGCGCCGGACAGCTTCACGCCGGCGCGCAAGGCCTGGCCGTGCGGATCGAGGCCGGGGAACGACGGCAGCAGCGAGGGGTGGATGTTGAGCATCCTGCCGTACCAGCGCTGCACGAACTCGGCGGTGAACAGCCGCATGAAGCCGCCGAGGCAAATCAGCTCGGCTCCCTTCTCGTCGAGCACCCGCTGCAGCACCGCCTCGAATGCGGCGCGATCCTTGCCGAACGGCTTGCTCTCGATGACCACGGTCGGAATGCCGCTCGCGGCCGCCTTCTCGAGCCCGCCGGCATCGGCGCGGTTGGAGATCACGGCGACGATCTCGGCGGGGAAGTCCGGCGCCTTGGCGGCATCGATCAGCGCGGCCATGTTGGAGCCGCGGCCGGAGATCAGGATGGCGACGCGGCGCTTCATCGCGAGAGGTCGAGATGGCCGCTATAAACCACGCGATGCTCGCCCTTGGCCTCGATCACCTCGCCGAGCAACGCCACCGTCTCGCCGCCGGCGGTGAACGCCGCGGTAACCTGATCGACCGCATCGGGCCTCACGATCGCGATCATGCCGATGCCGCAGTTGAAGGTGCGCAACAGCTCGAGCTCGGCGATACCGCCCTGCTCGGCCAGCCATTTGAACACCGGCAGCACCGGCAGCCGGGCGAGATCGATGCCGACGCCGAGATGCTCTGGCAGCACGCGCGGGATGTTGTCGGTGAAGCCGCCGCCGGTGATATGGGCGAGCCCCTTGACCGCGCCGGTCTCGCGGATCGCACGCAGGCAGGATTTCACATAGAGCCGCGTCGGCGTCAGCAGCGCCGCGCCGAGCGTCATGACCGGCGCGAACGGCGCCGGCGCATCGTAGGGAATTCCGGACATCTCGACGATCTTGCGCACCAGCGAATAGCCGTTGGAGTGCACGCCCGACGACGCCAGGCCGATCACGGCGTCGCCCGCGGCGATATCGGCGCTCGGCAGCAGCGTGCCGCGCTCGGCGGCGCCGACCGCAAAGCCGCCGAGGTCGTAGTCGCCGTCCTTGTAGAGCCCGGGCATCTCGGCGGTCTCGCCGCCGATCAGGGCGCAGCCGGAGTCCCGGCAGCCTTCGGCGATGCCGGCGACGATCGCTGCCGCGGCCTCCGGATCGAGCCTGCCGCAGGCGAAATAGTCGAGGAAGAACAGCGGTTCCGCGCCCTGCACGACGAGGTCGTTGACCGACATTGCCACCAGGTCGATGCCGATGCCGCCGTGAATTCCGGTCTCGATCGCGATCTTGAGCTTGGTACCTACGCCGTCGGTCGCCGCCACCAGCACGGGATCCTTGAAGCCGGCCGCCTTGAGGTCGAACAGCCCGCCAAAACCGCCGATCTCGGCGTCGGCGCCGGGCCGCGCGGTGGCCCGTACCATCGGCTTGATCAGATCGACCAGACGATTGCCGGCATCGATATCGACGCCCGAATCCGCGTAAGTGAGCCCGTTTTTGCGCTCGGTCATGCCCAATTCCAGATGATCAGGGGCTGGTTACGAGGAATTCCGCCCCCGCGCAATGGCTCGCGGCCGGCTGGCCGCTATATATGTAGATAACATCCGGCCGCGTGCTGAAACGAGCCGGATATCGAGTAAAATCAGGCCGGTAGCCGGGAAGCGACCGAGTTGAGTATTCCGACCAGCATTCCAAACATCATCACCCTCGGCCGCATCATCCTGGTGCCGGTGATCGTCTGGGCGATCGTCTCGAGCCAGATGGAGGTTGCCTTCGCGATCTTCGTGATCGCCGGCGTTTCCGACGCCATCGACGGGTTCCTCGCCAAGCGTTTCAACATGACGAGCGAGCTCGGCGCCCTGCTCGATCCCTTGGCCGACAAGGCGCTGCTGGTGTCGATCTATGTCTCGCTCGGGATCTGGGGCGCAGTGCCGCGCTGGCTCGTCATCCTGGTGGTGTCGCGCGACATCATGATCGTGTCAGCCGTGATTGTGTCATGGTTGTTCGACAAGCCGGTCGAGATGAAGCCGCTGATGGTGTCGAAGCTCAACACGGTGGCGCAGGTCGCGTTTGCCGCGCTGGTCTTGGCCTCGCTCGGCTTCGGCTTTCAGCCGCACCCCTACGACCTGATCCTGATGGGTTTCGTCACGATCTTTACTTTGGGTTCGGTGTCCCTCTATCTCGTGGAGTGGGTGCGGCACATGAGCACGATCGAAGCTCGATAGCCTGTTTCGGAGATTTGCGTGGCTGGTAGCGTTCAACCCCGTCAGCTGGCGTTGGCCTTGCCGCATGAGGAGAAACTGACCCGCGACGATTTCCTCGAGGGGCCCGCCAACGAAGCCGCGCTCGCACTGATCGATCGCTGGCCGGACTGGCCGAACCACGTCATGCTGCTGGTCGGGCCGGAAGGCTCCGGCAAGAGCCACCTCGCCGCGATCTGGGCCGAACAGGCCGGTGCGCGCGCGACTTCCGCCCACGCGCTCACGGCGGAGGCGGTGCCGGGTGCGCTCGCGACCGGCGCTCTCGTCGTCGAGGATCTGCGGCCAGCGGAATTCGACGAGCGCGCGATGTTCCACCTGATGAATCTCGCCCGCCAGGACGACGCCTTCGTGCTGATCACCGCGCGCATCCCGCCGTCGGCTTTCGAGTTCGAGCTGCGCGACCTGCGTTCGCGGCTGCGCGCGGTGCCGACGGTGACACTGCTGCCGCCCGACGACATGGTGGTCCGCGGCCTGATCCTGAAATTTTGCGCCGATCGCCAGATGACCGTAGACGAGTCGGTGGTGAGCTACCTGACCACCCGGATCGAGCGTTCCTACGCCGCAGTCCGCAAGGCCGTGGAGCTCCTCGACAACGAGGCGCTGCGGCTCGGCCGACCGGTCACCCGGGCCTTGGCGGCGGAGCTGTTGCGCCATGCCTGACAGCGCGACCGTCTTGACGGCGGAAGCGTGGGGAACGTCAATGTCATTGAAACGTCATTGCAATATCACATGGTCTGCGCGGCCTTTGGCTAAATCGCCGCGGCCCATGCCCCGATTGGATTGACACTTGATGGATTCCTCGCAAGCCATTGAAATCAAAGAGAAAGAGGCGGAAGCCCCGCCCGTCCCTGCGATCACGACCAGCCCCGAGCGATTCATCAACCGGGAGCTCTCCTGGCTCCATTTCAACCGCCGGGTGCTCGAGGAGTCGGTCAATCCCGGCCATCCCGCACTGGAGCGCGTCCGCTTCCTGTCGATTTCAGCCAATAACCTTGATGAGTTCTTCATGGTCCGCGTCGCCGGTATCAAGGCGCAGGTCCGCGAGGGCATTCCGGAGCGCAGTCCGGACGGGCTGCTGCCGGCCGAGCAACTCGTCATGATCAACAAGTCGGTGTCGCAACTCGCCAGCGACCAGCAGGCGATCTGGAGCGACCTGCGCAGCGTGCTTGCCGATGTCGGCATCGTGTTGGTCGACGGTCGCGACGTGACCAAGACGGAGCGGGCCTGGATCGAGGACCACTTCCTCCACAACATCTTCCCGCTGTTGACACCGCTTGCGATCGATCCGGCGCACCCCTTCCCGTTCATCCCAAACCTCGGCTTCACCGTCGCGCTGCAATTGGCGCGGGTCTCCGATGGCAAGCCGATGAACGCGCTGATCCGCATGCCCGGCAAGATCGACCGCTTTATCCGCATCCCCGCCTCGAAGGACAACGCACCGGTCCGCCTGATCACGCTGGAACAGGCCACCGGCCTGTTCATCGGCCGCCTGTTCCCCGGCTACACCGTCAAGGGCCAGGGCGCGTTCCGGATCATCCGCGACTCCGAGCTCGAAATCGAGGAAGAGGCCGAGGATCTGGTCCGGCTGTTCGAGACCGCGTTGAAGCGCCGCCGGCGCGGATCGGTGATCCGGCTGGAACTGGAAGCCAAGATGCCTGAGGAGCTGCGCACCTTCGTGCAGCACGCGCTGGCCGCGTCCGACGACGAGGTGTTCCTTGTCGATGGCGTGCTCGCGATGAACGAGCTGTCGCAGCTCACCCGGCTCGACCGCCCCGATCTTGAATTCCCGCCCTATGTGCCGCGCCATCCCGAGCGCGTTCGCGATCACGGCGGCGACATCTTCGCGGCGATCCGCCAGAAGGACCTCGTGGTCCATCATCCCTATGAATCCTTCGACGTCGTCGTGCAATTCCTGCAACAGGCGGCGCGCGACCCCGACGTCGTCGCGATCAAGCAGACGCTCTATCGCACCTCGAACAACTCGCCGATCGTGCGCGCGCTGGCGGAGGCCGCCGAAGCCGGCAAGTCGGTCACTGCGCTGATCGAACTCAAGGCGCGGTTCGACGAGGAAGCCAACATCCGCTGGGCCCGCGACCTCGAACGCGCCGGCGTCCAGGTTGTGTACGGCTTCATCGAACTGAAGACGCATGCCAAGCTGTCGATGGTGGTGCGCCGCGAGGGCGGCAACCTCACGACCTATGTCCACACCGGCACCGGCAACTACCATCCGGTGACCGCGCGCATCTACACCGACCTCTCCTACTTCACGTCGGACCCGATCATCGGGCGCGACGTCGCGCGCGTGTTCAACTACATCACCGGCTATGCCGAGCCGAGCGACATCGAGAAGATGGCGGTGTCGCCGCTGACACTGCGCAACCGGATCATCGAACATATTCAGGCCGAGGCCACCCATGTCCGTCACGGCAGGCCCGGCGCGATCTGGATGAAGATGAACGCGCTGGTCGACCCCGACATAATCGACGCGCTGTATGAAGCCTCGCAGGCCGGCGTCGCGATCGATCTCGTGGTACGCGGCATCTGCTGCCTGCGTCCCGGTCTGCCGGGATTGTCCGAGAATATCCGCGTCAAATCGGTGATCGGCCGCTTCCTCGAACATGGCCGAATCTACTGCTTCGGCATGGGGCAAGGCCTGCCGAGCACCAAAGCTGCTGTGTATATCTCGTCCGCCGATATGATGCCACGCAACCTCGACCGCCGCGTCGAGGTGCTCTGTCCGCTGCAAAATCCCACGGTGCATCAGCAGGTTCTCGAACAGATCATGGTCGCGAACCTGAAGGACAATGAGCAGAGCTGGCAATTGTTGCCGGATGGGTCTTCAACGCGTATGAAGGCCGCGAAAGGCGAAGAGCCCTTCAACCTGCACAACTACTTCATGACAAATCCGAGTCTGTCCGGCCGTGGCAAGTCGCTCAAGGAATCCTCGCCGCGCCGTCTCACGCGCCGCAACGAACGTCAGCAGCCGTCGTCATAAGGGAACTTCACGGTGAAGCGACCGCGGAAGCGCGCTCCCAGCGTCGCTGTCATCGACATCGGATCGAACTCGGTTCGTCTCGTCGTCTACGAGGCGATGTCGCGCAGCCTTGTCACGATCTTCAACGAGAAGGCGCTGTGCGGGCTTGGCCGCGAGGTGCAGAGCACCGGCCTACTCGCGACCGATGCGGTCAACAAGGCACTCACGGCGCTGCGCCGGTTTCGCGCGCTGTGCAAGATCCAGCAGGTCGGCCGCGTCTACGCGATCGCGACCGCAGCATGCCGTGATGCCAAGAACGGTCCTGACTTCATCGCCAAAGCAGAACGGATCTGCGGCGCCAAGATCGAGATTCTCTCCGGTCCGCGCGAGGCCAAGCTGTCCGCGCTTGGCGTCGTCTCCGGCATTCACAACCCGAACGGCATCGTCGGCGATCTCGGCGGCGGCTCGCTCGAACTGATCGACGTGAAGGGCAATCGCGTGCGCAGCGGCGTGACGCTGCCGCTCGGCAGCCTCGCGCTGCAGGACCTCTCGCACAAATCGCTCAAGCGCGCCGAGCGCATCGTCAAGAACGAACTGCTCGGGGTCGCGCTGCTCAAGGCCGGCCGCGGCCGCACCTTCTATGCGGTCGGCGGCACATGGCGTGCGCTGGCGCGCATCCACATCATCCAGAGCGGCTATCCGCTCAAGGTGATGCACGGCTATTCGATCCCGGCAGCGGACGCGCTCGACTTCGCGCAGCGGCTGCGGCGACTGGCGGCCGCCAACATGCTGGCCAACATCGAGTCCGTCGCCGACGCGCGGCGCCCGCTGCTGACCTATGCGGCCTTGGTGCTCGAATACATCATCCGCGCCGCGCAGCCGAAGACCATCGTGTTCTCGACCTTCGGCGTGCGCGAGGGCCTATTGTACGAAATGCTGCCGCCGGCGGAGCGTGCCAAGGATGGCCTGGTCTGCGCCGCGCAGGATCTCAACGAGTTGCTGTCGCGCTCGGCCCGCCACGCCCAGGAGCTGACCTCGTGGACCGATCGGCTGTTCCGCGTCGTCAAGCTGCGCGAGACTGAGGAGGACCGCAGGCTGCGCCACGTCGCCTGCCTGTTGTCCGACATCGGCTGGCGCGTGCATCCCGACCATCGCGGCGAGGAAACCCTGAGCCTGATCATGAACGGCAATTTCGGCTCGATCACGCATCAGGGCCGCGCCTTCGTCGCGCTGTCGGTGTTCTATCGCTACGCGGGCCTCAGCGAAGAGAACGAGCCGCCGCCGCAGATCCGCGAGCTGGTGACGCCGGCGATGGACGAGCGTGCCCGGGTGCTCGGCGCTGCCTTCCGCGTCGCCCATCTGATCACGGCAGCGCGCACCGGCGTGCTGCCCGCGACCCATTTCCGGACCCAGGGCCGCAAGCTGATGCTGGTGTTCGAGCACCGGATGGTGGATCTCGTCGCCGACCGTGTCGGCAGCCGCTTCAAGCAGTTGGCGCGGCTCGTCGGGCGTTCCGGCTCGATCGTGCGGCGGTAGCTGCTATGGCAGGATCGCGTCAGGCAGGTACAACAATATGATCCGGCGCCAGTCCGGCCTGGTATCGATCGTACATCATCTGATACGCCGTCTCGATATGCCCCGCGAGCAGTTTGGTATCAAACAGCGGTGCGGTTAGACGGTTCTCTTCAAGCTTGCGTTTGATTGCAGCCAATTTGGCGGGATTTCGTGCCAGCTCGATGGCTATGCTCTCGTACTCATCCGACGTCCGCGCGATCAACTCGGGTAGTCTAATGGCCTTCAACAGACTTGCAGCAACTCTGCCCGCAAATGTCCCACCAATCTGGGTCAGCACCGGCAGCCCCATCCAAAGTGCATCGCTCGCCGTCGTATGAGCGTTATACGGTAGCGTGTCCAAGAAAAGGTCCGCTAGGCGATGGCGCGCAAGGTGTTCGGCAACCTCCAATCGACCCGCAAAAACGAGGCGAGCGGGATCAACGCCTCTGATCTCAGCTTCCCTCCTAAGGTTTGCTACGGCCGTCTGGTCCTCAGCCAACAGCCAGAGCACGCCCCCTTCTGCGGCCTTCAGAATTCGCATCCAGCACTCGAATACGTCGGGCAGTATTTTGTAGCTGTTGTTGAAGCAACAAAAGACAAACTTCTCAGCGGGAAGCCCAAGGTCGTCGCGCGTGAATGACTTACCGGTGCTAGGCCGCTTCCGATCGTTGGGCTGATAGCTGTAGGGGAGCTGGACCAATTTCTCAGAGTAGGCGGGCGTATCGGAGCTGGTTAGAATTGTCCTGTCGCCAATGATGTAATCGACATACGGTGCCGCCATCGTTCCGGGATAACCCAGATAATTGACCTGTATCGGAGCAGGCCGATGCGCGAAGATGTTCGTGCGCGCCCCTTTTGTGAAGCCATTCAAATCAATCAGAATGTCGATCTCTGCACCCTCAATGGCGCGTGCGACTTCGACGTCTGGTCGATCTTCGCAAGTGACAAACTTGTCGAATGCGCCTGTCAAACGTTTCCGGATGTCCGACTCGTCGTTCGGCCCTATCGAATAAGCAAAGAGTTCAAACCGCGTTCTATCATGCAGCTCAAATAACTCTGCGATCAGATATGCTGTCGCATGTCTATTAAAATCACTGGAGACATATCCAATACGTATCTTGTCATGATGATAGATCCTGCCCTGCCATACCGATCTTGATGGTCTTGGACTCTTCGCCGCTACCCACGCTTGCGCACAACGAAGGTGATCATCGGGTGAATCCAAAAGCGAGAGCAAGGCAAAAGGACCGCAACTCGCCCGCCCCGATCTGACGGACGTTGTGAGGCGAGCGAGCTCTTCCTCGAGCCGGTCCCATTTGCACAGCCGCATCTTGGTGTGAAGTCGCGCCCCCTCAACGCTCTCCAACTCAGGCTTGATAGACAGCGTCTTGTCATACGCGGCGAAGGCTTCATCATAACACCTGAGATCGCATAGGACATTCCCTCGACCAAACCAGGCTTCAGCTAGATGGGGGTTGATCGAGAGTACCTTGTCATAAGCAGAGAGCGCTTCAGCGTGGCGCCTGAGTAGCGACAGGGCCTTTCCTTTGTTGGCATATGCTTCGCCAAGGCCTCCATTCAATGAGATAGCCTGATCGAAGTCTGCAATTGCGCAGTCATACTTTTCGAGGTCATTGAACACGGTCCCCCTATTGTTCCAAGTTTCGGCCACGTTCGGATTCAACGCGATTGCCTTGTTGAAATTCTCCAATGCTTGTTGCGGCTTATTCAGCCGTTTGGAAATCAACCCATAATTATAGAATGACGCATCGGATTTCTGATTGATCGAGGTCGCTCTTGCGATAAATGGCTCGGCCTCGGCAAAGCGCTCCATGCTCATCAAGACCACGGCCAACAGGTTGAGCGCCGGAACATTGGCCTTGTCACTCTTGACGACGCGCCTGAACAATTGCTCTGCCCACTTCAGGTCCCTGCTGTTGAGAGCAGCAAGTGCACCGCTAAAACTGTTAGCAACACCAGACATTCAAGCCCACACTCTCGCGGCATTTCCGCAACCGACCTCGCTACCGGCTGTTAGGGCGCCAGCTTAGGTCCGAGCGGTGGGCAATGCTCAATGCACCGCCAAAGCCTACGACATATTCAATCTATAATATAGCATGGCTTCGCCTACAACTTGACAAGCTGCCTTCCCGAGACCTGTCAAACCATCAAACATCTGTTCGAACGGATTGAGGTCGGGGCTGCAGGGGAGCAGGACAAAGAGGCTGGCGCTTCTGGCTCTGATGGCGTTGCGTGCTGCTTTGCCCTCGTGCTTCAGGTTCCCGCTCTACCGCCGCCGCTTCTTCTGTTTGGAAATGCGGGACGAGCTGACCTGATGCGCCTTGGGGATTGAGCGCGCCGCCCATCCAGCAACAGCAGGCCGCGAGACCCGCTCTCGAAGGTCTTCCGAATCGGGATCAAGCCGCGGATCACGCCGCTTCAGTGGCGTGCTTCGCCTTCTGCAGCGAGCGCCGGCGCCAGATCGATCCGGCGATCAGGACGATGATGATGCCGAGCACGGCGAGCAGAATCTCGCCGCCATTGCCGCCATTGGCGAAGTGCGGCGCTGCGCCGAACGCCGCCAGCAAAGAATCGAGCCTGGCGCCGAGCGGCCCGGCGAACAGCGCGTCGAGCCTCGGTTGCACCGCCGGGTCGGTCGCGATGACGTCGCCGGCAATCCAGCCGAGCAGCGCTGCGCCGGCCCAGACCAGGATCGGCAGCTTGTTGAGCAGCGCCATGATCAGGGCGGCACCCGCAACGATCAGGGGAACGCTGATCGCAAGACCCAGCACCAGGAGCGGCACGCTGCCATTGGCGGCCGCCGCAACCGCGATCACGTTGTCGAGGCTCATCACGATGTCGGCGACGACGACAATCTGCACCGCCGCCCACAGATGCGCGGCGGCATCGACGCTGTCCTCGTCCTCCTCTTCGGGCACGAGCAGCTTGGCCGCGATCACGATCAGCGCAAGCCCGCCAACAAGCTTCAGGTAAGGCAGCCCCATAAGGGTGGCGACGATGCCGGTGAAGATGATGCGCAGCAGCACGGCGGCTGCGGCGCCGAAGATCATGCCCCAGAGGCGCTGCCGCGGCGCAAGCCCGCGGCAGGCGAGCGCGATCACCAGCGCGTTGTCGCCCGAGAGCAGGACATTGATCCAGATGATCTTGCCGACGGCGACCCAAAAGGTCGGCGTCGTCATCTCGTTCTTGAATTGGATAAAGAACGCGCCGATGTTCGCGGGATCAAAGATCTGCCACAGCCAGTCCACAGCGCGCCCTCTTCGGCCCTTCGGCCACCCCTTGCGGCGGTCGCCCGCCGCTCCCCTTGATCAGTTAGCCGACAATCTCGTTGCCGGAGAAGAACTGTGCAATCTCGATCACGGCGGTCTCCGGCGCGTCCGAACCGTGCACCGAGTTCTCGCCGATCGACTTCGCATAGAGCTTGCGGATGGTGCCTTCGGCGGCCTTCGATGGATCCGTCGCACCCATCACGTCGCGATATTTGAGGATGGCGCCCTCGGCTTCCAGCACCTGGACCACGACCGGGCCCGAGGTCATGAACTCGACCAGCTCGCCGAAGAACGGGCGCTCCTTGTGGACGGCATAGAAGGTCTCGGCCTGGCCACGGGTCATCCGAGTGCGCTTCTGCGCCACGATCCGCAGGCCCGCCTTTTCGATCACCGCGTTGACCGCGCCGGTCAGGTTACGCTCGGTCGCGTCGGGCTTGATGATCGAGAAAGTGCGTTCAATCGCCATGATTTCGTCCTTGCAAAGGCTGGTTGGGAGTTGCCGGGGCTTATATCGGCGCGATGGTGGGACGGCAAGCGACCCTGTGACGCGGTAGCCTTAAGTTTTGACGCGGTTTGGCGACGAAAACCGGGGTCACAACGGCCATCAGCCCGCCCCGAGGCCGGTCCGATTACGACGATTTCACGAATGTGAACCTATTCTGTCAGCGCCGTCCCGCTGCCGTTCAGCTCCGCGGGCCTAGTCTTCTGATCGATCGAACGCCTTGCTGGCCCATCCGCAAGCCCCAGGACGTCTCGGGAAACGATGTCACCGCTGGCGCGTCTTGGCGCCGAAATCTTGAGGAGACGATCATGTTACGCAAACTCGCACTCGCTGCAGTCGCCGCGGTTTCGCTGGGCGCGGCTGCGCTGGCCCCGACCTCCGCCTCTGCCTGGGGTGGGTGGCATGGCGGCTGGCACGGTGGATGGCATGGCGGTTGGTGGGGGCCTCGCGTCGTCGTCGGCGGGCCTGCCTATTACGGAGGCTACGGATACGGCTATGGCGGCTGCTATGCGCGGCGCCTGGTCCCGACGCCCTGGGGTCCCCGCTGGCGCCTGATCAACCGCTGCTACTGACCAGATCTGAGCTCCCTTGATTTGACCTCCCCTGACTTGCACAGCCCCGGCCATCGCGCCGGGGCTTTTTTGTGCGCGGGCGGGAACCGACGTTTGATTCGCGACCTCAAGGTGATCGCACAACGATCTGAGCGGAAACCAAATTCGCAGTTGCGACTTGTTATGGCGACAACTCATTCGGAGCGGCGAGTGGAACTCGCCACGAGACGTGCCATGACGACCCCTGCGAACAACGACGTCGATCAGATCGATCACAAGACCTGCCGCTCCATCTGCGATGCGGTGGGCGAACGGCTGCAGCAGAGCTTACACCCGGAGCCGTCGCTCACCGCCCGTCTGCAACAGCTCGTGAATGAGCTGCGCCGGCGTGAGGACGATCGACATTAGCTCTAGAATACCGGGCCGATATGCCGCCAACCGGCCGTTTCCCCGAACCGCGGCCGCGCCAGATTTTACGTCCAGAAGGGTTGCGTTTGGCAGCGGGTCCGGTGACAACGCGGCATGCTCTCCATCACCGACATCTCGGTCCGGATCGCCGGACGGCTGCTGATTGACCAAGGTACTGTGCAGATCGTGCCAGGGGCACGTGTCGGATTTGTCGGCCGCAACGGTGTCGGCAAGTCGACGCTGTTCCATGCCATCCGCGGTGACGTCCCGACCGAGAGCGGCAGCATCGCGATCCCGCCGCGCTGGCGGATCGGCAGTCTCGCGCAGGAGGCGCCCGACGGCCCGGATAGCCTGATCAACGTGGTGCTGAAGGCCGATCTCGAGCGCGACGCCCTCCTGCGCGAGGCCGAGACGGCGCATGACCCGCATCGCATTGCCGAGATCCAGACCCGGCTGGTCGACATCGATGCGCACTCGGCACCCGCCCGCGCCGCGGCGATCCTGAGCGGCCTCGGATTCTCGGCCGCCGACCAGGCCCGGCCCTGCACGGAATTCTCGGGCGGCTGGCGCATGCGCGTTGCGCTCGCGGCAACGCTGTTCTCAGCGCCGGACCTGCTGCTCCTGGACGAGCCGACCAACTATCTCGATCTCGAAGGCACGCTGTGGCTCGAGGATCACCTTGCCAATTATCCGCGCACGGTGATCGTGATCAGCCACGATCGCGACCTGCTCGACACTTCGGTCGATCAGATCCTGCATCTCGATCGCGGCAAGCTGACGCTCTACAAGGGCACCTACTCCTCATTCGAGGAGCAGCGTGCCGCGCGCGAGATGCTCGATGCCAAGCACGCCAAGCGCCAGGCCGATGAGCGCAAGCGCCTGCAGGCTTTTGTCGACCGCTTCAAGGCCAAGGCCTCGAAGGCGCGGCAGGCGCAGTCGCGCGTCAAGATGCTCGAGCGGATGAAGCCGGTCACCGCGCTGGTGACCCAGGACGTCCACGACATCGCGTTCCCGACGCCGGAGAAACTGCTGTCGCCGCCGATCATCGCGGTCGACGACGTGTCGGTCGGCTACGACGCAAGCAAGCCGGTGCTCAATCGGGTCACGTTGCGCGTCGACACCGACGACCGCATCGCGTTGCTTGGCGCCAACGGCAACGGAAAATCGACGCTGGTCAAGCTGCTCGCAGGGAAACTGCCGCCGTTCTCGGGACGGATCACCCGCGCCGACAAGCTGTCGGTCGGCTACTTCGCCCAGCATCAGGTCGACGAGCTCAATCTCGACGCCTCGCCCTACGACCACGTGCGCAAGCTGATGCCGGATGCGCCCGAGAGCAAGGTGCGCGGCCGCGTCGGTGCGATCGGCTTTTCCGGCAAAGCCGGCGACACGCTGGTGAAGAGCCTGTCGGGCGGCGAGAAGGCGCGGCTCCTGCTCGGGCTCGCCACCTTCTTCGGCCCGAACATGATCATCCTGGACGAACCGACCAACCATCTCGATATCGACAGCCGCGCGGCATTGGCGGAAGCGATCAATGATTTTCCCGGCGCTGTCATTATGGTCTCGCACGATCGCTATCTGATCGAAGCCTGCGCCGACCGGCTGTGGGTCGTCGCCAACCAGGCCGTGACGGCCTATGACGGCGACCTCGACGACTACAGAAGGATGATCCTGTCGGCGAACGACAGCCGGCCCGCAGCCCGCGAGCGCGTCAAGGAGATGGCCCGACCCGAGCGCAGCAAAGGCGAAAGGCGCATTTCGCCGAAGCAGCGGATCGCGCAGGCCGAGGCCGAGATCGAGCGCATCAACGGCATCATCGCCAAGATCGACACCGCGCTCGCGCTGCCCGACATCTTCACGCGCGATCCAAAGCAGGCAGCCCAACTCACCAAGGCGCGCGCCGGCGCCGAAAGCGCGCTGCAGCGCGCCGAGGAGGAATGGCTGGAGGCCAGCGCCGAGTTTGATGAGGCCGCGAGTTAGGACGCGACTACGCGCCCCGCGGTCGCAGTACCCCGATTCGGTCCGATTGAGCGCGCTAGCCGTGCGAGGTCGGCGCGGACTTTTTCTTCTTCGGCTTTGCCGCCTTCGGTTCCGGCACCGGATCCGGGCCGCGCTCGATCGACGACAATCTTCCTGCCGTGAAGGTGTAGATGCCGGCACGCGGTCCGCGCGAATAGGTGACGACCGCGACGCGTCCACCACCCGGGCCTGTGGACAAATTGACGCTATCGGGCGCGCCGATGCCGCGCACGACGTCGCACTCGGTATGGCCGAGCGCAACGGTGCCTCCGGTCGACTGAGGCGGCGCCGCGCCAGCGGCACCGTCGGCACGTGCGTTGGCGTCGGTCGCGCCGGGCGGAGGCGCCATTCCGGGGCAACCGCCGTCGGCACTGACCAGATCGTCATTGGTGACCGGCTTGTCCGGGGTCAGAGGCGGCGTCTCGATCGAAATTCGACGGATGAAAAGCCGACCGGACCGCGAGAACCAGTCCGCATCCCGCGACATCAGATCGGATGCGCTCGAGCAGCCGGCAAGGCCAGGCGCAAGCACGAGCAGCGCCAGCAGCGACTTTCGACTGAACATTACGTCTCGCACGACCGACAAGGCTCCCCGCCCCTACGCGTAAGGGGTTGTCCGAACATCACTTTGCGGCATGACCGTGGCCCGCCGCAAGAAACCTCGAATTATCATTAAAATTGCTTGATATCACTATTGGCGCCGCTGCCAGCGCCCCCGCTCGTCGGCCTGCCAGTAAGTGACTTCGAAGCCTCGCGCTTTACAAGCGGTCCAGTTCTCCCGCGCCGCGGCAACCGCGTCGGGATCGTCGCCGTTGAACACCAGCACGAGCCGCTCATAGCTGTCGCAATCGGCCGGCAGCGCCGCGCTGTCGATCAGGAAGCGGACATTGGCGCCGTTCGGATTGCCCTCCTCGACCGACAGAATGATCGGCTGGTCCGCCGCATCGCCGCCCCGCCAGGTCGCATGCGGGAGGAACGAATCGTCGGTGTAGGTCCACAGGTGCGCATCGAGCGTCTCGGTGCGCTCCGGCGAGGTCGACTGCACGACCACGCGCCAGCCGCGCTCGAGCGACTTCTCGAGCAGCGGCGGCAACACGCTCTCCAGCGTCATGTTCTGCAGATGGTAGAACAGGACCTCGGTCATGCGGCCTCGCGCGCCTCACTTCTTCGCTTCGTAGTACTCCGAGACGAGGCGATCGAGCAGCCGCACGCCATAGCCCGATCCCCAGCTCTGGTTGATCTCGGACTTCGGCGCGCCCATCGCAGTGCCCGCGATGTCGAGATGCGCCCACGGCGTGCCGTCGACGAAACGCTGCAGGAACTGCGCCGCGGTGATCGAGCCGCCATTGCGTCCGCTGGAATTCTTCATGTCGGCGAACTGCGAATCGATCTGCTTGTCGTATTCGGGGCCGAGCGGCATGCGCCAGACCTTCTCGCCGGTTTCGAGACCGACCTTGGCCAGGCGCTCGGCAAGCTCGTCATTGTTGGAGAACATCCCGGCATGTTCGGTGCCGAGCGCAACCATGATCGCGCCGGTCAGGGTTGCGAGATCGACCATGAATTTCGGCTTGAACTTCTTGGCGACGTACCAGAGCACGTCGGCGAGCACGAGCCGGCCCTCGGCGTCGGTGTTGATGATCTCGATGGTCTGGCCGGACATTGAGGTGACGATGTCGCCGGGGCGCTGCGCGTTGCCGTCGGGCATGTTCTCGACGAGACCGATCGCGCCGATCGCGTTGACCTTTGCCTTGCGCGCCGCGAGCGCGTGCATCAACCCGACCACGCAGGCCGCGCCGCCCATGTCGCCCTTCATGTCCTCCATGCTGCCCGCCGGCTTGATCGAGATGCCGCCGGTATCGAAGCAGACGCCCTTGCCCACGAAAGCGAGCGGTGCCTCGCCCTTCTTGCCGCCGTTCCAGCGCATGATCACGGTACGGCCCGGCCGCGCCGACCCTTGCGAAACGCCGAGCAGCGCCCCCATGCCGAGCTTGGTCATCGCCTTGACGTCGAGCACGGTGACGTCGACGCCGATCTTGCGGAGCTGGCTGGCGCGGCGCGCGAACTCTTCGGGATACAGCACGTTCGGTGGCTCGTTGACGAGATCGCGCGCGATGATCACGCCGTCGACGATGTGCGCATCCGGCGCGAACATCTTCTTTGCCGCGGCGACGTCGCCCACGGCGATCGAGACGTCGGCCCGCACCGCGCCGTTGTCGCCGTCCTTCTTCTTGGTCTTGTAGCGGTCGAACCGATAGGCGCGCAGCCGCATGCCGGTGGCGACCGCGGCGGCCTGATCCGGCGTCATCGCGCCGTCCGGCAACTCGGCAATCACGGTGACCGAATTGCTGCCGGCGAGCTTGCCGGTCATCACGCCGCCGAACTTGAGGAAGTCCTTCTCCTTGAGTTCGGCCGGCTTGCCCGTACCGATCACGATCAGCCGATCGGCCTTGAGCCCCTCCGGCGCCGGGATATCCAGCGCAGCGCCGCTCTTGCCCTTGAACTGATGGGCCGCCGCGGCCCGCTTGACGGTCTCCGCCGCCGTCCCCAGCGCCTTGCGGGTCGCCGCGCCGAGCTTCAACTGCTCGTCGCAAAAGGCGATCACGATGCCGCGGGCGGGCGCAGACAGTGGGACAAAGCCGACCTTAACGGCGTCGGACATGGGCAAATCCTCCAGAATTCAGGGCGTTGCGAGGGCCTGAGGCGGCTCCCCTGCGGTACTCGGGACGAGCGATGGGTTGGCGGTCCGGATCGATCCGGACCGGGTTCGAGGGCACTATGACCCGTCCGCAGCGCCGCTGCCAAGCGCCGCCGTGGCCGGAAGGCCACAAGGTTGGAATAATTAACCATATTTCGAGGGTGCCTTGGCCCGGCCATTTTGTTGACGGATCAAAGGGATGGTAGTGAGAGTGTGAGGCCGGACTGATCTGCGGCTCGACCATCGGGGAACCTGCTTTTCGCGGGGTTGGTCGAAACCGTGCGTTTGGGGGCGCCAGGCGGGGTCGTGCGGTAGCAAATGGGGTCGATCGACAAGTACATCTTCAAAACGACGCTCGCGTCGTTTGCGCTTGTGCTGGTCAGCCTCACCGGCGTGATCTGGATTACGCAGGCGTTGCGCGGCATCGACCTGATGACGAGCCAGGGTCAGACCATCCTCACCTTCCTCGGCATCACCGGCCTCGTGATTCCGGCACTGGTCCTGATCATCGCGCCGATCGCGCTGATGATCGCGATCTCCCACACCCTCAACAAGCTCGCGACCGACTCCGAAATCATCGCGATGAACGCGGCGGGCTTCTCGCCGTTCCGGCTGTTCCGGCCATTCTTCTATGCCACCTGCGTGGTGGCGGCGCTGGTCGCCTTTATCGGCGCCTATCTCGCGCCTGACGGCATGCGGCGAATCAAGCAATGGGACGCCGAGATCACCGCCGACGTGCTGACCAACATCCTGCAGCCCGGCCGATTCGCCCAGCTTGACCAGAACCTCACGATTCGGATTCGCGAGCGCCGGCCCGGCGGCGAGCTCGGCGGCATCTTCGTCGACGATCGACGCGATCCGAAGGAGCGCGTCACCATTATTGCCGACCACGGCACCGTGCTGAAGAACGAGAACGGTTCGTATCTCGTGCTGGAGGACGGCAATCTCGAGCGGTTCGAGATCGGCAAGCGCGACCCAGCCCTGGTCGCATTCGGCCGCTATGCCTTCGACATGTCGCGATTCTCCAACCAGGGACGCGACGTCACGCTCGGCATCCGCGAACGCTATCTCTGGGAGCTGATGTGGCCGAACGAAGACGACCCGACCTACAAGCAGCTGTCCGGCCAATTTCGTGCCGAGCTGCATGATCGCTTCATGGCGCCGATCTATCCGTTCGCATTCGCGGCGCTCACCTTCGCGTTCCTCGGCGCACCGCGGACCACGCGGCAAAGCCGCAACTTCTCGATCGGCGGCTCGGTGTTCGCGGTGTTCGGGCTGCGCATGGCGGGATTCGCCTGTTCGGTCATGACCGTGAAGACGCCTGCGGCCGCGATCGCCCAGTATCTGATGCTATTCGGCGGCATTGGCGTTGGCATCTGGATGATTCTGGGCGGCGTCGTGGTCGAGCCACCGGCGGCGCTGATGGAGACCATCAACAGGAACAACGAGCGCATCGCGCGCCTCTTCCGCAGGCCCGCCACCGCATGAGCATGGTCACAAATACGCTCGGGCGTTATTTCGCCGGCCGTTTCGTGGTCTCGGCCGTGGGTGTGTTCGCGAGCATCTTCGTGCTGCTCGTCCTCGTCGATTATATCGAGATGGTGCGCAAGACGTCCGGTCTGGTGTCGGCCTCCGCGATAACAGTTGCGGAGACCTCGCTGTTCCGCGTGCCGCAGCTGCTCGAGAAGCTAATGCCGTTCTGCGTGCTGATCGGCGCGATGACCTGCTATCTCGCCCTCTCGCGCCGGCTGGAGCTCGTGGTGGCGCGCGCCGCCGGGGTGTCGGCCTGGCAATTCATCTCGCCGGCGCTGGCAAGCGCGATCCTGCTCGGCATCATCGCAACCACCGCCTACAATCCAGTCTCGGCGAACTTGCGCGAGCTCTCCAAGCGGATGGAGGCCGAACTGTTCGGCTCCGCGCCGGGCGGCGGCATCCAGGACGCGTCCGGCTTCTGGTTGAACCAGATCAACAGCGAGGGCCAGACGATCATCAACGCCGCCCGCAGCGAGCAGCAGGGCGTGCGGCTGACCGGCCTGACCGTGTTCCGATTCGATACCACGCTGCAGTTCAAGGAACGAATCGAGGCCCGCGAGGCGAGCCTCGAAGAGGGTCGTTGGGCGTTCAAAGGGGTACGCAGATACACCCTCGACCAGCCTCCGGTGGACCAAGACACCTTCTACCTGACCACCACCCTCACCCCGGCCCAGGTTCGCAACAGCTTCTCCACCCCCGAAACTGTGTCCTTTTGGCAACTACCGAACTACATCCGTTCGTCGGAGAGTTCAGGGTTCGCGACCGCCGGCTACCGCTTGCAGTATCACAAGCTCATCGCACAGCCGTTTTTGCTGGCTGCGATGGTGATGTTGGCGGCTTCTGTGAGCCTCCGCTTCTTCCGGATGGGCGGCGTACAGAAGATGGTTTTGAGTGGCGTGGGCGCGGGCTTTCTGCTCTACGTGCTGTCGAAAGTAACTGAAGATTTGAGCAAGGCTGAGTTGATGCATCCCATCGCTGCGGCGTGGTTGCCCGTCTGCGTGGGTGGCCTCACCGGTTTCTTGGCCTTGCTGTACCAGGAGGACGGGTAGTGGCCGTTGTCGCCGCCCGGCAGTTGAAGTCGCCTGCATTCAGGCGGCGCAGTGAAGTGCGCCGTCATCGTAGCCGCATGGCCGCTTTCGGCGCCTCGCTCTCCGCCCTCCTTGTCGCGTTTGCCGTGGCCGGCGCGCTCGGCGTTGCCTCGCCGACACCTGCCGCAGCGCAGGGCTTCACCTATAATCCGCGCCCGCCCAAGCCGCCCCGGCCGCCGGCCAAGAATGACGGGCAGATGCTCGTTCAGGCGACCGAGGTCGATTACGACTACAACAATCAGCGCGTGTCGGCGGTCGGCAACGTGCAGATGTTCTACAACGGCACGAGCGTCGAGGCCGACAAGGTCATCTACGACCAGAAGACCAAGCGCCTTCATGCCGAGGGCAACATCCGCATGACCGATGCGGAAGGCAAGATCACCTACGCCAACATCATGGACCTCAGCGACGACTACCGCGATGGTTTCGTCGATTCGCTGCGCGTGGACACCGAAGACCAGACACGGATGGCGGCGACCCGCGCCGATCGCTCGAGCGGCAATTACACCGTGTTCGAGAACGGCGTGTACACCGCCTGCGCGCCTTGCAAGGACGACCCGAAGAAGCCGCCGCTCTGGCAGGTCAAGGGCGCGCGCATCATCCATAACCAGCAGGAGAAGATGCTCTATTTCGAGAACGCCCAGCTCGAGTTCTTCGGCGTTCCGATGGCGTATCTGCCCTATTTCTCGACGCCCGATCCGACCGTGAAGCGCAAGAGCGGCTTCCTGATGCCGAGCTTCACCACTTACACGGCCTTCGGCGTCGGCGTCGAAATCCCCTATTACTTCGCGCTCGCGCCGGACTACGACGCGACCTTCAACCCGCGCATCACCACGCGGCAGGGCGTGCTGCTGCAGGGCGAATTCCGCCAGCGCCTGATGAACGGCAGCTACGCGATCCGCGCCTACGGTATCGACCAGCTCGATCGCGACGCGTTCAAGGGCCTACCCGGCGACCGCCAGTTCCGCGGCGGCATCGAGACCAAGGGTCAGTTCGCGCTGAACGACAAGTGGACCTGGGGCTGGGACGGCGTGCTGCTGTCCGACTACTACTTCATGTCCGACTACCGGCTCGCCCAGTACAAGGATCCGTTCGGCTCGTTCTTGTCGCTGCCGACCGAGGCGATCTCGCAGCTCTATCTGACCGGCGTCGGCAACCGCAGCTTCTTCGACGCGCGCACGATCTATTACCTGAGCTTCTCGGGCAACCAGAGCTCGGTTCCGATCATCCATCCGGTGATCGACTACAACAACGTGATCAACAGCCCGATCTTCGGCGGCGAGTTCAGCTACAAGATGAACTTCACCAGCCTGAGCCGCGAGACTGCGGTGTTTGATCCAGTCACGACGCTTGCCAACACCAACAGCCTGTGCACGACCGCGTCGGCCGATCCGATGGCGCGGCTTCCGTCGCAGTGCCTGCTGCGCGGCATGCCGGGTACCTACACCCGCCTCACCGTCGAAGCGCAGTGGCGCAAATCGTACACCGATCCGCTCGGTCAGATCTGGACGCCGTTCGCCAGCGTCCGCGCCGACGCGATCAACGCCGACATCTCGAACCAGCCCGGCGTATCCAACTTCCTTCCGGTCGGCGACACCCAGGCGGTCCGCATGATGCCGACCGTCGGCCTCGAATACCGCTATCCGTTCATCAACGTGCAGCCGTGGGGCACGACCACCGTCGAGCCGATTGCGCAGGTCATCGCTCGCCCGAACGAAACCCACGCCGGCAAGCTTCCGAACGAAGACGCGCAGAGCATGGTGTTCGACACCAGCAACCTGTTTGCGGTCGACAAGTTCTCCGGCTACGACCGCGTCGAAGGCGGCGGCCGGGCCAATGTCGGCGTCCAGGCCACCACCCAGTTCGACCGCGGCGGCACCATCAATGCGCTGTTCGGCCAGTCCTATCAGTTGTTCGGGCTGAACTCGTACTCGGTTGCCGATCTGACCAACACCGGGGTCGATTCCGGGCTGCAGCATTCGCGCTCCGACTATGTCGCGCGCGTCGGCTATTCGCCCAACCGGACCTATACGTTCAGCGTGCGCGGGCGCATGGATGAAGCGACGTGGAACGTCAACCGGTTCGAGGCCGAAGCCCGCGCCAATTTCGACCGCTGGTCGGTCAGCGTGATGTACGGCAACTACGCAGCGCAGCCGGAACTCGGATACCTGACGCGCCGCGAGGGCATTCTCACCAACGGATCGGTCAAGGTGGCGTCCAACTGGGTGCTCCAGGGCGGCGCGCGTTGGGATCTTGAAGCCAACAAGATCAACCAGTACATCGTCGGCGCGGGCTATGTGGACGACTGCTTCGTGCTGGCAGCCAACTATATCACGTCATATCAGTACACTGCCGGCAGCACGCCGCCTGTCCTCAGCCACGCTTTCATGTTCCAGATCGGCCTGCGGACCATCGCAACTTCAACCACGTCGAGCAGCTCTGCCGGCCTTCAGTAGCGTGGAACAGAAGCTGGATTGCCCGCGCTTGGCGGCTCCAGCATGAACGGGTTGAAATGGCTCATACGACCATGACGACAGCTAACCTGCCAATTCGCCGCTCTTCGCTGCTGCTGGGTTGCATTCTGGCCCTCACCCTCTTGGCGGGAGGCGGCACGCCGACGCACGCGCAGACCATCGCCGTGATGGTGAATGGCGAGCCCATCACCAATCTCGACATCGAGCAGCGCGCCAAGCTGAATGCGCTCACCGGCAACAAGGAGTCCAACCGGCAGGCCATTCTCAACGAGTTGATCGACGAGAAGGTGAAGATCAAGGAAGCCAAGAAGTTCGGCGTCGATCCCTCCGCCAGTGACGTCGACCAGTCCTATGGCGGCATGGCGCAGCGGATGCGGCTCAATGGCGACCAGCTCACCAAGGTGCTGGAGAGCAAGGGCATCCGGCCGGACACGCTGAAGCAACGCATCAAGGCCGACATGGTCTGGACCAACCTGGTGCGCGGTCGCTTCAAGGAAAGCCTGCAGATCGGCGAGAAGGACGTCGCCGCCGCAGCCAAGGAAAGCGGAGAGGCCACCGAAGCCGAGGCCTTCGAATACCGGATGCAGCCGATCGTGCTGATCATTCCGCGCGGCGCGCCGCAGGCCGAATTCGAAGGCCGACGCAAGGAAGCGGAGAGCCTGCGCGAGCGGGTGACGAGCTGCGAGGAAGCCAACTCCTACTTCAAATCGATGCGCAACACGGCGATCCGCGAAATCGTCGTGAAGACCTCGGCCGACCTGCCGCAGCAGCTTCGCGACATCCTGGACAAGACCCCGATCGGCCATCTCACCGCCCCCGAGGTCACCAAGCAGGGCATCGAAATGGTGGCGCTGTGCGGCAGGAAGGCCACCACCGTGGAC
The DNA here is from genome assembly GCF_042430365.1 of Bradyrhizobium erythrophlei. Lineage (GTDB taxonomy): Bacteria > Pseudomonadota > Alphaproteobacteria > Rhizobiales > Xanthobacteraceae > Bradyrhizobium > Bradyrhizobium erythrophlei. The sequence continues at coordinate 47,804 of NZ_JBHMET010000018.1, forward strand.
ACGCCGAAGAAGCGCGAGATCCGCGACAAGATGTATGTGCAGAAGTACGAGGCGAAGTCCAAAGCCTACCTGCAGGAAGTCCGCAAAGCCGCGATGATCGAATATCGCTGATGGCCGGCCCCCTCGCGCTCACCTCCGGCGAACCCGCAGGCATCGGACCCGACATCACCCTCGCCGCCTGGCAGCGGCGCAACGACCTCAATCTCCCGCCGTTCTATCTGCTCGGCGATCGCGCCTTCATAGCCGAACGCACAAAGGCGCTCGGGCTTGCCGTCGAGCTCGCCGAAGTCAGCCCCGAAGAGGCGACCGCGGCGTTCGCGCGCGCTCTGCCCATCGTGGCGACAGGCAAGGTGGCGACGGCGCGGCCGGGCGAGCCCGACGAGACGAGCGCCGACGCTGCGCTTGCCTCGATCCGCCAGGCGGTCGCAGACGTCCGCTCCGGCAGGGCAAGCGCCGTAGTGACCAATCCGATCGCCAAGAACGTGCTCTATCGCGCGGGCTTCCGTCATCCCGGCCACACCGAATACCTCGCCGAGCTTGCCGCCAATGGCGGCCGCGCGCCACAGCCGGTGATGATGCTGTGGTCGCCGACGCTTGCCGTCGTACCGGTGACGATTCACCTCTCGGTCCGCGAAGCCTTGGCGCAACTCTCGACCGACCTGATCGTATCGACCGCGCGCATCGTGGTTTCAGACATGAGGGCGCGCTTCGGCCTCGCCAATCCGCGCCTTGCGATATCAGGCCTCAATCCGCATGCCGGCGAAGACGGCACGCTCGGAATGGAGGACGTCGAGATCGTCGCCCCGGCGGTCGAGATCTTGCGCAGCGAGGGCATCGCCGCCCGCGGACCGCTGCCCGCCGACACCATGTTTCACGACGCCGCGCGCAAGACCTATGATTGCGCGATCTGCATGTACCACGACCAGGCACTGATCCCGATCAAGACCGTCGCATTCGAGGACGCCGTCAACGTCACGCTCGGATTGCCGTTCATCCGGACATCGCCTGATCATGGCACCGCGTTCGACATCGCCGGGTCCGGCAAGGCCAATCCCTCGAGCCTGATCGCCGCTATCCGGCTCGCCGCGCGCATGGCCGCGGCCGCGCCTTAAGTGAGCGCGATCGACGATCTGCCGCCGCTGCGCGACATCATTCGCGAACACTCGCTGTCGGCGCGCAAGTCGCTCGGGCAGAATTTCCTGCTCGACCTCAACCTCACCGCACGGATCGCGCGTGCCGCCGGCCCCCTGGAGGATCAGACCGTGATTGAGGTCGGGCCCGGCCCCGGCGGATTGACCCGCGCCCTGCTCGCGCTCGGCGCCAGGCGCGTGATCGCGATCGAGCGCGATGAACGGGCGCTGGCCGCACTCGACTACATCGTCAAGCGCTATCCCGGCCGCGTCGAGATCGTGCATGGCGACGCGCAGCGCTTCGACCCGCGCCCGCTGCTCGACGGTGGCAGGGCCAAGATCGTTGCCAACCTGCCCTACAACATCGCGACCCAGCTCCTGGTCGACTGGCTGTCGATCGAGCCGTGGCCGCCCTGGTACGACATGATGGTTCTGATGTTCCAGCGCGAAGTCGCCGAGCGCATCGTCGCGCATGAGGACGAGGAGGCCTATGGCCGGCTGGCCGTGCTCGCCAATTGGCGCGCCGAAACCAAGATCCTGTTCGACATCTCGCCGGCCGCGTTCGTGCCGCAGCCCAAGGTGACATCGTCGGTGGTACGATTGATACCGCGCGCCGCACCCGAGCCCTGCGACCGGCGGATGCTCGAACAGGTCGCCGCCGCAGCATTCGGCCAGCGCCGCAAGATGCTGCGCCAGAGCCTGAAATCGCTGTCGGTCGATCCCGCGCGGCTCGCCGCTTCTGCCCAGATCGACGCCACACGACGCGCCGAGACCATTCCGGTTTCGGGCTTTGTTGCCATGGCGCGGGAATTGGCCGATATACGGTCCACAAAATAGAACATCTCTCAAGGAGAAACCGAATGACGCGCATGGTTCGCCAATCCCTCGTCAAGTTCGATGCGCCGTTGTGCGAAACCATCGTCGACACCCCGAAGCCGCAAGGACGCGAAGTCCTGGTCCGCATCGAACGTTGCGGCCTGTGCCATTCCGATCTCCACATCCAGGACGGCTACGCCGATCTCGGCGGCGGCAAGAAGCTCGACACCACGCGCGGCATGACCCTGCCCTTCACGCTCGGCCATGAGATCGCCGGCGTGGTCGACGAAGTCGGTCCTGACGTTCCGCAGGACCTGATCGGAAAGAAGAAGGCCGTCTTCCCGTGGATCGGCTGCGGCCAATGCCGCGACTGTCTCAATGGCGACGAGAACCTTTGCGTCAAGCAGCGCTTCCTCGGCGTCTCCATCGACGGCGGCTTTGCCACCCACGTGCTGGTGCCCGACGCGAAGTACCTGCTCGACTACGATCCGCTGCCGGTCAACCAGGCCGCGACCTTGATGTGCTCGGGCGTCACCGCCTATGGCGCGCTCAAACGGCTGGTCGACCGTCCGCGCCAGCGCAACCTGCTGCTGATCGGCCTCGGCGGCGTCGGCATGATGGGATTGTCGTTCGCACAGGCCATGTTCAAGCAGAAGATCACGGTCGCCGATCTAAGCCCCGCCGCGCGCGAAACCGCGCTGAAGAACGGCGCTGCCGCCGCCTACGATCCGGCCGAGCCCGATGTGGTCAAGCGCATGTTGAAGGAGAGCGACGGCGGCTTCGACGGCGTGGTCGATTTCGCCGGCAACGAGAAGTCGATGGCGTTCGCGGTGTCGACCGTGGCGCGCGGCGGCAAGATCGTCGTGTCCGGCCTGATGGGCGGCAATTTCAACCTGCCAATGGTGCAATGGGTCTACAAGCGCTTGACCATCGAAGGCTTCATGGTGGGCACGCTCGCCGAAGGCCAGGAGTTGATGGCGCTGGCGCGCGCCGGCAAGATCAAGCCGACGCCGATGAAGGAAGAGCCGATGGCCGACGTCCAGAAATGGATTGACGAATTGCGAGCCGGAAAGGTCGTGGGACGCATTGTCCTGAAGAACTAGCAAAGGCCGACGGCTGCGGCGGCACCAGCACCGGCGCGGCCGTCGCGACCAGCGGCAGTCGGGAACGTTCCGACGGCCGCGGCGGAACCTGGCGTTCCACCAAACAGTAGCATTATCGGATTTTTTTCACAGCGACGCGCCGCAATTGCAGCGGCCGGCGAGCCCCAATTAAGCCCTACCCGCTCCGGATTTGCGGCGCATTGCGACCCAACTCTTTACCGAGATTGGGATCGCCAGCGTTTGCGTAAAAAAAGAAATACCGGGGATGCGTATGTCAAATCGTTCAGCAAAATTTGCTTCGGCGCTTGTCGCCAGCATTTTGGCCGGGGCCAACTTTACTGCCGTTGCCCAGAACACCAGCAAGCCAGCCGAGAGCTGCCAGTCTAGCCCGAAAGGGGCCGCGCCCGCGGGAAGCCACTGGTACTATCACGTCGATCGCGCGACCAAGACGAAGTGCTGGTACATTGGTGAGGCCAAGAACAAGGCGGCAAAGAGCGCAACGGTGCAGCAGCAGGCGTCGCCGGCTCCCGAGGCAACCGAAGCCGACGCCACACCGGTGCAGCCGCAGGCCCAGCCGCCGCAGCCCTTGCAGCAGGCGGAACCGGTGCAGCAGCAGCCGCCGATGCGCAAATCGGTCGCCGACGCGCGTGCCGAGCTGCAAACCAGTGTCGCGCCGGCCGCGACCGCCGACGCCAACCCGACGAGCGGCATAGCGTCCGGCAACAGTTCCCCCACCGCAACGGCGGATGCCAACCCGCAATCACCGGCGGTCACGGCGCGCTGGCTTGATGCGTCGAGCATGGCCGGCACCAACGGAACACGGCTCGCCGCGGCCGAGCCGCCGGCTGCGGTTCAGACCGACATGACGCCGGCGTCGGCTGGCGCCGCCGCACCTGCCGCGGTGGAACAACCGGCGGAGAAATCGCCCGCGTCGACCCAGATGCTGCTGATCGTGATGGTCGGCGCGCTGGCGCTGGCGGGCCTGGTCAGTACCCTCGTCTTCAGGCTGACCCGCACCCGCACGCCACCCTACGAGATCCGCGACGAGTGGCGGGCGCCGTGGGACTCGATTCACACCGGAGGCGCGAACCCGACGCCACCGGACCGGATGCGTCCCCTTCGCCTGTCCGAGGAACGTCCGCAGCTGTCCGCGATGCCGCCGCGCCGCGCCGAGCCGCCAATGCCGCGCCGCGAGGGCGTGCGCGACACGGACGAGGCTGACGAAGCAACCCGGCAGATCACGGCGATGCTGCAGCGGCTGGCGCGAAGCGCGGCAACCTGACGCGGATTAGGTCTCGAGCTGACGCTGCAGGCCGCGGACAAACTCGGTGAGCCCGGTGCGGCGCTCGCGCTTGAGCCGCTCCGCCTTCAGTATCGACTGCACCTCGGCGAAGGCGTCATCGACGTTCTGGTTGACGACGATGTAGTCGTACTCCGCCCAGTGGCTGAGCTCGTGGGTGGCACGATTCATCCGCCCGCGGATCACCTCCGCGGAATCCTGCGCGCGGGTGTGCAGGCGCTTCTCGAGGTCGGCAGCCGACGGCGGCAGGATGAAGACGCTGACCACATCGGCGCGCGCCTTCTCGCGCAATTGCTGCGTGCCCTGCCAGTCGATGTCGAACAGCACGTCCTGGCCGGCCGACAACGCGGCCTCGACCGGCAGTCGCGGCGTGCCGTAGCGGTTGTCGAACACGGTGGCCCATTCCAGCAGCTCGCCCTGCTTGGCCATCGCCTCGAACTTCGCCTTGTCGACGAAGAAGTAGTCGCGGCCCTCGACCTCGCCCGGCCGCATCGGCCGCGTCGTCGCCGACACCGACATTTTCAGTCCCGTCATCTGGTCGATCAGCATGCGCGACAGCGTCGTCTTGCCGGCGCCCGAGGGCGACGACAAGACGAACATCAGTCCGCGCCGCTCAACGCCGTCAAAGCCTTTCGCCGTCATCGCTCACTCCAGATTCTGGACCTGCTCGCGGAACTGCTCGACCACGTTCTTCATCTCGAGGCCGGTGTTGGTCAGCTCGACATCGTTCGATTTCGAGCAGCAGGTGTTGACCTCGCGATTGAATTCCTGGGCGAGGAAGTCGAGGCGCCGTCCGACCGGTCCGCCCTTGCCGATCATCTCGCGCGCCTGCGCGACATGGGAGGCAATGCGGTCGAGCTCCTCGCGGATATCGGCCTTGGTGGCAATCAGGATCGCCTCCTGATTGAGCCGGTCGGCGTCGAAGCGGTCGGAGGTGTCGAGCAGCGCCGCGATCTGCTCGGCAAGCCGCGCCTTGATCGCTTCGGGCTTGCGGCCGGGAGCGGCCTCGGCACGCTTGGCAAGCCGCTCGATCTCATCCATGCGCTGAATCAGGACCTGGCCGAGCGCTGTGCCCTCGCGGCGCCGCATCTCGACGAGGTTACCGAGCGCCTCTTCGAAGGCCTTCGCCGCCGCATCGCGCGCCGCCTTGTCCTCCTCCTCATTGCTCTCGGGCTCGACCACCTCGATGACGCCCTTGATACCGAGCAGGCCGTCGATGCTGGGCGCCACCGCGTCGATCCGCTGCGCCAGCGCGCCCGCGACCTTCACGACCGCGGAGAGCACGTCCTCGTTGATCCGCACCGTCTGCGCCGCATCGGTGCGCTTGACGGTCAGATTGGCGTAGACCGTGCCGCGCGACAGCACCTCGCTGGCCCGCTTCTTGGCAAAGGCGTCGAGTTCGTCCCAGCCTTGCGGCAACCGCAGCCGCAGGTCAAAGCCCTTGGCGTTGACCGACTTCAATTCCCACTCGAATGTGTAGGGACCGCTTGCGCCATGGCTTCGGGCAAAGCCAGTCATGCTCGACAGCGCCATCACGTAAACTCTCCGACAAAAGGTATGGGACCGGCTGGAGCCTTTGGGACTCGCTTGGGTCGGTTCAAGGATAAAACGGTTTCCGTGAAAGTGGAATTACGTTCCACCCACGGGAAAGCCGCAGGTTAACGCTGCACCACCGGCGGCGTCGTGGTCTGCTGTGCCGCGCCCTGGCGAGCCGCCGGCGCCGCGGAGCGGGGGGGCTTCTTCTGATTGCCGGGCTTCGGGGTCGCTGCCGTCGGGTTGGTGTCGGCAGGCCCGGGCGCCGCAGCGGCCGGCGGCGGCGCATCATCGGCGGGCTCGACGGTGTCGTTCTGGATCTGCTTTTCCATCGTCCGCAGCTTGGCGACGTTCTTGGCGTGCTGGTCGTAGGTTTCGGTGAAGGCGTGGCCGCCGGTGCCGTCGGCAACGAAGAACAGGTCGCGGGTGCGCGCCGGGTTGGCGGTCGCCTCGAGCGAGGCGCGGCCGGGATTGGCGATCGGCCCGGGCGGCAGGCCGTCGATCACATAGGTGTTGTAGGGCGATGGCTGGGTGATCTCGCTGCGCTTGATCGGGCGGCCAAGCGTCCCCTTGCCGCCGACCAGCCCGTAGATAATGGTGGGATCGGACTGCAGCTTCATCTTCTGCCGCAGGCGATTAACGAACACCGCAGCTACACGGCTGCGCTCGTCGGCGCGTCCGGTTTCCTTCTCGACGATGGAGGCCAGCGTGATCAGTTGCTCCGGCGATTTCAACGGCGAGTCCGGATTACGGCGATCCCAGATCTCGGCGAGCACGCGCTTCTGGGTCTGCTGCATGCGCTGGATCACCTGGTCGCGCGTGGTGCCGCGCGGGAATTTGTAGGTCTCCGGCAGCAGCGTCCCTTCGCGCGGAATCTCGCGCACCGAGCCCGTGAAGATGTCGTTGTCGGTGAGCCGTGCCACGATCTGCTCGGAGGTCAGCCCCTCCGGAATCGTCACCGCGTGCTGCACCACCTTGCCCTCGACGATGGTGGCGATGACATCGCGCAGGCTGGCATTCTTCAGGAATTGATATTCACCGGGCTTCAGGTCGGAGCTCGCCTTCAGCGCAAACACACCGCCGATGAAGATCCAGGGATTGACGTTGATGACGCCCTCACGCTGCAGCACGTCGGCGATGTCGCGTTTCCCGGCACGGGCCGGTATGTTGACGACCTTGTCCTCCTGCAACGGTCCCGGTGATTCCAGCGTTTGCCGGCCGTAATAGTACGCCGTGCCGGCGCCGATCATCAGGATGATCAGGATGGTGATGATGGCGTTGCCGACCACCACGAACGGATTGCGGGCACGCTCCGAGCGCTTCGGCGGCGGCGGAACCTGTTCCGGCTCCAGCGCGGCTCGCGGACTCCTCGGTGAAATGGGCGGCCTCTCACTCATCGATGCAAACCAAATCCTGCCGGTTCAATCGTGGCCTGACAAACCCCTGCCCTGCCAATAGCATACGCCCGCTCTTAGGAGTCACCGCGGAATACGGCAAAACGGTGGAGACGTTCTAAACACTTAAAGCATGATCCGCAGAAGGATGTGGCGGTTTTCCGAGAAGATCATGTTCAAACAACAAGCTAAAGCGCGATGTTGATTCATCCAAGCTTGATCGCGCTTCAGTTCGCTACGCGCTGAAGGATCACGGAGGCGTTGGTGCCGCCGAAACCGAAGGAATTTGACAGCGCCACATTGATCTCGCGCGAGCGCGAATTGTGCGGCACCAGATCGATCGCCGTTTGGACCGACGGGTTATCGAGATTGATGGTCGGCGGCGCGACATTATCGCGAATCGCGAGGATCGCGAAAATCGCCTCGATCGCGCCGGCGGCACCAAGCAGATGCCCGGTTGCCGACTTGGTCGAGGACATCGACACCTTCGACGCGGCGTTGCCGAGCAGCCGCTCGACCGCGCCGAGCTCGATCTCATCGCCGACCAGCGTCGAGGTGCCGTGGGCGTTGATGTAGTCGATATCGGACGGTGTGAGGCCGGCTCGTTTCAATGCCATGCTCATGCTGCGGAAGCCGCCATCGCCGTCCGGCGACGGCGAGGTGATGTGATAGGCATCGCCCGACAGGCCATAGCCGGTCACCTCGGCGTAGATCTTCGCGCCGCGCTTCTTCGCGTGCTCGTACTCTTCGAGCACCACGATGCCCGCGCCCTCGCCCATGACGAAGCCGTCGCGGTCCTTGTCGTAGGGACGCGAGGCCTTCTGCGGCGTCTCGTTGAAGCCGGTGGAGAGCGCGCGCGCCGCGCAGAAGCCGGCCATGCCGATCCGGCAGATCGGCGATTCGGTACCGCCCGCCACCATCACGTCTGCATCGCCGAGCGCGATCAGCCGCGCGCCATCGCCGATCGCATGCGCGCCGGTCGAGCACGCGGTGACGACCGAATGATTGGGGCCCTTAAGGCCGTGCTCGATCGAGACGTAGCCGGACGCCAGATTGATCAGACGACCCGGAATGAAGAACGGCGACACCTTGCGCGGCCCGCGCTCCTTCAGGACGATCGCAGTATCGGCAATGCCCGAGAGGCCGCCGATGCCGGAGCCGATCAGAGTGCCGGTTGCGCATTTGTCTTCCTCGGTCTCGGGATGCCAGTTGGCATCGTCGAGCGCCTGCTTCGCCGCGCACATTGCGAAAATGATGAAGTCGTCGACCTTGCGCTGGTCCTTCGGCTCCATCCACTGATCGGGATTGAATGTGCCGTCGGTGCCGTCGCCGCGCGGAACGAGGCACGCGACCTGACTCGGCAGGTCGGAAACCTCGAACGTGTCGATCTTGCGCGCGCCGCTCTGGCCGGCAAGGATGCGCGTCCAGGTGGTGTCGACGCCACAGCCGAGCGGCGTCACCATGCCCAGCCCCGTGACGACCACTCGCCTCATATCAATATCTCCGGCCCGCAATGGGCGGCCAATAATAAGAAACCGGGGGACCGTTCGACAACGGTCCGTCCGGCTCCATCAACTGCCGCGAAAGGCTCAGCTCTTCGCGTTCTTCTCAAGGAACTTGGTCGCGTCGCCGACGGTCAGAATCGTCTCTGCGGCGTCGTCGGGAATCTCGCAACCGAACTCTTCTTCAAAGGCCATCACGAGCTCGACCGTGTCGAGGCTGTCGGCGCCGAGGTCGTCGATGAAACTTGCGCTATCGACCACCTTCTCGGGTTCGACACCGAGGTGTTCGACCACAATCTTCTTAACCCGCTCGCCAATCTCACTCATCGTTCAACCTCGTTGTTCCATTGGACCCGACCCCAAGACGATACGAGCCATCGTGGTCGTCTAGATTACTCAATCGCGCATAGTCTTGATTCGGCCCGGTCGTAGCCGACTAAGCCCCGGCGAACGGCAGGCGTCGCCCCGCCAAATATACAGGGTTTCATATTCCTGCAATGGCGTTCTTTGCCCATCCGTGGGGGGTTCAGCTACCATACTTCCCAAGCCTTGACTACACGCCTGAACCGGCTTCCGGAAACGGCCTTTCGCCGCATTGCGAGAGCCAGTAAGCGGCTCAAATCATAGCCATTCCACCGTTGACGTGAATCGTTTGTCCGGTGACGTAGCCGGCCTCGTTGGAGGCCAGATAGACCGCCGCGGCGGCGATGTCTTCGGGCGTGCCGAGCCGCGCCGCAGGAACCTTCGCAAGGATGGTTTCGCGCTGCTTGTCATTGAGCGCATCGGTCATCGGCGTCTTGATGAAGCCCGGCGCGATGCAGTTGGCGGTGACGCCGCGCTTGGCATATTCGGCCCCCAGCGTCTTGATCAGGCCGATGATGCCGGCCTTCGACGCGGTGTAGTTGCCCTGCCCCGGATTGCCGGTGACGCCGACGATCGAGGTGATCGCGATGATGCGGCCGAAGCGCTTGCGCATCATCAGTTTGGTCGCGGCGCGCGCCAGGCGGAAGGTCGCGGTCAGGTTGACGGCGATGACGTCATCCCAATCCTCGTCGCGCAGCTGCACGAACAGGTTGTCGCGGGTGATGCCGGCGTTGGCGATGAGAATTTCGACCTGCCCCATCGCCACCTCGGCAGCCGGGACCAACGCTTCGACCTCAGCCTTGTCGGAGAGATTGCAGGGCAGCACGTGGACGCGCTCGCCGAGCTTGGCGGCGAAGCCGTCCAACACCTCGCGGCGCGTGCCCGAGATTGCAACGGTCGCGCCCTGCTTGTGCAGCGCCTGTGCGATCGCCCCGCCAATGCCGCCGGTCGCGCCGGTGACGAGCGCCGTCTTGCCTGTCAAATCGAACATGGAAATCTCCTCTCGGCTGCTTACTTCGAAGCCGCCAACGCGTCCTTGGCCGCAGCAATGTCGTTCGGACCGCCGACCGAGACGCCGACCGCGCCGTCCGCGATACGTTTGACCAACCCGCTCAAGACCTTGCCGGCGCCGATCTCGAAGAACCGCGTGACGCCCTGGCCGGCCATGTAGGCGACCGACTCGCGCCAGCGCACCGTGCCCGTGACCTGCTCGACCAGGCGACGACGGATCTCGTCGGGATCGGTGATGGCGGACGCCAGCACGTTGGAGACGAGCGGCGCGGCCGGCGCCTTGATGGTGACGCCGGCCAGCGCCTGCGCCATCGCGTCGGCCGCCGGCTGCATCAGCTTGCAATGGAAGGGCGCCGACACCGGCAGCAACATCGCGCGTTTTGCCCCCCTGGTCTTGGCAATCTCGACGGCACGATCGACCGCCGCCTTGTCGCCCGAGACCACAACCTGCCCGCCGCCATTGTCGTTGGCGGCCTGGCAGACCTGGCCCTGGGCGGCCTCGTTGGCGACCGCCACCGCGGCCTCGTAGTCAAGCCCGAGCAGCGCCGCCATCGCCCCGGCCCCGACCGGCACCGCCTTCTGCATGGCCAAGCCGCGGGTGCGCAACAGCCGCGCGGTGTCGCTGACGGTCAGGCTGCCGGCCGCGGCCAGCGCCGAATACTCGCCGAGCGAGTGCCCGGCGACGAAGGCCGCGTCGCGGCCGACGGAGAAGCCGGCTTCGCTCTCCAGCACCCGCAAGGTGGCGATCGAGACCGCCATCAGCGCCGGCTGGGCGTTTTCGGTGAGTTGCAGCGTCTCGGCCGGACCGTCCCAGATCGTCGCGGTCAGCTTCTCGCCGAGCGCCGCATCGACCTCGTCGAACACCGCCTTAGCCACGGGATAGGCATCGGCCAGGGCCTTGCCCATGCCGACCGCCTGCGAGCCCTGCCCGGGAAACGTGAATGCTGCCGTCATCGGCGCTCCCTACCTCGTTTGAGCGTGATCTCCGCGCAAACGCGTTCCGCGTTTGTCGCAGGGAAAAACGGTGTCCGCGTCGCGCGAAACGCGCCTCGGCGGGTCCGGACCGTGCCATGCACTCAGTCCTGGACCGGGCCGTAAGACACTGACCAAGGCCGGAATGTCAAGCCGCGCCGGCGGAACCCCTGGGGACGCCGGCCCCCTCCGGCTAGAACCCGCCGGCATTCTGGTCGGCGTTAACCTCTGCGCCGGCCCGCGCCCGACGCGCGCTGTTGACCAATTGCCCCGGGCGATCCTCGGCGTCGGGTCTGGCGGTCGCGAGCCGCAGCACGGCCGTGTAGCCCGGCTGCACCTCCATCCGGCCGGCATACCGACTTTCGCTCAGGATGCGGTGGACGCGCGGCAGGTTGTAGCAGGGTACGTAGAACAGCAGGTGATGCTCGAGGTGATAGTTCACGTAGTAAGGCGCGATGAACAGCCGCTCGAGGAAATTGGCGTGCGTGGTGCGGGTGTTGCGTAACGGGTCGGAGCTGTCGGGCACCACGGCGTGCTCGGCGATGTTGCGGATGCGGGTGATCACCATCATCCAGGTGAGCAGCGGCACCAGCCATAGCAGCGGATAGGCCCACCACACGCCGGCGGCGGCGAGCCCCGCGAACAGCACCGCATTGGTCACGCATTGCGGACCTAGTTTCTCCCAGAAATTCGCTGCGCGCCGCAACAGCGGCCACTCCTTCGGGCCGAGCGCGTTGAGCAGTTGCGCCTTGCGCTGCTGGTAGCCGGTCTGTCCGGTGATGTCGCGGAAGAATTTGCGGCGATAGCTCATCCGCGTGATCGGAAACGGCGCCGACAGCACGAGATCGGGATCGTCCTCCTGCTGCGTGCGCGCGTGATGCTGCAGGTGATAGCGGCGATAGCCGCGCGTCTCGGCGAAGATCGGATAGGCACAGAACCACTGGCTCAGCGTCAGGTTGGTCTTCTCGTCCGCCGAGAGACAGCCATGCGCGCCGTCATGCATCAGGATCGCGAGCCCGAGCTGCCGCGAGCCGATGATCGCAACCGCAAGCAGATAGGTGAACGGATTGGGCCACCACGCGACAAGTGCGATCGCTCCCAGGATCAGCGCCCATGCATGCGCGATCAGCGCTGCGCCTTTCCAGGTCACGCGCTCACGTACGGCGATCAGTTGATCCTCGGTGAGAAAATCGCGGGCACGCATGCGAAGCGCGGTCATGAATTCGTCTCCCCGTCCGATGAGGGTAAAGTGTCGTGGTCGCCGACCAGACGCAGCCGTGCGCCGTCGCCTGCGGATGTGGCGGTCGCCTGCTCGCCGAGCGCGCGCAGCAATTCGCGGCACATCTCGTCTGCGGCACGGCCCATGGCAAAACCTTCGACGATGACGCCGATCGCAACCGCCCAGAACCGTCGTGAGCTCTCCTCCGGCGCCCGCAGCGTTCGCCAGCCGTGCTGCTCGACCTGGCTCGCATAGGCGCGCGCGCCCTCGCTGTGCAGGCGCTCGATCGTGCGCTCCACCAGCGGCGCGAGGTCCTGGCGACGCCGGGTCAGGGTCAAGGCCTCCGCGAAGAAGGCCACCGTGTCGGTCGCGGTCACGGTCTCGGCCAGCGCGTGCGTGTAGCCGCGCGGCGTATGCGCCTTCAGCGCCGCCTGCTCGGTCGCCCGCGCCAGATAGAGCATGTCGCGGCAGGCGGCTTCGACGAACAGCGCCTCCTTGGTACGGAAGTAATAGGTGATCTGGCTCGGAAAGGCGTCGGCGGCTGCGGCGATGTCGGAGATCGACGTGCCGGAAAGCCCGCGCTCCTTGAACAGGCGGCTCGCGCCATCGAGCAGCAGGGATCGCATCTTGCGGCCCGCCGACCGCGTCGCGCGGACAGCGTGCTTCGGATCGGGCGCAGGCATGCCGGCAGCGGTCTCTGAACCCATCATCGTCCTCCCAAGATATTTGTATGCTATACAAACAAAGAAATCAACGTGGAACTTCAGACCAAGCCCATTTATTAATTGAATGAGCTTCCGGAGCGTCTTCGCGCTTGGCCCTGGGCCGCCCGAGAGCGCTTGCCATCACGGCCAAAATCCTTATAAAGCGCGCATCCGTGGGTCCCGGCCGGGAGCTGAACGGACGGTCTCAGCAATTTCACGCGTTGATTTTGATGTGGCAGGGCCAGTCGGCCCGTCGTCCCGTGCTTTCGCCTTCTGAGCAACATCGAGTCCTTTCCGAAGGTCTCGAAGGGCTTGTCGCCGGGAACCGCGCCAACACAGGAAAGGACACCCATGCCTCTTTACGAGCATGTTTTCCTCGCGCGTCAGGACGCGAGCACCCAGCAGGTGGAAGAACTGACGGCCCAGATGACGGGCATCGTCGAACAGGGCGGCGGCAAGGTCACCAAGACCGAGAACTGGGGCGTGCGCTCCCTCACCTACCGCATGAACAAGAACCGCAAGGCGCATTTCGTGCTGATGAACATCGACGCGCCGTCGTCGGTCGTCACCGAGATCGAGCGCCAGGAGCGGATCAGCGAAGACGTCATCCGCTATCTCACCGTGCGCGTCGAAGAGCACGAGGAAGGCCCGTCGGCGATGATGCGCAAGGCCGACCGTGACCGCGAGCGCGATGATCGTGGCGGCGGCTTCCGCGGCGACCGCGAAGGCGGCTTCCGTGGCGATCGTGATCGCGACGGCGGCGGCTTCCGCGGCGATCGTGGCCCGCGCCGTCCGCGCGAAGAAGACGCAGCGACCGAGGAGTAAAGAATCATGGCTGAAGCTGGTGCACGCCGTCCGTTTTTCCGTCGCCGCAAGTCCTGCCCGTTCACGGGCGCGAATGCGCCGAAGATCGACTACAAGGACTCCAAGCTGCTGATGCGTTACGTCTCCGAGCGCGGCAAGATCGTGCCGAGCCGCATCACTGCCGTTTCCGCCAAGAAGCAGCGTGAACTCGCCCGCGCCATCAAGCGCGCGCGTTTCCTCGGCCTCTTGCCCTACGTCATTCGCTAAGCTCTCCGGCCGGCGGCTACACGCCGCCGGCCGCTTATCTTCATAAGGCGTCCGGGTCGTCCGGTCGCCGATGGTTGGGGTTCTCGTCGAAGAGCCTCTAACCGCTCGAAAGGGGCGGGACAGCTGATGATCGCGATCCTCACCGTTGCACTTGCGGCCGGCGCTGCGTCGGCGCTGATGTTCGCCTCGCTCATTTCGGGCGCGCTGATCTCGTTGCTCCTGTTCTACCTCGCGCCGCTGCCACTGATGGTGACGGCGCTCGGCTGGGGACCGCTTGCCGCGGCCATCGGCGGCATCGCTGCGGCCTCGGTTTTGGGTGCGATGTTCGGACTGCCCTACTGCATCGCCTTTGCCGTGATGGTCGCCCTGCCCGGCTGGTGGCTCGGCCATCTTGCGCTGCTTGGCCGCCCGATCGCCGACGCGCCGGCAGAGGCGACCGCCGAACCGGCGCCGCCCCAGCTTGAATGGTATCCGGTCGGTCGCATCCTGCTCTGGATCGCGGCCTTTGCCTTGCTGACGACGACCGGCACTCTGCTGACGCTCGGCGCCGACGTCGAGACGATCACCGGAGCCCTGCGGCGCGGCCTGTTACGAGTCCTGACCGCTGGCGACGGTGCAGCCGGCCGCGACCTCGAAAGGCTGGTCGACATCTTCGTGTTCATCGCGCCGATTGCGGCAACCGTCGTTGCGATGATTACGCTGACGGTGAACCTGTGGCTTGCAGGCAAGGTGACGCAGACCTCGGGGCGGTTGCATCGGCCCTGGCCGGATCTGCGCAGCACCACGCTGCCGCCGATGACGCTGGTCGCTCTCTCGGCGGCCGTGGGATTGTGTTTCGTCGGCGGCATAATCGCCATTCTGGCGCAGGTCGTCACCACCGCGCTCGTGATCGCCTACGCATTGGTCGGTCTCGCCGTGCTGCATACGCTGACGCTGTCGCTCAGCAACCGCGGCTTCTGGCTCGCCGGCACCTACACCATCATCGTCGTGTTCGGCTGGCCGATCTTCGCGATGGTCGCCCTCGGCGTCGCCGACGCCCTGTTCGGATTGCGGCAACGCTACCGCGGCCGGCCGCCGCCGCTGCCCGCATCGTGAAATTTCTAACCACCACTCAAGTCCAATTACTGAGCATCTCAAAGGAGAACGAAAATGGAAGTCATTCTGCTGGAACGCGTCGCCAAGCTTGGCCAGATGGGCGAAGTCGTGCGCGTCAAGGACGGGTTCGCCCGCAACTTCTTGCTGAAGCGCGGCAAGGCGCTGCGCGCCACCGAGGCGAACCGCGCCAAGTACGACGGCATGAAGGCCGAGCTCGAGGCCAACAACATCAAGGCCAAGGGTGAAGCGTCCAAGGTCGCCGAGAAGATCGACGGCCGCGACATCATCATCATCCGCCAGGCCTCGGAATCCGGCCAGCTGTTCGGCTCGGTCTCGGTCCGCGACATCGTTGTCGCGCTCGCCGCCGACGGCATCACCGTCTCCCGTCCGCAGGTCTGGCTCGACTCGCCGATCAAGGTGATCGGCCAGCAGAAGGTGACGATCGCCGTTCACCCCGAAGTCGAGACCAGCGTCACCGTCACGGTCGCCCGCAGCGCCGAGGAAGCCGACCGCATCAAGCGCGGCGAGGACATCTCGACCCGCCAGGAAGACCAGGACGCCGCCGCCGAGGCGCTGGCCGCCGCCGGCGAATTCTTCGATCCGGAAGCCCAGCACGACGAGGCCGCGCCGGCGCCGGCCGCCGAAGAAGAGAAGTAAGCTCTCCTTCATCATTCGATCGACTGAAGCCCGGCCCCATCAGGCCGGGCTTTGGATTCGTGCCGCCGCCTTCTCGTCGAGCATCGCGATCGAGGCCAACGCGGTCGCGGTGTGCTTCTCCTCGCCGTCGATCACGCAGAAAACATCAGCCGCGACCACCGCGACCTGACGGCCCGGCTTGATCACCCGCGCGCGGCAGATCAGGCGGTCGCCCGACGCCGGCGACAACAAGTTGAGCTTGTATTCCGCCGTCAGCGCCGGCTGGCCGCGCGACGCGGCGGCCGCGATCGTCGTCGCGTTGTCGACCAGGAAGGCCGTCACGCCGCCGTGAAACAGGCCGTTCTGTTGCAGCAATTCCGGACGCCGGTCGACCTCGAGCGTGCAGGCGCCGCGCGACAATTCCGACAATTCCGCGCCGACATGGGTCATGAAGCCTTGGCGGCCGACATTGCTGCGAATGCGCGTTGCGATCGGCGCGAAGTCCGGATCGGTGTCTGCGGTCATGATTGTCCTCCTGCTTGTCCCTGTGCGCCGGGCGCCACCACGGCGCGGATCGCACACGCGATCAGCGTCTCGACCTGCCCGCGCGGATCGCTGCGGTCGCGCCCCGACAGAAAGGCGCGGCAGAACACCTGCGCCGGGCCGATGATCTGACTGAAGAACAGCACCGCGCTCATCGGCAGCAATTCGCCGCGTGCCAGGAGCGGTGCCCGCCAGCGCTCGATCCCCTTGGCCAGCCGCGAGTTCTGGGCGCGCTGCGCGCCGCGCACCTCCTCGCTCCATTCGCTGCGCGAGATCTCGAACAGGAAGCGCGCCTCGCGCCGGTTGGTCACGACCCAATCCAGATGCGCCCGGATCAGCCGCCCGACGCCGTCGGCGGCGCCGCAATCGGCATCGACGGAAGCGACCGCCGCGGCGTGGTAATTCTGCAGGATTTCCAGGAACAGGGTGCCGGCGAGCTCCTTCTTGGAGGCGAAGAAGTGGAAGAAGCTGCCGTTCGAGGCGCCTGCGCGAGTGCGGATCGCGGCGACGGTTGCGCCCTCAAATCCGTCGCGGTCGAACACCTTCAGTCCCGCTGCCAGCAAATCCTCGCGCGCCGTCGTCATCCTTGGCTCATCCGTCTAGATCATTACTCTAGAGTACTACTCTAGTGATGGTCAAGCTTGGGTACATGCGCTGATGGTCCCCCATCGTGGTTACTTGGAGATCGGTGGTTCGGGCGGGCCGGCCGGCGCGACCGGCGGTGTCGGCGGCGCGGCAGCGGTGACCGGCGCAGGCGCCGGTGCCGGCACGGGCGAAGCGGCGGCGGCCGGGCTTGCCGCCGGCTCGGGTGCGCTGGCCGCGGGAGCTGGCGAGGCAGCCGGGGCGGTCGACTGGGACGGCGCCGGAGAGGCAGCCGGAGCCGGCGGAGCCGCAGTCACCGGAGGTGCCGGGGTCACCGGCGGCACGGGATCGGGCCGCAGCGGCGTCGGCTCGCTGCCGACGCTCTCCTTGGGGACATCGGCCTTGGCGCTGTCGGATTTGCTTTCGGGAGCCGGCTTGGCGATCGCCGCCTTGTCGTCGCCCTTGGCCGACGAGTCGGTCTTGGCAGTCGTGGTCTTGGCGTCGTCTTTCGCCGCCGTATCGTCGGGCTCGGAAGCGTTCGGCTTGGACGCTTCGGGCTTCGGCTCCTCGACGGGCTTGCCGCGACGGCCGAGCTTCTTCCGGGAGGCCGGCCTCGCCTCCTCGGCCTGCGGCGTCTGGCCGTCGGCGGGCTTGGTCCCCTCGGGCGCCTCGGTCGGGCGCGCCATGCGCCGGCCCTTCTGGCCGGGATGTCCCTCGCCCTGGGGCGTCAGGCCGTCGGCGTCGGGCCTTGGCGCCTCGGCAGCCGGACGCTGCCGCCGTCCCGCGTGCTCGGGCTGGTCCGTCGGTGCCGACTGCCGCGCCTCCTGCTTGGCGTCCTTGCCGCCCTCCCTGCCACCTTTGGGCTGATCCTTGGCCTGGTAGCGCGGGTCGTTGGCGCCGTTGGAGACGAGATAGCCTGCAAGCACTCCGGCCATGTCGCTGGACGTCGTATAGTGCTGGCGCAGAAAGCCCGGCAGCGACGCCGCCGGTACGCTCTTCAGGAGGCCGCGCGGGCTCTTGTGGCAAGCGCTGCAGGCACCTGCGAAAATCTGGGAGGGGCTCTTGCCGGCCTCGAGGTTGGTGGCCTGCGCGTGCGCCGATCCTGCCGAAAGGCAGCCATTCAAAAGCGTCACCGCCGCCAGACTGAGCGCTCGGCTCAACATTCCCACTGGTCTCCGGATCCGGAAAAATCGCCGCCCGGGTCGCGCGACCGGCCGCGGCGGTCACCTTTTAGCCGATTATCCCGCGAATGGAAGCGCATCTATGACGCATCCACGTGATTGTCACATTTGGGAATATCCGCTTTGACGCCAACGCAATAGTGCCGCTTCAATTCCCCCTTATCTTGCCTATGTGATGGTTGACACACTTTGGAACGATCTGTTCCGATGTGCGTCAGGGTTGCAGCCGCTCCGTTGGTGTTTCGATGGACCGTTTGTTGCGATACGTCTTGGGGCACTTCATTCAGCGCGGTTCGATCACGTTCACGACCGCGAGCGGGATGAAGTTTACGTGTGGGGACGGCACCGGCGAGCCGGTGACCGTGCGTTTCCTGACGACGTCGGCCGAATGCCGCGTCCTCCTCAATCCCGAACTGTACCTCGGCGAAGCCTTCATGGACGGCAGCTTCGTGGTGGAGCAAGGCACCATCGCGGACGTGCTGGCGATCCTGATGGGCCAGGCCGAAATGCTGCCGAATATTTCCCGGCTGCAATGGTGGCTGCGCTACCTCGTGCGGCGCGCCCAGCAGCTCAACGTACGCGGCCGTTCTCGGACCAACGTCGCCCACCACTACGATCTCGACGGCCGCCTCTACTCGCTTTTCCTGGACGCCGACAAGCAATATAGCTGCGCCTATTTCGAAGCGCCCGATATGACGCTGGACGACGCCCAGCTCGCCAAGAAGCGTCACCTCGCCGCAAAACTTTTGATCCAGCCCGGCAACCGCGTGCTCGACATCGGCTCGGGCTGGGGCGGGCTTGGCCTCTATCTCGCCGAGATGACCGGCGCCGACGTGACCGGCGTCACGCTCTCGACCGAGCAGCTGCAGATCGCCAACGCCCGCGCCGCCGAGAAGAACCTGGCGCAGTCGGCGCGGTTCCTGCTGCAGGATTATCGCGACATTCCGGGTCCCTTCGACCGCATCGTGTCGGTCGGCATGTTCGAGCATGTCGGGGTCGCCTTCTACGAGACCTTCTTCAAGCGCTGCGCCGAGCTGCTCAGCGGCGACGGTGTCATGCTGCTCCATTCGATCGGCCGTTCGACCGGCCCCGACGTCACCAGCGGCTGGATCTCCAAGTACATTTTCCCCGGCGGCTACATTCCGGCGTTGTCCGAGGTGATGCCCGCGATCGAGAAGGCCGGCCTTCTGGTCTGCGACATGGAAATCCTGCGGTTGCACTACGCCGAGACGCTGAAGGCATGGCGGGAGCGCTTCATGGCGCGGCGCGAAGAGGCCGTCCGGCTGTACGACGAACGCTTCGCGCTGATGTGGGAATTTTACCTCGCCGCATCCGAGATGTCGTTCCGCAAGCAGAACATGATGAACTTCCAGCTCCAGCTCACCAAGCGGCAGGGCGTCGTTCCGATGACGCGCGACTACATCGTGCGCGAGGAAGCGCGGTTGCGAGTCAAGGAACAGAATGCGGGCCAGCCCCGGCTGCAGTTGGCCGGCGAGTAAGTCTTGTGAATGGCAAAGGCCTAGTTCCGGAGGCTGTAGGCCGAACCGCAATGGCCAAAGGCGGAAGCGGGCTGCGCCAGATGGGCTGAAACGGCCGAAATTACCGCGGCGTCGCAGGCGGTGTTCCGGATCTTGGGACGGGCGGCGTGCTCCATGGCATCGATCAGCATCGACAGCCAGCGCCGGTCGACGCTTTGGGTGCGTCCGGTTTGAAGCCGCGATGTCTGAAACTCCTGCGCCATCGTCCCCGTATCTCTCGCCTGCAGTAACAACCCGGAAACCACCGGAGCGTTCCGGCGACCCTGCCGCAAAGAATGTGCGGCAGGTGTGATCTGGTTCACAGAGGACCTGCCCGGACTGTCGTAGAGGTCCGGAATGGCCCCCAAGACCTACCAATCGATGCTCGACCCGCAGCGTGATATCGCGACCGACTACGCCCTGATTGCGGCCGGCGTTGCGGCTGCCGTCATTGCGCTCGCCTTCCTCGTCCTGGTCTGAGGACTCGGCGCGAACAGGTCCCTCACCTTTCGATGGGTCCGCCGGCCCGGGAAAAGGTTCAGCCCCGGCCGTCCTTTTGCTTCCAGCCACGCTGATCGTCGGCCGCGCCGCCGACCGATTCTGCACGGACACCGTCAAGCGGAATGCATCCGTCCTTTCCGGAATCACACATCGCATTGTGTGAATCGTGCATAAGGCACATCCGTCCTTTCGCTTCGTGCCGGGCTGGCGCTTTATCGCCGCCCCACACCCGAAAATCCCAGTAACGACGAAATCAGAAGAATAAGCTGGTCCATGGCCCTGATTGATTCGAACGTCCACAAGCTCGCGCCCGATGCCGGAACACCGGCCTACCGGAGCGCGCCGCACAACATTGAAGCGGAACAGGGCCTGCTGGGCGCGATCCTGGTCAACAATGACGCGTTCTACCGGGTATCGGACTTCCTGGAGCCGAAGCACTTCTTCGAACCGCTGCACCAGACGATCTATGAGACCGCAGGCTCGCTGATCCGGATGGGCAAGGTCGCGACCCCCGTGACGTTGAAAACCTTTCTGCCGGCCGACACAGATATCGGCGGCATGACGGTGGGCCAGTACCTCGCCCGTCTCGCCGCAGAAGCGACCACCATCATCAACGCGCAGGACTACGGCCGCACCGTCTATGACCTCAGCCTGCGCCGCAACCTGATCCAGATCGGCGAGGACATCGTCAACGTCGCCTACGATGCGCCTGTCGATTTTGCCCCACGCGCCCAGATCGAGGACGCCGAGCGGCAGCTCTACTCGCTCGCCGAGACCGGCCGCTATGACGGCGGCTTTCAGCGTTTCTCGCAGGCCCTCACGGTTGCCGTCGACATGGCGGCGAAAGCGTTCCAGCGCGACGGCAAATTGTCCGGCATCTCGACCGGCCTGCGCGACCTTGACGCCCGTATGGGCGGCTTGCAGCCCTCCGACCTCATCGTTCTCGCCGGCCGCCCCGGCATGGGCAAAACCTCGCTCGCCACCAACATCGCCTACAACATCGCCAAGGCCTATGTGCCCGAGGTGCAGGCGGACGGCACCGTCAAGGCCGTCAACGGCGGCTGCGTCGGCTTCTTCTCCTGCGAAATGAGCGGCGAGCAGCTCGCCACCCGTATTCTCGCCGAGCGCACCGGTATCCCGTCGAGCCACATCCGCCGCGGCGGCATCAGCGAACTGGACTTCGAGAAGATCCGCGATTGCTCGATCGAATTGCAGTCGCTGCCGTTCTATGTCGACGAGACCGGCGGCCTGTCGATCTCGCAGCTCACCGCCCGCGCCCGCCGCCTCAAGCGGCAGAAGGGCCTTGACCTGATCGTGATCGACTACATCCAGCTGTTGCAGGGCTCGGGCAAGCGCGGCACCGACAACCGCGTCCAGGAAATCACCGAAATCACCACGAACCTCAAGGCGCTGGCGAAGGAACTGAACGTCCCGGTGATTGCGCTGTCGCAGCTCTCGCGTCAGGTCGAAAACCGCGACGACAAGCGTCCGCAGCTCTCCGACCTGCGTGAATCCGGTTCGATCGAGCAGGACGCCGACGTCGTGATGTTCGTCTATCGTGAGGAATATTACCTCGCGAACAAGGAGCCGCGCCCCGGCACCCCCGAGCACGAGAAGTGGCAGACCGAAATGGGCCTCGCCCACGGCAAGGCCGAAGTCATCATCGGCAAGCAGCGCCACGGCCCGACCGGCACCGTCGAACTGCACTTCGAGGCCAGTGTGACGCGGTTCGGCGACCTCGCGCCCGACGGCCAGGTTCCTGACCGCGGCTATTGATGCGGCGCAGCGGTTGAACGCGACAAGCCCCACGCGTACAACTAACGCATGGACATCGTGACCGACGCGAAATCGCAGCTGACACCCGAGGCCAACCTGTTGGCGGCCCATCCGACCGCCACCGGCATCCTGACCGTCGACCTCGACGCCATCGTCGCCAACTGGCGCAAGCTGGAGAAGACGGCGGTGCCGGCCGAATGCGCCGCCGTGGTCAAGGCCAACGCCTATGGCTGCGGCGCCGAGCAGGTCGCCCGCGCGCTCGCCAATGCCGGCTGCAAGACCTTCTTCGTCGCCAATGTCGAGGAAGCCGCCGCTGTCCGCGCCGCGGCCCCGACCGCGACCCTCTATTCGCTCGGCGGCTTCTTCCAGAACACCGGCGACAGCTACGCCAAGATCGACTGCAAGCCCGTGATCGGCGACCTCAACGAGCTCGCCGAATGGGACGTGTTCTGCCGCCGCTCCGGCTGGTCCGGCGGCGCGGCCGTTCATATCGACACCGGCATGAACCGGCTCGGGCTCACGATCAGCGAGGCGCAGGGCATCATCCCGCGCATCAATGCCGGCGACCACGGCATCACGCTTGTCATGAGCCACCTCGTCTCCGCCGAGTTGCTCAACAATCCGACCAATGCCAGGCAGCTCACCAATTTCCGCGAGATCGCGAGCCTGTTCACCGGCGTGCCGGCGTCGCTGGCGAACTCCTCCGGCGTCTATCTCGGTGCGCAATTCCAGTTCGAGATGGTGCGGCCGGGCGCAGCCCTCTACGGCGTCAACCCGACGCCGGAGGCCGACAATCCGATGCAGCAGGTGGTCGACCTCAAGGCGCGCATCACCCAGATCCGCAACATCGATCGCGGCGAGACCGTCGGCTATGGCGGCACCTGGACCGCGCGGCGGCCGACCCGGCTTGCGATCGTTTCCGCCGGCTATGCCGACGGCTATTTCCGCGCTGCCAGCGCCAATGACGGCACCCGCGGTGCCGAAGTCATCGTCGCCGGCAAGCGCTGCCCGATCGCCGGACGCGTCTCGATGGATCTGATCGCGGTCGACGTCACCGACCTCGACAAGAACGCGGTGCGGCGCGGCCACATGGTGACGCTGATCGGCGAAGGCATCACGGTCGACGAGGTCGCGCATCATTTCGGCACCATCGGCTACGAAGTGCTGACCAGCCTCGGCCGCCGATTCCACCGGGTCTACAAGGGCGGGGATGCTGTCGCCAAAACGGGCGACGCCGCCGTTGAGCCGGCGGCCGCGCCCGCCGCCCCTCCGCCGCTGCCGGCCGAGCAGGCTGCCGCATCGAGCTGACCGCAGAAGAGCTCGCGATCCCGTGCCCGAGTACTTCGGTTCTGATTGAATCAGAACCGAAACTCTGGATTCTTGCTTTGACGCGTTTTCTTCACGCGAACCGCTGTCCACTTCGCTCGAAAACGCTCTGGCATGAAGATCGCGACCTTCAACATCAACAACATCAACCGCCGCCTGCCGAACCTGTTGCGCTGGCTCGGCGCAGCGAAGCCCGACGTGGTGTCGTTGCAGGAGCTCAAGGCGAGCGACGCGGAGTTTCCGCTCTCCGCGATCGAAAAGGCCGGCTACGGCGCGGTGTGGCAGGGCCAGAAGACCTGGAACGGGGTTGCGATCCTGGCGCGCAAGGCCGAGCCGGTCTTGATCCGCACCGCCCTTCCCGGCGATCGCAATGACCACGAGGCGCGCTACATCGAGGCCGCCGTTCGCGGCATCGTCGTCTCCAGCCTCTATCTGCCAAACGGCAATCCGCAGCCGGGTCCGAAGTTCGACTACAAGCTCGCCTGGTTCAAGCGGCTCTCCGCGCATGCGAAAGGCCTGCTCAAGCAGGGCGTCCCGGTCGTGCTCGCCGGCGACTACAATGTCGCGCCAACGCCGCTCGACATCTATCCGACGCGCTCCTGGGACAAGGATGCGCTGATCCAGCCGAAGAGCCGCGCCGCGTTCGAGGCGCTGGTCGACCAGGGCTGGTGCGATGCGATCCGCACACTGCATCCCGACGAGCCGATGTTCACCTTCTGGGACTACCAGCGCAACCGCTGGCCGCGCGACGCCGGCTTGCGGCTGGATCATCTCCTGCTCAGCCCCGCCGTCGCGTCACGGCTGAAGAAAGCCGGCGTCGGCCGCGAAATCAGAGGCGAGGACGGCGCAAGCGACCACGCGCCGGCGTGGGTGGTGTTGAAGTGATCCTCTCCGCCGTCATTGCGAGCGAAGCGAAGCAATCCATCGCGCCAAGCACGCGGAAGCATGGATTGCTTCGTCGCTTCGCTCCTCGCAATGACGGGGTGAAAGCCACACATCCGCGTTCTCGCGGCGCAATGCGTCCGAGGTTTTCTGAGATCTCCGCCCTCCCTCTCAACAGAGGGCGCAGGGAAAGCCGGGTGCCGATTGCACCCATGGAAATCTTTGGAAAGTAGCTGGAAATAGATCGACCTCGCCGTGACTCCTGAATAGGTTGCCGAGCGCAAGGCTCTGCCTTTGGGGCTCGCGCGCCAATTTGCGCGTGTAAAGGCAGAGCTTTTTCTTTGGGGGCGTTTGTGGTGTCACATGTATTTTCGAGGCCTGGTCGTTTTGCGGCCGGCCTTACGCTTGTCTCGGCGATGTTGCTGCCCGTGGCAGCCCTGGCTGAGGTCCAGATCGGCTCAACCTTTAACAGCGAAGGGCCCGGCCCCGCGGTTGGGCCACGCAACTCGGTCGGAAGCGGCGACAATCCCCCGAACGGAACGGTAACCGGTGCGGTCGAAGCCATCGCAACAGACCCGTCAAATTCCAACGTGATCTACGTCGGCTCCGTCGGCGGCGGTATTTGGAAGACGACGAATGCCGGGACAAGCTGGACCCCACTCACCGACCAGAAGCTCTCGCTTTCGATCGGGAGCCTGTCGCTCGACCCGACTGATCCAACGCACCAGACCCTGATTGCGGGCAACGGCAATCTCTCCAACGGCGGATTTGCCTCGAACTCGGTGTTCTCCACACCTCAAATGTTCGGCGGCGTACAGGCCGGCCTCCTCTACAGCACCGACGGGGGAGCGAGCTTTTCGCGTCTTGGCGCGACAACCTTCAGAGGACAAAGCGTCGTCGACGTGGCCGCACGCGGTTCGACGATCCTGGCCGCGACCGCCGAGCCCCGCGTGATGGAGGCGGCAGCCTCGCTCTACTCGGGCGGCTTGTATCGAAGCACGGATGGCGGGACCACGTTCACGCTCGTCGGTCCTGGCAACGGTCTACCGCCCGGGCCGGTCACCTCGCTGGTCGGCGATCCCGCCCATCCAAATACGTTCTATGCCGCGGTTTCGGCAAGCAGCTCCGCCACCTTGGCGCAGACGGCCGTCTACCGCAGCACCGACGGCGGTGCGACCTGGTCAGCGGTGTTCACCTCGGCGGACAGCGCAGGCACGATCACAGCCGGTGCGCAGACGACAATCAAGCTGACGGCCGGACCGGCCGGAACGATCGCGGTGGGCGTGGTCAATCTCAGCAGCGGCGTGCTCTCAGGATTGTTCTATTCAAGCAACAACGGCGGGACGTGGACCGGTCTGACGCCCCCCAATATCAATCAGGGCGGTCAGGCCCCTGTCAATATTGCGCTGGCGATCGACCCGACCCATTCGAACATCATCTACGTGTCCGGCGACAACAACTACGGCAGCAACGGAGGGATTAACGCGCTTGCCATTGCCCGGGTGAACGCCAGCAGCAACACGATCACCCTGATGAGCGACGATAACGGGACGCCGGTCAACACGACCAACGGCTCGACCACCCATCCGGACAGCCGGTCCCTGATCTTCGACGCCTCGGGTCGGCTGCTGATCGGGACCGACGGCGGACTTTACGCGCGGAGCAATCCTCTCACGAACGGCGGA
Organism: Bradyrhizobium erythrophlei; assembly: GCF_042430365.1. Taxonomy (GTDB): domain Bacteria; phylum Pseudomonadota; class Alphaproteobacteria; order Rhizobiales; family Xanthobacteraceae; genus Bradyrhizobium; species Bradyrhizobium erythrophlei. Next base: position 73,646 of record NZ_JBHMET010000018.1, read on the forward strand.
AGCTTTTCCGGGCTGAACAATTTCTCTGTGATGGAGCTTTATTCGGCCTCATTCGACGCCAACAGCAAGCGTCTGGTGGTGTCCGCCCAGGACAACGGCAGCGCCTATCAATCGGCTCCGGGCAACAAAACCTATAATTCGATCGGCGGCGGCGACGGAATCAACGCCCGCGTCAACGACACCACGCTTGGGACCAGCAGCGCTCTCTATACGACCTGCCAATTCCTGGACTGCGCGGTTCGCACGATCGTCGATCGCAACGGCAATATCACCCATCAAGCCAATGTGAGTTTTGGCGGCCTTTCGTTTAGCTACTTCTCGGCTCCGCTCGTCCTCAACAATATCGACCCCACACGCATGGCGCTCAGTGACGGCAACGTGTACGTGACGCGGGATACGCTTTCCGGCGCAAACGGGGTCGGTGCGAGCAACATAACGCTCGCACTGACCACGGTTGGTTCGACCACTGATCCGGCCAGCGCACTCGACTACGGCACGCGCAACAATGTCAACGCGTTGCTGGTTGGATCCGGGCCGTACAACGATCCCGCAGGCAAGCTGTGGCTAAGCACGACGTCCACGGCGAGTTCTCTCGTCAACCTGCCGGCCTATGCGGGGCTTACGCCAACGTCCGTCAAATTCGACACCAGATCGGATTCCCGCTTCTTCATCGCCGATAGCCAGAATCTGTATGGCACGACAAATCAGGGCACGACGTTTCAGACGTTGACGGTCAATCTGCCCGCCAACCTTATCCGCCCAACGTCCCTCGGTTTTATCGACAGCAACGGCGTGGCCGCGTTGCTGGTTGGCGGCCTGAACAATGCCGACAACGCCGGCAACCCGATCGCCACCGCCGATAGCGATTCAACCGGAAACCTCTCGGGCTGGCGTCGCTTCGGTTCGGGTCTGCCAAACGCGCTGGTCACGGGCCTCCAATACAATGCGAAGGCCGACACGCTCACGGTCGCGACGGCCGGTCGGGGCGCATGGCTGCTGTACGATGTGACAAGCCATTTTGCCAGCGCGTCAGTTCTGCAATTTGGCCTTGCCGACAACGACTCCACCCCTGATGCGGCGGTGCTGACAGGCAATCGTCCGTTGATCAAATACGGCACGGGAACGCTGACCGTCATCGGCAATGCGACCTATGCCGGCGGCACCACGATCGACCGCGGCATGATGGTGATCGGCAATGGTGGCGCGCGCGGCAGCATTCAAGGCAATGTCGCCTTCTGCAACAATGTCGCCGATCCATCTTGCGACGCGAGCACCAACAAGATCCTCGCTTTCAATCGCTCCGATGCCTTCGCTTTCAACGGGACGATCAGCGGACCCGGCCAGCTGTTGCAGGCCGGCACGGGAACGCTGACGTTGACAGGCATCGAGACCTATACGGGCGCCACAACGGTCGGTTCGGGTATGCTGATCGTCAATGGATCGATCGCATCGTCGTCGCTGACGACCGTCAACGCCGGCGCTGCGCTCGCAGGCACCGGCACAGTCGGCAACACCTTCGTCAATGGCGGCATCCTGGCGCCCGGCAACCCTGTCGGTACGCTAACCGTACAAGGCAATCTGGTGTTCACGGCGGCGGCAAGCTACCTCGTGCAGATCACCGGGACGAACAGCGGCAAGACGCTCGTGCAAGGCACGGCCACGCTCGGCGGCGCAAGCCTGTTCACGGCGTTCTCGGGGAGTTCGATTGCAAGCAAATATCTGATCCTCAACGCAACCGGCGGGATCAGCGGCAGCTTCGCATCTGTCGCGGGCACGCCGGCCGGCTTCACCGCAAGCGTGAGCTACGACGCACAGGATGCCTATCTGACCTACAGTTTTGCACCGAGCACAGCGGGCCTGAATACCAATCAGAAGAATGTGCTTGGCGCGGTGACCAACGCCTTCAACTCGGGAGCAAGCATTCCCGTGCTGTTCGGCGCCATCGGCCCTGCCGGGCTGACGCAGGTGTCGGGCGAAACCGCAACCGGCTCGCAGCAGACGACGTTCCAGGCGATGGATCAGTTCGTGGGAGCGCTGCTCGATCCCTTCATCGCCGGGCGAGACGATGGCGGTGCGCCGCAGGGTGGTGCGCCGGCCTACGCAGACGAGAGAGGAAGCGCGAGCGCCTATGCGGCGAAGGACAAGGTGCGTGGCGGCGCCGAGCGCGATGCCTTTGCCGCCGTCTACAAGGCGCCGCTCCCGAGCACGATCCGCGATCCACATTGGAGCGTCTGGGCTGCCGGCTTCGGCGGATCGCAGACCTCCGACGGCAGTGGCGGTCTCGGGTCAAACTCGGCCACGAGCCGCATCTTCGGGACCGCGGTTGGTGCGGACTACCTGTTGTCTCCGCGGACCGTGCTCGGCTTTGCGCTGGCCGGCGGCGGCACCAATTTCAGCGTGAACAATCTCGGCACTGGCCGCTCCGATCTGTTCCAGGCCGGTGCTTTCGTCCGGCACGCCGCCGGGCAGGCCTACATCGCGGGAGCGCTGGCCTATGGCTGGCAGGATGTCACCACCGACCGCATCGTGACGGTTGCCGGCGTGGACAGGCTGCGCGCCGAGTTCAACGCCAACGCCTATTCCGGACGGATCGAAGGCGGCTATCGCTTCGTCACGCCGTGGATCGGCATGACCCCATACGCGGCGGGCCAATTCACCACCTTCAACCTGCCGGCCTATGTCGAGCAGGTGCTCGCAGGCAGCAGCGCTTTCGCGCTGGCCTATGGCGCAAAGAGCGTGACGGATACGCGCACCGAACTCGGCGTTCGTACCGACCGGTCCTTTGCCATGACAGACGGTGTGCTCACGCTGCGTGGTCGCCTCGCCTGGGCCCATGATTTCAATCCGGACCGTTCGATCGGTGCTACCTTCCAGACGCTTCCTGGAGCGAGCTTTGTGGTCAACGGTGCGGCCCAGGCGAGCGAGTCCGCACTGACGACCGCCTCTGCCGAGATGAAATGGCTGAACGGCTGGTCGACGGCGGCGACGTTCGAAGGTGCGTTCTCCAACGTCACGCGCTCCTATGCCGGCAAGGGCGTCGTGCGCTATCAGTGGTGATTTGCAGAAGAGGTCTTGAGGCGGCGCCCTTGCGCCGTATCGCATGATGAGGCGACAGTGAGGCCAGATCCCTCGAGACACGCATTCCGCGTGGCTCGGGATCGGCGTCCCGGAGCGTGCCTGCGGCCTATGTCGCCAGTCCGCACTCAACGCGACGCGCGTCTGACGACGAGCACGCGCTGCGGCTCATACGATCAGGCCGATGCATGATCACCGGCCTGATCGCCCCCGAAAAACCTAGCAGTCTGCTGAAAAACCTCTCGCCGTAGCGAGAATTTGCTGATTCAATTTTTTA
>NZ_JBHMET010000019.1:0-78176 GCF_042430365.1 Bradyrhizobium erythrophlei
CGAGTGTTGGAAACCCAAACCTATCGGAAAGGACATGCTCACCGCCTCATGGTATCTACAGGGGTTCAGGATCTCGCTACTTTTCGCTGCTCTTCCGCCCCTGTCATCGCGAACCCCTCATACCCCCTCGCCGCGACGTCATTGCAGATCTGCCGGTAGGGGCCGACGCCGCCGATATAGGGCATGAAGATGCGCGGCTTGCCGGGGATGTTGGCACCCATGTACCAGGAATCGGCCTGCGGATAGAGCGTCGAGGCGGCCACCTCGTTGACATGGGCGACCCATTTGTCCTCGGCGTCGCGCTCCGCCTCCATCGCCTCGAGGCCGTTGTCGCGCATGAAGCTCAGGCAATCGCCGATCCAGTCGACATGCTGCTCGATCGACACGATCATGTTCGACAGCACCGACGGGCTGCCGGGGCCAGTGATGACGAAGAGGTTGGGAAAGCCCGCGCTCATCAGGCCGAGATAGGTGCGTGGCCCTTCCGCCCATTTCCGGTTCAGCGTCTGGCCGCCGCGGCCGCTGATGTCGATCTTCGCGACCGAGCCGGTCATCGCGTCGAAGCCGGTCGCCAGCACCAGCGCATCGAGCTCGACGTCCCTGCCGCCGGTGCGCACGGCGCTTTCGGTGATCTCCTCGATCGGATTGGTCTTGATGTCGACCAGCGTCACGTTCGGCCGGTTGAAGGTCGCGAAATAGTCGGTGTCGATGCAGATGCGCTTGGAGCCGATCGGGTGATTGTTCGGCTGCAGCAGCCTTGCGGTGGCGGGATCCTTGACAATCTCGGCGATCTTGCCGCGCACGAAGTCGGCCGCGGTGTCGTTGGCGGCGACATCGAGCGCGAGGTTGTTGTAGACGGTCATAAAGGTCAGCCCGCCGCGCTGCCAGCGCGCCTCGTATTTCGATCGGCGCTCGTTGTCGCCGTCGTCGAGTGCGCCGCGATCGGGCAAATCGGTGTAGATGCCGTTCTTCGCCTGCTCGCGGGCGAAGCGCCTGATCTCGGGATAGTTGGCGCGGAACCAGTTGCGCTCCTCATCCGTCAGTTGGGCGTTGCGCGCGGGGATCGAGAACTGCGCGGTGCGCTGGAATACGGTGACGTGCTTCGCCTGCTCGGCGATCATGGGCACCGACTGGATGCCTGACGATCCGGTGCCGATCACGCCGACGCGCAGGCCTGTGAAGTCCACCGCCTCATGCGGCCAGTGGCCGGTGTGATAGACCTTACCCTTGAAGCGATCGAGGCCCCTGATATCGGGCTTGCGCGCGTTCGACAGGCAGCCGGTCGCGAGCACGACGAAGCGTGCCGTCACCGTCTTGCCGTCCGACGTCGTCACCGACCAGGTGTTGTTGCGCTCATCAAATGTGGCGCCCTCCACGCGTGTATCGAACTGGATATCGCGCCGCAGATCAAAACGGTCGGCAACATGGTTGGCGTAGCTGAGGATCTCGGGCTGCGGCGCATAGCGCTCGCTCCAATTCCACTCCTGCTGCAGCTCGTCGGAAAAAGAATAGGAATACTGCATGCTCTCGACGTCGCAGCGCGCGCCGGGATAGCGGTTCCAGTACCAGGTGCCGCCGACGCCGCTGCCCTGCTCAAAGACGCGCGCGGAGAAACCGAGGCCGCGCAGCCGGTGCAGCATGTACATACCGGCAAAGCCGGCACCGACCACAACGACATCGTAATGCGCGGACCCAGCGCTGCTGGCGGATGGTTGAGCGGACATGGATCGAAGCTCCCAAAAGATTCTTGTCGATTTGCCGATCAGCATTCTCTGCGACGCGCGAAAGCGCAAGAGGCCAATGCACAGGCGTCAGCCTGCGTATATTTTGTGTTGCGGAATACGCTACGCGACGGGCGCTCTCCGCAGCGCCTGCACGCAAGATGGCCGCGACTGAACCCGCTTGGCTTGACCGTTCCTGATGGGCTAGCGTCGCGACAGGTGTTTGCCGTCCACAACAACAAGACAGCCTTCGAAGCTGTCGCCGGGAGAGGACAGGGTCCATGAAATCACCGATCTGCGACATGCTGGGAATTGAATTCCCGCTGCTCGCCTTCAGCCATTGCCGCGACGTGGTGGCCGCCGTCAGCCGCGCCGGCGGCTTCGGCGTATTGGGCGCGACCCGGCACTCGCCGGAGACGCTGGAGCAGGAGCTGAAATGGATCGATGACCATGTCGACGGCAAGCCCTACGGCATCGACGTGCTGATCCCCGAGAATATCGCAACCGCCGGCGAGAAGAACGTCACCTGGAAGAGCCTGGAGAAGCGCGTCTCGCAGGAGCATCGCGACTTCACCCGCAATCTCCTGAAAAAATACGACATCGAGCTCACGGCGAGAAACGTCGCCGACAATCAGCCGCAGCCGTTCGATGCCGAGACCGCGCTCGAACTGCTGGACGTCTCGTTCCGCCACCCGATCCGGCTGATCGCCAACGCGCTCGGCGTGCCGCCGAAGGCGATGATCGATCGTGGCAAGAAGCACGGCGTGCCGGTCGCGGCCCTCGTCGGCGCCAAGGAGCATGCGCTGCGCCAGGTCGCAGCCGGCGTCGACATCCTGGTCGTGCAGGGCACCGAGGCCGGCGGCCATTGCGGCGAGGTCTCGACCATGGTGCTGGTCCCCGAGGTGATCAAGGCGGTCAAGAAGATCCGCGACGTGCCGGTGCTCGCCGCCGGCGGCATCATGACGGGCAAGCAGATGGCGGCCTGCATGGCGATGGGCGCCGCCGGCGCCTGGACCGGCTCGGTGTGGCTCGCGACCGTGGAATCGGAGACCTCGGAGATTTTCCGCGAGAAGATGATCGCGGCGTCCTCGCGCGACGCGATCCGCTCCAGGGGCCGCACCGGCAAGCCGGCGCGACAACTCCGCTCGGTGTGGACCGATGCCTGGGACCGCTCGCCCGACAGCCCCGGCGCGCTGCCGATGCCGCTGCAGAGCATCATCAGCGGCGACGCCTTCAACGCGATCGACCGTGCGGCGGATGCCGGCAACACCAAGGCGCGCGACCTCGTCAGCTATTTCGTGGGCCAGGGCGTCGGCCTTATCGACAGCGTGAAATCGGCCGGCGCCGTGGTGCAGGAATTCAAGGAAGATTTCATCGAAGCCGTCGAACACATGAACGCGCTGGTGACGGAGTAGGTCTTTCCCCGTCATTGCGAGGAGCGAAGCGACGAAGCAATCCATCTATCCCCGAGCCGAGGCATGGATTGCTTCGCTTCGCTCGCAATGACGAACTACTATGCATCGAGTCCAACATCTCAGAGTGAAACAACAAGAATGTCGAACAGCCTCCCCGCAGACCGCATCCCCGTCATCGTCGGCGTCGGCGAGATCGTCGATCGCCCGAAGGACATCGCCGCCGGCCTCGAGCCGCTGACGTTGCTCGAAGAGGCGCTGAAGCGCGCGGAGGCCGATAGCGGCGCGAAGCTGCTCGGCGAGATCCAGTCGCTCGACATCGTCAACTTCCTGAGCTGGCGCTACCGCGACCCCGAGAAGCAGCTCGCCGCGCGCCTCGGCATTGCGCCGGCACATCTCTATTACGGCCCGGTCGGCGGCGAGAGCCCGATCCGCTATCTGCACGAGGCGGCGCAGCGCATCGCGCGCGGCGAATGCAGCGTCGCCGCGGTCTGCGGCGCCGAGGCGCAGTCGACCGCGACGAAAGCGCAGCGCGCCGGCGTCGAATTGCCCTGGACGCCGTTCGCCCATGACGTCGAGGAGCCGAAACGCGGCGCGGCGTTCCAGAAGCCGCTTGCCGTGACGCTCGGCGTCTTTCGGCCGATCACGGTCTATCCGCTCTACGAGTCCGCGACATCAGCGCATTGGGGCCAGACACCGCGCGAGGCGCTGAAGGAATCGGGCGACTTGTGGTCGACCTATGCGCGGGTTGCGGCCGACAATCCGAACTCCTGGCTGAAGAAGCGTTTCACCGGAGAGGAGATCACGACGCCGACGCCGGACAACCGGCTGATCGCCTGGCCCTATACAAAGTTGATGGTGGCGAACCCGACCGTGAACATGGGCGGCGCGCTGATCCTCACGAGCCTTGCGAAGGCGCGCGCGGCCGGCGTGCCTGAGGACCGCCTAATCTATCCGCTCGGCGGCGCCTCGGCCGAAGAGCCGCGTGACTATCTGATCCGCGACCAGTTCGTCGAAAGCCATTCGCAGACCGCGGTGCTGAAGGCGGTGATGGATCTCGTCGAGGGTGACGGCCGGAAGTTCGATGCGATCGAGCTCTATAGCTGCTTCCCCTGCGTGCCCAAGATGGCGCGGCGCACGCTCGGCCTCGGGCCCGATGTGCAGCCGACGGTGACGGGCGGCCTCACCTTCTTCGGCGCGCCGCTCAACACCTACATGACGCACGCCGCCTGCGCGATGGTGCGCAAGCTCCGTAGCGGCGGCAAGCTCGGCCTGCTCTACGGCCAGGGCGGCTTCGTCACCAAGCATCACGGCCTCGTGCTGTCGCGCGAGGCGCCGAAAGCGGCCGTGAGGCAGGACACCAGCGTCCAGGCGGAAGCCGACCGCAATCGCCGCAAGGTACCGGAGTTCACCACCGAAGCGCGCGGCAAGGGCAAGGTCGAGGCGTTCACCGTGATCTATCGCGGCAATGGCGAGGTCGAGCACGGCGTCACCATGCTGCGCACCGAGGACGACAGGCGCACGCTCGGCCGCATCCCGGCAGCCGATACCAAGACGCTGGCCTATCTGCAGAACATGGACCGCACGCCGGTGGGCACGCTGGGCGAGATCGTCACCGGCGGTGACGGCATGCTGGAATGGCGGGTGGCGCAGGCGGTTTTGTAGGGTGGGCAAAGGCGCGCTTGCGCCGTGCCCACCATCGACCATTCCGCTCGTGAAGGTGGGCACGCTTCGCTTTGCCCACCCTACGCGTCGGGGCCGCCCCTACCCCTTCACGTCCTGCTTTTCGGACGCCGTGGTCGGCTTGCCCTTTGCGGCACCGCCGCCGACCACGCGCACCTTGTCGCCGTCGGCGAGGCCGTCCGGCGGCGCGGTGATGACGCGGTCGTCGGGCGAAAGCCCGGACGCCAGTTCGATCTCCTTGCCGAGGTCGCGGCCGATGGTCACGGTCTTGAACAGCACCTTGTCGTCCGCGCCCACCGTCGCAACGCGCAGGCCGTTGGCGTTGAAGATCAGCGCGCTCGCGGGAATGCTGAGCGGCGTGGAGTCGCGCTGCAAATTGAGCTTCACGCTGGCATAGCCGCCGGGCATCAATTCGCCGGAGGAATTGTCGAGCGCTAGCTGCATCCGCGTGGTGCCGGAGGAGACGTCGACCGCCTGCGAGGAGGCCTCGACCGTCGCCTGGAACGCCCGGTTCGGATATTCCGGCATCGTGAGCGTGGCCCTGGCGCCGATCTTGATCGCCGGCACATAGTTCTGCGGCACGTTGACGTAAACGCGCAGCTTGGTGATATCGGAGATCACGAACATCGCAGGGCCCGAGCCGCCGCCGGCATTGATCAGCGCGCCAACATCGGTATCGCGCGCCGTCACAACGCCGTCGAACGGCGCCGTGATCTTCTTGTAGCCGGCGAGCGCTTCCAGCCGCTCGACGTTGGCCTGGCCGGAATTGACCGCGGCCTTCTTGTTGGAGAGGTCGGCGGTGCGCTCGTCGATCTCCTGCGCCGAGACGAAGTTCGAGGCCACCAGCGTCTTGCGCCGGTTCAGCGTTGCCTCCGACAGCCGCGCGCTGGCCTGGGCGCTGGCGAGGTCGGCGCGCGCCTGCAGCAATTGCTGGTCGAGGTCGGGCGCCTCGATCTCGGCGATCACCTGGCCGGCCTTGACCCGTGCCCCGATGTCGGCGCTCCAGCTCTTCAGATAGCCCGACACGCGCGCGAAGATCGGCGCGCGGTAATAGGCCTCGAGCCGACCTGGCAGGTCGATGGTGGGGCTGAGTGCGCGCGCGTTCGGCAGGGCCACAGCAACGCTCGGAACGGCCTGGTCGTCGGTCCATTCCTTCAGCCGCGTGCCCTGCTCCTCGCGGGCGCGGATGCCGGTGCCGACGATGAGGCCTGCGGCGATCACGGCCACCACGCCGAAGATGCCCAGCTTCCGGTGCGACACCGGTGGGCGCGGTTCAGTGGGCGGCATGCGGGATCTCCGATGAGGCGGCGGCTTTGGCGCCTTGTTTCTTGTGTACCATACTGAATACCACGGGAACGAACATCAGCGTCGCGAAGGTTGCAAAGATCAGGCCGCCGATCACGGCCCGCCCCAACGGCGCGTTCTGCTCGCCGCCCTCGCCGAGCCCCAGCGCCATCGGCGCCATGCCGATGATCATGGCGAGCGCCGTCATCAGCACCGGGCGGAAGCGGACGAAGCCGGCTTCGAGCGCGGCCGCGACGGGATCGCCGAGCTCCTCATAGCGCTCGCGCGCGAAGCTGATCACGAGCACGCTGTTGGCGGTGGCGACGCCCATGCACATGATCGCGCCGGTGAGCGCCGGCACCGACAGCGTCGTCTCTGTCGTGAACAGCATCCAGACGATGCCGGCGAGGGCTGCGGGCAGCGCCGTGATGATCACGAACGGGTCCGACCAGGACTGGAAGTTCACCACGATCAGGAAGTAGATCAGCACCACCGCGCCGAGCAGGCCGAACAGCAATCCGGTGAAGGCGCTGTTCATGGTCTGCACCTGGCCGAGCAGCGCCACCGACGAGCCCTTCGGCACCTCCTTGGCGGTCTCCGCGATCAGCGCCCGCACGTCGGAGGCGACCGCGCCGAGATCGCGGCCTTGCGTCGTAGCGTAGATCTGCACCAGCGACTGGATATCGTATTGCGACACCACCGCGCTCGAGGTCGCGCGCTTGATGTCGGCGATGCCGCCGAGGATCGGCGATTGCGTGGCGCCGGTTGCGGTGATCGGCAGCGTCTGCAGCGCGCTCAGGGAGTCGATCTGGTATTGCGGCGTCTGCATCACGATCGAGTAGGACACGCCGTTGTCGGGGTTGAGGTAGTAGGTCGGCGCGACCTGCGACGAGCCGGCGAGATTGACCACGAGGCTGTTTGTGACGTCGCGTTCGGTCAGTCCGACATATTGCGCCCGCGTGCGGTCGACATCGATATTGAAGGTCGGGCTGTTCGGCGATTGCTGGATCCGCGCATCGGCGATGCCGGGAATCTTGCGGATCCTGCTCAGCAGCTTGTTGGCATAGGCGAAGTTGGCGTCGAGATTGGCGCCGCGGATCTGCAGGTCGATCGGCGCCGGCGCGCCGAAGTTCAGGATCTGGCTGACGATGTCGGCCGGCAGGAACGAGAAGCTCGCGCCCGGGAACAGCCGCGGCAACTGCTCACGCAGCGTGCGTACATGCTCCTCGGTCGGCTTGTGGCCTTCCTTCAGCTTGATCTGGATGTCGCCGTCCTGCGGGCCGATCACGCCGGTGTTGTTGTAGGTCATGTTGATGCCGGAGATCGGCATGCCGATGTTGTCGGTCAGTGTTTCGATCTCGCCGGGGATCAGCTTGCGGATCGCCTTCTGCACGTCGGCGAGCTGGTTGGCGGTCTCCTCGACGCGGGTGCCGACCTGGGTGCGGACATGCATCAGGATGTTGCCGGCGTCGACCGACGGGAAGAAGTTGCGCCCGAGCAACGGCACCAGCAGGAACGACGCGGCGACGATCGCGAGGAAGGTGGTCACGAACACCTTACGGTGGCCGAGCGCCATCGCGAGCAGGCCGCGATAGAAGCCGCGGATGCGCTCGAACCGCGCCTCGAAGCCGCGCTGGAACCAGACCAAAGGATTGCGCGAGGCCGGCGGCTCGCCGTCGTGATGGACATGCGGCTTGAGCAGGTAGTTCGCCATGGTCGGCACCAGCGTGCGCGACAGGATGAACGACCAGATCATCGCGAACATCACCGCTTCTGCCATCGGCACGAACAGAAAGCGCGCCACGCCGGTCAGGAAGAACATCGGCACGAACACGATGCAGATGCAGAGCAGCGAGACGAAGGCCGGCGTCACGATCTGGTTGGCGCCGTCGAGGATCGCCTGCTCGACCGGCTTGCCCTGCTCAAGATGGTAGTTGATGTTCTCGATCGTCACAGTGGCGTCGTCGACCAGGATGCCGACCGCGAGCGCAAGCCCGCCGAGCGTCATGATGTTCAGCGTTTCACCGATCAAAGACAGCATGATGATGGCGCCGAGCACCGACAGCGGAATCGACACCGCGATGATGACGGTGGAGCGCCAGCTGCCGAGGAACAGCAGGATCATCATGCTGGTCAGAAGCGCCGCGATCACGCCTTCGAAGGCGACGCCGGTGATCGCGCCGCGCACGAACAGCGACTGGTCGCCGATGAACCCGATCTTCAGCGCATCCGGCATCTGGTCGCGGACCTCGACCACCTTCTGCTTGATGCCGGCGATGATATCGAGCGTCGAGGTCGCGCCGGCCTTCAGTACCATCATCAAGACCGAGCGGTTGCCGTCGACATGCACGATGTTGGTCTGCGGCGGGTTGCCGTCGCGCACGCTGGCGACGTCGCGCACATAAACCATCGCGCCGTTGACCTGCTTGATCGGCAGGTCGCCGAGTTCTTCCAGCCTGAGCGGCGAGTTGTTGAGCTGGATCGTGTATTCAAAACTGCCGATCTTCTGCGTGCCGACCGGCGTGATCAGGTTCTGCGCGGCGAGCGCATTGGCGACGTCCTGCCCGGACAGGCCACGCGCCTGCAGCGCGGTCGAATTGAGATCGATCTGGACCTGACGCTGCTTGCCTCCGAACGGATACGGGATCGCGGCGCCCGGCACCGTGACGAGCGGTGTGCGGAGCTGATTGATGCCGATATCGGCGAGGTTCTGCTCGGTCAGGCCGTCGCCGGACAGCGCGACCTGGATGATCGGAACCGTCGAAGCGCTGTAGTTCAGGATCAGCGGCGGCGTCGCGCCCGGCGGCATCTGCTTGAGCAGCGTTTGCGAGATCGCGGTGACCTGCGCGTTGGCGGTGCGGATATCGACGTTGGGCTGGAAGAAGATCTTGATGACACCGACGCCATTATAGGAGTTGGCGACGATGTGCTCGATGTCGTTGACCGTCGTGGTCAAGGCGCGCTGGAACGGTGTGGTGATACGCCCCGACATCTGGTCCGGCGGCAGGCCGGTGTACTGCCAGACCACGCCGATCACGGGAATGCGAATATCCGGGAAGATATCGGTCGGGGTGCGCAGCGCGGCCAGCGGTCCGATGATCAGCAGCAGCAGCGCGAGCACGACGAAAGTATATGGCCGGCTCAGCGCGATACGGACCAGTGCGATCATTGAAGACGTGTTCCCGAAAAAGCCCGCCCAGGCAAAAGCAAACGGCGTTCCCAAAAAGGCCGTTCCGCTCAGGCCGATTTACCCAAGGCGCGCAAAAAGGCCAACCCCGGGGAACGCGGTTGGCCTTCACTTCCTTGGCATAGCTCGTGAGGCCGCGGGTGCTACCGCTCCTGGTGGCCACAACGCAGTTCGCCCACCGCCAAACTATCGGCCGGAAGGAGACGGACCTGCTCCGGAGATCGGCGGAGGCAGCACATTATTCACGTCCACGCAGAACCGGCGTATCAGGTCTGCGAAAATGCAAAACGTGGCGAGCCGGCTGGCTCACCACGTTCGATTTCAGGTCTTCAAGCCGCCCCTGATGCCGCGGGGGACGACGATCTCGTCAGGCCGCGCGCACCGCGCCGAGGAACTTGCTGACCTCGAGCTTGAGGCGGTTGCTGTCGCCCGAGAGCGACTGCGCCGCCGAGAGCACCTGCGTCGAGGCGGAGCCGGTCTCGGTCGCGCCGCGCTGCACGTCGGTGATGTTGGCGGAGACCTGCTGGGTGCCCTGCGCGGCCTGCTGCACGTTGCGGGAAATCTCCTGCGTCGCCGCGCCCTGCTCCTCGACCGCAGCAGCGATAGTGGAGGAAATCTCCGACAGGCGTTCGATGGTCGTAGAGATTTCCTTGATCGCGCCGACCGACTCCTGCGTCGCCGCCTGGATGCCGGAGATCTGCTGGCCGATCTCGCCGGTCGCCTTCGCGGTCTGCTCGGCCAGCGCCTTCACCTCCGACGCCACGACCGCAAAGCCGCGACCGGCCTCGCCGGCGCGCGCCGCCTCGATGGTGGCGTTCAGCGCCAGCAGGTTGGTCTGGCCGGCGATGGTGTTGATCAGCTCGACGACGTCGCCGATGCGGGCGGCCGCCTTCGACAATTCGCTGACGCGCTCGTTGGTGGTGCGGGCCTGGCCGACGGCATCGCCCGCCATCCGCGCCGATTCCTGCACTTGGCGGCTGATCTCGGTCACCGACGACGACAGCTCCTCGGTCGCGGACGCCACCGACTGCACGTTGGTGGAGGCTTCCTCCGAGGCCGCCGCGACCGCAGTGGTGAGTTCCTCTGAACGCTTGGCGGTCGAGGACAGCGTGCCGGCTGAGGCCTCGAGCTGGGTCGAGGCCGACGACACCGTCTGCACGATCTCGCCGATCATGTTCTCGAAATTGCGGGTGATATCGTCGACGCGGCGGCCGCGCTCGATCTTGGCTTCGGCATCCGCGACCGCGGCTTCGTCGGCGGCTTTCTTGGCGATCAGCGCCTCCTTGAAGACCTGCAGCGTGTCGGCCATCGCGCCGATCTCGGTCTTTTCGCCCTGGTGCGGGACGTTGGCCGAGAGGTCGCCGCGGCCCAGCGCCTGCATCGGCGTGATGATCGAGGCAATGCCGGCCGAGACGTCGCGAACCATCAGGAAGCTGACGCCGACACCGATGACAACCGCAGCCCCGATCATCAGGCAGACCAGCATGAGTGCCGAGCTGAAATTGTCGGCCGCACCCTTCGCGGCCTTGTCCGCGCCGGTGTTGTTGAGGTCGATGTCCTTGCGCAGAATCTCATCCGCCTCGATACTGATCTTGTTCACGGTCTTGGCGTTCAGCTCATGCGCCTCGTGCGGAATCTTGCCGGCTTCCTTGCGCGACAGCGCCATCACCTCCTCAGTGCCCTTCTTGTACCTGTTCCAGGTGTCGACCCACTGATTGTACAGAGCGCGCTCCTCTGGAGAGGTGATCATGGGCTCATAGGCCGCGCGGATCTTGGTGTTGGATTCGACCACGGTCGCCAGGGTCTTTTCCGCCGTCAGCTTCTCCTCCAGCGTTTCGGAGAGCATGTGCTCGCGGATCACGTTGCGATAGGTGATGACGCCGGCGCGCAGTTCACCGAGCACGCGAACGCTGGGCAGCCAGTTGGTCGTGATGTCGACGGTGTTGGCATTGATCGCCCGCATGCTCTGAACCGCGAGCACGCCCACGCCCATCATCGCGACCAGGAGGAACGCAACCACAGAGATGATCTTGGCGCGAATTGAAATTTTGGCGAGCATTGCGGGGGGATCTCTTGATTGGGCGCGCGTGGCGCCTGGGCGTGACGGGCTGAAGTTCAACGGCGCGACGGGACGCCGCCGGCATCAAAGCCCGCGCCACTTAAGGGTTAGGTTAATTTGGAACCCCGTTTAACTACGGAGTCAAAATCGCGCACCGAAACGAGGAGCCCAATTGCTCGTCAACGCATCAACTTGAGCGCATCGGAGAAGAATTCGCGCGCGCCGAAATTGCCGGACTTCAGGGCGAGCAGCATCTCGCCAGTCTTGACTCCGACCGCGCGCAAAACCGGCACGCCTGCAGCGATTTCCGCGCTAACAAGGAATCCCGGGATCTGCAGGCGGTCGACCACGGCGCCTGATGTTTCACCACCGGCGACCACCAGTCGGCGCACGCCGGCCCCGACCAATCCTTCGGCGATGTCGGCCATCGCCTGCTCGATGGCATGTCCGGCTGTATCGCGGCCATGACGCGATTGCAGGGCTGCAACCTCTTCGGGGCTGGAACTGCTCGCAATCAGCACCGGTCCGTTCCCGAGATGCTCGCGCGCCCAGGCGAGCGCGCGCTGCGCCTCCTCCTTGCCGGCGACGATTCGCTCGGGAACGAGATGCAGCACCGGCATCACCCTCTCCGCGCTCGCGATCTGCTGCAGGGTTGCCTGCGAGCAGCTGCCGGCGAGGCAGGCGGCCGGACCGCCGACCGCAGTGTCCGGCATCGCCGTCACGGCGTCCGGTCTGACCTTGCCTGAGGCGACCAGCGTGCGGGCGAGCCCAAGCCCGATGCCGGAGGCGCCGACCGAAAGAGGGTGATCCAGCGCCACCTGTCCGATGGTTTCGAGGTCGCGGTCGAACACGGCGTCGGCAATCGCGGCGCCGATGCCGCCCATGGCGAGTTCGGCGAGCCTGGCACGGACCGCGTCGGCGCCGCGGGTCAGCGTCGCCAGATCGACCAGCCCGACCTTGGTCTCGCTCTGGCGCACCAGCACCCGCACCAGATTGGAATCGTGCATCGGGTTGAGCGGGTGATCCTTCAGCGGGCTTTCGTTGAGCGGCACCGAGCCGACGAACAAATTGCCCTGGTAGACGGTGCGGCCGGTTTCCGGGAAGGCCGGCGTCACCAGCACGATCGCGTCTCCGCTATCGGCGCGTAACGCATCCATCACCGGCCCGATATTACCGGCGTCGGTGGAATCGAAGGTCGAGCAGATTTTGAACAGGATGTGCTGAGCGCCGCGACCGCGCAGCCATTTCTCGGCCGCGCGCGAGCGGGTCACGGCGAGGCCGGCTTCGATCGAGCGGCTCTTCAGCGACACGACCACCGCGTCGACCTCGGGTAGCGCCAGATCGTCTGATGGTACGCCGATCGTCTGCACGGTGCGCAGTCCGGCGCGCGTCAGCGTGTTGGCGAGGTCGGAGGCGCCGGTATAGTCGTCGGCGATGCAGCCAAGGGCCAGCGTCACGGCTTCACTCCCGCATAGGGCTTGAACCAGGCGAGCCCGTCCGTGGTCTTGCCGCGCGGATTGTATTCGCAGCCGACGAAGCCGCGATAGCCGAGCCGGTCGAGCTCATCGAACAGGAACGGATAGTTGAGCTCCTCCCCGTCGGGCTCGTTGCGCGAGGGAATCGAGGCGATCTGGACGTGGCCGATGATCGGCATCATCTCGCGCAGCCGCATCGTCACGTCACCATGGATGATCTGGCAGTGATAGATGTCGAACTGCAGCTTCAGGTTCGGGATCTTCAGCTCGTTGATCAGGTCGCTCGCGAAGGTGAAGTCGTTGAGGAAATAGCCGGGTACATTGCGCGGATTGATCGGCTCGATCACGACATCGAGCCCGTGCGGCGCGAAGAATTCGGCAGCCCATGCCACGGATTTGTAGAAGGCTTCGACCGCCCGCCGGTCGCTGCGGTCGGCGATCCCTGCCATCAGATGCAGCCGCTTCACGCCGGTCGCCTGCGCATAGGGCAGCGCGGTCGTCAGGCTCTGCTGCAGATCATCGAAGCGGTCCGGCAGCGCCGCAAAGCCCTTCTCGCCGGCGGCCCAGTCGCCCGGCGGCAGGTTGAACAGGGCCTGCGTCAGCCCTGCCGCGTTGAGCCGCTTGCCGACCTCCTCCGCCGGATGGTCGTAGGGAAACAGGAATTCGACCGCGGTGAAGCCCGCTTTCGCCGCCGCCTCGAAGCGGTCGAGGAACGGGACCTCGTTGAACATCATGGAGAGATTGGCGGCAAAGCGGGGCATTGGCGATCCTCTTGTTATTTCTCGCCGGGCAGCTTTGTCCCGGTGACGCGGGCATACATCCTGGCCACCGAGGCGTCGTCGTCGCGGCCCATGCCGGCGGCTGACGTCATCAGGAACATCTGCAAGGCGGCGGCCGAGACCGGCACCGGGAAGCGCGCGTTGCGCGCCATGTCCTGGATGATGCCGAGGTCCTTGACGAAAATCTCGACCGCGCTGCGCGGGGCGTAGTCGCCGTCGAGCACGTGCGGCATGCGGTTCTCGAACATCCAGGAATTGCCGGCGGACGCCGTGATCACCTCATAGACCTTGCGGATATCGAGGCCCTGCTTGGCGGCAAAGGCGATCGCCTCGGACGCTGCGGCGATGTGCACGCCGGCGAGCAGTTGGTTGATCATCTTGAACGCGGCGCCCTGGCCTGCGGCATCGCCGAGCTCGTAGAGTTTTGCGGCCATCGCATCGAGCGCCGGCCGCGCCCTGACAAAGGCGGCCGCGCTGCCCGACGCGAGGATGGTGAGCTCGCCCTCGGCGGCGCGCTGCGCGCCGCCCGAGATCGGCGCATCGAGATAGTGCCGGCCGGTCGCCTCGAGCTCTCTTGCCAGGCGCCGCGCAATGTCCGGGTCCATGGTGGCGGAAGAGATGAACACCGAATCTTTCGGCATCGTTGCCGCCACGCCATCGGCGCCGAACAGGATGGTCTCGGTCTGCGCCGCGTTGACGACGACGCTGACGACGATATCGGCGTCCTTGGCCGCCTCGGCGGGCGACGTCGCGCCCTTACCGCCTTCGGACACGAACCGCCCAACGGTATCGGCCGAGATGTCGCAACCGGTCACCTCGAAGCCGGCACGCTTGAGCGAGGTCGCCATGCCGAACCCCATCGATCCGAGCCCGATGACGGCAACACGCGATTTGGCGGAACTGGACATGCGGCGATTCCTCGAAACGTTCTGGCAGCTTTACCGCCTGCCTATCACGGCTTGGCCGCGCTGCCAAAGCATGAGACAAGGCGAGACACGGGATGCCGCCGGAACGGGCCAGGCGCGACGCAAAATGATCGAAACCAAAATTCGTGAGGACATCTGCCGCTTCGGCCGCTCGCTGTTCGAGCGCGGCCTGACGCCCGGCTCCTCCGGCAATATCAGCGTCCGGCTCGACGACGGCGGCTGGCTGGTGACGCCGACCAACGACTCGCTCGGCTTCCTCGATCCGGCGAAAATGTCGCGGCTCGACGCCAATGGCCGGCTGATCTCCGGCGACGCCCCGACCAAGGAAGTGCCGCTGCACACCGCGCTCTACCAGACGCGCGCGGCCGCCCGCGCGGTGGTGCACCTGCACTCGACCCATTCGGTCGCGCTCTCGATGCTGCCCGAGATCGACCCGCGTGCCGCATTGCCGCCGATGACGGCCTATTACGTGATGAAATGCGGCCAGACCGCGCTGGTGCCTTACTATCGCCCCGGTGACCCCGCGGTCGCTGACGCGATCAAGGGGCTCGCCGGGAAGTACTCATCCGTGCTGCTCGCCAATCACGGGCCCGTCGTGTCGGGCGACACGCTCGAGGCCGCGGTGTTCGCGACCGAGGAACTGGAAGAGACCGCAAAGCTCTATCTGCTGCTGCGCGGGCTGAACCCACGGTACCTGTCGCCGGAGCAGGTGACGGACCTGACCAAAGTGTTCGGGCTGACATTGCCGGAACACGGGCACTAGCCCCTCCCCGTCATTGCGAGCGAAGCGAAGCAATCCACCTCGCCACGCGGGGATAGATGGATTGCTTCGTCGCTACGCTCCTCGCAATGACGGTGTCAGCCGCTACAGCCCCAGATACGCCTTGCGCACGTCCGGATTGGTGCTGATCTCGGTCGCCGTACCCTGCATCAGCACGCGGCCGGTTTGCAGGATGTAGGCGCGGTCGGCGATCTCCAGGCACTCCGCCATGCGCTGCTCGACGATCAAGACCGTCATGCCGGCGTCGCGGATGCGCTTCACCGCCTGGAAGATCTCGTCGACCAGTTTCGGCATGATGCCCTGCGACGGCTCGTCGAGCATCAGAAGCCTGGGCCGCGTCATCAGCGCGCGGCCGATCGCGAGCATCTGCTGCTCGCCGCCGGACAGCGTCTCGGCACGCTGCTCCAGCCGCTCGCCGAGCCGCGGGAACAGGTTGAACACGAGATCGAGCGGCGCGTCGCGGTTGGCCTCGCGGCGGTACATGTAGCTGCCGAGCCGGAGATTGTCGCGCACCGACAGCCGCGGAAACAGCCGGCGGTTCTCCGGCACGAAGGCAATGCCGCCGGCGGTGATGACGTGTTGCGGTTTGCCGTCGATGCGGTTGCCGTCGAAGGTCACGCTGCCCGAGCGCGGCCGCTCGGCGCCGGCGATCGATTTGAGCAGCGTCGACTTGCCCGCGCCATTGGCGCCGGCGACGCAGACGATCTCGCCCTTCGAAACGTCGATCGAAACCGCGGATATCGCGACCAGGCCCTGATAGGCGGTGGTGACTTCACGCACCGACAGCATGACGATCCCCGAGATAGGCAGTGATGACTTTGGGATTGCGGACGACCTCGGCGGGCTTGCCCTCGACCAGCACCTTGCCGAGATCGAGCACGATGGCGCGGTCGACCAGCGGCATCACGATCTCCATGACGTGCTCGACCATCAGCGCGGTGACCCCGGTGGCGCGCACCTTGCGCACCAGCTCGACGCCGGTCTGCGCCTCGACCGGCGTCAATCCGGTGAGGACTTCGTCGAGCAGCAAGAGCTTCGGCTCGGTCGCGAGCGCGCGGGCAACCTCCAGCCTTCGCTTCTCCGACGGCACCAGGTCGCTCGCGAGCACATTGGCGCGCGCGGCAAGGCCGCAGAATTCGAGCACCTCGTAGGCCTTCTTGCGCGCCACCCGCATCACGGTGTTGCGGATCAGCGCGCCGACGATGACGTTGTCGATGACCGTCATGGTCTCGAAGCTCTTGACCACCTGGAACGTGCGCCCGATGCCGCGCTGGCAGCGCTCGGCCGCCGGCAGTTTGGTGACATCCTCGCCATCGAAGATGATCGAGCCTTGGGTCGGCGGCAAAACGCCGGCGATCAGGTTGAACAGCGTCGACTTGCCGGCGCCGTTCGGGCCGATCAGGCCGACGATCTCGCCGCGCCCGACCGAGATCGAGACATCGCTGTTGGCGACGAGGCCGCCGAAGCGCTGCCAGACGCCGCGGGTCTCAAGCAGTGCGGTCATCGCGCGGCCTCCTTGCGCAAGGAGAACACGCTCACGAGTCCGCGCGGCAGCGCCAGCGAGATCAACACGATCAGCGCGCCATAGACGATCAGGTCGACGCCGCGTCCCGAACCGCCGACGAAGGAGCGCGTCAGCTCCGTGAGCGGGATCAGGATCACGGCGCCCAGCATCGGCCCCCACAGCGTGCCGATACCGCCAAGCACCGCGGGCAAGGCCATCAGCAGCGAGAACTGGAAGCCCATCACGCTCTCGGGGTCGATGTAGGAGACGAACTGCGCATAGAAGCTGCCGCCGACGGCGACCAGGAAGGCGGAGACGGCGGCCGCGCCCATCTTGGAATTGAACACAACCACGCCGAGGCTCTCGGCCGCGTCCGGATTGTCCTTCACCGCGCGCCACCAATAGCCCCATTTGGAGTCTTCGAGCCACCAGGTGACGAACCAGGCGACGCAGGCAAGCGCCAGCGCGAAATAGAAGTACGGCAGCTTGGAGCGAGTGAACTGGAATTTCAGCCAGCTGTCGCCGCGCACGGGAATGTCGATACCGAGCGCAGCCCCTGCCCAGTCCCAGTTCTGGATCAGGAGCAGCGCGATCTCCGCGATCACGATGGTCGCGATCACGAAGTAATGCCCGCGCAGGCGGAAGCAGGGATAGCCGAGCGCCATCGCGATCAGGGCGGAAATCGCGCCGCCGGCCAGCATGCCGAACCACGGCAGCACGCCGAACTTGGTGAACAGAATCGCGGTGGTGTAGGCGCCGAGCCCGAAATAGAGCGCGTGTCCGAGCGAGATCTGCCCGCAATAGCCGGACAGAATGTTCCAGCTCTGCGACAGCGCCGCATACATCAGGGTCAGCACCATGATGTTCTGGACGTAGACGTCCTTAACGAACAGCGGCACCAGCGCGGCAATAGCCGCGAGGCAGGCGGCGACCACCAGGTCGCGACGGCGGCGTTGAGCGAAGTGCTTATCCATCACATCGATCCGAACAGGCCGCGCGGGCGGATGAAGACGACCAGGAGGTAGACGGCGTAGATGCCGACCGACTTCAGCGACGGCGGCAGGATCAGCGCGGTGGTCGCCTCCACCAGGCCGACGATGATGCCGCCGGCGAAGGCACCGAACACGCTGCCAAAGCCGCCAAGCGCCACCGTGACGTAGGCGATCAGCGCGAAGGAGGCGCCGACATCAGGATAGACATAGAAGAAGATCGCCATGATCGCGCCGGCAAGCCCGACCAGTGCCGCGCCGAGGCCCCAACCGAGCGCGAAGACGCGGTTCTTGTCGATGCCGACCAAGGCCACCGCGCCGGCGTCCTCACGCGTCGCCTCGAGCGCGCGACCGAAATCGGTGCGGTTGATGAAGAAGTAGAGCGCGACGAAGGCCGCGATCGAGACCAGCGCGCCGACGAGCTGCGGCTCCGGCAAATAGATGCCGGCAACCGAGATCGTCTTGCCGCCGAGCCAGGAATGCGTGACGCTGCGGTAGTCCGGCGTGAAGAAGAACTGCGCCAGCCCCCGCATCACGATCGCAAGGCCGAAGGTCGAGAAGATCTGCACCATGCCGGCATTGGCTTTGGCGCGCACGGCGAAGCGGACTATCAATAGATAGACCACCGCGCCGAACACGAACAAGGCGGCTGCGACCAACGGCGCAGACAGCAAGGGATCGATCGCGAAGAACGCGAACAGGAAGAAGGTCGCGTACATCGCGATCATCAGAAACTCGCCGTGCGCGAAATTCACGACGTCCATCAATCCGAAGATCAATGCGAGCCCGACGGCGATCAGTCCGTAGAGCAGCCCCATCAGCAGGCCGCTCGCCAGACTCTGGATAATCGTCTCCGCTGTCACGGGCGTTGCGCTCCTGTCAAAGCATTACCCCGATGTCGTCCTGGCGAAAGCCAGGACCCATAACCACAAATGCATCGGTCGGAGGGACAAGAGCCAATCATCGCAAAAACGCCTGCCTGGGGTTATGGGTCCCGGGTCGCGCTTGGCTTGCCCGGGACGACGTAGGGAAATATCGGGGCCGCTTACTTCATCGGCCAGGCGGCTTCGGAAACCGCCGCCTGCGACGGGAAGATCGTGACGAATTTGCCGCCGATATACTGCAACAGCACCGGATCGGCGTCGTTGTTTTGGCCCGACTCGTCGAACTTGACGCGCTTCCACGGCATGATGGTGACGTCGCCCGGCATATCGGTCGCGACCAGCGCCTCGCGGATCTTCTCGCCGTCGGTCGACTTGGCGCGGTTGATGGCGTCGGCCATCACGATCAGGCCCATGAACTGGCGCGACGAATAGTCGTTGAAATCCTTGCCGGAGCGGTCCTTGAACTTGTCATTGATCAGTCCGACCATCGGCCGCTTCTCGGCAAGGTCGAGCGAGAAGCTGCCACGCGAGATCACGCCCGGAATCTTGTCGCCGACGGCGTCGTAGAGCGCCTTCTCGGAGAAGCCGGCGTCCTGCGCGACGATGTTCTTCGGCTTGTAGCCGAGCTCGCCCATCGTCTTCACCAGCAGGATGCCGTCGGTGGTGTAGCTCGACGGCATCAGCACGTCGGCATCGGCGGCCTTGAGCTGCTGCACCTCCGCCGTCAAAGACGGCGAGTTGGCGCGGTACTTGATGTCGGCGACCACCTTGTAGCCACGCTCGGCCGCCAGCTTCAGCTGGGCATTCGAGGAGTCGGTGCCGAAGATGGTGTCTTCGTGGAACAGCGCCAGCGTCTCGATCTTCTGGCCCTTCTTCTTCTGATCGTCGAAGAAATCGAACATCGCCTTCGAGAACATCTCGTCGTGGGGCGCGGCACGGAAATAGAACTTCAAGCCGCGGCGGTGCAGGCTCGGCGAGGAGTTGTCGGCCGAAAGGAACGGAACCTGGTAGCGCTCGCAGATCTGGCTGACCGTGACCGCGACCGCGCTCTGGTAGGTCCCGACGACCGCGCAGACCTTTTCCTGGGTGATCAGCCGCTCGGCTTCCGCGCGGCCCTTCTGCGGATCGGCCTGGTGGTCGGCGAACACGAGACGGACCTTGGCGCCGCCGAGGCCGGGCAGCCCCTCGCCCTTGGCGAGCGGCAGCTTGAAATCGTAGTCCTTGTTGATGATGTCGGCGGCGGTCTCGAACGCCTTTTGCGCATCGACGCCGATCTGGGCGCTGGCGCCCGACAGCGGATAGATCACGCCGATCACCACTTCATTGGTTTGCGCGCGCGCAGCCATCGGACCGAGCGCAGCGGCGGCAGTGGCACCAAGCAATACGTTACGGCGGGAGATCGTCATTCCAAAACCCCTTTGGTCAGCTTGTTTTTATCGATGCGACGCTTGTAGCGCGTGGTAAAGCCTCAATGAATTGCACGAACTGCCTATTCAGAGCACAGCGAGCTGCTTGTTCCTGAGATCGGTGATGAGCATCAACCCCGGCGCATGCGTGATCGCAAACGGCAGCTTCGCATTTGCGATCACCGCTTGCGGCGTCACGCCGCAGGCCCAGAACACCGGGATCTCGTCGTCTGCGACCGGCACCGGATCGCCGTAGTCGGGCTTTGCAATGTCCTTGATGCCGATCAGATGCGGATGACCGAGATGCACCGGCGCGCCGTGCACCGAGGGAAAGCGCGAGGTGACCTGCACCGCGCGGATCGCATCCGCCGGCTTGAACGGCCGCATCGACACCACCATGGGGCCAGCGAACGGGCCTGACGGCTTGCAGGCGATATTGGTGCGGAACATCGGCACGCGCACGTCCTGCTCGATGTGACGGATCGGCAGCCCCTCCTCCATCAGCGCTTCCTCAAACGAGAACGAGCAGCCGAGCACGAAGGCGACGAGATCGTCGCGCCAGTAATTCATGATGTCGGTCGGCTCGTCGGCGACCTCGCCGTCGCGCCAGACGCGATAGCGCG
The DNA here is from genome assembly GCF_042430365.1 of Bradyrhizobium erythrophlei. Taxonomy (GTDB): domain Bacteria; phylum Pseudomonadota; class Alphaproteobacteria; order Rhizobiales; family Xanthobacteraceae; genus Bradyrhizobium; species Bradyrhizobium erythrophlei. The sequence continues at coordinate 20,714 of NZ_JBHMET010000019.1, forward strand.
GCACGTCGGTGCGGATATCGAGGTCGAGGCCGAGCGCCGGAATTCTGGGATCGCCGACGTCGGACATGCCGATGATCGGGCAGGGTTTCGGGTTGAGCTGGCAGAATCGGTGGAAAGCGCCGGCAAGCTTCTCCGGCAGGATCGCGAGATTGCCCTGGACGAAGCCGTTGGCGACGCCAGCCGTGCTGCCGTCCTTGCCGCCGCGATACGCCAAACGGGCTTCCCGGCTCGGAAGCACCGCTTCGTCGGAAGATCGCTGCACTGCCGCAAAAACAGTCATTGGGACCTCCTGCCCATAATCTCGACAAGGACAAGCCAACACCAAGCGTGCTATAATGTCTAATCGTCCTTTCTAATCAAAATCGATAAACTTGATTTATCGAACGGAAAAGCGCTTCCAATGACGGACTTCCGCTCGCTCGAAACGTTCCTCTGGGTCGTCAAGCTCGGCAGCTTCCGCGGCGCCGCCCAGCGGCTCAACACCACCCAGCCTGCGATCTCCCAGCGCATTGCCCAGCTTGAGCGCGAGATGGGCGTTAGGCTGTTGAACCGCGACCATCGCGTCGCATCGCCGACGCCGAGTGGACGGCAGATGATGGTCTATGCCGAGAAGCTGATCGGGCTGCGCGCGGAGATGATTGCGGAAATCGGTGACCGCTCGGCGATGCGCGGCGCGCTGCGGCTTGGCGTCGCCGAGACGATCGTGCACACCTGGCTGCCGCGGCTCGTCAAGAGCGTCAACGAGATCTATCCGAATCTGTCGCTGGAGATCGAGGTCGATATCACACCGAACCTGAACGCGCGCCTTCTCGCGCAGGAGATCGAGCTTGCCTTCGTGCTTGGACCGGTCTCGGCGTCGGGCGTGCACAATCGTGTGCTGTGCGACTACCCGATCGGCTTTCTGGCGAGCCCGGCGCTCGGCCTCGGCAATGGTCCGGTGGCGCGGCAGGATCTGGCGCGGTTTCCGATCATCACCTTCCCGCGCAAGACGCAGCCTTACGAGACCGTACGGGCGCTGTTCAACCGGCCCGACCTGCCGCCGATCCGCCTCCACGCCAGCGCGTCGCTCGCAACCGTGATCCACATGGCCAATGAAGGCCTCGGTATCGCGGTGATCCCGTCGGCGATCGTCGCGAACGAGCTCGCCGATGGGCGGCTGCAACTCTTGGATACCGACCTCAAGCTTCCGCCCCTCACCTTCACGGCAAGCTGGCTTGCCTCCCCCGACGCGGTCGCGATCGAACGCGTCGCCAATCTCGCCGGGCAGATCGCGCAAGGCAGCGTAGCGGTTGACGTCACGGCGGCGACGCGCCATGAAAAAACGGTCGCGTGAAGGGGAAGAGCCGCATGAGCCGAGCCGCAACCAACCTGCAAATCGATTCCGCCCGCCTCTGGGGCACCATCCACGAAACCGCGCAGTTCGGTGCAACGCCAAAGGGCGGCGTGCGGCGGCTGACCTTGAGCGCCGAGGACAAGCAGGTGCGCGACTGGTTCCGCAAGGCCTGCGAGGACGCCGGCCTCGAGGTTCAGGTCGATGCGCTCGGCTCGATGTTCGGCCTGCGCAAGGGCCGCGACATGTCGAAGCCGCCGGTCGGGCTCGGTTCGCATCTCGACACCCAGCCGACCGGCGGAAAGTATGACGGCATCCTCGGCACGCTCGCCGCCCTCGAGGTGGTGCGCACGCTCAACGGCGCCGGCATCGAAACCGAATTGCCGATCTGCATCTGCAACTGGACCAATGAGGAAGGCTCGCGCTTTGCGCCGGCGATGATGGCTTCCGCGGCTTACGTCGGCGACTTCACCACCGACGACATCCTGTCGCGCAAGGACGCCGAGGGCGTCACGGTGGCGGAGGCGCTCGACAGCATCGGCTATCGCGGCGCTGCCCAGGTCGGCCGCCAGAAATTCTCGAGCTTCGTCGAGCTGCACATCGAGCAGGGGCCGATCCTAGAGGCCGAGAACAAGACCATCGGCGTGGTCGATTCCGGCCAGGGCGTGTTGTGGTACGACGGCAAGATCACCGGCTTCGAAAGCCATGCCGGATCGACGCCGATGCCGCTGCGGCGCGACGCGCTGGCGACGCTGTCGGAGATCGTGCTGGCGTTGGAGAGCATCGCCAGGAAGCACGGGCCCAAGGCGGTCGGCACGATCGGCGAGGCCGTGATCGCAAAGCCGTCGCGCAACGTCATTCCGGGCGAGATCGCCTTCACCGTCGACTGCCGCAGCGCGGACGCAGGCATCATGGACGCGCTGGACCGGGACTTGCGCGCCTCGGTCGCCGAGATCGCCGCGCGGCGCAAGGTCGACGTCAAGCTCGATCTGGTCTGGCGCAAGGCGCCGACGCATTTCGACCCAAAGCTGGTCGACGCGGTCGAGAATGCCGCCCAGCAGCTCGGCTATTCCCACCGCCGCATCACCTCCGGCGCCGGCCACGATGCCTGCAACCTCAACACCGTGATCCCGACCGCGATGGTGTTCGTGCCCTGCAAGGACGGCATCAGCCACAACGAGCTGGAGGACGCGACGCAGACCGATTGCGCCGCCGGCGCCAACGTGTTGCTGCACACCGTGCTGTCGCTCGCTGGCGTCGCATCCTGATCAACCCAATCCCGGAACACCCCATCAAGCGGAGGTTTTCGTGCGTGGAGTATTTGTCGACGCCAATGAATCGCTCGCTGTCATCATGGAGCGGCTGGAGAAACCCGGCGATCCCAAGATGCGGATCAACCGCAATCCCGACATCAAGCCTGAGCACTATCCGGAGGTGCTCGACGGCGCCGAGATTGCCGTCGTGGACCACACCGCGCTGCCGACCGATGTTGCGAAGACGTGCACCGGGCTGAAGCACGTCGTGTTCCTCGGCACCGGCGCCCGCAGCTACATGAACCCGGAACAGCTCGCCGAGCTCGGAATCTCTGTGCATCTGATCAAGGGCTATGGCGACACCGCGGTGGCGGAATCCGCGATCGCGCTGATGTGGTCGTCGGCGCGCGTGATCGCGATGATGGATCGCGAGATGCGCGCCGGCAATTGGCTGCGCGAGGACGGCATGCAGCTCACCGGCAAGACGCTCGGGCTGGTCGGCTTCGGCGGTATCGCCGCCGAGGTCGCCCGCATCGCGCTTGGCAGCGGCATGAAGGTGATCGCCTGGAACCGATCGGCGAAGAGCTATCCCGGCGTCGAATTCGTCGACCTCGACACGGTGCTGGCGAGAAGCGACGTGGTCTCGATCCACCTGCTACTCAATGACGAGACCCGCGGCATGATCACCCGCGACAAGATCGCGAAGATGAAAAAGGGCGTGATCCTGGTCAACACCGCGCGCGCCGCGATCGTGGACGAGCCGGCGATGATCGATGCGCTGACGTCAGGCCATATCCGCCACGCCGGACTCGACGTCTTCAACACCGAGCCGCTGCCGAAGGATCATCCGCTGACGAAGATCCAAAACGTCACGCTCTCGGCGCACTCCGCGTTCCGCACGCCTGAGGCGAGCGAAAACTTGATCCACGCGGCATGGGAGCATTGTCGGCGGATTGTGAGGGGGTAAAGCCTCCTCCGCTGTCGCTGACTCTGCGAACCTGATTTCATCAATCGCACAGTGTTTCGAGCGCGCGCCCGGCGCAGACCATCTTGACAGCTCAAAATAGAACGGTCATTCTATAATGGTCATTTTATTTAAGAGATGCTTCCGATGGTCAGGTCCCGTTCATATGACGAAGCTGAAGTGCTGGCGGGCGCCATGCATGTTTTTCGGCGTAACGGCTATTCAGGTGTCTCGATCCCGGAGCTTGAGGCGGCGACGGGGCTGAGCTCAGGAAGCATCTACAACAGCTTCGGCGACAAACGCGGAATCTTCCTCGCGGCTTTCGAGCACTATCTGCAGGCCGTGCTCGACCGGCGCATCTCCGAGTTCGCCAGGCCCGAGCGCGGTCTGTCGGGCCTCCGCCAGCTATTCCTGTCGTTGCTGCGCGAGCCCGATGGCGGGACGTTCGGGTGTCTGATCACGAATTCGGCAATCGAATTCGGCTCCGACCGCAGCATCCTCGAGCATTCCGTCCACAAGGGCTTCGGGATTCTGGAACGCCTCTTTGTGGATCGGCTGTCGACTGCGAAATCGTCCGGAGCGCTCCGGAACGGGATAGACCCGCGGGCCGGGGCCGTGAAGTTGCTGGCGCTTTATCAGGGCGTGCTGGTTCTCATTCGCAGCGGCTACGACCTGAAAGCGATCCGCCGCGCCATCAATCTTGAATTCGACGTTCTGGAGGAAAATTCCAATGACGCCTGATCTCTTGTGGCAGCGATACGCGCGCATCTGGTCATCCGAACCCACCGTCCGCACGACAGAGCTGGCGGCGTGCCTTGCCGACAGATGCAGCTATTGCGACGTGAATGGATTGATCGAAGGCCGCGAGGCGCTGTCGGACTATATGGGCGGGTTTCAGCAGAGCGTGAAAGGTGGAAGGTTCGAGATCCGTTCGGTGATTCATCATCACGACCGCATGCTCGCTGAATGGAAGCTGGTAAGTGCCGACGGCTCCATCCTTCAGACCGGGAGGAGCTTTGCGACGGTGGCTGGCAACGGCCGCTTGCAGAACATCACGGGCTTTTTCGACAGCGGAAGCAAAGCGTCATGAAGCAGATCGAGTTTGCTGCCGCCGGAAAGCCGGAAGAGGTCGTTGTGTACGCCGATGCCGAGGCGCCGTCGGGAACTGGTCCCGACGAGGTATTGGTCAAGGTCTTGGCCTTCCCGATCAATCCCGCTGATCTACTGACGATGCAGGGGATTTATCCGAGGCTCGACACCACCACCTCAGCGATCGGCAACGAGGCCGTCGGCGAGATAGCGGCCGTTGGCGCGAACGTCGGGAATCTCGTGCCCGGGGATCGCGTGATCCTGCTTTCGCTAAACAATTGGCGGGAATTTCGGCTGCTCAAGGCGAGCGAGGTCGTCAAAGTATCGACACACGGCGATGTCGTGCAGCAAGCCGGCTTGAAGGTGAACCCCGCCACCGCGAACCTGTTGCTTCACCAGTTCGTGGAGCTCAAGGCCGGAGACTGGATCATCCAGAATGCGGCGAATTCAGCCGTCGGCCGCGCGGCGATCCAGCTCGCGCGTATCTTGGGCATCAAGACCGTCAACATCGTGAGGCGGTCCGACGTCCTTGATGAATTGAGGGCATTGGGTGCCGACGTGGTGCTGCTCGACGGCGACGACCTGCCCCAACGCGTCGGAGCCGCGACCGAGAACGCGACGATCCCGCTCGGCATCGATTGTGTCAGCGGGAACGCCACCGACCGGATCGCTTCATGCCTTGGTCCGGGCGCCACGCTTGCGATCTACGGCGCGATAAGCGGGGAGCGCGCCAATGTCGCTCCCGGGACGATCGTTTTCAACGACCTCCGGATTCGCGGCCTGTGGTTGTCCAAATACCTCATGGACGCCCCTCGCGAGGCGATCGAAGCGCTCTATCGCCGATTGGATGGGGTCTCGATCAGCGGCCAGATGACCACCAAGATCGATTCGATTTTTCGTGCCGACGACATCAAGGGCGCCGTCCGCAGAGCCTCGCAGACCGGGATCGACGGCAAGGTGATCGTGACGTTTAATTAGTTCGCCCCTTCCGCCACCAGCACAAGGGACACCAATGCAAACTACGCAATACGAGATGGAGGTCGGATCGGTTCGCGCCAACGACGTTCTCTTTCACTATATCGCCATGGGTAGGGGCCGGTTGCTTCTGTGCCTTCACGGCTTTCCGGATCATGCCCTTTCATTTCGTCATCAGTTGAGATTTTTCTCGGCGCTCGGCTACCGGGTCGTCGCACCGTTCATGCGGGGCTATGCGCCGACGCAGTTGGCTGAGGATGCCACGTTCTACACCGCCGACCTGGCACACGACGTTGTCGAACTGTTGAGATCATTTGGCGCGACCCGAGCTACCCTGTTGGGTCATGACTGGGGCGCGCATGCCGCCTACGGCGCGGCAGTGTTGGCTCCAGAAATGTTCGACCGCATTGTGACGCTGGCCGTTCCCTATGGACCCGGATTGCGGAAGGCGCTGGTGACGTCCTCCGAGCAGCAGAAGCGCTCCTGGTACCTTTTCTTTTTCCTGACGCGGTTCGCGGAGACTGCCCTCGCCTACGACGACTATGCGCTGGTAGAGCAGCTGTGGAGTGACTGGTCACCGGGATGGACGCCCCCGCCGAGCGAAATGGCGGCGATTCGCGCAACATTTGCCTTGCCGGGCGTCGCGAGCGCGGCGCTATCCTACTATCGGCACGCGCTCGGAACGACGGTCAGCCTCGGCAAGCACGCAGAACTTCAGCGCCGCATTGGCATCGAGCCGATTCGCGTGCCCTGTTTTTACCTTCACGGCGATCAGGACGGGTGTATCGGCCATTCGGTGGCGTCGGACATGCAGGAACTGTTTCCGAACGGCTTCGGCCACCGGCTGGTGCGAGGCGTCGGGCATTTCCTTCATCTGGAGAGGCCCGACGAAGTCAATGCCATGATAGCCACTTGCCTGGCGGGAGACGGATAGAAACCTAATCCACCATCTCCGCGACCGCCTTGCCGCAAGCGGTGGTGTCGGCGTTGCCGCCGAGGTCCCGCGTCCGCAGCGTGCGTTCGCCGAGCGTGCGTTCGATGGCGCCGACGATCGCATCCGCAGCCTGCTTCTCGCCGAGGTGCTCCAGCATCATCGCGCCCGACCAGATCATGCCGATCGGGTTGGCGATGCCTTGCCCGGCGATATCCGGCGCCGAGCCGTGCACCGGCTCGAACACTGACGGGAAATCGCCTTCCGGATTGATGTTGCCGGATGGCGCAATCCCGATTGTGCCGGTGCAGGCCGGGCCGAGGTCGGAGAGGATGTCCCCGAACAAATTGGAGCCGACCACCACGTCAAACCAGTCCGGATGCAGCACGAAGTTCGCGGTCAGGATGTCGATGTGGTACTTGTCCCACTTCACGCCCGGATACTTCTTGGCCATCGCCTCCACGCGCTCGTCCCAATAGGGCATGGTGATGGAGATGCCGTTCGACTTCGTCGCCGAGGTCAGGTGCTTCTTCGGCCGCGACTGCGCGAGATCGAAGGCGAATTTCAGGATGCGGTCGACGCCGGTGCGCGTCATCACTGTCTGTTGCGTGACGAATTCGCGGTCGGTATCCGGGAACATGCGGCCGCCGACCGAGGAATATTCACCCTCGGTGTTCTCGCGCACCACCCAGAAATCGATGTCGCCGGGCTTGCGACCCGCGAGCGGCGACGGCACGCCGGGCATCAGCCGCACCGGGCGCAGATTGACGTACTGGTCGAACTCGCGGCGAAACTTGATCAGCGAGCCCCACAGCGAGATGTGGTCCGGAATCTTGGCGGGCCAGCCGACCGCACCGAAATAGATCGCGTCGTGCTTGCCGATCTTCGCCTTCCAGTCTTCCGGCATCATCTCGCCGTGCTTCTCGTAATAGTCGTAGGAGGCGAAGTCGAAATGATCGAATTGCACGGATACCCCGTGCTTCTTCGCCGCCGCCTCGATGACGCGCAGGCCCTCCGGCATCACTTCCTTGCCGATGCCGTCGCCGGGAATGACCGCAATCCGATACTGCTTCTTCGCGCCGCTCATCGAGAACACCCTTGTGATTTGCCCACCTGGCAATGCCGCCTATTCTGATCACCCTGCAATGAACCAAACTTCGCGCCAGCGCAACGCTGCAGTGCAGTGTTGACCGCCGCGCGACCCTGCCCCTACGAATTCGCCGACGTCCCGTTCCTGGCATCCAACAAGCGAGCATTCCCATGGATCTGCATTTGCGCGGCAAGCGCGTCCTGATCACCGGCGCCTCGAAGGGCATTGGCGCGGCCGCCGCCGAAGCCTTTGCCGAGGAAGGCGCCCATCTGCTGCTCGCCGCCCGCAACGGCGAACAATTGAAGGCGCTGTCCGACCGCCTGCGCAGCGCGCACCAGATCGATGCCGCCACCAGCGTGGTCGACCTGCGCAAGCCGGAGGACCTGGCGCGGCTCGCGAAGGAGGCCGCCGATATCGACATCGTCGTCAACAATGCCGGCGACATCCCCGGCGGCTCGATCGACAAGATCGACGAGGCAACCTGGCGGCATGCCTGGGAACTCAAGGTGTTCGGCTACATCAACCTGACCCGCGCGATCTACGCCCAGATGAAGGCGCGCGGCGGCGGCGTCATCGTCAACGATATCGGCGCGGCCGGCGAGAAGTTCGACGCCAATTACATCTGCGGCAGTGCCGGCAACGCCGCGCTGATGGCGTTCACACGCGCGCTCGGCGGCAAGAGCCTCGCCGACAACATCCGCGTGGTCGGCATCAACCCGGGTCCGGTCGGCACCGACCGTCACGTCACCCTGCTCAAGACCCGTGCCAAACACCAGTTCGGCGATGAAAGCCGCTACAGGGAATTCCAGAAAGGCATGCCGCTCGGGCGGCCTGCGCATGCGCGCGAGATCGGCGACCTGATGGCGTTCCTCGCCTCCGACCGCGCAGGCTATACTTCGGGCGTGATCTACACGGTGGACGGCGGGTTTACGGCGGGATGGGGTTAACTTATCGACATCGCCGCTTGCTCCGCGTCATCCCCGCGCAATGGCTTCGCCATTGTCGCTGGAGGAGCCGCGAAGCGGCGTCTCGAAGGATGGGCCACGGGCCACGTCGTCCTTCGAGGCTCGCCGAAGAGGCTCGCACCTCCAGCGACAATGGCGAAGCCATTGCGCGGGGAAGACGTGGACTGAGACCGTCCATCACAACCTCCGCGATTTTCACTTTCCTGCAAAATGCTTTACAGCAGCAAGAACTGACGACGCGGAACAGAGGGAGACGCGCATGGCTGATCAGGGCTTGGTACGGGAAACGGCATGTGCGGTAGTCGACAAACTCAGGGCGGGCGACGTCACCCCGCTCGACCTGCTCGACGTCCTGGAGAAACGCATCGCCGAGGTCGACGGCAAGGTCAACGCGCTGCCGACGCTGTGCTTCGATCGCGCCCGTAGCCACGCCAAGGCGCTGATGCAGAAGCCGGCCGCCGCGCGCGGCATGCTCGCGGGCCTGCCGGTTCCGATCAAGGACCTGACCGACGTCGCAGGCGTACTGACGACACTGGGCTCGCCGATCTTCAAGGACAATGTTCCGGCGAAGTCGGATGTCCTGGTCGAGAACCTCGAAAACAACGGCGCGGTGATCTACGCCAAGTCGAACACCCCCGAATTCGGCGCCGGCGCCAACACCTTCAACGAAGTGTTCGGCCCGACGCGCAATCCCTGGGACACGTCGCGCTCGGCCGCCGGCTCCTCGGGCGGCGCCGCGGCGGCGCTGGCCAGCGGCACGGCGTGGCTCGCGCACGGCTCCGACATGGGCGGCTCACTGCGCAACCCGGCAAGCTTCTGCGGCATCGTGGGACTGCGGCCGAGCATCGGCCGCGTCGCGCACACGCCGAAATTCGGCATCGATCGTACACTCGGCTTGCAGGGGCCGATGGCGCGCAACGTCGAGGACCTCGCGCTGCTGCTCGATGCGATGAGCGGCGAATATCCCGCCGATCCGCTCTCGCTGCCGGTGCCGCCGACGTCGTTCCTGTCGGCGGCGCGTTCGGGCGGAAAGCCGAAGCGCGTCGCCTACTCGCCCGATCTCGGTATCACGCCTGTTGATCCCGAGGTGAAGGCGATCACGCGCAAGGCGGCGGAGCGTTTTGCCGAGGCCGGCGCGATCGTCGAGGAGGCGCATCCCGACCTCAGCGAGGCCCATGAATGCTTCCATGTGCTGCGCGCCTTCGACTTCGCCATCAGCAAGGCCGAGCTGCTGCGCACCAAGCGTGACCTGCTCAAGCCCGAAGTGATCTGGAACATCGAGGAAGGGCTGAAGCTCTCGGTCGAGAAGCTCGAACGCGCCGAGGCGCAGCGCGTTGCCATGACCGAGCGGGCGATCGCGTTCTTCGGCAAATATGACCTGTTGCTGGCGCCGGCGACGATCGTGCCACCCTTCCCGGTCGAGAACCGCTACGTCGCCGAATGCGACGGCAAGAAGTTCGACAATTACGTCGAATGGCTCGGCATCGTCTATGCGATCACGCTGGCCTGCTGCCCGGCGCTGTCGCTGCCCTGCGGCTTCACCGCATCGGGCCTGCCGGTCGGTTTGCAGATGGTGGCAAAGCCGCGCGCGGAAGCGCAGCTGCTGGCCGGCGCAAAGGTGCTGGAAGACATTCTGGGACTGCGCGGCACCACCCCGATCGACCCGCGGGCGCCGAGGTAGAGAGGGCCTAACCCTCATGGTGAGGAGGCACGGAACGCGCGTCTCCGGACGAAGCTTCGCATCGCCGGGCGAACCATGAGGCCGGGCTGGTGGCCTAAATCCTTTGAGACGCCCGCTTCTCGCGGGCTCCTCAGGATGAGGGGTTGGTAAGCTCAGGCGTTCTCTTCGGCCGCCGTCAGCGCGACGCTGAGCGCAAGCTTGGTCTGCTCGACGATTTCGTCCATCAGCTCCTCGCGACTGATCTGGGCGACCTCGCCGGTGAGCAGCCCCTGCTCCGCCAGCATGACGATGCCGTGCAGCCCGGCCCAGATCTTCAACGCCTGCCGTTCCCGCAGCAGCCCGACCGCCGGCGCCTCGAACGCCTCGATCAACAGCGCCAGCGTTTCCATCGCCGCGGTATGCAGCTCGCTCCCCCTTGGCGCGCAGGCCATGGTTCGCGATGCGAACATCAGCCGGTAGATGCCGTGGCGCTGCAGGCCGAAGGCGAGCGCAGCCTGCGCAAAGCGCGACAGTTTCGATTGCGACGACGGCTTGTCGATGGCCTCGCGCATGATCACATTGAACTGCCGGAACGCTTCCGCGGTCACCGCCTGCAGCAGCGCGTCGCGGTCGGCGAAATGCCGGTATGGCGCCGGCTGCGAGACGCCGAGCTTCTTCGCCAACGCCTTGATGCTGATCGCCTCGGGCCCGCCGAGTTCGACCTCCTGCAAGGCAGCCTGGATCATGGCGTCGCGGAGGTCGCCATGGTGATAGGTTTTGAACGGTTTACGGGCCAATTGACGCATCGGCGGAAACATCACTGAATTTTCGCTTGACGCGCAAGCACAACGATAATGTAATATGCTATAACTTAGCAGACCGGTTAAGATGCCGGCTGCCCAAGCAAGACAAAACTTGCGGCAAGAAAAGTTGAGGAACCCAGCGTGCCCGTGTGGCGCGCGAGCCGAGGGAGGGTGCTTGCATGTCCAAGCTGAAGATCCGCGTCGACCAGGACAAGTGCCAGGGTCACGCCCGCTGTAAATCACTCGCCCCCGAACTGTTCGAGCTCGACGAATACGGCAACGCCCATGAAGTGGGCGACGGAACCGTGCCGGCCGGGCTCGAGGACAAGGCGTGGCTTGCCCAGACCAACTGCCCGGAAATCGCGATCGAGGTCACCGAGGAGTAACCGCGGCGCGTCGTCTCATTGAGTGATTCAATTTTGAACGAACGAGAAGGAAACGACCCGATGTCCGATTCCCCGTCCGCCAGCTTTCTGCCCGAACACCCCCCGGTCACCGACTGGGTCAATGATTTCGACCATACCGATCCGACCTGGACGGAGAATCCGTTTCCGATCTGGGAGACGCTGCGCGAGGCCTCGCCCGTCGTGCACACCGAGCGCTTCCTCGGCTGCTACATGCCGACCACCTATCAGGCGGTGAAGGAGATCGCCTACGATACCGAGCATTTCTCCTCGCGCCGCGTGATCGTGCGCGACGTCCGTCCCGACATCACCGCCAGGGCGCCGCCGATCACCTCCGATCCGCCGGAGCACAAGCCGGCCAAGCAGCTACTGCTGCCGCCGTTCACCCCGGACGCGATGAAGAAGCTCGAGCCGCGGGTTCGCGCGATCTGCAACGAGCTGATCGACGAGTTCATCGCCGACGGCAAATGCGATGCGGCCGCGCGCTACACCAAGCACATCCCGGTGCGCGCCATCGCCCATATGCTGGGCATTCCAGAGAAGGACGGCGATCTCTTCATCAAGTGGATCCATCAGATCCTCGAGCTCGGCATCAAGGACGACAACGAGCTGATGAGCGCCGTGCGGGAGATGACCGGCTACTTCATGGCCCATCTCGAGCAGCGCAAGCAGCAGCCGGGCGACGACCTGATCTCGGCGCTGATGCAGGCCAGGGGCCCGAACGGCCAGCCGCTCGCCGACGAGCATGTGCTGGGCTCGCTGCGGCTGCTCTTGATCGCCGGCATCGACACCACCTGGAGCGCGATCGGCTCCTCGCTCTGGCACCTCGCCAGGACACCCGCCGACCGCGAGCGCCTGGCCGCCGATCCGGCGCTCATCCCGACCGCGATCGAGGAATTCCTGCGCGCCTATTCGCCGGTGACGATGGCGCGCGAGGTGATGAAGGAAACCACGATCTCCGGCTGCCCGGTGAAGCCGGGCAACATGGTGCTGCTGTCGTTCCCGGCCGCCAACCGCGATCCGGCGATGTTCCCGGACGCCGACAAGGTGGTGATCGACCGCAAGGAGAACCGCCACGCCGCCTTCGGCCTCGGCATCCATCGCTGCGTCGGTTCCAACCTGGCGCGAATGGAGATGACAGTGGCGGTCGAGGAATGGCTGAAGCGGATCCCGGACTTCCGGCTTGACCCGGCCGGCCGAGTCACGTGGTCGGAAGGCACGGTGCGCGGCCCGCGTCAACTGCCAATCCTGTTCGGCAAGAACGCCTGACGCGCCCCGAGGCGGTTACATCGCGCCGTCCAAATGAGGTAGCTTGGCCCGCGGAATCGTCAAGAAACGTCCGGGGAGGCCAGGCTATGACCGATCAAACCGCTCAGTCGAGCGATCGTCTCGACATCCACGACGTCGAGCGGCGGGTGAAGGCGATCTTCATCGGCTCGGTCGGCAACCTCGTCGAGTGGTATGATTTCTACGCCTATACGGCGTTTGCGCTCTATTTCGCGCCGGCGTTCTTTCCGAACGCCGATCCGGTGGTGCAGCAGTTCAACGCGGCCGTGCTGTTCGCCGCGACCTTCCTGATGCGTCCGCTCGGCGGCTGGCTGTTCGGCTACATCGCCGACCGCTATGGAAGACGGCTGTCGCTGACGCTCTCGGTCGTCTGCATGTGCTTCGGCTCACTGATCATCGCGGTGACGCCGACTTACGCCACCATCGGCTTTGCCGCACCGGCCATCCTGGCGCTGGCGCGAATCATCGAGGGCCTGAGCCTCGGCGGCGAGTACGGTGCGAGCGCCACCTATCTCAGCGAGGTCGCCGACCCGAAGCACCGCGGCTTCTATTCCAGCTTCCAGTACGTCACGCTGATCGGTGGCCAGCTCACCGCGATCATCGTGCTGTTGCTGCTGCAGAAGGTGTTCCTGACACCTGACGAGCTGAAGGCTTGGGGCTGGCGGATCCCGTTCGTGATCGGCGCCGGGCTTGCGATCGTCGCCGCGGTGATGCGGCGCAGCCTGCATGAGACCGAGGCCTTCGAGGAAGCCAAGAAGGTCACCAAGCCGACCGGCTCGATCCGCGGCCTGTTGAACTATCCCCGCGAATTGCTGCTGGTGGTCGGCCTCACCGCCGGCGGCACCGCGGCGTTCTACACCTTCACCACCTATATGCAGACCTTCGTGAAGCTTTCGGTCGGCCTGACCGAGGATCAGACCACCTTCGTGATCTTCGGCTCGCTGATCTTCGCAACCATCCTGCAGCCGATCTATGGCGGGCTATCCGATCGCATCGGCCGCAAGCCGCTTTTGATCTTCTTCGGCATCGTCGGTACGCTGGGGACGATCCCGATCCTGACCGCGCTGAAGGACACCAAGTCGCCCTTCATCGCGTTCCTGCTGATTTGCGCCGCCTGGATCTTCGTCGCCGGCTACACCTCGATCAATGCGATCGTGAAGGCCGAGCTGTTCCCGACCAATGTCCGCGCGCTCGGCGTCGGCCTGCCCTACGCCATCACGGTGTCGGTATTCGGCGGCACCGCGCCCGCGGTCGCGCTCTACTTCAAGAGCATCGGGCACGAGGACTGGTTCTACTATTACCTCAGCGGCATGATCTTCCTGTCGCTGATCATCTACTCGACGATGCGCGACACCAAGCACGACTCGGCGATGCATCGCCACGAGTAGCGAGCGCCCATGACCGACGACAACGAGCCGCCCGCCGAAAGCAAGCTGACGCGCAGCAAGCAGCGCTGGGCGCGAGAGGGCAAGTTCCTCACCGGCAAGATCGTCCGGCCCGAGGACGAGCGCCTGCCGCCGGGCCAACATCTGACACGGGATTGGCCGGTGCTCGATCTCGGGCTGATGCCGAACATCTCGCAAGCGCGCTGGCGGCTCGACGTCTACGGCGCGGTCGCGCACCCGATCTACTGGACTTGGGAGCAATTCCTGGCCGAGAGGCAGACGCAATTCGTCTCCGACATCCACTGCGTCACGACGTGGTCGCGCTACGACAATCAATGGGACGGGCTTGCCACGCGCGACCTGCTCGCCGCCTGCCGGCCGCGCGAGGAGGCGCGCTTCGTCGTGCTGCATTCCCATGACGGCTACACGACGAACCTTCCGCTGGAAGATTTCGCGGCCGAAGACGCCCTGCTTGCCCATAGTTGGTCCGGCAAGCCGCTGGAGCAGGAGCATGGCGGCCCGGTGCGGCTCGTGGTGCCGCATCTCTATTTCTGGAAGAGCGCGAAATGGCTGCAGAGCATCGAGTTCCTGGCCGAAGATGTGCCCGGCTACTGGGAGGTTCGCGGCTATCACAACCGCGGTGATCCCTGGGCGGAACAGCGCTATTCTGGCGACTGAACAGCAACCATGATGATGGAGCCCACCCGTGCCGCACGAACGTTTCCAATTCACCGGCTGGGAGGGCCACGCGCTCGCCGCAGCGCTTGATACGCCGGATGGGCCGATCAAGGCCTACGCCCTGTTCGCGCACTGCTTCACCTGCGGCAAGGACACGCTGGCGGCAAAACGCATCGCGGTCGCGCTCGCTGCCAAGGGTATCGCGACGCTGCGCTTCGATTTCACCGGGCTCGGCTCCAGCGAGGGCGATTTCGCCAACTCGACCTTCTCCTCGAACGTCGCCGACCTCGTCCGCGCCGCCGACCATCTGCGCGAGACGCGGCAGGCACCCGCGATCCTGATCGGCCACAGCCTCGGTGGCGCGGCGATCCTCGCCGCCGCTGGACGGATCCCGGAGGCGAAAGCGGTCGTCACCATCGCCGCGCCGTCCGATCCCGCCCATGTCACGCATCTGTTCAAGGACAAGATCGAGGATATTCGCGCACAGGGCGAGGTGGAGGTGTCGCTGGCGGGCCGGCCGTTCCGCATCAAGCGCGAATTCCTCGACGACGTCGCGGAGCAAAATCTGATGGCCGACGTGACGAAGCTGCACAAGGCGCTTCTGATCATGCATTCGCCGACCGACGACACGGTCGGCATCGACAACGCCACGCATATCTTCGTTGCGGCCAAGCACCCCAAGAGCTTCGTGTCGCTGGCAGGGGCCGATCATCTCCTGAGCGGCAAAGAGGACGCGGCCTATGTCGCCGACGTCATCGGCGCCTGGGCCGAGCGCTATGTCGATCTCGCCGCGCCGCAGCCGGCGGCTGACACCGCCAACGCGCCGCGCAATGTCGTGGTGCGGGAGACGCGCGCCAGCAAGTTCCAGCAAACCATCACCACCGGCCCACACCGGATGCTGGCCGATGAGCCGGTTGCTGCCGGCGGCGAGGATACCGGCCCCGGCCCTTACGACTTCCTGCTCGCCGGGCTCGGCGCCTGCACGTCGATGACAATGCGGCTCTATGCCGACCGCAAGTCGCTGCCGCTCGATCGCGTCACCGTGACGCTTCAGCACAGCAAGATCTACGCCAAGGATTGCGAGGAGTGCGAGACGCGCGAGGGCATGCTCGATCAGATCGACCGCGTCATCAAGATCGAAGGCGCGCTCGACGCCGACCAGCGCAAGCGGCTGATGGAGATCGCCGACAAATGCCCGGTCCACCGCACGCTGACGTCGGAGATCCGGATCGTGACCAAGGCCGCGGACTGAGCATGCAAGCACGCGTCAAACGGCGCGGCCGAGAACCTGCGCCCGCTTTCCGGCGAGGCAATCCGCCATGATCCGGACCGCGCGGCTGATTTCGCTCTCGCGCCACGCGGCGAAGCCGAGCAGCAGGCCGGAATCGCGCGGCCGCTCCACCGCGAGGCTCGACAGCGCGCGCACCTCGACGCCGGCCGCAACCAGCCGGTCCACGACCTCCCTGTCGGCACCGCCATTCCTGAACCGGGCAATCAGCTGCATCCCGCCGTGCGGGACTTCGGCGTCAAGCACCTTGCCCAGATGCCGCTCCAGCAGCGTGGCGAGATGATCGCGGCGCGCCCGGTAGATGCGCCTGACGCGCCTGACATGCGCTAGGAAGTGCCCGTCGGACATGAAGTCGGACAGCGCCTCCTGGACGTGCACCGATGCGATCAGCCCGAGATGGCGTTGCGCGACCTCCATCGTGCGGGCGAGCGATGGCGGCACCACCAGATAACCGATGCGGATATCCGCGGTCATCGCCTTGGCAAAGGTGCCGACATAGAGCACGCGGCCCTCGCGATCGAGCCCCTGCAGCGCCGGCATCGGCCGGCTGTCATAATGAAACTCGCCGTCATAATCGTCCTCGACGATCCAGGTCTTGCCCGGCTCGGCGGCGGCCAGCAGCTCGGTGCGGCGCGCCACCGGCATCACGCGGCCGGTCGGATGCTGGTGCGAGGGCGTCGCGAAAATCAGCTTGGGCGCCCGTGTCTGGCGCGCGCGCGTCATCCCCCATTGATCGAGCCTGATACCGACGACCTTGGCACCGGCGGCGCGAAAGGCCGCGGCGGCGCCGGGATATCCGGGGTCCTCGGTCCAGACCGTATCACCGGGCGTGATCGTGGTCGCTGTGACGAGCGTCAACGCCGCCTGCGCGGTCGGCAGGATCAATATCTGGTTCGCTTCCGCGCGCACGCCGCGGCCCGTCTCGAGGTAGTCGCACAGGGCCTGGCGCAGGCTCGGCCGGTTGACGAGCGTCTGGTCATTGAAGCGGCGGCGCAGCGCGCTGCGCCGCAGGCAGCGCGCCCAGATCTCGTGCGGAAATTCGCGTGCGTCCGCAAGCCCGGCACGGAGCGGACGGAATTCCGCCTGATATGACATCGGCCAACCGACGTCCTCAAGCCGCAGCGCCCAGGGCGCAAGCTGCGGCTTGCGGGTGGCCTCGCGCCGCGGCACGGGCGTGGCTCCGGCAAGCCGCTCCTCGATATCGTCAATGACGACCGGACGCCGCCGCGCGGCGACGCGCAGATAGCCTTCGGCCGCGAGCTGCTCGTAGGCGTGCGTGACCGTGTTGCGTGACACGTCGAGCTCGACCGCGAGATGGCGGCTCGACGGTAGCACCGCGCCGCGCTTGATGCGGCCGCTCGCGATCAGCTCGCGGAGCTGGTGCGTCAGTTGCGCGGCCAGCCCCGCTTCATCCCATCGGTTCAATGCGACCAGTTCTGCGAGGATCAATCTGGTACCCTTGATCTAATTAATCTGGCTCTTTTGATAGAGCCAGATTGATCTTATTCACAGGTCCTGCCGCCTTCAAGGACATTGCCGTGAACGACCGCCTGTCGCCCGCCAAAGCCGCCATCCTGTTCATCATCGTGGTGCTGGCGTGGGGCACCAATTGGCCGGTGACCAAAACGCTGGTGCAGGCCGTGCCGCCGCTATGGACGGCGACAATCCGAAGCTGGGTCGCGCTGGCCGCCCTGCTGGTGATCCTGCGCTCGAGCGGCAACCTGATCGTCCCCCGGCTCGCCGACGTCCCGGTCGTGCTCAGCGTGGCGCTGTTGCACATGACGCTGTTCTCGACGCTGGCCGCCGCGGGATTGCGCTATCTCCCGGCAAGCAAGGGCATCGTGCTCGGCTACACCACGCCGCTCTGGGTCGCGCTGGGCGCGAGCGCCGCGCGGACGGAGCGGCTCGGCCGGCTGAAGCTCACGGGCGTCGCGACCGGGCTGCTCGGCCTCTGCGTGATCCTCAACCCGGCGTCGCTCGACTGGAGCAATCTCGACGCTATCATTGGCGCCGGCATGATCATCCTCGCCGCGATTTGCTGGGCGGCCAACATCATCTACATCCGCTCGCACCGCTGGATCGCGACCCCGTTGCAGCTCCTGCTGTGGCAGGTACTCGTCGCCACGATCGTGCTGACGTCGATGGCGCTGATCTCGGAGGGCGTGCCCGACGTGGCGTGGTCGCCGCAGCTCGCGCTGCTGTTCCTCTACGCCGGCTGCATCGGAACGACGCTGGCCTATTGGGCGATGTCGATGGTCAACAAGAGCCTGCCAGCTTTGACGACCTCGCTCGGCACAACCGCGACGCCGGTCGTCGGCATCCTCTGTGCGGCGCTGCTGCTCGGCGAGCCGGTCGATCTGTCGCTGGCGCTCGCCGCGGCCTTGATCGTCGGCGGGATTGCGCTGAGCACGCTCGCGGACGCGCCGTCGCGCGCGTGAGGCCATAGCGTTTTCGAGCGAAGTGGATTCCGGTTCGCGTGAAGAAAACGCGTCAAGACAAAGAGCTATGTAGCAGCCAGCGGCCGGACGCGGAGCGCACCGCGAAGGCCGGCGGCGGTGCCGAGCAGGATGCCGGCGACCGCGACGAACGATGACAGCGACAGCGTCGACAATCCGGTCAAGCCTTGCCCGACCGAGCAGCCAAACGCCATCACACCGCCGGCGCCCATCAGTGCGGCGCCGCCGGCGGAGCGCAGCATGTGGCGCGGCGATTGATAGCCTTCGAGCTGGAAGCGGCCGGTGGCGAGCGCCGTGACGAGGCTGCCGGCGAACACGCCGAACACGGTGACGATGCCGAAGTTCAACGTCGATCCGGTCGACAGCATCACATATTGCAGCGCGTCCGCGATCGGCGCGATGAAGGTGAGCGAGGTCACCGGGATCGGATTGAAATCGTCGGCGCCGAGGTAGCCGGTCGCATACCAGCCGCCGGCCACGAGCAGGCCGACGACCAGGCCGGCCACGATCTGGCCGAACGATTTCCGGAACGGCGCGTGCGCAAAGGCGAAGATGATCAGCGCGGCAGAGAGCACCGAGGCCGCAACCATCCGCGCCGACGCGGCGCCGAGGCCGATGCCGGCGAGCAATGCCGGCAGGGAGTTGGTCGCGGCCGTCGCTTGCGAGGCTTGCACCATCGCGATCCTGACCGGCGCGATCAGGCCCCTCAGCGCCATCTCCGCGACGATGCCGAGCACGATCACGACCACGAAGGAGCGGAGATTGCCGCGCCCGAGCAGCACCAGCGCGCGCGAGCCGCAGCCGTTCGACAGCACCATGCCGTAGCCGAACAGGAGGCCGCCGAGGAACATGACCGGCGCCGAGAACGACGGCTGCAGATAGATCGACTTGCCGAGATCGACGAGCCCCGCCGCCGTGAGCAGCTGCGAGGCCGCGATCGCAACCCCCATGGCGAGCGCATAGGTGCGCACCAGCCGCCCGTCGCCCTGCGTCCACCAGCCGCGCAGGCTGCTCATCATGCAAAAGCCGCTGAGTAGCCCGACCGAACCATAGATCAGGCCGATCACAAAGGCGGCGAGGATGACGATGGTGGCGGTATCCATGAAAAGTCCTTAAGGGTTCTCGTCATTGCAAGCCAACCGGTCGGCGCGAAGCGCCGCCGGATGACAGGCTCCATGAAGCAATCCATCGCGCCACAAATGGAGACATGGATTGCTTCGTCGCGGAGTTTATCATCGGGCTCGCCGGAGGCGAGACCCGCGATGACGCATCCATAGTCACGGCCGCAGGATCACGCGGTCGCGCGACGAACCCGCGACTGCGACGAAGGCGGCCTTGGCCTCTTCGAGCGGAAAGACCGCGGCGGCCCTGATCGGAAACGGCTTGAGATGCCCGCTGGCGAAGCCCGGCCCCAATTCGCGCAGCACCTCCCCAGTCGCAATCGACGACAGCGCGAGCGTGTCGATGCCGACATAAGTGTGCTGGCCGCGATAGAATTCGAGAATGTTGAACTGCACGATGCGCTCGACTGCCGCGATCAGAATCTGGCGGCCGCGCAATGCCAGCGACTTGTGCGCGGCCTGGAAGTAGGGGTCGCCGACGGTGTTGTAGACGATGTCGGCGCCCTTGCCGCCGGTCAATTCGCGCACGCGCGTTGCGACATCGGTCGTCGACGCATCGATCACCTCAACCGGCGAATTGCTGTCGCCCTCATAGGGCTCGCGCTTGCGCACCACGCCGATCACCCGCGCGCCGTGCCAGCTCGCGATCTGCACCGCGGCCTGGCCGACCTTGCCGTTGACGCCCATTACCAGAACGGTCTCGCCCGGATTCGGCAGTCCGGCGCGGCGCAGGCCTTCCATCGCGGTGACGAACGGCACGCCAATGCCAGCCGCCTCCTCCCACGAGATGCCGCCGGGCTTCTCCACCACCGCGTCACGCTCGACCACGAGATGGGTGGCGTGGCTGCCGTCGCGGCGAATGCCGAGATCGCCGGATGAGCCGAACACCTCGCGCCCGATCCAGTTCGTTGGACCGTCGATCACGACGCCGGCGTAGTCGCGCCCCGAGGTGCGCGGAAACACCGCATAGGGCATCAGCCCGGTCGCGGCCTTGACATCGGATGGGTTGACCGCGGCCGCCTTGACCTCGATGAGCAGGTCATCGGCGCCGCGCGACAGCGTATGCGTCTCGACGACCGGCGCCACCGCCGCCGCATTCTCGGCCTTCGCCAGCAAGCGCACGCAGCGGGCGTCGACCGCAACCGAGCGCGCTTCAGGCTTGGGGGAAACCGGCATCGAGGGCAGTCCTGCTTTCTCTTGGAAAGCAGGAGTTACCCTTTCGGCCGCTTGTCGTAAACACGTTTCGCCTTGCCGAGCGAACGCTCAAGCGTGTCAGGAGCGACGGCCTTGACGCGGGCCGTGATGCCGATCGTGTTCTTGATGAAGGCCGAGACCTTCTCGGCATGCGCGAGGAGCCCGGTGCCGTCCCAGCTTTCGGGGCGGGCTTCGGCCAGCACCGTCATCTCGTCCATGCGGCCTTCGCGGGTCAGCTCGATGATGAAATGGCCGCCGCACCAGTCGGTCGCGAGCAGCGCCTCCTCGATCTGGGTCGGGAACACGTTGACCCCGCGCAGGATGATCATGTCGTCCGAGCGCCCGGTGACCTTCTCCATCCGACGCATGCCGGGGCGTGCGGTGCCGGGCAACAGCCGCGTCAGGTCGCGGGTGCGATAGCGGATGATCGGAAAGGCTTCCTTGGTGAGCGAGGTGAACACCAGCTCGCCCTTCTCGCCATCCGGCAGAACCTTGCCAGTCTGCGGATCGATCACCTCCGGATAGAAATGGTCCTCCCAGATGTGCAGGCCGTCCTTGGTCTCCACGCATTCCTGCGCAACGCCGGGGCCGATCACCTCTGACAGACCGTAGATGTCGGTCGCGTCCATGTCGAAGGCCTGCTCGATCTCGACGCGCATCGCATTGGTCCAAGGCTCGGCGCCAAAGATGCCGAACTTCAACGACGATTGGCGCGGGTCGAGCCCCTGCCTTTTGAACTCGTCGAGGATCGCGAGCATGTAGCTCGGCGTCACCGTGATGATGTCGGGCCGGAAGTCGTTGATGAGCTGCACCTGCCGCTCGGTCATGCCGCCGGAGATGGGAACAACGGTGCAGCCGAGCCGCTCCGCGCCGTAGTGCGCCCCGAGGCCGCCGGTGAACAGGCCATAGCCGTAGGCATTGTGCATGATCATGCCGGAGCGGCCGCCGGCCGCGCGGATCGAGCGCGCCATCACGTCCGCCCAGACGTCGATATCGCCCCTGGTGTAGCCGACCACGATCGGCTTGCCGGTCGTGCCCGACGAGGCATGGACGCGGACCAGTTTTTCGCGCGGAACGGCGAACATGTTGAACGGGTAGTTGTCGCGGAGGTCCGTCTTCACCGTGAAGGGGAATTTGGCGAGATCGGAGAGCTGCTTGAAATCCGATGGATGCACGCCAGCCGCATCGAACGCCTTCCGGTAGTGTGCGACATTGTCGTAGGCGTGCTTGAGCGACCAGGCAAGCCGCCTGGTCTGGAGCGGCATGATCTCGTCGCGCGAGGCGCGCTCGGCGTCATCGAGCTCGGCGCGGTAACCACTGTCCTTGACGTTGAGCTTGGGCGAAGCCATCGCGGCGTTTCCTCTGAATCAGTTTATTTGTTGTCGGTCTCGGCCACCGGCAGCCAGGTGCCCGGTATCACCCGCGAATGACCGCGGAACTCGGCGATCACGGCATCGCCTGCGGTGACGCGCACGTCGTAGATGCCGGAGCGGCCATTGCGGGTGACCTCGCGCGCTGTTGCGACCAGACGATCGCCGAGCTTGCCGGGCCGGATGAAGGTGATGTTGCCTTGGGCCGCGACCGCGCGGTGATTGTGGCTGTTGCAGGCGAAGGCGAAGGCGGAATCCGCGAGCGTGAAGATATAGCCGCCGTGGCAGATGCGCTGGCCGTTGACCATGTGCGGCTGCACCGTCATCGCCATCACCGCGAGCCCGGGCTTGATCTCGACGATCTCCATGCCGACGCCCTTACTGGCGTCGTCTTCCTTCCACATCGCGTCCGCGCAGGCGCGGGCCATGTCCTCGGGCGATAGCGTGGCCTTGACGTTCACATCAAACTCCCTGTCACCGGACCCGTTGCGCGGGGCCTCTTGGTTTCAATGTCAGTCTTGGGCGCGGCACCAGAGGTGTCAACGCATAGAGTGAACTAGACGTGGTCGTAGTCGACCACGACCTTCTCGGAGCACGGCTTGGCCTGGCAGGTGAGGATGAACCCAGCCTTCAGCTCCCACGGCTCCAGCGAATAGTTCAGCTCCATCTCGGCATCGCCCTCGACCAGCTTGGCGCGGCAGGTTGAGCACATGCCGCCCTTGCAGGCGAAGGGCAGGTCCATGCCGGCGCGCAGCGCGGCGTCGAGGATCGACTCGCCATCCGCCACCGGCACCTCGCGGCGCTTGCCGTCGATGATCAGGGAGGCCAGCGCCTTCGGCGGCGTGCCCACGGGCACCACCGCCTTCGGCCGCGGCTTGCCGCCGAATTCGGAGACGAAGCGCTCGACATGGATGCGCTCCTCGGCAATGCCGATCTCGCGGCAGGTCGCCTCGATCGTCTCGCTCATCCCGGCCGGGCCGCAGATGAAGACATGATCGATGCTCGCGGCCGGCGCCAGCGAGCGCAGCAGCACCCTCACCTTCTCGCCATCGAGCCGTCCGTGCAGGATCGGAATGTCCTGCTCCTCACCGGAGATCACGTGAAAGAGCGAAAGCCGCTGCATGAAGCGATCTTTCAATTCCTCCAGCTCCTCAAGGAACAGCATGCCCTCGGTCGAGCGGTTGCCGTAGAACAGGAAGAAGCGGCTGTCCGGCTCGCGCGCCAGCACGCCCTTGACGATCGAGAGGATCGGCGTGATGCCGCTGCCGGCGGCAAAGCCGGCATAGACCCGCGCCTGGTCGGGCGCGTGCGCGATGCCGAAGCGGCCGGTCGGCGTCATCACATCGAGTTCGTCGCCGGCCTTCAGTTCGTCGGCCGCCCAGCTCGAGAATGCACCACCGTCAACCTTCTTCACGGCGATGCGCAGCTCGCCATCGTCGGGGCCGGAGCAGATCGAATAGGACCGGCGGATCTCCTCGCCGTCCATCGTCGTGCGCAGCGTCAGATACTGGCCCGGCGCAAAATTGTAGTCGTCTTCCAGATCCTTCGGGATCGTAAAGGTCATTGAGACCGCATCCGGCGCCTCGCGGCGCAGATCGTGAACGGCCAGACGGTGAAAGCGCGGGGTGAGGGACATCAGCTATCTCCCGCCGTCATTGCGAGGAGCGGAGCGACGAAACAATCCATCTCTCGTCACGCGGAGGCATGGATTGCTTCGCTTCGCTCGCAATGACGGTGTGCTTGTTTGGATAGCGTCGTACATGGTCAGTGACACTTAAAGTAATCGAAGGGTTCACGGCAGCTCTTGCAACGCCACAGCGCCTTGCAGGAGGTCGAACCGAATTCCGACAGGAGCTCGGTGTTGGCGGAGCCGCATTGCGGACACGCCACCTGCTGCGCGCCGAACAGTGCGCGGCGGGACGAGCCCGGCTCCGGCGGCGCGATGCCGTACGCCTTCAGCTTGCGGCGGCCATCCTCGCTCATCCAGTCGGTGGTCCAGGCCGGCGACAGCACGGTGCGGATCTTGGGGCGTTGGATCCCCTCCCGCTCCAGCGCGAGCTCGATCTCGAGCGCGATCATATTCATCGCGGGGCAGCCGGAATAGGTCGGCGTGATCGCGACCTCGACCTGGCCGTCCTGCACTGCGACGTCGCGCAGCACGCCGAGATCTTCGATCGTCAGCACCGGGATTTCGGGATCGACCACCTGCGCGGCCGCGCTCCAGGCGCGCCGGCGCAAATCGGCATCGCTGATCATAGCCGTCACCATGTCGCCCCCGGAAAGGTCCGCTGCAGCGACTGTAGCTCGCTGAGGAGATGGCCAAGATGCTCGCTGTGCCGGCCACTGCGGCCGCCCTGCTGCATCCAGTTGTTGTTCGGCAGCGCCAGCGTCGCCTCGCTCACGACATCAGCGACCGTCTTGAGCCATTGCGGTTGCAACGACGCCGGATCGATCGCGATGCCGGTATCGATCAGGCCGCGCTCGCTGTCGTCGACGGCGAACATCTCGCCGGTATAGGCCCAGAGATCGTCGATCGCGGATTGCGTGCGGCGATGGCTCTCTTCGGTGCCGTCACCGAGCCGGACGATCCACTCGGATGAATGCCGCAAATGGTAGGCGCTCTCCTTCTCCGACTTCGCCGCGATCGCGGCCAGCGTCGGATCCGAAGACTTCATCATCGCGCGCCAGTACAGATCGGCAAACGCCGCGTAGAAGAACTGCCGCACCATGGTGCGGGCGAAATCCCCGTTCGGCTGCTCCAGCAGCAGGAGATTGCGATACTGGCGAACGTCGCGCAAATACGCGAACGTGTCCTCGTCATTGCCGTTGCCTTCGACCTTGGCGGCGTAGGTGTAGAGCTCGCGTGCCTGGCCGAGCAGGTCGAGGCCCATATTGGCGAGCGCCATGTCCTCTTCGAGCGCCGGCGCATGGCCGCACCATTCGGAGAGCCGATGGCCCAGGATCAGCGCATCATCGGCGCGGCGCAGCACGTAAAGCACCAGCGGCGTTTCGGAGACCTTGATGTTGGCAGCGGCCATTTGATCAACTCGCTAGTTTCCGTCATTGCGAGGAGCGGAGCGACGAAGCAATCCACACTTGCTTTGCGGTCCGATGGATTGCTTCGCTTCGCTCGCAATGACGCGGCGAAGGCAAAGTCACATATGCCCGACTTCGTCAGGCACGTCGTAAAACGTCGGGTGCCGGTAGATCTTCGACTCTGCCGGCTCGAACATCATGCCCTTCTCGGACGGATCGGACGCGGTGATCGCGTTCGACGGCACCACCCAGATCGACAGGCCCTCGCCACGGCGGGTGTAGATGTCGCGCGCGGCCTGCAGCGCCAGCGTGGCGTCGGTCGCATGCAGCGAACCGACATGTTTGTGCGCGAGGCCGTTGCGGCTGCGGATGAAGACTTCCCAGAGCGGTGTGTTCGGCGTGGCCATGGCGGCGCTCCTCTATTCGGCGGCTTGCGCGAGCTGGCGATTCCTGCGCTTCTCGGCATAGGCCGCGGCGGCCTCGCGCACCCAGGCGCCCTCCTCATGCGCCTTGCGGCGCGCGGCGAGACGGTCGCGGTTGCAAGGGCCGTTGCCGGCGAGAACCTGGTTGAACTCCGTCCAGTCGATCGGGCTGTATTCCCAATTGCCGCTCGCGTTCTGCTTCATGCCGGGATCGGGAATGGTCAGCCCCAGGAACTGCGCCTGCGGCACCGTGGCGTCGACGAATTTCTGGCGCAGCTCGTCATTGGAGAAGCGCTTGATCTTCCACTTCGTCGAGGTGTCGCTGTGCTGGCTCACCTTGTCCGGCGGGCCGAACATCATCAGCACCGGCCACCACCAGCGATCGAGCGCGTTCTGCGCCATCGCCTTCTGCTCATCGGTGCCGCGGCACAGCGTCACCATGATCTCGAAACCCTGGCGCTGGTGGAACGATTCCTCCTTGCAGACGCGGATCATCGCGCGCGCATAGGGGCCATAGGAGCAGCGGCACAGCGGGATCTGATTCATGATCGCGGCGCCGTCGACCAGCCAGCCGATGGTGCCGATGTCGGCCCAGGTCAGCGTCGGATAGTTGAAGATCGAGGAATACTTTGCCTTGCCGGACAGCATCGCGTCGACGAGCTCCTCGCGTGAGGAGCCGAGCGTCTCGGCGGCGGCATAGAGATAGAGGCCGTGGCCACATTCGTCCTGCACCTTGGCGAGCAGTGCAGCCTTGCGGCGCAGCGACGGGGCACGGGTGATCCAGTTGCCCTCGGGCAGCATGCCGACGATTTCGGAATGAGCGTGCTGGGAAATCTGCCGGGTCAGCGTCTTGCGATAGGCCGCGGGCATCCAGTCATTCGGCTCGATGCGCTCGTCGATATCGATGCGTGCCTGGAACTGCGCGGCACGGGCGGCATCTTCCAACCCTCGATCATCGCCGTCGGATGTGTTGAGCGCCTGCGTGTACATGGCCGACCTCCCCGGATGTTGTTGAGGTCAATATATAACAAAAATTTCCATATGCAAGATATTTCTGTAACACATTTACACCCCCTCGAACCGGCGTGCGACGGCCCCGTTGGGCTTCGGTAAAGGCCCGTCCTCGTTGGTCGCGTGCTGGTCAAGCCATTGTTCCGACGACGAAAGTAGCCCCCGATAGATTTCGCCGCAGAGCTGTCGCGCCGCCCTGCCCGGCCAATCCGTCGGCAGGAGCGGCGCCGGCAGCAGCGGGTCGCGCAGCACGACGCGGCGGTAGTGGTGGATCAGCAGGATCCGTGCGGTGAAGGCGTCGGCATCGCTCAGCGCCTCGCCACGGCCGATCCAGCCGCGCAGCGGCTCGAACGTCTTCATGAATTTCAGATAGGCGTCCGCGGTGCGATCAAGCGGCCAGCTCTCGCTGAGCAAACGCCTGCCGGCGTCGTCCTCCGCGGAGACTTCGAGGCGGATCGCACGCGTGGCTTCACCGGGGATCGGCACGCCCGATGGCGCGACCCAGACGCCGGGCAGCGGGCTGCCGAAGCCGGCATTCTTCAGCGCGTCGCGCGAGACGTCGCGGTCCTCGGCATTGCCGATCAGCAGGAGCTCGAAGCGGCCGGTCCAGTCCGACGGCGGCGGATCGTAGATGTGCTTGGTTGCGGTATCGAAGGTCTGCCGCCCCTTCGCGTTCAGCCGATAGAAACTGTTGCGGCCGACCTTGTTGCGCTCCAGCCAGCCGTCGGCGGCGAGCCGCGACATCGCGGTGCGCACCACGCTGCCGTCAATATCGAGCGACTTGAAGAATTCGAGCAGCGTGCCGAGCCACACCGAGCCGCCGCGCGGCACGATGGCATCGCCGAACACGGTGATGACGATGGAGCCCGTGCGCGACGGCTCGCGCTTCAACTGGTCGACGATGCGGTCAAGCGGCTGCGGCATGCTCAAGGCATACCGCGTTTTTCCGATTCACGACAATGCGGACGCGTGGGCGACAGCGGGCTGCATCCTTCGAGACGCGGCGCAAGCGCCGCTCCTCAGGATGAGGTCTTAACCCTCATGGTGAGGAGCGCGGCAACGCCGCGCATCTCGAACCATGAGGCCGCAGCCGCAGCAGCGCGGCCCGCAACCGGACGGTAATCAGCGATTCGGATCCGGATAGATCATGCTGCGCCAGCCGCCGCGGTCGAACGGGGCCCATTCGCCTTCCGCCTGCGCGAGGCGATCGGCGACCGCGTAGACCACCGCCGGATGATGGCCCATGCCGCAATGGCTGCTCTCGACCTCGATGCTTTCGGACATCGATGATTCCTGCTCGCGGCAACCCTGCCAGGCGCAGATGCCGTCGGTGCGGCTGAAGATCGCCGTGGTCGGCACCGGCGGTGCACCCGCGAGCGAACCGCCGAAGCGCGCATCCTCTTCCTCGGCCCTGCGGCCACTCGCCATCTCATAGACGCGCCAGGCGTTGGTCGCCTTCGGGCTCGAGGCGAACGGGCTGCCGAGCGTGATCACCTGGCGCACGCGCTCCGGCATCATCTTGGCGAGCTGGCGCGCATAGAGACCGCCGAGGCTCCAGCCGACGAGCGAGACCTTGCGGCCGTGCGTGTCGCTCATCTCCTGCAACAGGTCGACCATCGCATGCTGCACGCCGGGGCGCAGACCGAGATTGCGGCCCTGACGCCAGCCGCTGACGGCGTAGCCCTTGGTCTTGAGGAAGCTGCGCAGCGGGCGCGTGGACATGTCGGAAGCCACGAGCCCAGGCAGCACCAGCACCGGATGCCCATCGCCGCGTGGCGCGAGGCTCAGCAGTGGCAGTGCGCCGAGGAAGGCACCGAGTTCGTGGATGGCGCGGCCTTCCAGAAACATCAGCGTCCTGGACGGCGGGCGAAGCGTCTGCGCAGCAACGGACATTCAAGCTCCTGTTTCAGTCGGCCCCTTACGTCTCGGCAGCCGGCCATGGGTCAGTGGGTTGACGCAAAACCTGACGGAATCGTTCGGCAACGCAACAATCTGTCGTGAAAAGCTAGGGAAGCGATTACTTTCTTGCAAGCGGCCCACATCACACTTGCCACAACTAAAAACGCCGACGTGCCTAATTGGTCACAACAGCCGCAATGCGTATTCCAGCGTGTAAAGCGCAAGCCCGGCAAGCCCGCCGATCAGCGAGCCATTGAAGCGGATGTATTGCAGGTCCTTGCCGACATTGACCTCGATCAGGGAGATCAGTTGCTCCATGTCCCATGCCTTCATCTGGTCGGCGATGAAGGTCGAGACGCCGCTCTTCTGCTCGGCGACGACGGTGCGCAGGATCGCAACGAGTCCCTGATTGATCTCGCCGCGCAGCTCGGCGTCGCCCGCCAGCGCCTCGCCGGCCTCGACGAACATCCGTGCAAGCTGATGCTGCAGCACCTGCGACTCGCCGGACGCGCTGCGCTCGATGAAGTCCTTCACATTGGCCCAGATGGTGCGTCCGAGATTGGCGAGCTCCGGCCGCGCCAGGAGGTCGCGCTTCAGGCCCTCGATGCGATCGGCAAAGGCGCGGTCGCTGCCGAGCCGATCCACGAAGGAGAGCAACATGCGGTCGAACTCGCCGCGGAACGGATGCTTGGGATCGTTGCGCACCTCCTCGAAGAATTTTGTGGCGGAGGCGATGATGCGGTTCACCACGAATTTGTCGGCGCGATAGAGCTTGAGCAGCGTCGGCATCTCGGCGCGGACCTTGTCGCGGATCACGGCCATGGTTTCCGGGTGCGTCAGCGTCTGATGCATGACGCGCAGGATGTCGTCGAGCAGGCCCTCGTGTTTGCCGTCCTGCACAAAACCGCGCAGCGCGCCGGCGGCAAGCGGCGCAACATCGATCGACTGAATCTGGGTGGTGACGCGGCGGGTGATGAACTGCATCAGGCCCGAGGTCTCGGTCGCCGCGAACGCCTCCGGCAGCATGCGCAAGACGAAGCGCGAAAGATCCTCCGCCCGCTTGCGGTCGCGCAGCCAGTCGGCGATGAAGGCGCCGAAATCGATCTCGCGCAGCTTGGCCTCGACCGGCCCCGCCTCGAGGAAGTTCTTCTCGATGAATTCGCCGAGCTTCTCGGCGATGCGTTCCTGGTTGCTCTGGATGATCGCGGTGTGCGGGATCGGCAGGCCGAGCGGCCGCTTGAACAGCGCGACGACGGCGTACCAGTCGGCAAGCCCCCCGATGGTCGCGGCCTCCGCGAAGGCTGCGATGAAGCCGAAGACGGGGTGCACCGAGAGCATGGCCTTGGAGGCGATGAAGATCGCAAAGGTTGCCGCAAGCACCCCCGTCGCCAGCCACTTCACGCGACGCAATTCGGCCGCGCGTTCGGCGTCAGCTGGAGTTGCGATGAGGGCGGCGGGAAGGGTCATGATGCTCGCGAGGGCTCTTGCGTCGGCAGGAGGTTAGCTGTCATTGCGAGCGAAGCGAAGCAATCCGTGCCGCAACGCGTGGAGAAATGGATTGCTTCGTCGCATTCGCTCCTCGCAATGACGGCGAGCGCGACGACCACGATGTATGGAAACGTCCGACAAAAAGAAGGCCCGCCTAAGCGGGCCTTCGAAATGGGCAGTTGGTCGGATCAGCGCGATCAGGCGGTCTTGCCGTAGATCTTGGCGAAGTTGTCCTGCGCGGACTTCGCACCGTCGGCGACGAGCTTGCCGAGATACTCGGTGGTGGCCTTCGCCCGCGAGACGAGCACTTCGCCACGCGCACGGACCAGGTCCGACTGGATCTGGGCGGCTTCGCTCAGCGACTTGGCGGACGCGAGCTTGTCGATGCCGGAGAAGAACGCCTCAGCGTCCTGGTAGATCGCCTGCTGGATGTTGCGGCTGATCTTGGCGGCCTCGGAAACCGAACCGGCGACAGCGGATTCGATCACGGCGGTGACCTTCTCGGAGCCGGCATACGCATCGGCAGCGCGAGTCTTGGCGGTCTCGGCCTGCTTCTTCACGAACTCACGGGCGGCTTCCGGAACTTCCAGGTTCTGGAGCTTGGTGAACGCCTCGGTGACGGGCGCGAAGGCTTCCTTGACGCTATCAAGCACGGAATTGGTTTCGGTGGTCATTGGGGTCTCTCCATCCTCAGGTTTGAGCTATGGGCTCACCCCGTCCGGATTGGCCCGGGGCAGGTGTGTTGTGCCATAGTTAATGGTGCGCCGCAACATCAATGCTGCAGCGCGATATCACGAATCCGTGAGTAGCGTAAAAGTCCGGCAGGTCGCCTGCGGAACCGGCGATAAACGGTGCCTAATTACTACTGAACCGCGTCCGGCAGGCCATAAGCCTCCATCTGTGCCCGGACCAGCGCCACATTATGGCCGAGCACGACGATATCGTGCTTCTTGCCGTCGGCGTCCCGGACATGGTCGCGCAGCAGGGCCTCGGCCTTGAAACCGAGGCCTTCGAACAGCGCGATCGCCGCCCGCTGGTCGACCGTCATCTGCACCGAGAACTTCTCGAGCCCTGCGCCGAGCGCGATGGCGAAGGTCTCCTGCGACAGTGCCCGCCCGACGCCCTGCCCACGGACATCAAGCGACACCACCATCCGGATCTCGCCGACATGGGGTGACCAGGAATGCGGGTCGCGCACCAGCGTGCCGCAACCGACCACCGTGCCGTCCTTGATCGCGAGCAGGCTCGTGATGTCGCCGCGCTCGATCTCGTTGACCCAGGCCGACAGCACCTTGGGCTGGCTGATGTTGCGCGGCAGGAACAGCAGGTCATGCGTCGGCAGCTTCTGCGCGAAGTCGAGGACCGCGGCCTCATCGGCCCGCGTCATCAGACGGAATTCGATGTCGCCGGCGTCGGTCTTGACGTGACGCGGATAGGAACGTTGTTCACTCATGTTGATCTCTTATGTCGATCTCTTGCCCAACCAGGAGTCCAGTTTCGGCCACAGCCGCTTGATGGCATTGGCGCCGGCGACGAGGCTGACGTGACCGCCTTTCAGCATCACCTCCTCCTTGTCCTCGGAGCCGATCTTGGTGATCAGATGTTTTGCCGCGTCATAAGGCACGATGTGGTCGTGCTCGGCAACCGCATGCAGGATCGGCACCTTGATGTTGGCAAGCTTCGCTTCGCGCCCGCCGACCGTCATGGTGTCGTTGTAGAGCTTATTGTCCCACATCAGGTCCTTGGTGATGGCGCGGAAGTATTCGCCGGCTAGCGGCAGCGTGTCGGTCGCCCAGCGGTCGAACATCCGGTAGGACTTCACGAACTCGTCGTTCCAGATGTTGTCCCAGAGCTGTATCTGGCTTGCCGCGCGCGAGGCCGGACGCAGCATCTCGAAGGACTGCAGGATCAGTTCGGGCGGCATGTTGCCGACGCTGTCGATCAGGCCGTCGACGTCGAAATAACGGCGATCGGAGAAATTCGAGAACAGCGTCATCTCGCGGAAGTCGATCGGCGTGGTAAAGCAGATCAGGTTCTTCATCGGCCCATCGTGGAAGATCGAGCCGTACAGCAGCGCCAATACGCCGCCGAAGCAATAGCCGACGACGGAGATGTCCTTCTCGCCGGAATCCTGCTGCACCCGGCGCACCGACTCCGGGATGAAGTCGAGGACGTAGTCCTCCATGCGAAGCGACTTCTCCTCGGGCTTCGGCGCGGTCCAGTCCAGCATATAGACGTCGTAGCCGTGCTTGAGCAGGAATTCGATGAAGCTCTGGCCCGGCACCATGTCGAGGATGTAGCCGCGATTGGTGGTGGCCATCACGATCAGGACCGGTACGCGATAGACTTCGCTCGCGAGCGGCCGGTAGTGATAGAGGTTCATGGTGCCGCGCGAATGCAGCACGTCCTTCGGCGTCGAGCCGAGCGACGGGCCGGTGGTCGAGAAATACTCGACGCCCTTGATGCTGCGCTGGATCGCGCGCTGCACCTCGGACTGCACGCGTTCCGAGATCGATACGAAATCAAACCCTGTGGGAGCATTCATTTTGGCTCTCCCTCGGATGGCGGACGCTTGGTGCGCGGCGGGCGCGCCGTTGCGCCGTAGCTGTCGTCGGGCGCCAGCGAATTGTGATGCACCTGCTGCAAGAGCGCCTTGATCTCGTTGAGCTGGCCCTCGATGGATTGCAGGCGCTCGGCCATGCCGACGAGCTGCGCGCGGCTCGGCAGATTCATCGCGAGCAGATATTTCTCCATCAGCTCGGACATCTGCCTTTGGGCGCCCGCCGCGATGCCGCCGGCCTGATTCATCGCCTTGGAGAATTCCGGCGATGCCATCGCCTTGTTGGCAAAGGCGTTGAAACCCTTCTCCATCTCGCCAATCATCGTCTGCCAGATCACGGCAGGGTCGTTGCCCTTGTCGGCCATTTCGGCGCTCCTCCAAACCAACTTTCGAGCGCTTGTCGCGCTTCCGCTTTGTTTTGCGCATACCACACCGTTGTCGCTGATCGGTCAACTGCGTGCTGTTAGCAGCGCGATCGAAAGCCTTCTGCGCTGCGTCAAACCGTGGCATAGAGGTCTGACCGCGATACGATCAGGGGACAGCCAGTGACCACGCTCGCCCATCAGTTGCCGCAAATCACCCGGGCCAACGGCATCGACATCTGCTACGAGATCTTCGGTGATGCGACCGGAGAACCGCTGCTGCTGATCATGGGCCTCGGCGCCCAGATGATCCATTGGGACGACGAATTCTGCCGGCAGCTTGCCGCACGCGGCTTCCGCGTCATCCGCTTCGACAACCGCGACATCGGCAAATCCTCGCACATGACCGGTGGCAAGCGGCTGACCGCGCTTGAACTGCTCAAGCTGCGCTTCCTGAAGATCCCGGTCGCGGCGCCCTACCGCCTGATCGACATGGCCAGGGACACGGTCGGGCTGATGGATACACTCGGTATCAAGTCGGCGCACATCATCGGCGCCTCGATGGGCGGCATGATCGCGCAGGAGATCGCGATCTCGTTTCCCGAGCGCGTGCGATCACTGACCTCGATCATGTCGACCACTGGCAATCCAAAAGTGCCGGGGCCGACCCGCGAGGCGGCCGCTGTTCTGATGGCGCCACCGCCGGCGACCAAGGAGGAGTATTTCGCGCGCTTCGCCCAGACCTGGAAGATCCTGCGCGTTGGCTCGTTCCCGGAAGACGAAGCGCTCGACCCGGCGCGCGCGGCGCGCACCTATGAGCGCGGGCTCAACCCGGCCGGCGTCGGCCGCCAGCTCCGCGCGGTGCTGGCCTCCGGCAGCCGCAAGGAACGCCTGCGCAGCGTTAAGGCGCCGACTTTGGTGATCCACGGCACCGTCGATCCGTTGGTGCGCCCCGAAGGCGGCAAGGACACCGCCGCCTCGATACCAGGCGCAAAGCTCCTGATGATCGAAGGCATGGGCCACGCGCTGCCGATCCCGATGTGGCCGCAGATCATCGACGCGATCGACAAGCACGCACATGGCGCGGCGGCGAAGGCGGCGTGACCTCACGGCGATTCGCAGGAGGTGAATTCCGGACAGGGGTTTCCGAGGGGTAACCATGTGACGTCAAGGTGCGTTCTTCCGGGCCGGAAGCGCGGAGCTTATACAAGGCGCTGCGTGCGACGCGCACCATCGGTTACCGGGAGCCTTCAGATGAATGCCTTGTTCCGCCCGCGGACGGCGATTGCCGCCGCCATCCTCCTTGCGCTCGCAGCCCCTGCGGCCAGTGCGGCATCGAGCGAGGCTCAGCAGGAAGCCAACCGGAAAGCCGTATTGGCCTTCTACGAGAAAGGGCTGAACCAGAAGGACGCCGACGCCGCGCTGGCCTATGTCGGCGACCGCTATGTGCAGCACAATCCCAACGCCGCCGACGGCTCCGAAGGCTTCCGCAAGTTCATCGCCTTCCTGCGCGACAAGTTCCCGAACTCGCATAGCGAGATCAAGCGCTCATTCGTCGACGGCGACCACGTGATCCTGCACGTTCATGCCGTGCGCGAGCCCGGCACAAGGGGCACCGCGATCGTCGACATCTTCAAGCTCGAGAACGGCAAGATCGTCGAGCACTGGGACGTCGCGCAGCCGATTCCGGAAAACCCGGCGAACGGCAATACCATGTTTTGAGGCGCTCCCGTAGCCCGGATGGAGCGCAGCGCAATCCGGGACAGTTTCACACGCGGATCGACTGCCCCCGGATTTCGCTTCGCTACATCCGGGCTACAAACGCAAAACCTATACCTTCGTTGCAACCCAGATCACATGGCGCGCGCCGCGGCCTCTTCCGGTGGCGCGCACGGCGACCTCGTTGACCTCGAAACCGGCCGCGCGCAGACGTTTCGTGAAGGACGGATTGGGGCCGGAAGACCAGACCGCGAGCACGCCGCGAGGCCGCAACGACGCATGCGCCGCTTGCAATCCGGCGGAACTATACAGCGCATCATTGGCCTTCCGCGTTAACCCCTCCGGGCCATTGTCGACATCAAGCAGGATCGCATCGAAGGTTCGCGGATGCGACCGGATCACGTCGGCGACATCGGTCTCCCGAATGCTCAAGCGCCGATCGCCGAGGCTGTCGCCGAAGATCTCCGCCATCGGTCCCCTCGCCCAGGCAACCATGGCTGGTACAAGTTCGGCCACGACGATCCGCGCATTAGCTCCCAATGCGGCGAGCGCTGCCCGAAGCGTAAAGCCCATGCCCAATCCGCCGATCAGCACATGCGGCTTCGCGACCGCTTCAATTTTCCTGACGGCCAGTGTGGCGAGCGCAGCTTCAGACCCGCTGAGGCGGCTGTTCATCAACTCGTTGGTGCCGAGCATGATGGAGAATTCGCGGCCCCGCCGCATGAGCCGCAGTTCACCGGCGGTGCCGGGAATACGTGCGGTGTCGATCTTTTCCCACGGAATCATGCGACGGCTTGTAGCACGACCAGCTGGCAGGAAGTGCGCAAAGCGCTATTACGCCGTAGCCCGGATGGAGCGGAGCGCAATCCGGGGCTGCCCCATATGCGGAAGATTACCCCGGATTTCGCTGCGCTCCATCCGGGCTACAAGACCCTGCTATCCGCCTGCCCACACATCAAGCACATAGCGGTTCTTCGCGCCGAGATCATCGATCCATCGCGCGGCGGCGTCGGCATCGGCACCGCTACGCTCGCGATAGATCGACATCAGCGTCGCCTTGACGTCCGGCTCCATCTTGCCGCCATCACCGCAGACATAAATGATCGCGCCGTTCTGGATCAGGTCCCAGACCCGATCCTTCTGTGCGGCCACCAGATGCTGCACATAGGTCTTCTGGCCGTCGGTGCGCGAGAACGCGGTGTAGAGCTCGCAGATGCCGTCGGCCGCGAACGCCTTGAGCTCGTCCGCGTAGATGAAGTCCTGCTCCGGATGGCGGCAGCCGAAGAACAGCATCGCAGGTCCGAGCGTCGCGCCCTGCGCCCTGCGCGCGGCGCGCTCCTGCAGGAAACCGCGGAACGGCGCCAAGCCGGTGCCCGGTCCGATCATGATGATCGGCGCCGTATTATCGTCGGGCAGGCGAAAGCCCGCCTTGGTCTCCTTCACCGTGGCATGGACCGTGTCGCCGGCGCGGCGGCGTGCCATATAGTTCGAGCAGACGCCCTTGTAGATGCCGCGGCCCGAGCTTGCCGGCGCCTCGACCACGCCGACGGTGACGCTGCAACGCGACGCTTCGCCCGCCGGCGACGACGAGATCGAGTAGTAGCGCGGCGCAAGCAGCGACAGCATCTCCAGGTAAAGGTGGAACGGCAGCTCGCAGGCCGGATATTCCTCCAGCAGGTCGAACACCGATTTGCGCCTGCCCAGCACCTCGGTGCGATAGCGCTCGGCCGACGCATCGTCGTCGCCGACATAGGCCATGAGTTTCGGCTTCGTCACCGGGCAGCGTGTGTGCTCGGCCATGATCTGGATCTGCTTGCGGGTCGCGATCTGCTGCAGTTCCACGAATTCGGTGAGCAGCCGCCCGACCGACACGGCATTACCGACCGGCAATTGCGCGCGGCGGCCCTCGGAGACCTGCAGACGGATCTGGTCGGCCGGCAGGAAGCCGAAGCGGCGCGCGACGGAATCGACCAGCGTCGGATCGTTGCGCGGAACCACGCTGAGGTGATCGCCGACACAGTATTTCAGGTTGGCCGGCAGCTCGACCACGATATGGCGGGTCGACCGCTCCGACGGGTTGGCACCGGACTTGTTCTGCAGCTCGTTGTTGACGAGCACCTTCATCGGCACCGCGCCGCCCTGGGTGACGATGGTGTTGACCGCGCCCTGCGCCACCGGCTCGATCGCGTAAAGCGGCTCGTCCTCGGCGGTGCGGGTGAAATTCCAGTCGATGCCGAATTCCTTCGTCGCAACCTTTGCCGCCTCCGGGAACCATTTCTGGAACTGGCCGTCGAGGTCGCTGCGCGCGTCGCCCTCGCCGCGCGGATAGACCGCGCGCGCGCCATGCGCGGTCAGCTTCTCGTCGATCAGGCGGGGGACCGACTGGTAGGTCGCGGCCCAGTCGCTGTTGCCGCAGCCGAACACCGCGTAGCGAACCTTGCTGAAGGCGTCCTTCGGCAGGTCGCTTTCGAGCCATTTGACGAATTGCGTGGCGTTGTCGGGCGGCGCGCCATTGTAGGAGGCGCAGATGATCAGGACGCCGCCCTCCTCCGGCAGCTTGCCGACATAGTCGTCGAGCGGGCCAAGGCGTGTCGCAAACCCATTGATCTCGGAGAGGTCGGCCATGCGCGTCGCCAATTCCTCGGCGGAGCCGAGGTTGGAGCCGTAGAGCACGAGCATCGGCGTGTTGTGGCCGGGGCGCGTGGTCGGCGCGCGCGGTGCCTTCGGGGCCGCCTCCGCCGTTCCCGCACTGCCGACGAATGCGCCGCGATCCTTGTCGTCGCGCGGCCGCACCTTGATCTTGAAGCCGTCGGGCTTGACCGTCAGCGTCTCCTTCAGGTGCATCTGGTAGCGGTGCACGTCGATCAGCTTGAAGCGTTGCAGGATCATCCCGATCGCAAGCGCCGCCTCATGCATCGCAAAGCCGCGGCCGATACAGGCGCGCTGGCCGTTGCCGAACGGCTTCCACGCATTGATCGGCCGCTTGGCCTCCGCCTCGCGGCTGAAATTCTCCGGATCGAACTTGTCGGGGTTCGGGCCCCAGACGCTGGGATCGCGATGCAGCGCCATCACCAGAATGGTGATGAAAGTGTTCTTCTTGAGCTTGTACTTGCCGCCGATGGTCTCGTCGGTCAGCGGCGCGATGCCATAGGCCGGCGCCGGCGGCCACAGCCGCAAGGCCTCCTTCAGGCATTGCGTGATGTAGGTGAGCTGCGTGACCTGCTGATAGGTCGGCTTCGCGTTGACGTCGGGCCCGAGGACGCGATCCACCTCCTCGTAGCACTTCCTCAGCACGTCGGGATGCTTCAACAGCGCATAGATCGTGCATGACAGCAGGCCGGAGGTGGTTTCGTGGCCTGCGATCAGGAAGGTGTTGATCTGGTAGCGGATGTTGACGTCGTCGAGCTGCTCGCCGGTTGCGCGGTCGACGCCGGTCATCATCGCCGCCAGCATGTCCTTCTTGTCGTCGGTCGCAGTCGTACTGCCGCGCCGCTCGGCGATGATCTCGTCGACCATCTTGTTCATGAAGGCGACGTCTTCACCGAGCGTCTTGCGCCGCTTTTGCATCCACAGGCCCTCGAACGGCAGGCCGCGGGTCATCATGATGGTCTCGAGCGAGCGGACCAGCGCTTCCACGAAGGGGTGGTAGTCCTTGCGGTAGAACGAATTG
Source organism: Bradyrhizobium erythrophlei (assembly GCF_042430365.1). Classification (GTDB taxonomy): domain Bacteria; phylum Pseudomonadota; class Alphaproteobacteria; order Rhizobiales; family Xanthobacteraceae; genus Bradyrhizobium; species Bradyrhizobium erythrophlei. Next base: position 59,124 of record NZ_JBHMET010000019.1, read on the forward strand.
AAGCGGTAGTCGAAACCGCACAGGCCGATCGTGTCGAGCGTGAGCGCCGTCATGTCGTGGACGACGTCGATCTCCTCGTCGGCGTTCAGCCGCTCCCATTTCTTCACGAGTTGCTCGGCGATGTCGACCATGCTCGGGTGATAGGACTGCATCGCGCGGTTGCCGAACGGCTGCATCAGGATGTTGTGCGCCTTGCTCCAGTTCGGCTCCTTGGTGTCGGCGGTGAACAGGCCGTCGCCGCCGACCGCGCGCACTCGGCGCAGCGAGCCGCGTACCGCCTTGTCGAAGCGCTTTTCGTCGGACAGTTCGTCGACGAGGTCGTGGCCGGACACGATCACGAGCGGCGCGCCCATCATGTCGAGCCAGAAGATCGGACCGAGCTCCTTGGAGAGCCGCACCAGATCCTGTACCGGCGCCGTCGAATCCAGCGACAGCATGTTGCCGACCACCGGCTTCGTCGGCGGATGCGGGATCGGACTCAGTCTGTTGCCGGATGCCATGTTGGAAGCGCCCCCTTACTACGCGCCGTCATCCTGAGGAGCGCGCAACGCGCGCGTCTCGAAGGATGGCCGCTTGCTCCTGTCCCCTTCATCCTTCGAAGCGCACTGATGCTGGCGCGCACCTCGGGATGACGCCTATCCGAACCTTCGTTTACGCCACTCGATCAGCTTGGCGCTGACTTCTTCGGGCTTCTCCTGCTGCGTCCAATGGCCGCTGTCGCGGACCAGGTATTTCTCCAGGTCCGGCACCAGCCGCTCCATGCCGTCGGCGGCCGACGGCGGCAGCACCGCGTCGTTCTCGGCCATGATCATCAGCGCCGGCACCCGTACGGTGTGGTCGAGCCCCGCCGAGCGTTCCCAGTTGCGGGTGAAGTTGCGATACCAGTTGATGCCGCCGGTGAAGCCGGTCTTCATGAAAGTGTCGACGAACACCTTCTTCTCCTCCGCCGTCAGGATCGGCGTCCGCGGATCATGGCTGGCGTCGTAATTCGCGATCATCTGCGGGAACGCCAGATTGAGCCGGGCCGACGCGCCGACGCCGGCGATCGGCTGTTCCTCCGGCGCACCGGGCGGGCGGGCGACCGGCTTGCGCATGAAGGCGTCGAACGTCTGCTCGACCCGGCTGCCGAAGATCCTGTCAGGCTCGCGCGCCGGATCCTGAAACTGGACGATGTACATGTGCTCGCCGAAGCGCTGACGGAACAGCGTGATCGGGTCCATCGGCGCGCGATCCCAATGCGGCGTGTTGACGCCGACGACGCCGGCGACGCGCGAGGGGTGGCGGAGCGGCATCTGCCAGACGACGAAGCCGCCCCAGTCATGGCCGACGAAGATCGCCTTGTCGATCTTGAGGTGATCGAGAAGGCCGACGAGGTCGCCGGTCAGGTGCTCCATGTCGTAGGCCTCGACCGGCTCCGGCCGGTCGCTCGCGCCATAGCCGCGCTGGTCCGGCGCGATCACGCGGATGCCGGCCTCGCCCAGCGCCTTGATCTGGTGCCGCCAGGAAAAGGCGAGCTCAGGCCAGCCGTGGCAGAGCACCACCGGCGGTGTGTCGGTCTTGGGGCCGGCTTCGTAGAACCCCATGCGGATGCCGTTCGTCTCGGCGAACTGCAGCGGCGGCATATTGATCATCGCAACCCCCTACTCGGCCGCGCCCTTGATGTCGGCAGGCGGAGGCGCGAACGCCGCCTCGAGTGCATCGAATTCAAGCGGCAGCATGTCGCACAAAACCTGGACATGGGGAATGATGTTGGCGCCGGCGATGAAGCCGAAATCGAGCTGGTCGCGGTAGCTCTGCACGGTGATGTTGAGCGCGATCCCGTGGGTCGAGATCGAGACCGGAAAGATGTGCAGGAGCTCGGCACCCGCCGCATACAACGTCTGCCGCGGTCCCGGCACGTTGGATACGGTAATGTTGGCCGACGGCGGCAGCACGTTGGAGAGGTCGGAGCGGCTGTAGAGCAGCGCCAGAATCTGCACCAGGATCGGCGCGCCGAGCATCGAGATGTTGGAGACCTGCGGCATCAGGGCGCGCAGCGGATGCGACATCTCCTTCGACTTGGTCGACTGCGCGATGATGGCCTCCAGCCGCGCCTTGGGATCCTCCACGTTGGTCGCGATCGCGCAGATCATGCCGAACACCTGGTTGTTCGAATCGGCGTTGCCCTCCTCGCGCAGCGAGATCGGCACGGCTGCCGTCAGCGACTTGTTCGGCAGGCCGCCCTGGCTGATCAGATAGCGCCGCACCACGCCGGAGGCGAGCGCCAGCACCACGTCGTTGAGCTTGCCGCCGGCCTGCTTGGCGAGCGCCTTGGCCCGCGACAGCGAGACCGAGGTGCCGGCAAAGCTGCGCTCCGACGAAATCGCCTTGTTGAGCATGGTCGGCGGCGAGGCCATGGCCTGCAGGCTCTCGCGCGACTTCGGATCCGCGATCTTGGCGACGACGTCCGACAGGCTCTTCAGCACGGTCGGCATGCTGCCGGCGAACTTCACCGCGTTCTCGATCTGGAACATGGCGTTGTCGAACAGGATCGAGCCGAGGTCGCTCTTGCCGGAACGCGGCAACTCCAGGCCCTTCTGCGCCGCGGCCGCCGCCTCGAACGGCTGGGTCCAGAGCTGCTGATAGGCGTCGATCAGATTGGCCGCGATGTCGCGCGGTTCCGGCGCGACCTTCTTCGCGGTCGGCGGGTCGACCTCCCGCGGCACCGGCGTCAGGTCGTAGATCATGCTGGTCAGCGCAGCTCCGGCGCCGCCGTCGATGCAGGCGTGGTGCATCTTGGAATAGAGCCCGATCTCGTTGTCCTTCATGCCCTCGAACACGTAGAACTCCCAGAGCGGGCGGGCGCGGTTCAACAGCTTGGCATGCATCCAGCCGACGATGCGCTCCAGCGTGGCACGGTCGCGCGGCGCGGGCAGGCTGGCGCGGAAGATGTGGCGGTCGATGTCGAACTGATCGTCCTCGACCCAGGACGGATGATCGATGTCGAGCGGCGCCTTTTGCAGGCGCGCCTTCAGGATCGGCGCAACGTGCAGCCGCGAGGCGATCATCGCCTTGAATTCTTCGAAGAAGTCGCCCTTGTAGCCATCGGGCAGGCGGAAGATCGCCATACTGCCGACATGCATCGGCATTTCCGGCGTTTCGAGATAGAGAAACGATGCGTCCAGCGAGGACAGCTTCTTGGCGTCGCTCATGATTTCCTCCGGGAACCAACGGGCGCCTTGGCGGCGCTTCTCGTCACTCAGTCAGGATAGTGCATTCTCTGCCGCCCCGTAAGCAATGGCAAACGGGCCGGACCGGTCAAAAGGCCTGAATTCACCCTCGGGGAGCGCCAGGCGGTCGGCGACCGCCCATAGCGCGGCGGGATTGACGCCGAGCCCGATATGGCTGGCGAAATGCACCTCGATGTTCTCCGCGGTCGCCGACGGCCGCAGCAGGCTGGTGCGCCAGTTCACGATACCGTCGGTGCGGGAGTAGATCGAGGTCGCCGGCACCGGCATGTCGCCGGCGATCGCCGCACGGATCTCCGGGATGTCGTCCACCGCTTCGCCGGACAAAAGCTCGTAGAGCCGCGTCGCGTTGGTGGCCCTGATATCGTTGGCGAACGGGCTGCCGAGCGTGATGATCGAGCGCACCATGTCGGGCATCTGCAGCGCCAGGTCGCGCGCATAGATGCCGCCGAGGCTCCAGCCGACGATCGAGACCTTGCGGCCACTTGAGTCGTGAACCCGCTTCAACAGATCGCGCAGCGCGCCGCGCCTGGAGGCGACACCACCGAAATTGCGACCCATGTTCCAGGCGTAGGCGTCGTAGCCGAGTTCCTTCAGATAGCGCCGCATCGGCGCCATCGAGAGGTCGCTGGCGAGGAAGCCCGGCAGCGCCAGCACCGGGTGGCCATCGCCCCTCGGCGCCTGCAGCAGGAGCGGCGATAGCAAGAGGCTCGAATTGAGCTCGAACACGCTGCGCGCTTCCGCGAGCATCAGCAGTAGGCTCGGCGGGCGCAATCGGCGTTCGGTCACCTCAGCGCTCCCGTCCATGGCCGCGCCCCTATTTCTTGTCCTTCTTGCCCATGCCGCCGAGGCCGGCCATCGTCACGAACATGTCCTGAAAGCGTTCGGCGATCTTGGGATCGAAGGTGAACCAGCTCTGCATCAGCGATTCCGGCGAGATTTTCTCGATGTTCGAGACCATCTGTTGCTGCAGCTTGTCCATGACGGCAGTCTGCATCGGCGACACGTCCGGCAGGCCCATGAACTGCCGCGCTTCGAGGGGCGTGCAATCTATCTCGATATTGACCTTCATACCCGCCTCCTCAAATGCGCCCTGAATAGCGTCAGTATCGCCGCGACTGGGCTCGTCACGCAAGCGACCCGAACCGCCCTGGGGGCAAAGTCGGCCTCAATCATCCGTTATGGTCAACCAAACCGCTCTGCCGCAAAGGGGCCCGGTGTCGGCAAACGGGGTCCAGCCGGCCCCGGCGGCCAATCTTGAGCCAGCCGGTCTTGCACAACAAGTCCGGCATGCCGGCCTCTGCGGCCAGTGCCTCATGTTCAATCAGGCTCTGCCTGATCCGCGGCAATCCCGCTCGCGCACTCATGGGTGCCCGCGCCGGTGAGGAGGCGGCAAAACGGCGCACGAGCCACGGCAGGAAATCCGGAGCGGACATGCGGCTTGCGGTTCAGCGCGCAGCCGAGGATTTCGTCGAAATCACGCGGCAACATGGCGGGAAAGACGGTCGCTCATTCGACGAGTCCAGCATTGCCGAAGCGCATCTCTTCACCGGCAGGGCGGTGACGGGTCGATCAGGACCACAGCGCGGCCCCGTTTTTGCAAGTGCAAAGCGGCGCCGACGCCGACCATCCCTGCCCTCAGGGCTACGACGCCGGCCTTCAGTTCCGCCATACGGCACTCCGAAAGTTGAATGTCACGCGCTTATGCCTGCCGCCTATCCTGAAGCCACTCGTTGCGTCGCACAGTCGCAAACCGATCACCTTCTTGGGAAAATCGCGCTTGCGCGGCGTGCAAACTTCGGCAACATGGAAGGTAATATCTGCCGGATGCACTCAACCGGCGGACAATAAAATGGGGATGGAATCAATGTCCGTATGTCGGGGTTTGTTTGCAGCGACAGCCGTCGCGATCGTCGCTTTTGCTGTGCCGGCTTCGGCCCAGACATTGCGTTACGCCAACCAGGGCGAACTCAAGTCTCTCGACCCCTATACGCTGAAGGAATCCACCACGATCGCCCACCACGGCCATGTCTATGAGGGACTGATCGCCCGCGACAAGGACCTGAAGATCGTCCCCGGGCTGGCGGAAAGCTGGGAGACGCTGACCCCGACCAAATGGCGCTTCCATTTGCGCAAGGGCGTGAAATTCCACAATGGCGACCCCTTCACCGCTGATGACGTGCTGTTCTCCGCCGAGCGCGTCCGCGCCAAGGGCTCGAACTTCCTCAGCAACGTTCCGGCCGACGCCAAGTTCGCCAAGGTCGACGATTACACGGTCGACGTGACGCTGGACTCGCCCAATCCCATCCTGATCTCGCAATGGGATAGCTGGTACATTATGGACAAGAAGTGGTGCGAGGAGAACAACTCCGTCGCACCGACGCCCGCCTCCGCGACCACACCGAGTTATGCGTCGCTCCACGAGAACGGCACCGGCGCCTTCACCATCGAGAGCCACCAGCCCGGCGTGAAGACCGTCTACAAGGTGAACCCGAACTACTGGCGCAAGCCGGAGCATAATCTCAAGGAGATCATCTTTACGCCGATCGCCTCCGACGCCACGCGCGTCGCCGCGCTGCTCTCCGGCGAAGTCGACGTCATCGAGCCGGTTCCGATCCAGGACATCCAGCGCGTCAATTCGAGCGGCAACGCCGCGGTCATGACCGGACCGGAAATCCGCACGATCTTCGTCGGCATGGACGTGGCGCGCGACGAACTCCTGTACTCGAACGTCAAGGGCAAGAACCCCTTCAAGGACGTCCGCGTCCGCGAGGCAATCTACAAGACGATCGACGTCGAGCTGATCAAGAATCGCGTCATGCGCGGCATGTCGACGCCCTCGGTGCTGATGATCGCGCCGCAGCTCTACCCGCTGTCGAAGGATTTCACCCGGCCGAAGCTCGATCCGGACGGCGCCAAGAAGCTGTTGGCCGAGGCCGGCTATCCCGACGGCTTCGAGGTCACGATGGATTGCCCGAACGATCGCTACGTCAACGACGCCGCGATCTGCCAGGCGGTGGTCGGCATGCTCGCCCGCATCGGCGTCAAGGTGAATCTGCTGGCACAGCCGAAAGCGCAGTATTTCGCCAAAGTCCTGAAGCCCGGCGGCTATCAGACCTCGTTCTTCATGCTCGGCTGGACCCCAGCGACGTCAGACTCGCACAACGTACTGCACGACATCCTCGGCTGCCGCGACGATGCGAAGGATGCCACCCGCGGCGAAGCCAATCTCGGCGGCTATTGCAACAAGGAGGTCGACGCGCTCACCGACAAGGTGCTGGTCGAACCCGACACCGCCAAGCGCGACCAGTTGATCAAGCAGGCCTACGACATCGTTATCAAGGAGTACGGCTACATTCCGCTGCACCAGCAGTCGCTGGCATGGGGCGTCGCGAAGAAGGTCAAGCTGACCCAGCGCGCGGACAACCAGGTCCTGCTGTACTGGGCAACCAAGCAGGACGAATGAATGACCTTGCGAATTGGGTCCCGGAAGCGCCTGCTTCCGGGACTTCTCGTTTTCCGGCTGCGCAACGCGGCGCCAAGTCTGAAGAGAAGTGAAAGGTAGAGATGCTCGCTTTCACTCTTCGTCGCGTGCTCCAGGCGATCGGCGTCATGATCGCTGTGGGCATCATTGCGTTCTCGATGTTCCGCTTCGCCGGCGATCCCGTGAACCAGATCGTCTCGATCGACACCTCGGCTGCGGAGCGGGCGTCGATCCGGCAGTCGCTCGGCCTCGACGATCCCGTGCTCGTGCAGTTCGGCCGCTACTTCATCAATGCCGTGCAATTCAAGTTCGGCGTGTCCTATCAATTCCGCCTGCCGGTCTCCTCGCTCCTGATGGAGCGGATGCCGGCGACGCTGGAGCTCGCGATCTGCGCCACGCTGTTTGCCATGGTGTTCGGCATCCTGATGGGCGTCTACTCGGCGCTGCGCCGCGACACCGTTCTCGCCAAATTATTCCAGGCGGTGTCGCTGATCGGCATCTCATTGCCGACCTTCCTGATCGGCATCCTCCTGATATATCTGTTCGCGGTGACACTGGGCTGGCTGCCCTCGTTCGGCCGCGGCGAGGTGGTGAAGCTCGGCTGGTGGACTACGGGGCTGCTCACCCTCTCGGGGCTGAAGGCGCTGATCATGCCGTCGATCACGCTCGGCCTGTTCCAGATGACCCTGATCATGCGGCTGGTGCGCGCCGAAATGCTGGAAGTGCTCCGCACCGACTATATCCGCTTCGCCCGCGCACGCGGCCTGACCACGCGCGCGATCCATTTCGGCCACGCGCTGAAGAACACGCTGGTCCCCGTGATCACGGTGGCCGGCCTGCAGTTTGGCTCGGTCATTGCTTTCTCGATCATCACCGAAACCGTGTTCCAGTGGCCAGGCATGGGGCTCCTGTTCGTACAGGCGGTGCAAAACGTCGATATCCCGATCATGGCGGCCTATCTGCTGATGGTCTCGCTGATCTTCGTCACCATCAATCTGGTGGTCGACATTCTCTACACCGTGGTCGATCCGCGCCTGCGCTCGACCGTCAGCCGCGCGACGTGAGGCCGAGGATATGAGCCATGTCTGACGCCGTCGTCCCCCATCGCAATGAATCCGACGCGCACGCGTCGCGGCCCGGCGCGGGCTGGCTCAAGCGCGCGCTCGACAGCGACATCTTCTATTCGTTCCGTCGCTCCAAAATGACCATGGTGGCGGCCGCCGTCACGGTCCTGTTCTTCCTGCTCGCGATCTTCGCGTCCTGGCTTGCGGTGCAGAACCCGTTCGACCCGGCACAGTTGCAGCTGATGAACTCGCGGATCTCGCCATTGTGGACCGCCGACGGCCAGAGCCCGTTCCTGCTCGGCACCGACGAGCAGGGCCGCGACGTGCTCTCGGCAATTCTCTACGGCCTGCGCATTTCGCTGATCGTCGGCGTGGCCGGCGTCATCGTTGCCGGCGCGCTCGGCATCGCGCTCGGGCTGGTTGCCGGTTATTTCGGCGGTGCCGTCGACGGCGTGATCATGCGGATCGCCGACGTCCAGCTCACCTTCCCGGCGATCCTGATCGCGCTCCTGGTCAACGGCATCGCCAAGTCGGTGCTCGGCAACCGGCTGGATGCGACGAGCACGCTCGGCGTGCTCGTGGTTGCGATCGGCCTGAGCTTCTGGGTGCAATATGCCCGCACAGTGCGCGGCTCGGTCTTGGTCGAGAAGAACAAGGACTATGTAGCGGCCGCCCAATTGATCGGCCTGCCCGCGCCGAAGATCATGCTGCGGCACGTGCTGCCGAACACGACGGGCCCGATCCTCGTGATCGCCACCATCAACCTCGCGCTCGCCATCATCACCGAGGCGACGCTGTCGTTCCTGGGCGCCGGAATGCCCGACACCATGCCCTCGCTCGGCACGCTGATCCGGATCGGCAACAACTATCTGTTCGCCGGCGAATGGTGGATCGTCGCCTTCCCGGGCTTCGCGCTCGCGGGCCTGATCCTGTCCATCAACCTGCTCGGCGACTGGCTGCGCGACGCGCTCAACCCGAAGCTCCGATGATCGCTCCTGTCCTTTCCGTGCGTAATCTCGAGGTGGAATTCGTCACCCGCCGCGCCACCTTGCACGCCATCAACGGCGTGTCCTTCGACATCGCCAAGGGCGAGGTGCTCGGCGTCGTCGGCGAGTCCGGTGCCGGCAAATCGGTCACCGGCCTTGCCGTGATTGGATTGATCGACCCGCCCGGCCGCATTTCGGCCGGCGAGATCGAGCTGTCGGGGACCCGCATCGACCATCTGCCCCCGGAGGAGATCCGCCGCGTCAGGGGCAAGCGGATCGGCATGATCTTCCAGGATCCGCTGACGAGCCTCAATCCACTCTACCGGGTCGGCGACCAGATCATCGAGACCATCCGCACCCACACCAATCTCTCGGAATCCGCCGCGCGCAGGCGCGCGATCGATCTGCTCGCCGAGGTCGGCATTCCCGCGCCGGAAAAGCGCATCGACGGCTATCCGCACGAATTCTCCGGCGGCATGCGCCAGCGCGTCGTGATCGCGCTCGCAATCTGCGCCGAGCCGGAGCTGATCATCGCCGACGAGCCCACCACCGCGCTCGACGTGTCAGTGCAGGCGCAGATCATCTCGCTGATCAAGCGGCTCGGCCGCGACCACGGCACGGCGGTGATGCTTGTGACCCATGACATGGGCGTGATCGCGGAAACCTGCGACCGCGTCGCGGTGATGTATTCGGGCCGCATCGCCGAGATCGGCCCGGTGCAGGACGTGGTGCGCAATCCGCTGCATCCCTACGCCAGGGGCCTGATGGGCGCGATCCCGACGCTCTCAAGCGAAGACAAGCGGCTGGTGCAGATCCCGGGCGCCATGCCGCGGCTGTCCGCCATCCCGCCGGGCTGCCCGTTCAACCCGCGCTGCGCATTTGCCTTCGATCGCTGCCGCGTCGAGCGGCCGGAGCCGATCCGGCAGGGCGCGCAATCGGTCGCCTGCCACCTGTTCGACACCGCGAAGGAGAGTGCGGCATGAGCGCGGCGTTGATCGACGTGAAGAACCTGCGCCGCGTGTTCGACGTGTCGAAGCCGTGGCTCAACCGCGTGCTCGAAGGCGGCCAGCTCGAATTCCTGAAGGCGGTCGATGGCGTCACCTTCGACATCAAGCGCGGCGAGACCTTCGCGCTGGTCGGCGAATCCGGCTCCGGCAAGACCACCGTCGCGCGCATGGTCGTCGGCCTGCTGCCGCCGAGTTCCGGCGAGGTCGTGATCGACGGCGTCTCGATGACGGATCCCCGGCAGGCGCAGGCCCGCCGCCGTCTTCGCCGCCGCATCCAGATGATCTTCCAGGACCCCTATGCGAGCCTCAATCCGCGCTTCCGGGTCGATGCGATCGTCGCCGAGCCGATCCGCGCCTTCGCGCTGATCGAAGGCGAGCGCGACATCAAGGCCCGCGTCGGCGAACTGCTCTCGCTGGTCGGCCTGCATCCCGACGACGGCCTCAAATTCCCGCACGAATTCTCCGGCGGCCAGCGCCAGCGCATCGCGATTGCTCGCGCGCTCGCCTCGGAGGCCGAATTCATCGTCTGCGACGAGCCGACCTCGGCGCTCGACGTCTCCGTGCAGGCGCAGATCCTCAATCTGATGCGCGACCTGCAGGACAAGTTCGGCCTGACCTATCTGCTCATCAGCCACAACCTCGCGGTCGTCCGCCACATGGCGACGCGGATCGGCGTGATGTATCTCGGCCGTATCGTCGAGATCGCGGAAGGGCGGCAGCTCTTCGACAATCCCAGGATGCCCTACACCAGAATGCTGCTCGGCGCGGTTCCCGATCTCGCGATGTCCGGCCGGCAGCGCATTCCGGTCAAGGGCGAAATCCCCAACCCGATCGACCCGCCGCCGGGCTGCGCCTTCAATCCGCGCTGCCCGCTGGCGTTCGATCTGTGCCGCCGGAAGGCGCCGGAACTGATCGACGGTGTCGCCTGCCACGCAGTCAACGATCCAACCCACGCCGCCGCCGTTCCGGCGTGATCACGCGGATGCGAGGTGGCCATGTCAACCAAACGGTTGGCATTGCGGTCCGCCTGTGATCAATTGCCGCGGCCGCAAAAAAACACTTACTTAACGGTGACGCCTCATGAGCAACATCAATCCCGATCCGTTCACCACACGGCCTGAGATCGAAGGCACCTTCGGGGTCGTCACCTCGACGCACTGGATCGCGACCGCCGTGGGCATGGCGATGCTGGAGAGGGGCGGCAACGCCTTCGACGCCGGCGTTGCCGCCGCCTTCACGCTGCAGGTGGTCGAGCCGCACCTGAACGGACCGGGCGGCGACGTCCCGATCATCGTGCACGACGTGAAACGCGGCAAGACCGAGGTCATCTGCGGCCAGGGCCCGGCGCCGGCCAAGGCGACGATCGCGCATTACCGCAGCGAAGGCCTCGACATGGTGCCCGGCACCGGCCTGCTCGCGGCTTGCGTGCCCGGCACGTTCGAATCCTGGATGCTGCTGCTTCGCGACTACGGCACGATGAGGCTACGCGACGTGCTCGAGCCCGCGATCGCCTATGCCCGCGACGGCTATCCGCTGGTCGAGCGCGCCTCTGCCACGATCAAGACCGTCGAGCAATTATTCCGGACATACTGGACGACGTCGGCCGACGTCTACCTGCCGAATGGCGAGGTGCCGAAACCCGGCACCATCTTCACCAACAAGACGCTCGCGGCGACCTACGCCCGCATCCTCAACGAGGCCGAAAGCGCCGGCGGCGATCGCATCGTGCAGATCGAGCGTGCACGGCAATCCTGGTCCAAGGGCTTCGTCGCCGAGGCGATCGACAAGTTCTGCCGCACCCAGGAGGTCATGGACGTCTCCGGTTCGCCGCATCGCGGCGTGCTCACCGCCGACGACATGGCGCGCTGGCAGCCGACCATCGAGGCGCCGCTGACCTACGACTATGGCCGCTACACGGTGCAGAAGGCCGGCGTCTGGAGCCAGGGCCCGGTGATGCTGCAGCAGCTCGCGCTCCTGAAGGGCTTCGACCTCGACGGGCTCGATCCCACCGGCCCAGACTTCATCCATCTGCAGATCGAATGCGCCAAGCTCGCCTATGCCGACCGCGAGACGTTCTATGGCGATCCCAAATTCACTGATATTCCGATCGAGACGCTGCTGTCGGACGCCTATAACGACGAGCGACGCAAGCTGATCTCGAAGGACAAGGCCTCGCTCGATTTCCGTCCCGGCTCGGTCGAAGGTTTCGGTGCCGTCGTCAAACTGCGCCGCGCCGAGGGCCATCGCGAGGCGGTCGGCGCGATGGGCGCCGGCGAACCGACGGTCGGCCGCTTTGGCGAGGTGCGCGGCGACACCGTGCATTTCGACATCATCGACAAGGCCGGCAATATGATCTCGGCGACGCCGTCGGGCGGCTGGCTGCAATCCTCGCCGGTCATTCCCGAACTCGGCTTCTGCCTCGGCAGCCGCGCCCAGATGTTCTGGCTGGAGGAGAACCACCCGGCGGCGCTGGCGCCGGGCAAGCGTCCGCGCACCACGCTGTCGCCGAGCATGGCGCTGCGCGACGGCCAGCCCTATCTCGCCTGGGGTTCGCCCGGCGGCGACCAGCAGGATCAGTGGATCACGCAATTCTTCCTGCGGCACGTCCATGCCAAGCTCAATTTGCAAGAGGCGATCGACGCGCCGGCCTGGCACTCCGAGCATTTCCCGATCTCGTTCTGGCCGCGCACCGCGCGTCCCGGCGTGCTCGTATTGGAGAACCGGGTGCCGAGGGCAACGATCGACGAGTTGAAGCGGCGCGGCCATGTGGTGGAGATTGGTCCCGACTGGTCGGAAGGCCGCCTTACCGCGGCCTCGAAGGTCGGCCCCCGCCGCCGCGCCGCCGCCAATCCACGCGGCATGCAGGGCTACGCGGCAGGCCGCTAGAGCGTTTTCGAGCGAAGTGGGTACCGGTTCGCGTGAAGAAAATGCGTCAAGATAAGAGGAGAGGCCATGACGCGATCCAGTCGGATCGCATCGTGGTCAACTCAAAGGTTCCGAGATGACCTGGTCGATCATCGCCCGCGACAGCGCCACCGGCCAGCTCGGCGTCGCGGTTGCGACGCGGTTCTTTGCCGTCGGCGCGCTGGTGCCGCATATCGCGGCCGGTTTCGGCGCGATCGCGACGCAGGCGCTGGTCAACCCCTATTACGGGATCGACGGCGTGAAGCTGCTGCGCGACGGCAAGAGTCCGCACGACGTCATCATGGCGCTGCTCGCCGGCGACGCCGGCCGCGACAGCCGCCAGGTCCACATCATGGACGCCAAGGGCCGAATCGCGGCGCATTCCGGCAAGGACTGCGTCGACTGGTTCGGCCATATCTCGGGTGACGGCTTCTCGATCGCCGGCAACATGCTGGCCGGCCCCGCCGTGCTTGACGAGACCGCGCGGGTCTATGCCGACAGCGCGCGGCTTCCGTTCGCGCAACGCCTCATCAAGGCGATGTTCGCCGGCGAGGCTGCCGGTGGCGACCAGCGCGGCAAGCAGTCGGCGGCGCTTTTGATCCACGGCACCGAGGACTGGCCGGCGCTCGACCTGCGCGTTGACGACCATACCGATCCGTTGCGCGAGCTGGAGCGGCTCGAGGCCGTCAGCCGCGAGCGCTGGGTGCATTTCCGAGGGTTCATGCCCACCCGCGACAATCCGGCCGGGATCACCGACCGCGCCGTCATCGAGGCCGCGATCGCGAACCAGGGATCGCGCCAGACATGAGCGCGGGCCCGCTGATCGAGATCGAGGGCCTGCGCGTCATCTTCCGCGGCGATGACGGCCGCACCACCCACGCTGTCGACAGCGTCGATCTTTCCGTCGCCAACGGCGCGACGCTTGGCCTGGTCGGCGAATCCGGCTGCGGCAAGAGCGTGACATCGCTTGCGATCATGGGCCTGCTGCCGAAGCAATCCGCAGACGTCTCCGGTGCGATCCGCTTCGACGGCCTCGACCTGCTCGACGTGCCTGACGAGACGCTGCGCGACCTGCGCGGCGATCGGCTTGCGATGATCTTCCAGGAGCCGATGACCTCGCTCAATCCGAGCTTCACCATCGGCGACCAGATCATTGAGACCATTTTGCGTCACCGCGGCGGCTCGCGGCGCAAGGCGCGCGAGCGCGCCATTGAGCTTTTGCGCCGCGTCCACATCCCCTCGCCCGAGAAGCGCATCGACGAATTTCCACACAAGCTTTCAGGCGGCATGCGCCAGCGCGTGATGATCGCGATGGCGCTCGCCTGCGACCCGCAGCTTCTGATCGCGGACGAGCCGACCACCGCGCTCGACGTCACGCTGCAGGCGCAGATCCTCGATCTGATGCGCGAGCTGAAAGCCGCGAGCGGCGCTGCGATCATCCTGATCACCCACGACCTCGGCGTCGTCGCCGAGGTCTGCGACGAGGTCGCGGTGATGTATGCCGGCGAGATCGTCGAGCGGGCGCCGGTCGACGAGCTGTTCGCCAATCCGCAGCATCCCTACACGGTCGGCCTGCTCGGCTCGATCCCGCGGCTCGACCGCCGCACCACGCATCTCGCCACCATCGAGGGCATGGTGCCGAACATGGCGAACCCGCCCGCCGGCTGCCGCTTCGCTGCGCGCTGTCCCTTCGTCACCGAGGCCTGCACCAAGGCCCCGCCGCCACTTGCGATGCTGAGCGCGACCCACGCCTCGCGCTGCATCAGGGCGCCGCTGGAGCGGCTGGTGTCATGACCGCGCTGCTCGAAGTCGACAATCTGGTGAAGCATTTCGTCGCCGAACGCTCGGTGTTTGGCCGGCCGATTGCGCACGTCAAGGCGGTCGACGGCGTCAGCTTCACGGTGGACGCCGGCAAGACGCTGGCGCTGGTCGGCGAGTCCGGCTGCGGCAAGTCCACCGTCAGCCGGCTGGTGCTGCGGCTGATCGAGCCGGATGCCGGCACCGTGCGGTTCGAGGGCCGCGATCTCGGCACGCTCAATGCCGACGCGCTCCGCGCCTTCCGCCGCGACGCGCAGATCATCTTCCAGGACCCCTACGCCTCACTCAATCCGCGCATGACGGTGGGCCAGATCCTGACCGAGCCGCTGGCGCTGCACGATCTGGTGCCGCCGACACGCCGCCGCGAGCGGGTCGAGGAGCTGTTGCGCCTGGTTGGCCTCGAGCCACGCTTCGCGCGCCGCTACCCGCATGAATTCTCCGGCGGCCAGCGCCAGCGCATCGCCATCGCTCGTGCGCTCGCGGTCGAACCGAAGCTGATCATCTGCGACGAGCCGGTCTCCGCGCTCGACGTCTCGATCCGCTCGCAGATCCTCAATCTCTTGCGTGACCTGCAGGACCGCCTGAAGCTCGCCTACATCTTCGTCTCGCACGATCTCGCCGTGGTGAAGCATATCGCCGACCGCGTCGCGGTGATGAACCTCGGCACCATCGTCGAGACCGCGGACGCGCAGGCGCTGTTCGCCGCCCCGCGCCATCCCTATAGCCGCGCGCTGTTGTCGGCGATCCCGGTGCCGAAACCGCGCGCCAGGCGCAGCCGCATCGTGCTAGAGGGCGAGCTGCCGAGCGCGCTCAATCCGCCCTCGGGGTGCCGCTTCCACACCCGCTGCCCCTACGCGATCGCGCGCTGCCGGAGCGAGGTGCCACAATTGACAACCGATAGCACCGGCCATGCCACCGCCTGTCACCGCACCGCGGAACTGCCGCCGTCCGACAGCATCGTCCCTTCCGACGGCGAATTCGCGCCGGCGCTGGAAAAATTGCTCGCGGCGTTCGGCAGCGCCGCGGAAGGAGCAGGCGGCGCCGGGGTTGGTACAGGCGGGCCAGTGCGGAGAGCGGGCGCCTGAACATGGGGAGCAGTGTCATGAAGACGTTTCGTTTGGCGGCCACCGCCGCGGCCCTGGTGCTGTCGCTCGGCGCCGGCGCAGAGGCGCAGACCACGCTGCGGATCGGGCTCGCCGAGGACCCCGACATCCTCGATCCGACCACGGCGCGCACCTATGTCGGCCGCATCGTGTTCGCCGCGGTCTGCGACAAGCTGTTCGATATCGACGAGAAGCTCAACATCGTACCGCAACTCGCGCTGTCGCATGAGATTTCAGACGACGGCAGGGACGTCACGATCAAGCTCCGGCCCGGCGTCAAGTTCCAGGACGGCGAGCCGTTCGATGCCGAGGCGGCAAAATTCTCGCTGGAGCGGCACCTCACCCTCCCCGGCTCGTTCCGCAAGCCGGAACTCGCCAGTGTCGACCATGTCGATGTCGTCGATCCCCTCACCGTCAAGCTGGTGCTGAAGGCGCCGTTCTCGCCGCTGGTCGCCCAGCTCACCGACCGTGCCGGCATGATGGTGTCGCCCAAGGCCGCGAAAGCCGCCGGCGACAAGTTCGGCCTGCATCCGGTCTGCGCCGGGCCGTACAAGTTCGTCGAGCGGGTGCAGCAGGACCGCATCGTATTCGAGAAATTCGCCGACTACTGGAACAAGGACAACGTCTTCATCGACCGCGTCGTGTTCCTGCCGATCGTGGACTCCACCGTGCGGCTCGCCAATCTGAAGTCCGGCGGGCTCGATTTGATCGAACGCGTACTCGCCACCGACCTGAAGGACGTGCGCACGGATTCGCGCCTGAAAGTGTCGAGCGTGATCGAGCTCGGCTATCAGGGCATCACGCTCAATATCGGCAAGGACAAGGCCAAGGGCCCCTTGAGCCAGTCCGCCAAGGTGCGGCAGGCGCTCGATCTGTCGATCGACCGCGAGGCGATCAACCAGGTCGTGTTCAACGGCGAGTTCAAGCCCGGGAACCAGTGGGTCAGCCCGGATCATCCCTATTACCAGAAGGAGTTTCCGATCCGGCCGCGCGACGTCGCGAAGGCCAAGGCGCTGTTGAGGGAGGCCGGCGTCACACCGCCGGTCAGCGTCGATTTCATGGTGCCGAAGGGCCCCGAGACCGAAGGCACCGCGCAGGTGGTGCAATCGATGGCCGCCGAAGCCGGCTTCGACATGAAGATCCGCGTCACCGAGTTCGCGACATCGCTGAAACAGGCCGAGGCCGGCGAATATCAGGCCTACATGCTGGCCTGGAGCGGCCGCATCGATCCCGACGGCAACTCCTACGTCTTCCTGCACAAGGATGCGCCGCAGAACTACAGCGCCTGGGTCAACGCCGAGGCTGACAAGGCGCTCGACGACGCCCGCCTCACCGCCGACCCGGCGAAGCGCAAGGCGCTCTACGCCAAGCTGACCAAGCTCGAGCTCGAGGACGAAGCCCTCCTCTATCTCTACCATCGCCGCATGATCTTCGCGCACACGACCAAGCTCGAGGGCTACAGGCAGATGCCCGACGGCCTGATGCGCGTGATCGGGCTGAAGCTGAAGTGATGGCGATGCCACACGGGATGCGAGGCTGACCATGCTGAACTTCCTCGCCCGTCGGCTGGTCCAGATCGTGCCGACGCTGTTCTTCGTCTCGATCCTGATCTTCTCGTTGCAGCAATTGCTGCCCGGCGATCCGGCGCTGGTGATGGCCGGCGAGGAGCGCGATCCGGCCGTGATCGCGCAGATCCGCGCCCAGTACCGGCTCGATCAGCCGATCCCCGTGCAATATGTCTACTGGATCAAGGGCGTACTGTCGGGCGACTTCGGCGAATCCCTGCGCAACAAGATGCCGGTGTTGGCCCTGATCGCGCAGAAGCTGCCGGTGACATTGCAGCTCGGCGGCATGGCGATCGTGATCGCGTTCCTGATCGGCATCCCCGCCGGCATCGTTTCCGCGGTGAAGAAGGGCACGGCCTGGGACTACGGCGCCAATTTGTTCGCGCTATGGGGCATCTCGACGCCGAACTTCTGGCTCGGCATCATGCTGATCTTCCTGTTCTCGATCGAATTGGGCTGGCTGCCGGCCTCCGGCTACGTGCCGCTCAGCGAGAACTGGCGCGCCAGCATCGCCGCGTCAATCATGCCGGCCTTCGTGCTCGGCAACGCCATTGCCGCGATCCTGATGCGCCACACCCGCAGCGCGATGTTGCAGGTGCTCGAAAGCGACTATGTCCGCACCGCGCGCGCCAAGGGCCTCTCGGAGCGTTCGGTGATCCTCAAGCATGCAATGCGCAACGCGCTGACGCCGATCATCACGCTCGGCGCGCTCGAGCTCGGCACGCTGTTGTCGGGCGCGGTGCTGACCGAGCAGATCTTCTCGATCCCGGGCTTCGGCAAGCTGATCGTCGATGCGGTGTTCAACCGCGATTACGCGGTCGTGCAAGGCGTGGTGCTGACCACCGCAACTATCTACATCACGCTCAACCTGATTGCCGACATCGCCTACATCCTCGTCAACCCGCGGCTGAGGGGCTGAGCCATGACCGACACTGCCCTCGGCACCATCCGCCTCGCCGTCTCCGACGAACTCGAGAGCCCGTCGCGGCGCGCCTGGCGGCGGCTGGTCAAGCGCAAGGGCGCCGTCGCGGGCCTGGTCGTGATCGCGTTCTTCGTCCTGATGGCGATGCTGGCGCCGCTCATCGTACCCTACGATCCCATTGCAACGAGCTGGTCCCTGGTGCGGAAGGCGCCGTCGGCGCAGCACTGGTTCGGCACCGACGAGCTCGGCCGCGACATCCTCGCCCGCGTCATGTTCGGCGCCCGCGCCTCGCTGCTCGCAGGCACCATCTCGGTCGGCATTGCGCTGGCGATCGGCGTGCCGCTCGGCCTCATCGCCGGCTATCGCGGCGGCTTCATCGACGCGCTGATCAGCCGCATCACGGATGCGATGCTGGCCTGCCCGTTCCTGATCCTCGCGATCGCGCTGGCCGCGTTCTTAGGGCCCAGCCTGGGCAACGCCATGATCGCAATCGGCATCTCGGCGACGCCGATCTTCATCCGCCTCACCCGCGGCCAGGTCCTGAGCGTCAAGGTCGAGGACTATGTCGAGGCCGCGCGCGCCATGGGCAATCCGCGCTGGCGCATCGCGCTGTTCCACATCCTGCCGAACATCCTGCCCGCGCTCTTGGTGCAGGCGACGCTGTCGATCGCGGCCGCGATCATCGCGGAGGCCGCGCTCTCCTTCCTCGGCCTCGGCCAGCAGCCGCCGGCGCCGTCCTGGGGCAGCATGCTGAACGCCGCCCAGCGCTTCCTCACCAGCGCGCCGTGGATGGCGATCTGGCCGGGGCTTGCGATCTTCCTCGTCGTGCTCTCCTTCAACCTGGTCGGCGACGGCCTGCGCGACGCGCTGGATCCGAAGGCACGTTGAGGCTGACGCAATAGCGGCCCACCTCTCCCCGTCATCCTTGTATGGGGTGTGAGGTGTCAAGAGGGCGTCGTTTGTTGGCGGCGGT
>NZ_JBHMET010000020.1:0-2260 GCF_042430365.1 Bradyrhizobium erythrophlei
GGCCAGTTGCGGAAGTCGTCTGACCATTTGATGGTTCACACCACCAACTCGCCGAGCAGCGCCTTGGCCTCCATCAGGTCCCGCGTGTCGAAGCCTTGCGTGAACCAGCCGTACACCGGAGCGAGCAGTTCACGAGCTTGCGGCGACTTGCCTTGGTCGCGCCAAAGCTGCGCGAGGCTGGTCGCGGCGCGCAGTTCGAGCGACCGCGCCGATTGCTGTTGCGCGATTTTCAACGCAGTCAGCAGCTCCGCTTCAGCCTGGTTGACCGTCTCGGCTCCGCCCTTTGCGAGAAGCGTCAACGCCCTTATGCGATGGAACTCTGCTTCAAAGAGCCGCTCGTCGTTGCGTTCCACGATCGCCGACGCCGCAGCTACGAGCTCCTTGGCGACCCTCACGTCTCGCTGCGCCGCAATCGTCTGAAGAACCAGAAAATAGATAGCAGTAATGCCCATCAAATAGCCCTTGCTCCGAATATCGTCGAGATCGGAGAGGATCGGACCGAGATTTACCACGTTAGAATCGGCCAAATTTCGCAGGATGTTTCGCGCGACTCGGGACAACCCACGCCAGTGGACGAAGCCATGCTCCTCGGCCAAGGCGAGGCAGGCTTCGGCATGCTCGAGCGAGGCTGTTGGATCACCTCGCAATGCACTCAGGATGGCAGCGTAATAGCGGGCGTACGCCTGAGTGTGCGGGTGCCCGATCGATTCGGCACGCTCAAGGGCGTGGTCCATGCGATTCGAAGCGTCGTCCCAGCGACCAAGGCCCCAGAGCGCCCAGGATGCAACGGCAAGGGTCGCGACGCCCGCATCCTGGCCGGCGGCGTTAGCAGCAACTTTCTCTTCGCCGCTCGCCGCCTCGAAAATCGCGGACGCCTGCTCGGCTCGGTCGAGCGATTGGGTCAGCCGTCCCCTAAGCAGAAGCGTCAGGGCGGCGCCTCGAAGCGAATTTACCAACGCCGGACGATCGTCGCGCGCTTTGGCCAGCGCCACAGCCATTTCGGCTGATTCGAACGCGCCATGCAAATCGCCGCGCACGGCGCGGACAGTCACGAGCCAATGGAGCACGTGTAGATGTTCAGGCTGGTCTTGCAACCTCTCGCACAGTTCGAGTGCGCGCGTGAAATTCGCAACTGCGGCGTCGGAAATCGGGCCAGCGGTCGAAATCAGACAAGGCCCCAGCACGCCTTGCAGGTCGAGTTCGAGTCGGTCTTTCTGGCGACTGTCAGGAAGCGTATCGACCGCGGAAAGGCCGCGCCGAATTTGCGCTATTGCCTCTCGATACGCTGATCGCGCCGCAGCGTTCTTACCCGCGCACAGCCAATAAGGGATCGCCTTCTCCCATAACCCGGCCTCGGCCAAATGGTAGGCGACCGATTCCGGCTGAGCGCGCTTGAGATCATCGCGCAGGACTTCTGCGACGCGCCTGTGCAGCGCCTGGCGTCGACTCTTAAGCAAATTCTCATAAGCCGCATCCTGGATCAGCACATGCTTGAAGCGATATTCAGATTCCGGCGGTAGGCCTTCCACAAGCAGAATGTCGGCCTCCGCGAGCCGTTCCAGCGCCGTTTGAAGCGGCCCGTCTTCCGTCCCGGCCACCGCGCGAAGGAGCGGATAGGAAAAGTCGCGCCCGATCACGGCGCCGATCTGCGCCACCTCGCGCGCTGGGCCAAGGCGGTCGAGCCGCGACGTCAACGATTGTTGCAGCGTCGGCGGGATTGCATGGATGCCACCATGCTCGCCGCGCTCCAAAAGCAGGCGTGTCACTTCCTCGATGAACAGCGGTACGCCGCCGGTGCGCTCGGTCACGCCGTCAACCACTTCCCTTGACAGCGCATCGCGAGCGGCAAGCTCGCCGACCATCTGGCGCACCTGCGAGCGATCAAGCGGAGCCAGCGAGATCGTGCTGTGATGCGAGCGCATTCCCCAAGGAGGCCGGAACTCAGGCCGGGCGGTGATGAGAACGAACAAGGGCGCCAGCGCACCCCGCTCGGCGATGCCGCGCAACAGCTCGAGCGTGGTCGGATCGGCCCAATGCACATCCTCAAGTGCCAGCACAATCGGCTGAGTTCGCGCGCCGGCCATTGCCCAATTGGTGAGCGCAGTCAGCTGTTGGCGCCGCAACACCTCCGGCTCTAAGGTCGGTGCACGGTCCGGCGGCAAGGGGATGTCCAACAGTGGCGCGAGTAAGGGGGCATTCTCCGCCGGGTCGAGCTTGACCAGCGCCAGCGTATGATCGAGGTCCGCGAGACGCTGCTCGG
>NZ_JBHMET010000021.1:0-661 GCF_042430365.1 Bradyrhizobium erythrophlei
CTCGATGCCGTCTCGGAAACTGACACCTGCGATGATCTTCGGCAACTGATTTGTGCCCTTTAGCCGTCGCCAGGTCTTTGATGCGGCCATGACGAGCTTGAACACCATCAGCTTGGCAGTGGTTGGCGACAGCGAGCCCTTGGTTCGCACCGTCCTGTGCCGCACGGTTGCGAACACGCTTTCGATGGGGTTCGTCGTGCGCAAGTGATCCCAATGCTCGGCAGGGAAGTCGTAGAAGGCCAGCAGCGCGTCGCGATCCTTGACCAGGCATTCGACTGCCCGGCCGTACTTGGCGCGGTATTTCTCGGCGAAGACGTCGATCGCCGCTTCGGCGGACGCCCGGCTCGGCGCCCGGTAGACCTCGCGCAGGTCCGTCTTCATGGTGGCCTGCACCGAGAGCGGGACCTTGTCCAGGACATTCACGGTCTTGTGCACCCAGCACCGCTGGTGCCGCGTGCCGGGAAAGATCGCGTCGAGCGCCTTCCAGAAGCCGAGCGCGCCGTCGCCGACGGCAATTTCCGGGGCGATCTGCAACCCGCGCTGTTTGACGTCGATCAGGAGCTCGCGCCAGCTTTGCGCGCTCTCCCGGACGCCGACCTGAAAGCCGATCAGTTCCTTCTTGCCTTCCGGCGTCGCGCCGATCAGCACCAGCATGCATTCG
>NZ_JBHMET010000022.1:0-32085 GCF_042430365.1 Bradyrhizobium erythrophlei
TCAGGCGCTTCGGCCCCAGCCCTGTCGGATGATCACCACAACTTGCCCAGCCTCGACGGGTCGATTTGTCGCAGGCGCTACACCCACATAGCACTTGCGTCGAGGCTGACACAGCTTCGTAGGGCGGGGCTTGCCACCTATCCCTTCCATGTGAATTATGCTGCCTGAACTGACTGCACAGTATGGCGTGAGGTTCGCGATGCCGCTCAACGAAGACAAAATCGACGACACAGCGCTGGCGCTGCTCTATCTCACTTTGCATGACGGCTATCGGGCGTGGAAAGGTTTCGATTGGGATGTGCTCAGCCGCCTGTACGAAAAGGGCATGATCGACAATCCCGTGAACAAGACCAAGTCGGTTGCGTTCACGCAGGAAGGGCTTGATCGTGCGAAGCATCTGTTCGAGACCATGTTCAAGGCCTGAGCGGTTCGCGACCGGCAGGGCCTGCCGGCCGTCCACCTCCAGCAGCGTAGCCGTGCAGGGTGAGCAACGCCAACAGGTCGCGCAAACGCGCGCCCGAAGACAGGCTCCGCGTGCCGCACCATTGCACGCACGGCGCTTGAGGGTAGGCACGGCGCTGGTGCGCCTGTGCCCTTCCTACGGATTCGCCTTCAGCGCTGCGACGCCCTCGATCTCGATCAGCATCTGCGGATTGGGCAGCGCCACCACGACACAGGTGGTGCGCGCAGGGTACGGCGCCGGCCCGAACGCTTCTGCATAGAGTTTGTTCATGGTGGCGACGTCGGCGGCGCGGGTCAAAAGCACGTTGACCTTGACGAGATCGCGGAACGTCGCGCCCGCTTCGGTCAGCACGCGCCGGATGTTGACGACCACATTGGCAAACTGCGCCTCGAAGCTCTGAGGCAGATCGCCGTTGGCATCGAAGCCGGGAATGCCCGAGATGAAGAGCAGGTCGCCGACGCGGGCACCGAAGGAGAGCGACGGCGCCTTGACGCCGGATGGAGGAGGGAAGTGTTTGATCGTTGTCATGGGGTCACCCGTCGGCACGAGATGGAATTGCGGGAGTTTCGATTCTGTCGGTTGCGGCGCGCCGGCGCCAGAATTCGTAGCCGATCATGCCTGATATCATCGCGGCGACGAACACCACGATCGGGAGCGTGAAGCCGGCAAGATTGACCAGCGCCGGCCCCGGACAGATGCCGACGAGGCTCCAGCCGATTCCGAACAAGACAGCGCCCACGAGCAGCGGCGCATCGATGTCGCTGCGCTCGGGCCAGAGAAACCGTGCTGAGAACGCCGGTGCGCTGCGCCGCCGCGCGACGGCAAATCCTGCAGCAGATACCGCGACCGCGCCGCCCATCACGAAGGCGAGCGTCGCATCCCACGCGCCGAACAGGTCGAGGAAGCCGAGCACCTTCTGCGGATCGGTCATGCCCGAGATCAGGAGCCCCGCGCCGAAGATCAGGCCACATATGAGGCTGGCGAGAATCTGCATCGCTAGCCCCCCAAGCCGTGCCTGGCGATCGCAACCGTCGCGATCGCCGTCAGCATGAAGATGAGGGTGGCCGCAATCGAGCGCACCGACAGCCGCGCAAAGCCGCAGACCCCGTGGCCGGAGGTACAGCCATTGCTCATCTGGGTGCCGAACCCGACAAGCAGCCCTGCGATCGCGATCACCGCAAGGCTCGAGTTCATCACAGGCCGCGGCAGCGGCGCGCCGAACAGCGCCGCGATCAATGGCGCTGCGATCAACCCCGCGACGAACGCGATGCGCCAGCCGCGGTCAGCGGTATCAGTCTGCAGCGCGCCCCCGACGATGCCGGTGACGCCGGCGATCCGCCCGGTCAACAGCATCAGCAGCGCTGTGGCGAGCCCGATCAGCGCGCCGCCGAGAAATCCGGAAAGGGGAGTGAAGTTGTGCATGGTGACTGGGCCTGTTGCGGTGCAATCAACGCGAAACGAGCTGGAGCCGTCGTTCGCCGGACGAAGATTATCGCGTTCTCCGGCTCGATGACAAAGCCAAACTGAACGGTGCCGGCGATCGGAGCCGGTTCGACGCGCCATCGATTGCAGTGAGGCACGGGGCGAACTACGCTCGGCACCTCCGCCCGCGTGGGCCATTCAACAGGATTGGGCCATTCAACAGGATGTCCATGCAGGACCAGTTTCAATGGCCGCCCGCCGAGAGCGAGGCGGATGAAAAAATTCTCCGCGACGTTCGCACGTACGGATGTCACGTCGTGCAGGTGCTCTCCGACGGAAGCGCCCCGGAATATGCGTTCTCGGTCGGTCTCTATCTCAACTATGGCCAGGCCGAGGTTGCGATCTTCGGGCTCGACCGGCGCGACGCGGCCAATGTCATCAACGACGTTTGTGCCCGCGCGGCGGCCGGCCGCATCTATGTCGCTGGCGACGTCTGCGACGATTTGCTGGCCGATCGGCGGCTCTGCTTCGCCGACGTGCCTGACAGTGCATACCCGCCCTATTTCGGAACGGCGCTCTGGTTCTACGGGACGACAAGGAGGCCGTTTCCGGTCCTGCAGATGGTCTGGCCGGATCTCGATGGACGCTTTCCATGGGAAAGCGGATACGACGCCAGACTGAAGAAGCATCAACCGGTGCTGAAGCCGCCGTCGTGAGCGACGGGTAGCCCGCATGCGCCAACGGGTCGTGCGAATGTGCCCGATGACAGGCTCCGCGATAGCTGCGACAGGCGCAACTCCGCAGTGCCGTGCGGGCATTTCAACGGTGCCGCCCGTCGGTTAGATTGACGCGATTCGATCCCCCCTCACATCGTCCGGAGAACACCCCATGAGATTGTCATCCGCCGCCCGCGCTGCGCTGCTCGCGCTGGCGCTGCTCACCGGATCGTCCGCCGCCCGGGCTGACGAGGCGGCCGTGACACTCGTCATCTTCAAGGGGGGCTGGATCTTCGGCGGCTCCGTCGGGAAGGGCGTCATGACCTTCCATGGCCAGACCTACGGGCTCACCGCCGGCGGGCTGGACTATGGCCTCGTCTTCGGTGGCTCCCAGACCACGTTGCAGGGGCGGGTCCGAAATATCCGCCGGGCCCAGGATATCGCCGGCGTCTATGCCGCGGCGGGCATGGGCGTTGCGCTTGGCGCCGGTGTGCGCGGCATCGTGCTGACGAACCAGAACGGCGCGGTCCTGGAACTGGGAGGCAAGCAGGTCGGACTGATGGCCAATGTCGACCTGAGTGGGCTTGCGATCACGTTGAAGGAATAAGCGCGCCGCGCGTTTCGTAGTTTCGTAGGATGGGTGGAGCCAACGGGTCCGCGCAACGCGCGGCCCGATGATAAACTCAGCGATTCCCATCACCTCTCCCGGGGCTAGGAAGCTGATGGGTTTCGCTTCGCTCTACCCATCCTACGGTCCTGCCTCGATCCACTGCGCCAGTTCACGCCACGGCTGCAATGTCCAGTGTCCGGACGCCGCGCCCGACGGTGACGGCAGCACGAAGACGTCGGGAAAGCTGCCGACCCGTGGCTGCCGGCCGAGCGCGAGCGCGCTGGTCGGCTTGTTGTAAAACAGGCTTGCCGCCTTCTTGCTGGTGAAGGCGATGGTCTTCGGACGATAGGTCTCGATCTTGGTCCGGAAACCCGCGACATCGAACGACTGCCTGGCGATCTCGTGATCCATCCCGGCGCCGGACTTGGAGAGATCGGTGAAGCCGATGCCGAGCTCGAGCAATGCAGCGAACTCATCAGGCTGATAGCGCCGCGGCGTGATCCCGGCCTCATGCAGCGCGCGCCAGAAGCGGTTTCCCGGATGCGCGTAGTAGTGTCCGACGGCGGCTGAGCGCGTGCTGGCTGCGGTGCCGACGAAGACGAGACGCAGGTTGACGCGGAGCTGATCGGGGAGGCGGTCGGATTTATTCAAGGCACTCGCTCATACCGTTCGATCGCTTTGCGGAACGTCGGGCACTGGGTTGCATGGATCGTTGTGGTGCAGGCAGCGCCTCAACGCAAATGGCGTGGCTGAGGCCAACTTACCGCGGCGCCGTTTCGGTCGCGAGCGGTTGCTTGCGTCGGCAAAAGGGTCTGTAATTGACCCGAACAGATCAAAAAGAATTCCGGAGCGGGACATGACGGGAGCGGCCAAAACCCATTACGAGGTGATCGTCGTCGGTGCCGGCGTTGCCGGCATTTACCAGATCAAGCGGCTGGTCGATCTCGGCATCGATGCGACCGTCCTCGAATCGGCCGCCGATCTCGGCGGCACCTGGTATTGGAACCGCTATCCGGGCTGCCGCTTCGATTCCGAGAGCTACACCTACGGCTTCTCGTTTTCACGCGAGCTGCTCGACGAGTGGCACTGGAAGGAGCGCTTCTCCGGTCAGCCCGAGAATCTGCGCTACCTCAATTACGTCGCCGACAAGTTCGATCTGCGCAAGCACATGCAGTTCAACTGCAAGGTCGAGGCCATGCAGTTCGACGAGACGCGCGATCTGTGGCAGCTCACGCTTGCCGACGGCCGCACGCTGACGTGCCGTTTCGTGGTGCTTGCGATCGGGCTGCTCTCCGCGCCGACGATGCCGCGCGTTGAAGGCATCGAGGATTTCAAGGGCCGCTCGTTCCATACCTACTATTGGCCGCACGAGCCGGTCGATCTCGCCGGCAAGAAAGTTGCTGTGATCGGCACCGGCGCCACCGGCATCCAGGTGATCGGCGAGATCGCCGACAAGGTCGGCGAGCTCACCGTGTTCCAGCGACGGCCGAACTGGAGCGCGCCGCTCAACAACAGCGCGATCTCGGAAGCGGAAATGGCCGACATCCGCGCGCGCTATGACGAGATCTTTGCCGCCTGCGCGCTGACGCCGGGCAGCTTCCTGCATGGGCCCGACAAGCGCGGCTTCCACGAGGTGACGCGCGAGGAACGGCTGGCATTGTGGGACAGACTCTACGATGAGCCCGGCTTCGGCATCTGGCTGGCGAATTTTCGCGAGATTTTCATGGACGAGGCGGCCAATGCCGAACTGTCCGCGTATATCGCGGACCGTATCCGCCGCCGCGTGAATGATCCGAAGGTCGCCGAAAAGCTGATCCCAAGGGATCACGGCTTTGGCGTGCAGCGCCTGCCGCTGGAGACGGAGTATTTCGAGGCCTACAACCGCGACAATGTCCATCTCGTCGATCTCAGCGAGACGCCGCTGGTTCGCGTCACCGAGACCGGACTGCGCACCATCGAGCGCAACTATGAATTCGACATCATCGTCTACGCCACCGGGTTCGATGCCATTACCGGCGCCTATGACCTGATCGACATAAGGGGTATCGGCGGCGAAGCGCTGGCGGACAAATGGAAGCAGGCGCCGTCGACCTTCCTCGGCATGCTCGTCCACGGCTTTCCGAACCTGTTGATGCCGACCGGACCGCAAAGCGCCTCGGCGTCGACGAACTTCCCGCGCGGCATCGAGAACGGCGTCAACTGGTGCACGAACCTGCTGCAATATATGTGGGATCGCGGCTTGACCCGCGCGGACGCCACGCAAGAGGCGCAGGAGCGCTGGACCGCACACGTCGTCAAGATGTACGAGATCATGCTGATGCGCAAAGCCAAGTCGTGGTTCACCGGCTACAACTCCAATGTCGCCGGCCACGAAGAGGGTACGGTCCGCTACTTCGTCTACAACGGCGGCACGCCAAAATTCGTCGGCATCATCAACGACGTCGCGGCGAGGGGCTATCAGGAGATCGCGTTCAGTGCGGGGGCGCGAGCCGGCGCGCAGGCGGCCGTTGGTGTGTCGGCGTAGGCCGCAGACTGGCTACACCTCTCCCGCTTGCGGGGTCGAGACGAGCGAAGCTCGCTCTTAGGTCGTATCACATCGAAGATGCGATGCGGGTGGGGGGCTCTCTCCACAGTACGACTCGCGGAGAGAGCCCCCACCCCAGCCCTCCCCCGCAAGCGGGAGAGGGAGCGCACCGCCTTCGCGGTTGCTATTCAACCGAATCTCACCATCCGCTAACGCGCCGGCTCCTTGGTGCGCTCTTCGGTTACGACCGACTCTGCAGGCCTGGTGGAGCGCACCATCAGAAACGTTCCCGAGTACGCCGTGCCCAATATCCTCCAACGCCCATCGATCTCCGTCGCCTCGGCATTGACCGAACCTTCATATTGGACCTTGTCGTAGCCGTAGCCGGGCGGCTCGTAACGTTTGACGAACGAGACGGCGCTGCCGGAGCGATGACCCGCAATCGACGCGTTGTGGGTGCTCAACGGGCAGCCGGCCGTGATGCAGGGCTCGGTCACGTTTCCCCCGAGCGCGCCACCGGACTCGATCAGGGTGGCCAGAAACGTGACCACGCCAGCGCCCGGCTGAACAAAGCTGCCATCCCAGACGCCGGTGAGATTGTCGGTCATTGCGATCCAGGTGAAATGTAGACGATATGTAGCCCGCATGAGCGTAGCGATATGCGGGACGAACATAAACCCCGGATGTCGCTTCCGCTCATCCGGGCTACGGGCCATTTCGCGTTGGGTAGCTTGCAACAAAAAGCCGGGCTCTCGCCCGGCTTCTTCGTTTTTAATGGATGCCCGGGTCAAGCCCGGGGCATGCGAGCGGAGGGCACGGCGCCCCTCACAACACCCTGTTGCTCTCCTTCACCTTTTCCGCATCCAGATACACGTCCGATCCCATCTCCTTGAACTTGGCGCTCATCTTCGCCATGCCGTCCTCGATGGTGCCCGACATCGACATCCCCACCGCTGCCGGGTCATTCAGCGTCGCCGCGTAGTCGCGGACGTCCTGCGTGATCTTCATCGAGCAGAATTTCGGGCCGCACATCGAGCAGAAATGCGCGACCTTGTGGGCTTCCTTAGGCAGCGTCTCGTCGTGGAAGTTGCGCGCGGTCTCGGGGTCGAGGCCGAGGTTGAACTGGTCTTGCCAGCGGAAGTCGAAGCGGGCGCGCGACAGCGCGTCATCGCGGAGCTGCGCGGCGGGGTGGCCTTTGGCGAGATCGGCGGCGTGGGCTGCGATCTTGTAGGTGATGACGCCGACCTTGACGTCGTTGCGGTCCGGAAGACCCAGATGCTCCTTCGGCGTGACGTAGCAGAGCATGGCGCAGCCGAACCAGCCGATCATCGCGGCGCCAATGCCCGAGGTGATGTGGTCATAGCCCGGCGCGATGTCGGTCGTCAGCGGCCCGAGGGTATAGAACGGCGCTTCGCCGCACTCCTTGAGCTGCTTGTCCACGTTGATCTTGATCTTGTGCATCGGGATGTGGCCGGGGCCCTCGATCATGACCTGGCAGCCCTTGTCCCACGCGATTTTTGTCAGCTCGCCGAGGGTTTCCAATTCCGCGAATTGTGCGCGGTCGTTGGCGTCGGCGATCGAGCCGGGACGCAGGCCGTCGCCGAGCGAGAACGAAACGTCATACTTGCGCATGAGGTCGCAGATCTCGTCGAAATGGGTGTAGAGGAAGCTCTCCTTGTGATGCGCCAGGCACCACTTCGCCATGATCGAGCCGCCGCGCGACACAATGCCGGTGACGCGGTTGGCGGTGAGGTGGATGTAGGGCAGGCGGACGCCGGCGTGGATCGTGAAATAGTCGACGCCCTGTTCGCACTGCTCGATCAGCGTGTCCTTGTAGAGCTCCCAGGTCAGCTTGACGGGGTCGCCGTCGCACTTCTCCAGCGCCTGGTAGATCGGCACGGTGCCGATCGGTACCGGCGAGTTGCGCAGGATCCATTCGCGGGTGGTGTGGATGTTGCGCCCCGTGGAGAGGTCCATCACGGTGTCGGCGCCCCAGCGGATCGCCCACACCATCTTGTCGACCTCCTCCTCGACCGACGAGGTCACCGCCGAGTTGCCGATATTGGCGTTGATCTTGGTCAGGAAGTTGCGGCCGATGATCATCGGCTCGAGCTCGGCGTGGTTGATGTTGGAGGGAATGATGGCGCGGCCGCGCGCGATCTCGGAGCGAACGAACTCCGGCGTGATGAAGGCCGGCACCGCGGCACCAAAGCTTTCGCCGTCGGCAAGCGCGGCTTCGGCGCGTTCGAGCTGCTGCTTGCGGCCGAGATTCTCGCGCTCGGCAACGTAGATCATCTCCTTGGTGATGATGCCGGCGCGGGCGAATTCGAGCTGGGTGATCTTGTGGCCGTCGAGGCCGCGCAGCGGCTTGTGGTGCGCGGTGAAGGCCTTGGCGGCATGCGCGGCGCCGACATTGCCGTTGTCCTCCGGCTTGATGGTGCGGCCCTCATATTCCTCGACGCCGCCGCGCTCCTTCACCCAGGCCAGCCGATTGCGCGGCAGGCCGGCGTTGACGTCGATGGTGACGGAGGGATCGGTATACGGCCCCGACGTGTCATAGACCGGCAGGTTCGGCTCGCCCGCACCTTCGGAGAGGATGATCTCGCGCAGCGGCACGCGCAGGTCGGGCGCAGCCTCGGGCGTCGCAAAGATCTTGCGCGAGGCGGGCAGCGAGCCGGTGGTGACGGCGGGGAGCGTGGTGTCGGGGTTGGAGCGGATGTTCATTACGAGTCCTCCGTTATTATTCCGGTTAGGCGGCTTTGGCGTCAGCGCCAAGCCACTGTCCGACCCGCGCATCCGGGTCGGCGTTCTGGGTGACATCAGAGACGACGGCGATCGAGTCGGCGCCGGCGGCGAAGATCTCGGCTGATTGCTCGAACTTGATGCCGCCGATCGCGACCAGCGGGATATCGCCGATGCGCCTTTTCCATTCCGTGATCTTCGGAATGCCCTGCGGGGCGAAGCGCATCGACTTCAGCGTGGTCGGGAAGATCGGGCCGAGCGCGACATAATCGGGCTGCGCGTCCAGCGCGGCGGCGAGCTCCGCGTCGTCGTGCGTGGAGATGCCGAGCGTCAGCCTGGCCTTGCGGATTTCAAAGAGGTCGGCGTCGGCGAGGTCCTCCTGACCGAGATGCAGGTGCTCGGCGCCGGCGACGATCGCGGCGCGCCAGTAGTCGTTGACCACGAGCTTGGTCGGCGTGCCCTTGGTGATCGCGAGTGCGTCGCTGACGATCTGCAGCGCCTCGCCGTCATCGAGATGTTTGGCGCGCAATTGGATCGTGCCGACGCCGAGTTTTGTCAGGCGTTCGACCCAGGCGAGGCTGTCGACGACGGGATAAAAGCGATCAGGATACGCGTGGCGATCAGGATACGGCATGCCAGAACGGGGTCCCAAGCACAGGGGTTGACGGGGAGGCGAAGTCGCGGGCTTCCATCAGCCCGGCCTCAAAGGCGGTGCGGCCGGCGTCGACGCCGAGGCGGAAGGCATTCGCCATCGCGACCGGATCGGCGGCTTTCGCCACCGCGGTGTTGAGCAGCACGGCGTCGTAGCCGAGCTCGAGCGCTTCGGCGGCATGCGAGGGCGCGCCGAGGCCGGCATCGACAACGAGGGTGATGTCGGGCAGGCGGTCGCGCAGCAGCTTCAGCGCGTCGCGGTTGATGATGCCTTTTGCGCTTCCGATCGGCGCGGCCCAGGGCATCACCACCTTGCAGCCGGCATCGACGAGCCGCGAGGCGACCGAGAAATCCTCGGTGCAATAGGGGAACACTTCAAAACCGTCCTTGATCAGGATATCAGCGGCTTCGACGAGGCCGACCACGTCGGGCTGCAGCGTGTCGTTGTCGGCGATCACCTCGAGCTTGATCCAGGGCGTGTCGAACAATTCGCGCGCGAGCTTTGCGGTCGTCACCGCCTCCTTCACGCTGCGGCAGCCGGCGGTGTTCGGCAGCACGGTGACGCCGAGCTCGCGGATCAGCGACCAGAACGCATCGCCGGTCTTGCCACCCGCCGCCTCGCGGCGCAGCGACACCGTGACGATGCCGGCGCCCGAGGCGCGGATCGCGCCCTGCATGATCGCCGGCGACGGATACAGCGCCGTGCCGATCAGGAGGCGTGAGGTGAAGGATTTGCCGTAGAAGGTCACCATGTCGGAGATGTCTCCTCAAATCTGTCCGTCGTCCCGGCGAAAGCCGGGACCCATAACCACGATCGGTCATGTGACGATGAACGTCGTCCTGAGTGCCTCAATGAGAAGCCGCGGAGTATGGGTCCCTGCTTTCGCAGGGACGACATGGGGAGAGTGCGCGCATTCATCCCCATCACCCTCCCTGCCGCGGCGTGATGATCTCGATCTCGTCGCCGGCTTTCAGCGCCGTCGCGGCCCAGCGGCTCTTCGGCACCACGTCGTAGTTCAGCGCGATTGCGAAATGCGTGCCTTCGTATTCGAGCTCGGCCAACAGCGCATCGACGCTTGAGGCCGCGATCTCCCGCTGCTCGCCGTTGACGGTCACGCGCATTGCATCACCTCATTGTCGATCTCGCCCCGCGTGACATAGGCCAGCGTCAGCTCGGCGAGCGCCGGCGCCAGCAGAAAGCCGTGACGGTAGAGCCCGTTCACGTTGATGCGATGCTTGTCGATCGCGATCTTCGGCAGGTTGTCGGGGAAGGCGGGGCGCAGTCCCGCGCCGAATTCGACGACGCGCGCTTCCGCAAAGGCCGGATGCACCGCGTACGCCGCGCCCAGCAGTTCGAGCGCCGAGCGCACGCTGACGCCGGTATCCTCGGCCTCGATCGAGGTCGCCCCCAGCATGAAGCGGCCATCGCCGCGCGGGATCACGTAGAGCGGCCAGCGCGGATGGATCAGCCGCACCGGGCGCGCCAGCTCGACCTCCGCGGTCTCGATGACGATCATCTCGCCCTTGACGCCGCGCAGACTGGGCTCGGCGTCGCGCGCCGCAAGTCCGCGGCAGTCGATCACGATGCCGTCGAGATCGCCGGCCGCAGCCTCGCTGTTGAACCTGATGGTGCCGCCGGCCTTCGCGATCGCGGCATGGATCTGCGGCAGCATGCGGCGCGGCTCGACATGGCCCTCGTCGGGATAGAACAGTCCGTCGCGAAAGCGGCCCTCGAGCGACGGCTCGAGCTCGCTCAACGCCCGGGCGTCGAGCCGCCGATGCCCGCTGGTCAGCCGGGCGAAGCGCTCGAAATCGGCGCGGTCGCGCGCATGCGCCACCACCAGCGAGCCGTTGAACGGAACTAACGGAAAATGGTCGCGCCACAGCGTCAGCGCGCGGATGCCGAGCCGGCAGATCACCGGCTCGGAGGTTTCCGCCTCGCACCAGGGCGCGAGCATGCCGCCGGCCCAGTGGCTGGTGGCGTCAGTCATCGCCGCGTCACTGCGCTCGTGTAGGGTGACCGGATAGCCGGCCTGCGCGAACAACAGCGCGTGCCACGCACCTGCAATGCCTGCGCCGATGATGGAGACGGGGGAATCCCCCCGTGGCTTGGTCGTCTGGTACATCCCTGTCCCTTCGCCGGCATGACCCGGATCAGGTTCAAAGGGTCACCGCGGTCCCGGACTGATCGCCATTTCTGGCGGGTCCAAGCTTGCGGTATCTCAGCTCCTCCTTCGGAGCACCCCTCGGAACGGCCCTAATGTAGGCAGATGGGCTCGCGTGTCAACGCGTTATGCCAGGAACTGCACCGCGGCGTGCGCAAAGCTCTCGTGCCCCGGACGCAGGCGCAGCGCGACAGCGGTGCCCCGCTGAGCCGGGGCCCAATCTGTCGACCATAGGTCCCGGCTCTGCGGAGCAACGCTTGCGTGCTACACCTGCGTCCGGGACACGTAAGCACTTATTGGGAAGCCTGTTCCGCCTTCGCCTCGGCTGCATCCGGCGTCGGTTGCTCCTGCCTCGCGAGCTCCTTCGGCGGCGCACTGTCGCCGATATGCTTCGCCTGTTTCAGGTGCTCGCCGCGCTGCCGCTTTGCGACATAGTAATAGCCGCCGGCGAAATAACGCACGGCGCGATCGTGATCGCCGTTGGCGGCGCGGTAGGCGCCGGCGAGGTATTTGATGCCGTATTTGAGGTTGGTCTCGGGGTCGCGCAGGCCCTCGGCGGTACCGGTGTAGCCGAGGCCACGCGCGGTACCGAGCTTGATCTGCATCAGCCCGATCGTGCCGCCGCGCCCGATCAACTGCGGATGATACTTGCTCTCGCGCACGATGACGCGATGCACAAGCTCTTCCGGAACCAGATTGGCCCGGGCGTGCGTCGCCACCATCGCCTCATACTGCGCGCGCTGCTGCGCCTGCGCCGCGGGGCCAAAGGCCAGCATCAATGCAGCGGCGAGCCATGCGAGGTTCTGAAAATATTTCATGTCGGTTCGCTCGAGACCATCGAACGCGTCTGCGTTCCCGGCTCTTGATTGGTACGGCGAGCGGGCAGGAATGTGGCAAAACCTGCGCAAGCTGGCGGGGCATGCATCAGCCGCTGTGCTGGTGCGCGTGCGCGACGATCAACCACGAATTGCAAGATCGATAAACTTTTCGACGTTGATTTTGCTGCACGCGCTCAGTTGCAGATTGTCGTGCAAATGACGCACTGAAGGTCTAGAGTGGCTTCAGGACAGTGGGCACGCGTACAGTCAGCACATCTGTCTATTCAAAAAAATCACGCAAGAAACGTCTGTCAATCGGGGAGGTGTGCCATGGCCCGTCAGGACTCTGTCTTTTTGCCTCGCGAGAATCCCTGCGCACAGTGCGGCAAGCCGATCCCGCGCCCAGATTGGGTTGAGCACGGCGACGGCCGCACCACCTATCTGTGGAATTGCCGCGCCTGCGGCTATCGTTTCGAGGCGATCGCGATCTACGACATGGAAGAGTTGCGGCCGCTCGCGGCGTAATCACGCGGATCAGGCCGCGGACTTCCGCGCCTGCTGACGCGCCGGCAATTCGATCCGGACCACGAGGCCGTGCGGCTTGCGGTCGTGCAGCGAGAGCGTGCCGCCATGCGCGAGCACGACCGCGTTGGCGATCGACAGCCCAAGGCCGAAGCCTTCCGCCTCGTCCATGTTGCGTGCATCGTCGCCGCGCACGAACGGCTCCAGCACGTTGGCCTTGTGCGTGTCCGAGATGCCGGGGCCGTCATCCTCGATGTCGATGGTGAGGCTGTCGGCCTTGGCGTCAAGGCGGACCACGGCGTGGCCGCCGAACCTGACGGCATTCTCCACGAGGTTGGTGATGCTGCGATGCAGGTCGTCGGGTCGCACCGTCGCCATCGCATGCTGCGGACCCTCGTAGGCGACCTTGTGCCCCATGTCGGCGAACTGGTCGGTGACGAGCTGCAGCGAGCTTGCGATGTCGACCAGAGTCATCGCCTCGAGCCGGCGGTCGTTGCGCAGGAACGACAGCACCGATTCCAGCATCGAGCGCATCTGGTCGAGATCGCGCAGCATGCGGTGGCGATGGGTCTCGTCCTCGATGAATTCGGCGCGCAGCCGCATCCGCGTGATCGGCGTGCGCAGGTCGTGGCTGATCGCGGCCAGCATCTTGGTGCGGTCGTCGATCAGCGTCGTGATGCGCTCGCGCATGCGGTTGAGCGCCCGCGCCAGCGAGCGGATCTCCTCCGGGCCGCGCTCCGGCAACGGCGCAGCGGCGCCGTTCAGGCTGAAGGTCTCCGCGGCCTTGACGAAAGACGACAGCGGCGCGGTCAGCGCCCGGGCGGCCCAAAGGCCGAGCAGGGTGACGCTGATCACCGCGAACAGCACCGTCATGATCCACGGATTGCCCCAGAGCGGGCGCATCCGCTGGTCGGGCATCAGATTGGCCGCGATCATCGCGCCGTCGGGCAGGCGGATGCCGACGCGACGGACGTCGGCATCTTGCGACGCGACGACGCCTGACTCGCGCGGCAGCAGGAAGACCTGATAGCCGCGACCGAGCCGGCGCAGCGCGTGCAGGCCCGCCGGCGGCGGTGCTTCGGCCGGTGCTGCGGTGTCGGCGGGCAGCATGCCGAGGCCGAGCTGCGGGAAGGCGCGGGCGATGTCGCCGATCAGCCGCGGCCGTTCCGCGGCCGGCGCATGGCCGAGCAATTGCGCCGAGGCGGCAAGCTGGGAGTGCCAGCGATCCGGCGGCCCGGCCTGGTCAGGCCGATTGATCAGGAAGGTCGCGGTGATGATCAGGTGCAGCGCGACGATGGAGACGACCACCAGCGCTGCGATCTGTGCGCTGATTCCCCGCAGACTCAGCACGCGCAGGAATGTCATGGTCAGTTGCTCGCGGCGGCAACCGCCTCCACCCTCGGCGTGAACATGTAGCCGCCGGAGCGCACCGTCTTGATCATGCTGGCTTCCTGCGGATCGGGCTCGATCTTGCGGCGGATGCGGCTGACCAGCACGTCGATCGAGCGCTCGAACGAGCCGGCGCTGCGGCCTTGCGTGAGGTCGAGCAGGCTGTCGCGCGAGAGCACGCGGCCGGGCCGTTCGCAGAAGGTGCGCAGCAGGTCGAATTCGGCGCTGGTCATGGCGACACGCGCACCCTCGGGGTTGCGCAGCTCGCGTAGGCGGATATCGATGCGCCAGCCGAGGAAGGTCAGCGTGGTCGCGCCCTCGATCGCGCTGGCGTTGCGCGCGGCAGCCTGCCGGCGCAGCACCGCGTTGATCCGCGCCAGCAGCTCGCGCGGGTTGAACGGCTTTGGCAGGTAGTCGTCGGCGCCCATCTCGAGCCCAAGGATGCGGTCGACGTCCTCGCCGCGCGCCGTCAGCATGATGATCGGCATCTGCGATTCCGCGCGCACCTTGCGGCACAGGCTGAGGCCGTCCTCGCCGGGCAGCATCACGTCGAGGATCAGGAGGTCCACGCGGTGGTCGGCCAGCGCGCGCTCCATCTCGCGGCCGTCGGACGCGGTGGTGACGTTGCAGGAATTGGTGCGCAGATATTTGGCGATGAGAGCCCGCGTCTCGCGGTCGTCCTCAACGACAAGGATGTTGGGCATTGCCTGGGTCATGCTGACCTTTGTTCGTGATTCGGGGAAAGCGGCTTCAGGAATTTTGTTTCAGCGTGTTTCTGCAAACTGCCCGGCAATATGGGTTAACAGGTCAGGCGCGCGGTGAAAAGACCTCGTTAAATCATTGAATCTAGCGTCGACAAGCATCGCAACACCAATCGAGCCCCTTCATGACATCGACCTCGGCGGCCTCTGCCAACACCTACCAGTCACCGCTGCAGCGGCTGCAGGACGAACTGCTATCTGAAGTGAGCGCCGGCACCATCAGCTCATCCGATCAGGACGCGCTGTCATCGGCGCTGACCGACATCGATTCAGCTCTGCAGGCGAGCCGCGCCAGCGACGAGGCGAGCGGCACGCGCCCGTCGCATGATGCGCTGAAGTCGAAGATCGACGACCTGATCAATACTGAGGTCTCGAGCGGCAAGCTGACCAGCGATCA
Source organism: Bradyrhizobium erythrophlei (assembly GCF_042430365.1). Classification (GTDB taxonomy): domain Bacteria; phylum Pseudomonadota; class Alphaproteobacteria; order Rhizobiales; family Xanthobacteraceae; genus Bradyrhizobium; species Bradyrhizobium erythrophlei. The sequence continues at coordinate 15,181 of NZ_JBHMET010000022.1, forward strand.
GGCGACTGAGCTGCAGGGTGTGTTCAAGGCGGCGTTCGCGCATGGACCCGGCGGCGCCGGTGGCCACCACGGTGCCGGCGGGCCGCCGCCCGGTCCGCCGCCGGACCAGTCATCCGCCTCGAGCGACAGCAACGACAGTTCGAGCACGAACTCCATCAGCGACGTGCTTCAGCAGTTCCTGCAGTCGCTGCAGCAATCGCGGGCCCAGTCGTCGTCGACTGGCTACAGCGCAACCGGCGGCAACTCCTCCGGCGGCAGCAGCTCGTTCTCCGCGCTCCTGATCGACTTCAAATTCTGACATCGTTCCATCGCCGGACCAATCACAGCCATCCTTTTCCAATAGGGAAGGGTGGCTGTCGCATTTGCGCGGAACCCGCTTGTCGATGGCGCGTTGTTTTGGTTTACGCATGCGTGGAGGGTGAGATGGCAGTCGAGGCCATGACCAGGCCGCATCAACTCATTGCAAGCGATCGCGTCGAGGGCACGGCGGTGCGGCGGCCCAACGGGGACATGATCGGTCATATCGAACGGCTGATGATAGACAAGATCTCCGGCCAGGTATCCTACGCGGTGCTCAGCTTCGGCGGCTTTCTCGGTATCGGAACCAATCTCATTCCGTTGCCGTGGGGACGGCTGCATTACAATCCGCAGTTCGAGGCCTACGAGCTCGACATCGAGGATGACGAGCTGAAGCGCGCGCCGTCGTTCCGAGCCGACAAGGATTTCGATTGGGGCGACCGGTCGCAGGAAGCGGCGCTGCATCGCTACTACGGCGTGCCGCCCTACTGGGGCGGCTTTTAACCGCATGTTCCGTAGGAACGGATGCCGTCGTGACGGGTTCTCCACGCATCGATTTTGCGAACTGAGGAGAGCTCATGATGTTAGCGAGATACATCATCGCCGGCATGGCCGGCTCTGCGTTGCTTGCGACGGTTGCGTTCGCGCAAACCCCGACGGAGAAGAGTGACAAGGCCGAGATGAAACCGGCGGAGACAACATCGTCAATGTCGCATCAGGGCAATTGGCGCGCTTCGAAGGTCGTCGGCCTCAATGTCTACAACGACAAGAATGAGAGCGTCGGCTCGATCAATGACATGCTGATGGACAAGAGTGGTGCCATCAAGGGCGTCGTGATCGGCGTCGGCGGCTTCCTTGGCGTTGGCGAGCATCTGGTCGCCGTGTCCTTCGACAAGGTCAAGTTCGTCGACGAGCCGATCGTCTATACCGGCACGGCCAGCACGACGAACACCGGCCCGACGAGCACCAACAAGATGTCGCCGACGACGACGACGGGCGCCGCGCCGCCGGCGCCGGCGACGACCGTGAAGCCCAATCCCTGGTATCCGGACCACGCGGTCTTCAACGCGACCAAGGATGAGTTGAAGGCGATGCCGGAGTTCAAATACGCGACGCAGTAAGCGACGCGTAGGTGAGGGAGAAAACTCGCCCGGTGCCGCCGGGCGCGTTTTTCATTGCCGGTGTCGCGTGGTCTGCGCGCCTGAGGTTGGCGCATGTCGGCGACGGGGTTCGGCGGACCTATTCGACGTAGATGACGGGGCGCGCGAATGGAGTGTATTCATAAAGCTCCGATGTCCGCTTGGCCGTCGACAGCGGCGTGGAAGCGGACGTTGCACGAGGTCCGAGATGGGCCCATTTCCGGACTCACGCACGCAGCAAAGAGAATCTTATTCGATCACCTCGTCGGCGAGCGCACGCGTTTTCCGGCGCCAGTGCAGAGACCGAAACTGCAACGAGAGCGCGACTTACTTTGCTAGTGCTGCATCGACCATTGGCAAGAAGGCCCCCAGGCCTGCGCTCTCAAGCGTGCCGCGGACACGCAGAAGTTCGCCTCTTTGAGGCTCGTTGGCGGCGCCACGCAGCGCAGCGGCGAGGGCGCGACCGCGAGCCGCGAAAACTTCCGCCCACGGCAGCGGCTCGGCGCGCGTATATCCTTCCAGTGCGCTGACATACTCGAGCGCGCCCCGGGCATCACCTGACGACAAAAGGCCCTCGATTGCATCGCGATAGAACCAAAGATGATTGTGCCCGACGGCGCCACGGGCGAGCATCGCTTTGCCTTCTGCGAGCAGGCTCATGCGTTCCTTGGGGTCCTCCACCGCGCGGCTCAGCGCGCTGGTGACCTTGGGACCGCAAAACTGGGTACCGGCCTCCCTGCAGATCGCCAGCGCTTCGCGCAGCATCGCCTCAGCCTCGGCTCGCCGGCCAGTATGGAGATACAGGCGCGCCTGCATCTCAAGGCCCTGAGCTTCGAAGCGCCTTGCGCGGAGCTGACGGGCGAGCCGCATCACCCGGTCCAGATAGCCTTCCATCGCATTGTAGTCGCCAAGCTCGTGGCAGGCGAGGACCCCCATGGTCTCGCCAAGCAATTCGGCGCGCGGTTGGCCGACGAGCACTGCGACGCGGGCCGCCGCGTCGCCGTCCTCGCGCGCCTGCCGGGGTTCGTTCAGGAACATGCGGCTAAATCCCACCATCGACCGATTTGCCACTTCAATGCGGCCGAAACCGTGTTCCTGACAAAGGGCGACGCATCGACTGAAGTAGTCGAAAGCTGTCCGCATCTTGCCCTGCGCATAAGCCGCATCCGCGAGGCCGCCGAGTGCGCGTGCCTCGGCTTCAGGGGACCCTGACCGGGCTGCATATTCGAGGCCTCGCTCATGCTCCTTTCGGCAACCCTCGATGTTGCCCATGGGAAAGAAAATATTTCCCCGCAAATGATGCAGTCGGGCAAGCTCGTTCACTATGTCATGGCGCTCGGCCGCGTTCTGCGCGTGGTCAAGCAATTCAAGCGCCTCCGTCAGGCCTTCGCTGACGCGCAAGCCCTCGGCAAGCCCAAGCCGCGCCCGGCACAGCGCGATCTCGTCAGATGATGCGGCTATCGCCAGCCGGTACGAGGCAATCGAGGCAGAGACATCGCCAAGGTCGCGCTGCAATTCGCCGCGCAGGCAGATCAGTGCGTGGCGGTCAGAATCTTGGCGTGCGATCTGCAGACCGCGATCGGCCAAGCGCAGCGCCGCATCGATATGGTAGTCGGCGCGTTGAGCCGTTGCCGCCTCGAGATAAGCGTGCGGCGCCCGATCGTCCTCGGCGCGGTCCAGGTGCTGCGCACGCAAAACCAGATCCTGCCCTGCAAACCATTCCGCGGCGCGGCGATGCAGATCTTTTCGGCTGGACCGAAGCAGCGACGAATAGGCCCCTTCCTGGATAAGTGCGTGCGCGAGGAGGAAATCGTCGCCTTCCGGCAGGACGAGAGCATTGCCGATGAGACCATCGCAGACGTAGTCCGGATCGCCGATCAGGTGACGCAACAGAGCGAGAGAGAAACGCTGGCCGATTACGGCTGCGGCTTGAAATGCGCGGCGGTCGGAAGCGTTGAGCCGGTCCATGCGTGCCAGCACAAGGCTTTGGATAGAAGGAGGGACGGCATCCGCGGTGCCTTCCTCGGCGTTACGCAACAGCTGCTCCAGGAACAGTGGGTTGCCGCCGGCGCGCTCGATGCAGGTGGCTGCGACGCGCTGTGTCGCGTTCATAAAGCTCGCAGCGAGATTGAGCGCCTCGTCCCGGCGTAGCGGACCGAGATCAATCGTTGCGAGCGGAATGCCGCGACAGCTCACGCGCCACGCCACACCGATAGGGTCGCCTTCGATACGCGACGTCATGATCAGCAGTCCCGGCCCGTCCGCCATCGCTGACGCGAAGGCCGCCAGGTGTCCGAGGAGCTGTGGATCAGCCCAATGAAGGTCCTCTACGACGATGAAGGTCGGCGCTTCGGCACAGGCATGCGCCGCGATAGCGGCCGCCACTGCTCGCCTGCCACGGTTCCGTGCAGCGTTATCCATCGCGTCGTAAAGCGTGCGCCACTCGTCGCTTTGCGGGAGGTCCAGAAGATCGTGGAGGAACACAAGACGTTCCGCAGGCACCACGTTCGCCGCGACCAGCTCGTCAACCTTCTGCTGTCTGGCCCCGCTTCCCGATGTGGGCGAAAGACCAAGCAGGCTGAGGAGCAGCGCGCGAACCGCATCCTGCCCCTTGCCTACGCCAAAATCCAGGACCAGACCACGGTGAGCGGTGAAGCCATTTGCCTCCGCAATACGGCGCATTTCCTCAACCAGGCGCGTCTTTCCAATTCCCGCCTCACCGCGCACGTAGACAATCTGCCCGCTTCGTCGCGCAATCGTTGCTGCAAGTAGGCCCTTGAACTGCTCGAGTTCAGCCACCCGTCCGACAAAGGCGCTGCGGTGAACGGGCGCCGTGTCAGTCGACAGACCGACCAGACGCCAAATGCGCACCGACGCATCGAAGCCCTTCACGTGCGTTTCGCCCAGCCCCTCGCACAAGGCGCGATCTGACAGCGCCCGATAGACACCTTCGGACAGCAGCGTCTCGCCGGCGCCTGCGAGTGCGACCAGTCGCGCTGCGAGGTTCACGCTGTCGCCAAGAACCGTGTAGTCATGCGCCTCGACGCGGCTCAGCGTGCCGGCGACCACTTCCCCGCTGGCAATACCGATATGGGCCTGTAACGGATGGGGAGATGCGTCGCTGATCCGAGCGACTGCTGCGTGAACGTCCAGGGCAGCTCGTACCGCGCGCAGGGCATCGTCGTCATGCGCCCGCGGCGCGCCGAATAGCGCCATCACCGCATCACCAATATGTTTGTCGACCGTTCCTCCGTAGCCGACGACGATGCCATCCACCTGCGCCGTGAACAGGGCTACCAATTCACGGATTTCCTCAGGATCGAGCGATCGAGACAGGGGTGTGAACCCGCAGAGATCGGCAAACAGGATCGTGACCTGGCGGCGCTCGCCAGCTGTACGGTCCGCTGCCTGCGAAGCGTTCGGCGGCGATGCAGACCGCAGCTCGCTGATTGCAGCGAGCAGCCGCTTGCGATGACCCAGCGAGGCCACGCCAAGTTCTTTGAGATCCGCTTCGGTGAGCCCGCTGAGAACGTCGAAATCGATGTCGTTCTCGGCAAACGCCTGGGCATACTGGGACAATCCCAAATTCCGCAGCCACTGTTCGACGGCCATGCCAAACAGGATCCTCACGCCACTTGGAACGCGGCAGGGTACTCCCGATCCAAATGAAATCAAAGGCAGGCGGTGGCCAAATGTTTGCTACTCACGTGGCGGACCAGCGTGGGGAAAGGGCTTCCGCCTGCCCATTTTTCGGGGCATTGTCAGCACACGAAATACTCGACGAAAGGGGACCGTCTCTGGGGGATAAGCCACGAAGGCCACCCCTCTACTGCCCTGCGAATAGGATTGCGATTTGGCGAAGCATACACAGGTTGCGCTGGGCCAGACTTCCGCAAGGGGGCAGAGCCGGCAATGCCTGATTGAGGACGACGCTTCTGCTAAGCCCCCAAAAGCTGACGTCTACCTGCTTATAAGTACACGCCTAGCGCCGGTTGCGCGGTTGTGGAGGGCTGCGTGAGTCAGGCGAAGGTAATCAGCCTTCCTTCGTCGCCTCGATCAGATTGTCGCGGAGCTCGACCACGGCTTTCTGCAGCCGCGTGAAATCCTTCGGCTTCAGTCCGCTCGACTTCGCCAGCGTCATCTGCCGGCCCTTTTCGCGCAGCCGCCGGCCGGCGTCGGTAAGGCTGACGCGCACCTGTCGCTCGTCCGCGGGATCGCGCCGCCGGCGCAGATAGCCCATCGCCTCGAGCTTCTTCAGCATCGGCGTCAGCGTGTTGGATTCCAGGAATATCCGGTCGCCGAGGGCGCTGACCGTCTGGTCGTCGTGCTCGGCGAGGCAGACGATCACGATCCATTGTGGATAGGTAAGGCCAAGTTGATCGAGGCCCTGCTTGTAGGCCCGTCCATAGGCAAGGTTGGCCGAATAGATCGCAAAGCAGAGGTAATCGGCCAGCGGACGGTCGTCCGTGGCCGCGGTTTTGGGATTTTCTCCAGGGTTCGGCCTGGGACCGGCTTTCGGCGGCATCGGACATTCTCCCAATCACACGAATATGTGAAGCCTCGCATCCATATATATCGCATCCGATCAAATCGGAAGGCTTGAAGTCCGACGATTTGCAACTTTATAGACCGAGAACGAATTAATCGGATGCGATTTAATTGTCCGCATCACCCCACGCAAAGGAACGCTGCCATGACGGCAATCGACAAGGTTCTCTACCCCGGCAAGACCCACACCACCGGCAGCCGTATCGCTGCCACCCCGCTCGAGGCGATGGCGCTGGCTGCCGCGTTGTCAGCCGTTGCGGCAGTCCCGGCATTCGCCCAGCCCGCGATTTCGGAGCCGGCCGCCTTTCAGTCTATTTATCCGTATCTCGATGTGCTCAACGGCGGCGCGCCGAGGCGCGCCGCCAGACTGGTGCTGGAGCCGCCGGAGGTATTGCAGGCCATTCAGAGGCGGGAGAGCGGCCTCGACGGCCCGCCGCCCCGCCGCGCCTATCGTATCGGCCGTTGAGTCTCGAGGCGGTCACCGAGACGTGTGGATGGAAGAGCAACGCACCTGGAGCTGCCGGGCGCGCTCCTCTCGGGAATTCCCAAAGCTGTATTCCGTCACGACGATGATCTGCATGGTGCGCCGCATCCTATCAGCCCGAGTATCCCGATGTTAGGCTGATCGCGGCAGGAGCAACCGCGTCCTGCTTGACAGCAACGGGAGGACGACATGGCTGAGAGCGTCTACAAGGTTATCGAGCTGATCGGTACCAGCAAGGACTCCTGGGAAAAGGCGGCTGCGGCTGCGGTCAGCAGGGCCGGAGAATCGCTGCGCGATCTGCGGGTCGCCGAGGTCGTCGAGCTCGATCTGCAACTGGACGCCGCTGGCAAGGTCGAAGCCTACCGCGCCAAGCTGAAAGTCTCGTTCAAGTTCGAAGGATCGTAAGCGTCATTCAAGTCCGCAGGATGCGCCAGGCCAACGGGTCGCGCGAACGCGCACCCGGCGACCGGTTCCGAGTATCCACCGTCGCGCGCTAAATGCGTGACGGTGGGCATGGCGCTTTCGCGCCCATGCCCACCCTGAGATTCCGCAATGACGTCAGTGCGTCGCCAGCGGGCAGCCGCCCTTGTCGAGCGGACGGAACGCCTCGTCGCCGGGTACTGTGGCGATCAGCTTGTAGAGGTCCCACTCGCCCTTGGATTCCGAGGCCTTCTTCACCTCGAACAGGTACATGTCGTGGACCATGCGGCCGTCGACGCGGATCTTGCCGTTCTTGGCGAAGAAGTCGTTGATCGGCGTCTTGCGCATCTGCTCCATCACCTTCGGTGCCTCGTCGCTGCCGACGGCATCGATCGCCTTCAGGTAATGCATGGTCGCCGAGTAGAGGCCGGCCTGGATCATGGTCGGCATGTGGCCGACCTTGTCGAAGAAGCGTTTCGAGAAGGCGCGGGTCTCGTCGTTCATGTCCCAGTAGAAGGCGTCGGTGACGATCAGCCCCTCGGTCGACTTGATGCCGAGCGAATGGGTGTCGGTGATTTCCAGCAGCAGCGCGATCATCTTCTGGCCGCCCTGGATCAGACCGAACTCGGCGGCCTGCTTCAACGCGGTCGTGGTGTCGCCGCCGGCATTGGCCAGCGCCACGACCTTTACCTTCGACGCCTGCGCCTGCAGCAGGAAGGAGGAGAAGTCCGACGAGTTCAGGGGATGACGCACGTCGCCCAGCACCTTGCCGCCGCTTTCCTTGACGACGTTGGCGGCGTCGCGCTCCAGCGCCATGCCGAAGGCATAGTCGGCGGTGACGAAGAACCAGGTGTCCTCGCCGCGTTTGACCATCGCCCGGCCGGCGACGTTCGAGAGCGCGTAGGTGTCGTAGGTCCAGTGCACCGTGTTGGGCGAGCAGGCGACGCCGGTGATGTCGGAGGAGCCGCCGCCGGAATTGATATGGATCTTGTTCTTCTCGCGCGTCAGCGCCGAGACCGGCAGCGCGACCGAGGAGGTCGGCACGTCGAAGATCGCATCGACCTTGTCGTTGTCGTACCAGTTGCGCGCGATGTTGACGCCGACGTCGGGCTTGTTCTGGTGATCGGCGGCGACCACCTCGACCGGCTTGCCCTTCACCTTGGCCCCGTAATCGGCGACCGCCATCTGTACGGCGGCGAGCGAGCCCTTGCCGGTCGCGTCGGCGTAGAGGCTCGACATGTCGGTGAGCACGCCGATCTTGACGACGTCGTCGGAGATCTGGGCATTGGCCGCGCCACCGGATGCGGCAAGCGCGAGAGCGGCCGCCGCTGCGGCCAAGAGCGATTTCATGGTTTCTTCTCCCTGACTTCTTGTTGAGGGCTTCATTCCACGCGCGTCTTCTATCCGGCCCAACGGGGCGGCGGAAAGCCGCTTTCGGGGGCACGCGGGCCGCCCTGCGCCCAGCGCATGTCAAGGCGCCTGACCGCTACCGGGTTCGATATGCGGCGTCGGCGCGGCGGCAAGCTTCGGCTTGCCAAGCACCGGCTTTGTGCAAAGATGGAACCGGGCAGGTCCAGTGTTCAAGGGGCCTCACCCGTACATCGTGTGCAATGTCGGATTGGAGGCGGATGTGGCCGAGTCCCTTCATCCAAGCGCGCCGCATCACTTGCCGGGTTTCATTACGGCGCCGGGTGAGACCGATGTCCTGATGGTTGTCGTCGGCATCGTGCTGATCGCCGCCGTTCTGGTCGTCGGCAATCTCTACCTGCGTCTGCATTCCCTCCCGGAGCGCATGGCGCACAAGTCGCAGAAGCTGCAATTCGAGATCGTGGCCGTGCTGGGCCTGTTGGCACTGTTCACGCACATCCACCTGTTTTGGGTGATCGGGCTGTTGCTGGCCATGATCGACCTGCCGGATTTCGGTACACCGCTGCAAAGGATAGCCGGATCGGTCGAGAAGATCGCCGGTGGTTCGCACGGCGAGGTAGCCGGGGCGGCCGATGAAGGCCAGCGCGTCGTCGCGGGGCAGCCGGATGCGGTGACGGCCACCGAAGCTGCCAAGGAAACTGCCAAGGACGCTGCCAAGAGCGAGGTGCCGAGCCATGCTTGAGCTCCTGCTGTGTTCCTCGCTGACGATCCTGCCCGACTATCTTTGCCGTCGCTATCTGCAAGGCAAGCGTCTTGGCCGCGAGATCACGCTCTATTCGGTGTGGTACGAGCTGAGATGGGGGATCGTCACTTGTCTCATGCTGACGGTGGGCCTGATCACGGTGATCTTCTATTTCCATCCCTCCACCACGTCGGCGACCTTGTTTTACCGGACGGTCCCGATCGTCCCGGAAACAAACGGCCGGGTGGCGGAGGTTCATGTCGCCTTCAGCGCTCCCGTCAAGAAGGGGGACGTGATCTTCAAGCTCGACAGCACGAAGCAGGAAGCGGCGGTCGAAACCGCCCGGCGCAAGATTGCCGAGGTCGATGCGGCTTTCCAGGCGGCGCAGGCCGACCTTCTCAAGGCGGAAGGGCAGCTCCAGGAAGCCAAGGGCGCCTACCAGCAGGCTTCTGACGAGCTGGACACCAAGCGCGAACTCCAGAAACGCAATCCCGGCATCGTGCCGCAGCGGGATATCGAGAAGCTCGAGGTGCTGGTCACAGGCCGCCAGGGCAGCGTTGATGCCGCGGCGGCTGCGAAGCAGTCGGCGACGACACGCATCAGTGCGCTTCTTCCCGCGGAGAAGGCAAGCGCGGAAGCCGCGCTGGCGGAAGCGCAGGTGGACCTGGACAAGACCTATATCCGGGCCGGCGTCGCAGGGCGCGTCGAGCAGTTCCTGCTGCGCGCGGGGGATATCGTCAATCCGATGATGCGGCCTGCCGGCGTCCTCATTCCGGAGGGGGCGGGACGGGTGCTTTCAGCAGGCTTTGGCCAGATCGAAGCGCAGGTCATGAAGGTCGGCATGGTGGCCGAGGCCACCTGCATCTCCAAGCCGTGGACCATCATTCCGATGGTCGTGACCGGCGTGCAGGATTACATCGCAGCCGGCCAGTTTCGCGGCGGCGAGCAACTGGTCGAGGCGCAGCAGGTCGTCAGGCCGGGCAGCATCCTCGCCTTCCTGGAGCCGATCTATCCGGGCGGCCTCGACGATGTGACGCCCGGGAGCAGCTGCGTCGTCAACGCCTATACCAGCAATCACGACCTGATCGAGTCCAAGCAGACCGGCGCATTCAAGCGCTTTGCATTGCACGCCGTCGACGCTGTCGGCGTCGTCCACGCGATGCTGCTGCGCATCCAGGCCCTGGTGCTTCCGGTCCAGACACTGGTGTTGAGCGGGCACTGACCGCGCGCTGCCGGCCGCTTGTCCGGCCGGCGCGATCTCACAACGCCGGCAGCGCGGTCACCGCGGCATTGATGGTGCCCTCGGTTTCGACGATCACCCGCAATGTCTTCGAATCGAACTCGATGCCGGCAAGCCGGATGCTGGTGATCTCGGCGGCGACGCGGATGCCTTCCTCGTTCTTCTGCAGGTCGGCGATGGCGGCCGCGATCTTCCGCTGCGCGTTGCTCGCGAACGGCTTCAGATCGACCACCAGCTTGTCGGCGAGCGTCTGCTGCATCCGCGGGATTGCCGCGCGCGCGGCGGCACCGAGCAGGCCGAACGCGGCTTCGGATTCCACCGCAAGCTCGACATCGGTCAGCCGCAAGGTCTGCTGCGCCTGGTCGAGCCGCGGCCGACCCCAGATATGGACGGTCGCCTCGGCGCCGACGCCGAAATAGCTCTTCTTCTCCTTGGCGTGCACCAGCAGCGAGATCAGGAGGCGGTCGCCGGAGGCGGCGACGCTCGCATGCTTGACGGCGACGTCGACCGAGCCGGAGCCGTCTTCGGGAAAGGTCTTGTCCTTGAGCTGCGCCTCGATGAGCTGCGTCAACGAGGTGAAGGACATGTCGACCGGCAACCCGATCGCGACCCGGCTCGGCATCGGCGGCACGATCGAAAGCTTCTCGGGGAATGGGCAGGTCGGGTTGGTCTGCGTTTCTGTGATGCGGGTCTCGGCCTCGATCCCGATCGTGAGGATCATCGCCGACTCCGTGACCTTCGGCTGCGCGGCGATTGCGCGGGTCGGCCGCAACTCGAGCCATAACGCGGGCAGGGACGAGGTGCCGCCGGTCCCCTGCAGCGGGATCGAGCGGCAGGCCTTGACCCATTGCGCGCGCGCGTTGTTCTCGAAGGTCGGATCGTTGCGCAGCTTCGCCTGCACGGCGGCGAGCTGGTCGGCCACCTGCTTGTCGATGACGGGCTTGACCTGCGTCGGTACGCTGATGCGCACGCCCGCCGTCGACAGGCTGGTGTCGCCGAGATTAACCTGCGCCTGCAGGTTGGGCTCGATCCGCCAGGAGGCGCCGAGCTTCGGCCGCGAGGTGATGGCGACGTTGCCCTTGATCTCGGCGTTGGCGTTGACGTTCTTGATGTTCACGGCGCCGATCTGCTTGGCGACATTGCCGCCGAGCAGATTGCCGAGCGCATCATTGACCGCGCCGGTCGCTTTCGCCGACAGCGAGCCGGTGACGTTGAGCGTTCCGTTGATCGGCGTCGACAATGTCAGCACGTCCTGCCCGCCGCTCGCCGCGATCGGTCCGCGCGATGCGGTCCAGCCGATGTCGGCGTTCTGCAGGATCTGCGATACCGGGTTGTCGGCCTTGCCGCCAAAATTCTTCGGCGCGCCGCGCTCGGCGGCATCGCGGATCGCCGACAGCGCAACCGAGACCTGCGCCACCACGGTCGACGACCGCGGCGCCGGCGACAGCGGCGGCAATTGTGCAAGCGGCGGCGGCTGCACGGTGGCGCGCGGCGCCAGCCAGTCCATCGCCTTCAGGCTCACCAGGAACGAGACCGCCACCACCGCGACCCCGATCACTATCGTCTTCAGATGCATCGGCTGACGCATCGTCCCCCCGGACTGATTAATCCCAACCAGGGTTTTACAGGCGCGCCGACGGCGGCGCCAGTGTGGCCGGATCGGGCTGGTTCGACGGCGGAAGTTTGCGGCCTGCGTCTGAATCGTTAACGTTGCCGCAAATGTGAATGGATGGCGCATCCCGGCGACGCTGCTGCAGTCCTTCACCGGCGCCGAATCCGACGAGAACTGCTGGATCTATCGCGCAGGCAGGCCCTGAACGTGGTAACGGCCCCGGTGGGGAGCCGGGGCCGTTGGGGGAGGAAGCCTCGGGGAAAGGCTGCCTGGGGGAAGCTTAGCGGATGGTCGTTCCGAGGTCGGCGCGACGGTCGGTCATCGGCAGCACGATCACCTTGGTCCCGACATTGACCCGCGAATAGAGGTCGATGACGTCTTCATTGGTGAGGCGCAGGCAGCCCGAGGACACGTGGGTGCCGATCGTCTCCGGCGCGTTGGTGCCGTGGATGCGGTACACGGTGCCGCCGAGATACATGGCGCGGGCGCCGAGCGGGTTGCCGGGTCCGCCGGCCATGTGGCGCGGCAGATAGGGCTGGCGGGCGATCATTTCCGGCGGCGGGGTCCAATCCGGCCATTCCGCCTTCTTGGTGATGGTCTGGGTGCCCGACCAGGTGAAGCCGTCGCGGCCGACGCCGATGCCATAGCGGATCGCCTGGCCGCCGCCGAGCACATAATAGAGATAGGTGTGGGGGGTATCGATGATGATGGTGCCCGGCGCCTCGCGGGTCGGATAGCTCACGACCTGGCGCTTCAGGCGGGCCGGCAGGCCGGCGGAACGGTCTTCATCCTGGAGCTGCGGCATCGACTGCGCCGGCGGCGGGGCGGCTTCGGTCGGCGGCGTCAGGATGAACGGGAAGATCGGCAGCGGAGCGGCTGCGGCGGAAGCGGAAAAAGCAACGGTGCCAATCGCCAGCGCACCGAAGGCAAAGGCAGCGAGACGCGAGTTCAGCCTGATGGAATTGAACATTGTCGACCCCTGTTATTTGCGCCCTGCGCGCCCGTTTCGGCGCGTCGTTGACGCAAACCAGTACAGGTGAAGCGTTTCGGGACGTTTGCACGAAATCGCCAAAATGGTTTCGTGGCGTTAGGGAATTGTTTCGTGCGTGTTTCGTCGGGCGGTTAACGGAGCGTTGCTCGGCGGGTGTACCAGCCCGGGACATCTTCTTCTGGCACGGCGGTTGCTGTCCCGGTGCATCGTTTCAGAACGACGAGGAAATGATGCAGGCGCATTCGATCGGCAGCATGCTGGACCAGCAAAAAGGTTTTGGTCCCGGGTTTGATTTTCTCCGTATTGCGCTGGCGATTTCCGTCGTTGCCGCGCACGCGCCTTATGTCGCCAGCGGCGGCGGCGATGGCGAGAAGACGTGGATCCTGTGGTTTCCGCACTACGCCATTCTCGTGATGTTTTTCGCGCTGAGCGGATTTTTGATCGCGGCAAGCGGCCTGCGGCTGAGCCTGAAGGAATTTCTCGTCAATCGCGGAATGCGGATCATTCCTGCGCTTGCGGTCGAGATCGTGCTTTCGGCGCTGATTCTTGGACCGATCTTCACCGCGCTGCCGCTGTCCGACTATTTCACCAGTGTCGGCACCTACAAGTACTTCACCAACATCGTCGGTCTCGTCAATTACGTCCTGCCGGGCGTGTTCACCGGCAATCCCGCACCGGAGGTCAACAGCTCGCTCTGGACCGTCCCGTTCGAATATGCCTGCTACGCGCTGATGACGCTGTTCATCGTGTTCGGATGGCTGCGCAAGCCGTCGCTCATTGTGCTGGGCGCTGTCGTCCTGGTGGGTTTCGGTCTTGCGCTCCATTTCACCGGGCAAACGGCGCAGCCGTCCGAGCTTCCCGCCGGCGTCGCCGGCACGCTGTATGACAAGCTTTTCGGTACGGCGATCTTCCTTGGACGCGGCGCGAAGCTGCCGGTCGCGTTCATGCTCGGCATTGCGATCTACCTTTATCGAAACCGCATTCCCTATGACGCGCGTATTCTCGCCGCCTGCTGCGCGCTCTGCGTGATCGCCGCGCTTCTTGGGCCGGCGCCCTGGACGAGCCAACCCGTGCTCAATGCCGTCATCAGTCCCGCGCTCGTCTACATCACAGCGTATCTCGGCGTCTCGAAGCTGCCCCGCTTGCCGTTCTTTTCCAAGGGTGACTATTCCTATGGGATCTACCTCTACGGATTTCCCGTGCAGCAGGTGGTGAGGGTGTGGCTGCCGAATGCGCCGCTGATCGTTCAGTTTGCGGTCGCGCTGCTGCTGATCACGATGTTCGCGGCGTTTTCCTGGCACTGGATCGAGAAGCCGATCCTGAAGTTGCGCAGCCGATTCTCCTTCGTGGCGCGGAAACGGCTTGAGCCGGACGCCGCGGCCGAGGCTTTCCCGGGGGCCGCGCCGTTTGCCGTTTCAGTCAACGGGATCGGAGCCAAACGATCTGCAGCCTCCTAAGCGGCGCGTTGCAGGCCTCCAATTCCGGCCTTGCCGGCTTCCTCAACCGGTCGCCTTCACAAAGGCTTTCAATTCGTTCGAGAATTGCGCGACCCCCGGGTCTTGCGGGAGCATAATGTGGTTCTTGCCCGGAAGCGCGACGAAGCGGGCATTGGGAATCCCGGCAGCCAGTTCACGCCCCAGGCCGATCGGCACCCGAAGATCGTCGCGGACATGCATCACCAGCGTCGGGGCTTGAACCTGGGGCAGGAGATGTCGGACGTCAAAGTCGCTGACCGCGTCAAGGTAGCGCACTGCGCAGTCCGGCGAAGCGCTGAGACGCTGCATTTCGTTGAACACGTCCGCCTGCTCTCGCGTCGCCGTCGGCATCATTGATGATGTGAACAGCTGGCGGAACGTCGCGTCATCCGACCCCCACCCGAGCTTCATCAACGTCTTCATCGCGACCCAGCGGTCGCGCTCCGCTGCCGTGACGTTCTTTCTCTTGTTGAAGCCCGTTGCAAAACCTCCGTACAGGATCAGGCGTGAGACGCGATCCGGATGTCGTGCCGCATAGGCAATGGAGATGGCGCAGCCTTGCGAAAGTCCCAACAATGGAAATCGATCGAGACCCGCGGCATCGACAACCGTTTCCATGTCGCGGACCCACGCGTCAAAGGAGACGTCGCCGACGTCCCAATCGGAAAGGCCGTTGCCTCGCGCGTCGTAACGAACCAGCGTGAACGATTTCGCGAGGTCGAGCAGGCGACTGCGAACAATCGGCAGCTCCCAATCGTATTCCAGGTGACCCATCCAATGCGCCGATCGCATCAGCGGCGGTCCAGACCCGACTTTGGCAAAGGCCAGCCGAACGCCGTCAGGCGCGGTGCAGTATCGGACTTCCTGCTTGAGGTCGGATTCGGCGAGCACACGCCTGGCCAGGAACCCGCGGTCATGAACATCGATGCCGTAGACCTCGATCGGCCGGGCAATGTTCTTCAGGTTTTGCCGGCCGAGCTCTCGGCAGGCGAGGTCGAATTTTCCCTCGACGAGGTCCAGGACCTGGCGAGAAATGCAAATCCCGCCGCGAGCGGCAATGCCTTCGAGCCTGGCTGCAACGTTGACGCCGTCGCCGAACACGTCGCCATCATCCTCGATGACGTCTCCAATGTTGATGCCGATCCGGAATTCGATACGCTTCTCGGGAACGACCTCAGCATTGCGAACGGCCATGCCGCGCTGAATCTCGACGGCGCATTTCACCGCGTCGAGCGCGCTGGGAAACTCGACGAGGATGCCATCGCCGGTGGTCTTGAAGATGCGGCCGTGATGCTCCCTGACCTTCGGATCACTCAGCGCCCGGCGATGCGCCTTCAGCGACGACAGCGTGCCTTCTTCGTCGGCACCCATCAATCTGCTGTAGCCGGCGACGTCGGCCGCGAGGATTGCTGCGAGACGCCGTTCCACCTGTTCTGGCATCGGCCGGGCTCCGCTTCCCGTCGGCCGTGAATCTACGAGCGCTGGTGCAGCCTGTCCATAGATTGCCGGGGGCCCGACCGGATTCTCAGCTCGGGAGCTTTCCCGAGATACCGTCCCACAGCAGCTTTGCCGCGGTGACGACGAGAATGGCGTAGCAGGCGCGGTAGAGCGCGCGCTGGTCGAGCCGCTCGTGCAGCCGCCATCCGGCCCAGACGCCCACCGGCACCGCCGGCGCGCACAGCGCCATCAACAGCCACACGCTCTTCGAGGGCGTGGCGAGCAGAAGCCACGGGCCCGCCTTCAGCAGGTTGCCGACGGTGAAGAACAGGCTCGTGGTGCCGGCGTAGAGCGCCTTCGATAGGCCGAGCGGCAACAGGTAGATCGCAAGCGGCGGTCCGCCCGAATGCGCGACCATCGTGGTGACGCCGGAGGAGAGACCGGCGAGGCCAGCCTTGAACGTCGAGCGCGGGCGCGGCTTGATCTCGCCGCCGCCGAGAAACCACATCGCCGCGAAGACGAGCGTCACCACGCCCATGACGATCTCGACGGCGTGGCGGTCGAGATCGCGCAGCGCGAGATAGCCAAGCGCGATGCCGATCACCAGCGCAGGCAGCAGCATCATAAGGTCGATGCGCGACCACGTGCTCGGGCGCCAGTGGCGGAGCGCGGTGACGTCCATGGCGATGAACAGCGGCGCCAGCAGCGCACCGGCCTCGATCGGATCCATCGCCAGCGAGAGCAGCGGGATGCCGACGATCGCGAAGCCGCCGCCGAACGCGCCCTTCATGAAGGCGATCAGGAACACGCCAGCGAGCGCGATCGCGAGCGCCGAGGGCGCAGGCATGGTTGCGATGACGGATCCGATCACGGTCGCGCCCGCTTCGATGTCATCGCGGGCGGTCGATCCGGACGCGGCAGGCGCCGTCTTTCACGGTCTGCTGTGATCCGGAATGGCGTCGTCATGCGATGGTGGTGTTGTGCGAAGCGTTGCGATCACGCACCATGATATGATGCTGCGCCGAACTCGGAGCAACATGAACATTGCTCTCGGTGCACATTGCTCTCGGTGCAATCGTACTGGAGTGATGTGGCCTAGGAGCCTGTCTGAGTAGTGACTGGTCAAGAGGGTGCGAGTCTGATTCCCTACGT
>NZ_JBHMET010000023.1:0-35467 GCF_042430365.1 Bradyrhizobium erythrophlei
ACGGGGCACAGCGGAAGTTGACGGATAACCGAGTGTTGCCGAGCGCGACGCTCGTGACCCGAAGCCGAAATTATGCAGCGCTGCCTGTCGTCGCCGGATTGATGTGTCTGACCTCAATGGTCAAATGCGAAAGCGACCGGAAACGCGCTGCCTTTGTCCGGTAGTATTGTTCGTCCCGTTGCTTCGCGGTGGCGACTGAGACAATAGCGCCAAGATGACCGGGCCCCAACCGCCACAGGTGAAGGTCGACGAGTTGGTCGCCCTCACTCTCGATTGAACGTTTGAGATTGTCAGCCATGCGGCGGTCGGGATTCATGTCGAGCAGGATGGCACCCGTATCGCGAATGAGGCCGAACGACCAACTCGCGATGACGCATGCGCCGACGATTCCCGCCAATGGGTCCATCCAGAGCCAACCAAAAGCGCGCGCGAGCAGAAGACCAACAATAACCAGCACTGACACCGCCGCATCCGCCAGCACGTGGATCACGGCGGCGCGCATGTTGTGATCGCGCGCTGCCGATCCATGGGCGTGCTCATGTTCCTCGAACTGCACCGGGTATATCCGTTCGCCAATCCTGACGTTAGCGGTGAAGGCGTGCGGCTCGGGGATTTTCTCGATGGACTCGAGGTAGTCGCCGCGATCCTCAAGGGCGAAAAGCTGCCGAATCCCGTCAGGGCGGACCGTCTCGACAGTAGCGGTGGCCGGCAGTGCCGCGCTCTCCGCACTCAGCCGGAAGCGCGGCGGCACGCCATCCTCAAAGACTTCCAGGATCACTTCGCCATCGTCGGTCGCGATCCGATGCGCTTCGTCTTCGTCGTCGTGGCCATGATGATGGCCGTGGCTGTGCCCGTGGTCATGGCCATGATGGCCGCCGCCGCTGAGCAGCCACGCGCTGGCGACGTTGACCGCAAGTCCAAGGACGGCGACGGGTATGGCTTCCGCGAAATGGATAGTGACCGGCTCGAAAAGACGACTGATGGCTTCGTAGCCGATCAGCAACGCGATCATAGCCAGGATGATGGCGCTGGTGAAACCGGCCAGATCTCCGAACTTGCCGGTCCCGAACGTGAAACGCGGATCGTCAGCGTATCTCCGGGCGTAGGTGTATGCGAGGGCTGCGAGCAACAGGGCGCCCGCGTGCGTGCTCATGTGGAGCCCGTCGGCGACGAGCGCGATCGATCCGAACAGCCAGCCGCCGACGATCTCAGCGACCATCATCGCGCTGCACAGCCAGATCACCGCCCACGTTTTCCGTTCGCTCTTCTGGTGGTCAAGGGAAAGGAATACATGGCTATGAATGGCCGGAATGGCCGCGCGACTAATCTCGCTCATGGTAATCCTCGTTCTACTTCAGGTACGTCCGCACGACATCGATCAGGTCCGCTGCCCCTTTGGCCCTCTCCGGATCCTGCTCGTGGGCGGGATCCACGACGTGATGTCTGATGTGATCCTCAAGCAGCTCGGCGGTCAGCCCGTTGACGGCGCCCCGCACCGAAGCGACCAGCATCAGCACGTCGGCACAGCCTAGCTCGGCTTCCAGCGCGCGCTCGACGGCCTCGATCTGCCCTTTGATGCGCCGGACGCGGCCGATGAGTTTGGATTTGTTTTTGATCGTATGCATGGGCATAAGATAGGGGGATACCCTATATTGGTCAAGCCTCGATTTGGGGCGCACTCACAATCGAGAAGCCAGGCACAAAGCCGATGAGGTCGCTATCAATTCGCCGGAGCCTGGTACTGTTCGCGCCGCTCGTGTGGGCGCAGACAGCGGAGGCGCACGGTATCGCCGGCAATCGCTATTTCGACGGCACGATGACCTTCGACGACCCGGCCGTCGCGGACGAAGCGATCCTGCCCTTCTGGATCAATCAGCAGCATCCGACGCAGGGCAGCGCCGTTTCAGAGAACCGCATCAATGGCGCTTTCGCTCGGCTGTTGACGCCAACGCTCGCGTTCACCGTCGACAGCGGTTGGATCCACCAGAACTGGCCGATCGGCCGCACTTCGGGTTTCGACAAGACCGACATCGGACTGAAGTACGAAGCCTATCGCAACAACCAGCATGAGGCGCTGGTCTCCGTCAGTCTCGACTGGGGTATTGGACATTCCGGCTCGGTCGCAGTCGGTGCCGATGCGCCGGATACGATCCAGCCGGGCATCTTCTTCGGCAAAGGTTTCGGCGATCTACCCGCGCAGTTGTCCTGGCTACGTCCGTTCGCGATCACGGGCGCAGTGATCGACGAAATTCCGCTCGGAAAGGTTGGGCATACGCTCGCGCCCAATTCGGCGCCTGGTGGCTTCAGCACGGTGATTTCCCCCGCCGTCGAGACCCTACACTGGGGTTTCTCTATCCAGTATAGCACCCTTTATCTGACGAGTCGGTTCGACGGAGGTCCGCCGAAGGAAGAGCCGCTGAACCAATGGGTGCCACTCGTTGAATTCAGGTTCGACAGCCCCCGGGGACAACAAACAGCAGCGACCGCAAATCCAGGCTTCGCTTATGTGGCGGTGACGTGGCAGGTCTCGGCGGAAGCCATCATCCCTCTCAATCATGCAGGAGGAACCGGTCCCGGATTTCGGACGCAGCTGTTATTCTTTCTCGACGACCTAATGCCGTCGTTATTCGGAAAGCCACTGCTGAGCAATCAACCCAATCGAAGCCAGATCGCGTGGTGACCGGCTACCCCGAGCTGGCGATGCATCGCATGAGTCCGGAATTGGCCCAGGCTGTGTAAAAAACTTGTATCAGCATCGCGGTGCAGACCGCACCGCCGGCAACTTGCCCGGCTGAACACATTCTTCCTGGAAGCCGTCTCCGGGCGCGCGTAGCGCTCCCTAGGCCTTCAGTTGGCGTCCATTTGAATGCGCAAGTCCTTGGCTCAAGCAGCCAAGGCCTCCAGCAGCCCAGCCACGCCGATGATCGCCATCACGCGCTTTATGTTGTAGGCGAGCACATTGAGCGCCATCTCAGTTGCCACCTTCGGCAGCCGTTTCGTGAGAAAGTGCGTTGCTCCCATCCAGCTCTTGATGGTGCCGAACGGATGTTCCGCTGTCGAACGACGCACGGTCATTTTCTCTGGATGGTGATCGAGGCGCGCCTGCACAGTCTCAAGCACGGCCTCGTGTTCCCATCGGGAGATCAGTCGCTCCTTGCCAGTGGTGCAGTTATGCTTGATAGCGCAACTCTGACAGGCGTTGGTCCGGTAGCGACGTAACACCAAACCTTTGTCCGCGGTCGTAAAGAAGTAGGTAAGCGTTTGTCCGGCAGGACAAATGTACACGTCTTCCGCCGCCACGTACCGGAAGTCCTGCTTGCCGAAACGCCCTGCCGCCTTCGCGTTCGAGGTCATAGGCTTTGGTAGCGTGACGGCGATGCCTGCCTCTTCGCAGGCGCGAATCTCTTCGCTCGCGTAATAGCCGCGATCCGCCACAGCATCGAGCGTCTCAACGCCCATCTCGGTTCGCGCCTGCTCCGCCATATTCAACAGTTGATGGCGATCCGTGCCAACGTTCGTCACCTCGTGGGCCACAATCAGATGGTTCTTGGTATCGACTGCGGCTTGCACGTTGTAGCCGACGATCCCGGTGTCCTTGCCGCTCGTTGCCATCGAACGCGCATCAGGATCGGTCAACGAGATTTGCTTGTCTTTACTCTTCACCATCTCGGCATTGATTACACTAAGCCGCGCGATCTCCTCGTTCAGTTTCGCGATTTTGTCCTTAAACCGCTCAACCTTTGCCTCTGGCATCGCATCACCGCGGCGGTCGGCGGTCTCCAGTTGCGCTATGTAGCGCGCGATGCTCTCCTCAATCCGCTCCAGACGCCGTTTCATCTTGGCTTCGGTGAAGTTTTTATCGCGCGCGTTGACAGCCTTGAATTTGGATCCGTCAATGGCGACGCTCGCCTCGCTCAGCAAATCAAGCTCGCGGCACAGTGCCACGAAGGCACGGCAAACCTCACGAATGGCCTTGCCATTGTCCTTACGGAAATCCGCGATGGTCTTGAAGTCCGGTACCAGACGCCCCGTCAACCAGATCAGCTCGATGTTGCGCTGGCACTCGCGCTCTAAACGACGGCTCGATGGGACGCGATTGAGATAGCCATAGATGTATATCTTGAGCAGCGTCGCCGGATGATAGCAGGGCCGCCCTCTTTCCAGCGGGACAAGCCGACCAAAGCCGAGCTTGCCAAGATCAAGACCCTCAACGAACGCGTCAACCGCGCGAACCAGATTATCCTCGGCTACATAGTCCTCAAGTGCCGCTGGGAACAAACTGCTTTGGCTCCGATCAATCCCCTCCACGAAGCCTGACATCCAGCGCTCCCGATTCGCCGATTCACGCGCAGAATCATAGCATCGATGGGACTTTTCACACAGCCTGGGCCAATAGGTAACATTACGCGCCGGCGTCGCAAGAAAGTAAATCGAGTTCGATCGTTATCTGCTGTGAGCCAACGAATACAAGCCTTCGAGCATGCCAAGTCGTCTTAGTGCAAGCCCAAAGCACAGGCGTTCCCGATGGAATTGCGGATATTACTCTGACTTCTCCCGTAAACTACGTTTTGAAGTCGATACTGCGCAAGATAATGCCTGGAGGAGTGCCTTCGAACTCCATAGCTAGGAATTTGAGAGCGGCACGCTCTTCAATCCGATCGCGGAGTCTCATGAATTGTGCCTCGCGCTGGTTGGGCCTGGACCGCGCTACACCTTCCAGATCGTCCATAGCGGAGGTCGAGATGGCGCACGGTATCTCCCTTTGGCCGTCAACCATCGAAAACAGCATGACCATCCTGTCGAACTCGTAGCCGAGAAATCGACCACGTGTGAGCGCCATTGGACCTACTCCTTTCAATTACGTCCAGGTCAAGCGCCCGAAGCTTGTAACTGCCCGATCGTTTACGCGACGAGCGCGTCTTGCCAGCGGACCTTTGAACGCGGGACAAGATCATCCGCGGCGCTGCGTCTATAACGTGGAGCGGCCAATCTAGCTGTCGTGCAGCATTCAGCACGTGCAGCCGCTGGACGGACGCGGATCTATGGATCTCGCAACAACGCGTCAGATGACGCCAGCCATTTCTATTTCCTTTTGGCGTCAGCGAAGGTCGGCTGCCATCCCGCACCCTTTTGGCTTGGTGCTGCGGCAATGACTTTGATCTTCTTCTTTTTGGGTTTCTTGGCCTCCCGATTGCTTCTTTGTTGGCCTTTGGCCATGTCGATCTCCTTAGGTTTGAAGATGATGCATACTGAAATGCAGAATTGGCCAACTCGTAGTCAGAAATTATCATCCGGTTCAGACAGGCGAGGCGTGTCCCGATCATATCTGGCGCTGAGCCTCGTGTCAGATCATGCGTGCAGGCAGCGTATGGCCGTCATGGGTGCAGCTTGCGTGGATGCTCCCTGGGCACACGCGGCCTTCCGCAGCTGTCAGTGAATTTCCATCTCGGGATATAGGACCAGCTCATTGTGATCCTCCGCTGCTTTCACCAAAGCGTTCCGCGCAGCAGCGCGAGTCTCGAACTGTAAATGCTGGCAGCGCGAGCAAAGGAACGGCGCCGGATTACTAGCAAAATGCCCTGCCGACGGCACGGTCGCTGCCCGTTCCGCCACGAAGATCTCGGCATGTCCCGCTTCAAGGACAGCTGTCGAGATTGTACAATCTTTCCCGCCGGTTTGCAGGCGTCTCGTTGTCGCCAATGGACCTGCGACATCTTCAGCGCGTCACGGGCGACAGAGTTCCACTTGAGGAACTGGTCCGCATTGCCCACGGGAGCGGTCGTGACAGGTGGCCAGTTGTTGCAATAGCCTAGCTAGGCGTGCGCGGGTGCACCGCCGTTTTCGCTCATGGGCAAGGGCAAGCTTTCCGATCGCGTGCCCGTGAAGGTTGCCAATGCGAGCAGAAAACCTTGAGGCCCTGCGTGAACACATGCTCGCGGTCATCGCCGCCAAGGCCTTTGCGCTGCGTGGCACAATCGGCAAGAGTGCCTTTGACGAACGTGTCATGACGGCCATGGGCTGCCGCGGCATGCGTTCGTGCCAATCGAACTTCAGCCTTACGCGTACGACAATATCCCACTTCCAATCGGCTTCGCAAAGACGATCTCGCAGCCGTCCATCGTCGCCTTAATGACCGATCTGCTCGACATCAGGGCCGACGACAGCGTTCTCGAAATCGGCACCGGTCTTGGCTATCAGGCCGCCGTCCTCGCGCAGCTGGCCCGCAAGGTATACTCCGTGGAAATCATCGATGAGCTTGGCCAAGAGGCGAAACGACGACTCCGACAGCAGGGCTGCAGCAATGTCGAACTCAAGATTGCCAATGGCTATCACGGTTGTTCAGAGCACGCCCCCTTTGACAAGGTGATCGTCACGGCCGCCCCCGATCTCATTCCTCCTCCGCTGATCCACCAATTGAAGGCGGGTGGGAAAATGGTAATACCGGCCGGCCCGCCCAATACGCAGCAGCTCATTGTGGCCGAGAAGCTCGCTAACGGCAGAATGACCATGAAAGAGATTCTGCCCGTCCGGTTCTCTCAACTCGAGGGGACTGGATCCGACTTATAATAAGCCCGGTGGCGCATCCGTAGCGGAGCATGGCCACAATGATCGAGAGCATCAGCGCCGTTACCCTCGCGACCCACGACATGTCGCTTTTGAGCGCACATTCGTGTCCGCTAGCCTTGCCGCGGTCCAGCGGCATTGGCACGCGATCCTGTCCCGTTCTTGCCTTTGGCGGCAAGCTTCCTCACAGGAGCGGCGATCAGCCCGTCTCGAATGGCCTGCTTGCGCGCGAGTTTGCGTAGTCGGCGGATGGCTTCCGTTTTCTCTCTCGAAGTCCTGACCGAGGGCTTCTCATAGTAGCGCCGGCGCCGCATCTCCCTGAACACACCTTCGCGCTGCATCTTCCTCTTCAGGATGCGAAGCGCTTGCTCGACGTCATTGTCTCAAACGAATACTTGCACGCGTGTTGCTCCCAAGAATCGTCTGCGCAAACTGTCGAAGCTTCCCGCATCGGGCGCATCACGCCGCCAAGCGCGGAAGTTCATTCAAGGCACGAGCCCGGTAGAAATGAAGAGGATCCGAGAGGAACTCCTGAGCCGCCGCAAAGTCCTCGTTTCACGAGAAGCGAAAGACATCTCTAAAGCTACGGCGACCAAGCCGATATAGTCGATCCACAAAATGCAGCTAGCGCGCCAAAATAACCAGCTCTTTTATGAGGCCTATTTGCATTTGGCGACGAGAGGAGAGCCCGTTGCATTGGCGTTGCACCAGCGCCCGCATTTTCCGTCCGTCGAGTTTCTCGCCATCGCGCATGCCGTCGGCGACGGCTCAAGCTGCCCGCCAGGCGCGTCAAGTCTGGTCTTTCGACCCAGTCGGTCTTGCGAGTTCCCGAATATGTCGCTCCGCGCTGCTAATTTGGCGCTTGACAAGCTCCGCCTGAACATTTGCCGCTTCCTGCAGGCTGGAAGTCAAGGCGAGCTTTCGCGCGAATTCAAAGCTGGTCTTCAGGCTCTCCTCCCAGAACGCGAGCACCTGCTTCGAAAGCTCCGCTACCGGTGTGGGGGCAGTTGGGGTTGATCTCCGAGCGGCGTCAAAGAACAAGTCGAATGCTCGTTCAGCCTGGTCGATCGTCTTTTCGGCAAGCTCGCGCAGCTCGGCAGGAACTTCCAACTTGGGCTCAATCATTATCGTTCCGCCTGTGAGGTGAATCATCATACGGTGCAGACCGCCGATTGAGCAAGGGCGGTGCTTCCTACCGCTGCCCCCAGTACCAGACCTCAAGCGGACTTTGCTGTTTACTTGAATTCTGCCGCCGAAACCCCTACATTTCGCATATTCGATTAGCCGCTGTGCCTTTTTGAATGCGCCTGCGGGCTCTTTCCCAAAAGACATCGTCCAGTTGAATTTGAATCGCGTGGGGGAGGCCGATGCCCTGTCCTGAACCGAGGAGTCGGCCACATGCCCAAGAGTGTGCAGATCGTGCCTAAGACTGTGTCGGGCGACCTGCAAACAATCACCTTCGTACTGGCGATAGGCACGGTTCGGCAGATGTGTCGTCTTGAGACGACGTTCCGAACGCAGAACCAGGCGTTCAGCTATCTCCACAAATACCGGACAGAATATGAGCGTGTCGCTCGCGCCAGACTCGCGCGTGGCGAGGTTGACGACGGTGTGATTCACCTCACGATGCTTGGTCGATAGGGGAGCCCCGCATGCGCTCCAAGAAGGAAAGTGCCTTGCGGGCGCATGCACGCAAACTCGGCTACACTATCCATAAGTCGCGGTCACGTTCGATTCATGAAGACAATCTCGGCAAATACGCACTCGTGAAGGAAGATAGCAACAACGTCGTGCTCGGTGAGCGTTTTGATGCCTCGCTCGAGGAGATCGCTGAATACCTGAGTTAGAAAGACAGTCAACGCAAGCCGATAGTGACTTGTTGCGCATGCGGGCCGCAGCATTGCAAATGCGTTGGAAGCAAAGTGCGCGTGGGTTGAGGTGCTGTGTTTGATGGGCTCCAGCCCAACGCGGAGTGGATGTCCTAAATGGGACTATGGAGTTTTTGATCATGGTCCAACCTGATGATTTCAAGTTGATCCGCGAAATCGTGGCTGCCGGTGGCCACAAAAAGACGGTCGACGAACTTGATCGTCCTAAATATCAGCGCCTGGTGGAGTTGGGTTGGTTGAAGGCATCTTCACCTAACGGCACCGATGCATCCTATTGGGCTACCGAACGCGGGAGAGCGGCGGACTCGCGATTCTGAAGGCAGAAAACCTTGAATAGGCAGCCGGCATCTTATCAGTCTAAACCACTAGACCGTAAAGGCCGGATTCGCCTAGGTCTGAGATCGCTGACTAGCTGTCCAATTTCCGGTAATGGAATGGTCCGGCCGTGCTCAGGCCCCGCCACTACGAGAAGCTGGCAAAGGGGCGTGAAGCTGACCCTTGGGCGAGCATCGCGTTAGGTAGGCTTGGGCCAGGAAGAGACCTCGCGCGCGTGGCTTGACCATGCGTGTGTCGCGACGGTCGACGTGCTTCGTGACGTGACTGACGAGCGCATTGACAGACGCAAGCACTTGAAGATCGCCGGTGGCTGCACGATAATCTGCGTCTTGGACGGCGCGTCGCTCCGCAGGTCCGCGGGAGGATGCCGAGGCATCCCGTATAATCACCGCAACCGATCAGCTCGGCCGCGCCTCACGTCCGACCTCATGCGGCTGCTGCGCCTCACCCTGTCCGGATACAAGGGCTCATTGTGATGTTGCAGCTTGGCACGCCGGCCGCAGCATCGGCGGCCTCCGCTTGGTGACCGAGGCGGCCGCCGACCACCAGACGATCCCCGACACTTTAGGGCGGGCGGTGGATCGAGAAGTCAAACTATTGATCGAGGGAGGATATGCTATGCGATCATCGCCAAACTATTCGCGTCGTCGTTTCCTTCACGCCGGCACGGCCGGGGTAGCGGCAACCGTCGTCGCCGCGACAACGCCCGTTCGTGCGGCCGCCGAGGCGGCCATCCAAGCGCCACCCCCAACGGCGACGGCGCCCCGCATTCTGCGCAAGCCACCGCTGCCTGAATTGGAGCGCGTCGCCAGATCCTACAACTTAAATCTCAGCCGCGACGATCTGACGTCGTTCCGCAACCTCATGGACGGTGTGCTGGCGTCGTACCGTCGCCTGGACCAGTTCGCGGAGCCGACATTGGCGGTGAAGTACCCGCGCGAGGCGGGGTTCCGTCCACCCGCCTCGGACAATCGGCTCAACGCTTGGTACTGGAGGTGCTCGATCAAAGGCGCAACGTCGGGGCCTCTCGCGGGCAAGAAAATCGCCATCAAGGACAATGTGTGCGTCGCCGGCATCCCGATGATGAACGGTTCGAACGTGTTGGAGGGCTACGTCCCCGACGTGGACGCGACCATTGTGACCCGCATCCTCGATGCCGGTGGGGAGATCATCGGCAAGGCCGTGTGTGAGCATCTTTGCTTCTCGGGCGGCAGCCATACCTCCGACACCGGGCCTGTGCTCAATCCGCACGATCCGAAGCGATCTGCCGGAGGCTCCTCCAGCGGCAGCGCCGCGCTCGTCGTCGCCGGCGAGTGCGACATGGCCATCGGGGGCGACCAGGGAGGGTCGATCCGAATTCCCAGCTCTTTCTGCGGAGCGGTTGGCCATAAGCCAACCTACGGGCTTGTGCCATACACAGGCGTCTTCCCGATTGAATTAACACTCGATCATACCGGGCCGATTGCCCGTACTGCCCGCGATGCCGCCCAGCTTCTCGAGGTGCTCGCCGGGGCCGATGGCCTCGACCCGCGCCAATCGGCGGGACTGCGTACGGAAGCGTATACCAAGCAGCTCACCGGCCACGCCCGCGGCCTGCGGATCGGGATCGTTAAGGAGGGGTTTGGCTGGCCGAATTCCGAACCCGATGTCGACGCCATGGTGCGCGAGGCGGCGCAGCGCCTGTCGGGGGCAACCGTGAGCGACATATCGATCCCCCTCCACCGCGACGGCATCCATATCTGGAACGCTATCGCCGTCGAGGGTGCCACGATGCTGATGGTCGCCGGCAACAGCATGGGAACCAACTGGAAAGGGCAGTACACAACGTCGCTCCTGGACTTTTACGGCCGGAGCCGGCGGGTGCGCGCCAACGACCTTTCGGAGACCGTCAAGCTCGTCGTGCTGCTCGGCCAGTACATGCAGGACAACTACCAGGGCCGCTACTACGCCAAGGCCCAAAACCTCGCGCGCGTGCTACGCGCCGCCTACGATGAGGCGCTCAAAGGCGTCGATCTCCTGCTCATGCCGACGTTACCTTTGAAGGCCACGCTGCTCCCGGCCCCGGACGCGAGCCGCGAGGACTACGTTGCCCGGGCACTCGACATGATTTCCAACACTTGCCCGTTCGACGTCACTGGCCATCCTGCTGTCACGGTTCCGGCAGGCATGTCGGCAGGGCTTCCTGTCGGCATGATGCTGATCGGACGCCACTGGGAGGACGGCACCGTGTTGCGTGCGGCTGACGCGTTCCAGACCGTCGGGTAGACGGCAGCAGCGAATTGCCAGCTGACGGCAACACCGGCCCAAGGCTCGGAAACAGGGGCCCGCGAGCTATCTGACGCGAGCCTCCCGTTTCGGGCTACGCGCAGCCATCCGTACGCAGGGACTGTCACAGATCGCCTCCGGCTACGCGTCCACTCTGTTGGCTTGAGCAAATGAGCTTGCGCGCCCAGCTTGTCCGCTTCTGTCTGCCTTGGTTCATGCGGCCACGGCATCCATCGGACATTCAAATCGAGGAGGTCCGACGACAGGTGGCCCTCTTCGCGCAGCTCGTGCCGCGCGTACCGCGCGGGACCGAGCTGGTTGTGGTTGACGCCGGCGGCGTCAAAGCCGAGCGGATCGCGACGCCCCGCTCGCTTCCAAGCCGATACGTCGTCCACCTTCACGGTGGCGCCTATCTGCTCGGTTTTCCGGCACTGTTTCGCGATTTTAACTGGCGCATCGCCGACGTGACCGGCGCGCGGGTGTTATGCATCGACTACCGGCTTGCGCCCGAGCATCCGTTTCCAGCGGCGGTCGACGATGTGACAGCCGCCTATCGATGGCTCATCTCGCAGTGCGCCGAACCGCGTCACGTGGCGTTTATCGGGGAGTCTTCCGGCGGCGGGCTTGCGCTGGCGAGCATGATGCGTTTGCGCGATGAGGGATCATCCTTGCCGGCCGCTGCCGTCGTGGTCTCGCCGTGGACCGATCTCGCCCTGACGGGCCAATCGCTCACCGATTACGGTTCTTCCGATCCGATGGTGCCGGTTGAGCTGATGCCGAAGGCGGTTGAGCTTTATCTCGGCAATACGGATCCGCGCTCACCCTATGCCTCTCCACTCTATGGCGATCCGGTGGGCCTGCCGTCGACTCTGGTTCTTGCCGCCAGCGATGAGGCGCTGCGCGATGATGCGGTGCGAATGGCCGAGCGCTTGCGAGCAGCCGGCTGCGATGTCGAACTCGAGTTGTGGCCGCGCATGTTCCATGTCTGGCATATGTTCGCCCGCATCCTACCGGAAGGGCGCGCAGCGATAGCGCGCATCGGTACGTTCTTGCGAGCTAGGCTATGACGCTTGATCGGCGGGCCGTCGGGTCATTCGCGACGGGGCCGAGCCAGCAGCAAGTCCGGCAATGTCCCTTATGCCGCCGGAAGCGGACGTAAATTCAGAGCATTAGCAGGACCGCGACCGGCGCTGCCCGAGACGTGATTCAAGTTCCAAAACCGGAGCCTCGAATCATGCGCTACGAACTCAGCGACTACGAATGGACCGCCATCAAACCGATGCTGCCGAACAAACCGCGTGGGGTTCGGCGTGTAAACGACCGTCGCGTGCTCAGTGGCATTTTCTGGGTCCTCTGCTCAGGTGCTCCATGGCGCGACCTGCCCGAGACCTATGGTCCCCGCACCACTTGTTACAATCGCTTCGTGTATGTGCTCGGAGCAGCCATGGGATCTGGACATCGTGCCGCAGCGACGGCCCACAATTCGTCACGCTATGCCAGTGCCAGCTTCGATACGGTTGCACCCGATCTTTATCGCATGGCAAGGGTTGGTCCATCCGACATCGGCGTAGTCCAGAGCTACGAGAACTTCACAGGCGGCGTCGTTATGGCCTTGGCGGACCACGGGTTCTTCAAACCGGACGAGGCGAATGACTTTCTTACGGTCGAAAACCTGATAGCGCCGTCCGGGCGGCTACCGCTCAACACCAGCGGTGGCAACCTCGCGGAATGCTATATGCATGGTTTTGAGCTCGTTCTGGAAGCTGTCCGTCAGGTACGTGGGACATCGATGAGCCAGGTTCGACGAAACGACGTAGCGTTGGTCATCGGCGGCCTGATGGTGACGCCCGCCAGCAACCTTATTCTGGGCTCGGAGGCTACGCTATGAGTGGGCGGGCGTGCGCACTATCTCCCTGCCGGGTTGCCCATTCGAGTGACCGAGCCAGATTGCCTCTCGGCACCGTACTGGGCGGGCTTGCGCGAAAGCCGACTACTGGTGCAACGCTGTGACCGCTGCCGTACCTGGCAGTTCGGGCTGGAATGGATATGCCATCATTGTCACGCTTTCGATCCCACATGGACTGAGGTCGAACCGACCGGCCGGATCTTCAGTTGGGAACGCGTGTGGCATCCCTCGCATGCGGCGCTGAAGCACCACGGTCCGTACGTCGCAGTGCTTGTCGAGTTGCCACACGCCGGCAGCGTACGCATGGTGGGTAATCTGCTGGGCGATCCCCAGCAGCCCGTCGTTATCGGAGCTGAGGTTGAAGGGGTGTTCGAGCATCACCCGGAGTCCGATCCATCGTTCTCTTTGCTGCAATGGCGGCTACGGCCAGGCTGCCGACCGGACAATGGTCGTTGAAACATGCCCATCAAAAATCGCCCTATGCGAAATTGAATGGACATCCAAAGAAATTCGGTGATTTAGTGCGAGCGGCAGGACAAGGAGAACGCTGCTTGCAGAAAGCGGAGAAGCGGGCGCGCGGGCGTCCGGTGGGATCGTCGGATCAAGGGGTGAAACGACAGGAATTCGTCGTCGCAGTGATGAAGGCGATTGCCGAGCGCGGCTACAAGGATGTAACTGTCGCGACGATCTGCGAGGCGGCTGGTTTCTCGCGCGGCCTCATTGCGCACTATTTTCCTGGCAAGGACGCGTTGCTGCTGCATGCCGTGGGCGAGGTGGCGAAGGATTTCGAGCAGGCCACACGAGCTGCGGCCGACGCGGCCGGCCCAGATCCGCTCGATCGCCTGCACGCCGTCGTTACCGCAAGCTTTCGGCCGCCGGTGTTCACGCCGGAAAGGGTCCTCGTCTGGGTCGCCCTTGCCAGTACGTCGCGCTGGTCGCCCGAGCTCGCCGAGATCTACCGAAAACTGTATCGGCCCTATCGTCGCGGATTGGCCCATCTCATGCAGCGCGCAGGGGATGCCCGCGGCGTCCAGATCAATTCTGACCGCCTTGCGATAACACTCACTCAGCTCACCGAAGGCCTGTGGGCCGGCTGGGCGGCCGATCCCAAGACGGTGTCGGCCGCAGAGGGGGAGGCGGCATGCCACGATCTGCTCGACGCATTCTTTCCCGCACGACGGGCTGCTCCGTAGCTCGAGTGCCGCGCGTTGGACGAAGCGGAGGCTGACCGCGCTATTTGCGCTTCTTCATTGCGCGCAGATCGATCGCGCCGACGATGGTTCGAGGGTCCAGTCCGGGTGCAAAGATCTGCGCCTTGTTGATCTTTTCAGTCGCCGTCACGGGCATCCGATCCAGAAACAGCATCCACCCAGGCGCCTTGTAGTAAGCGAGTTGCTGGTTGCAATAGTCCACGATGCCTTGCGCAAGCTCAAGATCGGCCGTGTGACCTGGAGTCGGCACGACGCAGGCGAATATCTCTTCTCCCGCCTTTTCGTCAGGAACGGCCAGGATCGCGATCTGACGCACGGAAGGATGTCGGCAAAGCACGGTTTCCACCTCGGTGGCGGCAATGTTCTCACCGGATCTGCGGATCATGTTCTTGCGCCGATCGACAAAATAGATGATCCCGGCTCGGTCCTGGCGGACGATATCGCCCGAGTGCCACCAGCCGCCGCGCCAACCGGCCTCGGTCGCAGCCGCGTCGTCGAGATAACCGGCAAAGAAGCCTCGTCTCGGATCCTCGCCCGCCAGTCGAACGACAAGCTCACCCTCGGTGTCCGAAGCGACCTCGCGATCGTGCTCATCGACAACTTTCGCCTCCAGGGGAGCGACCGGACGACCGATCGCACGGGCGCCGATCGGGCGTGGTTCATGATCGTTGGCCGTCCAGCGCCCAACTTCGGTCATGCCCCAGACCTCGAGGTGCGGGATTCCGAAGCGTTCCTCGAACTCGCGGTGGATGGCAGGCTCCATTCCCGCCCCAAAGCCAAATCTCACAGTGTGCGCGCGCTCATCCGAAGATCTGTCCAGCGCGATCAGAGCCTGCGGCACGGCTCCGATGTAATGGACGATCGTTGCGCGGCTGGTCGAGACCTCGCGCCACCATCGCTTCGCCGAAAAATGTTCCGGGCGGATCACGCATCCCTGCGACAGCAGCATCGGCATCAGCGCGACCACGCCGGCGTGGACATGGAACACCGGCATCGGGTTGAACAGCCGGTCCCTGCCAGGCTCGATCGAGAAGCGGCCGCCGCTCCTCGACAGCGTGAAGAACCATTCCCCCGCCGAGAGCCAGTAGTCGTTCGTGACCAGGCAGCCCTTTGGGCGACCGGTCGTACCGGAGGTGTAGAAAACACCAGCCTCGGTGTCACGACCGAGAGGTCCCGGTGCAGCGCGCCGAGCAGGCGAAGGCAGCCGTTCCGGCATGTCGTCCGCTGCAATCACGACGAACTGGTTTGCCAGCTCAGCTGCGACGACCGTCAGTCGGTCGACGTGGTGGCGAAGGGCGACCGCGAGCTCGGCGCCGCTGTGCCTCATCTGATAAAGCAGCTCGGCGTGGCGATGGTCGGGATTGACCGGCACCACGCTTGAGCCAGCCGCGTTAAGCGCGAGCAGGTGAAGGAAGTAGTCGGGCCTGTTCTCAACGAGGAGGGCGACGCGATGTCCTGGTCCGTATCCGGCCTGTCTGTAGCGCTCGACGAGGGCTAAGACGCGCTGCATCGCCTCGGCATAGGTCCATTCAAGGCCATCGGGCGCATAGGATGTACCCGCGGGCACACAGACGAAGGCATTGTGCGGTGCCACGGCAACGCTCGCCCGAAATGCTTCGAAAATCGTGTCGGCCACCTGTCGTCGTTCTCCCGCATGGATCGCGTGGCGATCAGATAGGACGCTTGAGGTCCGTTCGAACGCCACCGCAACCGCCGTCTTGTCATAGGTCAGGCACGCGGCTCGTGCGCGCGTACCAATGCGTGAGCAGGCCCGTTGATGGCCAGCCTCCGCTTTTTTCCGGCGTCGGGTCCGATCCTAAAGCGGGGGCGCAGGAAGGCAACAATAATTTTGTTGAACGTCCGGCAAATTATGCCATGATGGCCGCAGCAGGAAAAAAATGGGATCGAGGCCTGGGAGGTGAGCATGCTGTGGAGATTGATGGGGGCCGCGGTGACATCGCTGCTTGTTGTGGGCTCCGGTTTCGCACCTTCGGCTCAGGCGGCGTCAGATACCCCGGTCAAGATCGGCGTTCTGGGTGATCAGTCGTCGGTCTACTCGGCTGCGGGCGGACGCGGCAGCGTCGAGGCGGCAAAGCTCGCTGCGGAAGATGCCGGATTGGTGCTTGGAAAGCCTGTCGAGATCGTCTCGGCGGATTTCCAGCTGAAGGTCGATGTCGGCGTGGCAATCGCCAGAAAGTGGTACGACGAAGAGAATGTCGATGCGATCATCGACGTGCCGTTTTCGGGTCTTGCCCTGGCCATCGCTGATATGACTCGGACCAAGAAGAAGCTCGCGCTCTTCAACGCCGCGGCGAGTTCCGAGCTGACCGGAGCGAAATGCTCGCCCTATGTGGCGCAATGGACCTACGACACCTATTCGCTGGGCCGCGGGCCAACCAGCGGGCTCGTCAGCCGCGGTGAAAACAGCTGGTTCTTCCTGACCAACGACACCGTGTTCGGCGCCAGCCTTGAAGGTGATGCCTCCGCTGCGGTCAAGGCCGAGGGTGGTACGGTGATCGGCTCGGTTCGCACGCCGACCGCATCGACGGACTTCTCATCGTTTCTGCTGCAGGCACAGGCTTCCAAGGCGAAGGTGATCGGACTCGTCGAGGCTGGTGCTGATCTCGCGACCGTGCTCAAGCAGGGCGAGGAGTTCGGCGTGAAGTCGCGGGGGCAACGCTTCGCGGCTCTGATGGCCACGATCGACGCGATCCACGGCGTCGGCCTCAAGGATGCGCAGGGCATCATCGTGGCCGAGGCGTTCTACTGGGACCAGAATGATGAGACGCGGGCCTTTGCCAAACGGTTCTACCAGCGGATGGGGGCCATGCCGACGCAGGTGCAGGCTGGCGCCTACAGCGTTGTCAATCATTATTTGAAGGCGATCAAGGCGGTTGGCTCGAAGAACCCCGACAAGGTCATGGCCAAGATGCGGGAAACGCCGATCGACGACTTCATGTCGCACAATGCGAAGCTGCGGGCCGATGGCCGCGTGATGAGGGATCTGTATCTGTTCGAGGTCAAGTCGCCAAAGGAATCGAAGGGCGAGTGGGACTATTACAAGCAGATTGCTGTCATCCCGGCGGACAAGGCGGTCCGGCCACTCGATCAGGGCGGGTGCCCTCTGATCGGTCAATGATCGTGGACGAGACCTGTGCCCGCATCATTCGACACCGGTGAACTCGATCTGTTCCGCGCGACCGTTCGCCGTTTCCTGGCGGACGAGGTCGTCCCGAACGCCGACCTTTGGCGGACGAGGGGATACATCGACCGCGAGCTGTGGCGGAAAGCAGGTGTGCTCGGGCTGCTCTGCGCCAGCAGCCCGGAAGAATATGGCGGCGGGGGAGGCAACTTCTGGCACGAGGCCGTCATCATCGAGGAATTGGCGCGGATCGCGTTTCCGGATTTCAGCGTCCCGTTGCAAAACGTGATTCTGGCGCCGTACTTCGCGCAGTACGGCACCGAAGAGCAGAAGCGACGCTGGTTGCCGCGCCTGGCCCGCGGTGATCTGGTGGCGGCGCTTGCGATGAGCGAGCCGGGTGCAGGCTCCGATGTGAGAGCCGTCCGGACCCGGGCGCGTCGCGAGGGCAACGAGTACGTCGTCGACGGGCAGAAGACCTTTATCACCCATGGCCACACGGCCGATCTGATCTGCCTGGCTGTCAAGACCGATACCAGCGAGGACAACGGTGTTCGCGGCTTCAGCCTGCTGGTGATTGAAGCCGACGAGACGCCAGGGTTCAAACGCGGCCGCAGACTGGACAAGGTTGGTCTCAAGGCACAGGACACGGCGGAGCTGTTCTTTGATGCGGCGCGCGTTCCCGTCTCCAATTTGCTGGGAGGCATCGAGGGCCGTGGCTTTTATCAGTTGATGGAGCAGCTTGCGAAGGAGCGCATCAACATCGCGATGCAGGCGCTGGCTCTGGGCGAAGCGGCGCTGGCCGAGACCGTGGCCTATGTGAAGCAGCGCGAGGTGTTCGGCAAACGCCTCATCGATTTCCAGAACACGCGGATGGTGGTGGCCGAGGCCAAGACCGCGCTGGCGGTCACGCGCACTTTCGTCGAAAGCTGCATCGATCAGCTGATCGCCGGAACGCTGGATGCCGAGACCGCCGCGATGGCGAAGTGGTGGGCGACCGAAAAGCAGTGCGAGGTCATCGACAATTGCGTCCAGCTGCATGGCGGCTACGGCTACATGCTCGACTATCCGATCGCCAGGATGTGGAGCGACGGTCGTATCCAAAAAATCTGGGGCGGCTCTAATGAGGTCATGAAGGAGCTGATTGCGCGTGCCTTGTGACAAACGGACGCGGGCTGCGACCGCTTGACCGTCAGACCGCGCAGGCCGTTGGCGATGCCGAGAAACGAACTCGATGATCGGTGCCCCGAGAGCCGAACCGAGAAGAATTACACAGTCCGGAGACGAGAATGAGCCAATACACAAAGTATGAATGCCTGAAAGTCGAGGTCGCCGACAAGGTCGCGACCGTGACCCTGAACCGCCCGCAGGCGCGCAATGCGATCAATCAGAAGCTGATCCGCGAACTACGCACGATCTGGGACGACCTTGCCGACGATCACGCCGTCAATGTCGTGGTGCTGACCGGGGCCGGCGACTTCTTTAGCGTCGGCGGCGACGTGAAGGCGATGTCGGAGCGGCCGGGCGGGGACGTGCTCGAAGAAGGCGAGGTACACGATCCGATGATCAGCCGGCGCGGCGTCACCCGTCAGCTCGAACTCGACAAGCCGATCATTGCCGCAATCAACGGCGACGCCATCGGCCTCGCGGCAACCCATGCGCTGCTCTGCGACATCACCGTCATGGCCGAGGATGCACGGATCGGTGATACCCATGTCTCGCGCGTCGGCCTGGTTGCGGGCGACGGCGGCACCGTGATCTGGCCGCTGCTGATCGGGATTAACAAGGCCAAGGAGTTTCTGATCCGCGGCACGCTCCTCAAGGGAAGGGAGGCTGAGCGGATCGGGCTGGTCAACCACGTCGTTCCGCGCGCAGATGTGCAGGCCAAGGCCCGCGAGATCGCGATCGAGCTCGCCAACGGTCCGGCCTGGGCTATCCGCTGGACCAAACTGTCGATCAACCAGATCGTCAAGGACCGCGTGAATATGCTGCTCGAAGCCTCGATGGCGCTGGAGCAGGTGACGTTCGAGACGGCGGACCACAAGGAGGCGACGATGTCATTCAAGGAAAAGCGCAAGCCGAGATTCGGTCAGACCTGATTTAGCCTGCAACCTGACGATTGGAACGCGCATGCGCAACCGCATCACTGACATGTTCGGGATTGAAGTCCCGATATTCGGCTTCACGCACAAGCCGGAGGTCGCCATCGAGGTGACAAATGCCGGTGGCATGGGCGCCTTGGCGGCCAGCTACTATCAACCGGACGAGCTCGAGCGGATTCTCACCGACATGGATGAGAAGACCGGCGGACGCCCGTACTGCATTGATGTCCTCTTTGCGAATAAGGTCGGGGAGGTGGTGCCGTTATCCGACCGTCTCAAGGCTCTGCCGAAGGAGCACGTCGAGTTCGTCGAGAAGATACTGGACGATGCCGGGATCCCTGCGTTGCCTCCGGATGTCGAAGCGCAGATGCTGCGTGAAAAGCCGCCGGGCCACGGCCATACGGAAGAAGGCGTTCTTGAAGTTCTGGAGATCGTCGTCAAACATCCGCAGGCCCGGTTTGTGCTCAGCGCAATGGGGGCGCCTCCGGCCTATGTCGTCGACAAGCTGCACGGCCATGGCATCAAGGTCGGCGCCATGGCGGGCAGTGCCGAACATGCCCTCAAGCACGTTCACGCAGGCGTTGACCTGATCGTCGCGCAGGGAAGCGAGGCCGGAGGGCACACCGGGACGATCTCCTCCATGGTGCTGTGGCCGGAGGTGGTCGATGCCGTCTCTCCGATCCCGGTCCTCGCTGCAGGCGGTGTTGGTAGCGGGCGTCATATTGCAGCCGCCCTTGCGCTCGGCGCCGAGGGTGTGTGGTGCGGCACCATTTGGCTCGGATCTTCGGAAAGCGAGTTGTCCCCTGACATGCGCAAGCGATTTATTGCCGCGCGCTCGCAGGATGCGATCCAGAGGACGTACGACACTGGCAAGCCGCTGCGGGGTCTACGCAGCAAGTGGACGGATGCGTGGGATGCGCCGGGAGCACCGCAACCCCTTCCACTTGCGGCTCAAAAGCTGCTTGTTGCTCCCGCGCTGAAGCGGCTCGAGCTCGCCAATGCGGCCGACTACATGGGCTATATGGCGGGACAGATCGTTGGCAGGGTCAAGGATGAACGGTCGATCCATGACATCATGGACAATATGAAGTCCGAATGCCTCGCGGTCCTGAAGAACCTCAGCGCCAAGGCCTAGAGCACGGCGTGCCGCTGCTTGCGGCCGAGCCGCCCGACACGTGATCGTGCAAGAAGGTGGCTCGGTGTCTCATGTTGCAAGGCCGGCAGGGATTTGCTCCGGAGAGACTTCATTCTCGATGTGAGCAACCTTACGGTCGAGCGCTGAGCGGATCTCCGCGGCGCTCATTCCCATCGAACGGAGCACCTCCCCGGTATGCTCGCCCAAGAACGGGCTTCGGGTCAGAACTGCGCCGGGCGTCAGGGTCATCTTGACCGGCACACCAGCGATCCTGGCCAGTTCACCACCAGGATGCTCGACCTCGACGATCATGTCGCGGGCTTTGAAGTGGGGGTCCGAAACGATGTCCAGAACGTTCATGACAGGGCCGAACGGCATGCGTCCTCCGAGCTTGGCGGTCAACTCAGCCTTGGTGAACTTCTGGGTGTTCTGCCCGATCAGAGGGATCAGCAGCCTCCGATTGTCCGCACGCTTCCCTTTCGACGAGAAGCGAGCGTCCCGCGCAAGCGCTTGCAGATCAAGCTCACGACAAAGCACGTCGAAGAAGCTCTGATCGTGTGCGGCGAGCGCAACATGTCCGTCAGCCGCAGGAAATATGCCGAATGGACACAAGAAGGGATGATGGTTTCCTTCCGGACCAGGTATCAGCCCCTCGGCGGTATGTTGCCAGACGGCGCGTTCGCAGATCGAAAGAATGGCGTCCACCATCGAAACATCCACAAACTGCCCCAGGCCGGTGCGCCGCGCGTTGTGTATCGCCGCCAAGACACCGAACGCCAGCATCAGGCCTGGAATGGTATCGCCGACACCCGGTCCGACCTTGGTCGGCATTCCACCAGGCTCCGCGCCGGTAATGGCCATCATTCCACCCATGGCCTGAGCCACTACATCGAACGCCGGCCAGTTCACGTATGGCGAAGGCCCGGTGCGACGATCGCCAAATCCCCGGAGCGAGCCGTAAACGAGCCGCGGATTGACTTCGGAGAGCACCTCGTAGCTCAAGCCGAGCCGGTCCATTACGCCGGCACGAAAGTTCTCAATGACGGCGTCGGCCTCCTTGCAAAGGGTCTTGAAGATCTCCCGACCTTGTTCGGATTTGAGATCCAGGCACACCGACCGCTTGTTGCGGTTTATGCTTTGAAAATACGTGCTGAGAGGTTCGGAGTCGCCGACATGGCGGCCGCCACGGGTAACGTCTCCGGCCGGAGGTTCGATCTTTATGACCTCGGCACCCTGGTCTGCGAGAACCATGGTCGCATAGGGGCCAGCCAGCATCTGTGTGAGATCCAGGATGCGAATGTCCGACAGAGCACCAAATGATTTTCGCATGCCGACTCTCCCAGCGCCAAAGGTCACATGCAAACCACTATTGCGCCCCTTACGCATGCGCCAGCGATCAAGGTCCGCCAGCGATCGATATTACAAATGCATTCTGATCGGCGATTTCGTCCGCTAGCGATTACGGATGCAATATGAGGTGCAACCCGTGTCCTCCGGCTGTCAGCTCGTGCATTGTTGCGGTTGACAGAAGTGCGGGTGTCGAACGGAAGGATGAAATGTCGAAGGATTTTCGTGCGCTTGCAAAGCTCAGACCGAGGGGACACCTCTACGAGGATTTCTCCGTCGGTCAGGAATTTGTGCACCATTGGGGACGAACCATCACGGAAAGCGACACAATCGCTTTCTCGACATTGACGCTCAGCTTCAATCCTCTCTACTTCAACGCGGAGTACGCAAGGGCGCATGGCCACGACAGTATCGTCGTGAACCCGCTTCTGGTCTTCAACGTGGTCCTCGGCCTGAGCGTGGAGGACTGCAGCGAGATCGGCGGTCCATTCGTCGGATTGGGCAAGCTCGTCTACCACAAGCCGGTATTTCCCGGCGATACCCTTTACGCGCGTAGCAAGACTGTCGCCTGTCGGCTGTCAGCGAGCAATCCAGCCAATGGCATTGTTACCTGGCACACCGAAGGGCGCAATCAACATGACGATCTGGTGCTCGACTTCGAGCGGTCAAATCTGGTTCGCCTTCGTGCACCGAAAGGATAACAAATGAAGCTGCTGGGCAGGGAGTGGTGGCGCCTCACGTCACCGGATAACTACTTCGAGGACTTCGAGGTGGGGCAGGTCATTCGTCACGCGCGCGGAAAGACGATCGAGCCGCTCGAGAACGTCCTGATCACCAATCTGGTCATGAATACCGCTCAGGGTCATTTCAACGAGCACGCAATGTCGGTCTCGTCATTCAAACAGCGCATTAGCTATGGAGGGGTGAACTTCTCGGTCATCATGGGGCTCGCAAGCCAAGACACCTGCGAGAATGTGCTTGCCGAACTGGGATTGGACAATATCCGTCTGATGGCGCCGGTGTTCCACGGCGACACACTGTATGCGTATTCAGAAGTGCTCAGCAAGGAAGATGGCCCGGAGGCAGATGTCGGTATCATCGTGTTTCGGCACTATGGCGTCAACCAGGAAGATCGCCAAGTCTTTGAAGGTGATCGGCGCGTTCTAATCAAGCGCCGACAACATTGGGGGAAAGAAGCTAACGGATAGCACCTGCAATTGCGGCGGTGCCGTGTGTGGGTCGCGAACGCTCACGTGAACCGATTGGTGAGCCATGGAGGCAAGGGCGAGAGTTGTGGGCCAACGACGGCCGTTTCCGTACCTTCGGCTTCAGCACTCGCTTCTGCAACAGGTCGAACCGCCTCGGCTAGCGGTTGCCTCGTGGCGATCAAGGAAGCCGCATGGCGAAGACCGAGGACAATTGCGTCGCGCTTTTGCGCAATGCGCTCGACGCGAGCGCCCGCGCCGATTGCTAGAGGAGTACCTCCAAGTGGTGAAGGAACCGCCACAGCTATGGCGCCAAATCCGGGTGAGATGTCTCCAGCGGTTTCGGCATATCCATTGCGCCGATCGGCCGCTATGAGGTCGAGATATGCAGCTTCTTTCACGCGAAATCTCGGGTCGGTTGCTTCAGCATTGCAGCGACGAATCCAACGATGAAGCTCCTCTTCGCCCGTCATGCTCAGAAGTATTCTGCCCATCGCAGAGCAGGTCAGTGACCGATGCATGCCAGAGGTTATCAGCAGGCTGTCACGGTTCTTCGGCGTCACCACAAGTATGTACTGTGCAGTCGACTTGTTCTGCATCCCGATGAAAACGGTTTCCTGGAGCTCAAGAAGCAGAGATTTGAGGATTGGGACGAACTTCGCCGTGCCTTCGTAACGATCAAGCAGCCAGCTGTTGAGCAGCATCACTCTCAGCGTAGGGGCGTACCGTCTCCGCGGGGCATCGTATTCAAGGTAACCCATGTTGGTCAGGTTCTTTAGCAACATGCTCACGCTTGGTTGCGGTATATCCAGGCTCTTGCTGACGTCGCCGACGGTCAATGGCTCCTGGCGAACCGAGAAGAGCTCGAATATCGCAAGGGTCCGCTCCGCCGATTTGATTGAGCGATCGCTCATGGCCTTGTCCTTAAGCTTGCAGCGTCGTGTGCGTCCATCCTGGCATAATTTGCCGGACGTTCAACAAAATTATTGTTGCCTTCCTGCACCCCCGCTTTAGGATTGGACCCGACACTTGTGCTGCGTTGCACAGCCGGGCCTGACGATTGCTAGTCCGCAATTGCTCGAGCGAGTGACCTTTTGACCCCTGCCGCTTTGGAGAGACGATCATGTACGATCAAGCGTCTGCGCTCGGTGCACGGAGACCTGACGCGCCCCCGGCGCTCGAAGGTATTCGGGTCGCCGACTTTTCTCATTTCATTGCCGGCCCGATGTGTACGCGATTTCTTGCTGACATGGGCGCCGACGTGATCAAAATCGAGAATGCAGCGTCCGGTGACGATTTGCGGCGGTTCGAGCCAAGACTTGCCGGGCAGAGTGTACCGTTCCTGTGGGCGAACCGTAACAAGCGTGGAATAGCGCTCGATCTCTCCCGAGATGACGCCAGGCAGATCGCAATGGATCTGGTGCGGTCGTCCGACATTCTCGTCGAGAACTTTTCAACCGGGGTGATGGAGCGCTTTGGGCTCGGCTATGATGCACTCAAGGAACTCAATCCGAAGCTGATCTATTGCAGCGTGTCTGCCTACGGCCGAGAAGGCGAACTTGCGGACCGTCTCGGATTTGACTCTGTGGTGCAGGCAGAAACCGGCTTCATGTCCCTGAACGGATTTCCTGACGGACCTGGCCTGCGAACTGGACCGGCTGTGATGGATATCGCAACCGGGCTTTCGGCGACGATTGCGGTCCTCGGCGCACTTGCCGCCAGATCCAGGACAGGGGTCGGGCAGAAGGTCGAGACGTCATTGTTCGATGTTGGCACCTTGATGCTCGGTTTTCAGGCGCTGGGTTATCTCGCCACGGGAAAGAACCCCAACCGCGTGGGCAACGATGGGACCGACACCATGCCGACCGGGGTCTTTGCGACGGCAGACGGGACGCTCTACATCATTTGCGCCAACGACAGGACCTATGGCCGGCTGGTTCGGGACGTCCTGAACCGCCCAGACCTGGTCGACGATCCGCGCTTTCGTACCAATCGCGATCGGATGGAAAATCGTGGTGAATTGAGGGCTATCCTCGAGCGGGCGCTGGCCACGGACGGAAGCGAGGCGTGGGCGCAGCGGATGCGGATGCATAAGGTCCCCGCGGGCGTCATTCGGACAGTCGAGCAAGCCTTTCAGTCGAGCGAAATGATCGCACGCGGTATCGCGAGCACGATCGCCCATCCAACCGCCGGAACTGTTCCGGACATCGCCTGTCCGCTACGGCTCGCAGCCACTCCGATTGTCGCTGCGGTGGCTGCACCAACGCTGGGACAGCACACTCGCGAAGTCCTGGACATGCTCGGGTACGCTTCGGATCGAATTGCCGAACTGTCGGCGGCAGGTGCATTCGGGGCTCAGGCTTAGGCCGACGGCTCCTGTCATGTCGGCGTATCAGGCGCTTTAGTGAGGCGTCAGCAAGGCGCCTCCGCTTGCGGAAATGCACTCTCCCGTGACGTAGCGAGACAGGTCGGTGGCCAGAAATTCGATGACACCGGCGCAGTCTTCGGCTTCGCCAAAGCGGCGCATGGGAATGCCTTTCAGCTCAGAGTCCACGCCGATCCCGCGCGCCTGTGATTGGGCCTTCACGCGCGGCGTCATGATGATCCCTGGCGCGATACAGTTAACACGGATGCCGTGCGGTCCAAGCTCGGCAGCCAAGTTTCGCGTGTAATGGGTGACTGCCGCCTTCGCGGCCCCGTAGAGTGCGAGCCGCCCATTTGGCGCCACGGAATGGGCGGCTACGGACGACGTGTTGATGATCGAGCCGGAAGATTGGGATTTCATGATCGGGACGGCCGCCTGGCAGCAGAAGATCGTGCTCCAGAGGTTCGCGCCAAACAGTTTGAAAGCGTCTTCCTCGGGGCAATTGGAGGGCGAGCTGCGCTCGACTGGCGTAATGGCGCCTCCAGCATTGTTGACGAGGACGTCGATGCGCCCGAATGCCCGTATGACGGCCTCGATCGCGTCGCATGCGGCCCTTCGTTCGCCGAGGTCGCCCTGGAAGGTTACGCACCGCCGTCCCTTGGACTGAACTTCGTCGGCGACCGTTCGGGCCGACGTCTGGAAGCCGGTGCTCGCGCCATCGAAGCTCAGATCGATCGCGCCGATGTCGGCGCCAAGTGACGCCAACCGATTGACATAAGCTCTGCCTAACCCGCCGGCTGCACCGGTCACAATCGCTACTTTGCCTTCTAGCTTCACGTTGACCTCTCCCAAGAGATGTTTCCACCGCGCTGTCGACGCACATCCAGCGCAAGACCGCGGATCTAAAGACGCGGCACCTCGCGGCCGCGCCCCGTTGCTGGACGATATCATCCAGGCGGACGCGCGACATTGATTCTGCCTTTGATCTTGAAACATCACAGACGTAATCATCGCGCTGACGTGTCCCTGAACGCTTGCGATCGAACGGGAAAGTATGCGCACTTGTCGATCGCGGCGGCCGCGATCGGCGAGGCTTTCGCTTTTTCGGCATGGAGATCCAGATGACGACGCGTATTCGACGAGCCCGGCGCTGCCAGTTGTCGGTACCTGGCAGCAATGAAGCGATGTTGAGGAAGGGGGCCGCGTCGGATGCCGACCATGTGTTCTGCGATCTTGAGGACGCCGTTGCGCCTAGCGCGAAGATCGAGGCTCGCGGCAAGGTTGCTTGGACGCTCAACAATCTCGATTGGGGGAGGAAGACACGCTGCGTTCGTATCAACGATGTGACCACCGAATGGTGTCATGGAGACGTGATTTCGGTCGTCGAGAGCGCCGGTGAGAACCTGGATACGATCATGTTGACGAAGCCGTATTCGGCGGCTGACGTCATTTTCTTGGATCGGTTGCTGACCCAGCTCGAGAAGAGGCTCAAGCTTGCGCGTCGCATCGGTATTGAAGTTCTCGTCGAGGAAGTGCAAGCCCTGCAGAACGTCGAAGAGATCGCCAAGTGCTCCGATCGGCTCGAATGCCTGATTTTCGGGATGGGAGACTATTCCGGGTCACAGGGGATCGATACGCGCGAAATTGGCGGCAATGGCGGCTATCCAGGTGACATTTTCCATTTTGCCCGCTTCCGGATCACAATGGCCGCGCGGGCCGCAGGCATTGATGCGGTCGACGGGCCTTATTCCAACTTCAAGAACGAGGAAGGGTATCGCGCCGAGGCTAACAAGGCCCGCGCGCTCGGCATGGTCGGAAAGTGGGCCATCCATCCTTCACAGATTGCGTCTGCGCAGGCGGTATTCTCTCCAAAGTCGGAGGAGATCGCACGCGCGAGACGGATGGCCGCGGCCTATCGTGAGGCCGAGGCGAAGGGATTGGGAGCCGCGCAGGTTGATGGCGTCATGATCGATGTGGCCGTCCTTCGGCTCGTTCAGAATACCTTGGACAAGGCTGATCTTTACGGCTTGTAGGGGGCGCACGTCATCGCACGCAATGTCTAACCGGTAGCCGTGGCCAGCCGAAAGCCGAGGAGGCGGGACACATCGGTTGCGCAGCGGATTGTGGCGGCCGTCAGCTTTTCCAGTTGCGCTCCGCTGACGCGATGCGCTGAGCCGCCGGCCGAGATCGTCGCGACCACCTGTCCGCGATGATCGTAGATCGGCGCCGCCACGTGTCGTAATCCCTTGATGAGCTCCTCGTCGTCAAGTGCGAAGCCGGCCTTTCGAACGCGGCCCAATTCTTCCATGAATGCGTCAACCGTCGTTATGGTCCTGGAGGTGAAGGCGTCCATTCCGTTCTCGGCGAGCATCTGCCGAACGTAGCGAGCGTCCTGCCAAGCAGCGAGAACCTTTCCTGGCGCACTGCCATGGACCGGAACGACCGACACCATGGTGATGTCCCGCCGCAGAGTCTCAAGCGTGCGCCCACGCATGATGACGACCTTCCACTTATGCAGCCGGCTGAGGCTGATATACTCCTTG
Source organism: Bradyrhizobium erythrophlei (assembly GCF_042430365.1). Lineage (GTDB taxonomy): Bacteria > Pseudomonadota > Alphaproteobacteria > Rhizobiales > Xanthobacteraceae > Bradyrhizobium > Bradyrhizobium erythrophlei. The sequence goes on from NZ_JBHMET010000023.1 coordinate 28,008, forward strand.
AACTCGGCGGACAGTTCGGCCATCGCGGGCAGCGCAACGAGGTCAAGCTCCCGCCGTCCCAAGGCCGAATTTCCGAGCAACGCTAATCCCAGGCCGAGGTAGCACCGGCCTGTCTCCGGTTCTTGCTCGACCAGACCTGCTGCGGCAAGCGTGCTGACCAAACGGGAGACGGTACTTGACGAGGTATCGAGCAATTCAGCGAGGTCGACGATGCGGAGCGGACGCCCGGCCTGGTAGAGTTCCTGGAGGACGGCGATAGCCTTCCCGACCGACTTTATCAGGCTCAGGTCCAACACCTCCGCCGCTCCCATTGCTGGTTTCTTCGGCTTCGAGGGCTTGGCGGCCACGTCGTTCTCCCAGGCTCAGTAGACTGTATCGTCGCTGGATGCACACTCCGCGATCGGTGAGGCGCGTGCAGGATAGCTACCTGCATGCTTGGCTGCCACCCCTTTGTTCATCCGGCCACAGCTCTGAACTAGGACCCTTGTCCTGCGGCGGATCGTTGTTCCCGGACGTCGTCCTGTCGCGGTGGCTCGAGGTACATGCCGTCGAGCCGGTCGTCTGCCCGCCACGACTCGAGCATGGCGTAGAACGGCATCGGACCATCGCCGTATCGGCCGCCCTGGAAGATGTCCTCGCTCTTCGTAGCCTTGCCTTCAGCGTTGTAGTACCCCGGCGTACACTGTTGATAAAAGGCGACTTGCGCGATGTTCTTCGGTGAGGTGCGGATCAGGTGAACATAGTTGTCGACTGCTTCGGAGGTGGGTTCGACGTAGTCTTTCGAGAGGGTTTTGACCCTACGCAGGGTGTAGGCCACGTGGATCGCTTGCTCATCTAGCAACTGGACCGCGTTCGTGGCTGCCGCCGTTTGCTGGTTTCCGCCCATGAAGAAGCAGTTGGGAAACCTGTCGGTGGTCATTCCGTGGAATGTTCGAACCCCGGGGCGCCAGTGCTCGCTTAGGGCAAGCCCGTCCCGGCCGAACAATTCGAACCCGGTCAGTCGGGTGTAGGAAATTCCCGCCTCAAAGCCGGTCGCAAACACAATGCAATCGACGGGATACTCGGATCCATCAGCCACGATGCCCCTTCTCGTAACTTGCTCCACTCCGCGTCCTTGGGTGTCGACCAGGATGACGTTGGGGCGGTTGAAGGTCTCCAGATAGTCATCATGGAAACACGGCCGCTTGCATAGCCAGCGGTACCATGGCTTCAACGCTTCGGCGGTTGCTCGGTCTTTGACGACCTCGTCCACGCGGCCGCGGATCTTGTTCATGACCTGATAGTCGAATATCTCGCCTAGCAGGGCGCGTTCTTCCTTCGTTGGCTTCCGACCAAGCCGTTCTTCGATCTCGTTTGGTCTCAGCGGGTTGAGAGACCCTGCAATCTCGGTCCATCCGTCATTGACGTGGTTCACATCCTGCTTGAGACCGGACATGAGACGCTGGAAATTGTCGCGCCGTCTCTTCTGCCACCCAGGCGTTTGTTCGCCGACCCAATCCGGCCCGGTTTGCTGGTTGGCCCGGACGCCTACGGATGATGGGGTCCGTTGGAATACAACGAGCTGCTTTGCCCATTTTCCGAGCTCCGGAACGATCTGAATCGCAGTCGCTCCCGTGCCGACGACGGCAACTCGCTTGTCGACGAGGCGGGTGAGGGTGAAGTCCCGCTCGCTTCCCCCCGTATAACCGTAGTCCCAACGGCTCGAGTGGAAGGCATGCCCGTCGAATTCTTGGATGCCCGCTATACCCGGAAGCTTGGGAAGGCTCTGCCTGCCGCAGGCGAGCACTAGGTAGTCCGTGGTCAGTCGATCTCCGCGGTTTGTTTCGATGAGCCAGTGCCGTTGAGAGTCGATCCAGCGAGCTTCGGTTATGGTCGTTTGAAAGCAGGCCTTTCGGTACAGATCATAATGCTGGCCAATATTGCGGCTAAGCTCGAGCATCTCGGCTGCATAGGCATATCGATGCTTCGGCGCATAATTGAGTTCTTCGATAAGGGGTAGATAGATATGAGCCTCGATGTCGCACATCGCGCCGGGGTATCGATTCCAATACCACGTCCCGCCGAAGTCTCCCGCTTCATCGACGATGCGGATATCGCGAAAGTCCGCTTCTCTCAGACGCGCGCCAGCGAGAAGGCCTCCAAAACCAGCTCCAGCAACGATGACTTCAGTGTGTTCGATGATTGGCGGCCGGGTGAACCCGGGTGCCGTCCAGGGATCGCGGTCGAAATGCGAGAACTTTCCCATCGTCGGAACGTACTGCGCGTTACCCTGCTCGAGGATTCGCTTGTCACGTTCGCCATCGTACTTTGATTTGAGTTCGTCGCAGTCGAAGGGAAGTTTACCCAATACCTTCTTGATGACCTCTTGTGCGTCTCGTTGCATGCGACTGTCCCCGGATCACGTTGAGCGGCGTTGCGCATCGGCCAAGCGACAGCGGGACAACCTGATCCAGTCTGCACTTCCGATGCATAATATGCAATCATATTGCACGATGTGCCGGATGCAACAGTCGGGTTCCTTCGATCGACGGTGTAAGCCATTGAAATAACGCACTAAACCGTGACGGGTCGTTTATTACAAGTGTGATCGGCTTTGTGGTCTGATTGTCGCCTGGTCCGGCTTGTTGATCGGCGTGTCAGATGTCTTGCCGGGATTGGTTGTTGTCGACGATCGTGCCGCCGGTCTCTCGGGGGGGAGGGAGCCATGCGCTCGATCCGGTCAAACGGAACGTGCAAGCGCTGCGCCTTAGTTCGCGAATGCCTCCGCAAGGAGGAGGTACATTGAACGCGATTCACGTCCGCTCGCACTTCCGAGTAGCGGATTCGTTTAAGGTGCACTTGTTCAAGGGGGGGGCAGCAGAGTGTGTCACTGCGGCAGCGTTGGCGGCGCCCAGCGCTCAAATTGCTCGCACAACAGCCGCTCGGCCCCGATCACACTCGTAATATGCGACTGACATGACCTCCGCTTTGTTGACCGATCCTCGTCCTCGTCGGAAGTTCGGGACAACGAGCGTCCACAGGGACGCGAGCGATGAGGAATGGCTCAGGGAGGCACGGTGTGATCAGAGCGACTATTCTTGCGCTAACGATTGCGGTGAGTTGTACGCATGCTTTTGCCCAGTCGGGCGATAGGAACTACGGCCCCGGTGTTACGGATCAGGAAATCAAGCTCGGGCAGACGGAGCCCTATAGCGGTCCTGTCTCGTCGAGCGCCGCGCTTGGCCGCGGGGCAGCCGCCTATTTCGAAAAGATCAATCGCGAAAAGGGCGGAATAAATGGTCGAAAGGTCAAGCTGATATCGCTTGACGATGGGTATAGCCCGCCAAAGGCTTTCGAGCAGGTGCGCAAACTGGTCGAAGAGGAGGGGGTGCTTGCGATTGTCGGGTCAAACGGCTCGCCGACCGGAGTGGCGTCGCAGGCCTACCTCAACAAGGCTCGGGTACCGCAGCTCTTTCAAATCTCGGGCAGCAGGAAATTCAACAACCCAAAGCATGCGCCCTGGTCGACTGGGTTCTTCATCCCGTTCTACACTGAAGGGCAGATCTTCGGCAGGTTGATCATGAAGTCCTGGCCGAATTCCAAGATTGCCGTCCTATATCCGAACGACGAACTCGGCCGGGAATATCTCGCAGGACTGCGCGCGGGCCTTGGCGACAGGGCCGACGCGATGATCGTGAAGGTGGCAAATTACGAATCCACATCGCCAACGATCGATTCCCAGGTTGCCCAACTTACTTCGTCCGGCGCAGATCTGTTCTTCAACGCAGCGTTGACCAAGTTCGCCTCACAGTCGATCCGCCGTGCGCGAGAGATGGGTTGGAATGCGAGAATGATCGTTCCATCGATCTCCGGTTCGATCGGCGCAATTCTTCGTCCTGCGGGCCTGGAGAATGCAAAGGGATTGATAAGCTCGCAATGGCAGAAAGACCCCACGGATCCGAGATGGGCGAATGACAAGGACGTTCGCGACTACCTGGAGTTCGTCAAGACATATCTTCCCGGTGTGAACCCCGAAGAGACCGCGTATGCGACGGGCTACATGGTCGGGAATCTGATGGAGACGATTCTGAAGAGCTGCGGAGACGAACTCACGCGAGAGAGTGTCATGAAGCAGGCGACAAATCTGAAGAACGTCTCCTTGGTGTTGGGGCTTCCCGGCGTGTCCTATGAGAACTCTCCTGAAGACTACAACATCATCCGCAATTTGCAGTTCGTCGAATTCGACGGGACCAAGTGGGCCCCGTTTGCCGCGCAGGTCGGCAACTAGACGTTGGCTCTATCCTTGGCGGCATACGCTCGAAGCTGGTGGAACTGATATGGCAAGTCCTGAATTCTCGGCGTTCCTGAACACATTGCGGTCCAGGCCGACGCCCACCGGCCTCTCAATTGCGGAGTTGCGTCAGCGCTTTTCAACGTTGGCAGCTCAGTTTGCTCCGGATCCTGACTTGCAGTTCCAGCCGGTCGATGCGGATGGTGTATCTGCCGAGTGGTGCGTTCCGCCGGGCGTTCAATCGAATGGCGTGCTATTCTTCCTCCACGGCGGCGGCTATTGCATCGCTTCGGTTCGCGATTATCGGGACTTTGTGGGCAGACTTGCCAAGGCGACGCGCTGCAGGGTGTTGAGCGTCGAGTATCGGCTGGCTCCCGAGCACCCGTTTCCAGCGGCGCTGAATGATGCCATCCGAGCCTACCGGTGGCTGCGGGCGTCGAAGCTTCACCAGAATATCGTGGTCGGCGGAGACTCGGCCGGCGGGGGTCTTTCGATGGCCCTGCTCATCAGCCTCAGAGATGCGGACGAACCGCCTCCCTGTGGGGCGTTCCTGATCTCGCCCTCGACCGATTTGGCAAAGGAAGGGGCGTCAATGCAAAGCCGCGCGGCGGTTGACCCGATTATCACGCCGGAGACGACCCTCCGATATGCGAAAGCTTATGCCGGCGAAAGAAGCGTTCGAGAGCCACTCATCTCGCCGCTATACGCTGATCTCGGAAACCTGCCTCCCTTGTTCATCATGGTGGGCGACTGCGAGCGGCTGTTGGACGATTCAACGCGTCTGGCGGACAGGGCGCGCGAGGCAGATACCCAGGTGACGATCGAAATCTGGGACGAGATGATACACATCTGGCCTTTCTTTGCATCCTTGCTTCCTGAGGGACGTGCCGCGATCCAGCGAGTGGCAGAATTCGTCGATGGCCGACTTGAAGCAGTGCGGAAAGGCCACGACTGACAATAGCTGGGGCAGTGCATTGCTGCAGCGATGGCATATCTGATGAACAGCAGGACGTGAGTGCGACATTCACGTCTCGCAACAGGCCGCTTCGTCCGCGGCTGGTAGATGCGCTCGCGACGATCGCGATGGATGCTCACTAGGCTCATGTTGCGAGACCTGGCGCTCGAGATCGCCAACATATTCGGCAAGTAACGCACGCGACGAGGCCGGGGATACGAAGAATGGGGACGCCGACAACGATGACGAATGGCACGTCTTTTGGTTGGATGACTGAAGAGCGGCTCGCGATGCAACGCGTAGCGCGTGATTTCACTCTCAAGGAGATCGTGCCCGTTGCCAACATGCTCGATCCCATCAAGGGCGATATACCGCGCGAGCTGATCGAACGTATGGGTGATCTGGGCTTCTTTGGGATTGTCATTCCCGAGAAGTTTGGCGGACTTGGCCTGGGATCGTTCGAATATTGTTTGGTAGCGGAAGAACTGGCGCGCGGCTGGATGAGTGTCGCGAGCATAATTGCGCGCGGCAACAAGTTTTATTCCGCTGTGCCCGGAACGCCCGAGGAACGGCGCAGAAAGATCGCACTCATGGCCCAGGGCCGCTATCTCGGTGCCGCGGCGCTGTCGGAGCCCCAAACCGGGTCGGACTTGTCGAGCGTTGCGTGCAGCGCGCGGCGCGACGGCGAGAACTGGCTCGTGAACGGCAACAAGTATTGGTGCACGTTCGCGGATGGGGCGGACTTCATCCGCGTGTTATGCCGGCTGTACGGTCCAGACGGTCCGACGGAAAGGACGGTGAGCGTTTCAGTGGAGAAGCCCAAAGGCGAATTGCCCAAGGGAGTCACAGGCTCGCCGATCCCAAAGATCGGCTACTTCGGCTGGAAGACGTGGGAGCTCCATTTCGACAACGTCCGTGTTCCTGTCGGGCCGAACGACAGGGAAGAGGAGGGGCGTGCATTCCAGGCTGCGGCCGCCGGCCTGGAGCTCGCTCGGGCGCACACCGCGGCACGCTCGATCGGTCTGGCGCAGGCGGCGCTCGATCACGCTATCGCTTATTCGAAAGAGCGCGTTCAGTTCGGTGAACCAATTTCGAATTTTCAGGCGATTCGTTTCAAGATCGCAACCATGGCGACCGAGATCGAGGCGGCGCGGCAACTGATGTACCACACCTGCAGTGAAATCGATGCTGATCGGCCGGCTGCCATGCTGACATCCATGGTCAAGTATTTCGCCTCGGAGATGGCTGAGCGCGTCACCAGCGAAGCGTTGCAGATCCTCGGTGGAGCTGGATACACCACGCTGCACCCCGTCGAACGCTATTGGCGAGATGCACGTCTCACAAAGATCTTCGAAGGTACCTCTGAAATCCAGCAGAGGATCATTTCCGACAAGTTGCTCGGAAAGCCGATTAAGAAGAGGTGAGTTTTAATGATGTCGGCGCCGAACGCGGAGGTGCAGGTACATGGGCAAGCGACAGTCCGCGGCCACCACAATTGCCGGTTGCTAAATTGTCAGCCGACACTCGCGAGCCGCTATATCTGTCCAGCCTGAACCATTGCATCTGGTTTCACCGCGCAATCTCCCCGGATGCGGAGATGCACGTCGAAACCAAAAGCCCCTGCACCGACCGACGTGCAGTGGCTGCTCAGGCGTTGCTGGTAGCGGCGGGAGCTCGGCAACAGCGTCCAGCTCAAAGACCTTGTATGCCCTGGTCCGCTGTCCACGACCTGGTGCCGGTCGTCCGCCGGGTGGCAGCGCCTGGGTTCTAAGATATCGGAGTGACCGTCCGGTAGCTCCGTAGAGACGATGCGAAGGAAGGAGCGAGACGCGCGAACCGCGCTTTCATTACTTCAGCGCAAAGGCCTGATATGGGCCTCTCGCTGCGATACGTTCGAGCCCGACGCCCGAACGTCCGTCTCATGCCCTGATCGAGAACCGGTCGAATGCCGTCAAGGTCTGCAAGCGTGGCTCCACGTCCCGAAGGTAGATCTCGGTCTTGAGAAACGCGATTTCGTCGTCGATCTTGCTTTCCTCGACGTCGACATACCATGACCTCGGCCTGCCATCGCTTCCGTCGCTCCAACGGTAGCCGCGCCGTCTCAGCGAATCCTTGAACTCGAACGGCGATTGCTCTGCCCACATCCGCATCGTCTTCCTGCGAGCCTGCTCGAGCATGCGGATTCCGCTCGATGTCGCCCAGCATTCCGAGATGATCTCGCCCACCATTCCGATT
>NZ_JBHMET010000024.1:0-2756 GCF_042430365.1 Bradyrhizobium erythrophlei
CGAAAGACTACTCGACAGACTACCCACCACCGCGCTCATCATCTCGACGACTATCCCGATCAGGTAACCATCGTTCGGTCGCGCCATCCTTTTGAGGGATCCGCGCTTAATGTGCTTGGCTGGTGTCATCGACGCGGCGAACTTCATCTGACGCTTGTACTGCCCGATGGTACCCGTGCCCTTGTACCGGCCGCGTGGACAGATCTGCCTATCGCACAACATTTACCGCGTGCAAGCCCGCAATGCGCTCGAGCGGCATTCCTGGCTTCCCACGCCGAGCTGCTGCACGCCCGGACGATCGTCGACGCTTTGCTGCGGCAATTGGATGCCGCGCATACTGTCCTGCCACCGGAATCGGAGGACAGCCATGCAGCAGCTAAGCTTTCTCGACCCACCACCTCAGCGCGGGGCCGTACCCGTATGGGAGGCCCTCGATAAAGAGCAGCGCGCACATCTCGTGCTGCGACTCGCCCGACTAATCGCCCGAGCAATCGCCACTGCCGGAGATCACAACGATGAACGAACTGAGCAAGATCACCGCTGAGCACCTACGCCGATGCGCAATCGTCTACGTGCGTCAGTCCAGTACGACGCAGGTCGAGCATAATCGCGAGTCCACTGCCCGTCAGTACGAGTTAGCCGAACGCGCCGCGCGGCTCGGTTGGCGACGCGATCAGGTGAAAGTCATCGATGAGGACCTCGGTATTTCCGGTTCCGGCCTTTCCGAGCGCATCGGCTTCGCGCGTATGACCGCGGAGGTCGGCCTCGGCCAGGTGGGCATCGTGCTCGGCTTGGAAGTCTCGCGACTAGCGCGCAATAATGCTGATTGGTACCGTCTGCTCGATCTATGTGGCCTGACCCACACGCTCATCGGTGATGGAGATGGGATTTATCATCCGGGCTTGTTCAATGACCGCCTGGTGCTCGGGCTCAAAGGTACGATGTCAGAGGCAGAGCTGCATGTGCTGCGTGCGCGGCTGCTCGGTGGCATCCGCAACAAGGCCGCACGCGGAGAACTGCACCGCGGGCTGCCGGTGGGTCTGGTACGGGGCGACGCCGACGGGGAGGTGCTGTTGCATCCTGACGAGTCGGTGCAAGCCGCGATCCATGCTGTCTTCGACCGCTTTTCCGAATTCGGCTCGGCACGACGCGTGTGGCTGTGGTTCCGCTCGCAAGGCCTGCGCTTTCCGCTGCACTCCAACAGCCTTGTCGATCTCCGCTGGGTCGTCCCCACTTACACAAAGATCCACCAGGTCCTCACCAACCCGTTCTATGCCGGCGTTTATGTGTATGGCCGCACCCAGCAGACATGCTATCTCGATGCGGGCGGTCGAATCCGAAAGCGCATCAGACAACGCGACCGCGAGCAGTGGCCGGTGTTCATTCGTGACCATCATGCCGGATACATCGATTGGAATACCTTCGAGGCGAACCAGAAGCGCCTGGCGCAGAACATCCGTCCTCGACCGCACCAGAGCGGGGGTGCCGTGAGAGAAGGCGCAGCACTCCTGCAAGGCCTCGCCGTATGCGGACACTGCGGTCGGCGCCTGGCCGTACACTACAGCGGCCGGTTCTCGGCGCCCGGATATCACTGCGCCGGCAAGAACATCGTCAACGGCCGGGGCGAGTACTGCCTCAACATCGGCGGTGTGCAGATCGATGCGGCTGTCGCCGAAGCGTTCCTTGCGGCTCTCGCGCCCGCAGGCCTGGAAGCCTCGCTCCAGGCGATCGAGCAATTCGACGCCGATCACGAGACGGCTCTCGCGCAGTTCCGTCGCGACGTCGAGCGTGCGCGCTACAACGCGCAGCGCGCCGAGCGACGCTATCGCGCCGTGGACCCGGAGAATAGACTCGTCGCGCGAGGACTCGAAGCAGAATGGGAAAGCGCTCTGCTGGAACTCAAGACTGCCGAATCCGAACTCTCGGACCGCGAACATGCCCGACCGCGCTCGCTTACGCACGAAGAACGCGACGCGATCCTTGCACTCGGTAAAGACCTCAAGCGTATCTGGTTCGCTCCCACGACGAGCGATCGCGATCGCAAGGAGTTGCTCCGCACGCTGCTCGACGATGTCACCTTGAGAGTCGAGCGCGATAAATACAACGCTCACCTGACGCTGCGTTGGCGCGGCGGTCTCTTCAGTGAAGTTAATGTCCCATTGCCGCACTCGCATCCATCGCCGATCCGCACCGCCGACGATACGATTGATCTGCTGCGGCGACTGGCTGCACATTATCCCGACACCAAGATCGCCGGCATCCTCAATCGCCAAGGCCGTACAACGGCCACAGGACTGTCGTTTACGGCAAATCGTGTGTCGAGCCTGCGGACGCACTGGGAGATCCCGTGCTTCGAGCCGAAACAGCAAGTGCAGGACGGCGAGTGCATGACGATCGAGAAAGCAGCACGCGCTCTCGGGATCGCACCCTCTACGTTGCATCGCTGCCTCAACGATGGCTTCATTGCCGGAGAGCAGATCACACCTGGCGCGCCGTGGCGCATCCGTATCAATGACGAGTTGCGGTCGCGCTTTGTGGAGAGCGCGCCCGAAGGTTACGTGAAGATGTTCAAGGCCATGAATCTACTCGGCGTCTCGCGGCAAACCATCTTGCAACGTGTAAAGCGCGGCGAGCTTAAGGCCGTTCACGTCTATCGCGGACGGGCAAAAGGCATACGAATTCAAGTACCCGCAGCTGCTCCAGACCTCTTCGACCCTCTCAAAAAAACTGAAGGTGTAGTATGACGCAACATCCAA
>NZ_JBHMET010000025.1:0-2821 GCF_042430365.1 Bradyrhizobium erythrophlei
TGACATATGGCCCGTTACAGAAGCGGAAGTTGACGGACAGCCGGGTGTTGCAGAGGGCGACGCGAATGACCCATCTCAGAACTGGACGGCTAGCGGAGCTTGCGGCCCTTGAACGAGCCCGGGTATCGTTGAAGCGTCGGGAAAGAGTGGATCTTAGGTTCGCCGTATGAGCTGTGTCTTCTGCAAAATAATTGCCCGGCAACTTCCCGGTTACATCATAGCGGAGGATGAAGACACGATAGTCTTTGTTTCTCTGGAGGGTCACCCGATTGTTGCCCCTAAAGAACATATCGCAGATATCTTTGGTCTAAATGACAGACTTGCCGCAACGATCACGAAAACCGCAAGGAAAGTGGCGCGCGCAACCAAGGAAGGGTTAGCCGCCGATGGAATCTACATAACGCAAACGAACGGATTGGCTGCCGGACAGAGCGTGTTTCACTATCACATGCATGTCTATCCAAAGTGGAGTGATGGCCGTCGATTGGATCGCGATCATGAGTCAAGAAAAACAACAATGGAGAAAGTGCGAGCTCTCTTGCAAAGTCAGAACTGACCAGAGTGACTCTCGCGCTGCGGACGGAATGTCAACTTGTGATGCTGTGGACGGCTCGTCCACCGGTACGTTGAGTGCCAGATGAATGTGGGCGCTGCTGAGGCCGCCGCGCTTCTGAGCCCGCATTCCCCGGATGACGCACTGATTTCCGCAATACTCACGGCGATTCAGATATAGGCATCAGCACAGAGTGCGTCCCAATGCCAGGGAAAATGGCCAGATCAGACCCTCGGCCACCGCTCGTGCTGCCCGACGTGCCGGTCGCCGTCCGCATCTCGCGTCGGTCTTGTAGGACGGCCAGAAAAGCGCAAGAATACACGCCAGTTTGGGAGTCATCTGGGGAAACCCGGTTTAGACCAAGGATAGCACCCGATGGCTATTGCAGCGACGGCTATCGCGAACACACTCATCCCGATTCCCGACCCCGAGGTACTGGCACGCCAGCTCTCCGGTAAGCTCCTTATCGATGGAACGCTAACCCCGGCCATCTCGGGAAAGACGTTCCCGGTGGTCAATCCCGCCACGGGAAAGCCGATCGCCGAGGCCGCCCTTGGCGAGAAATCGGATGTCGATGCCGCTGTCGCTTCGGCGGCAAAGGCGCAGATCGGTTGGGCGAAGCTCACCGCCCGCCAGCGCGGCAAGGCGATCGCCGATTGCGGCAAGCTGCTCAGCGAGCACGTCGAGGAACTCGGGCGCCTCATCGCACTCGAGACCGGCAAGGCTCTGCGGACGGAATCGCGCGTCGAGGCTAATGTGCTGGCCGATGTGTTTGTGTTCTATGGCGGCCTCGGCTCGGAGCTCAAGGGTGAGACCGTCCCGTTCAACAACGACATGCTAACGGTGACGGTGCGCGAGCCGATCGGCGTCGTCGGCGCGATCATCCCGTGGAACGTGCCGATGATGCTCATGGCGCTCAAGATCGCGCCTGCCATGGTTGCCGGCAACTCGGTGGTGGTAAAATCGGCGGAGGAAGCACCGCTGGCAGTCTTGCGCACCTGCGAGATCATGAATCAGGTTCTGCCGCCTGGAGTGTTCAATATTCTGTCGGGCTACGGGCCGGAATGCGGCGCGCCGCTGGTCGCGCATCCGAACGTCGGCAAGGTGGCGTTCACCGGATCCGTCGACACCGGCAAGATTGTCTACAAGACGGCGGCCGAGAAGCTCATCACGGTGACACTTGAGCTCGGCGGCAAGAGCCCGATGATTGTGATGCCCGATGCCGATGTCGAGCGGGCCGTTGCTGGTGCGATCGTCGGCATGCGCTTCACGCGTCAAGGCCAGAGCTGCACCGCAGCGAGCCGCATCTTCGTTCACGAGAAGGTGCACGACGAGTTCGTCACCAAGCTCAAGGCGCAGGTCGACGCGATGAAAATGGGTGACCCGCTCGACGAGCAGACGGACATCGGAACGATCATCTCCAGGCAGCAATACGAGAAAGTCAGCTCGTACATCAAACTTGGCGAGGAGACGCCGGGCGCCACGGCGCATGAGTGCTCGACGATGCCCACTGATCCGCGCCTCAAGGATGGGCTGTTCGTGCGGCCGGTGATCTTCACCGGAATCACCAACGCGAGCCGCGTGGCGCGCGAGGAAATCTTCGGTCCGGTCACGTGCGTCATCAAGTGGCGGGACTACGAGGAAGTGATCGACGCGGCCAACGACAGCGAGTACGGCCTCGCCGCGACGGTGTGGACGAGGGATCTTAAGACGGCCCTCGATGCGACGCGCCGTCTGCAGGCCGGATTTGTGCAGGTGAATCAGAACATCGTCGTGCAGCCCGGCCTGTCCTACGGTGGCGTTAAACAGTCTGGTCTCGGGAAGGAGGCGACGCTCGAGGCGATGCTCGATCATTTCACTCAGAAGAAGACCATTATTTTCAACATAGCGTGAGGGTGGGCCGCGCCGGCCTTGTTGGTCGGTGTCAGCCCCGAGCGTACAATCGACGGCCATGAGAACAAGATCTCCGCTCTCGTCGCCACAAGTCGGCTATCTCAAGCAGGTCTGCGGTTCAACATCGCCGGCGCTGGAGCATGGCCGCTAAAACTAGACCGACATAGACATGGCGCTTCGGCGCTGAGGAGTCTTCGATTTGACGAGCGCTTGATGTCGCTTATTGGCCCCTTCGCGACATATTGCACCGCCACAAGACCTCGGTCGCGAACGGCGCATAGCGGAAGTTGACGAAAGCCGAGTGGTGCAGAGGCCTTGACCCGAATGTATGGTCCGGCCGTGCGGTGCAAGAGGTTTTCGTCGATCCGGCAGATA
>NZ_JBHMET010000026.1:0-79565 GCF_042430365.1 Bradyrhizobium erythrophlei
AGGGAATCGGTGCGAAAAACTCTAGCCAAAAACGGTCCAGTTTGCCGGCCTCAGATCAACGGGACAGTTTCGGCGAAGGCCCGGATGATGGCACGCAAGAGTACTGCGAGCCATCGCAGGAGCGGGCCGAAGATACTATGGGGTGACCGGCACAGGCGTGAGAGTATTGAGGCTGGTCATGAGCAATGGAGCACCCCATGCAAAAGGCAAACGATCTCGGCCGGTCTTCCACGGTCCTGGAGCATAATAGTACGTTGATCGCGGTCATTGAGATGAGCCTCTCAAGCTGGCTTGTCGCCGGAATCGTCCCCGGGCTGGATCGTCATCCGTTGAAGAAGCTTGGCGCCGACGAAGATGCGCTGCTCCGGTTGCTACACCGCTGGCGCGAGGAGGCGGCAAAGTTTGGGCACGCGATCACACGCATAGCGGTCGCCTTTGAGGCCGGTCGCGATGGTTTTTGGCTGGCGCGCTGGCTGCGGGCTCGTGGCGTCGAGGCCTTCGTTATCCATTCAACAAGCGTCGCCGTCCCCCGCGAGCACCGGCGGGCTAAAACCGATCGGCTCGACACCGAGCATTTGAAGCGTGCTCTCCTCGGTTGGCTACGCGGCGAGCCGAACCATTGCCAAATGGCAGCAATCCCAAGTCTCGATGAAGAGGACGCCCGGCGTCCGAACCGCGAGCGTGAGAACCTTGTCAGCCAACAAACCAGCATTGTCAATCGAATGAAGGCATGTCTCATTCGCCTGGGTATTCGCAATTTCAAGCCGACGCTGCGTCATGCGTCAAAGCGGCTCGAGACGCTGCGGACGCCGGAAGGGGTACCTCTGCCGCCCAACACTGTCGCCGAGATGCGCCGGGACATGGTCCGCCTTCGCCTCGTCAGGGAGCAGATCAGGGAGATCGAGGCGGCTCGATTACAGCGTTTGCAGGTTTCCGAGAGCGGAGCGAACGCGATGGTCAAATTGCTGACGCGGATTGTTGGCGTTGGAATCGAAACAGCGGACATGCTCGTGCATGAGATCCTCTCCCGGCAATTGAGAGATCGCAGAGCGGTCGCGCGTTACGCGGGCCTCACCGGCGCTCCCGATGAGAGCGGCAAGCGAAGACGGGAGAAAGGCCTTGCACGCGCTGGCAATGCCCGGGTACGGCGTGGGATGATCCAGCTGGCCTGGCGTTTTCTCCTTTTCCAAAAGGACAGCGCATTAGCCCAATGGTTCCGCACTCGCGCGGCCGACGCGCGCGGCGGCACGCGCAAAACCATGATCGTGGCGCTGGCGCGTAAATTGCTCATTGCGTTCTGGCGCCTGACGACGACAGGGGAAATACCTGTCGGGATCAAGTTACGCCCGGTAGCATGAACGCGAGACGAGACACCTCAATTGGGGCTTGGCGATGCAACCGTTGAACCCTGCTACTCCGAGCAGGGCTATCGCATGTGACCGAGGAGTTCGAAGAGGAACGCATCGTTCCATCCGGCGCGCTTGAGCTTGCCGCGCAGGGAGACTGTCGTGTCCGGGTGGGCTTGGGCGACGTTGAGGGCCAGGCGCCTGAGCACGGCCAGGTTGACCGGCCCGTTGTCCTTGCGGTTGCGGGCGAGGTCCTCGTCGAGGGTGACGTCGAGCGGCCAGTGCAGGTTATTTTCGATGCCCCAATGAGCGCGGACGATACGCAGGACGTCTTTGCGGCTGTAGGGACGGCTCATCAGGAAGTAGCGCTCGACCGTGTCGTCCTGGCCACGCTTGCTGGTGATGCGGGCGACAGCTTTGAGGCCCGGGAAGTCGTGCTTTTTGGCCATGCCGGGAGCCGGCGCAACGAGAGCAACACGCTTGTCGGCGCGTCCATGGTCCGCATCGGTGGCGGTGAGCGAAGTCTTACCCTTGCGTTTGACGGCGCGGATTGCGGCTTTGGCATCCTCCAACAGAGCGGGCTGGTTCGCCTTTACCGCCAGCACGTAGTCACCGCCCCGTGCCACGATCGCTTTGGCCATCGCGCGGTGGCAATGCAGGGCATCGGCCGTGACCACGCAGCCCTTGAGCTGCAGGAGCTCAAGCAACTGCAAGGCACCGTCGGCTTCGTTGTTGTTCGGCGCCAGCACGTTGGCAAGCGCCATGCGCGTCTGCGCCGCCCAGGCGGTCACCATCACCGGCGGCATGTGGCTCCTGCCGCGTTCGTAGCCGCGTCGCAACGCTTTGCCGTCGAGCGCGATCACCCCCCGCGGCCGCTTGATTTTGGCGCCCTGGGCAAAGGCCGTCATGAAGCGCCGAAACGCCGTCTCAAACGCCTTCGGGTCGAGCATCCGGAACACCCGGCTGAACGTGTCGTGGCTCGGCAGGCCGTTCCTGAGCACCAGCACATCCTGCCAAAGGTAGGCCTTCATCCGGGCAAACAGCGCCATGTCGGTGCAACTCGTTGCCCCGCACAGCGTCGCCATCAGCGCGATGAACAAAATCTCGGTCAGGTCATGCAGCGCGTTGTCGGCCCGCGGGTCCGGCAACTCGGAAAAGCATTCGGCAAATCGCTCCATCGGCCGCTCCCTCCAGATCAGGAGCTACCTTCAGAATCCCTTTCCTCCGATTTGGCAACTACTTGCACGCGCGCACATGCGATTCCCCTGCTACTCCGAGGCGGCGGTGACCCGCGCTACAACTTGGTCCATATGACCTCGCCGAAGAATGGGCCCGCCGTCCCAGCTTCGCTTGAGATGCGCATTGCTGCATCATGGTCGAAGATTGCGTTCGACCGCATACAAGTACGCGGCGCGATGCCCGCCGGATATGCAAGCTCCCTCGGAATGTGTCTCCCAGTCGCCATGCCATGGAGTTCGTGGTTAGGCCCAGCCGCCTGACCATGCTCAGGCCCACCAAGGGGATGGCCCCCCTCTCTGCCGCCGTCGCTCGCCAGCGCTGCGCTTGGGTAAGCGAGCGACGGCGGCTCCGAGGGGATTGGCTTCGCCGGCCCCCACCGATCAATTTGCTGAACTTGACGCACACAACTGCACCCTCGGGGCAGGGAGAAGAATTGCTAAGAGCTCTTGACAGGAGACAACCCCATACAAGTTGTAGCCGGCCGCGGCGAGGACGGCGTTGATACGGTCGCCGACGCAGCCTTTGAGATAGTTGCGGTCCATGCGGTGCTCGGCCTTGACGTGACCGATGACGGGCTCGACAGCCGCACGACGATTCATCTCGCGCCGGATGGAAGCCGTGACGCGACGGACCTGACCCGAGATCCAGACCCTGAGCCGGTTCGGGTGGTTGTGGCCGCGGTACCCTTTGTCGACACGGATGCGGCGAGCCTCCACGCCGGTGAGCTTCGCCATGTCGGCGACCACGGGGCCGAGCGTGTGGCCGTCGAAGGGATTGCCGTGCAGCGGCCGACCATGATGGCGGCGCGCTTCGCCAGGCGCAGATAGCTCTGGCGCAGCGGCACACGGTTGCGCTTGGCGAACCCGACGAACTTGGTGATGGCCCTGTGCATCAGCCGTGCGTCGGTCGGATGCACAACGGCCTTGGGCTGCACCGTGGTATCGACCGCCACCCGCTCCAGGTCGTTGGGACCAATGGCGCCAGTCTTGTGTGCCACCGACAGACTTTCCTGGATCAGCGCGACGAGTTGCTTCTCGCCGAGCCGCTGGCGCCAGCGCGTCATCGACGATCGATCGAAAGGCAGCCGGTGGCAGAAGCTCAACTCGCCGCAGAAGTGTTGATAATAGGGCCGATCCAGCGGGCACACAGCACCTCATCCGAGAGATTGTGCATATGCTTCAGGATGAACAGGCCGGCAACAAGCCGCGGCGGCAGGCCAGGTTGCCCCGGACCGATTTGGCACACCGAACCAAAGCGGTCATCCAGAAACTTCCAGTCGATCAACCCCGCCAACCGCACCAGCGGGTGGCCCATGTCGATGATTTGATCAAGCGCCGGAAGCAACAGGTCTTTCTGGCGATCATCACACGGTTTGCTCATCGCTGTCCCCAATGCCGATGACCCGCCGTCAGGGAATCACAAATCGCTCGAAAGCAAAATCCAAAAACGCAAGAAACCGCAGCCCAACACCCAGCTTTTCGGTAAAATCGAATCCTTTAGCGAGACAACTTCTGCCTATCTATCAGGCTCATCTGCATTCTTCACATAGCGTAATCGCGGCTGAGGCCTTCTTGAGGACACGAGGATCGGTAGGATCGACCTCAGTCGATTATCGAAAGGAGCAGCGCTATGAAGCAGTACGTTGGTCTGGACATCTCTATGGAAGAAACCAGCATTTGCGTTTTTGGACCAAACTGCGGCGTGACACTCGAAGGTTGCGTGCGACCAATCCTGGGGCCATCGCTAAACTCTTGCGGCGTCATGCCGGCAATGCTGAGCGGATCGTTTTTGAGACGGGCTCGCTATCCAATTGGCTTTGGCACCAACTCAGGGCGCTGGCCTTTCCGGTGATTTGCCTTGATGCGTGTCATGCCAACGCAGCGTTATCAATGCGTTTCAACAAGTCGGACCAGAACGATGCCAAAGGGTTGGCCGAAATGGCGCGCATGGGATGGTACCGGGAAGCCGCCGTGAAGGGGGCGGAGAGCTGGAAAACCCGTTCGATGCTAGGCGGCTCGAACCAAGCTGGTGAATCTGCGGCGAGATATTGACAACCAAATGCGCGGTCTGTGCAAGGGGTCGGGAATAGTACTCGGCAAGGCCGGCTCGACCAACCTGGCTTGCAAAGTCGACGCCGTGCTTGCTGAAGCACCGGATTTACAAGATATTTTCGCACCGCTGCTCCTTGCCCAGTCCTGTTTGACTGAGCAAATTGAGAAGTTCGATCGACAACTGATGGCAGTGGCAAAAGGCGACCAAACTGTTCGGCGAATGATGACCGTTCCCGATATCGGTCCCCTGACTGCCCTGTCCTTCGTCGTTACCATCGACGACCCCACTCGCTTCAAACATTACGCCGACGTGGGCGCCTCGTTATCAGTCCGGTGAGATGGATCGCACTGGCCGCATCTCCAAGCGCGGCAACCACCAGATGCGAACTTATTTGTTCGAGGCCGCGAACATCCTGCTGACCGTTGTCAGCCGAGGTTCTGCGCTCAAGCGCTAGGGCAGCAAGCTGGCCAAACGCATCGGCGCCAATAAGGCCAAGGTTGCCGTCGCTCGCAAAATGGCTGTCGTCCTCCATGCGATCTGGACCGATGGCACCGAATTCCAGGCAGAGATGCGCATCGCATGAACCATTTTTGTCTATCGGGGTTGATACCGTGCCCGCGATTAAAGAACGGACGACTACTGAGGTAACGTCGAACAGCAGGGGTCCGTACGCCGCGTTGAATACGCCTCGGGCGCCAACCGACATCACCCCAATCGTATCACCGTGATAGGAATGTTGCATCACGACAATGCGTATTCGCTGTTTGCCGATGTTGTGCCAATAGCCGAGCGCAATTTTTAAGGCGACTTCCACACCGCCTGCGCCGCTGTCGGAGAAGAAGACATGGTCAAGGCCACGGGGCGCGAGTTTCAAAAGTGCTGCCGCAACCTCCTCGGCTGGATCATGGGTGTACCCGGCAAAGATAATCTGGTTGAGCTTACCCGCCTGTTCCTGAATCGCGCTGACGATCTGGGGATGGCAATGACCATGAGTCACGATCCACCAGGATGAGATTACGTCGATGATGCGGCGCCCATCTGCTGTATGGAGATGGGCCCCATCGCCGCGCACAATCCTTGTCATCTCGTCTTGAAGCGCATGCTGCGTGAACGGATGCCAGATCGGCGACCCCATCTTTGGCATCATGGCTTGAAATCATCTCGGCGGAATGAGGCTTTGAACGCGGACTGCAGCGCGTCCGGCGTCAAAGGAGTGAGCCGCGGCAACCGTCCCAACCAACGTACCCGCCCGATCTCGCAAACTGCGCTCTCAGCCTCCGAACTTCTTTCGCCGACAAAAGCAACTCCAAGAATATCGATCTGGCGCTTTCGCAGAGCCTCTATCGACAGCAGCGAGTGATTGATCGTTCCCAATGCGGTGCTTGCGCAGAGCACGACTGGAAGCCGCCATCGTTCGAAGACGTCAATGTAAAGTGTGCCGCCACTCAGCGGCACCATCAGCCCGCCAGCGCCTTCGATGACGAGCGGCCGCCCGCCGGCGTTCGGCACATCGAGCGAATCCGCATCAATACGAACTTCGTCGATTTCCGCGGAATGATGAGGCGACGCAGGCGTTCGAAAACGGTAAAGCTCCGGCAAGATGCGGTCCGATGAGAGGCCGCTCAGCCGTGCGACGACCTGGCTATCTGTCTCTCCTTCGAGGCCGGCCTGGATCGGTTTCCAATAGTTTGCGTCGAGAAGGTTGGCGAGCCCCGCGGAAAAAACCGTTTTTCCGATCCCGGTGTCTGTACCAGTTACCACAATCCGCTGAATCATCGACCTTCACCTCTTCTCTCCTCGATCAGCGTATCGAGCATTGCACGCACGTCATCCTCCAAATTCAATTCAACTTAGCGATTTGAGTGTTAGTGAAATTCGTAAATGGGTACCATCGAGAGGACCGCCTTGGTCTTGGGGAGATCGGTAGTCTGCGATCGGCTCAACGTGACCTACCGCCGAACCGAGCAAAGGTTGTTCACCATTTCAGAACGGCTTTCCAGATCGTTCCATCTCAACAGTGGCCGCTAAATTGCTTCGCGAGAGACCAATCACCGTCGTTCCCTACATCACTCTTGACCTAAAGCATGTCCATCGGCTGCTAACTGATAAGTCGAATCGTAGAACGTTGCGGCCCAGACCATTGTACCCCTCGCATGAGTTGCATTGCATGCGTTGTGACAGGTTGAGATTGTTGCCTGTACAGAAATATTGTGCGCATCGGACAAACATGCTCACGCTCGGCAAAGGTGCATCTCAATCGCTACAGAACAGAACGTTTTGTACGGAATCTGGCCAAGAACGCGCGTTTGGTGCACTGAGCTCACTATTACTGAGCTCACTATTTTGGCGCTCTCGAAATGATGCTGCACTACCGCTCCGAAAACTGTTCACCAACCCATAAGGCCGCGCAGATCAACGCGACCCGTGAGCGACGGCCCCGTCCGCCGGCAACCCGTCTCCACACGAGCCGCTCCTCCCCGGTATCCTGCACATCGAGCGACAGCCGTATCGCTGCGAACTCCGTCGATTTCCGAGGAATGATGGAGCGAAGTAGACATTCGAAGACGATTAAGCTCCGTCACGATGCGGTCGACTGGAAGGTTCCCCAATTGTGCGACGCGTCCATTATCGGCTTCTCCATAGAGGCCGGGCCCAATCGACGTCCAACAGTTCGCGCCGAGGAGATCGGCGAGCCCCGCAGATAGAGCCGTTCTTCCGAACCCGGTATCTTTACCAGCCACCACGATCCGCTGCCTCATCGAGCTTCACCTCTCGTCTCCTCGAATAGAGCATCGAGCATTGCACGCACGTCGTCCTCCCCGACATTGAGTGTCAGTGAAATCCGCAAGCGGGCCGTGCGCACTGGCACGGTTGGTGGCCGGATTCCGCGGATATCAAAGCCGCGAGCTTGCAGTGCGGACGCAAGCCGCATTGCCCACGCGTTGTTGCCGACGACATAGGGCACAATCTGCGAGTTCGATGGACTTCGCCAACCGCGCACACCCATCTCCCGATGCGTGAACGCAACCAGGTTGGCCAGGCGTTGCTGACGCTCGCCTTCCTCCTGCAGGATCAAGAGCGCCTCACGGACGGCGACGGCTATGAATGGTGAGGGCGCGGTCGCGAAGATAAACGGCCGACAGCGATTGACCATGAAGTCGCGCAGCACGCCGGAGGCAGTGACAAGCGCGCCGGCAGCACCCAGCGCTTTGCCGCAGGTGTGAACGACCAAGAGATTTTCGCGTCCCTCATAGGGCGCGGTGAGCCCCCGTCCCTGCTTGCCGTAAACGCCGGTGGCATGGGCCTCATCCACGACCAGGAACGCATCGTAGCGCTCCGCGATCGCGACGAGGTCTTCGAGTGGCGCGAAATCGCCATCCATGCTGTAGAGACTTTCGACCACGATCCAGGCGCGGCCCGTTCCGCCCTGGTCCCGCCAGTCACGAATTGTGCTTTCGACCGACTCAGGATCATTGTGGGCACTTATGCGAAAATCGGCCCGGCCTGCTCGCGCGCCTTCATGAATACTCGCGTGCACGAGAGAATCGAGAGGGAGTAGATCCCCCGCTGCGGCAGCGTTGTCAGGACGGCAAAATTCGCAACATAACCGCCACCAAAGAAAAGCGCCGTCTCCGCCCCAAAGAACTTTGCTGCTTCTGCTTCGAGACTTTCGTGCTCCTCGCAATTGCCACGCAGGAGCCGCGACCCGCCGGCTCCGACCGGTGTGCCGGCTTCGAGCGCGGTCACGACGGCCATTTTCATAGGCGGCGCGCTCGCGAGCGCAAGATAATCGATGGACGAAAAATCGATCCCTTCGCGCGGCTTGAGGCCGCGCAGCCGGTCGTCTTCTTTTAGGTCGCGCAAGGCCGCGACATAATCGGTCACTTTGGCTGTATGGGTCGAGCTCATCGTTCACTCCCAGGTCGGTCGCCATCTATCGCGCAAAAATTCCAACGGCCGCCCAAAGAACAGAAGGCGCCAACATCGGCCTTAACGTTTTCAACCGGGTAAGATGCGACTTTCTCGATCTAGCAGCACAACGCGCGGCTCGAAGGTTCTTGCTTCCGCCCCTTCAAAGCAGGCATATGCAACGATGATGATTTTGTCTCCGGTCATCGCCAGTCGCGCAGCCGCACCATTCAGACCTATCGTGCCCGACCCCTGGGCGCCTCAATCACATAGGTGGCAAACCGCGCTCCAGTTTCGATGTTGTAGATTTCGACGCGTTCGTTGGTCAAAAATCCTTCCGCGTCCGGCAGCGAACGATCAATCGATATCGAGCCGTCATAGTGCAGATCGGCTTCAGTCACCGACGCCCGGTGGATTTTTCCCTTCATCAACGTAATCAGCATTTCTCACCTACACTGGAATTTCCACACGGGTGATCGCTGCTGGTTGCTTTCGCAGGCAAGGTGCGGACGTGATCCCGAGTCGGTTCAGCGAATTGGCGTCCCGGTCAGCTTGTGGGTTTCTGGTGGTCAACGCACATCGCCGATGAAGATCGAATTCGCGCCGACCAAAAAGGACAGCACCTGCAGTTCATCGGTCATACACTGCCGCCCGGCTGACAACCGCACCACGCTCTTCGGCGTCATGATCCGGGCCGTCGCGATCAGGCGCGCAATCGCGATCGGATCAGGACGCTCCGCGATTTCATTGACCGGCACGCCCTTGACCTCATTCCATAGGTTGATCGGTACGCTTTCCGGATGCGGGCGGAGATTTGCGAGCAGCACGAGCATGCCGAGCCGGTCCTCCACGCGCTCGCCCATTCCGACAATGCCGCCACTGCACAGCCTGATGCCGGCATCGCGCACATGTGCAAGCGTGTCGATGCGATCCTGCAAGGTGCGAGTGCTGGTGATTTTGCCGTAGAACTCGGGCGAGGTGTCGATGTTATGGTTGTAGAAGTCGAGCCCGGCCTCGGCGAGCCGCATCGCTTGCCTACGTGTCAGCATGCCGAGCGTGACGCAGATTTCCATGCCGAGATCCTTGACCGCGCCGACCATGTCGCAGTCGGAATCGAGATCGCGGTCTTTTGGACTGGGCCGGCTAGCTGCCATGCAGAAGCGGGTCGCGCCGGCGTCCTTGGCGGCTTGCGCGCTGGCGACCATATCGGCGCGATCCATCAGACGGGTGGCCTTTCGGCCAGTATCATAATGCACGCTCTGCGAGCAGTAGCCGCAGTCTTCCGGACAGCCGTCGCTCTTGATGCTGAGCAAACTTGCCGTTTCGACGTGGTTTGGATCGAAATTGTCGCGATGAACGCTCTGCGCCTGAAACATCAGGTCGGCAAACGGCAGGCCATAGAGAGCTTCGGCCTCGGCACGTTCCCAATAACTGCGGATCGGCCCGCGGTTACTGCCGTCGTTTCGTTCCATTGCCACAGCCGCAAGCATTTGAGGTACTTCCCATCCCGACTGATCATAGATAATGCTGAACATTATCTACGACATCATTGACTCAGCGATGCTAGCCTACGTCGTATGCGGACGCATCCGTCTTTCTGATAGATAATCTATGATCACTGACGAGAACACGACGACCGCGGGGACGCATTGCGGCATCAATTGGTGAGCGCATCATCAGCGGCGAGCTGCAGCCGGACGCCCCACTCCGGCAGAATCATATCGCGCGGGAGTTCAATTCAAGCCACGTCCCGGTGCGCGAGGCATTTCGGCAACTGGAGGCCCAACATCTTGTCGTAGCTCAGCCCCGTCGCAGTGTGCGGGTTGCACCGCTCGACACCAATTCAGTGAAGGAGATCGCCGAGATGCGCGCCGCGCTTGAAGTGGTCGCGTTGCGCAATGCGGCGCCAACGCTCACCTCTCACCATTTGGCACGCATCGAGCTCGCCCTGATTGAAGGAGACAATGCTCAGACAATTCAGGGTTTTGAGGTAGCCAACCGCGCCTTTCACCACGCCCTGGTGGCGCCTTGCGCAATGCCGCGTTTGCTCGCAAGTCTCGACGAACTACAGCTTGCAAATTCTCGATTGGTGTTCGCGATGGCGCGAACCCACGGCTGGCGAGCGCGCCTCTATCAGGATCATCGCCTGATTCTGAAAGCCCTGCGAGCGCGCGACGTCGATCAAGCCTGTAGCCTGCTCGCGCGTCACATTCAAACGATTGAACGCCTTGCCCTTCTCGCGTCCTGAGGCGAATGAGGTCTGGCGAGTTCCATTGCAGACCGCAGGCTATCGGAGGGATATCAAACCACCGTCTTGCGGCGCGCCGCGGCTTGCGGCTGCGGCCATTGCGGCGGGCGCGCTCCCAAGATAGTTATGCGCTCCTCTTGCGATATCACTCCTTTAGGCCATCCATGATTCGTCACATCGTCTTGTTCACCGCCAAGGATAAGGCCCATATCGACCAGATCATCGAAGGCCTATCGGTACTCACCACAATCCCACATGCGCGCCGGCTCGAGGTTGCTCGCAACCGCAAGAGCGACCAGCTCGGCAACGATATCGACGTCGTGGTCTATGGTGAGTTCGACAACGAGACGGAACTCGCAGCCTACAAAGCGCATGATCTGTACCAGGAATCGATTAGGCGGGTGCGACCGCTCCGGGAGCTGCGGTTTGCGGCCGACTACAATGTATCCACGGATGCGCGTTTCACCTCAAACGCAGCGACAAGCTAGGCACTGGTCGCATCCGGTTCCACTGGCGGGGGTTAAGCTGACAATCCGTCTCAAGAGCTTGCAGGTCCCGGACGATCGTCGCCGTCGCTCCGGTGGATCCAATCGCAGCGCGTCTCACACTACGCCAGTCGTCAGTCATTGACAGTCAGATGCACGTCCGCGAACTGCAGTGGATTGAGCCTGTCATAGCAATGCGACGTCTCGCGCATCGACCGCACCTTACGTTTCTCGACAGCGCAGCAAGGCATGAGTTGCTCGGGCGCTACTCCTATCTGACCTGCGATCCGTTCAGCACCTATATGGTCACGGACGGACGGGCGAGTTGCAACGGAGAGGCTATCGAGGGCGATCCATTGGGCGTTCTTCGCTGCCTTCTCGCCAAGCACCGAGCAGAGCATCGCCCCGATGTGCCGCCATTCCAGGGAGGTGTGGCCGGCTTTTTTGCCTACGATCTGAACAGGACATTGGAGCGATTGCCGGCGCCGGCAATTCCCGGTCAGGGTTTGCCCCAATCCATCCTGCATTTTTACGACGTGGTCGTCAGCTTCGACCACCGTCATGACAGGTGCTGGATCGTTTCCACCGGATGGCCGGAGCAGGATCCTGCACATCGGAACGAGCGTGCACGTCGTCGCGCCGATGAGTTTGCAGCGCTCCTTTCCAGCCCAAAATCGCCGCGGAACAACGCCCCTGGCCGGGCTCCCGCGTGGCATTCGAACTTCAGCCGTAAGGCCTACATTGAAGCGGTACAGCACGTCATCGACTTGATTCTGGCTGGAGACGTCCTTCAAGCGAACATCGCGCAGCGCTTTTGCGCCACTCTGTCGCCCTCATTTGATCCGCTTGCCTTTTACTGCCGCCTGCGGTCATTGAACCCTGCGCCCTTTGCGGCCCTCCTGCGCTACGGCAAGCTGACCATTGCATCGAGCTCGCCGGAACGATTCCTGAAACTTGACGGACGAGAGGTGGAAACGCGCCCCATCAAGGGCACGATCGCGCGTTCCGCTGATGATAAGGAAGATCAGCGCCGCGCCGAAATCCTTCTTTCGTCCGAAAAGGACCATGCCGAGAACGTTATGATCGTTGACCTCCTGCGCAACGATCTGTCACGCGTTTGCACTGCGCATTCGGTCGAGGTTCCAGCGCTGTGCGGCCTCGAATCCTATGCCTCAGTGCATCACCTCGTATCGATCGTTAGGGGCGAACTTGCAGACGACCAAGACGCCGTTACCCTGCTTAGAGCTTGCTTTCCCGGCGGCTCCGTGACCGGGGCGCCAAAGGTGCGATCGATGGAAATCATTGCGGACATCGAGCGTGTGGCACGAGAGGCCTATTGCGGGGCGATCGGCTTCATCGGCTTCAACGGGCAGATGGACACGAACGTTGCGATCCGCACCGTGACGATCGACGACGACGTGGCTGTGTTTCATGCAGGTGGCGGGATAACGGCGATGTCGGATCCGGAAGCTGAATATGAGGAGACGCTCGCCAAGGCACGGCGAATCTTTGACGCTTTTGGTGCCAAAACATCTGGTGCATTTTGATTGTCATCATCGACAACTACGACTCATTCGTCTTCAACATTGCTCGCTATTTCCGTAAGCTTGGTGAAGCAACGGAAGTGATCCGGAACGATGCAATCAGCCTCACGGATCTTGTTGGCCTCAGGCCGCGTGCAGTAGTGATTTCCCCCGGTCCCTGCACACCAATGGAGGCCGGGATATCCACCGCCGTCGTCCGCGAACTTTCAGGTCGCGTCCCGATTCTCGGCATCTGCCTCGGGCACCAATGCATTGGGAGCGTTTTCGGCGGGCGCGTGGCGCGTGCACGTCGCCCCATGCACGGTCGGTCCTCGTATGTAACGCATGATGGCCGAGCGCTGTTTAAGGATCTCCCGTCCCCGCTTAACGTCGGCCGCTACCATTCTCTCGTTGTCGAGATCGATGAGTCATGCGCGCCCGATCTCACGGTGACAGCGCACTCGGGCGAAGGCGAGATCATGGCCCTCGCCCATCGCTATCAACCGACCTATGGCGTACAGTTCCACCCGGAATCGATACTTACCCAACAAGGGCAATTGGTGCTTATGAACTTCCTGCAACTCGCCGCGACTTACTCCACGTGAGAATCGGAAGACCGTGTCGCGCATGCCCCGCAGCTTAGCTCGCGGAAGCGAAGCATGAGCAGCTGCCGCTTTGACGGTTACTAAGCTCTTCTGGCAGGCGGCTGAAATGGCTTCGCCCGACCCGTGAGGTGTGATTCCTCGGATTTGCTTGGTGCATTGGGCTGGGGAAAGCTTGTGCGGCGAACTCTCAGCTGGGGGAAGGCCTATTCGGCTGCGTGAAGTTGGAGCAGCGCGTTCCCCTGATCATCCGTCGCGAGCGATCCGCGAACCGCTTGACGCAGCGCTGAAGGACTTGTTGAGAGACTTCGGGAGGCCCGATTAGTAGCGGCGGCTTAGAGCCGGGCTTCAGTGAGGTGAACCAGCTGAGACCCCGCTCTGTAGAGGGCCTCGCGGACGGCACGAAAGCGTCGCTCTTCAACCGGCTCGGCCGGAAGCGGCAGATCCTTTTCCTGAACATCGCCAAGGACATAGGGCGCCAACACACTGCCGAAAACAGTCCCGGGCGCAATACCGCGCCCGTTGTAGCCACTGAAGGCGATCACGTTGCGGTCGAGTTTGTGAAAGCGCGGCAGATTGTCCGACGTCATCCCTATCATCCCGAACCAGCCGGCTTCGAATTCGACATCGAGAGCTATCGGAAATAGCCTGCGCAGCGACCTCACCGCCCAGGCCCGGTGAACCGAGGCGCCAAAACGCTCAAGAGCGCCAACGCTGCCGAACACCAGACGCCCCGAACGATCGAAGCGAAACGAGGAAAGGACCCGCCTTGTGTCCCAGGCCCCCTGCCGTTCGGGCAGGATTGACGTTCTCAGATGGTCCGGTAAGGGCCGCGTGGCAAGATTGAAATAAGGCAGATGGATCTGCTCCTGCCGAACCTGCGACCAGGGTCCTTTGCCGTAAGCGTCGGTGGCGACGATCACCCACTCAGCATTTACAGATCCCTTTGCCGTGCCGATCCTCCAGCGCGAGCCGGTGTCGCTGACTGTGAGAATCTCACTCTGCGTGAAGACCTTCACTCCCGCGGCAAGCGCGGCGCGTGCGAGGCCTCGCGCGTAGGCCAAAGGCTGTATTGTGCCGGCGCGCTTGTCGAGCAGCGAGCCGGTGTAGTTGCCGCCGCCGATTTTTCTGCGCGTCTCCTCCGCGCTGAGCACCTCGACGGGAGCGCCGCGCTTCTGCCACTGTTCGGCCCGCATCTGGATTTCCTGCAAGCCCTTGCGCCCGACGGCGCAATGCAGGGTGCCCGCGCGCTCAAGCTCGCATTCGATGCCGTGCTTCTCGACCAGTTCGAAAACCTCTCGCGGTGCACGATCGAGTAGATTGATCAGCCGCTCCCCAAACGGAGGGCCAAGAGTACCCGCAAGCGGGTCGGGCATCACCCACATGCCCGCATTAACCAGCCCGACATTGCGCCCGGAAGCACCGAATCCTATTTCGGATGCCTCCAGCAGGCTGACGCGCGCGCCTCCCTCCGCAAGGTGAATGGCCGAGGAGAGTCCGGTATATCCGCCGCCAATCACAACCACGTCGGCTTTTGCATCGCCCACAAGAGGACCGGTAACTGGCGGCGCCGGAGCCGTCAGCTCCCATAACCCGTGCGATTTCGGATCGCTCCGCATCCGACAAGCTCCTTCAGGGCCGGAATTATGAATGACATCGACCGAAAGATCAGCGCAATTCCCGCAGAGATCAAATCCCACATCGTGCACGCGATCTCACCCTCAATTGGCTATCTGTAACGCAACGAGAGCATTGGCCAACTGCTGGTTTCTTGTGAAGCTCTTCATCCTACCATTCCCCTCACTCCGGCACGAGGCGGGACACTACGCCAGTCTACATCCGCACTCACCGATTACCTATCTGGCACGTCGTTTGCTAACGTCATTTACGAGAGGGGGACAACGCAACTGCAGCACCGATGCCTCAACCGGGACTGACGCACCTCTTACCAACGCAAGCTGCGCCGTGCTCTTTGCGTGCTGCTTCGCGCAAGCGGAAGACACTGATCTTGAGCACGAAATGGCAAAAGTGAAATGGACAGACCTGGCTCGTCTGCTCCATCACCGACACGTCTGTTCGATGGCTGACATGTCTGTTCGTTCTCGCTCGGCGGTGTGCGAGCCAATGCTCGGATGTTCTAATAGTGAGGTATGCTGCCCATGACCGACGTACTCGCTGGAGGAGCGAGCAGATGTTCCCAGCAATTGTATCGAATCGAACAACCCGTACCCGGAAAAACAGTTCCCGTCGTTGCTAGTATGCCGCATAGCGGCACATTTGTGCCGCCATCAATCGCGCGTGCATTTACGCCGCTTCATCGAGCATGGCTAAGAAGCACGGACTGGTACCTCCCGCAGGTCTACGATTTTCTACCGGAGTTGGGCGTTACGACTATTGCGGCTACACATAGTCGGTACGTCACGGACCTAAATCGAGATCCGGAAGGATTGCTCTTTGGCTCGTTCAGGAAGTCCGTCTTTTCGGATTCGATGTTTGATGGAACGCCGATTTATCGAGAGGCCCCGGATGCCCAGAGCCTCCTTCGAAGACTGGTCAAGTACCATTCACCTTACCATGAGGAGCTATCCAATATTCTTGGACGCGCGCTAACATCCTGTGACCGAGTTCTGCTTCTAGATCTGCACTCGTTTTTTGGGCCCATTGACGACGATATCTGCATCGGTGATCTCCGGGGTGCATCGTGTCACCAAGAGACAACGACCATTGCCGTCAATGCCTTCGAACGACGAGGCTTTCGGGTCGTCTGCAACGAACCGTTCTCAGGAGGCTATCTGATTAGGAAACACCACAACGCTTCGACAGAGGCGCTACAGATAGAACTACACTATGCAACATATTTGGACTGCCGTCGCATAGACGAACCTGTCCGGCCACAAATCGATACAAAACGGCTTCAGCACTTAAAACCACGACTTCGCAATGCTTTCAAAGAGATCATCGATCTCTGGTGCGCGAAGTAGGTTCCCCAGCCAGACTTGGCAAATCTGCCAACAGTTTGATTCTAACGGGCTTTTCACCGCAGACGATGGACCGTCAGATCGATCTTGGACCACACTCGTGGACCATGCAACTGCTGGTGAATTTGGCTCCCCGCATAAGGAGTACCGCGGCCCGCTAGCTGGCGAATTGGACACTTGCTGCTATGGCGACAGTGCATGTCCTGATCGCCCAGGATACGCTTGCGCATCGCGCCGGCTCTTTCATGCCGGTGAGACACCTACGCCGGCACCGGAGCAGTATTTGGATCTCGAAAGCGAGCCGATCAACGAGGACCACGTGGAGGTCAGCGACGGTCCCCGATTGTTTATTGTCGAGCGCGCGCACGGTCCGAGGCCAATCGGGACGATCGTATTTCCGCCTCCCGTCGGCGCGTGCTGATTTGCGAGCGCGTGCGGCTGCGCTGCCATCGATGTACAAGAGTAACCGCTTTGACCCGCATCGTGTGCCCTTCAAGCGGTCCACCGATCGGCTCCCGAGGCGCGTATCTCACACCTCCTTCGCCTCGTCCCACGTTTTGCGGGTACCCACAGTCGCGATCTCGTTGGAGGTCAAGATCGCCGGCACAGCCTTTCAATCGGCGTGATTACCGCGTTGGGCGCCTAGAATCCGTAGACGATGCGCGGCCCCTGATCGGCTTCGACTTGGTCCTCTGGTCGCCTTGAACTCGGTCCAGCTGGTGGCCAACGATATCCGCGTCCTCATTCGACGATCGTGTCGCGATATCCAATCACGCGCGATATGCCAATGTCGGGTACAACCTGCTCGCTTGGCTGATCGAAATCTATCATAATTCTTCCGGGTATGCTCTTGATCTCTAAATTCCTGATCAAGAACGCTCTGGCACCATAATCATCTCGATATTCCTGCCATGCTTTTTTCCAATCGCTGAATTCACAGTACTTTTCGATTGGGAGTTCACAACGATCGGGGGCTGAAGCTTTTTGCACGAACCCCCAGGGGGGCCAGTCCTTATTGAGACCACCAATAAAGGCCCGCGCGGAATACGACGAAGCCCCAACAAGATCGAGTACTTTGTCAGCAAAGGCGAAAACGCCCCTGATATCCATCTGTGAGACTCCAAGAATCTACGGGCTTTCGAGCACCTTAGAGTTTAGCTTTTGCTCTTGCCCTCCCAGATAGCACGAAGTCGTTGCTCGACGTCCGTTTTCGTCAGAGGCGGGCCAGGCAATGCGTTCAGAAACGCCCGGAGATCTTCGATCGGGACCCAGCAGGGAGCTGCGGCCTTGACAACCTCTTCCCGAGGTCCGCCCCATTTCCCCCAAATTGAGCTAGCCCCATCCAGCGCCTGCACGATTTCTCGTGCCAGCTTGTGAATGCTGTTCGGGTCTCGCAGGTGCCGCAGTGACGGGCTCTTCACATATTCGAACAATCTGGTGGTCACGGCATGCTGGCGATCGGAATCCATGTCTGCCTCCTCATCTTCCCTAGGGGGCTTATCTGCCCTCACTACCCCACGGATTTACGGCGACTTCGCCAAGTTCGCGACGGAGTGAGGTGGCGCTTGAATGCGAGCAGCACAAGCGCAAGGGTGCTTGCTGCGGTGAGGCGCGGCACATCATGGAGGCGCGCAATCGCGCGCTTGAGCCCGGACAGCGCGCCCCACGGAAATTCGGTGCCTGTGCCATACTTGCAGCCGGTCAATTCGGCCAGCACCGAAAGCACAAGGCAGCGTGGAATCAACGTCGACAAATTCGAAAGAGCGGAAGCCAGCCTCAAGGCAGGTCTCGCTTCGCTGTGTCGAGCTCGATCGGATAAGGGCCTGCTAAGCGCACCGAAATCGCCTCCATGATTTTCGGCCCGTGGTCCCTTTTTCAATGGCCCTTCACAGATTGGCGCGCGGCCCGTTCAGTAGTGCCGATAGGTCATACTGCTGCGCTTGTGTCCTACGAGGAGCTTCCCGGTGCCCCTGCGGCCTCTAGGTCCTCCCAAGCCAAATGAACGTATGCCGCAGGCGTGCCTACGAGCATCGAGCTTCGCGCTCTGCTGCCGTGGAAGCGGACTAAGCCGCTGCATTTGGTAGGCGACCGAGAAGCCGCGCGACCGCCGTAGGGTGTCGTGTGCCCCCACGCGGTGCGTTAACTACCTTGCTTAGTTTGCTCCTCAGTGATGGCTCGGATGCTCGTGAAGCCTGAGCGGCACATGCCCTCATGATGCCCTGAAGGTCTATGGCGCACTGTAGGGCCTTCTCCTTAATTCTAGCCACGGCTTCAGCGTCTCCGGTCTGCTTACCCTGGAGGGCGCGAGCACCATTGGGGTTGCCTATCCCACTCTGGGCGGCCCTCTCTGCGTCATTTAAATAGATCGCGGCCCTCGCTCGAAACCTCTGGCGCATATGCAAGATTTCGCGATCAAAAATTCGCAGGACGCAGTATCAGGGGTGCGACCAATGAAGATGCGCGCGTGTCCTATCGTGGGCGGACAAGCAGTCCGGCTCCTGACGAAAGACAAGTGCGTTCCGTATCGTTGGATGCTCCCAAATGTCTGAATAAAAGTTCTCAAGTATGAACTTCATGAAGGTATCAAAAGCGAGTGGACACCTGGCTGGCACTCTACAGGAAGGATCGTTCAAAGTAATGTGCGACGCGGGGTGATGAGGAGCGGTTTGGTCAGGTGCAAAGTCGAACCTTATGGGCGTGCGCATGAGAACGCTGTCTTCTAACCGATCCATATAGGAATTCTGTATAAGTTCCAGCAATCCCCCTTCAAAGTCGCGTATATCGCCAAACGTTACAGCAAAGGGACATGGATGGTAACAAAGTCGATGGCGCTCGATCTCCATTCCCTTGAATACATATGATATCTGAAGGACTCCTCCGTCTCGCATCAAATACGAGTACTCCTGATTCTCCAGAATAGTCAGGTAGTCGGCCAATCTCGCAGGATTTCCGCTCATCAACGAATTTAGCGGGTTTCTGACCCACATCAGCGTCTTTTGTGCTGCCGAGAGCTGTTCGATCTTATGTTGACGAGCGTCCAGCGCGAAATCATTGGCGAGCATTTGGAAACCGAAATCGGTGATACGCCTGCACAGCGCCTCGACACTCATTTCTTCGCCTTGGTCCCTTTGGACTCGGCGCCGCGTCTAGTGATCGCCATGAGACTCTTCTGAAGCTCCGGCGGCAATGCCTCTATAGGTAAATCCCCATCGATCACTGCCCTAAATAGCTCTTCCGCGTTATTAATCTTTCGTTCCCAATCTTTTCGCTCTTCGTCCGTCATATCGCGGTGAACGCGCGCCAGCTTTTTTAACTCCTCCTCAGTGGGATACTTGAATTCCAACTCGAATTGGCGCTTGCGAACCTCCTCAACTTCCTCCTTCAACGCCTTCATCAAAGGGCCCACGCCGAACAGTCGAACCCAACATCTGGAGCGAGTGATGCCGGTGAACAGAATATTGCGCTTTCGGCTAAGCTCGAAGCCCAGTTGGCAGAACTCAGCATTCACGATGTAGACCATTGGAGCTTCGTTGCCTTTGGCACGGAAGATGTGGGTAACTGCAACGGAGTTCGGAAGAAACAATTCATCTCTGCTGGTCGTAACTCCGACGAGATGCGCATTGATTTTCCGCGCCGCAAGAGCAGCCATAACACTTGCCCCAGTCTTGCGAGAGGTGTAGGCGCTGGGGAGCACGACCAGGATGTCGGTTGCATCTAGCTCGTCCTCGTGAATATTGGTCCATATTGCATCGGCTAACGCAGCGTATTGGGCGGCGTCGCTGTCGAACGCCTCGCACCTGATCGCATCATCAGGGTTGAGAAGCTCGACAAAATAGCTCGGATAAGATTCGGGGCTCCTTCGAACCGAGACGGGCTGTCCGAGCTGCAAACGACCTTTCACGATTTCGTAGCCGATCCTGGGCCAGATCGAGGGCTCTTCGAACATCTGAACCAGCCCCTGCGGTCGATAAAGACCAAAGCCAAGCGCGTGCGCAGTGGCAAGAGTCCACGGCGTATTTCTGTAGCAAACCGGAAGTACGATGTCTTCCTTTGGCCGATCGGCCTCGTTCCGCAGTGTAACCAGAGGTCTTCCCGCTGAATCCGATCCGAACAATTCGTGCTCAGATCGCATCTCGTAATCGCCAAGATTCTGAAGGTCGTCGTAAGCCCACATGATTCGGTGTGGGCTCGGAACGACCTTGTAAATCATACGGAAGAAAGAGGTCGGAAAATCTTGAGCTTCGTCGATAAGCACTGCATCAAATAGCCTCTTCGGGCCTTGCTCGTTAATGACGGCATTGAGCTCGTCACATGCGCCTTCGAAAGCTCGATTTCCGTACTTCGAGTCTGCGGTTCTCCAATCCATAGCTCCGACATCGTACAGATTGCATATGGATGAATAAATTCCCTGATCCCGATTACTGCCCCACGCGTGCATGACCAGAAGACTCGACCAATCGGGCTCATCTTCAATCTGATCGAACATGAACCGGCGGATCAGGTCTCGAAACTGCTGGTAAAGCGAGCGCGACTGGAAAGTCACGGCTATTTTCCACTCAGGATGCCGAGCATGCAAATAGGCCGCCTTCAATGCCAGGACGACTGTTTTGCCTGATCCGGCTAGCCCACGAATGCGTTGTGGACCATTTGCATATTCAATTGCCCCACGATTTTGCCATTGGTCGAGATTAGCAATTTCCTTCTCAATTCGCTTGAGAATAGCCCCGCGAGAGTCAACCTTGGTTACGTTTTCTCTTCGCTTCAGTGGTCGAAGCGTCGAAACACGTTGAACTGCCGCATTGAGCGGCCGCAGGAGTACTTCTTCGATTGGATCAAAATCCTGTAGCACCTCCGGAAGGGAATTGGGCGGACAGATAACAACGTCGTCTTCCTTGATGGTCCGCTCTAGCGAAGGATGAAACGTAAGGACATTTATCGTAACGCCCAAACTCCTTCCCTTGCGGAGGTCTCGATGTGTATTCAGCTTGTTGTAAATGGAGGCATAAATCTGATTTTGCCGTTCGGTAATGTCGGCGATTTGCTCGTCGCTCGGATGAGGGTCAACGTGAGATGAAAGGTCAAAAGCGATAAGGCCGTGTGACTTGCTCACAAGCAGCGCATCAACAAAGACCTTCGCGTCAGCCGTTGATAGCACGGGATAGCCCAAATAAAGAGTTCCGGATATCTCCAGGTTCTTCAACGCATCCTGCAATGAGCGCGCTGCTACCGTGCTCGAATTTTCGCCGAAAACGATATCCACGAATTAATCCTATCGCTGCCTTGGTTTATCCTCGGTGCCGATGCACGGGTTTATGTCATAGGCGGGTTGCGGGCGAGCACGCCGCGTCGAGATGGGCGCGCCCGAGCGATCGTTTCAAGTAATCGGCATAACGCTATCAGTTAAGCCCTTCGTCTTCAACGACGCTGAGCCTTCTCCTGAGCGTGTTCGCCTCCTGTCTTGCCCCGCCCTGCAACGCCGTGTCTCGCAATACCAAACTATCGATACGTCGAAGCGCGCAACTTGCATTGTTCGCACTGCCTTAAGAGACTCGCTCTCCTATGAAGTGCCAATCGCTTCCATGATGTTCTTCCCGCACCCGTGCCACGCTGCCCATGCCGGCGGCGCCCCAACAAGGGCGCTCTCTTGGTGAACGATCCCTTAATGGACTTTACCGGGCAAGCGATGAAGAGGTCAAAGCCACTGGCATTGATTGTTGCTGGATGTCCGAACGAATATGGTCGTGCTACGTGCATATGAATTGCTGAAGTTGGCTTGAAGGCTTTGCAGTCCAGCGACGAGTAGCAAGCGACTCGACGTGACCTTCATTCTCCCAAGACTCTGGTGGGCGCGGGTTTCAGTCTGACGACAGTCTAATCTGCTTGCCCACGTGTTCGCGCCAGAGGCCAAGTCGCTTGATTCTGTAGTCGACCAGCTCAGATGACGTCCCGAATATCGTAGCAATCTGCTCCGAGGAGCGCTTCTTGCTCACGGCATCAACAATGGCCACTTTCGGTAGGAGCGTCGCCGAGGCGAGATAGTAAGCGTCATGTTCCTCGGCCCTGTCATAGGTTCGTCCGTAAGCGTCAGCGATCCTGGCAATCTTAGTGAGCTTGTGCCCGAGCAAGATGTGCCAGAATTCCTCCAGCAGCGTAACGCGCTGACGCTCCACGGTGTGGGTATCGTTCAAGAGCACAGCCCAATTCTCGTTATCAGGATCAAGCGGCACGCTCATTGCGGACCACTCGCCGCCGGCTTTTCCCCTGAGCTGACCTATAATGCCGGCGTCCAAACAGTCTGCCTTTCCCACCGGAATCACCCGGACGCCGTCTGCCTCGATCCGAAGACTGTCCAGCGGCTCACTGTGCGAAAGACCTAAATCTGCTCTGAACTTTTCTGCAGCCCGCTCAAGCTCTTCTTTTGATAGCGAATCGCCGTTGGCGGATGAGTTATCCTCGGTAACGTCCTGTCCGCTCCAATTGCTGGGGCTTTCCATCGATTGCACCAAACACTCGGCCGCCCTTAGCAAGGTGCGCACAGTGGATGACTGAATATTCTTCCCCGCACGGAAATGCACGAACGCCACGTTATCGAAGCTGAGCCCAGCTTCGTCTGCCTCAGCGCCGAGCCACTGCAGAAGCCGGATCTTCGAGTTGTTGTCCGGCTGTCCTTCTCCACGTTCAATGCGAGCCAGCGTGGAGAAACTTACTCCTATCGCGGCTGAGAGGGCGCGGATGCTCAGCCCTTCGGCCTCGCGCTTCCTTTTTATGGCTCCGACTAACTTTTCTTCAAATGTGGGCATCTGCGCTCCGTGCGAATGACACGCCTTGACACGACGGGGCTTGAGGTTCAGCATGTGCTGGTGACACAGATTCGCACATTTCCGATTCCAGGTGAAGCCGCTTTGGCGCCGGAGGCGCGGGCCGTGTTGCAGCAGATCGGGGCCGCCTTGGACGAGCACCGACCGCTTCGAGTACATGTTCACGGGCTCGTGGCCCTGGACGGAGAGACCCAGCTAGCAACCTCAGTCAAGGAGTTCGGTAATGAACGACAAGGAAAGACAAGATCCGCAGCCCGATCACGGGAAAGGTCCGCCCGACGGCAAGGGCCAACCCGTGGATCACGGCCGGCCAGTCCCCCACCACGGGTCGGCAGCGACGTGCTCCGGGCCGCGTACGAGGGCCAATTAAAATGCGTTACCGAAGCGTACCCCTCGCTTCGGACTTTCCCCGACAACGACGGAATGTGGCTCCTTGCGAGAAGCTCGATCATCCCGGGCTTGGAGCGGGAAGCCACGTTTCTCGTCGCTCTTCCGTACCGGTCAGGAGTAGGTCCACGAGCATGGGGATTTTGGGCCGCGGCAGGTTCGTGTAGTTGGATCGGACCGCGACACACTAATTTCCAAGACGGATCGATCTGCGCCTTCTCCCCAACTGACGGGGTCTGGTTTGACGGCGGCGATCTGAGAACACTGCTCGATCTCTACAGCGTCTGGGCCGCCCGTCATCTGTACCTCGAAGCCTTCGGCCGTTGGCCAGGAAAGCAATATAGTCTGGTCGGCGCCGATCCCTTGGTCCAAGCCTACTATCGGCTGTGCGAGTGCAAGGACGACGAACTCTGCGGCTGCGGCTCGGAGATTCGGCCGTACGCGGAATGTTGCAAGCCATCGGACCGGCAATTGGACGTCATTGAGGGCGCGTCACTCTTCCTACGGCATGTGCCGGGTGGATTTTCGACTCGCCGACCGACACTATCCGTCTTGGAATTCATTGAAGGCCGATCCGAGATTCCGCGAATGACGGAGGTCCATCCTCAGATCGCGCCTAGCTGAGCCCTTGGGACCGCCGGCACCACGTGGAAAAGCCATAGGTACCGATTCGAAATCGCTGCTCTTGTTAGTGTCGGGAGACGGTCCGATCGAATTCGTCCTGGGTAGGAGCGCTCTCGATGCTCATATTCAACGATAGGTCGCTCGCGAACCGAATTCTGCGGGGCTGGGTAATCTCCGTGCCGCAGGAAGTCGGAGCGATCCACGAATGCGAGGAGCACAGCTGGATGCAGGACCGTGCTGATCCTCATAGTGACGCCCGCGGGCGCTATGCACATTCGACCCTAACGATGTTGCAGCCTGCGAGTCCTATCAAGAACTGAGCCCGCTACAAGGACAATAGATGTTCACGACGCGCCCGATGGCGGGCGTCACCTGGTCGAGATCGTTATCCTGCGAGATAGTCAGGCAAAGCTCTTGGTTCACGCGACTAGCACCGCCCCTGGTTTTGACATGCCGTCGGTCTGTCTATCGAACCTGGAAGGGTGCAGCACGCCCGCGCACGATTTGGAGTGCGGCGACAAACCATCAGATCAGGGAATTGCGAGCCTTATATACACGTCGTCCTCCACCGGGAAGGCGAAGGGGGTTCTTATACCGGAATCGGCAATTCTCAATCGGCTGAACTGGATGTGGCGCAGCTTTCCCTTCGAAAGCACCGACGTGATGGTTGTCCAGAAGTCCGTATCACTTGTTGCGTCCGCTTGGGAGTACTTTGGAGGGCTGCCACGGGATCTGTTGGCGTACATCGCGTCACCGGCGCCCCCAGGAACGTCCATTGGGATCGCCTGCTCTTCAGCGCCAAGGAGAGCATCTTCAAGGCGTGGTTTCCGCTCACCGGGGCCTGGCTGGGGTTCGAGGACGCTATGGTCACCTTTACTGCAAAGGATAACGCATTCCGAGCTCGTCTTTCTTGTCCGCTACCGCATACTTGCGGCGGTACGCGTGAGCTTCGCGGTCGCTTTATGTTCGTCGACGGGCTGATTTTCACGGCCGTCTTGGTTTAAGTCGAGGATCAGACAAGGCCCCAAATGTGACTGATTACATACAGACTCCATCGGCGTTCAGCCGGCAGATCATGCACGCTGCCTCTTGCGCAGGCCGGCAGGCGCCCTTTAGGCGCGAGTATACTACTGGCGCTATCCACGATTCCCACAGGCGGCTAGGGGCTCACACGGATCGCAAGAGGATGAGCAGTACGGCAAGTGGGGCGCCAACAGCGGCACCAAGAAATCCATAGCCGATCACGGCGCACAGCGCCCAAATCCCCGAATGTGACGTGTATCCGTAGAGGCAACCGATCAGTCCGAGGCTGAGCATCGCAACGATCAGCGTGTGGTCGTTTCTCGCCTCTGCGCCGAGTCTCCTCCTCTCCTTCTCGCTATGTCGATACGGACCGGCCGGCTCTGTTGATCCGCAGTGCGGGCAGTTCTTCGCGCTGAAGGAAATCGGGGTTGCGCAGTCGTAGCAATCGGTAAGCTCGGGCATGAAATAGATGTTCCAGTAAATCGGCGGGCATGGGCACTATCGGACATTTCGCTCGCCTGCCTCGTCCTCTGAGAAATTCGGCGCGCTAAAGGCGAACGCCGCTAAGGGCGTCCGCTGCGTCCGGCCACGGCATGCAGAAACTCTTTCCGAGAACATCGTCTTCCAGTTCTTGCCTTCGATGTTGAAAAGAGTCTCGGTGGCGATGAGGTGGGCGACCTCATACTTCGAGGTGAATCAACGCTTCGTCGGAATCTTGATTCTTAACGCCTGATGACCGGCGTCGGTTAAGTCAATAGATCCATGTTCAGTCATGTTTATCCAACCCTTCCGAAGCAGCGTGGCAAGCAGTCTCCGACCGGCATTACTCGGCTTACCCATTCGGATTGTCTGAAGGGCCTGTCTCTCCTGGTAGCTGGGAATGTGCGATGGACGGGCCGGCATCTGAAATTTTGGATCCTAGTTAGGGCACCTGACGGAACACACCAAGACAGTGTCGTCGTTCTCAGGACCGGACAAATACAGGAGTGCCATTAGCCCCACCACAAAAACATAAGTCCAGAACGCACAGACAATTACTCTTTCCAGTCAATCAACCGGCTCCTAAACCAGAAATTGCACTCGCGCAAGCCCATTGGCTTTGAGCCACCCTTAGGTGGGGCTACTTCTTTCTCGCGCTCAGCCATCCAGGCATCATGTGGATTGGGTTGCGCAGATGTTCCTTGGGTGCAAGCGATTCAATCTCCGTTGGGGCGAGGCGAGAATGGGGACGCTTTGAGCGTCGGCGATAACCGGTGGTGCGGGCTCTAAGGACGTCAAGTCAACGGCCTGTGTGTCCTCCAGTGCGGGGGCACATGCCGTGATGCCGAGCGACTGGTGGTCGCTCGACTTCGTATCGGATCAGTCTGACCTCCGCCCGCCGTTTCCGCGTCCTGATCGTCGTCCACGATTGTACCCGTGAGCGCCTGGCGCTGCTGGCCAACACCTCGCTCTCCGGCATCCGCGTGACGCGCATTTCCAGGCCGATTAACAGGTCGACTGGCTGAACCTGATGCACCTCTTCGACGAAGAGCATTGGGTTCCAGGTTAGCGCGCCGATTCGCTTCCCGACGCGGGAGTCGTTTGGATGATTGATCTGCTCAGCTTCTTGGTCATCTAGGGACCTTTTGACGACTATCCTAAGCTGGCACCACCGGCTCATATCATGCGGCAAAGCCGGGGACCGACTTCCTCGAAGCCGTTGCGCAGATAGAAGTCGAGGGTGCGCTTCCATTTCGGCTGCCACGGTGCTCCGACCTCCAGCCGCTTCCACCCTCGCGCGCGTCCTTCGGACAGAGCGACCGCGATCAGATGAGGCGCAATGCCCTGCGATCTCATGTCGGGGCGAACATAGAGCTCCGAGATTTCTCCGAACTTGCCGCCCGCGTAGATCGCAGTGCATTCGTTTAGAACCATGACGCCAACCGGCTCGTTGTCTCCGCAGGCGATCACCGCGACGACGCTGACATCCGCAAGAACTGTCGCTGCGCTTTGCGTGACGACTTCGATCCCGGGGGCCATACGGCCCAAGAGCTCGACTTGGAGAGCATAAACGAAGCGGGCGACGGTTCCGGCATCTGTGACTTCAGCGCGGCGTGTGGATATGACCGGCATCTTTCTCTCCTGTCTGCTCCGCATCGGAATTGAATCATTCTCCGCCACGAGTGTCAGCGTGACCTTTGTGATCCGCTAGACAGAGACAAAGCTAGCTGAGATTCGCGGAACACCTCGGACCAGAGCCTGTTGGAGCACTTTCCAATCAGCTGATCTCTGCTGTGGGTCTTGGTTGTATGAAAACGCCTGATGATCCGCGATTTCGCCTGTCAATCGGCGTCCACAACTGAATTTCGATCCAACCGATGGCTTTCTCGTCGCAGGGTTTCATCACGAAGCTAAGCTCGCCTCTCCAAGATAGGACCATGATCATCGCGAACTTCATTGTCGAAACCGTATTTCAAGCGGCCGCTGACCTCGAGCCGGCAATCCGATGAGACGATCACCTATCCCAGGTCAAAAAGCCGATGGATGTCGGTACGTAGAAGGAAACCGTTCAAAGGTGTATGCACTCTACCGCATTTTGACTCTCGGGAACCGAGCTCAATCGCTCTGTGACCGCAGTCTATAGATATTGGCCATCTCCTTCCTCGGTGCTGAATCCTTTACCAGTCACGATGTTTGGAGACCAGCTCTCTGCAATGGTAGCCGTGGATCCCCTGGCCAGAAGGACCGCTGGGTTAGGATTCGGCAGCCAATGACAGGATCCTCTCGGTCGTCGAGAGCGATCGGGTCGAGACGATAACTCCCT
Source organism: Bradyrhizobium erythrophlei (assembly GCF_042430365.1). Taxonomy (GTDB): domain Bacteria; phylum Pseudomonadota; class Alphaproteobacteria; order Rhizobiales; family Xanthobacteraceae; genus Bradyrhizobium; species Bradyrhizobium erythrophlei. Next base: position 28,038 of record NZ_JBHMET010000026.1, read on the forward strand.
ATTCGCGCATTTCAGGACGACTTGAGACGCGTTCTTCAGGCTAAAGGCGTCCTGGCCAGGGAGAGCGGCGCGATCGACGCGTGAAAGAAGTCGCGAGAGTCACTGCCACATGGCGCAACATCGCCAAGGCAGTCGGGGCGCGGTCGGACGAGATCAACCGTATGGCCAGCGCCTTTGAGCACGACGATCTCCGGCGAGCGCTGGCGCTGTGACGAAGACTCATTTGGGCGAATCCAAGTCGATCTCAACCCCGCCCGGACGCTGCTCGATTGAGTCTCGGTAAGGGAACTGGAGAACGCAAGCGCCATGGGCGGGCTGGCGGGCGGGATCGTCACCCGCAAGAGGCCAGTCGTCGACGCCAATGTCGCGCCCGCCGACTAGGAGGCACTTGCTCGCCTCCACCTCCGGCGATCCGCAACAACAGTTTGGCCGCGACCTCTCGCCCCTCGCTCCACAATCTCGAGGCATAGCCGAGCAGCAAGAACAGCACAAGCTCGCGGCTGATGCGCCCATGCATCAGCGAAACCATCGCCACGTAGACCAGGGCGGCGGCAACGAAGCGGTATTCGGGCGCAATCGGCGCGAGCTCGCGGACTGCACGCCAGGCGCTAATGACGAGCGCCAACAGCGCGAACCCGGCGAGCCAGCCGAACTCAAGCGCCACCTGCAGGAAGGCGTTATGCACGCCGATACCCTTGATGCAGCCCCTCGCCTCAAAGCCATCGAGACCGATTCCAAACGGACCTGCCGCCGGCAAGAGACGCAAGGCATCCCGATAGATCTGGCCGCGGATCGCAATCGAATTGTCGCGATCGACCGCATCGCAGGCGATCGACCAGGCGCCGGCGGCCGCATTAAACGCATGGTCGACAAATATGCGCGTCGTCTGCGAGCGCAGCGCCAGCGCGCCGACGATCGCAAAGAGCGCCAGAGCGGCCACCGCCGCAATCACCTTCCGGCTCTGTACGCGCGGACCGAGCACAGCGGCGACGAGCATCGCCAGCGCCAGCGCCACAAAGCTAAAGCGCACCATCGAGGCGGCGAAGATCGCAGCCGGCACCATAGCAAGGAGGCCGAGCACGATCACGCCGGAAGCACGGGAGAGGCTCGTCAGCCAAGCCAGCAGGCATAGACCCATCAACATCGCGAACTGCGCCGGCGCGGCGTCGAATTGGCCAAACACCAATGGCTTGCCATGCGGTGCCGACCATTGCTCGACCAAGGCAATCAGCGTCGCCAGCGCGCCGGTCGCCATCACCGCGGACCCGATCATCATCAATCCCCGCCGGATCTCGCGCGCGCCGCAAAGGCGCCCCGCCAGGTAGCCGCCCAGCGTGATCACCAGAAGCGCCAGTTCCTTGAGGTCGCTTCCATGGCCATTGACAAGAAGCGACACGCCAACCGACGCCACAAAGGCAACGAACAGCCCATCGCATAGGTTGAACGAGACAACGCGCCATTCACCCAGCGCGACCAGGAGCGTCACAGGACAGGCCAGCAACAGGCCGGTCACCACGGATCCGGCACCGAATAGACCGTGCGCCAGGACAGCAAGCGAGCTCGCCGAGACCAGAATGCCGAGCAAAGTCGCTCGGACAAATGAAATCTGCAAATCACCCCCCATTGCAGTACGTTTTGCCCGCATGCTCCGCGCGAAAATCACTCCATAGCTCCGCGGCGAGGTCGATTTGCACAGGAACCGCCTCGCTTGGTGCGTTCTTGCCGCAAAAAAGAGACCCGCGCGCAGGTTCGCAGCACGCCTCGGGCTTGACCGCCAGGCCGGTACGGCCTGCCGATCACGAGCTGCTCGATCACTTTGGATTGTCGACGATGGACCCGGCTTGCCGGTCGGCGTCGCCTTGTCGCGGACATCCTCGGCCGTATCTACCGCGTCGACAAGAAAGCGGTCAGGCCACTACCTCTTCGATTCGGCGAGGTAAGGAGCCGGCGCGCTGCAATCATGAGTCCGCTCGTGTCTGATGGCTTCGGGCGGGTACGATTTGTCTGCTTTTGCTGGCGCTTCAATCGTGTCCGCTTGTCGGCGTGTATGTCTGGATCCCGACACGAAGGCGCAAATGATCCGCCGGCGCGGCACAATGCATTGATTTTCTCTTCCTCAAGCAAGTCTCGCACAGGTGCTTTTGCGGCATGCTGATTGCACGGAGACGATAAATGACCGTTTCGACAATAGTGGTCTCTCGGTCACCGACGCAGGAGAGATGAAAGTTCTCGATCGTATGCAAATTGATACCCAATGCTGCCCCGGGGAGGCACCTCCCCCAATTGAAGCTTTGTCCATCGCGGGTCCCTCCGTCGTTCTTCACGACGACCGCAGATCATGTCGTTCACGGAAACTAAATGCGAAGCTCCGGGCACAGGATTTCTGATGAGCTCTACGCAAGCAATTCGTGAACGCCTGCTCGACGCCGGCGCGTCGTTTGCGGCAAACGACAACATCGCAGAATACCTGCTGCCTGGTGACATTGAGGTGATCCAAGCCGAGGTCGAGCAGCATGTGCAAGCTGTGCTTGAGGCTCTTGTTATCGACACCAGCCGCGACCACAACACCAGAGCGACCGCAAAGCGGATTGCCAGGATGTACGTGCGCGAGGTTTTTGCCGGGCGCTTTGAGCCTGCGCCTGAGGTTACGGACTTCCCGAACGCGAGCGGCCTGAACGAACTCTACACGTTGGGTCCCATCGCCGTGCGCTCGACGTGCTCGCATCACCTCGTACCCATGACTGGCCGCATGTGGGTTGGCGTGGTGCCCGGTGAAAAAGTGATTGGTATCAGCAAATTTGTGCGCCTTGCCAACTGGATCATGTCGCGCCCGCACATCCAGGAGGAGGCCGCTGTTATGCTGGCGGACGAACTGGAACGCCGTATCATGCCGAAGGGATTGGCCGTCATCGTTAGGGCGCAGCACCAATGCATGATCTGGCGTGGTGTTCGCGAGACTGACACCATCATGATAACCAGCATCATGCGCGGTGCTTTCCGCGACGACAGGACATTGCGCAGCGAATTTATGGCACTCATCAAGGATCAACCGTGACCTACCTATCGACCAAGACATACGGCCATGAAATCGGACTATCCGCTACATTTCGCCAGTGGCGCGCGCTGTCACACTGTCGTCTGCTGCACGGTTACTCGTTGTCATTTCGCTTCGAGTTCGAGGCCGACATCCTGGACGACAAGAATTGGGTCGTCGATTTTGGCGGCCTCAAAGAGCTGAAAGCGATCCTCGAAGACACGTTTGACCATAAGACCGTCGTAGCTGCGGACGATCCGGAGCTTGAATGGTTCCACGAAGCGGCGCGGCGCGGCGTGGCGGATATTGTTGTGCTACCTGCTGTCGGCTGCGAAAAGTTTGCCGAGCACGTCTACGGCATCGCGAGCACGTGGCTGCTGACAGAGCGACTTGCTCCCCGCTGCCGGCTGGCATCTGTCGAAGTCAAAGAGCACGGCGCGAACAGCGCGATCTATCGGGGAACGAGCCGTGCTGCCGGTCAACGAGATCTTTGAAAGTATCCAGGGCGAAGCCTGCAAGAGCGGCACGCCGTCCGTGTTCCTGCGGCTACAGGCCTGCCCGGTTGGTTGCCCCTGGTGCGACAGCAAGCACACATGGGTCGCAGATCCAGCGCGCCAAGTGTCGATAGCCGAGATCACGGCCAAGGTCGAGGACGCCAACACCTGGGCTATGATGTCGCCCGAGGAAATACTGCTCGCCGCACAGGGGTTTAGGACTCGGCATGTCGTGATCACGGGTGGCGAGCCCGCGGGGTACGACCTTCGGCCATTGACGACGCTGCTTATCAAGTCTGGCTTCTCGGTGCAGTTGGAGACATCGGGCACCCATGCCATTCAGGTGCACCCCTGCACGTGGGTGACCATCAGCCCGAAAGTTGGCATGCCCGGCGGGCTCGTTGTTTTGGATGAAGCCCTGCGGCGTGGCAACGAGATCAAACATTGCGTGGGCAAGCCTGCCGATATCGAGAAGCTCCTGGCCCTCAACATCCCGCGCGAGTCCATGCCGATGATATGGCTACAGCCGTTAAGCCAAAGCCGGAAGGCGACGAAGCTTTGCATTCAGGAGGCGACTGTGCGCGACTGGCGTGTCAGCATTCAGACGCACAAGTTTCTCGGCGTGCGGTAAAGAACCCGTGCGCGTTCAAGCGTTCTGCGACTTCACCTTAGAGACGATCATGAATTGCGTCCTCTAAGTCTGAACTCAATAAAGGGACGGCGGCATTCATCGCAGGCTTCTTTGCCGTTGTTCGCCACTGCCAAGCGCGCCGGATTCCAACTGTCCACATTCTAAGTGAATCCTCTCAATGACCGATTTCACATCCGAATCCGCGCTGGTTCTATTTTCTGGCGGACAGGATTCCGCCACCTGCCTCGCTTGGGCGCTGTCGCGCTTTGCCCGGGTTGAGACCGTCGGCTTTGCCTATGGCCAACGCCATGCGATCGAGCTGGCCTGCTGCGATCAGTTGCTGGACGGACTGAAGAAGCTGCGCCTAGACTGGGCGAGCAAGCTCGGCGACAGCCATACGCTGGAGATCCCCACGCTGGCTGCGATATCAAAGACCGCGCTGACGCGCGAGGTGGCGATCGAGATAGGCGCGGACGGGATGCCCAACACGTTCGTGCCAGGCCGCAATCTGATCTTTTTGACCTTTGCCGCGGCGCTCGCCTACCCGCGCCGGATTTCTCATATCGTTGGCGGCATGTGCGAGAAAGATTATTCCTGCGCCCCCGATTGCCGGGACGTGACCATCCGCGCGCTGAACAGTGCGCTCAACCACGGCATGTTGAGGGACTTTCATCTCCACACGCCGCTGATGTGGCTGGACAAGGCGGCGATTTGGCGGCTTACCTCCGAGCTTGGCGGAGCGGAACTGGTCGACCTGATCCGCGAGCACTCACACACCTGTTATCTCGGCGAACGCGGTGCCCGGCACGACTGGGGGTTTGGCTGCGGTGAATGTCCCGCCTGCGCGGTGCGTGCAAAGGGCTGGCGGGAGTTTTCGTGTTAGACATGGTCCAGGCGATCTATAATTTCGGCGACGCGTGGAAGCCGATCGCTAACTGAAGTGCCGGCCCGTCCTATCGATTGAAGACGAAATTATCCATCGCCCAAACGGAGGCAATCGCCAGCAGAAGCAGGACGACAACGGCAAATATGATTTGAGGCTTTGTCGACTTGTCGGGCACGCCGCACCTTTCGGCGTTCGAAATGACGAAAGTAACACACGGCAGAGTGATCTGTATCACATGGAACCTGAGCAAGCCCACAGTAAGATCTGCGAGCGCGAAATCTGGGACGCCAATGGACGACGAGTTCTGCAAAGAGAGAGTACGAACGGTCCGTGCGTTAGCGGAGAAGGCCGACCCATTCATCAAGAAGCGGCTATTGCAGCTGGCTGCCCACTATGAACGGCGCATCCGGCAGTCAGAAACGACAGCGAGAGATCCCCGTAATGCACAGTCGTCAAAATCTGTACGACGAGATTAGGCGGCGTGCGTCGTCAGCTGGCGGCCCGTTGCGCGAAGTCCTACGTTCTACGAAGCGTTCGCGGCGGCCCCGGCCGTCAATATGATGCAACCTTCCCTCTGGCACTCTATGCAAAACTCACCCAACCACGTCCTTTTTTGCATACGACCCTAGAGGAGGTTTCATGTTCCCTTCCGTTCCACCACGTCGTGATTTGTCAAGGATTGGCTGTCGGATGCCTCGGCCGTTATCTGGAAAGAGAGAAGTTGGCGCGCAGGGGCGTGCCTAGCTGCAGGAGTTCCGCACGTGAGCGTCGCATTCACCAAGGAAGACAGCGCCGAGACCGCATCCGAGACGCTGCTGCCGGACCGCCCGATCTCGCCTCACCGGAATCTCGTCACCGCGGCCGGCATGAAGGCCTTGGACGCCCAATTGAAGCAGGCGCAGGAAGTCTACGAGATCTCGCAAAGGATCGAGGATGTCAACGAGCGGCGCCGACAAAGTGCGGCGCCGCTGCGAGACGTGCGATATCTCACAGCGCGGGTCCGAACGGCTCAGGTCGTTCCGGATCCGACGGCTTTCGACACCGTGGGCTTCGGAAGCACGGTCACCTTCAGCCGCGACGACGGTCGCGTCCAGACGTATCGCATTGTAGGCGAGGACGAGGCCGACCCGAAGAAGGGGACGATCTCTTTCGTTTCACCGATTGCCAGGCTCTTGATGGGCAAGTCGGTCGGAGACGTGATCGAGATGTCGGGTCAGGAAATTCAGATTGTCTCGATCTCATGACATGCGACAGCCTTCACCATTGCCTGTGCAGTGAAGACTTCCGCCCGGAGGAAAATGCGTGCGGAACGATAATCAGACACCTGATCTCTTCGGAGATAACGCTTTTCCTCAGGGTTTTAGGTACACGTCCGATTTCCTTAGCCGGGAAGAAGAGCAGTCTCTTTTGCAGCCCATCAGGCTTTTGCCGTTTCGCGAATTTGAATTTCACGGCTTTACGGGGAAGCGACGGATCGTGTCGCTCGGTTGGCGCTATGATTTTTGCGGCGCACGATTGACCAAAGCTGAGGACATGCCGGATTTTCTCTCGCAGCTTTGCGCGCGAGCCGAGGGCTTCGCAGCCGTCGTACCCGGTAGCCTCCAGCAGGTTCTCATCACTGAATATTCCGAGGGCGCGGCGATCGGCTGGCACAGGGATCGCTCAGTATTCGGCGACGTCGTCGGCACTCCGCTTCTTTCCCCCTGTACCTTTTGGCTTAGCTGGAAGGCAGGTCAGCGCTGGGAGCGGCGCAACCTGATTGCAGAACCTCGTTCGATTTATCTCTTGCGAGGCCCTGCACGGACCGAATGGAAACACAGCATTCCCGGCGTCGAGCCCCTCCGCTACTCGATCACCTTCCGCAACGTTCGCGAAAGGGCCGCCTGAGCATGGGCCGGACATCGACCTTACCGAAGCGCCTCCAACCGATGCTGGCTACGCTGACCGACGCGCCGTTCGACGATCCAGCCTGGGTCTTCGAGGACAAGTATGATGGCTTCCGCATGGTTGCCGAAACAAAGGGTGGCAGGGTCGCCCTCTACAGCCGCAACGGCAAAATCATCAGCCGCAGCTACATCGAAGTGGCTCAGGCACTCGAAGGCGTGAAATGCGATGCCGTCATCGACGGTGAACTCGTTGCGATTGGTGATGACGGCGTTTCCCATTTTCAGTTGCTCCAGAACGCCCTGCGTCACGAAGCGAAGCTTCTCTACTGTGCTTTTGACCTTATGTTCGAGGATGGCGAGGATTTGCGCGGTCTTCCGCTGCTCGAGCGCAAGAAGCGGCTCCAAGCCATTCTGCCCCGTCACAAGCTGGTTGCCTTCAGTCGTCACGGCAAGACCTTTGGCACTAAGTTCTTCCGTGAGGCCGAGCGGCGAGGTCTCGAGGGCATCATGGCCAAGCGGGCCGACAGCACCTACGCGTCTGGAAGGCGAACGACCGACTGGCTGAAGATCAAGACGGCGAAACGTCAAGAGGTTGTCATTGCCGGGTTCACGGCGCCCCGACGCACCAGGCCGTTTTTCGGGGCATTGGTCCTTGCCTTGCGAGAAAGCGATGAATGGCGCTACATCGGCCATGTCGGCACCGGGTTTAGCCACAAGACTCTCGCGGAGCTGCACGGCAAGCTTTCGAAGCTGAAGACAGCGAACTCTCCGTTCCCTGCGAAGGTGAAGGACGAAGCTGTGACGACGTGGGTCAAGCCATCCCTGGTGGCCGAGGTAAAGTTCGCGGAATGGACGAGCTCAGGTGAAATGCGCCAGCCCGTATACCTCGGGCTTCGAGCGGACAAGCGAGCCAAGGACGTCGTGCGCGAGCAAGGGCGGCCGCGCAAGTCATGATGGGTTACCCTCCTGGTGACCGAGTGCCTTCAACAGCCGGTTGAGAGGATAGCCTGCCCCATTCAGCGTTCCGGCGGAACAGCAAGCGCTCTGTATTCCAGACGCAGTCATATCTGGCCTAGCCCAAATTCTGAAGCCGTACGATTAGTCATTTTCCACTCGCAAGATTTTGCCAACCATTCGCGCTTTCCGCACCGGCCGCTAACGAATCGAAAATCGTTCTGCCGCAAGTTCGCGCCCGGAAACGGAGTGGGGAGATCCAAAAATGACGGGGTTGGCCGTTATGGAAAACGTGCGCCGCTACCGCGCGATCGCTTCGCTGTGCCGCCAAGCTGCAACATTTCGGCCGATTCAACGGTGCTCATTGCTTGCGCAGGCGGAGGAATGGGAACGCCGAGCGGTTGTAGAGCTCGAGGGGTATTTCGACTCTTTAGACTTCCCCGCACAAAATGTTTGGCCTGCCAGCGGTCCGCAGGCAGGCCACCCGGCACCATAGTCCAATGGAGCCCGCAACTTCGGCCTCGGCAAGGGGAGCAGGATCGGCCGGAACCGCCCTTGATGATTTAGGTTATTTCATTATATTGATAACCATCATCATCTGGAGCAAAGCCATGACTACCGCTGACAAAGCTCTCGAGCTCTCGGGTGTTGGAACCATTAGCGGGACCCCCGAAGAAGTACGACGCAGGCTTGCCCGACTGCCGGCGGAGCAGGTCGTCGCCTTGACGTTGCAGCACAGCAACAAGGCAGCCGTCCGAGCACTTTTGGATACGGTTGCCAATCTTGCTCCGCTGGTCTCCAGCATCATTGAGCATCGGCAAGACGCGATGTTTCGGTCGATTATCGAAGCTCTGGTCCCCGACGTTCCCCCGCCCCAGCACAAGCTGATTGAGGCCCGGATGACGGCGGAAGCACGCAAGCGTGTGATCGAGTCGGGCGAATGGATGACCGCGACAGAGATCGCCGAGATGGCGGGGTTTAGCAGCAGCAACCCCAGCGCCCAACCGAACAAGTGGAAGAAGGAGGGGCAGATCTTCGCCATACGTCATCACGGAATGGACTATTTTCCGGGCTACGCCTTCGACTCCTCGACCGACTATCGGCCAACAAAGGGCCTGGCACGGGTGCTGGAGGTCTTCCGCGGAAAGAAGGACGATTGGGGCCTCGCCTACTGGTTTGCGTCGGCCAATAGCTTTCTCGGCGGCAAACGACCGCAGGACTTGCTGATCAGCAAGCCCGATCGTGTCGTTGCAGCGGCGGAGGACGAGGTGGCTGGCGTGCTCCATGGCTAAGAAGAAGTCCGGTGCCGTCCCTCCGAAAATCCCGCCGGGTGCGTCTGCACCACCTGCCGACCTCGCCAATCTGGTGAGCATGATGATCTGGCCGAAAGGCCAGGTCATCCATCGTATTCACCAGAACATCTATGGAAGCAGCCAATTCAATCCAGGCACGAAGGGCAACGCCCGGTTCAGTCCGATCAAAGCTTCAGACGGCTCGAGCATCCCTACCCTCTACGGCGGCACGACCTTCGATTGCGCCGCCATGGAAACCGTCTTTCATGACGTGCCGATTGCCGCCGGATTGAAGACCTTCGACAAGCAAAAGCTTGCAGATCAGGTCTACTCACAGGTCACGTCCCGACGAGCTCTCAAACTAGTCGATCTCAGCGCGACAGCACTCAAAAAGCTCGGGATTCAACGCAATCAGCTGATCGATACCGAAAAGGACGAGTATCCGAGCACCCGAAAATGGGCCGAAGCTATTCACGCTGCGTGCCCCCACGCCGAGGGACTCTGCTGGGTGTCGCGGCAGGACGATCGCGCCCTGGCGATCGTGATCTTTGGAGATCGCATCTCGGCTGCGGATCTCTCGCCGACGGGAGTTCCACAGGATCTGCTGACTGTCACCCCCGTGTACGCGGATCTCGTCATTCTCGCCGATAGGATCGGCGTCAACCTTGTCGACGGCAAGTAGACGCTTCGGAACGCGTCACGCCACAAGGTGTAAGGGCAGCATCGGATCGAGCTCCTCCTGCTCAAGCGTTTTGGCGCCCTCCTCGGCCAGGTACGCTGCCAGCGCTGCGATGCCGGAATCCGGCGGGCATCGCGCCGGCGTCGCCTTTTTCTGCGGCACTTGCCCCGATTGCTCGGCAATTTCGACGCTCATGAGATGTGGGCGGATCGGACGTCCGACGGCACGCTCGATGGTATGGAAGATCCAAGTGCCGTCCGGATCGATGTCCGACCAATGCAGGATCGGCGTCAATTCGGACACCATTCCCGCGATCGCCCTTAACGCATGCTGGGTGGCGAGCGAAGGATAGCCACCCACGTACATCGTCGTTCCAAGCCGACCGGGGTCCGCCTCGGCGATGTGCCTGTTGAAGCTCGCGAAGTTTTCGATCGTCAGCACGTAGGCCGGTGGCTCCCGAAAGCGGATGCGATCTGCCTCCTTGGGCGTGATTCCAAGATAGTGCGGAGAAATCGCTGACAGATCGGCCCCGTCGAGATCGATCCGCCCCGCGATCAGGAGCGGCGGCGCGAAGCGTTCGAGTCCGATCGTCCGCAGTGCCTCGCGAGGCCGGGCGCCGGGAGGAAATTCCAGGATGCCGCTCAGAAGCCGGATGACTACGCCTTCAATGCGTTCAAGCGTCTTGCTGTCGCCCACGGTCCTTCGCGAGAACGTCTTGTAGTCGACGTCGAGATGCTTCTTGTCCAGGATCGCCTGGGCGAGAGCGAACCCGTCGCGCAGCTTGTCGACGTCGGACGACACGAATCCGTGCCAGCTCTTCCCTCTGCCCCAAGCATCCGCAATCGAGGGAACTGCTTCCGCCAGGCGCCCGTCCAAAGCGAAGCCGGCGACAAGGCGTGTGGCGGCGTCTTGCGCGACCTGAACGGCCGGAACGCGACCGAGATGACGATAGAGCGCCTCAGCCGCCCCGAGCCTGACGTGCGCGATCTGATCTCGCCTATCTCCCCGCCCCATTCCGAGACTGACGGCGCCGACCTCCGCTGCGCGCGCGATTTGCTTCAGGAAGGCGTCCGCGGCCACCACGGAAGGAAACCCGTCGTAGTCCGGATGGGCGATGGGACTCATGGCCCCGCCTTCGTAGCGGTCCAGCAGGTCGTTCAGCAGTTCGTTCGCGTCGGTGAAGCGCCGCGCCATAGGCTACTCGGCGGCCAGGCGCGCGACGAGCTCGTCTTCGGACATCAGGTCCGGATCGATCGCCATCAGTTCGCGCTTGGCCTTCTCCTTCAGCGCGACCACGGTTGCCCTCGACTGTTCGCCGATACGATCCACTTCCACGATCGTGTCCATGTGCTCCAGCACTGCGACCCGCTTCTCGAATGGCGCCGCGATCACGAACTGCAGCCCGAGATTTTTGTAGAAGCTCATCATCTGACGCTGGTTCTTGCCGTCCATCTTGGAGAAAGCCTCGTCGAACATGGCGAGCGCGAAGCCCGCCGGCTTTCCGGCGCGCCGCTCCGCGCTGCCATAGGCGGCAGCGAGCGAGGCGCCGATGGCAACGTAAATCGGCACTTGCTGTTCGGCGCCGGATCCAGTGCTGCGCCGCTGCTCCCAGCGGGTCGACCGGCCGGTCGCGACATCCTCCATGTGAATTTCGAACGTATAGAAGTTTCGGTAATCCTCGAATTGGGTAAAGTCCTTGTCCGGATCCTCCAGCAGCGCCTCCAGCGCCAGGATCGTGTCCTTGTGCGGGAAGTCGTCAGGCACGTCGCCGCGGAACAGCAACTCGAGCGCTTCCGGAGAAGTCTTGCCGATCTCGATGATTTTCAGGATCGGCTGGAATTCCACCACCTGGGTGCGGTGGAAAGAATATCGCTCGTTGTGGAAGGGATGCGCGTAAAGGCTGCGGTTCAACGCCTGGAGCTCCCGCTCCATCTTGCCGATCCGGGCCGTGAGCGCATTGATGAACTCGCCCCGCAGCAGCGTGGAGGCCTTCTCCGCCGCTTCGCGGGCCTGCCGTTCGTACTGGCGCAGCTCGTTGGACTCGATGTCCTCGATCAACTGCGTCATCCAGGGCTTCACCTCCTGAAGGGGCTCGCTCTCGATGCCGACCTGGGAGCTGACGCCGAACTCCCCGAAATATCCCTCCAGGAATTCGCGCACTTCCCGTTCGATTTCTCGGCGCTTGTCGTTCGCTGCCTCGGCATCCTTGACGGACTTCTCGGCGATGCCGCGATGGCGGTCGGCCTCGTTCTTGTGCGGCCGCGCCTCGAGGCGCGCCCGGTGCACGGGGCGACCTTTCGCCGCGGCGTAGAGCGGCAGGTTCTTGGCGAAGAGCGACCAGGCGATCTTCAGGTTGAGCTGGGAGCCCGGTACATTTTCGCCATCGCTTAATCTGCTTTGCGCCGTTCTCACCTCGCCGTCGTGCCTATTGAAGGCGTCCTGCTGGGCTTTGCGCTCCACGAGCCTTCTCTGCTTGAGTTGCTGCTGGGCCTGCTTCTTGTCGCGGAGGCCGCCGTCGCCGGCGCTGTCGAGAGCCAAAAGCCTCGCTAGCGCTTCGGCTGCTTCGCTCTGCGCTGCGGCAAACGCCGAGGCGCAGGCTTTTAGGTCGCCGGCAGGGGCGTCGCAGAGGGTCTTTAGCGCCGTGAAGGCGCCATCGACGATTTGAGCGTCCTTCTCGGCCTGTACCAGCGAGTTCTTCAGATCCTCAACTCGCTCCTGCAGGGCGCGCAGCGCACTCGCCTGGGCCGCCTTGCCGATCTTGTGCTGCGAAGGGTCGATCGACCGATGGGTGCGGACGAGACCGTCGTCGTAGAGGCCGTCCTTCATGATGGCGCGGCCCGGCCTATTGAACTGGTCCAGCGTGTCCGCAAGCCGCACCGATCCGTACCGGCGCATGATAAACGACAGCGCATCCGGATCCTGCGTGCGAAAGATCGAAGGAAACATTCCTCGCTCCGGCTTGGCTCTGAACTGTTCCAGCTTGTTGAGACTCACCAGAGATGTGCGCCGGAATTCGCGCCGTCCTTCCTTGAAGATCGCCGTCGCATCGCCGATCTGCGGCCTGTCGACGAACACCGCGTCGCGGTCGCGGCCAAGCAGCGCTTCGGCGGCTCCCGCCCATTCCGGGTCGGCGACTTCGATCAGCTCGCAGAGAACGCGCGGCGCCATTCCCTTCTGCCGAAGCCTTTGGCACAGCAGTTTCGTATCGTCCTCCAGATGCGCGCCCGGCCCTCCAGAGGCGTGCTGCCGGATCCGCTCGAGCAGCTCGTTCCGATGGCCGCGCAGCTTCGAAACCTCTGCAATGATCGTCTGACGCCCTTCGTCGACCTTCGCGAGCCGCTGCGCTCCCAAGCCCGTCACGGCGGCCTCCGCCGCGGAGAGCTCGTCGGAAACGGAGGTAACGGAGCCCGTACCGGCGGCGGCAAGCAGCCGCTCTACGGCGGGAATGAGATCATCAAACCCCTGCCCCGCCATTGCACACAGCGGCTGCAGTCGTCGGATTGTCTCAAGGCGCGCCTTGAAATCGGACGCCGCGCGCTGCGCGGATTGCTCAGCTACCGAGGCGGTCTGTTGCAGAGACTTTCTTCCGGTCTTGGCGTCGTGCTCCGCGATAGCCTCCGTAAGTCGTTCGATCTCGTTGTCGGTCGCCTTGATATCCTCGTCCAGGAACTTGAGTTCGCCGGCGGCAGCGTCGCGCTGGGCGCTCGCTAGTCGCAGCTTGTTCCTGAAGTCCCGGTTGGCGGCTCGGGCAGCGAGCCATTCCGCGCGTTTGGCGATCCACTGCTCGCGGAATATGGTCTCGAACGTCGCCTCAAGGGTGGCGAGGATTTCCCTCAGTTGCTTCAGCGCCTCCAGCTTGAGGCGCATCTTCCGGATGGTGTCGCTGATGTTGCGGTAGGTCTGGATCGACTCGCGCAGTTCCTTGATCCCGATCGGGCTGTCCTCGAGAATGTAGTTCCGCACGAACTGCGTGGCCGTCTGGTTGTGGTCGAGCGTCATGGCGTTGACGATCGACTTCTGCAGCGCGCTCGCATTCTGCTCGCCGTAGGGCGAATGCGGCAGGAGATGGCGCATGTATTCGCGGACGTAATCGCTCGCCCGGTCGCGGTGATTGACGAAGTTCGCCTCTCCGACCGCGGCGATGATCCTGGCGCGCACGTCCTCCCATTGCGCGGGAAACTGCGCCTTTCCGCGCTGCTCAATGAAGTCCTTGGAAGTCAGTACCGCGCCGACCGCGACGAACAGCGCGAGCACGGTCTCCCTGGTGTCCGACTTGCGGGCCTCCAGTGCCATGCCGATGGTGACCGGCGGGCGCTCCCCGTCCGTGTCTTCGAAGCCGAGCGCGATATAGGTGCGCGCCTCGTCGCGCCGCCGCTGATCCTCGCCGAGAGTTCCGAGACAGTAGTCGACGACGCTGCGCTTCGAGGCACTGCGCGATTTTCCGCTATCGCCAGCGACCGCGTTCAGGCGCAGGAAGCGCCGGCTGCCGCCCGTGAGAACGACCTGCGCCATGTCGAGGATCGTCGATTTGCCGGACCGGTTTTCGCCGAGCACGCCGACGTGACCAGTCACTTCGATGTCGGCGACATCGAACAGATGCCAGTTCACCATCGTGAGGTGACGCAGTTCCATCATGGCTCGCCTCCCGCGCTCTGCGGGAAGCGAGCCTCCTCACTGCGGACGTAGCGCTCGAGGCGCTGGAGGGCGTCACCGCCGCTGACCAGCTTGATCATCGGGCGGATTCTGACCTCGAAATCCTGCTGCTCGTCATCGAAGTCGCCGATCTCGACCAGGCTGCGCTGAGCGGCCTCGCGCAGAATGTCGCGGAAGCGGGCCGCCGAGATCGCCCCTCCGCCGCTGTGCTGCGCCATCTCCCGGTAGCGATCGAAGAGATCGTTCAAAGTGGCTACCACGACCGCCCGATCCTCGACCGCCCCGACGTTGACCTCTTGCTGCCAGTATGCGGCCAGCACCAGCATCACGATGGTTTCGTCGAGCTTCATCCGGGGCAGCGGTACGTCCTCGTCCATAGCGACGATGCCCGCCCACTGCGCCTCCGGATCGCGATGGACCCGATAGCCGCAACTGTCGAAAAACCCGTCCACGACGTCGCGGAAGCGTCCATCCATGATCGTGTTGTAGACCGTCCCCGTGCGAGGATCGCCAGCGAACACGAACTGCCGGCGCAGCAGGAAATGCAGCGCTTTCCGCAGATCGGCCGCCTTCTCCGCGCCTGCGGAGCTCTCGATGTTCTCGAATTCACTAAGCATGGGTCGTCTTGCCTTTCCGGAGCGCGCCCGAACGCCGGACCACGAAGTTGGCGCACCGTAGCCATTCGCTGTCGTGCGGCGGCGTGTCGGGGCATGGCTCAAGATCGAAGCCTGTGGCGATCTGCATCGGCACTTCGCCGGTCAGGGCGTAGCGGCGCGCGCAGTCGAATGCGAGAAAGTCGTCCACGGTACCGATCTCCATGAAGCGGGCTTCCTTGGTCGTGAAGGGAGGCACCTGCCCTTCGAGGAACCGTCTGACGTCCTCGGGCCGGGGCGCGATGCGAGCGATGTACTCGAGGCGGAGCTTCTTCCGCAGTTCGTAGAGCGGATCCGACGGTGGCCCGGCGAGCTCCCTCGCCTCGACGGGCCGGCGTGGCTGTCTGGCCGGCGCCTGGTGATGTTCCGACCAGGGTGAGCGCAGCGGCTCGATACTCCATTCAACGGTCGCCTTGTCGTGCCTGCCGTCGCGCAGCAGCGCGTCGAGGCGCCGCACCAGGTCGCCGGCCCGACCGACGAGCCCCAGCGCTCCGCGTTCGGCGTATTTGATCGTGTTGCGGACGCGGGCCTCGAGCTGTCGACGGAAGGTCTCGATCCGCTCGAACATCTGGCCGATCTGCTCGAAGATGCTTTCGATCGCCAACAGGTCGTCCGCCGCCGCCATCCGTCCGTCTTCGACATCGGACGCCATGCTGGCTGCCGCGTATTCCTCCGCGAGGACCTGCATGGTGTCCGGGGTGTAGGAAATTCTGCGCGCGAGATCGACGATGGCGTCGCGGAACCGGTATGGATGGTTGACGGTCAGAATGGACTCGAAATCCTTCAACAAGAGCTGGTCGACGAACTCTTCGAAGAAGGCCTCCAGGCGAGTGCCCACGGTCTTCGACTCCATAACCGTCCGTCGGATCCGCTTGAGGTCGGCGAGGATGGCCCGCAGGCTCTTGGTGAACTGGTCGGCCTGGTTGCGCGCCTCGCGGACGGCAAGTGCGGCTTCGCGCTGCTTGCGGTCGGTGATCTCGGGCGTGAGTTTTTCGACGGCCTCAAGATTCAGGCGGATCTGAACTATCAGTCCGCCGAACCGCTGCGAGAGATCCTTGTTGAGGCTGGCCAGCCGCTGGATGACCAGAAGAGGCCCCATCGCCATGTCCACGGTGACCCGCAGCCCGTATTCCTCCTCTTCGAGCCATCCCCAGCCGAGCAGACGCGCGTAGAGCTGCCGCGCCAGGCCGAGCGCTTTGTCGCCCTTCTCTGACGCGAGCGCGATATCCGCCTTGCGGATGCGGCGGCGCCCCGCTGAGATCATTTCAGGCAGGCTGCCGAAATCATCGCCTTCGTTCCACAACGCGGGGTTAGCGCGCATGACGTCGTAGATGGCGTGGACAACCTGCTGCGGCGTCGGAAACGCCGGCGCACCCGAAAAGAAGCGCTCATGCAGATCGAGGAGACACGCCGCGTAGAGGTGCTTGTGATCGCGCGAAAAGGCCAAAAACGCGTCGTCATGCAAATGGCGGAACAAGGACAATGGATGTTGCTCCTTGGACCGACTTCATCCCGAAGGATGCTTCAAGCCGGCCTCTAAACTCATGATCTGCCGAAAGGTTACGGGTGAGATGTAGGGTGGAAAGGGTGCAACCCTGAGGGATGGTTCTCGCTATGTTCTTGTATAGCCCGCGAGCCGGGCGCTGTCGAGGCTCCCAAGGTCGCACTTTTCACGATCGGCGCACGACGGGCGCAGAACCCAAAGTATCTTCTCACGAATCGTCTCGACGCGGCTTTCGGGGAGGCGCCAACGTCGGATTATCTTCTCACACATCCATCCGCGCATCAGTTTACTGGCAATAGGTCAGCTCAGCAACGCATTGATAGACATGCAATTTATTACCCTTGATATTCTTGCATCTTCTCATATATCATCTCAGAATGGTGATTTGATTATACTCAACAGGTTCCATTAGCAATGGCGACGGCAAAATCTTCTCAACAATCGTCTCATCCCGATCTCGATGAGGCCGACGAGATCCTCCTTGATACGCTTCGCGCGTCCGAGAACGCCCTTTCGGCACAGGAGTTGTCAGCGGCCCTCACCCGGGTCGGGCGCCCTGTAAGCCCAGCTACGCTTGCCCGCCGGCTCGAGCGGCTGATCGCGGAGCGCCACGTCCTGCGCGAAGGTAGGGCTCGCTCGACCCGCTACCGGAAAGACCCCTATCACGACTATTTCTCGTTCCCGCCCGGGAAGCGGCAGCGCGTCGGATACAACGCCGCTGCTCTGAGCAACTACGTCCCCAACGAGACGCGTTGGCTGTCGGAGGAAGTGCGCGCGCGGCTTGAGAAGGTCGGCGGCGGTCGGCGCCGCGATGCGTCGACCTACAGCCGATCGATCGCCCAGAAGCTGCTCGTCGATCTCGCCTTCGCCTCCTCGGCGCTCGAAGGGAACACCTACACCTACCTCGATACGCAGGTCCTGATCGAATTCGGCCAGGCGGCCGAAGGCAAGGACCGCGACGAGACGGTGATGATCCTGAACCACAAGGAGGCGATCAGCTATTTGACGCAGCACATCGCCGACATCGAGATTCTGCCGCGGGAGTTCAAGACCTTCCACGCGTTGCTCTCGCGCGGCCTGAGCAACATGGATCCTCGCGACGTCGGCTCGATCCGGCGCATGCCCATCGACGAGATCGGCGGTTCCGCGTATCTGCCCTTGGCCAAGCCGCAGCGCCTTGAAGAGGAAATGGAGCGCATCGCGAAGAAGGCCAACAAAATCGAGGATCCCTTCGAGCGATCGCTGTTCCTGATGGTCTTCATCTCGTATCTGCAAGCGTTCCGCGACGTGAACAAGCGCACTGCCCGTCTCGTCTGCAACGTCCCCTTGCTGAAGGCGGGCGTGGCCCCCCTATCATTCATGGACATGGACAAGACGTCGTACGTGAAGGGCCTCCTGACATTCTACGAGCTCAACAGGACCGACCTGATCACGGAAGCCTTCGCCGAAGCGTACGAAAAATCCGCGGCGCGCTACGACGCGTACGCGGGCAGACCGCAAGCCGTGCTCGATATCGAATTCAGGCGTCGGAACGACATTTTCAACAGCGTCAAGGCGTACGTCCTGGCCATCGGAAACGGCGAGCAACCGAGCTCTATCGAAGACTTCGTGCGCCAGCGATTCCCCAACGACGATCAGGAGACCCAGGCGCTGCTCGTCGAGATGGTTCGGGAGATCGTCGAGTCGCTCAACGACGGCAATCACATCGCCTACGGCATCAGCCGGCAGGATTTCGCCCAGTATGAGGCGTCAGCTCGTGCCGCGGCCCCGCTCACTCCCTGAAGCGGTTGCTTCCGTCTCGATCGCCATGCTGATGCTGCTCCTGATCGTCGGCATCGGCGGCATGGCGTTTCGAATCATCGGCATGCCGATCGGTGCCGATCATGCGGGTGCCGATCATGATGCCGATCCCGATCATGCCGATCCTGATCTCGTGGTCGACGCGAAGACATTTGAGACGAACCTATTTTTGAATTGCCATGGCCCAGAAGCCACTGAACATGCCAGCGGATAATTCCGCGCTACGAACTGCGCCGGTCGCGCTCGTCCGAACCGCGCAACGTGAGCGAGTGAAGATAGCATTCGTCATCTGAAGCCTCGGAGGCGGCAGTGGCGACCTTTCAGGCATCAGGGGTTCCCAATCCCGCGCCGGATTTGGCGGCACACGTCACCGCGTTCGTCAAGGACGCCAGCAAAGGCATTCCCATCAGCCAACTGGCCAACGTGTCGCCAGCAGTAGTGCGCTTGCAAGCTTTGCGATGAACGGCGTCAGCTTGGCCGTTCGACCAAGGGCGCGCTCGGTATCGCCAAGGCGCTGCACGACATCGCTATAGTCATGCACGACTACTACAAGATCATAGCGATCCGGAACTTTGGATAGCTGCTGTGGTCAGCTGCGCACTGGCGGTTCTTACCGGCACCCTGATGAAAATATCGCTGGTGCAATCGCAGCCGGGCTGACAAGACCGCGCTTCTTCTACGCGAAAAACTCCGCAAGGGCCGATCCTTGCACTTCAACACTGACAGGTACGTTGCCGTTTTTTCCCGAGTTAGGGAACCAAGCTCACCGTCACGGGATTTTTAGTGCTCATCAGATTGTACTGGTGACCACGATGGCAGAATCACTCATTGCCTCCATGCTGGCAGTTGTTTTCGCGGCCGTGATGCTGGTGGCCGGCCAGATCTTTATCACTCATCTTCCGGACCGTAGTGGACCGCCTATTACCTTGGCCGGGCAGTATTGTGTAATGAAAGTGACAGGCGAAACAGTCTGCACACCTAACCGGACTAAGGTGGCAGCGTACATGACGGGCCATAGCTTGCTCCCCGGAGCTGGGGTTTCTATGCGAACAGGTCCGCGCCAGCCGGCAGGGTTCTAGGTGCCGCTCTCGCCGCGGTCGATCGCCAGGCTTCAGGCCAGCTCCGTGCCCAGAAAGTGCAAGTGCGCAATGATTTTCTCGATGTAGACCCCGGCCGTCGTGGATCGGCTCGAAGGCATGGGCATGCTCCATGATCCTGCGGGGGGCCTTCACGGGGTCGGCATAGGGGCGGTCGGCGGAGAGCTTCATCGGCGCAACACGATCTCCAATCCTGGCTAAATGGTACGGCGCGCCCGATCCGGTCATGCCAGTTCGGGACGATGTTCACAGATCCTGCGGTGCCGCAGACCGTGCACACCAAGCGCCAGCCGACGCGCGACCAGGGCTGGCCTTGCGGCAAGGCATCAAGCCATCCGGCCACAACCGCGATGGGTAGAGGCGCACTCTGTACGTCACGGACAGACCTATTGCTTTCCTGGATCCGTGATTCAGCTAGTGTTGATGCCGATAATTCGTGCGTTGATTTGGCGGGGCGGTATGAGATGAGTGCTCTAAGACGAGGCGCATGCATTGTAAGTCAAGGTCGCTTGCTCGGACGAATTTTGCTTCGCGTATGCACCCCGGTTCGTTGTCCTACTGGCCTAGACGCCGGCAGATGTTCACGTCTTGCTTTTGGGCGACGATGCTTTCTGCGGACTCCTCCCAACTAGAAGCTCGGTCTTTCGGCAGAGGCGGGCTGTCTTATCGAGCCAAGGCGGAACTGCTGCTCTCCGGCGCAATCGAGGGTATTTGATGCGCGATCATGACCTTGTCTCCGACTGCTTCCTGGCACTGACCGCGGCCGGGTTCGCGTTGCTCTGCTCGAGCCTACTCGCCGCTGCCTTCACTTTGTGAGGAACACCCCATGAAATCACTTAAGCTGATCGGCCTGGCACTTGGTGCATCTCTCGTTCTCTCCACGGCAGCATTCGCGGAGGACATTACCATCGCCGTCGCGGGACCAATAACCGGGGGCGAGTCCGCCTTCGGTCGGCAGATGAAGAACGGCGCCGAGATGGCGGTGGAGCAGATCAACGCTTCCGGCGGCGTGCTCGGCAAGAAGCTCGCGCTCGACGTCGAGGACGATGCCTGCGATCCCAAGCAGGCGCGCTCGGTGGCGGAAAAGGTCGCCGGCGCCAAGATCCCGTTCGTCGCCGGGCATTTTTGCTCTTCGTCATCGATCCCGGCGTCGGAAGCCTATGCCGATGGCGGCGTATTGCAGATCACGCCGGCTTCGACCAACCCGCTGTTCACTGACCGCAAGCTTTGGAACGTGGCGCGCGTCTGCGGCCGTGACGACCAGCAGGGCCTGGTTGCCGCCCGGTACATCACGAAGAACTTCAAGGGCAAGAACATTGCCATCCTCAACGACAAGACCACCTACGGTAAGGGCCTTGCCGACGAGACCAAGAAGGCCCTCAACAAGGCCGGCATAACCGAGAAGATGTACGATTCCTACAACAAGGGCGACAAGGACTTCAACGCGATCGTCTCGCGTCTGAAGCGTGACAGTATCGATCTCGTCTATGTCGGCGGCTATCACCAGGAAGCGGGTCTTATCCTGCGCCAGATGCGCGACCAAGGCCTGAAGACGGTGCTGATGTCCGGCGACGCGTTGGCCGACAAGGAATATGCCTCGATCACCGGCGCCGCCAGCGCCGGCACGCTCTTCACCTTCGGACCCGACCCGCGCAAGAAGCCGACGGCGGCCGCGATCGTCGAGAAATTCAGGGCCAAGAACATCGACCCCGAAGGCTACACGCTCTACACCTACGCTGCGATGCAAGTGTGGACGCAGGCCGTGGCCAAGGCCGGCACGATCGATCCGAAGAAGGTAATGGATACGATCAAAGCGGGTTCCTGGGACACGGTGATCGGCAAGCTCGAATATGACGCCAAGGGCGATATCAAGCAGCTCGACTATGTCGTTTATAAATGGGACGACAAAGGTGGCTATGCCGAGGTGAACCCGAAGGGTTCCTGACGCATCTCAAGGCGACATGAAAAAGCCCTGATCATCGCCGGAGCGTTTTCTTTTCGAAGCTCGCCATTTGGCGCTTCGGCGGGGCTAGGGCGGTGACCATCAGTCGATTGCTCCAGGGCAGCAAACTTGGACCGGAAGAAATAGAGCGCCTGAAGTCGGCCTACAGACTGGCCCTGCGCAGGCTTTGCTTGGTTGATCGTAACGACCCTATCGCCGAAATCGTCGCAAGGGAGATCATCGAGATCGGCGCAACAGGCGTTCGCGATCCGGCAGAGATCTCCAGGATCGCCGTCGAGCAGCTTGGCATCGGCAGACCGCCATCGGTCTAAAAGCCAGAACTCCGCGCATCAAGCCTTCGCGGCACGCAGTTCTGATCCGTCGTGGGCGTCATCACTCGGTAGGTCGGACGCGCAGCTGAGTGAGTGGCAACTCGGTCCGCCACGCGGTGATGACGTCGATCATGCAGGCGCATATAAGAACCTTGGTTGGGAAAAGAAGAGGATGGAAGAACTTCCTGCGGAGATCGCTGGGCGGTGGCGGATGCACTGTTCTGGATAATCGTCGGAGATGGTGGCGCCGGAGCATCCGAATACATGCGACCCAATTCATTGCCGCACCTGGCGCGATCCTGGCTGCCGAAACCGCCGCCGAAGGCGCGCCGGTCACTATGTCAGCGCGGAAGGAACGGCCAGAGTGCAGCGCTAAGGAGGAGCCGTTGCGGCTGGCCTAAGCCCGTATTTGGGAGCTGCCGACAGCGACAAACACGACTGGGCGACGTGAGCCCCCATCGGGAACCGACGCCCTTCTACTTGCATCCTGTTCGTCGTGCGGCAATCCCCTGTCTCACAATCATTGAAGGATTTCAGGCGTGTTGACCTGCCACTGAACCTTCATCCGGCCGGCGGGAGTCAACAGGATCCAAAATTAAGTTGTATGTGCATCCCTATCGTCACATGGCCTAGTCATATTCATTGTATTCATTGAGGTAACGCCCAAACACCGATTGCGCCGTCAGAACAAAATATGTGGAGGACGCCCGGATGCGACGGACCGTCTCAAAGGAAGACTGGCCAGGCGGTTGGAGGCCAAACGGACGGATTCTACCTTTGTGGATTTGCGCCATGACCCATACATCCCCTCAAACCACACTTTATCCAGTGCTGAAAGGTGCCCTGGACGATGCCGTCCGTATGGTTCCCGAAGCGAAGCGGACATCCTCGTTGAAGGCGTGCCTCGCAGAGAAGGTCTTAACACTAGCCGCCGGCGGTGAAACGAATCCGACGATCTTGACTCGTCTTGCCGTGCTGACGGTGCAGGACTCCTGCCATAGCTGCTACGGATGTGAAGGCTGGTAGCCGATTGCACAACGGCCTCTTCACGCAGAACGAATTGATCGCTTTGAACTTGCAGGTCGAACGCGTTCTCAAGCGTCAGGCGCTCTACAAGTTCGGAGGCACGCGGTTCGTTTGTGCCTTGCCGTAAAATGAGTTCGCTAGGTTCAGACTCAAGATCCGGCCCCGGCCGCACTTCTTTCGACGAGTAGTACTTCCAGAATGGTGCGCCTTTCTAGGAGCGGCTGCTATGTGTTTGCAGTTGTGTTGGTCCAGAGCGCCGGTCCCCGAAGTAAGTGTGTTCGAGCCGCGATTGACGGCAGCCCATCGAGCATCACGGTACCGCCGGCGCAACAGTGCAGGATAATCAATCTGCTCGGGACAATCGGCGATGGAGCCGGTAGCACCGAAGCTACGTCGGCTATCTCTCCATATTGCCTGGAATCAGAGCAACTGCCGACATCATTCCAACAATTTTCGCATCGTCGGCGCTCCAGGAACCCTATGAGCTTTAAGAATTTCTTGAGGAGGGGCTTGAATCATACGTTACGTCAGATTGTAGGCTTTGCGACAAGTCGCGACGATCTCCTGTCGCGCCACAACTTCCTGACAGGTAGCAAGAATTGCGAATGTCTCTAACCTACAAGATCGCGCCGCTCGACTCCTTCAGGCTCTTCGAGCACTCCTCCCAAAGGCATCTGATCGACATAGCCCTTGCGTCGGAGAGGGACATCACCGCCGACCCGCTTACGGCTGGCACAGGAACAGCAGGTCGCGAACAGGGCCGGCCGTCTTCGCTCCGCCCTCGCCCGGCGGTGCGAGATTCGTTTATTCCGCCGCTGTTCGTCGCGAGAGGTGGAGCGCAGGCGCCGCCCACACCACGTACGTGGCAGCGCCGATGCGTCGCCAGACGCAATGGCGGTTCGTTTCCTCGTTGGGATTCAGCATCGAATGCGCTGAACACCTTCCACCGTCGATGTTGCGTCGGTCTTAACTCCTATCGGCAATCAGAACGTTCTTGGATCTAGCCGGGGCGTGTTGGTTGTTTCGTCCTGCCTGGCAGCCTCTGGAGCATCAGCGGGCTGCGGTTACGATAGGCCATCGTCCGTGCAAAACCGCGTCTGTCATAGGCAGGCGACTTAAGGTCGACGTCACATCAAGACCGACCGCGTATCGACGCCAACGTGGGGAGCTGCAAATGGCGATTTCTCGCATCACTTCAGATACAAATGCAGTTATCCTCGCCTACATTTCGGTTATGGCTGGGCGTACTGGCAACATTGATGCTGTTGTCGCGGGTTTGATCACCGGCCCCACGGCCGCGATTGGCGCTCAGCTGCGTGAGGGGGCTGCTACTGGCCCTCTATGCATTAAGCGATTCCGGTCTTCTTGCCGCTACAAAGCTCTCATTGAGCGTCGCCGATGGCGTACGCGATCTCGAGCCCGACGTCGCAGTCGCAGGTCGGCTGACAACGGATCAGATGCGATTGGTCGCTGACCACTATTGCTTTCCTCGACGATCCCGGCTCCGACATTTAAGACCCAGCGGTCATGCCTTCTCATTCGCTGATTTTAGACGGTAATGCGCTCAATCTTGGCGTGACTGGACGAAGGGCGATGAAATGCGAGTTCTCCTGGTTGATCATCATGCGGACTTTGCGCGCGCTGTGAAGGGAGCGCTCTTGAATCTCGGTTTCGCCGTTGATGTGACACGCACTCTGGATGAGGCGGCGGCGGCTCTGAGCTGCGCGAGCTATGACATTCTCCTGCTCGAGTTGATTCTTCCGGATGGTGACGGCTTGAACTGGCTGAAGCAGTTAAGACGCGAGGGGCGTTCGATGCCAGCGATGATGATGAGTAACCTCAACGACCTATGTAAAAGGATCGCGATTTTCAATGGTGGCGCGGACGATTTCCTGCCCAAGCCGGTGTCTACCGAAGAACTTGTTGCTCGCATGCGAGCCATTCTGCGACGATCAATGCAAATGACGGTCCCCGTCGTTAGATTCGGCAATCTGAACTTCGACCCGATCGCGCGGCAAGTCTCAGTTGGTGGTCGACTGCTAAGGATTGCGCGCCGCGAAGTGTGCATTCTTGAACATCTGCTCAGCCGAGCTGGCCGCACCGTGCCGCGAGCGTCACTGGAGGATCGCCTCTATGCATTCGACAACGAGGTCTCCGCCAACGCGCTTGAAGTCGGTGTCTATCGCTTACGCTGCCATTTGAATCAGTCGGGTGCGACGCTCCGGATCAAGACCGCGCGCGGCGTTGGTTACAGCCTTGAATTGAATGGCGCCGCATCCGCCGCGTAGCCAATCGAACTTGAAAGCAACGACTCCCTTGAATTTCCATCTAATTGGGGATGCTGTCCGCAATCGACGGTCGATTCTCGCCAGCGCTCCGAGATCTCTCTCCTGCGTCCTGTGCACCGTCGTTCTGCTATTTCCACTCACTGCCACAGCTCAGATAAAGCGGGATGGTCGCGGGGGACCGCCGCATGCGGCTCCTGCCAGCATCAGTGGTACGCTGAACGTTTCCTCCTCGCAGGGTAAGACCGTTCATCTGCCCGCACCGGCGGCGAGCATCTTTGTTGCCGACCCGACGATTGCGGACTATCAGACGCCGTCGAACACGACCATCTTCGTCTTTGGCAAGAAATCCGGACGGACCAGCCTGTTCGCTTTGAACGGCGATGGGGAGGCTCTAGCCGAATTGCGCGTTGTCGTCACGCAACCAATCGAGGATCTGCGTGCCATGCTGAAGGCTCAGGTCGGGGACTATCCGATCCAAGTCAGCTATACCCCGCGTGGCGCCATCCTTAGCGGTACAGCGCCGAGTGCCGATGTCGTCGATACGGCCAAGAAGGTCACGGAGCAGTTTCTCGGCGCGGATGCCCTGATCGTCAATCGGATCCAGGTGGCGGGGTCATTGCAGGTCAATTTGAGCGTGCGCGTCGCGGAGGTCTCCCGCAGCGCCCTGAAGGACCTCGGGATTAACCTTTCTGCCTTGGCTCAGAATGGCGGTTTTGTTTTCGGTCTTAGCAGCGGCAGACGTGCCGATTTCGGCGCGGCTGGCGGGGGCGGCACGGTGGGTGTGAGCTTTGGCGCCGGCAATATCAACGTCAGCGCTGTTCTCGACGCGCTCGCCAATGAGCAGCTCGCCTCGGTGCTGGCTGAACCGAATCTTACCGCGATGTCCGGCGAAGCCGCGAGCTTCCTGGCCGGCGGCGAATTTCCCATCCCGGTCCTGCAGGACAATCGGCAAGTGTCGGTCCAATTCCGTCAGTTCGGAGTCAGCCTGGAGTTCGTTCCGACCGTTCTCAACAACAATCAGATCAACGTGCGCGTGAAGCCCGAGGTCAGCGAACTATCGAAAGACGGTGAAGTCAAGGTCAACGGCATATCCGTGCCTGCCCTTTCTACGCGGCGTGCCAACACCGTCGTCGAGCTCGCCAGCGGTCAGAGTTTCGCAATCGGTGGGCTCATCAGACGCACCTTCAATACTGACATCAGTACGTTTCCTGGGTTGGGTGATGTGCCGATCCTGGGAGCGCTTTTTCGCTCCTCTTCATTTCAAAAGCGAGAGACGGAGCTGGTTATTATTGTCACGCCCTACATCGTGCGGCCAGGAACTACTCCGAGCCAGATGAGCGCCCCCACCGAGCGCATCGGACCGCCCTCAGACGCGGGACGGATTTTGACGAACACCTTGGCAAGCCCGCCGCGAGACCGCGGCGCTCCCCCTACCAGCGCGCCAGGCGCGACGGGCGGCGCCGGCTTTATCATCGAATGAGGATCGCCGAATGAACCTGAGAAAGGCGTGCCGTCTGATTGCCCTGACGGCAAGCGTCGGCGGTTGCACAAGCAGTGCGCCGATCTATGTTGGGCCGGCTGAGCAAGCGATCCACGTGGAGCAGGAGAGCCGTGTCTTGCTGTTACAAGGCGTTGGTGCCACCGAGCGATATCGTCTGCGGGATTTTATTGCGAGTGCGAGTCGTGGTCGGCGAGATGCGCTCCATCTCGATGTCACCGGCTCGCCTCGGCTCATCGCGCGGGTGGCCCGGGAGGCTCGGGCAATGGGCGTCGCCTCTTACAACATCCGCCTGTTCGGCCCCCACATCGATCAACCCGCCGGCTTGGCAGTGCGGGTTGAGGCGATCATCTATGAGGCACATTCTCCTGTCTGTCCGTCGCTTTCGATCATTGGTCCTGCGATTAACGATAATTCTTTCGACCAGACGCTTGGCTGCTCGACCCGCAACAATCTGGGAGCCATGATCAACGATCCACACGACTTGCTGGGCAATAGATCTGTCATGGCAACCAATGGTGATCGGGCGGCCGTTCCTCTTGCCACATACGGGGGCTTCGCGCCGCACGACAAAGGACACTTGGAAGGGTCAACTAACAACAGGGGCTCGCCGGACGCCCCGTCGGGTGGCATGAGAGACGTCCAGCCGTCTCGATAGTGGGCGCTGCAAATCGCAGCCCTAAAGATGATCTTAAGCAAAAGCCCGAGACGATCTAAACAAGCCCAGCGGCGTAGAGTGCCTTTGCGACCGCCTCGAAATACTGGGTAGGAACGGCGTTGCCGAGCCTGGCTTTGCGAATGAGCTGACGTGCCAGGATGTGGTTATCCGCGATGCTGAGGCCCAGCGCGCGCGCCTCAGCAAGCAACCGTGAAGCAACTTCGCCCTCCCCACGGCAAACCAGAACCGGAACGCCGGTCTCGCCCCGAACGTAGCGGAGCCCAATCAGCGTGGCCCGCCCCCGCAATATCAATGTAGCGCGATGAACGCCGAGCGGAGCTTCGTTCGCAGTCTCCTGCCGGAGACGACGATGTTCACCTTTTATCTGCGGGTTGCCTTGCTGTTCCTTGGTCTCGCGCTTCGCCTCGGTCTGCGTCATGCGCATGTCCTGCAAAAACAACCAACGCTGGATCAAGAGATCGGTCACTCCGCCGATCAGAAAAGCACCCGCGGCAATCCCGATTAGCAGTTTGAGCTCCGTGAAGACGAGGCCGAGACAGCCCAAACCGCAGATTGGCATGTATACCAGCGCCTTCCAACTTGCGACAACGGCAAGGAAAAAGCACGCGCCAAGGGCGAACAGCTTAACTAGCGTCTTTCCAAGCTCGATGAGCGAACGCTTAGACGCAATCCGCGTCAGTCCTTTGATGGGATCCAATTTCTCGAGCTTTGGTTTTAGCGGCTCTAAAGAAAAAATTGGTCCACCATTGGCCAAGAAACTGGCCAGAATGGCTGCGGCGACGACAGTCCCGAAGAATGGCCCGACCGTTGCCATAGCAAGTTCGATCAAGCCGCCCAGCGCCTGCTGGACCGCACTATTGAAGGGCTGCTCCTGGAGTTTGTCGATTAGTCGCACCGCTTCATGCCACTTGTCTTCGATCGGGCCCGCTCTTGACCAGAGGTAGCCGAAACCGGCGCAAGCGCTGACCGCGCTCACCAAATCTGCGCTGCGCGGGCTCTGCCCCTTCTTGCGCGCGTCCCGCAACTTCTTGGGGGAGGGAGGGAGCTTCTTTTCTTCGCTCGTGCCGCTCATCTGAAAAGCTTATCGATATGCGTGAGCGCGCCATTGGACTGGTTGATCTCCGTTCCCACGTATTCAATGAGATAGACGGTATAGCTGACCATGATGACCCCAAAGGCGACATTCTTGATCGTCGGGGAGAGATCGTTCAGTTTGATTTGCGGAGCAAAGCGCAAGAGCATCATGACCGACACATCAATCAGGAGCAGCAGAGCGAGCACAGGCCCAGCGACCAGTAGCGTCGTATGCATGATATGATCGAGAAGCGCTAGAAATTCTATTGCTCCTTGCACAGTCAGGGCCGGTAGTAGCCGATACACGGGCCAGATCAGATAGCTGCCATAAAGGCTTCTGACCATTGTCTGCAGGCCTCCTGACAGAACGAAGATCGTGACCGCCGTGATGCCGAGAAAAAGGCCCGTCCCCGAAGCCTGGCTGCGCGTTGCGGGATCGTCCGGACCTACCTGACTCGAAATCCCCCGTTGGGTGTCGATAATGTCACCGACCGCCTGGATGCTCCATAGCGGGATGCTGAGCAGGAAGCCGACCAGCAGGCCGACGAACGTCTCCTTCAAACCGAGCAGGGTCACCCTGATCAGACGTGTGTCCGGATCTAGCGCGTGTAAGCCGTCCTTGATTTGCATCAGGCATGGTAGTCCGATCGCAACAGCCAAGCTTCCGCGGATCAGTCCGCCAATGTGCGGCCGAGTAAAGACGGGAAGGACCAGCATGATGCCCAGGGGGCGCGCCCCACAAAGGCTGGTTGCGACGAGCAGTTCGATGGCCCCCTGGATGAGATTTTGCGTATCGATGGATGATAGGCCATACATCTAAGGTCCGGTCTGCTAGTGCCTCGCCGTGAGTGCGGGAAATTCAGAGAATATCTGCTCGGCTTGTTGGATGAGCGGGGCGCTCAGCACCGAAGAAAATAAAGCGATCACGGCGACAACGACCAGAAGCTTGACGGTAAGTGGCAAGGTTTGATCCTGGAGCTGCGTTGCCGCCTGGATGATGCCGATGCCCAATCCGACAACCAGGGCTGCGACGAGTGGTGGCAGAACCCAGATCATGAAGAGTAAGAGCGATCGGCTCAGGTGAGTGAGGATGCTGGCTTCGCTCATGTTCAGCCTCCCGGTGTTGCGTAACTTAATACTAGGCCGTGCATGAGTCGCGACCAGCCATCGATGGTGACGAACAGAAAGAGCTTGAAAGGAACTGATATCACGGTCGGGGACACCATCGACATGCCCATGGCCATCAAAATCGTCGTTACGATCAGATCGATAGTAATAAAGGGAAGATAGAGAAGAAAGCCGATTTCGAAGGCGCGCTTGAGCTCCGAGATCAGGAACGATGGTACGAGGATCACAAAATCGTCAGCCGTGGCGTTGCCGCGCATCTCCTCAGACCAGACATGTTCGGTCGATGACAGGAAAAACTGGCGCTGCTCTTCGTTGGTGAACTTCTTGAGATAGGCGCGCAACGGCTCCCGGCCCTCTTTAGCGGCGGTGACCCAGTCATCAAACGTTTGGTAGCGAAGTTGCAGCTCGGTGATGCGGTTATAGGTCTGCTCAAAGACTGGGGCGCTGACGAAGACGGTAAGGATCAACGCCGCGCCGTACAGAACGATGTTCGGTGGAATCGACTGGGTTCCCAGCGCGTTGCGAACGAGGAAGAGAACGACGGAGACTTTTATGAACGCGGTTGTTGTGACGACCACGAACGCCAGCAGGCCGAGGCCGACTGTCACCGCAAGAAGCGCCAGGATGTCCGGTTGAACGTCACTCATCGACCGTCAACCTGCCGCGCAGCCTGATGGCCAGCTCTTCGCCGACACGTACGATGTCGCCACGGCCGATATGTCGACCATTGGCAAGGATATCGATCGGGCCGTCAGGGGACCGGCCAAGCTCGAACACGTGCCCTTCGTTGATACCTCTCAACGTTCCCAGCGGGATAGGCCAGCGGCCGCATTCGAACACCAGCGTAATCTCAATGCTGTCGAGATCGGCTTCAGACGGCGGTGGCTGCGTTTCGGTTTTTTGCGTCATATGTGCACACTTCAGGGGGTGGGGTTGCAGGCGGAACGGCCCCCGCAGGATCAGCCTGTCGCCCGCAACATCTGCCGGGGCCCATAACGTGTCTGCGGTGAGGATAGCCTGGCCGCGGGCAAAGGAAATTACGTCCGGCAACAAGGCGTCCCCTGCATGTGCTTGACGAAGAAGCGCGACCGTAACGCGGAGCGAGCCGATCTGTCCTGTAACGATGACAGGCAAGTCTTGGGAAAGCTTGCGCGTCTCTCGCGGCAATCGGCCGAGCAGCTCGCCTAGCACGCAGAATGCGGGCGGCACCGGACCATCGAGAGCCGGGAATAGGAACAGGCGCGCCTTGCCGGTTAACGGACCGTAGGCGACGTCGAGTTCCAGATAAGGACCTAGCACTGTTGCCTCGTCCATGCGGATAAGCTGCACACTGCGCTGTGACAGGGTCTCCAGTCGAGCGAGCAACGGTTCAAGCGCAAGTTCGAGAATGAGCGAACGAGTTGGGTCGGAAGGTAAGCCAAGGCCACTCTGCACTGTCGAAATCAATGTTTCCGCAAGTGGACGGGGCAACGACAAGATGACCGTTTCGTCTCCGACGCTCCAGACGCAGTCGAGCATCGAATCGGCGGAAGGCTCCGGCCGCCAGACAATCCGGGTCATACGCACGGATAGCAGCCTATCACAAAAACGGCTTTGCAGAGGCATGCGGAAAGTTGCGATCTCGTTGAGCCACGAGAGCACAGCGTGAGACAGAGTTAGCGCCGGCTTGAATGGAGCGTGTCCGCACAGGGCCCTTACGGCAGGCGTTTCGACAAGGCGGCACGCTTGCGCCAGCATAAGAGAACCAGGCATCAGATTGAGCCGTCTACGGTCTGGGTACGCGAGCCACTCCGATAACGAAGCAAAACCTCGTCATCGGCTTCGGCTTCAGCTGCGGCCTCCGAATGGGTATTGGTCGCGCGCCGAACGTCGCAATCAATCTCTTGCCATTTGAGTGAGGCCGCCGAACAGCTGGCCCAGTGCGACCGCGTCTCGGACATTGCTTCCTCGGCCTGCTGTTGAGCGATGCGCGCCTCGTCAAGTGTCCGCTGCGCCGATGCGATTGCAGCTGTGAGCCGCGCAACGGCGAGGTGGCAGCGACGATCGAGTTCCACGACGGGCAATCCATCAAACGAAGCCAGCTCCCGGTAAAGCTCAACTTCTACCCTTGCGCGGTGTTTTTCGGCGCCTGCAAGATCCTCGAAAGCGTGTTCCACGGCCAGAACCGCGACGCGGCGCTTGGCTTCCATGTTGGACAACTCACGAAGAGCGCTCCGCTCTCTCATGTCTTTTACGAGCCGCAATTTCGACGCGTGAACGGGATTTATGCGGTCAGGCGCGATATCCATGTGATGGTTTCCTCGAAACTGGACGCCTCGTCTTGGCCCTGGCACAAGAATTTCCGCAGGTCGTCGATCGAGGCGATGGCCCGATCGGTCAGCGGATCGCTGCCTCGTTCGTATTCGCCGACCTTGATCAAGAACTCGGCCTCAGCGTAGCGCGAGAGCAGATCACGGAAGAAGGATGCCGCCTTGCGATGCGGCGCGGATACGACTGCATCCATGACGCGACTGCGGCTCGACAGCACGTCGATAGCAGGAAATTGCTCTCGCGCCGCCAGAAGGCGTGAAAGAACGATATGACCGTCGAGAATCCCGCGCGATTCTTCGGCAATTGGATCGCCCGCACCGTCACCCTCGACAAGAACGGTATAGAAGGCCGTGATCGAGCCGCGCTCGCCCATGCCGGCTCGCTCCAGTAGACCAGGCAACATCGCAAAGACGGAGGGAGGAAAGCCGCGTCGGGTCGGAGGCTCTCCTGCAGCAAGGCCAATCTCGCGCATGGCGCGACTAAAGCGCGTCAATGAATCCATCATTAGAACGACGCGCAATCCTTGATCGCGAAAATACTCGGCGAGTGCGGTGGCCATCTGAGCACATTGCGCCCGCTCCATTGCCGAGCGGTCGGAGGTCTCAACGACAACGACCGTGCGGCGGAGGGCGTCACCAAGATGGCGCTCAATGAATTCACGCACCTCACGTCCGCGTTCGCCTATTAGCGCGACTACGGTGACATCGGCGGCTGCGCCTTTTACGATTTGCGACATTAGCGTCGACTTGCCGCACCCGGCGTCTCCATAGATTCCGATCCGCTGGCCCTCGCCACATGTCAGAAGCCCATCGAGGACACGGACGCCGAGCGGAAAAGGCCGCTCGATGGTGCGTCTTGTCATTGGGTTGGGAGCTCTCCCGCGCAGCGGCCGGGTTTGAGCGGTTTTGATTGGGCTCTTGCCGTCGAGTGGGCGACCGAAGCTGTCGATCACCCGACCAAGCAGATCGGGGCCGACCGGCACTTCATGCATTCGCCCGGTCGTGACCACTTCTGCGCGGCTGGATAAGCCTGTCATGTCACCGATCGGCGTGAGCAACACTCCGTCCTGCAACAGACCGATTACCTCGGCTTCGAGCGACCATCCGGTGCGGGGATCCTGTAACAGGCAAAGTTCCCCAATACGTGCCTCTGGCAAAACGGCATGGAGCAATGTACCGATCGCCCGCGTGATCCGTCCGCGCACGGCACGCGTGTCGATATGCTTTGCTGTCGATTTCAGGGACGATAGCGCGGCATGAAGGGTCTTTTCGCCAGCCGCATTGTCATAGGCAGGTTGTGGCGTGGTCATGGTTCACGTTCCTGAGAAGACGAACCAAGGCCGAGGCGCAGGCTGCGGAGCTGGGCGGCAAGTCCTAGATCGACATTGCCAAATTCGCTCCACAGAACGCATTGGTCCTGCTCCACCGCCGGATCCGGCTCAATTTTAACTTTTGGCCGGCCGTCCCGTCCGTCGTACGCAGCGAGCTCGCGCGCCAGTACATCGGCTTTCAAAGGAGACACATGAAGACACAGTTCCGCGCTGCCATATTTTTGTTCTATGGCGTGACGAACGGTCCTCATCAACGTCTCGCCCGGATCGAAGGTGCCTAGTAAATCGTTTACGATCTCAATGACGAGCTGTGGCAATTCCTGCTCCAGAACGGCTTTTCGTCGCGCCACCTCGGAAGCAGCCTGAGCAACCAGTTGCGCCATTCCCTCCGAGCCGGTCTGCAGGCCCTCGGAATGGCCGCGCGCACGCTCCCGCTGATAGGCGTTGCGCGCCCAGCTGCGAACCTGCTGTAGATACCGCTCTGCTAGCGCACGCGTCTGTACGGCGTCGTACCAGATCTCAAGCTCCGCCGCCGGTATCAACGGACCGAGCGGGCGTATCTGCGGGGCTCTTGGCAATGCTGGGTCATTGGCTGTCATGCCGAGGATGTCTCCGTCGCCAAACGGGCCATCACCAACGAAAGCAATGGGCCCGCAGCATTGCGGTGTTCCGTCGCTGGCTTCTCCGCGGCAGTCCCGATGGGCAAGCGTAGAAGAACGCGGGTACGGTCAAGCGCCGACGCCTCGCCGAGCCAAGCGCCAAGGCAGGCATGTCCATCGTGTTCAATCTGTCGCGAAAGCTGTTCCGGATCGACAATCGATGTCGTCGCGACAGCATTGGATAAATGCCGGATACCGAAAGCATGCGCTTCAGCACCGATCATTCCGATCAGAATTGAGAGGTCATGCCTCGAAACCAGCTTCAGCACCGAACGGGCATGCCAGATACTGCCGGCGAGCAGGGCAGCCCGGCGCGGATCATGTCCGAGCAAAAGGTCCCTTCCCCAGCCGCTTCCGTTCGAGACCAGTTCACTGCCAAGCAGCAATTCGGCAAGTCTTGCCTGCAACCTGGGATTCTTCTGCAGTTGAAGCAACGTGGACGCTGACAGGAGCGCATCAAGATGCGCGGCAAAACGGGTCGGGTGGATCAAGGCAGCAAGCTCGCGCAGGCGATCGAACGGTGAGTTGAGCGAACGATTGGATTCGGTGGATGTCATCGATACCGACATTAGCACCCTGCCTATGTCGCATCGGAGATCATCTTTTTTCCGCCCGCTTGAACAGCGGGCAGATCCGAACGTCGGCCGAACTTGATCAGCTTGAGCGATGATTGCCCGAGCTGACGCATTCGTGCGCTCAGGAACGCGCAAGATAGAATACCGAACGCCGCGCCAGCCCCGCCGACCACGAGCGCAAGCAATGGCGTCGAAATCGATTTGGGGGCCTGAGCCGAAGCACCTGCGGACGCTGGCGTTTGCTGGAGCGCAGCCCGCTCGACCGGCACGAAGACGACCGCCACCTTGTCATAGGATAGTCCTTCGATGCTGTTGGCGACGAGCATCTTGATCTGTGGCAGCAAAGCTGAGAGCTTCGTATTAGAGTTATGTCGGATGAACACCGATGCCGAGGACGGGGTAGCGTCCTGTCGCAACAGATCGTTCTTCGGCAGAACGACATGGACACGCGCGGAGAGGACGCCATCGATATCGCTAATCGTACGCGACAATTCTTCGCTTAGGGCATAAACATAACGCGCACGCTCCTCGGTCGGCGAGGCAATCAGGCCCGATCCTTTGAACACCTCGCCGAGATTCTTAAAAGGTTGGCGCGGCAGCCCCTCAACATTTAGCAGATCGATCGAAAAAGCTAGCTGCTTTTCTTCGACCTGAATCGTGCTGGTCCCGTCCTTAGCGACAACACGGGCCGCATCGACACCCTTGCTAAGGAGGAGCGCAAGCATCTCGTTGGCTTCACGCTCCTGAACTTTGGTGTAGAGATCGGCCTTGCAGCCGATCAGCAGCAGGAGAAGCGGCAGCACAGCAAGAACATGAAACCGCCGCGCCGACGGGCGGCCACGTCCGATTTCACTATACTTCACGACAGTCATCAACGTCGCTCAGCCCGCCGACAGCAGCTTGTTCAGAGATGAGCTGACGGCGCTGGTGCTCTTGGAGACGAGCGAAACTTGAATGACGTCTTTGTAAACATCGCGCAGATTCGCCAACATCGATTCGAAATTTTCCACCCCTTCCGCCTTGCCAGCCGTACGCGGTCCAACGTCTTCCGCCGGCAAGAGGGGCCGCGCGGCCGGCCCAGGCTGGACATCCCTGAGAGAAGCCGACACGCTGCCGACCGCCGCAGATGGAACCGTATCGCTCCGATACATTGCGGAAAGACTCTGAAGGACGCGCTCGCCTGGCGGACTCGCCTGCGTGACTACACGTTGAAGCTCCGACACCGACGGAACGAACGCCGCCCTATCTGCGGATGAGGAGGCGGCACGCTGATCCGAAGCCGCTTCCACAAGACCTTGTTGAAACTGAGTCAGCTCGCCGAGGACTGTCGGCGAGCAGGCCTTGGTGAGACATTCGACCGGACTGGGAGAGATCGGCGCAGCGCCAAACATCATGAAAGGGGTCATTACTCTCCTGAGATGAGACCAGTCGTTCGTTACCGATTAATGGATCAATATCATAGAGAGGCGAGCTGACGAAAACCTGACGAACATGCGCTGACAGCGTCACCTAAAGATCATTTTTGGATTCCATGTTGAGGCGAGTTTCAGTGTGAGACCCGGGAATGCTCATCCGATCCACGATGCTGTGCGTTTTGAAGAGAGTTCTATATGTCGGATTTTTCATTTTCCTCGGAATTGTTCGGGCTCTCGGCGCTTCCCTATCGCTGCCTTCGACACCTTATAGCTATACGGTTCTCGATCAGGACCTCTCTGCGACGTTGCAGGAATTCGGCAACAACCTCCACATCAGAGTCAACGTCAGCGCCGAGGTGAAGGGTCGGATTCGCGGGCGGCTGTCGGATCTGCCACCGCGAGAGTTCCTCGACCGTTTGACCAACCTCTACAATCTTCAATGGTACTACGATGGGCTCGTGCTTTACATATCGGGAGCACACGAGGCGCAAAGTCGTTTGCTTGTGTTGAATTCGATCACCTTCGATGCATTCAAGACGACTCTCGACGCACTCAACATCTCCGATGAGCGCTATATCGTGAGACCGGCACCGGGAGATGGCCTCGTGCTGGCTTCTGGTCCACCACGCTTCATCGCGCTCGTCGACCAGACGCTCAAAGGCCTAGTCACGGAGGCGCAGGCGCGGCGAAACCCCGCCGTCCTCGAAAAGCCGTCCAGGGAATCGGTTTTGATGTTGTTTCGTGGCTCCTCGACCACGGTCGTTCGCGATGGACGACTGGAAGGCCCTTATTCTTCGGAGGCACCGCAGCACAAGGACAGCATCACGCGCGAATCTGGACCCGGCCAGAGATGACTCGAAAATACGGGGCAGCTTACGGCGGAAATCAATGCGGTCCTGTCGGCGTGAATCCTTATGCCCGTCAGCTTCTCGAAAGCTAAACCTCCCATCATGAGAGCGCGGATGTCTGGACGGCGATGCCGCCCGGCGACCGCAATCGACGTGCACCTCGGGGCACTCGATGCTCGACCCGAAGCGTGGTTGGCACCATTTTGACGGTAGCTCGCAGGGTCGCTCAACGCGAGCCTGCGAAATAGTTCTCCGCAGGTCGCAATACGATTGGCCTTCGTCGAACAAGGGCTCGAGCCGCTCCGTAATCTGAGAGGATGGACAGGATGGATTTCAACCCAATAGAGCCAGCGAACACGAGCCCACGGTCCGACGCACCCCCGCCCCCCGATTCAGCGGGCTTTGAGCACGAGCTGAGCGCGTTGCAGGCGCTGGCCGAAGCCCCCGATTTCGATCAGGATCGGATTTGGCGGGAGGTCGACCCCGAGCCATCCCAGGCAGGGCCATCCCGAGCCGCGGAAGCCTCCGATTTCGGCAACGATCCGATTTGGCAGCACCTTGAACCCGGGCTGGTGCGTGGTGGGCCATCGCAAGCCGGCCCGTCGCAAGCAGGGCCGTCGTCGTCCGCCGGGACTGGGCGGCCAGAACTCGGAGATTTCGTCCTGCAAAACGGGCGTCGCGCCAAGGAATACTGGGTCTTCACTCGCCAGACAGCCACAGTCGATCAGATCAACATGCTAAGCAGCCGCGGAGTCCTGCCGAGCAAGGATACCCCAACAACAACCTTCACGATGCTTGGCGTGCCCCACACAGCCGAATGGCGAGAGGAGGGGTTTATTTGTCTCACACCGCAGCTGGATCCTAGCCATTGGCCTGCAGGCTCGGGTGAAGATTCACCCACCGGCTAGGTACCAAGCCCAGCCTACCGCAGGGGCGCGCCCCCGCCGATACATTGACGTCGCCAACGCAGAGCGCTTGGCGACGCTCGC
This sequence comes from Bradyrhizobium erythrophlei, assembly GCF_042430365.1. GTDB lineage: Bacteria > Pseudomonadota > Alphaproteobacteria > Rhizobiales > Xanthobacteraceae > Bradyrhizobium > Bradyrhizobium erythrophlei. Next base: position 65,694 of record NZ_JBHMET010000026.1, read on the forward strand.
TCTGGCCGGCGTACTTGTACAATCTCATCGATGAGTGCATCCAGGGATCTCGCTAGGTCGGAAGAGCCGAGAGTGGCGCGGAACAGGATGAAAGCGAGCACGTCGACGGAGCGTTGAAGGAACCCTGAACGTCAGAAAGGCGACGTAGCGACAGCGTTAATGGCAATCATTGGGCCGGCTGCCGCTCCGCTGTGCCTTTCAGTTTTGCGGCCAATTCGGGCGGCGTAGGCAACTTCCCGACCACCACCTCTACAACGAACTCGGTCCAAACTTCGCCGTAGCCATCATCCCCAGGCCGCACCGACGATCTGCCGCTTGAGCTCGGGCTAATGCCAAGTATCCATCCAGGCTCCGGCTTAATGCCTCCCCGCGTGATCGAGGGTCCCTGCGGGGCTTGTGCCGGCAAAGCTCCGCGACCCAAGCCTCGCTCACAGCCATAGCGGGCACCCACCAGTGGTGCTCCTAGCAGAGCTTTCAATTACCCAAAACCTAGGTCACGCGGGCTGATCCGCTGATCGATGAAATCTTGATTCGAAAGAATCACTTGTGATTCCTTGCTGATAATTCCTTGCTGAGCACCTGATCTGCGCGGGGATCTCTATGGGGCTGAATTAAGGGTTCGATCGGCAAAAGGCTATTTGCGATCCTTGAAAGATGACTGATCGAGAGATTAGTGGATGCGAGTTTAGGGACGCGCGGTTGAGCGACGGCTTCCGCCAGCTGCTCACGCAGATTGAAAGCGCCATGTGACAAAGCATGCCGCTCGTCTGCCAGGATTGGATAGCAAGGCGCCTGCTGCTTCTTCTCTAATGACCGGGTCAGCGGCGCAGGCATTCTGACCGAACAATTCCAATCGACAGGTGATCGTTCCGTAGCCACTTAAGGTCTCGCTCTTGTACTGCACGACACAACCGAATTTAGCTGTCAACGCGAAAGATCAGAAGCGATCGGCATCACCAAGAGCATAAACAGTGGACAGGACGGGTCGCCTCAGATCCCACACGGCTTGCCACATCCTGATACATTCGAGCCTCGCAGTGACAATCGAGGGTGTGGCACTAGCGTTGGCGGCAGCTAAGATCTGGATCCGGAAGAAATTCAAGGGACCGGCCGCGGCTCAAAAGAAAATCAATCCGACGACCGGATTCCCATCGAGATAAAGGAAAGCATCCGGTATGAAACTCCCAAGCAATCTACGCAACTCCTGGATCATCCGGGACGATGCATCCATATTGGCGATCGCGAAAGTAACATCTACAAGCTCTTCTGCACAACCCAGGAGATCGAAACTCATTTCCTGATCAGGACCTGCGTCGATCGCCTGGCAGAGACTGCGACCGAAATCTGCGTGCTCGATCGCCTCGTCAACGACAGATCAAAAGCAAGACAGGAAACACTTTCGCAATGCGTCGCCATTGGCTCATTGTCATCCTTCTGAGACTCGTCAGCTTCTTGAAAGCTAATCCTCTTAGCATCAGACGGTAGCCTTTAAGACGATCGTGTCTTAGGTTCACAGAGGAAAGGAGAGTGCTATGGACTTCAATCGAATCAACGGTGGCGGGTCCCCACCAATGTCCCCAGGGTCCTACGTCCTCACTCAGGAGGATGCCGATCTGTTTCGACAGGCATTGGGGGAATCGTCTTCCAGTGCTGGGGGAAACCCCGCAGCCGGCCATTCTGAGCTCTTTGATGTCTCACATGCCACTCCGCGGAGCTTTTCTCACGGCACCCAACGCGCGCCCAGACAGCTAGCGGACGCGCTGTTCCACTTGGGGCTCGCGCCGGATTCGGACCAGCCGCGGATGAACTACAATATCCGCGGTGAGCACTACACGGGGGAGTTGGGGCCCGGAGGGGCCACTGACATTCGTCTTACGCACCATCCCCGCGCTCGAAGTGAGCAGGTGAATGAAGCCGGGCCATCGTCTGTCAGAGCATCAGCGGGTCAGCGGGTGCTCGATTTCGGCGACATCTTCCCGCTCAACCCAAGGAGCCACGTGCAATGGGCCACGTTCGGGCTGATGGACGCACTGCGCGAGGCGAATCTCATGCCGACTGCGAACCGCTCCACAATTGTCAACATCTGCCAACGGCCCTACATCGCCGAGTTGGTTGAAGGGGCGGTTCGTCTCACGCCGCGGGCAGGCCAGTAACCGCGGGGGTCTGAACCAACGCGGTTGGTACCGCGAGCGAGTAGGCTGGAGGAGTTCCACCCCCCGCCTCTCGCAGAACGGTGCGCAGGTCTTTCGACCCGTACCGCTTCCATCAGGCAAACGTGCCGGCTATGCTGAACTACCAATGGACGAGGGCTCGCTTGGTCCCGGACCGGTCGTTGCAGAGACTGGCTCCTGATTTTGTGGGCTCTGCATCGTCCACTGTGCACCACCCGTCATCGACATACCGGACACCACGGGACGTCAGGATGTGTCCGGGCCATCCAGAGGTCAAATGGGATGGTAGAGACGAGCCTTGAAGCGTTGGCATCTGCGGAGCCTCCCTGTTGCTCACGCTTTCTCGTCAGTGCCTCACCGAGCCGGCATAGCTTCCTGGACTCGCCTCCCCAAGCGGAACCCGGCCTGCGGATTTGGCGAGCAGGCCGGCACACTCTCACCACCCGCCTCTCATAGATCCCAGCGTGAGACTTCGATCCCAGCGTGAGACTTCGCCTCAGTTGCACCGCAACCACTGGCAAGTCATTGGGGGCGGGAGCTTGCAAGCAGGCGCGCGGCCGCCGCGTAGGCAATCCGCTTCATCTTGATAATTCCCTCTCGCTGGTTGAGCGAATGCAGAATAGACGACGCGTGTTCGCCGAATGGCAGATCCGGCGCGCCGACCTCCGAAAGGATGATGACTGCGGGGACGGTCGAGCGAAAACATGGTTTGACAGCCTCATGCAAGTTTGAGCGGCCGTCCTTCTCAGACCGTCAGGTTTTCGAAAGCTACGCCTACTAACCTGTAACCCGCGAACCAATCAGAAGCATGTGTGGAGGTACGTTTTGGCGAACCGGCCGGCGGCAGTCGGGCCCGTCAACACGACCATCACCTCTTGCTTGTTGATCACCGCCAACACAGCGGCGCCACATCGTGCTTTTGTGGCGATCTTCAATCTCACACCAGAGGATGTACATGTCGGTTAGTAATTCTTTGCTATCCACCAGCCCGGCTCTGCATGATATTCCGGGGGCGCTCGGCGCTTCTGCGCAGACGCTCTGCCAGTCTCAGCAAAGTGCATTTTCGCGCTTCGAGGCGACGTTGTCCAGTTACTCATCAGGAGACAAGCCCAGCGATCCATCCTCGCCACGGGATTTGGCGCCGTCGGATGCAAAGTCAGGGATGGAAGAATTGGAACGACTGCAGCACCACGCGCTGGATCTGCTGCCGGCGGATGTGAAAGCCGCGTACGACGCGTTGGCGCAGGCCGAGAAGTCGTCCTCTACAATCACCTCCATCGCTTCGGCGCCCGTACCTAGCTCAAGGATCACGTGGAACGGCGGCACTCTGACCGACAAAGAGTTGCAGATCGTAGCAGTGCTCAACCGTCATAAGGACCAATGCCCGCTCAGTTGGGACTCGCTGGGAGACAAGGCTAGCGACCCCTCCACACCACCGGATTTGAAGGCGGCGATCGAAGGATTGCAGCAGGACCCAGAGCTCTTTTATGCGATCGGCTCTCAAGGCGACGGCCTCTGCGGCGGCAAGATCAAGGCGAACGATCTGTCCGCATTCTCCGACCATCACTCGCAGGTTGCCGCATTCGAGAAGCAGCAAGCGCAAAACTACGTGCAAAACTACATTCCATCCGACGGTACCGGAAATGGGCTGCCGTCGGTTATGACCGAGAGCGATGCATTGCGCGAGCTTTACCGATATTCCGACAACCTCCCGAAGAACCTTAGTCTGACGGATTTCAGGCAGATCGTCGACGGCAGCGCCAAGACCGGCAAATGCCCGCCCCAGGTCATCGCAGCCGCTCAATACTTCCTCAATCACCAGGACGCCTGGAAGCAGCTATACGGTGGCGAGATAGACAAGGTCCACAAAGAGGACTTCCTCCAGGTCGCGTCGTCGAAGATGAGCCTCACGCAGATCGAGCTAAACACACTCGATACGATCAACAAGAATCGAAGCGCTTTCTTCGGGGATGGCGACCTGACCCGAGAGAAGCTTGTGAAGATGGCCGATGATAAGAGTCTTGCCCCGGAGGTGCGACAGGCGGCGTCGCAGCTGCTCTCGGATCCTCTGTTGTTCGGACTGCTGAACAATTCGATTACGGGTTACAAGACGCATCACAAGTTTTTTGACTTCGGCGGCGGGCATACGGTCGATTCCGGCCACATCAGCGGTAGCGACTTCACGCAGTTCTACAGCAACATGTCGACTGCGAACCGCACCGTTCAGCAGGTGAAGACCCATGACGCGAAAACCACTTCTGCGGAGGACGCTGTCGCGGACATGATGATGGGCACTGCGGACCAGCCCGACATCAAATCTGCGAAGAAGAACGGCGGCGCTCTCATGCACGCGCTCGACGATGTGCTCAAGGTGGGCTCGAAGGTGCTTGATTGGACCGCAACGGCGGTTGGTGTGCTCGGCTTTATTCCGGGCCTGGGCGAACTGGCCGATCTCGCATCAATGGTGCTCCAGTGCGAGTCTCAAGCAGCAAATCTTCTGCATACCGCAATTAGCGGTGGCAATATGAAGCAGGCGCTGGAAGAAGCCGGCCTCAGTCTCGCTGCGCAGGCGGTGGGCTGCATCGCTGGCCCTGAGGTCAAACTCGCGATACGCAACGGGCTGGTGAAGACGGTGCTTGAAGAGGCCGCCACGGCGGGCGTGAACCTGCCGCTTTCGGTCGCGCAATCCCATGCGGAGAGCTATTTGAACAACCTGAAGTCACGCATTGAGGCCGAACGTACGCCAGCGCAGGGGTTCCAGCCTATCTCAGCATGATGCCATTATCTCCGAACACGGCCTGAGAGGCTCGCTTGCGCGGCCTCAGCACTGATCGTGCTCATCCTTCGCGTCAGCAGGTCGCGCAAGCCGTTGCTGCCGCGTACGGGCCGGTTGTGCCGAGAGCCTCGCAAGCTTGTTTCACGGGTCCGCAATGATGGCGAGCACGAATCTGTCTTCTCTCGGTCGTACTCGCCGGCTTCACACAAGATGTCGCCCCTATCACGTTTCTTGCCCGACAGCCGTTGCAGCTCACGGACCGGGTTGTGCGCCTTCCCGATCTCCAAGGCCAGCAGCACTTTCTCGCCGCCGAGGGTTGCCGCTTTTAATGAAACAGCGAATTTCAGATTTACGCCGAGCTGGCCTGACACCATCTCGACCGTCTTGCCCGCGGTCAAAACTAGTTTGGCGATCGCAGCTTTTCCTATGCTAACAACTGAGGCTGCGGTCTCCAGGACAAATCAATGCGTCATTCGGCGCGCAATTTCGGCTCTGACGCATTTTTGATGCAGTTCGGGTTATTCTGCGCCGATTAGTCCGGTTTGGAGCAGATCGATTTGTCGCGGCCATGTATTTGCCGTTGACGAGTTCGAGGCGCGTCCGTGCCTTGGTCTGCCTGGTCGACCAAGGCATGATGAATGCCGCCCGAACCGCCGCTTCATGTTCGTAACGCCGCGGGCGAATGAGCCAACGAGACTTACGCTGCCCTCGAGATCAAATCCCATCCGATCGTCATGATGCGGGCCATCGTTCTGACCGATGGGATCCGGCGACGGTGTTCGACATCGACCTTTCGGTCCACCCTCTCCGTGTTGCCCATTCTCCGACGGGAAAAGAGCCTCGGTAGCTGCGCGTCCTTGGTCGGCGCCACAGTTCAGTCCCGCTTCGTCAGCCGGCGCGCGCGCATCGAGAACACTTTGCCGGAACCGGAAGACTTCACGGCGTTCGCCACGGATCTTCTGGACGGTAATTGTGGCGATCTCGGTCAATCGGTTGATGGCGGCCGTTTGCATTCAGCTGGATACGTTGAGGCGCCCGACCCGGACGTCATCATGAAGCGCTGCGCAACCTCGGAAAGGACCATGACCCCAGCGATGGCATCAGCAGGCGAACTATGGGCCGATCACCATCAAACCTCAGCAGCGCTCGTAACCTCTCCGCTATCCTGGCCAGCTCCCACGGCACGAGGGCTACCGTCGTGCCGTTGGCGCGTTCAAAAGGGATTGACAACAAACCGCAATTAAGGCGCCGATTGGCACATCAATGCGCCCCCTAAAAATCAATGCGATCTCCATTTGTTTATTTTGCATTCTTTTCAGATTCGTCAGCTTCTCGAAAGCTAGCCCTCCTACCATGAGGACGACTAGACGGCACTGCCGTCCATCGACCGTGAATGGAAATGAACGTAGGGCATCCCCAAATGCGCGTATCGAACGGAGGCGCGGCTGGACGCGGTGATTCGTCCACCCATGTGGCTCGCGGAGGCGAAGGACAACAGCCGCCAGCGCGGACCCAGCATCCCGACAAAGGCGGACCGCGTGGTGCAGAAGGTGCGGGCGATGGTGCGGCCGCTTCTGGCGGTGGCTCGGATGCAGCAGCGCTGCGCGAGGCCTTTGACAGGGTTCTCGGCACCATCGGAATTCAACTTGTAACTGAAACGATGAGTGATCTCGACGACGCTATGGCCGAAACAGAAGAGAATCCCTGACGTCGGATGGTCTGACGTCAGGCGAAGCAAGCCGTCCATGGCGACGCAATCCGTCCATGGCGGCACAATTCAAATAGCATGGAGAAACGATATGCCTGGTAAAGTTGGTGCTTCTGGCGCTGGAGCTGCTGGTGGGGCCGCTAGCACTGCTGGCAATACGATTGTCGCCGCAGGCGCTGAAGCTGCTGGAAATGCCGAGTTCCAGAAGCAGCTCGCAGCCCTGACAGCTGTTACCGAAGAGGCTGCGGAAAAAAGCGTTACGACGCGCATCGTTACGACCCAGCTCCAGTCCATGAAGAAGGTAGCCGACGAGCGCGTTCAGTAGTCCTGCATGAAAAGAAGCTCATCGCGCAGCTATCCTGGCTGCGCATGTGACTGACGAACTCCGAACGAGCCGTACGGCCACCGCCGTACGGCTCTCGTTGTTCAGGAGATCATCCGTGAATGAACCGACTTCTCTCAATTTCGAAGTACTATCGGGGCTTTACTCCGGGCTGACCGGTAAAGCGGGTATCGGTGTGAGCCTAATCGGCAGTGGTCTAGACGCCGATCTGGTCTTCCTTGAACAAGGGCTCGAGCCGCATCACCTTCGCATCAACCCACATTGCAATTCAATCGAGATCGAGGCCCTCGCTACGCAAATCGGCGTGGAGGGACACGAGAATATTTCGCCGGGCGAGCGAGTCGTGGTCCCTCTTCCTGCCGTCATTCATGCCGGTGCGATGTCGATTCGCTGGTCGATACAGGATTCCGCGCAAGCTAGTTCAATAGGCTTCTCGCGTATCTCGGTCATCGCATTCGCCTTGGTTTTGCTCAGTTCTGTAGGGATCGGCACACTCTCAACCATCTTCCGTGATAACGACAGCGCGGGGCCACCGAGTGCCGATTCCTCCCTTGGCGCCGAACTTGTACCCAAGCACTCCCTCAACGGCCCTGATGCTCGGACCGCTTATGCAGCTGCCGAACTACTCCAAGAGGAAGTTGATAGAGGGGGCCTTCTCAATATCAAAGTGGGTTCTGGGCTGGGCGTTGTGACAGCGGAGGGCACCATTACACCTGCCTTGGTGAGCAAATGGCAGGAGGTCCAGAAGTGGTTCGACAATCACACGAATGGTGATCTGACACTGGTGAACGGCGTTGCAGTGAAGGAGGAAAAGATGCCGTCTTCGATTGCTGTCCAAGCTGTGTGGCACGGAAGCGAGCCATATCTTCTTGTCGGTGGTCAAAAATACTTCGAGGGCGCGCTATTGAGTGATGGATGGACGATCAATCGGATCGAAGAAGGACGTGTGCTACTGAGCCGGAATGGCCGGCTAGCTGCTCTCCCCTATTAGAGTTTTCAACCCTGCAGGCACAACGGAGAACATCATGGCTAGGCTGCCCCAGTACCCTGTAGAGCGGAGTACGGCTTTTCAAAGGTTCGACGTCGACGATCATCCATCTGCCATTACGCCGACCATCCCTCAAGCCGATAACACGGAGATCGAGGGTGCTCATGCAAATCACGGCAAAGAGCCCACCTTTGTTTGGTCGGATACGCAAGCGCGGGATCTACCGGTTGACGCCACGATCGAGGCTGAAGAGGTCGACGATATCGATGCGATCTCGCGCATCAATAGCACAGAGACGCGCGCTCAGATCAAAGAGATTGACCCAGGTTCGGCGTTGGCTTGGCTCGACGGCCCCAATCTCGCCCGCAGCCTGCTTTCCTTCGTCACGCCACGACTACGTCATCCGGACGTGCTGCGCGCAGAGAAGCACGGCATTCTTCTGGAACACCTAGCCGATGTGCTATCGGCGGCGCCAGATGATTCGGTGTCACGTGAAGGTATCCCTATTGTGCAGCAACAGCTGAGGCGGCTTATCCTGCTCCGGCAGAATCAGAACAGCTTGATCAAAGGTTAGCGATGGTTGACCCGGACGGAGTGCAACACTTATCTCCTACCCCGCCGCCGGACGCTTCCAAATCCGGTGAGGTCCCGCTGATCTCTGGGCAGGAGCGCGATCTGCTCTGCGTCCTATCCTATGTCCACCTCGCATGTGGGCAGAGCGCACAAAGCTTGGCTCTGTTACGACTGGTTGCCCGAGACAACCCTCAAGACGTCGACCTACTCCGCATTCTAACGTATGCTCTCATCGCGGAAGGCTGCGGTGACGAAGCACTGTCGGTACTGGATAGACTTGACACACTTGATGACCAACCGTCTTCGCGTCTCCCTTTGATGCTCTTGCGCAGTCGCGCGCTGCGACAAGCCGGCCGCATGGCTGAGGCGCGCGCCGTCTTCAAAAGCTACGTGTCATTGCGTGGCAGTGTGGATTCAATCAAACAACAATAAGGCTCTTCATGGCCAACGCTCTGCGTAAGTTCATCGCGCGCGCTCCGGCACAGCCGGATCTGATGGTCGCGTTGATGCTGCTTCTGGCAATCGGGATGATGATCATGCCGATCCCGATCGTAGTGATCGACATGCTGATCGGCTTCAATCTGGGTTTTGCCATATTGCTGCTGATGGTTGCCCTGTATCTCAGCACGCCGCTTGATTTTTCGTCCTTGCCGGGCGTTATCCTGATCTCCACCGTTTTTCGTCTGGCGCTGACCGTCGCAACCACGCGGCTGATTCTCGCTGAGGGCGACGCTGGCAGCATCATTCACACGTTCGGCGATTTCGTAATATCAGGCAACATCGCGGTCGGTATTGTCATATTTCTGATTGTGACCATGGTACAGTTCATGGTTCTCGCCAAGGGCGCTGAACGCGTCGCGGAAGTTTCGGCACGCTTTACTCTGGACGCTCTGCCGGGCAAGCAGATGGCGATCGACGCTGAGCTACGCAACGGCCATATCGATCAGCATGAAGCCCGCAGCCGGCGCGCCGCACTGGAGCGAGAAAGCCAGCTTCATGGCGCCATGGACGGCGCGATGAAATTCGTGAAGGGCGATGCCATTGCCGGACTCATAGTCATCTGCATCAACATGCTGGGCGGCATCACCATCGGCCTACTCTCAAAGGGCATGTCCTTCGATGAGGCGCTCCATCAATATACGCTGCTGACAATAGGCGATGCGCTGATTTCACAGATTCCGGCTCTGCTGCTGTCGATTACAGCCGCAACCATTGTCACTCGTGTGAATGGAGCTTCCAGGCTCAATCTTGGTACCGATATCGTCAACCAACTCACGGCCAGTACGCAGGCGTTACGACTGTCAGCCTGCGTCCTAGTTGTGATGGGGCTGGTTCCTGGTTTTCCTCTGCCTCCATTCGTCATCCTGGCCGCACTCTTCGCGGCGGCGAGCTATATCAGGGGTGGAGTGCAAGGCGCCAAGACATCCGCTAAGACAGGAACCAATGTCACTGCTTCAGCCTCAGCTCCAGCACAGGCTCAGAAGCAAACCGTGCCTACGGAGGCGCTTCCGATCGCGCTATTCCTTGCACCGAACCTAGCACATGCAATCGACAAGACGGAACTCGAACAGTGCATCGGACGCGCTTCGGAATTGGTCTCAGCCGATCTTGGCATCACGATTCCACGTATCCCTGTCCGGTTTGATCAGAATTTAGCCCCGGCGCAATTCAGGGTGGACGTCGAGGGCGTGCCAGTCGAACGGGATTTGGTTGACCCGGCACAACTCATGCTCAATGACGACCTGGCGAACATTGAATTGAGTGGTATCCCCTTTCGACAAGACCCAGAGACGAATCGGATCTGGATCGAACAAGGCCATGCACCGGCTCTCAAAGCCGCTGGAATAGGGTATCACCATGCAGGCGAAATCCTCGCCTTGCGCGTCCGTTCGACATTGACTCGCTATGCTCAGCGCTTGGTGGGCATTCAGGAGACGCGTCAATTGCTCGGCCGGATGGAGCAGGAGTATGCCGATCTGGTGAAGGAGGTACTGCGCACGACACCGGTCCCCCGGATAGCCGATGTTCTGCGCCGCCTACTGGACGAGGGCATCCCCATTCGCAACACTCGGCTGGTCTTGGAGGCATTGGCAGAATGGAGCGAACGCGAGCAAAACGCCGTCCTGCTGACCGAATATGTTCGCTCTGGTCTGAAGCGTCAGATCTGTCATCGCTATGCCAACGCCCACCGTGTTCTGCCCGCCTTTATCATCGAACGTGAGACTGAGGATATCGTTCGCGGTGCGGTGCGCGATACAGCCGTTGGGCCCTACCTGGTTTTGGAGGATGCGCAGAGCGAACAACTGCTGTCACAGTTCCGTCAGATCCACTCGAGCATCGCACCGGGTCAGGCCCAACCCGTCATCCTTGGCTCCATGGATATCCGGCGCTTCGTCCGCGGCTTCCTCGCCCGCAATGGGATGGATCTGCCCGTTCTGTCCTACCAGGATCTCGCCCCGGATTTCACGGTCCAGCCGGTTGGATCCGTCAAGCTCACGGCTTCCAAGGATAGGGCTGCGTCAGGGGAGCGTCGTGACCTTGTTTCCGCAGCCGGCCAACAGAGATAGCATGAAGGCACGTGAGATGAAGGTCCGGCGACGGTTGTGTTACTTTCGTCCGGACTCCTGCCCAGCGCTGGTGGCGTTGCTTGCCATTCTGCAACTCGGAGGTTGCGCTAGCTTGGATCATTCGGGTCTTTCACTGCAGGAGACGCCACGCCCTGCGTTACTGGACGCCAAGGATATCAATCCTGCCATGCGCGATCGCATTGCGCACGCTCTTGGAGGGGACGTTGACGAGGACACTTTGCGCGCCGCGCTGAAGAATCAACCGAGCAACATTGATGCGGCGATTCCGCTCGCTCGGACCTTGCTGGCGCGCAAGCGCTCGGATGAGGCGCTTGAGGTACTCGACAACGTCTTGCTTGCGGTCCCTGGTGACGTGCGCGCACTGAACGCCAAAGGTGTTGTCCTCGACAACGAGGGCCGTCACGATGAGGCACAAGCGCTATATCGGCAGGCCCTGGCAACAGATCCCGGGAATCCGATGTTGCGCAACAATCTCAACCTGTCGCTCGCAATTGACGGGAAGGCTGAAACCGGGAAGACCAGCCTACAACCGCTCTTGAAGGAGCGGCATGGGATGGCGCGATCGCAATAGCGCGTCCTTCAGACGCGGCTCTCACACGCATAACGCCTGCGCGTCAGCTTTTCGTCAGCTGGGTTGACTATCGGTCTCTGCAGGGTCTCACAGGCTTCTCTGCGAAACCATCCTGCTGATAGGAACGCGAACCGCGCATGTACAACCGAATCGATGGCTCATCCTATACCCAATTCCCCTCTGTTTCCGACGCTGATGACGCGGACGGCCAGAGGTTTGCGGACATGTTTGATAGAATGCACGTGGCGGCGCCGAGCTCATACGCCAGTTCCTCTTCGGCGGCAACACGACCGTACTCTCTCGTTTCCAAGCCGCCTATTGTGGAGATCTCACGCTCTTCATTTGAGAGGAAAGTGGAGGATTTTCATGGTGATGAAATAGGGGAAATCGCTGCGAACCCACAGCGTTACTCGTCTCGCGTATCCTCGAAAGCCGAACGCACAGCGCAGATTGCCTATCGTCACGGTGGCACGCAGTCCGATTCGGCAAACGCTCGATACTTCAGTTATCAGCTAGGCGACAAGAGTGTCGGACTCCTCCGCGCGGAAGGCGGTAGGAGCATGAGTGGACTGTTCGATGGAGACGAGTGGCGGGAACAATTTCCTGGGCGAACTCACACCACGTCCACGGTAGATTTTCGGGTTACCCACCCGCTTGTTGATAACGCAGGCGATATTCTCCTGGAACATCAACTTCGGCAGGACGGCGATCGACCGTTGCTACTCTCCCATTCTTTCAACCCGGAAGCAAAAGATCGCGCCGCGGAGTTAGGGTTTGTTAAGATGAGTGACTCGCTGATGGTGCTTGACCCTACCCAACATCCCGACAAGTGGACGAAGAACAGCAACGGGGAATGGCAACGAGCAAACAAACCTCCACTATACCTGTCCAAGGCTAACGACAGTGAAGGCAGGAATACCGAGGATAGCGAACGTGCGCCAGGTACCTCGCCGGATTTGGACGACTATGATTTCATGTAGGCCGGATGGTCGGCACTCGGCCGCCGCTGGCAACTCATCCACAGGGCCGTGAACTCGACCGCTTCCCATCGTGCCGTCCACTAGAGGTCGCCCTTGGCCGACTTGATGAAGGCCTCGCGCGAAGCCATCGGAATAGCGCCTCCGCGGGTTGGGTCCGCGTAGGTGCCTCCTGACAAAGCGTAATCCTCGCCTTTACAACGCTCGAGCACAACGCCGATCGCTTCGACATTTGGGATGTCCGCCTCTCTCAGCTCAGGCATCGAGGACTTTCGGACAAGTGCTGCCTCTACGTAGGGTGCCAATTCCTCCTCTTTTTGCCTAACGCGCTCGTCCTCCCCTTCTTTAAGCGCGGGCATGACCTGATCGGCAAAAAGCTCGAGTGCTTCGCAGATGTGTTCGTGCTTGTTCATGCCGCACTGTTGGATAAAAATCATCTGGTCGATACCGATATGGGCATAGCTCATGAGATGGTCGCGAACAGTTTGAGGCCGTCCGATGCTGCCCGAGCCTGGCGTCTCTTTCATCTCGTCCTTGATCGTTTGGAAGCGCCGCCATAGATTGGTTCGGCCAGGACGGTGTTCGCCATAGACCGCGTAGTGCGCGATCGAATAGCCGAAGAACCTGAAGCCATCGAGTCCTCGACGCATGGCTTCTTCGGCGTTCTCATGAACCATCATGCCATTGAGCGTGGCGATATTGGCGTTCACCGAATGACCGATGGGGACGCATTTTTCGGACTTGATGACCTCGTAATACTCGTCGCGCCAGATTTTGGCTTGGGACGGTTCGACAAAGCCAAATACCAGCGCCCCCAGCCCGTGACGCGCAGCCCGCAAAATGCTTTCGCGTCGCGAACACGCCATCCAGATCGGTGGGTGTGGCTTCTGGACTGGCTTTGGTACAACGTTACGTGTCGGCATTTTGAAGAATTGCCCGTCATACCCGGGATACGGCTGCATCGTCATCATATTGGCGGTCTGCTCGACGCCTTCCCGCCACATGGCACTCTTCAGCTCGGGCTCGATCCCAAATCCATGCATTTCGATGAGCGAGGCGGATTCTCCTGTTCCCCAATCGACGCGCCCCCCAGAGATCAAATCGAGCGTCGCAAGGCGCCCCGTGGGTCGGTCAAAATCCCCCGGGTATGGTCACTTGAAACTCCCCCACCTGATGA
>NZ_JBHMET010000027.1:0-17138 GCF_042430365.1 Bradyrhizobium erythrophlei
CTCCAGAGCTTATACTGCCTCATCTGCTCTACATCGTTCCTCGCGACGCATGATGGCTCGTACGTCGCCTTCTGGCCCTTCGCGTCATTTCGCTGCCGTGCGGTAACCGCGTCGCTTTAGGAGCAGAGCAGACATTGCTTCTGTGAGTCACGGGACCGGTTTTTGAGTACACTAGCCGCGCGCCAGCTGGATCACCTTCGATGGCGCGCGAATGAAGTTAGCCCAGTCGCTCATGAGCGCCCGCCGTTTCTCGAGCTTAGCTCCGCGCTGGTACGCGGCGGTCGTCTCGCTTTTGTATTTGTGCGCCAGAGCCGCTTCGCGCACGCCGTCCGGATAGTCTGTGCATTCCTCGGCCCAGGTCGCGAACGTCGCGCGGAAGCCGTGCACGGTGACGTGCCCGTAGCCCATGCGATCGAGGACCGCGAGCATCGCGTTCTCGGAAAACTCCTGGCCATCCGGATTGGTGAAGATCAGTTCGCTCTGCTGGCCTTTGCTGAGCCCGTCGAGCACATCGAGCGCCGGCTGAGAGAGCGGGACGCAGTGGTCCTGGTCCATCTTCATCCGCTCGCCGGGGATCCGCCAAACCGCACCGGTCGGAAAGGTCCGATCGATCTCGGACCATTTGGCGCCGACGATTTCGTTCGTGCGACACACGGTGAAGATCAGGAAGCGCAGCGCCATCGCGGCGCGCCCCTCGGCGGCACGAAGCTCACTCATGAACCGGGCGGCCTCGGCGTAGGGCAGGGCCGGGTGATGACGGATGACGCGCTTGGGGCGCTTTGGGAGCTTCTCGCGCAGCTGTTTCGTCAGCTCAGCGGGATTACGGAAGTCGGAATCGTCGATGTTTGCATTCCTGGCGATAATCGTCTCGATTCGACCGCGCACGCGGTTGGCGGTTTCCCGCTTGGTCAGCCAGATCGGCTCGAGCAATTGGTGGATATGGCTCGGCTTGATCTCCGCGATCGTCAACTTCCCAATCGTTGGATAGGCATATCGCTTAAGCGAGGAGGGCCACTGGTCGCGGTGCTTTTCGCTCCAGGTCGACCATTGCGCGCGGATATAGACCTCGGCGCACTCCTCGAATGTCGGCGCCGCGTTCTGCGCTTCCACTGCCTTCGCCTCTTGGCGGGCATCACGGCGCTCCTGCACGATGTCTACGCCGGCAGTATTGCGATCCCCCTTCACGCGTAGGCGAGCTGCATCACGTGCGAGACGAGCGTTTTTAAGGGATACGTCCTTGAAGGAACCGAGGCCGTGCCACCGCTCCTTGCCGCCCTTCCAATAACGATAGGACCAACTCTTCGCCGCGGGGCCGGTGACGATCAGGTAGAGCCCGTCGCCGTCGGCATACTTACCGGGCTTCATTTCACGTTCGACGTCGAGCGGCTTGAGCTTTCCAGGCACGTGTTCCTCCGATCAAAACCATCCTCCGAACCTACGGTCCCAAGCTACGGTTTGCGCTTTGATTGTGAGGAACGACGGCGAACTAAGGAATACAGTCTGCCGACGAAAGCGCTGATTTTACTGGGGATTCCGAACAGTGGAGAACAAGGGAGAACACTGTACTGGCGGAAGGGGTGGGATTCGAACCCACGGTACCCTTGCGGGCACGCCGGTTTTCAAGACCGGTGCCTTAAACCACTCGGCCACCCTTCCAGCTCAATGTTTTCAAGTGCTTAGCGTCTGCCCCGAATAGAACAAACCGCGAAATTGGCACCCGATTGGCACCCTAGCGATTCAGCGCCGCATTAATCGCCGCTGCCGCCTTGCCATCGTCCTTTTGGAACAGATGGGCATAGATGCGCAAGGTGATATCGGGCTTGGCGTGCCCGAGGCGCTTGGAAATCGTGACGATATCCACGCCCGCGTCGATGAGCTGGCTGGCATGGGTGTGCCGCAGGTTGTGGAATCCCAGATCGGGCATCTTGATCTGGTCGGCAAAATCGCTCCACGCCTTGCTGTATCGCTTCTGGGAGGGCGGGGCACCGTCGAGACCGGCAAATAGCAAAGTGTCGTCCGGAAGCTTGCCGGCGCCGAGCTTTACCCGGATCTCCAATTGCTCTTTCCGGAACTCACGCAAGGTATCGACCAAGAAATCGGGCAGGGTGATGTCCCGGCGGCCGGCCTTCGATTTGGGCGGCTTGAACCGGATGCCGTGCGCCTTTGTTTCCTCCAGCGCCTCACGGACCTCGATAAACTTCCGGTCAAGGTCGACGCGCCCCCAGCGCAGCGCAAGCACTTCGCCAAGGCGCATGCCGGTGAATAGCGAAATCATGGCCGGCACGAATAGACGGTGACCCCGCACCAACTCGATGAACGCCGGCACGTCCTTCACGATCACCATTTCGTCGTCATCAACCTTCGGCGCGGATTGAGAGGCGGCGACGTTCTTAACGACCACTTCGTTCTTGGCGGCGTCGCGAAGTGCCTTGCCGAGGACGCGATGGGCATGGCCGATCGTGCGGGGCGAAAGGCCGCCTTTGCCGTCAGCCCTGCCGCTGTTCCGCAGCGTCGTATGCCATTCCTCGATATCGAGCGTCCGCAGCTTCTGCAGCAGCCTGGCGCCAATGTGCGGCACGATCTGATTTTCGACGAGTTCGCGATACCGGGCGGCTGTTCTGGCGCTGATATCACCGGCGGCTTCCCAGTGGTCGACGCGGGCGCGCACGAACTCGGCGACCGTGATCCTGTTCGGTTCGACGTATTTTGATTGGTCGACCGCAGTGATCAGTTCGGCCAGCTTGATCTGCGCCTGACGTTTGGTGCCGCGGACAGTGTGATATTGGATTTTCCGCTCACCCGTCTTTTCGTCGCGGCCGGCATCGAATTTGAGCCGAAACGAATTCTTGCCGCGCTGCTGGATGTGGCCCTTCATGATGTGTCCTCATTAGACAACGATGTTCACACCTGTTTTTCGGCTATGGCAAATTCATTCATCAGCCGAGCGAACGGGAGGGTCAAAAGATCAAGCTCGCTGGTCCTTACGATCGAAGAGACCTTTGTGGTCACCGATTTGGTGCGCTTAACACGGAATGTTTTTGTTTTGAGATTTCGCTCAGTTTGGAAACCGCTTGAGGAACTCTTCGAAAGCTCAATCAGCAGAAATTGACCTTTGTCCGGAGACACGCGGATGGATTTCACGACGAATCCGCTGTGCTGTTGACCAAATTCCTTGATAGCGGTCTCCATGGCGGACCTAAACGTAGGCAAGGCCATATAGTGCTTCGACTCATCACCGATGAGCTTGTCGGGCGGCGCCTCGCAGAGCTTCTTCACCCTCGTGTCGGTGTCGCGAAGGTTATCTGAGGCCATCAAGGCAATAATCATTACCCCGAGCGAATCAGCGGTGAGCGGGACGCCGCTGCCGGGTCCTTTCCCTGCCACATAGGGCAGGAGTCCCATTTGAGTTAGCGCCCGTTGGCGACTGTAGAGCGCATCGGCGGTGGTACCGAAGGCTTCGGCCATTACGGGCAAGAACGATTTCAAACCAGCCATGGCGAAACAGTATCAAAAAAACAGTGGTTGTCCAGCACTACTACTTGCCAAACTGGCCCGCGATACACTAATGGTGCTGGATCAACACCATTTGCGAAAGGATGAAACCGTGAGCCGAGAGCAAGTCACCGCGCTGCTATCGCAGTTCACAATCACTCCAGACGAGCTCTACCAGGCGAAGATCCTGCCCCTAAGCCGGAATGGCATCTATGAGGCAATTCGCAGGGGGGAGCTCGAAGTAATCGAGCTGGGCAAGAAAAAGGCCATTGTGACGGCGCCGCTGCGAAGAAAACTCGGACTGGATGACGCGGGCCAAAAATGATTGCAGCCACATCCAGCCCGTTTGAGATCCGTCAGCGCGACGATGGCTTGTTCGACATCATCAGCGGGGACACCGCCGCCGGGCCGTTTCCAACGATCTCATTCGCCATGATGATCGCCGAGGGCAGGGTGCCGGAGCCGAAGCCGACGGCGAAATTCCGGCGCTTCAAAGTCATCCGGGAGGTGCGCCGTCTTGCCTGACCCGGAAACGCGAAGCCCGGCCAAGGCGGCAACCATGGCGCGGGCGAATTCGCAATCGGCTTGTAGAAGCAGCACCGACAATATCCAGCAGCCGCAGGATCTGCAAGTACGACGCTTGCGCCGACTATTCGCGCTCCACCATGCCACGGCTGCGATCGTTGCTAGCCTCGCTTATGGGCCGCGATGAGGGCGCGGTCATGAGCAAGATTGAAAGCATCACGGCCGATGCGAGCATCGATCCGCGCGAGCTCCCCGGCTTCGAATCCGCGCTACGCATCATCGCGGGAGCGGCGACTGGCAAAGAAGAAAAGGTCTTCGCCGAATGGGCTAGAGAAGGCCTTCGACATGCCATTGCGGCCGGGATCGAAAAGGCAGTCGCTATTGACCGGTTGGACAATGCGGGAAAAGCGATAGGCTTATCGGCCGATCTGCGACTGCAGGCGCTCGCCGAGGCCGCGATCTCGGCAGAGCAGACGCGTGGCGCCGTCAATGCGATATTCGGTGACCTGGAGACGCTCCCGACAAGCGCGGCGCCGGTTCTGTCGCTCTCAACCGTGACGCCAGTCGCATGGAAGGGCACCGAGCCCACCAAGCAGGGATGGCTCGCCCACGCCCGCATTCCTATTGGCGACCTAACCTTGTTCTCCGGCAACGGCGGCGCCGGCAAGACCGAGATCATCACACAATTGTTGATCTACGTTGCCGCCGCTCTGGTCGACTGGCTCGGCTGCACCATCGAGAGCGGGGTAGCGCTGTTTCTCTCGTGCGAGGAGCCGGAGCACAACATCCGCGACCGCGTCGAACGGATCTGCGAGCATCGCGGTATCGACCCGTATAACTTGCCTGATCTGCATATGGTCTTCCCCGACCTTGAGGCGACGTGGCTTGTCCACGCTGGCAAGGACGGCAGGTTGATGAGAGCGCCGCTGCTCGACTGGCTGGAGGCTTGGATCGCCCAGCACAAACCCCGCTTGGTGGTGATCGACAGCATCGCCGCGGTGTTCGACGGAGAGGCCGTCGCCCGCCGGCAGGTTCGCGCCTTCCTCGCCATGCTTCGCAAGATTGCCCGCGCCCATGACGTCGCGGTCGTGCTGCTCGACCATCCGAGCGTTCGCGGCATGGCTGATGGCAGCGGGACCTCCAACTCGGTCGACTGGCGTAACTCAGTGCGATCGATGCTGCACCTGTCCGACCCGGATAAGGACGACCAGGACGTCCGCGTGCTCGAGACGAAGAAGAGCAACTACGGACGTTCGGGTGAGAAGGTGACGCTGCGGTGGGGCGGGCTAACCTTCGTCCCTGACAACCTCGGGGCGGCTTCACCCTATCGCGCTGTGGCCGAGCAGAACGTCGACGACCTGTTCCTGCGGTTGCTCGACAAACGCCACGCTCAGGGCCGTCCAGTGCGTCCCAGCACGGGCAGGGGATATGCGCCCGCCGAGTTCGCGAACGATCCAGAGGCGGCCGGCGTGGCCGCCAGCGCCTTCGCCGCGGCGATGGAGCGGCTCTTCACCGGCAACAAGATCGTCACCGTCTTTACCGGGCCCAAAAGCCGGGCCGTGAGCCACATTGAGAGGGCACCGTGAAGGTATTCCAATGCACTTCGATCGCCCCTTCGATCGGCCTTCGATCGGTTCAATCGCCTATTCGATCGGGTATTCGATCGCCCCTTCAATCGCCTTCGATCGCCCCTTCAATCGGGTGTGTTCAATCACCCCACACCCCTAGAGGCGATCGAAGCGCTCGCCGCGGCCTCGGTGGCCGCTGGCGCTTCGGCCGCCCTGGCCGATGGGTAGGGTTTAAATCCTCAGACGCGGCGGGGAGCCGGAACCGCATGGGTCGTCTGGCGGAGGTTTTTTTCCGCTGGGGGAGTTTGAAGAACAATCAAAGGGGCATCGAAAGCAAAGTTGGCCCTGTGCCGCAGGCATTTTCTCGATTCTGAAATCAAAAGGAAAGGTGGACGGACATGACAAAATCAAAAGGACTTGGCCGCGGTGGCACCCGCGTGGGTGCTGGGCGCAAGCCGAGCGCGGCGAAGGTGGACTGGGATGCTGTCGCGCGTGCCTATTTCGCGGGCCGGGGTACTGTCGACGAGATCTGCCAACAATTTGGCGTTAGCTATGGTGATCTCTTGGCCTACGCGGCGCACAACCATTGGATCACGCCGCGGCCCTTCGGGCGACATCTCGAAGACCTCGGCGACATGGCCAGCGCGCTCGCCTGGGCGCTGCTTGATGAGCGAAACGAGTCGACTGCACATCGAACCCGCCGATTTGTGGGGGCGATGGTCAAGCTAGAGGTTCGCGTCAGTCACATCGCAGACGTTCTGCACGTTTCCGAAGAGGCCTTGCGGGCTGAATTCCCGAAAGAGCTTGCCGGCGCTCGTTAGTTAGGCGTCACCGGGGATGTTCACGCCACGCCTGCAGGCTATTCTTGACCGGCTGCCGCCGGAGGACCGGGCGGTGCTCGAGGGGGCATTAGCCTCGGCGCAGCCAGCCCGCGCCCGGAGGCTTGACGAGCGAGACCAGGCCATCAGGGACATTGCTGCTCTGTACCCTGGCACGCCGAGCGGCTCGGCCAAGGCCATCGCCGTGGATCTCGCCAGGTACCTATCGGGGCCATGGCTTCGCGAACGGGATGGTGGCCCCCCGGAGAGCGCTGGCGAACGTCGGCGCCTGCTATTCAAAATCGCCTTTTTCGGCGTCGGCGCGTCGCTGTCTTGGCGGCAAATCCTGAATTTAATCGAGGGCCACCGCGGCCGTTGAAGTTTGCAACATCTCCCTATGGATGTTGCAAACATAGTCGTGGCTATCTGCGTTCTAAGATGAACGCTTGAGGCCGTGAAAACATGATTGCCGCCCTCAGAAAGAAACCCGTAGCTGCGCCCGTCGATGGCGAAGTTGATCGCCTGGCGGCGCTCGAGCGCCAACTCGCGAAGATCGAGGCCGATGACAAGGCCCTATTTGAAGTTCAGCTGGCTCTCGAAGAGAGTAGCAGCGGATTCTCAGCCTCGCGCCTCACGGAAGCGGCCAGGGCGCTGCTCAGCGGCACCGATTACGATCCTACCGCAAATTCAATTTCGCAGTTGGAGATCGTGCGCAAAAAGCGCGCCGTCTATCTGCGCGCGCAAGAGATCGGCCGTTTTGAGCGCAATCAGCTCCTCATCGAACGTGCCGAGAAGATCTTTGCCTCCTTTTCTGCGGACGTCGCCGAGATTGAGCGCCGCCGCATCATGATGGTCCTGGAGCTCCAGCGCATCAATCGCGAACGCGAGCAGTTGCGCGAAAACATTCGCTCCGCTGGCGGCGGTGGCTCCCTGCCAACGGATGGAATCGAATTGCTGGGCATCGGCGATCGACAAGATGAAATCTGGGAGTGCTGCGAGCGCGCGATAGCCAGGGGCGTCGTTTCGCGCGCCGAAATCGAGAAGGCAAGGTCGGATGTCTGAAATCGATCTCTTGCGCCAGGAAGCACTCGCGCGCCGGATCAAGGGCGTCGACGGCGGCAACCGAGTTCACTGGGATTCGAAGCAAGCCGCCGAATTGCGTGACTGGATCATGAGCATGCGGGAGGACGCCTTCCGTGCTGCAGCAGCGCCTCGCAAGTTCATCGATTCTGCGGCATCTCTCGCAAGCATTCGCGCGAAGCTGATGAAGTCGTCAGCGCTCGCGGCCGACGCCGGCCAGCCTGGCAATCCGCCTTGGATTTTTCGGATCACCACGCCGGACCGGGACTTGGCAGGAGACTCGATCCTGCCTGACGGCGTGCAAAGTGACCCAAAGAACTTGCCGGTATTGCTATCCCACGACAGCATCGCCCTGCCGGTCGCCCGATCGTCGGCTCCGTGGAGAGTTGATCAATCCATTCTAGCTGTCGCGAACTTCCCAGCGCCGGGCATTTCGCCACGGGCCGACGAGGTTGCGGCAATGGTCCGGGCGGGGCAGTTGAGGGGCGCGAGCATCGGATTCGTGCCGGTCCGTTACAAGCTGTCAACTGATCCGGCGAACCCGACCGGGATAACCTTCACCGAAATCCGCCTCATTGAATGGAGTCTGACCGGGACGCCCTGTAATCAGTCGTGCTGGGCCATTGGTCCGGCCGCTGCGAAATCCGCGAGCCGTAACGTTCCGCTCAATGATTTCCCACTTCCGGAGGAAGCGGCCAGCGACTGGGAATGCCACGCCATTTCCACAATGCCGATTGATGCGAGCGATGACGCCTACGATCCAGCAAAGTCGAAGGCGGCCTTGCTCGAGAAGTTCTCCCCGGACGGGACGATCCTGGATGGCGCGCGAGACTACTTTTTCGCGGTCAAACCATCGGCGCCGCTCGACGCAAACTCATACCAGTTTCCGTTTTGCCGTGTCGGAGGGGGCGCCGTTATAGCGTCAAAAGTCGGTTGGCGGCAGAGCTTCGCTGCGCTCGAAAAGTCCAGCATGCCCGGAACGGTCATCAGTCAGGCGCGGGCACTAGTTGATGTCCTCGAAGAGCGGCTTGGTGAAATCAAAATGGCGGCTAGACTCCGCGAAGCTCGCGAGCTTGCAGCGAAGGCGCGCGCCTCGATCTCCCATGATGATCGGCCCCCAACCCGCGAACAGCGCCTAGCGGAAGCCGCGAAATTTCGTCGGCAAGCCTATGGAATCTAAAATTGCGTGCCGCTCATCGCGCAATTGTCCGCCATCGCGGCGGAATCGCGGACCGGGAATAAATCCCGGTCCGCATCCCTTCACAACGATTAGGAATCTCGAACATGCAGATCATGCACCGCATCATTGATGCTCCGCCAGCGCTCCGCAGATTCCTTGACGCGAGGGCGATGGGCGCTTCGCGCGAGGCGTTGAAAAAGCTCAGCGACCTCGCGCTCGTCGAGCAAGCGGAGCGCTCCGGCAAACCGTTCTTGAGGCTTGTCGCTCGCGACGGAGCGCAGACGGACGCGACGTGATAAGCGATCCGTCAGGCGCAAGTGTCGGTGGTGGAGGATATGGTGGCGCGCAGGAAGCATTTGACTTCGTTCTAGCGAACGTCAAGACCTATACGCTTCCGACGCAGCCAACGCCGCCCGTCACGATGGGAATCGAGTCGTCGGCATACGACGCGATCCTGTACGGCAAGACGATTCCGATCTTCGTGGGCGGAAAGGCCCTGATGGGCGGGCGCATCATCGAGGGCCCTTACTTCGGTGGCACACAGACAGATCCGACCGTCTCATTTATAGCATCGGTGGGCATATCGGCCAATCCTAGCGGAACGCGCACGATTACAAGCCTTCGGCTGCGGGGTAAGGAGCAGTGGAATTCGGTCTCGGGCTCGCTCAATGCTGCGATCCTGACCAATGACCGGATCAATTTTCGGACAGGGACGGAAACGCAAACGCCATTCCAGTCGAGCATCGATCGGTTTGGGGCAAATGCCATTGCCTATCGGTCGCACATCATGTGCGAGTTGATCAACGTTCCATTGAAGCCGTTCGGCGGCATCATCCCGATGCCGTCGCTCGAAATATCAGACTCGTCGTTCGGCCTTCCGAGTGACGGCATCACGCGAACTGAGGCGCTGACCGTTCTGCTCCGCTACATGCGGTTGGCGGATAGCGATTTCGTGGTGAACGTCCAAGGTAGCGATCCTGCATGGATCGTCGCCAACCAGATGACACTGGTCGATTTCCTGCAGAACTTCCGCAAGATCTTCGTCAACTGGAATATCAGCTTTCGCGACAAGCTGCGGATCATCGAGCCCACCACGTTGCCGATTGCAGCGACGCTGGACAGGACGAACGTCATCCGCGGCTCGATCAACTTCTCGCAGGCCGACGTCCTGATCCAGCCGCGGGAAAAACTTTACTCGTTCATCGATATCGCGCGGGATTACGAGCCCAACATCGCATCAGCGCGAGCGGAAGCATTCCCTCTGCCGACCACGGGCAATGTAAATTCGGAGACCGTCGAGCTGCCGATCGTCGCGTATGCTGACCAGGCGGCTGCCGACGTCAACCTATCGCTCTATGAGGAGCTGGCGGCGCAGGACCAATTCGGGGCTGTAGTCAATCCTTCGGTGTCCGGGATCGAGGCCGGCGATCCGTTCCAGTATTCGGATGGTGGCGCTTCGTTCATCGGCCGCGTGTTCGAGACGCAGCGCAATCTAGCGAATTTCCAAGTGTCGGTGATCGGTACGGAAATCTTGCGCTGCGACGCTGCATGCGATGTCCCGGTCGGTGCGGTTGCGCATCTCGATTTCACCGCGCCTTGCTATTGGGTGAACGGAGCGTTTTACAATCTCTCTGATGTCGTCAGCGAGTCTGGCACTGGCGGGCCGAACGTCACCAGCGCCGGCCTTGTCATAAATAATCCAAGGGCAGCGGGCGCCAGCAGGCCGATAGTGGCAGGGCCATTCCTCAGTACTTGGAAAAATCTCATTCTCAATGCCGGATTCACCGTTGTCGTTGAGTGGCAGAGGGTGACGACGAACGGGCCGTTCGCCATTTTGGCCTATTTCAACAGCGCCGATGGCCTGCACTCGAATGAATTGTATTTCGGAGATTCGGGTCCGTTCGCTCGCATCGCAGCGGATTGGAACTTCGGTGTGGCGGAGACTAATCCATATGCCCTGCCGGGGCCGTCACGCGTTGCTGCGTCGTTCGTTAGGGCTGCGAGCAACGATCCGGCGCTCGGCCATCTCGCCATCGCGACAGACATCAGCGTGCCTGAAGTGCAGACTTGGCCGAGCGGCGATCCAATTTCGAACGTCGAATACATCTCCATCGGAAGTTATGGGCCGGCGAATCCGAATTACGAATACACCGGCCAGTTCTACATCCGCAAGATCACGCTGTACGCCCTGAAGCCGGACAGTGCGCTGAAGGCGCTGGCGGTAGGCTGAGGCTATGCCGTTACTCAAAACATCTATGCCGGAGGCTCGTCACGCGACTTGCTGACGGCTAGGCAGCGGGCGCAGGGGGTCCTGCAGGCCGCGACGCGGGCGGCCGGCTAATAAAAAGCCTCGCCCCATCGCACGGGTTGGGGGGTGTGAAATGGAGCGAGGTACCAGCGCGCAACGTATGGGGACGTTGCAATTCCAGTACTTGCTTCTGATTCGGGGCGGGTTCGAGACGCTGTGGGGATAGGAGCAAGTTTCCCAACGGTAAATTTGCTCCTGCGAGCAGTCCGCCGGCCGATGCGGTTTATCTGACAATCTTGTAGCGCTTGGCCGCTTTCTTGCGCGGCGCCGGCGGCCTCGGCTCGCGCCCGTGGTGCAGAGCCTTGAGCATCGCGATGTGCGCCATCATCCGGATCCCGCCCTTGTCGGCGCACCAGATCAGCATCTCGATCGCGGTCTGCCAGTGCTCTTTGGCGGAGATCTTCGGCGGCAGCGCTTCAATATAGCGCGCGGCGTCGCGCAGGGTGACGAGCCTGCGGCCGTCCGGCAAATCGATCGGATCCTCAAACTCGCGGTGCCAGCCCTCGTCGGCCATCAGCGCCGCCGCCAGCCGCGTTTGTCGAAGATCGGCGTGGTCCCCTTGGGCATCCGCGGCGCCTCTCCAGGCTTAGGGGTATTGCAGGCCGGGCAGGGAGCACCCGCTGCCCCGCAGCCACAAGCATGCGGACCATCCCAAGGACTTTCAGGATGGGCTTCACAGACCCAGCCGGTGTCATCGCAGCGGAGGCAGTTCATGCAGGCATCGTCGCCCGGACTCTATCGGTGAACAAGCGGAAGCCGAAGGTCGCCACCGGCACGCGTGCCCAATCCGGTCATGCCTTCACATCACCCGCCGCGGCGGCGGTTAGCGGACCCTCAGGTCGAGATGTGAGCAAGCACTGATAGGGCAGTCTGCTCTTCGGCAAGGCGCTGATCAATGAAGTTGCGTTCGACATCCGAGAGTTGGGTCTGGAGCAAACGGCGATAGCGCGCGATGTTGTTTTCGTGCGCGCGCTGGCGAGCCAATTTCTCATCGATCGTATCGCCGCAATCGTATGCGCTCGTTTTCATCACTCCCCCAACGCGACAAAGAGCTGGATTGAATGGCGGCAACATTGCGAAGGGGCTAGTGAACGGCCCCCGACGCGACCGGGACAGCGGGTCAAAGCACCGGAGGCCGTCCGCACTCTGTACGAGCACCAAGAAATATTCGGCGAACGGAACGAGAGCGCAAGAGCTAAACCGGAGTATCCCAGAAGATAGATGGACGCTTAACCTGCCTTGGTGCGGTTGGCCGCTTCAGCCTCTCGCGCCAGCCGTTCTGCCTTCAGGGGGGGTCTTGATTGCTTTCTGCGCGATTAACGATCACCTGCAGGTTTCGCAACGGCCTGCGTCTTTCTCGACGACCTACGGGACCCGCTCCGGCCATTGTCCAGGTAGTTTGGAGGTGGTCTATTGGTCCACCCACTTGTGCAATTAAAGCGATCACCTGCGCGTTTTGCGACGACCTGCAGGTATCACTTTCAGCGCGACAATCGATGGAGACTCAGGGTAGAACCCCTGGGCTAAGTTCAACAATCTTTTGTGTTCAGCGGCGCGGGGGATAGGCCGATGACGGTCATTGTAACCGTCAAAATCAATGACGGAATTGTTTTAGCCTGCGACAGTGCGACAACCTTTTCGAATGATGCTGGCGTTCCTATCAAGATTTATAATAGCGCCAACAAGGCATTTAACCTCGTCAAGGGCTTACCCATCGGTGGCCTGACCTGCGGTGCAGGGGGCATTGGGTCGGCGTCGATCTCAACGATTACAAAGGATCTAAGGCGGCGACTGAGCGGTCAGGAAGAATCGCATTTGGAGTGGAAGCTCCCGCCCGACTACACGATGAAGCTTGTTGCTGAGCATGTACGGCAATTCCTCTTTGAAGAGCTCTTCAAGCAAGAATATGGTGGGGAGCCGCCCGAAGGTTTTTCGCTTGCCTATAAGGTATGCGGTTATTCTGCGGGTGCAGCGTTGCCTGAGTTGTGGGACGTTCGCATTGTGGACGGAACGTGTGGGCCGCCGAGCCTGCTGCGCGATCAAGCGGATTGCGGAACGAATTGGGACGGTGAACTTGATGCGCTATCACGGCTGTTGCTGGGAGTCGGGGTGAAATTTCGCGAACTTCTCATCGAGGAGGGGGTTCCGGAGGAAGAGGCAAACGAAGCGGTTCAGAAGGTGCAGAATAAGCTAGGTGCGCCGGTCGTGTTGGCTGCGATGCCAGTTCAGGATGCAATCGAGCTTGCGAAATTCATGGTGCAGACAACAATCGGGTTCATGCGATTTAATCTCGGTGCAGAAACAGTCGGTGGCCCGATCGAAATCGCGGCAATCACCAAACACGAGGGGTTCAAATGGATCAGCCGAAAGCTGTTCTACGACATGGAGCTCAACCCATGAATAGCTGGGTCAGAGCCTTACAGGCCATGCGAGAAGAGATATCGCCTCAGTGGGATCCTGTGGCCAAATTCTACGACATCCCGATTTGGAAGCTGGAGTCCGGGGCCTACGCAACGAACAGTTCAAGTTCGGCAGCCGATCCAAGGAAGCGTTCCAAAGCAACGGACTAATTGGCCGGGCTTTAAAGAGGCCCTTTACTCGGTCAAGTGCTCCAGGAAAGCTTCGCAGGTCCTTCTCCGCCTCAGCGAACGTATTGAACGGCGATCCGCCCACCCTCATGCGGGCTGGTTGAAATCGATGGGGCGCCATGAGGCAACAAAGCCGGGAGGTCCGTGGAGACCGGGCCCGCTGCGGCTCTCGTTGCTGATCACGAACGAATAGCCACGATCGCTCGCGCTCCAGATCTCAAGATCATCTGTCGCGCGGCGAAAGTGCAGGGCCATTTCACGCTTCCACCGGGGAGGCAAAAACTTTGGTCCCCTGTGGTCATCCAGATGGACGCTTAACCTGCTTTTGTGCGGTTGGCCGCTTCAGCCTCCCGCGCCAGCCGTTCGGCCTTCAGCCGCTCTCGGTTTTTATGAAAGGCCTTTTGCGCCTCGGCGTAATCGGTCAAGGCTTCCTTCGCTTCGGCCTGTCTGAATAGCTTGTGGGCTTCGCGTTCCGCAGCTGTCGGTGCCCGTCGGTCTCGGTCTTTAATCATCGTGACCTCCCCATTTGGGCTTCAATGAGTCAACGCGCGGAGAGGGCTTTCGATCCTCTCTCCTGCGGGCTTGCGGCTCGTTGAGAGGTCTGTCGCGCTGTAGGGGAGCCTTTTAAGCGGGATATCTGGTCACGATTGCCGCAATCACTGCTTCTCTGCGGGGGCGGTGACACCGCCAGTGGGTGGAGGCGGGGGTGCTGGCTGTGGAGTTTCCGCCGCAGGTGCCGCAGCAATGCAGTCACCGGCCCAGATCTTGGTGCCTCTGACCGTCCCGACGAATTTGCACCCCATTGACGCTTGCGGCCTGACCTGAACGGGCGGCTTTTTAGCCGCCTTCGGTGGAGGAGCTTGAGCAAATGCGCTGGTCGTAAAGAGCAGCGCGATAAGTCCGATTAGCGGCTTCATGGGTCGTTCCCCTTCGAACGCGCGTTCACTTCCCCTTCGCCTTCCGAGCGGCCAGAGCTTCCGCCAGCCTTTTTTCAAATTCGGCCCGCCGTTCCTCTAGCGGGCGATCAAAGAAATTGTCCCTCACGTACAACCCGCGCTGTTCATCCTGTTCCAGCTTGTCGATGTTGCAGTCTTTGAACACGCAGGCAGTGAACGCTAGTTGCTCCGTTTGGTAATCGATGAGCAGTGTGCATTTCACGAACTCGCAATCGTCAAACCGAGTGAAAATGCTTTTGCCCCGAAAATCAAAATGCTGGCCTTGAAAGCGTTTGCGCCAGATCACGCGTTCTTCCGGCGGCTCGCCGCTCATTTCCCCTTCGCATTCAGCCCTAGTTCTAGGATGCCCCGTATGGCTTCGGGGCGGGTTACAGGAGGCTTTTGCTTGGCCGCCCATGCATCGATCGCCTTGATCTGTTCGGACTGCAGGCGAACGCCGACTAGCGTCCCGGTCTTGGCGGATCGCTTTCTGACTGGCTTCGCTATGTTATCATAACTTGATTTGGCCATCAGCTATGATAACATAGAAGCAAGCCGGGGCAAGGCGGCAACCTCGCTCCCGGCTCTAACCCCAAGCAAGCAAGGATTAGTTGCTATGCCCGAAGCTACCTCAAACAATACCATAACCCCGACGCGTCGGGGCTTCCTCTCCCGAGCCGCTGGCGTGGCCGCTGGTGGCACCGTCCTGGCACTGGCGACAATTCCGCCAGCGGTGGCCGCAGCGGCGCCGGTGGGCCCGTCTGACGCCAGCCCCGAGCTGCGCGATGCCGCCCGCGCCTTAGACGAAGCCCATGAACGCCTGAAAGCAGCTAAGGCGCGCTTCAATGCCGATGACCTGAAGGTGCATCAGTGGCGAATGACCAATCCCGAGCCACTGAGCAAGCGGGGCCGCAAGAGGTGGGCGCGGAAATGGCGCGAATATCAGGATGCGACAGAAGGCCAAAGCTGGCGAGCTCAACTTGAGGCAGAAAGGGATTTCCAGGGCGCTCAGATGGCGGTTGCGAGGATCAGCCCTCGGGACATGCGCGAGCTGGCGCTGAAGGCCAGCCTCTCCAGCGTATATGACTGCGTGCCACAAGCCACCTATCTCAGCGGCACCGCGCCGATCGGCTTCTCTGTGGCGATCGATTTGGTAGGTCTTATGAATCCGGTGGCGTCATGAAGATAGATTCAGAACACCGCCGGCACGCAATTCAGATCGCCGCAGCGTTGCCCAATGATCCCGAGGACGCGCTGATCGTGCTGCAGTTGGCGAGAGATCTCGTGACGGTCTTCCTCTCCGAGCCAGAGAAAAATCCGGCCCCCGTTATCACCCTGATCGGGGGCAACGACTGCGCCTGACCGCCGCTTCGGAAAGCCCGCCGGTTCACGCCGGCGGGTTTTTCCTTGCGGCGTGATACGCTAGCGCCCTAGGCTGCCCACCATTGCTTCAAAAGGGAGAGAGCGGACGTGGCTACAGGTACTGTGAAGTGGTTCAATCCGGTCAAAGGGTTCGGATTTATCCAGCCCGACAACGGCGGCAAAGACGTGTTCGTCCATATCTCGGCGGTGGAAAAGGCAGGCCTGAGCACTCTGAATGAGGGCGCCAAGGTGAGCTACGAGGAAAAGGAAAATCGGGGCAAGACGTCCGCGGAGAATCTGAGAGTCGGCTGACAAGGAATCGGAATGGTGTCCTGATCCCGGTGCTGTCCCAGTTACGACACTCGCAATAGCGAATTGAATTAGGACACGCTGCATGGAACCAAATGGAGCTTGGAGAGTCGGTTCCAAGCTTCCGGTTCTTAGCCCCCAAGCCCCTACCGGGAGAAAACCCTCACTGGGTTGGCGACCTTCGGCGCTCTATCCGCCGAGGGTCGTTTGGGCGGAGGGGGATGAGGCTGCCTTACTTTTCCGAAAGCAATTCCCTGATTTGCGCCTGATAGCCCTTGGCCATCTGAGCCAGGATGCCCTTGGCTTGCTCGTCGTTGATTGCGTTCGCGAGTCTGAGGCAGCGGTCCCGCTGGTCTTGCAGCGCTAAGATTTGGTCGGTCCTTAAGTCGTCTTCGGCCATGCGTCCCCTCCAAGCTGGAGAAGGCGGGAGCACGGTGGTCTCTCAGCCGCTGATGCCACGATTAGAGTCAGCGATGATCGATAATGGGTCGGGGAACTGAAAGTTCAATTTAGGACACCAACAAATCCTAAATAGGACACCGGGCTAACGGACGTCTATTTCGCGCTGTCGCAACCACACCCGAATATGCTGCGCAATATGCTGCGGATAAGCCCGGCGAATGGTCGGCGGGGATGGGCGTTGTTTGGGGGCAAATCAACGAGATGCTGCGCAATGGCTGCGCAGCAAGTCGTTGTGTCTATCTTGGCACCGCAATTGGCACCCAACTCAACAAAACGGGTAGGGACCATCAAGTACCAGCAGACCCGAACGCCTCGAAAAACATCAACAAAACAGGATTATCGGGGACGGTCAGGGACTGGGAGGACAGCAAAAACTGTATTTCAAGACCGGTGCCTTAAACCACTCGGCCACCCTTCCGTCCGTGGAAGTGACTGGGCTTTTAGCGACGGATGGTCGTGTCCCAGCTGGTGGTGTAGCTGGAGCGAAGCCGCTCGCGACGCGCGCCCCCCC
>NZ_JBHMET010000028.1:0-13123 GCF_042430365.1 Bradyrhizobium erythrophlei
AATGCGCAAGCTACTTCGCAAACTCAGGATATGGACGAACCTAACTTCATCATGCTTTAGGTCGTAAACCGGCTTTCGCAACCGCATCGTGTTCATGTCGGCCCGTCGGCCGGAGTGTCCTCTGAGATCTCCTGCCAGAGTTTCGGCCCCTTGGCCAATCGGCGACCAAGCGCCGTGACGAAAGCCTCGTAGCGCTCGCCAGCCTTGGCGCGCGCCGCCTGCGCGGCGGGTTCGGGCAATGCCGGCGTCGTCGTCAGCCAGAAGCGGATGAACACGGCGAGCGTTTCGACTGCGATGCCAACATCTCGCTCGAGGCGCGTCATGCGACGATCGAACTGGTCCAGGCGCCTTGCGATCGCCGCCTCCTGTCGCTCGGCCGCATCGGGCGAGACGAATGATTCGATGGCCGCTTCCGCGACCAACGAGCGGGAGTGGTCGCGCCGTGCGGCATGTTCGATCAACTGACCCATGACCTTGGGATCGAGATAGACCGAGAGGCGCTGTTTGCGGGGTGGTTTTGCCATGGCTGTCTCACAGCTCCATGCCGTCGCCGGGGTCGAGTGACACCTGTCGCGCCACCCCTTGCATGACGCGATTCAGGCGACTGTTGCGCGTCACGTCCTCTTCCGCGTCGTCAGCCGGATCGATCTCGAATTCGTTCTCGATCGGCGCCTTCTTCTCGACCGGCTTCACCCGATGAAGTTCAGGCTGCTGGCGGCGCTCGGATTCGGTCGGGTCGTCGTCCTCGGCCCGTGATGCCGACTGCGCCTCGCTGATCTGCGGCTGTGGCGGCAAGGGCAAGGTGGTCCAGTCGCAGGTTTGTCCCTCCTTCGGTGCGGTCAGTGAGGGCGGCGGTAAGATCCGCTCCTTGAAGCGGGCATCCTCGTAATAGCGGGCCTTCTTCGCGCGGATCGGTGGTGTGCCAGCAACCATGACGATTTCATCGGTCGGCGGAAGCTGCATCACCTCGCCAGGCGTCAGCAGCGGCCGCGCCGTCTCCTGGCGCGAAACCATCAGGTGACCAAGCCAGGGGTTCAGCCGGTGGCCGGCATAGTTCTTCATGGCTCGCATCTCGGTGGCGGTACCAAGCGCGTCCGACACCCGCTTGGCGGTGCGTTCATCGTTGGTGGCGAAGCTCACCCGCACATGGCAGTTGTCGAGGATCGAGTTGTTCGCCCCATAGGCTTTCTCGATCTGATTGAGGGACTGGGCGATCAGGAAGCTCTTGAGGCCATAGCCCGCCATGAAGGCCAGCGCCGACTCGAAGAAGTCGAGGCGCCCGAGCGCCGGAAACTCGTCCAGCATGAGCAGCACCCGGTGACGGCCGACCTTGGCCCGCAGATCCTCGGTCAGCCGGCGGCCGACCTGGTTGAGGATCAACCGGATCAGCGGCTTGGTCCGGTTGATGTCGGAGGGGGGGACCACGAGGTAGAGCGTCGTTGGATGCTGGCCGCCTACGATGTCGGTGATCCGCCAGTCGCAGCGCCGCGTCACCTCGGCCACCACGGGATCGCGGTAGAGGCCGAGAAATGACATGGCGGTGGAGAGTACGCCCGACCGCTCATTGTCGGACTTGTTCAGGAGCTCGCGCGCCGCGCTTGCGATGACGGGATGCGGGCCGCTCGGCCCCAGATGCGCGGTCTTCATCATCGCCGCGAGCGTGGATTCGATCGGACGCTTGGGATCGGAGAGAAAGGCGGCGACGCCGGCAAGCGTCTTGTCCTGCTCGGCATAGAGGACGTGAAGGATCGCGCCGACCAAAAGCGCGTGGCTGGTTTTCTCCCAATGGTTCCGCCTCTCAAGGGAGCCCTCAGGGTCGACCAGGATGTCGGCGATGTTCTGGACGTCGCGCACCTCCCATTCGCCGCGGCGGACCTCGAGCAGCGGATTGTAGGCCGATGATTTCGGATTGGTCGGATCGAACAGCAGCACCCGACCATGACGGGCGCGGAAACCCGCGGTGAGCTGCCAGTTCTCGCCCTTGATGTCGTGGACGATCGCAGATCCCGGCCAGGTCAGCAGCGACGGCACCACCAGGCCAACGCCCTTGCCCGAACGGGTCGGCGCGAAGCACAGCACATGCTCCGGGCCATCATGGCGCAGATAGGCGCGATCGTACCGCCCAAGCACCACCCCGTCGGGACCGAGAAGACCCGCGTCCCTCACCTCCTCCGGCTCGGCCCAGCGGGCGGAGCCGTAGGTCTCGACCCGCGATGCCTCGCGCGCCCGCCAGACCGACATGCCGATGGCGGCGGCCACCGAGATGAAGCCGCCGGAGGCCGCGATATAGCCGCCCTCGACGAAGATCGATGGAGCATAGGCATCGAAGCCGTACCACCACCAGAAGAAGGCGGGCGGCAGGTAGAAGGGAAAGCCGAACAGGCGGAACCAGGGCGCGCCCAATTCGGGCTGGAAGGCGAGGCGCCAGGCCACCCATTCGGTCGCGCCCCAGATCGTGGCCAGGATGATGGTGAAGACGGCGAGGATCTGGCCCCAGAGAATCTTGGTGGCGGTCATCGCTGCGGTCCTTTGAGAGGTTAGAGGCCGAGCCCCCGCTTGCGACCAAAACTCCAATCGATGCCGCCATCATCGCGGGCAACGCCGGAGACGTGGCGGCCGAGCTGCTGTTCGAGGGAGGGCGTCCAGGGCACGAGCTGGAAGCCGAGGCCATCGTCGAGCATGGCGAAGCGGCCAGAGGCGAGCGTGATCCGCTGACGGTACGTGCCGGCGACACATTCGCCGCGGCCGACAGGGGTGAACGGCTGTCCGGTCTCGATCGCGAGCTTCCCGCCGACCGCCTCCAGCTCCCGGCGGCGCAGGGTGTCGATCAGGCCACGGTTGAAGGTGATGCGCTGGCCCTGTCGTTCGGCGAGGTCCTGTTCGACGAGGTGCTGGGCGCGGGCGTTCATGGCCTGCCGCACCTCGGCGCCGAAGCCGCCGTTGGAGAGCGCGGCGGGCTCGCGCGCGATATTCAGCCTATCGAGCCAGGTTGCCCCTTGGGCTGTGATCTGCCGGTCGATGTCGAGATCGCAGCGGACGGCGAGCGCTGCGCGGCGCTGCCCCCGCGCGTCGTCGAACTTGCGGAGTTCGACGATCGAGCCGGGCGCGCTGTCGCCAGCCGCGTCGAGATCGGGCAGCTTGATGTGATGAGTGCGCCCATCGACGCCATCGACCACGGCATAGGCCGTGCCCCTCAGCTCATCGTCGACGCCGCGGTCGACCAGCCGGCCGATGATCGGCGCGTCGAGACTTTCGGCGGCAAGCACATAGTTCGCCGAGCCGCGTTCGATGCCGCGTTCGGTCAAGGCGCGATGCATCCGCTTGATGATGTCACCGCGCTCGCCAAGCTCGCGAAGCGTCGCCTCGGCCTTGTCGTCGATCATCCATTGGCCGGGACCGACCTGCTCGGCGAGCCCGAGGGTTTCGAGCTTGCGCAGCCGCCCGACCTTCAGCGCGTGATATTCGTCCGGCTGGGTTCCCGGATCGGGCGCGAAATCGATGGCGCCGGTGGCCCGGCCGTCACGGACAAGCTGCCGGTCGAGCTCGGTCCAGCGTTCGGCGTCGACCTGACGCGCGAGGTTGCGACGGATGTCGAGATCGGTGCGCGGCCCGAGTTCCTGGGTGACAAGATCGGCCGCGCGGGCGCGCATGCCTTGCTTGATGTAGTCGCGCGAGATCACGAGGTCCTGGCCGTCATCGGTGCGGCCGCGCAGGATGATGTGGACGTGGGGGTTGTCGGTGTTCCAATGGTCGACACCGGCCCAATCGAGCCTGGTGCCGAGATCCTTCTCCATCTGGCCCATGAGATCGCGGGCGAACGACTTGAGGTCAGCCATGTCGACGGCGTCCTCGGGCGAGACAATGAAGCGGAAATGGTGCCGGTCGTCCTCGGCGCGCGCGGCGAAGGCGCGGCTATCCACCTCATCGGTCTCCGGCCCAAATAGGCGAGCCTTCTCCCCGTCACGGGTGACGCCCTCGCGGCGCAGATAGTTCAGGTGAGCGGCGAGCGGCGCGGCGCGCGCGTGATGACGCACCACCCGGGTCTTGATGACGACGATGCGCGAGCGGCCGGTCAGCCGGCGGTTGGCGCGCACGCTTGCGGTTCGCCCGCGCCCGAAGGTCGAGCGATTGCCGGGCGTGATCCGGCCGGAGCGCGAGACGCGGGCGCCCGCCTTCTCGGCGGCGGCGAGCGCCTGCGCGATGAAGGGTCTGGCGCGTTGCGCGCTGGATGAGCGGATACGGCCTGGCCGGATGCGGAAATCGCGCTCGCCGCTCATGGTTGAGGCCCCGCACGTCGCGCCAAGTCAAAGATTTCGATACGGAATCGGCGTTGCTGCGAGGTGCGAGGAATCTCCGCACCTCGCGAAATCCCTGCATGACGCTTTAAATAACCCCGACCGCTCGAGCCCGCACCTCGCGGCTTTTTATCTCGCCGTCGTGCTGTCGTGCCTCCCAGCTTCCACCACCTCTCCGCCCATTCCTCCCAAGGGCGCGCTATCGTTCGCCAGTTCGCACGGTCGGTCATCGCCGCCCTCCTACATCAGACCTTGCGACGAACAACCCGGTTGCCTTCGGAACCAACGCCGACAACTCGTGCGTACCCGTCGCGGTTAGAGATGAATCCGAAGCGCGCCCGCCCTGCTGCCGATCGGGAGTGCTCGCGCGTTCAGAATGCGCAAGGAAGATCGGCGAAGCTGCCCACGAGCGCGAACCTGCGGCGGGAATTGAAACGGACTCGGCTTCCAACAACGTCGCGAGATTGGCCACATAGGCTTGCGTCTCGGCCGGCAGGGGATCGCCCGCGAGATGCTTTTCGTAACGTGCTGGTCCGGCGTTGTACGCAGCGAACGTGCCAGGCAGACCATAGCGGTCGTACAGTTCTCCGAGATAGGCTGTCCCGGCCAAAATATTGTCGCGTGCGTCGTAGGGATCGTTGCCCAGACCATACCGCAGGCGAAGGTCAGCCCAGGTGTTCGGCATGATTTGCATCAATCCCATTGCGCCCTTCGGCGATTTGGCGCGCACGTCTCCGGCGCTCTCCAGCCGGATGACTGAACTGATCCAACGCACGGGCACTGCAAACCGTTGTGAGGCCTCTGCAATGAAACCCGCAAATACGGTGCGGGCCTGACCGCTCGTTCGCTGCGCTGTCGCCTCTTTCGCGACAACAGCGGCACTGGCGCAAATCGTCAGAACGAAGAGCGGCGGTCTAACAAGACGAAAACATGCTCCCAACAAACGCAGGCATGCCGTCGTGCTCGCGTCCGTCCAGGGTAATGCTGCTTCGCGCCGGCCGTTCGGTCGTTCCGGACCGCCGCTGCGCGCGACGGCACCGCGATCGTTGGCCGGGACGGAGGAATGGGCTCGCAATCGGTCGAACAGAGGAATGGCAGACCGAAGAGAACGGGAACGCACGATCACTCCTCCCACGTCGACACGGGAAGCGCACGGCCAATAACGGCAGAGGCAGGCAGTAGGCCAAAGTAGCGGCCATCCAGCGAGTCGCTCGACTGCCAATTCATGAGAAAAAGCTCACCCTCGCCGACAACGCGACAGCCTTGCCAGTTCGGCAGCGGCCGGCCACGTCCATCGCGATCCCGCGCCTCGCCCATTGCAATCGTATCGACCGAAATGGTGAGCCGGTATCTGCAGACCGTTTGTCCG
This sequence comes from Bradyrhizobium erythrophlei, assembly GCF_042430365.1. GTDB lineage: Bacteria > Pseudomonadota > Alphaproteobacteria > Rhizobiales > Xanthobacteraceae > Bradyrhizobium > Bradyrhizobium erythrophlei. The sequence goes on from NZ_JBHMET010000028.1 coordinate 5,665, forward strand.
GGAAGTGCCAGCACGCGTTTGAGCATGGGGACGCCGACTGGCAGATAGCCGTTCAGATCGAGAAAGCTTGCAAGCGGCTCCGGTGGCTGAACCGCGACCAACTCCGTGACATAGAAACTCCCCGCCGGTCGCAAACGATAGAGGCCGATCGGCACACTCGCAGATGCATTCCAGATGTAGAGCGGACTTGGTTCCACGATCATCGTCGTGACAAGCGCCGCAGCAGCCCCGCACATCGCGGTCATGGTCGTCGGGCGGCTCATCATCGCGTAACCCTCTGCCGGTGAAGCCAGGCCTGATGGCGCGCCCTCGTATACGGACGCGGGTTCTCGTTCACGGAGAGACGGTTGTGCACGTGATGCCAATGATCGGGGGCGACATCGGCGGGATCGATGCCAAGCGCCTCAATGGCATCGATGATCTGCAGCACCCGTTCGACCTTCGGCCAGCCAGCGAGCCGCAGCAGAATCTCTCCGCCGGGCTTCACATACGGTACCGTCGAGCAGCGCTGTCCTGGTGCGACCGCGCGCAAGATATCGATCCGCGAAATGAGCGTTCCAAAGTCGTCGGACGTCCAGCGGACGAAGGCAAAGATGCTGCCGGGTGCAAATGACAGGACACGGCGATGGCGATCGATCTTCCTTTCCTCGACGATGCGACCGAACCGAATGCGGTTTTCGATGCGCTTATCAAGCCACAGAACCTCCACTTCCGTGAGATCACCCATGCGATGAATCCTCGGTTCCGGATGTAGGCTGGTCACCCTCGGAATGCAGTTGGCGCCGCTTTTGCCGGAGCATTTCGCGCCGATCAGCGACGTTCCTTGCCTGCATAAGGACGCAGGACCGGGTGTTTCTTGGCCGGCAGTACGGTCCCCTTGCCGGGGTCAGAAGTCGACGTTTTGGCGCCGAGATCGGCCCACGCTTTCAGATCATCCAGCGCGTAAACGACACGACCGCCGATCTTCCGATACGTCGGACCGGTGCCGTAGGTGCGGTGCTTCTCCAGCGTGCGGCCGGAAAGGCCAAGATAACGCGCGGCCTCCGGCGTGCGCAGGAAGCGCGGTGGTAGGCCGGCCATCGGATCGGGCATTTGAAAACTCCAGGATGACGGCGCGCTGCGAAAAGCGACGCGAGCATGTGTGCGGCCATCATGGAGGAGCACACTCTCGGAGGGGGATGCCGAATATCGAGGGGGCGATTTTCGATACCCCAAGCGGAGGAGCTATTTGTCTTTGCGCGCTGGCCGCAGAAGCTTGCGATAGCCACCGCGCACAAGTGCGAGGCCGTTTTGCACCAGACGGACGGTACGAGTGCGCAGATCGTGCGTCTTCCATGCGCGATCGGGGATACGGTGCTTGCCGAACAGCGCTTCTGCGATGGTGCGATATGTTCCACCAGCACTACGCGCGTCGAGCGCGCGAATGGCTGCACTCAGGCGCTCGCGCCTCTGATTTGACAGATCATGAAAGGCAGGACCTGGTGCGCGTCCCTTCATCGCACGCCATAGCCGCCGCGCGGCGTACGCACGTTCCTCGAAATCGGCGTCAAACCGCAGCTCGGCGACATAGTGGGCGCTTACTGCCGGCGGCTCCGTCAACCAGACGCGGTGTTCGACCGCGCCAATGCGCAGCACGGCATGCCAGCCGTCAGCGGCGCGTCGGACCTGGCCGGCGGCAAGATCAAGCAACGGCTGAGACGATGCGCCACTGGTTATTGCGACCGGCACGACGGTCGGCAGAACCTCGGGCGTCCAAAAGATCGTCTGTTGCTTGAACGACCTCTGCGGGTCATGAGCGAAAGCAGATGCCCCACCTCCTCCTGAATTCCGGTGTTACTTCACCGTTCGGACTGTTGGCGGTCATCATTTCGTAGTCGCGCTGATAGTCGACGTTACGACGAAGACATTCCCAGGCGATGTCGGTGATCTCTGCGTCCTGAAGGCTTTTGTAGGATTCCGGTGATCGCCAATCGAACTCAGGCATTGCTTCCGCCCCATTGCGCGCAGCTGACAAAGGATTGCAACGCAATAATTATGATCGATAGGGTTGTAGGAAGTCCCTAGTTTGGCACCACGCGGTGCCCCAAGATGACCACGCTCCAGAGGAGGTAGATTCATTTCAAAGCACTGGCTTTGGTGAGGAGACTTCTTCTATTTGGAGCCAGCCTTGCGCAAGAGCCGCCCCTGTTCGGTCATCCACTTAGCGCGGGCCAGATGACTCTGGTATGCATTGCGGGCTCGATCCGGCTCTCGCTCTGGATCGATATGCAACACTATACGTGCGACTTCCCGCCAGTCGGCCCCCTCGCTTTCGGCCTGCAAAAGGCGCGCGTACGTCACGACGTGCTGATGGTCATAGGACGTCGGCACAGAATCGGATGGCGCGACATCCGCGATGTCAGGATCAAGGGGCGGTGTTGACATCAGCCCTACGCCGCACGGCTAATCGAAATTGGAATAGAGGTACGCAATCTGCCACCTCGCATAGTTTGCAAGTGTAGCATGTGGCATGCCACAAAAACCGTCCCGAAGCGCTTTTCTCTACATTTCGGCAATCGAACCTCCATCCGCGACCACAGAGGGGTGCGCTCCGCGTATTATAACACGTAGCGCCAAAATACGCGATTGCCTCCTATCCTGCGGATGGATATTCGCAAGGTCTTTGGAGGAAATGCTCGGCGATTCCGGTTGGCTCTTGGCTTGAGCCAAGAGGCGGTTGCGGAACGCATGGGCGTCGACAGGGCCTTCATAAGCAGCATGGAAAGAGGGCTGCAAAACGCGACCCTGCTCACCATCTGGCAAACTGCCCAAGCCTTAGAAGTACGGCCTGCAGATCTGCTCGAAGAAAAAATATCTAAGATTCGATCCTGATCGTCGCGGGTCGGGCCGAAGGCCCGGCGAGCCGGACGCGAGCACACGTCGCCGTCGCCGATCCGGTGGCAAAGCATCCGAACTGCCAGACGCCTCGAATTGAGAAGAAGCCCCGCCCGGCGGACCGGACGGGGCTTTGGAGCGGGCGAGCCTCAGTCGCCGTTCTTGCGAAGCCGCGACCAGATCAGGGTGTAGCCTTCACCTTCTTCGTCGTCGAACAGGTTCGCGTAGATCGGCGCGTTGAACGAGGGATCGTCGAGCTTGAGCGAGAGGTAGTCGCGGCCCTCCTCGGAGCACTTGGACCACGCGGCCCCGATCTCGGCCCGGCCGACGAAAACGCGGTGGCTGGGGGCGTTCTCATTGGAGCGGTTGGTTTCGGGCACGATCCGGACGCCCCTGGTCTGCAGGCTCAGGGTGATGATCTCGCCCTGGAAGTCGTTGCCGACCTTCTTGAAAGAACCGATGTTAGCCATGTTACTTCTCCTTGAGTTGTTCGAGCCCGCGACCACCGCGGCCTCGATGGCGATCTGCAGGCCGAAGACGATCGACGACGCACCCGCCCGCGGGCCGAAGCGGAGCGGAGGACGCCAGCGGAGAGACTTTCTTGTCTCGCGAGGAATGGGCGTTAGCCCAGGGGAAGAAAGTCTCTCGCGCTGGCGTTGCGGCTCAGGCGATCGAGGCGCAGCCGCTCTTCGGCCAGATCAAGCCATCAAGAGGCCACGTGGTCCGTGCGCTGAGCGGCTCCTCGGGAGAAGTCGTGGCGAATCTCGGTTGAGCTGCACAAGATGTCGCGGCGACCAGGCGCAGAGAAGGAAACAAGAGCGAACGAATGGGCAAAGGTGATTGCCCTGAACAATCTGCGATGAGATACCGCTGCTCCGCTTGGTTTGTGCCAGCAAGGTGAGACGCCCTGAACCACGCACTCCGAGGCGACCGCCTCACCCGACGGTTTGTTAGGCGACCACTCAACGCCCGGATTGCAACCTTAGGCGGCGAAACAAAAGTCCCATCCCTGCCGCGTCGTGGCAGTGAGAGCCGGCTGAGCTCGCTCGGTAAACCCTCGACCAGTCGCGGGGCTCGGGAAAGGTGGTCGTCCGCGTCGAGGCCGTACCGCCGATCGCCATGGCACCGATCCAAGCGAAGACGTCGCGCCATAAGGGCCCAATTTACGATATGCGGCCCGCGATGGCTGCCAACTGCAAAAACAGCAGCGATCATGCCACGAAGAAGCCCGGATCGAGTGAGGGCAAAGGCCATTTGCTCAGTGAAAGCGGTCTGTGAATATTTTTCACGAAAGGCGCAATTCTAAATTGTTTTCATGGAGCCTTAGGATTGGATGCTCTTTGGAGATCCCGCGAAGAAAATTCAGGAATCGAGAGCATTTTTCAGAAGGTGTAGCGTGTGCGCACAATTTTCAGGGTCAGTGAGCGTTTTTCACGACCGGCGGCTACCCGAGACGGCGGTTCCGGTGGGCTACGCCGCCCTGATCGATGCCTATAATCTGAGAGCGAGGCAAACATGCTGACCACCAAACGCAAGCCGGCGACTGTCGGTGAGATTTTGACCAAAGAGTTCATGGGGCCGATGGGACTGACGCAGGGTGCACTCGCCGAGGCGATGGGCGTGCAGCGCAAGCACGTCAACGAGTTGTGCGGCAATCGTAGGAACATCACAGCGGCAACCGCCCTGATCTTGGCCCGCGTGTTCGGCAACAGCCCAGACTTCTGGCTCAACGTGCAGCGACGCAACGATCTTTGGGAGGTGATGAACACGCCCTAGGAGCGCGAGCGAGTCGAGCGCGCACGTCCGTTGAAGCGTTCTGCCTGAGTGACCCGTGGGGCGGCCCTTACGCGCCGCCGAACTTCCAGACAGGTATGCCGAGTTTCTTGGCCTTGTCGGCAAGATTGTCTTGTATCCCGGTGCCAGGGAAGTGCATCACGCCGATCGGCAACACCGCAAGCATGGCGTCGTTGCGTTTGAACGGAGCTGCCTTGGCATGCTTTGTCCAATCAGGCTTGAATGCGATCTGAGGCACCTTGCGGTTGGTCGCCCACTTGGCGGCGATCAGCTCGGCACCTTTCGGCGAACCGCCGTGCAACAGAACCATGTCGGGGTGCTTGGCGTGGACCTTGTCGAGACGATCCCAGATGAGATGGTGATCGTTGAAATCGAGTCCGCCAGTAAGGGCGATCTTGGGTCCCGACGGCAGCATCGCCTCGGTTTCTGCGCGACGTTTGGCGGCAAGGAAGTCGCGGCTGTCGATCATCGCTGCGGTGACCGCGCGATGGCTGACCAATGATCCGGAACGGGGACGCCAGAGCGAGCCGGTGTGAAGCTCGAATTGCTCGGTGGCCAGGTCGCGGAACAGCTCCATGGCGTTGCGGCGTTCGATCAACGTGATCCCCTCAGCCGTCAACCTTTCAAGCTCGACCGATCGCACCTCCGATCCATTCTGCTCGCGCTGGCTCTTCTGCTGCGCCTGCTCGTTGTCGTCGAGCTCGCGTTCGATGCGGCCCGTAGCGCGGTGGAAGAGGTTGACTGTCGACCAAAGCAGATTTTCCAGGTCGGGTTCGAGCCGCGTGTCGCTCAGCGTCGCCACGAAGGCGTCGAAGATATCGGCGACGGCGCCTGTGATGACCTTGGCATCGGGTAGCGGCCTTGAGTCGAGCTCGTCCTCGAACGGACGGTGGCCGTAAAGCTGAAGCTCGTTGAGTACATGATCGGTCGGTGATGAGACATGCTGGGCTTCGAACTCGATATCGTCGTGGTCGGTCGTCATGGTGAGAGGTCCTTGCCGGATTGGCCGCGCCCATCGCGGCCTTCGTGGCGATCACCAGACGGCGGGCGGAACGGACCAGAACCCGGAGGCATAAGCCGACGGGCCGGAGCGACGCGAAGGATGGCGAAGGCCGGCTATTTTGTTTCGCGATGCAAAGGCCCAAAGGGCCGGCGGAAAATAGCCGGGCGCCGCCATTGCCGGGCCGGACCGCTTGCCGTCCGATCGCCCTCTAGAAGGCAGGGGGCGCCTCCGTCGGGCAACACTGACCTCGAGTCGAGCGGCCACAACGGGATCGCGATCGAGCTGACCGACGCTATCCCGAATCGGTCGCTGCCAAAGAAAGGAAGCGGACGACGTCCTGTGGAACGAGTTGCTCGCGCAACGTCGCTCCAAATTCTTTGGCGCCCAACATGCGCAGATCGGCGTTGAAGTCGTCAAGCCTGGGCGACAAAGTGAACGCCTCGATGCCGGCGGCTTCTGCGCGGGTCGTCAAGGTCATTGCTGCTGCCCTTCCGGCTGCGTCCGCATCGCGAGCGATATAGAGCCGCCGCAGCGACGGCGGGAGCAATATGGCGGCAAGGTGATTGGCCGAAAGGGCTGCTACCATCGGCATGGTCGGCAGCACGCAGCGAAGCGAAAGCATGGTCTCGATGCCCTCGCCTGCCGCGAGCACGTCATCAACTAACCCGAAGCGCACTGCGTTGCCGAGAAGATCGCCCATTGCGCGTCGTGGCGTATCCACGGGTGCCTTGCTGCGGCCCGACGGGTGAAGCCATGTGCGGTGTACGCCAGTGATTCGACCCCCGAGATCGCTAACGCGAGCGATCATCGCCGGCCAGACCTCGGTCGGCGAGTCTTCGTTCGGCCGATAGTAGCAGTGCGCGTGGAAACGCAGCGCGCCTTCGTCGTGGACGGATTCGATACCGCGCTGCTGCAAATAGATTTTGGCGACAGTCCGACCGATCGGCTGCGACATGCCAAACAGTCGACGTGCGGCCTCCACAGATCTGGTTTGCACTATACGACGGTCAGGGATGGATGCCGGTCGGGGATTGGGCCTGGGCATGCTCAGGAATCGCCGCGCCTCTTTGGCCACATCGCGGAAATCGACCAACCCGCAGCTTTTCCTGATGATGTCGAGAAGGTCACCATGCTCGCCGGTCGCTGCATCCGTCCACTTGCCCGCAGGCCCCTTGGGCGATTCGTTCAAGCGCACGAACAGCGAGCGGCCGGGAGTGTTCCTGCTGTCTCCAACCATCCAATAACGTCCTTGGCGCCGACCGTTCGAGAGATAGTGTCGACACACCGCCTCGGCCTCACGCGCGAGACGATGCGCCAGTTCGGAAGCATCACGCAGCCTTCCGTCTTCGGCAATGTCACGGGAGGGAGACAGCGTTCTCTTTTGAACAGCCTTTGTCATTTGAGTTCTCCACGACGGGCGGCCGAAAGCCTCTCTCTCGGCCACCAACCCGTCATGGCGCTTCCCGCCTCCCTCTTTCTCTTTCGGGTCCGTCAGCAAAGTCTCATCACGCCGCCTCCTGATCTGCGTTGACGGAGTCAGCCGGTGCGTCTCCAGCGATCTCAGGAAGGAAGCCGAGCAGGTAGTCCGCGGCCTTGCTCGCCTGCGACGCAGCTCGCAGGATCGCGCGGTTATCCTCGCGCAAGACCTCGAGCCACGAGCCGATATAGTCGGCATGGCGCACAGTGGGCACGATGCCGAGCGATGCGCAGCAGAACGCGGCACAGAGCTCGGCAATTTATCTGAACAGTCAAGCTGTCTCAGTGCCGGCTAAGGCCTGCAAACACGGG
>NZ_JBHMET010000029.1:0-46116 GCF_042430365.1 Bradyrhizobium erythrophlei
ATGAACCGCTATCATTAGGATAAAACCGCCTTCCCGGAGCTAACTGGACAGGCTCCTAGTGCGCAATTGCGCACGGGGGGCGGGACGACGGCGACATTTACGTCAGCGCCGGCTCACTCACCGCCTGCCCGGCCCGGTAGATCGCGAGATCACGCGAGCCGGAGAAGATTGCGCGCGGCTTCAGGCCGTAGAAGCGGCGGATCGAATGGCTGAAATGGGTTGAATCGGGATAGCCGATATCCTGCGCGAGATGCGCGAGGTTGATGTCCTGATTGGCGAAGTGCAGGAGATGCCTGGCGCGCTTCCAGGCGCGGAACGAGCGGAAGGAGATTCCGGTCTCCTCCTTGAACAGATGCAGGAAGCGCGACGGCGACAGTCCGGCGTCCGCGGCGCATCCCGCCGCCGTGACCGGCTCGCCGGAGAACTGTCCGATGCGGCCGATCGCGCGTACCACGCGCGGATCGAGCTCTCGCTGCGGCAGCGCGTCGCCGAAGCACATGATGTCGAACTCGGCATTGGAGATCGCATCGCGATGCTGCATCTCGGCGAGCGTCGCATAGGCGGCACGGATGCGGTTCACGAACAACGCAGTATCCGGACTTTGCAGGCGGCGGGCCAACGCCTCGAGCGTGCCGTCCGGCACGCTCTCCGGCTCGATCGCGACGCAGATCGCCGAACGATACTCGCTGGTGATGGTGTGGCGCAGGTTCGGCATGGTCACGGCGAGTTCGCCATGCGCCTGCCGGCCGTCGCTGGTGGACAATTGCAGGCCGTCGCGGATCGCGACATAGACATGGAATGCGCCGGGGCAGCGCTCGCGCGGGCGGCCAAGCAGGCCGGCATAAAACACCCGTTCCGGCGTGATCAGCATCCGGTGGCCGGACTCGTGACCCTTGGCGTCCAAACCTTTGGCGTCCATGTCGTTGTCCATGGCAGGTTCCCTCCGCGCGCGGCTCTTTGGGCTCGCTGCGACGGCGGCTACCATAGCGCAAATTCAGAAGCTGTCACCGACAGGTTGGATCAATTCGGAGACAGATCGACGCTACCCGGACTCAGGGCCGGACGCGCGGCGCAACGTTTTGTTCTAGCCCGGCTTTTTGTTCCGCTGCGACCGCCCGCTTGAAGCCGTCGCGCTGCTGCAGTCGAGCCCAATAGGCCGCGACGTTAGGCCCGAAATCCTTGGCGAGGCCGATATTGGTGGCGAGCCGGAGCGCATAGCCGTTGGCGATGTCGGCGGCGGTAAATCGGCCGGCGCAGAGGAACTCCGAATTCGCGACCGCCGCCTCCACCGCGCGCAGGCGGCCGAGGAACCATTTGGCGTAGTCGCCCGAGACCTGCGGGTTGCGCCGCTCCTCCGGCTCGAGCTGGCTGTAGCGGAGCACCAGCGTCTGCGGAAAGGTCAGCGTAGCGTCGGAGAAATACATCCAGTTCAGGAAGGCGCCATAGGCCGGCTCGTCGGGGCCAACGATCAACGGCGTCGGTCCGTGTTTGGTACCGAGGTAATGGCAGATGCCTGATGACTCCGTCATCCTGGTCTCGCCATCGACCATGAACGGGATGGTGCCGAGCGGATTGATCGCGAGATACTCCTTGGCGAAGACGCGCGGCGGGAACGGCAGCATCTTCAGCTCGTAAGGCAGCCCCATCTCCTCCAGCATCCACAGCGGACGGAACGAGCGCGCGGCGTCGCAGTGATAGAGCGTGATCATCAGACGTTTCCCATGTTCTTGGTCGGCGCCACCATGGAGCGCCGCCGAGCCGACTGCAACAATCTCGTCATGCGCGGCGAGTGCATTGCGCACAATCCCGGTTCAGGCATTGCTGTGCTTGCGCAGCTCGAGCCGCGCGATCTGATTGCGATGGACCTCGTCCGGGCCGTCGGCGAGACGCAGCAGCCGGGCCGTCGCATAGGCCGCGGCGAGCCCGAAATCATTGCTGGTGCCGCCGCCGCCATGCGCCTGGATGGCCCAGTCGATGACCTGGCAGGCCATATTGGGGACCGCGACCTTGATCATGGCGATCTCGGCCTTGGCCACCTTGTTCCCGACGGTGTCCATCATGTAGGCCGCGTTGAGGGTCAACAGTCGCGTCTGCTCGATCATGATGCGCGATTCAGCGATCCGCTCCTGCGTGACCGTCTGCTCCGCGACCGGCTTGCCGAACGCAACCCGGCTCCTGGTCCTGACGCACATCTTTTCAAGGGTGCGTTCGGCCAGTCCGATCAGCCGCATGCAGTGATGAATGCGGCCGGGGCCGAGGCGGCCCTGTGCGATCTCGAAGCCACGGCCCTCGCCAAGCAGGATATTGCCGACGGGAACGCGCACATTGGTGAACACGACTTCCGAGGCACGGTCGGGCACGCCGTAGAACCCGAACACCGGAAGCGGGCGCAGCACCTCGATCCCGGGCGTATCCATCGGCACCAAGATCATCGACTGCTGGCGATGCCGGTCCGGATTGTGCGGATCGGTCTTGCCCATGAAGATGCAGATCTTGCAGCGCGGATCGGTGGCGTTGGTGGTGTACCACTTGCGGCCGTTGATCACATATTCGTCGCCGTCGCGCACGATCGAGCTTTCGATATTGGTTGCGTCGCTGGAGGCAACGGCCGGCTCGGTCATGGCGAAGCAGGACCGGATCTCGCCGGCGAGCAGCGGCTTGAGCCACCGCTCCTGATGCTCCCTGGTGCCGTAGCGCGCCAGCACCTCCATGTTGCCGGTATCGGGCGCGGAGCAATTGAAGACCTCGGGCGCAAGATGCGACCGGCCCATGATCTCGCACAGCGGCGCATATTCGAGGTTGGTTAGGCCGGCGCCATGCTCGCTCTCGGGCAGGAACAGATTCCAAAGCCCCTCGTCCCTGGCTTTCGGCTTCAACTCCTCGACGATCGGGAAAACCTTCCAGGGGCCAAGCTCCTCCGCCTCGCGATAGAACCGGGCCTCATTCGGATAGACGTGGCGATCCATGAACGACTGAAGGCGATGTTTCAGCTCGACGACTTTCTGGCTCTCCTGATAGAGCATATCGTCCTCCATCGGTGCTTTGAGGACCCGCGCATTCGGCGCGCGGATCGCGTTACTGCTTCTGCTTCGAGCCCGGCAGCGTGCCCATCATCTTGCACAGGACCATCAGCATCACCTCGTCAGCGCCGCCGCCGATCGAAGTGAGGCGGCTGTCGCGATAGGCGCGGCTGACCGGCGTCTCGTTGGTAAATCCCATGCCGCCCCAATATTGCAGACAGGCATCGGTGAGCTCGCGGCCGAGCCGGCCGGCCTTCAGCTTGGCCATGGTCGCGAGCCGCGTCACGTCCTCGCCCGCAACCAGCGCTTCACCGGCACGATAGATCAGCGAGCGCAGCAATTCGACCTCGGTCTGCATCTCCGCAAGCTTGAAGTGGACCACCTGGTTGTCCAGGATCGAGCCGCCGAAGGCCTTGCGGTTGCGGGTGTAGTCGATGGTCTCGTTGATGATGTATTCATGCGCCTTCAGGCAGGCCGCCGCGCCCCACAGCCGCTCCTCCTGGAACTGGATCATCTGGTAGGTGAAGCCCTGCCCTTCCTCGCCGATCCGGTTGCGCTTCGGCACCCGCACATTGTCGAAGAAAATCTGCGCGGTGTCGGAGGCGCGCATGCCGAGCTTGTCGAGCTTGCGCGCGACCTGAACACCCCTGGTCTTCATGGGAACGCAGATCAGCGACTTGTTGCGGTGGACCTGCCCGTCGCTGGTGTTGGCCAGAAGGCAGATCCAGTCGGCCTGGGTGCCGTTGGTGATCCACATCTTGCCGCCATTGATCACGTAGTCGTCGCCGTCGGATCGGGCCTGCGTCTTGATCGATGCGACATCAGAGCCGGCGCCGGGCTCGGAGACGCCGATGCAGGCGACCTGGTCGCCTGATATCGCGGGGCTGAGGAATTCGCGCCGCACCTCGTCGGAGCCGAACCGTGCCAGCGCCGGCGTCGCCATGTCGGTCTGCACCCCGATCGCCATCGGCACACCGCCGCAGGTGATGGCGCCCAGCTCCTCGGCCATCATCAGCGCGTAGGAATAGTCGAGCCCCTGACCACCGAACGCGACCGGCTTGTTGAGGCCGAGGAAGCCGAGATTGCCGAGCTTCTTGAACAGCTCGTGCGCCGGGAAGACACCGGCCTTCTCCCACTCGTCGACATGAGGATTGATCTCGGCCGCGATGAATTTCTGCAAGATACGGCGCGGTCCGTCGTGGTCGGCGGTGAAGAGCATCTTGTTTCCTCGTCATTCCTTCTTCTCACCTCCCCCTGAAAGGGGGAGGTCGGAACGCTCGGCAGCGCCGAGCGGGCCGGGTGGGGGTCGAACTAGCAGTCGGACTCGTGGCTGGACCCCCACCCCGCCCTCCCCCTTTCAGGGGGAGGAAGAACAATCACAGCCCCATCTGCCGGCTCGCAAGATCCTTCATGATCTCCTCGGTGCCACCGCCGATCGCGTTGACCTTGACCTCGCGGTAGATGCGCTCGACCTTGATGCCGCGCATGAAGCCGGCGCCGCCGAAGATCTGCACCGCCTCGGACGCGCAATGCGCCATGGTCTGGGTCGCCTGGTTCTTCATCATGCAGATCTCGGCGACCGGACTCTCGCCCTGGCCGAGCCGCCACGCCAGCATTTCCAGCATCGCCTGCGAGGCCGCGACCTTCTGCGCCATGTCGACGATCTTGTGGCGGATGACCTGGTGCTGGGCGATCGGCTTGCCGAACGTCTTGCGCTCCTTGGCGTAGGCGATCGCCTCGTCGAGGCAGACGCGGGCGTAGGCCGTGCAGCTTGCCGCCATGCCCATGCGCTCGCTGTTGAAGTTCTGCATGATGATCTTGAAGCCCTGCCCCTCTTCGCCGATCAGGTTCTCGACCGGCACGCGGCATTCGTCGAAATGCAAGGTCGCGGTGTCCGATGCCCACCAGCCCATCTTCTTCAGCTTGGTGCGCGACAGGCCGGGCGTGTTGCCCTCGATCAGGAGCAGGCTGACGCCGCCGGGGCCCTCGCCGCCGGTGCGCACCGCGACCGTCAGATAATCGGCGCGCATGCCCGAGGTGATGAAGGTCTTCTCGCCGCTGACGACATAGTGATCACCCTCCCGCCTTGCCTTGGTGCGCAAGTTCGCGACATCGGAGCCGCCGCTCGGCTCGGTGATCGCAAGCGCCGAGATCTTCTTGCCCGACAACACCTCGGGCAGCACCCGTGCCTTCACTTCCGGCCGCGCGGCGCGCGCAATCGGCGGCGAGCCGATGGTGTGGCTCATCAGGCTCGAGCTGACGCCGCCGGCTCCGGCCCGGGCGAGTTCCTGCGACGCCACGATCTTCATGAACTGGTCGGCGGCGATCCCGCCATATTCCTCGGGGAAGCCGAGGCCGAGCAGCCCGATCTCGGACGCCTTCACATAAAGCTCGCGCGGAAACTCGCCCGCCTCGTCCCATTGATGGGCATAGGGCTCGATTTCCCGCGAGACGAAACGGCGCATCACCTCGCGAAAGGCCTCGTGTTCGCTGGTGTAGAACGGGTTCGCCATCCGCCTTGCTCCGTTGATTCCTGCTGGCGGACGATGTCCGGAATCCCGCGGCCTAACTTGCGTCGAGTGGCTGCCGTTGATCGGCTGACCGCCCTCCGGCCAGCAGCCAGCAACTAAACGCAAGACAGTATCTCGATACGCCGCCTCCACTGCCCCTTTATGGCATCAATCGAGCCGGGGCCAGGCGGCGCAAGACCGCCGGTCCAGCAGGAGGGACATTTGCCGGTTCGTCATTACGACTGGATCGCCCATCATCGCCGGCGCACGCCGGACAAGATGGCGCTCGTCGACCTCGCAAGCGGTCGCCGTTTCACCTACGCGGAGCTGGACGCGCGCGTGGCGCGGCTTGCCGGCCATCTCCGTAACCAGTTCAACGTTATCAGCGGCGATCGCGTCGTGGTGCTCGCGCTGAACACGACTGACACGCTGGAGGTGCAGTTCGCCTGCTTCCGGCTCGGCGCCGTCTTCGTGCCGCTCAACACCCGCCTCACCGTCCCCGAACTGCACTACATCGTCGGCGACGCCGCACCCAAGGCGATGATCCACGACGACGATCTCGCCGAGACCGCGCTTGCGGTGGCAAAGCTCTGCAATGTTCCGTCGGTGCTGAAGTTCGGACCCGGCGGTTCCTATGAGAACGCCATCGCGACGGCAAAACCGCTCGAACGGATCGAGGAGGTCATGCTCGATGACATCTCGACCATCATGTACACCTCGGGCACGACCGGCCAGCCCAAGGGCGCGATCATCACGCACGGGATGACGTTCTGGAATTGCGTCAATCTCGGCGGGCCCGCCTACATCTCGCCATCCTCGGTGCTGCTCACGGTGCTGCCGCTGTTCCACACCGGCGGGCTGAATTGCTACACCAACCCGGTGCTGCATTCCGGCGGCACGGTGCTGATTATGCGCGCCTTCGATCCCGGCGAAGCACTGCGGCTGATCAGCGATCCCGCGCAGGGCATCAACGTATTTTTCGGCGTGCCCTCGATCTACCAGTTCATGGCGCAGCATCCCACCTTCGCAGCCTCCGACTTCAGCCGGCTGGTCGTCGGCGGCGTCGGCGGCGCACCGATGCCGGTGCCGCTGCTCAAGACCTGGGAGGAGCGCGGCGTGGCGCTGCAGCAGGGCTATGGCATGACCGAGACCTCGCCTGCGGTGATGGTGCTCGACCGCGAGGACGCCGCGCGCAAGGCCGGCTCGTCAGGCAAGCCGGTGCTGCACACCGAGGTACGGATCGTGCGCCCCGACGGCAGCGACGCCGATGTCGGCGAGCTCGGCGAACTCTGGGTCAAGGGACCGAACATCACACCGGGCTACTGGAACCGGCCGGATGCCAACGCATCCTCCTTCACCGACGGCTGGCTGCACACCGGCGACGCCACCCGGATGGACGAGGACGGCTTCTACTACATCGTCGACCGCTGGAAGGACATGTACATCTCCGGCGGCGAGAACGTCTATCCGGCCGAGGTCGAGAGCGTGCTGCATCAATTGCCGGCGGTTGCTGAAGCCGCCGTCATCGGCATCCCGAACGAGCAGTGGGGCGAGGTCGGCATGGCAATCATCGCCGTAAAGCCTGGACACTCGCTGACGCCGGCGGAGATCCACGCGCATTGCCAGGCCAATCTGGCGCGGTTCAAATGCCCGCGTCTGGTCGAGTTTGTTGACGCCCTGCCGCGCAATGCGACGGGCAAGATTCACAAGCCCACCTTGCGGCAGGCTTTCAGTCAGCCGAAGCCGACCGATAGCGCCGCGTGACCCGATCGCGACAAGCGCGTAGGCGCTTGCGTGGAGGAACACAAGCGAACACGAACTGCCTCGCAATCGTCTGCCGGGACCGGTTGCGAGTTTTTCCAGGAAGTCCCCAACCAGAATAAATCGAGGATTATGCCTTTATGAATACCAAGAAGAAAATGTCGCTGCTGGCGGCCGCCACGGCGCTCTGCCTGCTCTCCACCCAGGCCGCCTTTGCGCAAAAGAAATACGACACCGGCGCTTCCGACACCGAGATCAAGATCGGCAATGTCGAGGCTTACAGCGGCCCGGCGTCCGCCTATGGCATCATCGGCAAGACCGAGGAAGCCTATTTCAAGATGATCAACGACCAGGGCGGCGTCAACGGCCGCAAGATCAACTGGATCTCCTATGACGACGGCTATTCGCCGCCGAAGACCGTGGAGCAGGTCCGCAAGCTGATCGAGAGCGACGAAGTGTTTTTGGTGTTCAACGCGCTGGGCACGCCGACCCAGACCGCGGTCCAGAAATATCACAACGCCAAGAAGGTGCCGCAGCTTTTCCTCGCCACCGGCGCCAGCAAGTGGAACGATCCGAAGGACTTCCCGTGGACGATCGGCTTCCAGCCGAGCTACCGCGTCGAGGCACGGATCTTCGCGAAGTACATCCTCAAAGCCAAGCCGAACGCCAAGGTCGTGGTGTTCTATGCGAATGACGATTTCGGCAAGGACTATGTGCAGGGCCTCAAGGAGATCTTCGGCGACAAATCCTCCAGCATCATCGTCGCGGAGGAGAGCTACGAGACCACCGAGCCCTCTATCGATTCCCACATCGTCAAGCTCAAGGGCACCGGCGCCGACGTGTTCGTCAACATTTCGACGCCGAAATTCGCCGCGCAGGCGATCAAGAAGATGCACGAGCTCGAATGGAAGCCGATGCATGTGATGACCGACGTCTCGATCTCGATCGGCGCTGTGATGAAGCCGGCCGGGCTCGACGCCTCCGAAGGCGTGGTGTCGGCGAGCTACCTGAAGGATGCCTCCGATCCGCAGTGGAAGAACGACGAGGGCATGAAGAAGTTCATGGCCTTCGTCGACAAGTACATGCCGGGCGCCAATCTCTCCGACACCAACCTCGTCTACGGCTACGCCGCGGCGCAGACCATGGTGCAGGTGCTGAAGCAGTGCGGCGACAACCTGACGCGCGAGAACGTGATGAAGCAGGCCGCCAGCCTGAAGGACTTCGCGCCCGACACCCTGATCCCTGGCATCAGGGTCAACACCGGCGCAGCCGACTTCGCCCCGATCGAACAGCTCAAGATGATGCAGTTCAAAAATGGGCAGTGGGAATTGTTCGGCGACATCATCAGCGCCGAGACTGGGGGCTAGTTGATTCACCTCTCCCCGCCTGCGGGGAGAGGTCGGATCGCTCTTGCGATCCGGGTGAGGGGGCACAGGTTCATCAATTGCAGTAAACGTTCGCGGAGAGAAGCCCCTCACCCCAACCCTCTCCCCGCAAGAGCGGGGCGAGGGAGAAGCTACCCCGGCAAGAAAATCGCAAACTGTTCGTCGACCGTGCGGCGCAAGTGCTCGCGGTAGACGGCGTGATTGGGATCATCGGGCGAAATCCGTCCCACGCTCGGGTTGGGAACGTTCTTCACCGGCAAGAACGCGATCGGGGCCGCGATCGGCGTCAGCAGCGAGCCGCGCCCGGCGAGCAGGGTCGTGATGATGCCGTACATCTCGCCGGTGTTGCGCGGGCGCGAGACCGTGATCAGGCGGTGCTGGCCGTGCCGGTTGGTCACGAGGTAGACGAAGCCTGACTCGTTGGGAACAGCCACTTCGCCATACTGGGTGTAGTCGGCATCCTGCCGCTCGCCTTCATGAAACCCGAGCGATGCGGCGACCTCGTCCCAGGCGATCACGGTGCGATAGGCATAGATCGCGTCCTTGTCACCGAACGACGGCCGCACCGTGATGTAGGTCCCCTCGATCCGCGACACCGCACGGCGCGAGTAGGATCCGAGGCTGTCGGGTGCGACCTCGCCGTTGGCTGACGCCGCAAGCGGCGTCGCGGCCGGCGCCCTGCGCAGGGCGACGCCGAGCGCCTGTTCGAGCCGCACCGTGGTCGCGAGCGTGAACGGGCGGCGGCCGCCGAGCACTTTTTCCAGCGTGGAGAGGCTCAGCTTCGCCTGCTCGGCCAGCGCCTGCCGCGAGATCCGGCGGCGCGCGATCTCCTCGCGGATGGTCTCCGCCACCTGCCGGCTCTGCTCGGCGGAAAGCTGCTTGTCCGGCGTCGGCATCGTGGCCCCTTGCGCGATTCCTGATCGAATTCGCTCAAGTCTAGCAGACCGCACAATCCATCACAAAGCCACACAAATCCGCCTCGGCGGACGGCGGACGGCGGACCGCGCCGGGCGGCGGCCGAACATTGCCGATCATTCTGCTCGCGCCAAACCGCGCGTTCTCCAAGATTTCGACAGCAGCGAACACCTCGCTCGGGAGTGACTGACATGACGACGATTTGCGATGAACTTGATTCCAGCCGGCGCGGGCGCCTGTCGCGCAAGATGCGTATTCTGCTGTTCTTTCTGGTGGAAGGTGTCGCCGCCCTCGTGATCGGGTTTGCGGCGCTGTTCCTGAGCTTCGACCCCGTGTGGTCGGCCGAGCGGCCGCAACCGGCGGTGTTGCGGCCGGGCGATGCCCGCTCCGGCTCGCTGCTGCTCAAGACCGAGGACGGCTACGCCGATGCGCTCAGGCTCGGCATCGATGTCGACCTGACCGTGTCGGGCCCGACCATCCGCGCCCGCGTCACGCAAATCTTCCGCAACCCGACGCAAAACTGGATGGAGGCAACCTATGTCTATCCGCTGCCGTCAGGCGGCGCGGTCGACACCTTGAAGATGGTGGTCGGCGACCGCGTCGTGGTCGGCGACATCAAGGAACGGCAGCAGGCCCGCGCGATCTACGAGCGGGCCAAACAGAACGGCCAGAAGGCGGCGCTGATCGAACAGGAGCGGCCGAACATCTTCACCAATTCGGTCGCGAACATCGGCCCCGGCGAAACGGTGCTGGTGCAGATCGAGTATCAGGAACCGGTGCAGCAGAACGGCAGTGAGTTCTCGCTGCGGGTGCCGATGGTAGTCGGCCCGCGCTACAATCCACTTCCATTGGTGCAGAGTGTCGACCTCCGCCCCGACGGCGGCGGCTGGGGTGCGACCAAGACTGATCCGGTGCCCGATCGCGACCGCATCTCGCCCCCGGTGCTCGATCCCGCCGAGCATGCGTCGATCAACCCAACCAACGTCACGGTGCGCCTGCAGGCCGGCTTTCCGCTCGGCGAGGTGAAGAGCCATCACCACAACGTCAAGATCGAAAGCCCCGACAGCGCTACGCGCATCATCAAGCTCGCCGAAGGCCTGGTGCCGGCCGATCGCGATTTCGAGCTGACCTGGAAGCCGGCCGCGGAGAAGGCGCCGTCGGTCGGGCTATTCCGCGAGCATGTCGGCAATTCCGACTATCTGCTCGCCTTCGTCACCCCGCCGTCGGTCGACCAGACGGAGCAAAAGCCGTTGCCGCGCGAAGTGATCTTCGTGATCGACAATTCCGGCTCGATGGGTGGCACCTCGATCATCCAGGCCAAGGCGAGCCTTCTGTACGCGCTCGGCCGCCTGCAGCCGACCGACCGCTTCAACGTGATCCGCTTCGACGACACCATGGACGTGCTGTTCCCGACACCGGTCGCTGCGACCAGCAGCAACGTCGCAAACGCGACATCGTTCGTCAGCGCCCTGCAGGCCCGCGGCGGCACCGAGATGGTGCCGGCGATGCGCGCCGCGCTGTCGGACACCAGCCGCGACAACGCAGACTACGTCCGCCAGGTCGTGTTCCTGACCGACGGCG
This sequence comes from Bradyrhizobium erythrophlei, assembly GCF_042430365.1. Lineage (GTDB taxonomy): Bacteria > Pseudomonadota > Alphaproteobacteria > Rhizobiales > Xanthobacteraceae > Bradyrhizobium > Bradyrhizobium erythrophlei. The sequence goes on from NZ_JBHMET010000029.1 coordinate 11,173, forward strand.
CGATCGGCAACGAACAGCAATTGTTCGAGACCATCAGCGCGCTGCGCGGCCGCTCGCGCGTCTTTATGGTCGGCATCGGCTCGGCGCCGAACACGTACCTGATGACACGGGCCGCCGAGCTCGGCCGCGGCACCTTCACCCATATCGGCTCAGTCGAGCAGGTCGAGGACCGCATGCGTGGCCTGTTCGCCAAGCTGGAGAATCCCGCGGTGACGGGGCTCACCGCAAAATTCTCCGATGCCGCCGCCGACCTGACGCCGTCGGCACTCCCCGACGTCTATCGCGACGAGCCGCTGGTGCTTGCTGCGAAGCTCGACAAGCTTGCAGGCTCGGTCGAGATCAAGGGCCGCGTCGGCGACCGTCCCTGGACGGTGACGCTGCCGCTCGCGAACGCCGCCGAAGGCAAGGGCCTGTCAAAACTGTGGGCGCGCCGCAAGATCGCCGATGCCGAGGTTGCGCGCACCACGCTGCAGGCAAGCGTGGAGGATGCCGACAAGACCATCCTCGCGCTGGCGCTGGAGCATCAGCTCGTCTCGCGGCTGACCAGCCTCGTTGCCGTCGACAAGACGCCGAGCCGTCCCGACGGCGAGCCGCTGAAGCTTGCCGAGCTGCCGCTCAACCTGCCCGCCGGCTGGGATTTTGCCAAGGTGTTCGGCGAGCGGCCGCGCCTGCCGGTGGCGCCGACCGAACGCCGCGCCGAAGCAGACGGTGCCAGGGTGCAGGTCGCGGCGTTGAAGCGGCCGATGCCTGTCGTCACCGCGGCGCCTGCGACGGTGCAGCTGCCGAAGACGGCGACCGATGCCGAATGGAAGATGATTGCAGGCGCGATCCTGCTCGCGATCAGCCTGCTCATCGTGGTGTTCAACCGACGTCAGATGTCACTTGAGTTGACGTCGGATGAAAGGAGGAGGCGACCCCCGACCTCCTCTTTCAAGAGCGCGCGCGGCCTCCCACCCGTCCCCCAAGGGCCGCGCGCGCAACTCTTTCTCTCCAGCCGTCACTAACGCGAATGCCCCGCTTCATCCCGCCCCTGGTCTTCGCCCTCATCGGCCTCATCCTGTTCGGCCAGGGTGCCTACATCCACGCCAAGGCGCTGCTGGCGCAGGTGCTGCTGGAGCGGGCCTTCGCAAGAACCATCGCCACAGGTCGTCCGGTCAAGCCGTGGAGCTGGGCCGATACCTGGCCGGTGGCGCGGATCGAGGTGAAGCGCCTTCACGCGTCTGCGATCGCGCTCGCCGGCAGTAGCGGCCAGGCGCTGGCTTTTGGCCCGGGTCATGTCGAGCAAACGGCGGAAGCAGGCGAGCGCGGCATCGCGGTCTATTCCGCGCATCGCGACACCCATTTCCGCTTCCTCAAGGACGTCGCTCTTGGCGACGAGATCGACGTGACGAGAGGCGACGGCAGGACGTTCCGCTACCGTGCGGACAGCAGCTCCGTCGTCCGTTTCGATCAGTCCGGCATCGATCCCGTGACCGACCGCCATGAGCTCGTGCTGTCGACCTGCTGGCCATTCGACGCGCTGACGTCGGGGCCGGAACGCTATCTGCTACACGCGACCCTGATCGAACCGGGTTCGTGAGCGTCTGCAGGAATGCAGCCAATGAAACCCAATCCTCCTACCCGGCTCGTCATGGCCGGGCTTGTCCCGGCCATCCACGTCTTTCTCGCTTGACATGAGCAAAGACGTGGATGCCCGGCACAAGGCCGGGCATGACGAGAAAGGAAGCCACAAAATTCTCCGTGTGCCGGGATATTGCGCGCGATGCCTGACCTGCGCTGGTGTGAGTTGCCTCCCCCTTCCCCTGCCCATAAAAGGAATCAAAAATCAGGGCGCGCGGCGACCGACCGCGGGTCAAGGGAAAACGACAAAAGCAACAAGGATAAGGGCAGGCTCCATGGAAGCTCTCGTAAGCACCGCGTCTCATCCGGCTACAAAATGGTCGCCCCCTGCCGACGCCAACGACGTCATCAAGAGCATCCACGCGATGCTGCACCCGCGCAATATCGTGCTGGTCGGCGCCACCGACAAGCCCGGCAACTATGCCGAGCGCATCTGGAACAACCTGATCAAGTACAGATATGCCGGCGGCCTGTTCCCGATCAACGCCAAGCGCGAAACGATCTGGGGCGTCCCTTGTTACAAGGATTTTGCCAGCCTCCCCGAGAAGCCCGACCACGTGCTGGTGCTGGTGCCGGCGCGGTTTGCGGTGCAGGTGATCCGCGACGCCGCCGCAGCGGGCGCGCGCTCGGCCACCATCGTCACCTCCGGCTTCAGCGAGTTGCAGGATGAGGAGAGCCAGCGGCTCGCCGTCGAGCTGAAGCAGGCGATCAAGGAAACCGGGCTCGCCGTCACCGGCCCGAATTGCCTTGGCAATTTGAGCGCCGGCGAGAATCTCTTCACCAATATCGACGATCGCATCGTCACCATGGACCAAGGCGCGGTTGCGATCGCCGGCCAATCCGGCGCGATCGTGATGGCGATCCGCCAGACACTGGAAGATCGCGGGGTCGGCGTCGGCTACATGGTCACGACAGGCAATGAATCCGGCCTCGAAACGCCCGACCTGATGGCCTATTTCGCCGCCGATCCGAGCATTCGCGTGATCGTGGTCTATCTCGAAGGCGTCCGGAACACGAAAGCGTTTCGCGATGCCTGCAAGGCCGCGCGCGCCGCGGGCAAGCCGGTGATCGCGCTCAAGCTCGGCGCATCCGAGGGCGGCCGGGCGGCTGCGATGGCGCATACCGGCGCGCTGGCCGGCTCGATCGAGACCTTTGACGCGATCTCGACCCGCGAAGGCGTGATCCGCGTCCGCGGGCTCGATGAGTTGATCGAGACTACCGAGTGCTTCGTCCACGCCGATCCGCCGAAGGGCAATCGCCTCGCCGCCGTGTCGCTGTCCGGCGGCAAGCGCGGGCTGTTGATCGACGCCTTCTATTCGGCCGGCCTGAACTTTGCGCCGCTGAGCCCGAACGCATCGGGACAATTGGCAGAGATGCTCGGGCCGGGCAGCATCGTCGGCAATCCGCTCGATGCCGGTTTCGCCGCGGTGGTCGATCCCTCCGTCTACATGAAGTCGATCAAGATCATGATCGACGATCCCGACACCGACATCGTCATCATCGATGCGGAGCTGCCCAAGGCGCCGCACGAATTGCGCGAGCGCAATCTGCGCATCGTCAACGAGATGGCCGGCAGTGCCCACAAGCCGGTGATCTATATCAGCGCGATGTCGATCGGCTTCACCGAGCACACCAAGGCGCTGCGCAAATCGCTGCCGAACATCGCCGTATTGCAGGGCCTCGACCGCGCCGTCGGCGCGATCAAGTCGCTGATCGAGTATGCGAGTTTGCGTAAGGAGATGCCCGATGTCGCCTCGAGCTCGAAGGCATCGGCGCGCGCCGTGCTGGAGAAGACGCTGAAGAGTGCCAACGGCGCCGCCGCGCTCGACGAGGTCGCCTCAAAGAAGCTGCTCAAGGCCTACGGCATCCCGATCTCCAAGGAAGAGGTCGCACAGACCGCGGCGGACGCCGTGAAGATCGCGAAGAAGATCGGCTTTCCGGTGGTGGCGAAGGTGGTCAGCCCCGACATCCTGCATAAATCCGATGTCGGCGGCGTGGTGCTGAACCTCGGCAGCGCCGCCGAGGTGAAGAAGGCGTTCAACGACATTACCGCGCGGGTTAAGAAGCTGAAGGGCAAGCCGAAGCTCGAAGGCATCCTGATCGCGCAGCAGGTCAAAGCCGACCTCGAGCTCGTGGTCGGCGCGTCGCTCGACGCCGAGATGGGCCCCGTGGTGCTGTTCGGCACCGGCGGCGTCGACATCGAGTTGTTGAAGGACGTCGCGCTGGCCGGCGCGCCGCTCGATGCGGCCGAGGCGAAGCAGTTGATCGCCAAGACCAAGGCCGGGATCAAGATGAAGGGCTATCGCGGCAAGCCCGCGCTGCACGAGCCGTCGGCGGTGAAGGCGCTGGTCGGCCTCGCCAACCTGATGGCGGACGCCGGCAACCGCATCGCCTCGATCGACGTCAACCCGTTCCTGATCAACAGCAAGCTCGGCGTTGCCGTCGATGGCCTGATCGTGCTGAACAACGCCGCCGCGAGCAAGGCGGCGGGGCATTAGGTTCGACCCACGCACAATCCGTAGGGTGGGCAAAGGCGCGTCAGCGCCGTGCCCACCCTCAAGAGCTCCGTGGTGGGCACGCTTCGCTTTGCCCACCCTACAACTGCATCCACAAGCTTGACTCTCGGGTGCCCCTCACCCGGACTGCCAGCGAGCGAACTGGTTCACTGATGTCGTCACCGGGTCATTCGACGTGCGGGCGCAGCGGCCGGTCGCAGCTCCATCTGGGATACGCCCGCCGCAATATTCACGCCCGTCTGCGCCTGCACCGAGACCGGCTGCAAGGCGACTGTGCGGTCCGAACCCCCGACCAGGAGGTTGGCACCAACCCCGGCGCCGACCGTACCACCGGCGGTCGCACCCGAATAAGTTCCCGCCAACGCCGCCCGGCGCTGCGTGGTCGGCGCAAAAACGGCCCAGGTCAGCCGGCCGCCGGAAGTGGCGCCGATGTCGAGGCCAAGCGTGCTGAAGGTGCCTTCATAAGCCTCGCGCGCCCTGCCTCTTGACGAGGCATAGATGCAGCTCAGTTGCCGCTGTCCCGCGACAATCATGCCAACACCGGGGGATATGTTACAGGTGAGCGTGCCGACCCTCGGTCGCGCGGCCTGCTGAGCCGCGGCCGGAACCGCCGCGAGGGCGAGCGCCAGAGCGGCGCACGCAGTTGCGATAGTGTTCAGCGTTGCTTTGTTCATGAGTGGCCCTCCATCGATTCATTCTGATGGCCCCTCAACGCGACCGACGTCGGGATGTTCCGGTTCCTCGCAGGGCGACGAAAGCGGACTCGGGCAGCTGATCGACGCCTTTATGGGTTCACGGCCTAAAACCCCGCTCCCCACTGTCGCGCGGTCTGCATCACCCAGTCGCGATAGAGCGTCAGCGGCGTGACGCCGGTGATGCCGCCGCAGCCGGCGGCGCCGTTCGGGCCGGTCGACCAGCTCACCACGCCGACGATCGCGGGACCACCCTGCTTGTCTTCGAAGACGGGCGCGCCGGAATCGCCGGTGCAGGCCCCTAACCCGTCGCGCGTGCCCTGCCCGACCGGATCGACAAGACGGATCTGCAACGTGCCCGGCTTGCCGGTTGCGACCAGGCCTGCAACACGGATCGTGCCGCCGCTCTTGCCATCGCCGCGCACGGTGACCCCGACGCCAGCGATGGTGAAGCGGCCGCCGACCTGGATCGGAATGTTGGGCATGCCGAGTGCCGACGGCGCTTTCCCGGTCGCGGGAGCCGCAAGCTGCAGCAGCGCAACATCCGCAGTCGCGCGATGATCGATCATCGCCTGCATGTTGAAGGCAGGATGGGTCGCGACCGTCCTGACGTCCTGCAGTTTCGGCTGTCGATCCGCACCATAGTCGACGATCTTGTAGTCGGCGCCGGGCTGCACGCAATGCGCCGCGGTCAGCACAACCTTTGGTGCGATCAGCGCACCGGTGCAGAAGTTGCCTCGCGAGCCGACGATGGTAACGATCGAGCGCGCCACGCCATCGGTCGATGGCGCACCACCGCCGACGATGGCAAAGGCCGGCGCGGAAACGAGCGGCGCAAAGGCCGTCATGATCACAAGCAGTTTCTTCATCGGCCCAGCAATAGCCGGTGCCACGCCGATCGCCAAGCTAGGGATCGGGCTGGCTCCGGTCATCAATCCGTGTTAGCCGCTCCCTCAAGCAAGGCTAGGCTCAGGCAGGACAGATGATCGAAGCAGTGATCTGGGATTTCGGCGGCGTGTTGACCACCTCGCCGTTCGAGGCGTTCGCGCGCTATGAGACCGAACGCGGCCTGCCGGCGGACATCATCCGCCGCACCAACGCGGCCAATCATCTCGAGAACGCCTGGGCCAAGTTCGAGCGCGCCGAGGTCGACATCGAGACATTCGACGAACTGTTCGCCCGCGAATCGAAGGCGCTCGGCGCCGAGGTCCGCGGCAAGGACGTGCTGCCGCTACTCTCGGGCGACCTCCGCCCCGAGATGGTCGAGGCACTGAAGCGCATCAAGGCGAAGTTCAAGACCGGCTGCATCACCAACAATTTGCCGGCAAATGCGATCGGCAGCAAGAGCGGGCGCACGCTCTACGTCGCCGAGGTGATGGCGCTGTTCGATCACGTGATCGAGTCGGCCAAGATCGGCCTGCGCAAGCCCGATTCGCGCATCTACCAGATGATGGTCGAGACACTGCAGGTGAATCCTGCGAACTGCGTCTATCTCGACGACCTCGGCGTCAATCTGAAGCCCGCGCGCGAGATGGGCATGACCACGATCAAGGTGCTGAATTCGGCGCAAGCGATCGGCGAACTGGAAGCCGCGACCGGCCTCACGCTGAGGTGAAGCGCCATCCGCACGCATTCACCGGGCATTCAGGCGACGGTTCTTAAGGGTCAACCTCCTTTTGGAGGTCCTCATGAAACTGTCTGTCGTCGCTCTCGTCTCAGCCGGCTCGATCCTGCTCTCGGTCGCGGCCTTTGCGCAGTCCACGCCGGGCGCGGCTCCTGCGGCACCGGTTGCCGCTTCGGCGCAAGCCAACACCGCGGCGGCAGCCCCGGTCCCCGGTGCCAAGCGCGCGGCCTGCCAAACCTCGGCGCAGGCGCTGAAAGGCCAGGACAAGCGCGACCAGATGCAGCTTTGCATGGCGCAGGCGCATCTCGATTGCCTGAAGCAGGCGATCGACCAGAAGGTTGTCGGCCCGCAGCGCAAGGATTTCGTCAAGAGCTGCGCCCACTGACGGGGCGGCTTCAGCTCCGTATTGCGCTCGGCGGAAATACCTCGGAACCATGCGCTAACGCCACGGCCTGACGGGCCAAACGAGCCTTGTGCTTTGCCCGTAACGGGGGCAGAACTGCTCCGCGTTCTCTTAAGACAACCCGGAGCTGATCCTCGTGGCTGACACCAGGCCCGTAGCCTCGATCGAGGCCGTGGAAAGCGGCCTTGCCGCGCAAGGCTATATCGCGAGCCGGCAGATCGCGACCGCGGTCTATCTGTCGCAGCAGATCGAGAAGCCGATCCTGGTCGAAGGTCCCGCCGGCGTCGGCAAGACCGAGCTCGCCAAGGCGATCGCCGCCTGGCGCGGCATGAAGATGATCCGCCTGCAGTGCTATGAGGGCCTCGACGAGGCCAAGGCGCTGTATGAATGGAAATACGCCAAGCAGCTGCTCTACACCCAGATCCTGAAGGACAAGCTCGGCGAAGTGCTCGGCGGCGCGCAGACCCTGCATGCGGCGCTCGACCAGCTCCACACCTTCGGCGACGTGTTCTTCTCCAAGGAGTTCGTCGAGCCGCGCCCGCTGTTGCAGGCGCTGGAACAGCCCAATGGTTGTGTGCTCCTGATCGACGAGATCGACAAGTCCGACGCGGAATTCGAGTCGCTGTTGCTCGAGATCCTCAGTGATTTCCAGGTCACCATTCCCGAGCTCGGCACGGTGTCGGCGGTGGCGCCGCCGACCGTGATCCTGACCTCGAACAGCGAGCGTGACCTCGGCGACGCCTTGAAGCGGCGCTGTCTGCATCTGCATATCGGCTTCCCCGAGCAGCGGCTGGAGGAACGCATCGTCGAAAGCCGCGTGCCCGGCGTCTCGCAGACGCTGCGCCGGCAGATGGTCGGCTTCATCCATGAGATCCGCTCGCTGGACCTGAAGAAGCTGCCGTCGGTCAGCGAAGCGATCGACTGGGCGCGCGTGCTGGTGCTGCTGCAGGCGACCGATCTGGACCATGAGATCGTCAAGGACACGCTCAACGTGCTCCTGAAATACGAAGCCGATATCGAGGCCGCAACGCCGCAGGTGTCCGCCTTCATCGCCAAGGCATCGCGGCACGGCGTGTTCAGCTAGGCCCGAAGATGCGCGAGAACCTGCATCGCTTCTTTCGTGCGGCGCGGGGAGCCGGGGTCCGGGTCTCGCCCGCCGAAAGCATCGACGCGATGCGCGCGGTCTCCGCGGTCGGCCTCTCCGATCGCGCCATCCTGCGCGACACCTTCCTCTTGACGCTCGCCAAGACACAGGACGAGAAGCGCGCGCTCGGCGACTGCTTCGATCTGTTCTTCAGCGCACCCGAGCCGGAGCAGGACAGCTCGGAGCAGCAACAATCCGACGACCGGGACAAGTCCGGCGCCAACCCGTCGGCTGATGCGCATGGCGATGCGGCGGGCGGCGCCGCGAACGAGAACGTCGGGCCACTGGCCGAGATGCTGCTGTCACAGGATCGCAACGCGATCTCGGCGGCGATCGCCAATGCGTCCGGAGCGGCGTCGCTGCCCGACATCCGCTACTTCACCCAGCGCGGCATCTTCCAGACACGCATCCTCGATGCGATGGGCATCCAGCGCCTGCGCGACGACATCGACAATGCGACTGCGACGAATCCGGCGCTCGCCGAGCGGCTGCAGGATGCGCTGAATGGCTTGCGCGGCACCGTCCGCGATGCGGTCTCGCAGGCGCTCCTGCTCTACGGCCGCGAGGAGGCGGAGAATCTGCGCAACGAGATCCTGCGCAACGCGCCGCTCGCCCGGATCGAGCCGCGCCAGGTCGAGCAGATGCGCACACTGATCCGCCAGATCGCACGCCGCCTGCGCGAGCGCTATTCCAAGCCGCGCAAGCGGCAGCGCCGCGGCCATCTCGACGTTCGCCGCACGCTGCGGCGGAACGCGGCCTGGGGCGGCGTCCCCTTCCTCACGGCGTGGAAGCGCAAGCACCGCGACCGGCCGAAGATCGTGGCGCTCTGCGACGTCTCGGGCTCGGTCGCGCGCGTCTCCGACTTCTTCCTGCTCCTGATCCACAGCCTGCACGAAGTCGTCGACGACGTCCGCTCGTTCGCCTTCTCCGGCCATCTGATCGAGGTAAGCCGCATCCTGGAATCGAAATCGCCCGAGGAGGCGATGAAGGAGATCATGTCCAAGGTCGGCTTCGGCTCGTCCGACTACGGCAATTCCTTCGCCGGTTTCGAGGATGAATTCATGAGCACGCTCACGCCGCAGACCACCGTGATCGTGCTTGGCGATGCCCGCAGCAACAACCTCGACCCGCGCGCCGACATCCTGCGCCGCATCAGCGAGCGCTCCAAGCGGCTGGTGTGGCTGAACCCCGAGGGCCGCATGACCTGGGGCTTTGGCGATTCCGAGATGCCGCGCTACGCGACCTTCTGCACCGTGGTCCGCCAATGCGCCACCGCCAAGCAGCTCGAGCGCGCGGTGTCCGATATCGTCGCGGTGTATCAATAGGTTGTTCGCAAAACTGTCATTGCGACCGCCGGCGACGACCTCAATTTGAGATTGAATCCGACGCCCGTTTTGCCCTACGATAGATGAGGAGATTCACGGCGACCGCGGGGGCATCGGATGCCGAAGGATATCATCATCTGCTGCGACGGCACCGGCAACGAGATCGGCGCCAATATTTCCAATGTCCTGAAGCTGTTTCGTGTCGTCGACAAGGGCGACCGGCAGCGCATCTATTACCATCCGGGCCTCGGCACGATCGGCCTGCAGAGCTCGTGGGGGCGTTTCAAGCAGGAGGCGCGCGGCGTGCTCGGGCTTGCCACCGGCGCTGGCCTCGACGAGGACACGCTCGGCGCCTACCTGTTCCTGTGCAAGGTCTGGGAGCCCGGCGACCGGGTCTGGCTGTTCGGCTTCAGCCGCGGCGCCTACACGGTGCGCGTGCTCGCGGCCTTCATCCATGTGATGGGATTGTTGCCGGTCGACCAGCTCGACCTCGCCGGCTATGCCTTCAGCTCCTACAAGAAGGCCAGTTCCGACAGCCAGAAATCCGACGGCGCGCCGGACGACTCGCCTTTGAAGGAGGCCTGTCATTTCAGCCAGATCGCCGGCGGCCGCATCATCGAGATCGACTTCATCGGGGTGTGGGACACGGTGGCCTCCGTCATCGTGCCGCGGCAGGACAATTTCCTGTTCGACCTGCAGACGCTGCGCTTCACCCGCACCAATTCCAGCGTCAAGAAGTTCCGGCAGGCGATCTCGATCGACGAGCGCCGGCGCATGTTCCGCCTCAATCGCTGGACCGAGCCGCAGAAGTACCGCTCGAACCCGTTCGATGCGTCGACCGCGGTCGACCAGGACATTCGACAGGTCTGGTTCGCCGGCGTACACGGCGATGTCGGCGGCGGCTACCCCGAGGACCAGAGCGGACTGTCGAAGTTTCCGCTGATATGGATGCTGACCGAAGCCCGGGCCGCCGGGCTGCGCTTGGATCAGGCGTTGATCGACCACTACGCCTGGGGCATGCCGATGCCGCCGAGCAAGCACGAATATGTACCGCCGAACGCGTTTGCGCAGATGCACGTCTCGCTGAAAGGCGCCTGGGAAATCCTCGAATGGCTGCCAAAGCGCGACAAGTGGAAGGAATGGCCGGAACGCAAATCCTTCCTCGGCTACTACCTGCCGCGCGGCGAGCCGCGGTTGATTCCGGAGGGGGCGATCATCCATCGCTCCGTGCTTGAACGACTAGAGAAGGATCCGACCTACCGGCCGGTCAACATGCCGAAGACCTACACGGTGGAGGAAATGACGTCGCCTCCCGCCGGGGTTACCGCCCAGGTTGCCTGACAGCACGGGCAAACAGGCTTGGAGAAGGTCCGTTCACTGCTCGTCACGGCGGCGTGCCTGTTGTAGGTTGCGGCGCATCGTGAGCGCTGTCTGCGCCGGTTCCACCGGACAGGCATCGCGCGCAACCGGACCATTCCTTATCCATGCCCACCTCGTTAGCCCGTAACCAGCCGCCGGACACCGGGGCCCGCGCCCTCTCCGTGCTCAACGCAGTGTTCGGGCTGCCGGCCTTTCGCGGCGCGCAGGAACAGATCGTCAGCCACGTCGCTGCGGGCGGCAATTGCCTGGTGCTGATGCCGACCGGCGGCGGCAAGTCGCTGTGCTACCAGCTGCCGTCGCTGCTGCGCGACGGCTGCGGCATCGTGGTGTCGCCGTTGATCGCGCTGATGCGCGACCAGGTCGCTGGCCTCGTCGAGGCCGGCGTCAACGCCGCGGTGTTGAACTCGACGCTGACGTATGAGGAGGCCTCCGAGGTCGAGCGGCGGCTGCTCGCCGGCGACCTCGACCTGCTCTATGTCGCGCCCGAGCGCCTGCTCACGCCGCGCTGCCTCAATCTGCTCGGCCAGGCGCAGATCGCGCTGTTCGCAATCGACGAGGCGCATTGCGTCTCGCAATGGGGCCACGACTTCCGCCCCGAATATATCGGCCTCTCGGCGCTCGCCGAGCGCTTCCCCGACGTGCCGCGCATCGCGCTGACCGCGACCGCCGACGCCCTGACGCGCAAGGAGATCGCCGAGCGGCTGTCGCTCACGGACGCGCCGCAATTCGTCGCGAGCTTCGACCGGCCCAACATCCGCTACGAGATCGTCGACAAGCAGAACGCGACGACGCAGCTCAAGACCTTGATCGCCGAGCGGCACGCCGGTGACGCCGGCGTCGTCTATTGCCTGTCGCGCGCCAAGGTCGAGGACGTCGCGGCGTCGCTGAACGATGCAGGCATTCCGGCGCTGCCCTATCACGCCGGGCTTGACGCCGGCGTGCGCGCAAGGCACCAGGACCGCTTCATCAACGAGGACGGCGTCGTGATCGTCGCCACGATCGCGTTCGGCATGGGCATCGACAAGCCGGACGTGCGCTTCGTCGCGCATCTCGATCTGCCCAAGAGCATCGAGGCCTATTACCAGGAGACCGGCCGCGCCGGACGCGACGGCAAGCCGTCCACCGCATGGATGGCCTATGGCCTCTCCGACATCGTGCAGCAGCGCCGCATGATCGACGAATCCACCGGCTCGGATGCGTTCAAGCGCGTCTCGATCGGCAAGCTCGATGCGCTGGTCGCACTGGCCGAGACCGTGCATTGCCGCCGCCATCGGCTGCTCGGCTATTTCGGCGAAACGCTGGAACGCGAGACCTGCGGCAATTGCGACAATTGCCTGTCGCCGCCGCGCGTCCGCGACGGCAAGGTGCTGGCGCAGAAACTGCTGTCCTGCGTCTACCGCACCGGGCAGCGGTTCGGCGCCATGCATCTGATCGACGTGCTGGTCGGCCGCCTCACCGAGCGCGTCAAGCAGTTCAGCCACGACCAATTGTCGGTGTTCGGCATCGGCCGCGAGCTCAACGAGAAGCAATGGCGCGCGGTGCTGCGCCAGCTCGTGGCGATGGGACATCTGCGCGCCGACAGCGACGCCTATGGTGCGCTGAAGCTGACCGAGAGCGCTCGCGGCGTGCTGAAGGGCGAGACCGCGGTGATGCTGCGCGAGCAGCCGGAGGGCGCGCGCAACCGCGCGATCCGCGGCAAGTCGCGCCGCGGCGAGCTGGCGCCGGCAACCGACGGCAAGGGCGCCGCCGCAAACCCGGCCCTGCTCGCCACGCTGCGGGCCTGGCGTTCGGACGTCGCGCGACAACGCGGCGTACCGGCCTATGTCGTGCTGCACGATTCCACCATCGACGGCATCGCCGCCGTGCGCCCGACCACGCTGACCGAGCTGCGCGGCATCGCCGGCATCGGCGACAAGAAGCTCGAGCATTACGGCGATGAGCTGATCAGACTGGTGAAGAGTGCGCAGGGGTAGACATGGCGAGACGCCAAGAACGGCCGATCATCTCTCCCAGGGCACGGGACGTTTGCGGTTTGCCCAGTATGGACAATGAGGACAGACCTCACCATCGGGATAATCAATTCCCTCTTCATGCGGACATCCGAGCAAATCCGGCGTCACAACGAGGGAACGCACCTCTTCCGTCCTGAGAAAGGTGGCGACCTGCTCCATGATTGCCGAATCATTGCGGATGTCGCCGCTTTCGATAAACCATCTGCGCAATGCGAACGGTGGCGTGTCCGGCACGGTGATCACTGCAACGGCAACCTTGCTGGCGCGCTCATTGTCGGGCCCGTAGAACGCCACGGTCCCGACCGGGTAGCCGCGAAAACCTGATTTGCTCTTCTTCTCCAGCCACTTTTGCGGCCGCCAGCCGATCTTCATCATAGTCTCTCAAAATCGTGACTAAAGCATGATCCGGAAAAGTGTGAAGCGGTTTTCCGAAAAGATCATGCTCAAACAAGAAACTAAAGCGCGATGACGATTCAACCTAATCTCATCGCGCTTTAGTCCACGAAGTTCATTGTCTCAGCGGGTGCCGCTCGACATCAAGAGCTTGATGAAATTCCGCCTCGCTTTGTGGCGGTCCTTGAGGTCGGCAAGGTACGCGGCATGTTGGGTGCTCTCGTCAAGCCGCTCCCGCAAGCCCCGCATCCGCTCGATCATGCCGTACGCGGCCTCATAGTTGGCCTGCCCGCCCGTTCGGACCCTCCGTTCCACCAGTTGGGCATAGGCCTTCAACGCCTCGTCCGGATGGTCCGATTCGCTTGCCCTGGCGAGCTCTTCCATGAGGCCCTCGCGGCAACCGTGGTTGCCGACGGCGGCCCACGCGTCCGCGACCAATCCTTCCGTCAAAAGCAACCGAATCAGAACGTCGGCGGTCTCCGACGACAAGGGCCAACGTCCTTGCGGACGCGATTTCGCTGCTTGCTCTCTCAGCAAGGCAATGGCCCTGTCCCGCACGGCGATCCCAAACATCCGATCGGCACCGGCCGTAGACTTCAATCGCTCGTAAAGGCCGATTCTGGGTTCCCTGGCGAACGTCCGCCAGAGCAGCTCAGTGGCATTTTCGTTCCGCCCCTTGCGCTGATAGAGATCGCAAGCAAACAGAACCAGGCGTTGGTCGGGGCTATCTTCGAACTTCCACAGCCCCTCCTCCGCCCATTTCAACGCCTCTTGTTCCCGCCCGTTGTCGAGGCAGACCTGCGCAATGCCGAGGTAGTCATATGCGCTCGACAAATCGCCGGATCGAACGGCGATGATCCCGTCGATGTCGTCCTCTCGTTCGGCAAATCGTTCCATCATGGCCCTAAGTGCGAATCCGTCGCCAGGTCGATCGTCGGCTTTCTTTCCTCGCTTGGATTTCGCCTTTTTCCACGCTTCGGTTGCGAGGCTGCGATATTCGGCGAGACCGGCCTTACCCAGGACTTCAGCATAGGTCTCGCTCGCACCGAAGAAGAACTCCCAGTCGGAATCGACCTCGCGCGCAAATAGCGTCCGCGCCAAATCGACAGGATCAGGCTTTGCCTTTTGGCAAGCGGCTAGGTGAATGCCGCAGGCTTTCGCGTAGCACGCTCCGGCGCCGCCATCGGAGTCGTCGACCTTGGCGAGTGCATCGTCCATTCGCGCGAAAAAATGGTCGAGCAGCTGCAGGACAAGCGACGCCCGTCCACTCTCAAGCAGAATCGAGAGGCGATCGAGCACGCGCTCGATCCCCTGCGCCCAGTCGCGCATGTCACGATACTCAATGTAGCCGCGGACGCGGGTCGCGTCGGTGATCGCCTTCTTGAATTGTGCGAGCAGCGTTGGGTCGTCTGTTGTCTCGAGAGCCGTCGAGAGCGCCAGCTCCTCAAACAGCGCGGAATCGCGCTCGGCGAGCTTCAGAATCATCGTGGTGAGCTGCTCGACGCCCCTTGCGCGCAGATGATCACGGATCTTGTCGAGCCGGTTGGCGGTTTGCTCGAGCGCATCCGGCTTGAGACAATTGACGGCAAGCGCGGTCGCCACAAGATGCTTGCAAAAGCCCCAATCGTCGAATGCCCGGCAGGAGCAGTTGCCGGAAAAGCTCCGGCCCCGCCCGGTCAGCTCACAACGATAGCTTTCCGTGCCGACGACCCGAGCGACCACGCGGGCCTCGTCGATCGTCATGATCTCGACCCGGCCGTCTGCTTGGTAGGCACTACCGCGGTTGAACGCCTTTTCACCAGCAATATCCCGCAACACCGCGACATCGAACCGGGCCGGACGAGCAGCAGCTTCGATGTCTTGGGTATCGCGCTTGGAGGCTTGCGTCACTCGCACGGACCCTCTTGATCCCACACCGAAATCGGAACGCTTGACTGTATCCGTCCCGCGCGCCGGTCTCGACGAACTTCGGAGGTTCCTGAACCGTACGCGGCGAATTAGCTCTTCGTCAACGCGCCCAATCAGCTCGGCGAACGGCATTCTTGCCCGCGGGCATGGGCGGTGCGAGGATTGGCGCGTGACTTACTCTGTCGTGTCAGAGGAGCGCATCATGAGCAGCAAGCCTACGATCGTTCTGGTTCACGGATTCTGGGGTGGCGCGGCGCACTGGAGCAAGGTGATCGTCGCGCTTTCGCGCAAGGGACATGACGGGCTGCATGCCGTCGAAATGCCGCTGATTTCACTCGCCGATGACGCCGAACGCCTGCGCAAGATGGTGAAGCAGCAGAGCGGCCCGGTGCTGCTCGTCGGCCATTCCTATGGTGGCGCCGTCATCACGGAGGCCGGCGATCTGCCCAATATCGCGGGCCTCGTCTACATCGCCGCCTTCGCGCCGGACGCCGGAGAGAGCCCGGGCGGCATCAGCCAGGCGCTTCCGCCGGCTGCGATCGCCAATCTCGCGCCTGACAGCGACGGCTATCTCTGGATCAAGCCGGACAAATTCCACGAGAGCTTCTGCCAGGACCTCTCCGCAGACGAGGCGCTGGTGATGGCGGTAACGCAAAAGGCCCCGCTCGCCACCACCTTCGGCAACAACGTCACCGCGCCGGCGTGGAAGAACAAGCCGGTCTGGTATCAGATCTCCAGCGAGGACCGGATGATCAATCCGGAGAACCAGAAGCGCATGGCGGAGCGGATGAAGCCGCGCAAGATCATCACACTCGGCGCCGGCCATGCATCGCTGGCCTCGAAGCCGGTTGAGGTGACAGCCTTGATCGACGAGGCGGCAACAAGTCTCGCGTAAACGGCGCCTGGATACCGCAGTGATGACCGCGGCGACATAGGAGCTATTCGCTGCACGGCAACGCACTTGCTTGCAGGCTTCGCCGTATCAGCCCTAATCTTTCGTTGCCGCGCCCGCAAGGCGCGGCCAACAAAGACGGGATGAAACGGATCATGGCTCAGGTCAGCGCTGCGCGCGGTGATGCGCGCCCTGCGGAAAGCGGAACGTTCGATGCGGTCGTGGTCGGCGCGGGCTTTGCCGGCATGTACATGCTGCACCGGCTGCGCGGGCTCGGCCTCACCGCGAGAGTCTATGAGGCCGGCGGCGGCGTCGGCGGCACATGGTACTGGAACCGCTATCCCGGCGCGCGCTGCGACGTCGAGAGCCTGCAATACTCCTTCTCGTTCTCCGAAGAGCTCGACCAGGACTGGAACTGGTCGGAGAAATATTCGCCGCAGCCCGAGATCCTCGCCTACGCCAACCATGTCGCGGACCGCTTCGACCTGCGCAGCCAGATCGCGTTCGACACTCGCGTCACCGCGGCGACTTTCGACGAGACCGCCGGCACGTGGCTGATCGAGACCGACCGCGGCGACAAGGTCACGGCGAGGTTCTGCATCATGGCAGTCGGCTGCCTGTCGGCGCCGAACCGGCCGGTCTTCCCCGGCATGAACGATTTCCGCGGCCCGATCTATCACACCGGTGAATGGCCGCATGAGGGTGTCGACTTCACCGGGCTGCGCGTCGGCGTCATCGGCACGGGGTCATCCGCGATCCAGTCGATCCCGATCATCGCGCAACAGGCCGCTCACCTCACCGTGTTCCAGCGCACCGCGACGTGGTCGGTGCCGGCATGGAACGCGGCGCTCTCGGCTGACGCGCTGAAAGAAGCCAAGGCGCATTACCCGGAGTTGCGGGCGAAGGCGCGGGCACGGCCGACCGGCTTCTATTTTCTGTTCAACACCCAGCCCGCCCTGCAGGCCAGCGCCGCAGAGCGCGAGCGGCAGTATGAAGAGGCCTGGCAGCGCGGCGGCCTGCCGTTCCTCGGCGCCTACGGCGACCTGCTGTTCGAAAAAGCCGCCAACGACACCATCGCCGATTTCGCGCGGAAAAAGATCCGCAGCATCGTCAAGGATTCCGCGACCGCCGAGCTGTTGTGTCCGCAGAACGTGTTCGGCTGCAAGCGGCTCTGCGTCGACACCGACTATTTCGAGACCTACAACCTGCCGCATGTGCACCTGGTCGATGTGTCGACGACGCCGATCGCACGCATCACCACCGATGGCATCGTGGTCGACGGCACGGAGCACAAGGTCGACGCGATCGTCTCGGCCACCGGCTTTGCCGCGATGACCGGCTCGTTCGACAAGATCAGGATCACCGGCCGCAGCGGCGAGACGCTGGCCGAGAAGTGGCGCGCCGGCCCGCGCGCCTATCTCGGCATCGCCTCGCAGGGCTTCCCCAATTTGTTCATGATCACCGGACCCGGCAGCCCGTCGGTGCTCGCCAGCATGATCCAGGCGATCGAGCAGCATGTCGACTGGCTGGCGGATTGCATCAGCCACATGCGCGACGTCGGCGCCGCCACGATCGAGCCGACCCGCGAAGACGAGGATGCCTGGGTGACCCACGTCAACGACGTCTCGACGGTGTCGCTGCGCTCGACCTGCAGCTCCTGGTATGTCGGCACGAACATCCCGGGCCGGCCCCGCGTCTTCATGCCGTATATCGGCGGCTTCCCGGTCTATGTGCAGAAGTGCAACGAGGTGATGAACGCAGGCTATGACGGCTTCGT
Source organism: Bradyrhizobium erythrophlei (assembly GCF_042430365.1). Classification (GTDB taxonomy): domain Bacteria; phylum Pseudomonadota; class Alphaproteobacteria; order Rhizobiales; family Xanthobacteraceae; genus Bradyrhizobium; species Bradyrhizobium erythrophlei. The sequence goes on from NZ_JBHMET010000029.1 coordinate 28,859, forward strand.
GCTCGATGGCGCGCGCAGCGGCAACGCTGCCCCGCAAGTGCGCTTCACCGGGCGCTGGCAGGTGCCGCTCGACATCGAGGTGATCTCGCCGGCGGCGGTGGCCGCGAGGCGCGTACCCGTGGTCTGAGGCGCCCCTTGACCGAACCTTGTCCCGCCTTGCGGAGGCAGGGAGGCGGGGCGCCATCGCGCCAACCGGGACATTTAAGGCTTTAGACACTTCTTCGCGCGAACCGATTATCCACTTCGCTCAAACCACGATAGAGTCATGCCGAACCGGGCTGGGCGTCTGCGGACCAGACGGAAGGCGATGACCGACACAGAATTGCAGGGACTGATCGAGCGGATCGGCGCCGAGCACGTCGCGCGCCGGCTTGAAATCGAGACCGGGCACGAGGCCCAGCTATTCGGCCAGGGGACGCTGGTCTTCAATCTCGAGAACTGGCTCGTGGCGCCGCTGGTCGTCGAGGGGACGCTCAAACTCGTAGGCCTCTATGGCCGTGCGCGGCGCAATGCCGATCACGTGAAGCTACGGCACAACACGGTAACGTCGGCCAGATTGCCGGCCGCCTTCGAGGGCTTCACCATCCTGCAACTCAGCGACCTCCATGCCGACATCAGCGTCGGCGCGATGCGGCATCTGACGGGCTTCATCGGCGATATCGCCTGCGACATCTGCGTGATGACCGGCGACTATCGCGGCAAGACGTTCGGGCCGTTCAGCAAGAGCCTGTTGCTGATGAAGGACCTGTGCGCGGAGCTGAAGGTGCCGCTCTACGGCATCCTCGGCAATCACGACAGCATCCGCATGACGCCGGCGCTGGAGGCGATGGGGATCCGCATGCTGTTCAACGAAAGCGCGACGATCGTGCGTGGTGCGGACGCGATCCACCTCGCCGGCGTCGACGACGCGCACTTCTACCGCGCCGACGACATTCCGAAGGCCGCAGCAAGCATTCCGCGCGAGGCGTTTTCCATCCTGCTCGCTCACACGCCGGAGTCCTACCGCGCGGCGGCGCAGGCCGGCTTCGACCTCATGCTGAGCGGCCACACCCATGGCGGCCAGCTCTGCTTGCCCGGCGGCATCGCGATCAAGCTGGAGGCGCGACTGCCGCGCCGGATGGGCGCAGGCGCCTGGCGGTTTGATCATCTCGCGGGCTACACCTCGCGAGGTGCAGGCACCAGCCTGTCGCCGGTGCGGCTCAACTGTCCGGCGGAGGTGACGCTGCATCGGCTCAAGCGCGCCGCGTGACACGCCCTCGCCCGCGCCTCAATTACCCTTCTTCGCGCTCGCGCTTTGCTCGCTCACCGTACAGCTGATCAGCAGCGTGTAGCCGCGCGCCGATTTCGCGATATCGGCGGTCTCGTTCTTCATCGAATCGTGCCGGTCGCTGGAGCGGTACGTCACCGCGCTGTTGTCGAGGAAATCGCGCAGCGCGCCGGTCTTGATGGCGAAGTTGATGCTTTCCGGAATCGTCCCGGTCGCCCTCGCGACCTTGATCGCATCGATCTTAGCAGCCACCACACCGACGACCATGCCGCTCTGGTCGAACAGCGGCCCGCCGCTGTTGCCCGGCTGCACCGCGGCACTGATCTGCAGGAAGCGGGTGTCGTTGAGCAACCCGCTCAACGAGCTGACGATACCCGTCGTCACCGTGAAATCGGAGGTCAGGAGGCCGTGGTAGGGAAAGCCGATCGCGACCACGCTGTTGCCGACCTGGACCGAATTCTGCTTGATGACGGCGACATCCTCGAACGGTGACGGCGCCTGCAACAGCGCGAGATCGTTGATCTCGTCGCTGGACACGATCCGCAGCTTGACCGGCGCCTCCCCGCTCAGATTGCCGGAGATCTTGCCGCAGCCGTCGATGACGTGCTGGTTGGTGACGACGTGACCGTTGCTGCTGACCACGAAACCGGTGCCGGTCTGGGTGCCGGACTTGCTTTGCTTGGGCGACGCCGACGGCGGGGCGCTTGACGGCGGTGACGTCGGCGCGGCCGTTGCAGGCTTTGCGGCCACCGCAAACTCCCCGGCATTGGCGACGCCATTTTTCTTCACGGTGGCAACGCAGTTGAGCAATGCCGGCAGCATTTGCGCGGTTTGATTCAGGTTGAATTGAAGCAACTGTCCCTGCGCGAAGGCCGTCATCTGCCGCGCCTTGCGGAACTGGTTGATCAGGGTCGAGTTCACCGGCAGGTCGACGCTGACGATCTGCGCGTCCCTCGGCATGCCGTAGACATTGAACGCGGGCTGCGCATCGAACGTCAATGCGAGCGGAAACGCCTGCCCCGGCGTCAGCCGCCAGTTGTCATGGGCAAAGCCCAGCCACCAGTTTCCGTTCGCCGCGATCGAAACGGAGAAGTAAACTCCGTTCTGATAGGCTGTGACTGCCGAGCAATGGGTGAACGCGCCGTTCTTGTCGTTGGTGTAGGCGCCGCCCTGCCAATTGCCGACGGTGATCGAGCCATAGGGGCCGCGGGCACTCGACGGCGTTGCGGACACAATCAGCCAGGCGGCCGCAACGACCGCCCACATTACAATTCTCATTACGCAAGACCCCCGGCCACGAGCAATGATAGGAGGCGTTGAAATACATCCGCAAGTGGTGCGCGACTTGCCTCTGGCCGCGTCCATGTGTCGCGCCGCCGCGGATGCAGTCATCGCTGCACCTTCTGGTTACCTCTAATGTTCCTATTTTGTTCCAGAATTGTCAACCGGAGCCCGGCCGCCCCAATCCGGGACATGAACCCTGGCATGGTTTGTGCTGTCCAAGAGGTGCCCGGGAAATTTCCTCCCACCCGGGGCGTGAACCAGCGCCGCCCGCGATCATACTCCGCATGGCGGCGCTGTCCCTTTTGGGGCTACCGAATGAACGAAAGGCCCCAGCACCGTCGGTGCTGAGGCCTCTCGGGACCAGTTTTCGTGTAACCCTCCAATCATCGATCAGAGCGCTGCGGGTGACCTGTCCCAATTTGTCGCAGTGCGTCCGAAACGGGACAACTCCCGAGTGCACTCGCTCCCCGCAGGTGGAGCGATCGCGCCTCAGCCATTCCGGAACGCGTAGCCATAGCCGTTGATCGCCGGCGCGCCGCCGAGATGGGCGTAGAGCACCTTCGATCCGGCGGGGAAGAATCCCTTCTGCACGAGGTCGATCATGCCCTGCATCGATTTCCCCTCGTAGACCGGATCGGTGATCATGCCCTCGAGCCGCGCACAGAGACGGATCGCATCCTTGGTCGCCTCCGACGGCACGCCATAGGCCGGATAGGCATAGTCCTCGATCAGCACGACGTCGTCAGCGACGATGTCCTTTCCGAGTTCGACGAGCTCTGCCGTGTTCTTCGCGATCGACAGCACCTGCGCTTTGGTCTGCGCCGGCGTGAACGAGCCGTCGATCCCGATCACGTTGCGCGCACGGCCGTCTGCCGCGAAGCCGACCAGCATGCCCGCATGGGTCGAACCGGTCACCGTGCAGACGACGATGTAGTCGAATTTGAAGCCGAGCTCCTTCTCCTGCGCGCGCACCTCTTCGGCGAAGCCGACATAGCCGAGCCCGCCATATTTATGCACGGAGGCACCGGCGGGAATCGCGTAGGGCTTGCCGCCCGCCGCCTTCACCTCCTCGATCGCCTGCTCCCAGCTCTTGCGGATGCCGATGTCGAAGCCTTCATCAACAAGCCGCACGTCGGCGCCCATCACGCGGCTCAGGAGGATGTTGCCGACGCGGTCGTAGACCGCATCCTCATGCGGCACCCAGCTCTCCTGCACCAGGCGGCACTTCATGCCGATCTTGGCCGCAACCGCTGCGACCATGCGGGTGTGGTTCGACTGCACGCCGCCGATCGAGACCAGCGTATCGGCGTTGGAGGCGATCGCGTCGGGGATGATGTATTCGAGCTTGCCGAGCTTGTTGCCGCCGAAAGCGAGGCCGGAGTTGCAGTCCTCCCGCTTGGCATAGAGCTCGACCTTGCCGCCGAGATGCTTCGAGAGCCGATCGAGCTTCTCGATATGCGTCGGCCCGAAGGTGAGCGGATAGCGCGCGAATTTTTGGAGCATGTCGGCATCCCCTGATAGTCTGGTGTCAGCGGCAAGCCCTATCATCACGGGAAAGAAAGGTGCTCTCTATCTCGAGGCCACCTCTCTCTAATCATTACGAAATGTCCAACTTATGCTATCTATCCTTTCACCGATTAGCCAATCTATGAAAGACTCTTCCATGCCCGCGCGGCTCGACCGGACCGACCTTAAGATGTTGCGATTGCTGCAGAAGAACGGCCGGCTCAGTAATGCCGAGTTGGCCGATCAGGTCGGCGTCAGCCCCGCCACCTGTCACCGCCGGACCCAGGCCCTGTTCGACGACGGCTTCATCAGCGAGGTCCGCGCCGTGGTCGCGCCCCGCAAGGTCGGCAAGGGCACGCTGGTCATGGTCGGCGTGGTGCTCGACCGCTCGACCCCGGAGAGTTTTGCGAGCTTCGAGCAGGCGGCCGCAAAGCTGAAATTCGTGCTCGACTGCCATCTCGTCGCGGGCGATTTCGACTACTTCCTGAAGATCCGCGTCGGCGACATGGAGGACTTCAACCGCATCCACGGCGACCAGCTGATCGCGCTGCCCGGCGTGCGGCAGACGCGCACCTTCTTCGTGATGAAGGAGGTGGTCGACAACGCCGCGCTGGAGTTTTGAGCCCGGCGCGATCTGCGTCATGGATCGCAAACAGTTTGCCGTTGCGCGTCGCAGCGGGAACCTGGCCGCGTCAACAAGCCGCGTCAACAAAATGCGAGATTGTTTCGCGCTTCCGTCTGATGCCGTAAGCTCCTCGCCGCCAACTTCGCCCGCGGAACCGCAGGCCGCATAGGCGTCAGCGCATACACCAGTCCGTCTCAATGCTCCGCGCGACCCGAGCCGTTGGCGAGAAGCCGACAAAACCGGGAGGACGTCATGACGATGCGACCCGACCCTACGTTTCACGCCTCGCCAAGGCTTGCCATGGAGGCGCCGCCGGAGAACTTTGCCTATACGCTGCTGCTCAGCCCTGACTTCGCAAAGCCCGACGCGCTTGCGGTGATCGACGTCAAGCCGAGCTCGAAGACCTATGGCCAGGTCGTCCACACCGTGGCGATGCCGAACAAGGGCGACGAGTTCCATCACTTCGGCTGGAACGCCTGCTCCTCCGCGCTGTCTCCGCTCGCCGGACATGCCTTCGTCGAACGGCGCTATCTCATCATTCCGGGAATGCGCTCCTCGCGCATCTATATCATCGACACCAAACCCTCGCCGCTGGAAGCGAAGATCCATAAGATCATCGAGCCGGAGGAGGTGTTCAAGAAAACCGGCTACTCGCGGCCGCACACCATCCATTGCGGGCCGGAAGGCATCTATGTCTCTACCCTCGGCGGCGGCAAGGACGGCACCGAGGGGCCTCCCGGCGTCTTCATCATGGATTGCGAGACCTTCGACGTGCTCGGCCGCTGGGAGATCGACCGCGGGCCGCAGAAGCTGCACTATGATTTCTGGTGGAATCTGCCGCGCGACTACATGGTGAGCAGCGAGTGGGCGCTGCCGCCGCAATTCGAGAACGGCATCGTCGCCGAGGATTTACTGGCGAACAAATACGGCCACCGCCTACACTTCTGGGATTTGCGCGCGCGGCGCAATGTGCAGACCATCGATCTCGGCGCCAATCACCAGATGGCACTCGAGGTCAGGCCCGCGCACGATCCGATCCGCGAATACGGCTTTGTCGGCGTCGTCGTCGACACCACCAACCTTGAAGCCTCGATCTGGACCTGGTGGCGCGAGGGTGGGAAATTCCACGCCGAGAAGACCGCGACGATACCGCCCGAGCCCGCGCCGAAGGAGAAGCTGCCGCCGCTGCTGCAGGGGTTCGGAGCGGTGCCGCCATTGGTGACCGACATCGACCTGTCGATGGACGATCGCTTCCTCTACGTCTCCTGCTGGGGCACCGGCGAGATGCGCCAGTACGACGTCCGCGATCCCAGGAAGCCGAGGCTTTCCGGCTCGGTGCATATCGGCGGCATCGCCCGCCGCACGCCGCACCCGAACGGCAAGGCGTTTGCCGGCGGCCCGCAGATGGTCGAGATCAGCCGCGACGGCAAGCGGGTGTACTGGACCAACTCGCTCTATTCGACCTGGGACGACCAGTTCTATCCCGACGGCATGCCGGGCGCCGAAGTCATGGCCGATGTCGGCACGGATGGCGGGCTGGAACTCGCAAAGGACTATTTTGTCAGCTTCCCCGAAGGCTATCGCCCGCACCAAGTCCGCCTCGAGGGCGGCGACTGTTCGACGGATTCCTTCTGCTATCCGTCGGTCTGGAATTGAGTGACGCTGATACGACGGCCATCTGGCTGTGGCTCGCCATCATCGCGAGCGGCCTCTACCACGGAATCAATCCGGGCATGGGCTGGCCGCTCGCGGTCTCCGCGGGCTTGATGGAGAAATCCCCGCGCGCGCTTGCCACAGCATTGCTGCCGCTCTCGGCGGGCCACCTTGCGGCGATGCTGCTGGTGCTGCTGCCCTTTGCGCTGCTGATCACGCTGGTGAAATGGCAGCATCAGATCCAGATTGCGGCCGCCATCATCGTCATCGCCTTTGGTCTGGTGCGTCTCGTCGATCGTCGTCATCTGCGCGCGCTGGTGCGGATACCGCCGACCAGGCTGGCGTTCTGGTCGTTCGCGGTGGCGATTGCGCACGGTGCCGGCCTGATGCTGCTGCCGATCTATCTCGGCCTCTGCGCGACGTCAGCCGCGCATGGCGGCCACGCGGCCGCGGCCCGCGTGATCGATCAGGATCTTGCGATGGCGCTCTTGGTCGCGTTCATTCACACCGCCGCCATGCTCGGCGCCGGCGGCCTGCTGGCTTGGCTGGTCTATCGCTATCTCGGCGTGAGATTCGTTGCGCGGAGCTGGTTCAATCTGGAGACGGTGTGGGCGGTCAGCCTCATTCTGGTGGGCGGCGCGGCGCTTGCCCTTAACGTGGCGGCGTGGCGCTGAGGTGTTGGGTCAGCCGGGCTGCCCGAGCGGAGTAAGGGGAGTAACCCTTTCATCCGACTTGATGGTCGAAGCAAATCGGCGCAGTCTCCAGCGAATCCTCACAGGGCCTGCACGGCGGCGTACGGACGCGCGGGGACATGCATCCGCGGATGAAAATCATGAACGCCACGGCGATGCGAATGGTCATACCGTTGCTGGCGCTTGCCGTTGGCGGCGCCGCCGCCCTCGTCTTCGGCATCCGCCAGACCCAGCAATCCCCGGCGGTGGACACGCGCTTGATGGCGGCGACGCCGTCTACGCCGGCAGCCCCCGCGCGAGATCAGGACAAGACCGGGCTGGCAAAGGCGCAAACCGAGACCACAGCGCTGGCCAACGCATTGGCAGGACGGTCGCCACCGTCGAGCGGCGACGCGGTGCCGGAGTTCGACGTCGTCAGTGTCGAACCGACGGGCGAGACCGTTGTCGCCGGCCGGGCCACGCCGGGTGTCACGGTGGAACTGCTCCGTAATGGCGAGGTGCACGATCGCGCGGTGGCGGACAAATCCGGACAATTCGTCATGGTCCCGCGCCCGCTTCCGCCGGGAAACTATGACCTGACCCTGCGCATCACGCGTGGCGGCAAGGCGGTGACATCCAGGCAGAGCGTGGCGGTGGCGCTCGAAGCCAGGGCCAAGGAGCGGCCGATGGTGGCGCTGATGGCGCCGGGCAAGCCGATCCGCGTGCTGTCGCAACCTCCGGCCGCGACGCCGGCGGCCGGGAAGATGGCCGTCGAGGCGATCGAGACCGAAGCAGGCGGAAAGCTCCATGTCAGCGGTCAGGCCGCTCCCGGCGCCACCGTCAGGCTCTATCTCAACGACAGTCTGATCGCATCCGCCACCGCCGATGAGAGCGGACACCTCGCGGTCACGATCAACAAGGGTGTGGCAGCCGGCGATTATCGGGTCCGGCTTGACGACGTGGACCCCGGCTCCGGCAAGGTCCGCGCGCGTGCAGAAGTGCCGTTCAACGTGCCCGACACCACGACGACCGCATCGATCCCGGCGCCGGCGACTTCCTCCGCCCGTGCGGACATGGCCACGCCACGGCTCGCGGCAGCGACGGCTCCCGCCGTACCGGACGGGCGCTCACCGTCTGCCGTGATCGTGCCGAAGATCACGACGACCACTGTGTCCCGCGGCGACAGTCTCTGGCGGATCAGCCAGCGCACATTCGGCGCCGGGCAGCGCTACGCGGTGATCTATCGGGCGAACAAGCAGCAGATCCGCAATCCCAATTTGATCTATCCAGGGCAGATCTTCGTCCTGCCGACACGGTGACGCATCAGGCCGCCGGAGCCAAACGCGCACGCGCGCCGGTATCCGGCCTCATGCCGTCGCGCTACGCGTGTCCTTGTGGTGGCCGCCCGGCGCACTAGATACGGCCCATGCAACACCCCACCCTCGAGGATTTCGTCGCCGGCTGCCAGCGTCTGTTCGTCCTGACCGGGGCCGGCTGCAGCACCAATTCCGGCATTCCCGACTATCGCGATCACGACGGCAACTGGAAGCGGACGCGGCCGGTCACCATCCAGGCATTCCTAGGTGAGCCCGGCACGCGCCAGCGCTATTGGGCGCGGAGCATGGTCGGCTGGCGGCGGTTCGGCCGGGCAACGCCGAATGACGCGCATCGCGCGCTCGCTCAACTCGAGGCGCAAGGCCGCTGCGAATTGCTCCTGACCCAGAACGTCGACCGGCTGCATCAGGCCGCCGGAAGCCGGCGCGTCATCGACCTGCACGGACGCCTTGACGTGGTGCGCTGCCTCGGCTGCGCTGCGACGTTGCCGCGCGAGGCGTTTCAGCAAGAATTGACGCGGCTCAATCCCGCCTGGCTGGCGCTCGATGCCGCGGATGCGCCCGATGGCGACGCCGATCTCGAGCATCAGGATTTTGCGGCCTTCGTCGTCCCCGCGTGCGAGGCCTGCGGCGGCGTGCTCAAGCCCGACGTGGTGTTCTTCGGCGAGAACGTGCCGCGCGAGTTGGTCGCCTTGGCGCAGGACCATCTCGAACAGGCCGACGCGATGCTGGTCGTCGGCACGTCGCTGATGGTCTATTCCGGCTTCCGTTTCGTCCGCATGGCGGAGCAACGCGGCCTGCCGATTGCGGCTGTCAATCTCGGCCGCACCCGCGCCGACGACCTTCTCTCGCTCAAGGTCGAAGACCAGTGCGCGGCGGCGCTGTCGTTCCTGCTGTAACTAAAGCATGATCCGGAAAAGTGTGAAGCGGTTTTCCGAAAAGATCATGCTCAAACAAGAAACTAAAGCGCGATGACGATTCAACCTAATCTCATCGCGCTTTAGTCGCCCGAGGTACGTCATTGCGAACCGACAGGTCGCTGTGACGAGGCTGCGTCAGCGCATCACGCCCGATGGCGCTGCGGCTTCGCCATCGGCATGTTGGCGTTCCAGTGGGTCCAGCTGACGCGCGCGAGGCTGCCGAGGTCGGTTGCCAATGGCCGCCGGGTCCGCCGCTCATATTCGGCGATGCAGCGACCGGATTCGCTGATCTTGCGCTGCAACTCGGCGATCGTCGTCTGCGCCGAGCGGCCGCAATTGGCGACCCCGGACTGCCCAACCTCGAGCTCCTTCAGCGCGGCGCGGTGCTTCTTCAATTGGGCCCGTTGCCAGGCGATGTGACTATTGCTGTCTGCAGTCATGTGGCCGCCACCGTCATTGATCGTTGCACGCCATTGGGCACCTCGATGTCGACTTCCAGCATCGAGACGAACTTGCCACGGTCCATCCGCACCACGACCTTCTCGGGGTCGAGGTCGACATGCTTCGACACCACGGCGAGGATCTCCGTGCGCAGGACCTCCAGAAGATCGGACGCGCCGTTCCGGCCGCGCTCATGCGCGAGCAGGATCTGCAGCCGTTCCCGTGCGACGGGCGCGGACGCAGCGCGGCCGCCAAAGAGCCGCATCAGGTTCATCATGCCGCCCTCCTTCGCAGTAGCCGATCCATCAGGCCCTTGCGCTCGACCGGCACCGTCATCGCAACGGTCTCACCCATCAGGCGGCGCACGGCGTCCATATAGGCCCGGGCCGGCGCGCTGTTCGCGTTGTTCAGCGTCACCGGCGAGCCGACATTGGAGGCCTTCAGCACGTCCTGGCTTTCCGGCACGATGCCGAGCAGGGGCGTTGCGAGGATCTCCAGCACGTCGTCGATCGACAGCATTTCGCCGCGCGCGGCGCGGGCGCTGTCATAGCGGGTGATGAGCAGGTGCTTCTCGACCCGCTCGCCGCGCTCGGCACGGACCGTCTTCGAATCGAGCATACCGATGATGCGGTCGGAGTCACGCACCGACGAGACCTCTGGATTGGTGACGATGATGGCTTCGTCCGCGTAGCGCATCGCCAGCGTCGCGCCGCGTTCGATGCCGGCCGGGCTGTCGCACAGGATCCAGTCAAACTTGGTCTTGAGGTCGGCGATCACCCGTCGGACGCCGTCTTCGGTAAGCGCGTCCTTGTCGCGGGTTTGCGATGCCGGCAAGAGCCAGAGGTTCTCCAGCCGCTTGTCGCGGATCAGCGCCTGCGGAAGTTTGGCGACGCCCTGCACCACATTGATGAGGTCGAACACCACCCGCCGCTCGGCGCCCATCACGAGATCGAGGTTGCGCAAGCCAACATCGAAGTCGATGACGACGACGTTTTGTCCCATTTGCGCGAGTGCCGCGCCCAATGCGGCGGTCGACGTCGTCTTGCCGACCCCGCCCTTCCCAGACGTCACGACCAATACCTTCGACATTCTTTTCTCCTCGCGGCCGATCAGTTCAACGGTGTGATTCGGAGCGCATCGCCTTCGAGCCACGCCTGGGCGGGCCGGTTGCGCAAACGATCGCCGATCTCTTCGGCGGTCTGGTAGTAGCCATCGATGGCGAGCAACTCAGCCTCGATCTTCTGGCAGAAGATCCGTGCCGCCGAATTGCCGTTGATGCCGGCCATCGCGCGGCCGCGCAGCGTGCCGTAGACATGGATCGAGCCGCCGGCCACGATCTCGGCGCCGGAGCCGACCGATCCCAGCACGGTGACGTCGCCATCAGCGAACACGATCGACTGACCGGAGCGGACCGGACTGTCGAGCAGGAGCGAGGCCGTCTTGGCCTTCGGCTTCGCCTGCGCCTGCGCTGGCGGCTCGACCTGGGCGATGACGGTGGATCGGCCGCCGGTCAGAAGCGGCGGCATGTTGGCGCCAAGCTTTGATTCGTCGACGCCCTCGATGCCGAGAACGCGGATGCTGCGCTGGTCGAGGCTCTGGAGCAGATGCGCAATCGCGCTGGTGCTGAGATCGACGGCGGCGAGATCAAGCACGACGGGCTTGCCGGTGAAGAACCCGGGCGAACGGGCCAGCGTCGCGTCGATATCCTCGAGCCAGGTGACGATCGGCACCACGGGAGAAAACACGAACGCGACGTAGGAGCGACCGCGCATACGAACCGGTTGACGTGCTGTCTGCGTACTGGCGTCCATCGCCCCTGACTCGGCTGTGTTGTTGAATGGTTAACAATCGTCATGCATGGTTAACCAATGGTTAATGCCGTCAGGGTTTTCACTGATTTGGTCAGCGGACTCCGGCCGCTACGCACGGTCGGCGCGACGCAGGCGGGATTCCGCACGTCAAGCTTGCAGGTAGCGGCCTGGCGGGGCCGCGGATGCCGCGATCGGCCGCCTACTCCGCCTTGATATTGGCGGACTTCACGATCGGCCACCATTTGTCGATCTCGGCGGCCTGGTGGCTCCGCAGCGAGTCGGGCTTCTGCCGGTCCGGCGGCGGGATCTCCTGCCCGAGCTCCAGGAAGCGCTGGCGCGCATTGGGCTCGGCGAGCGCGGCCGTCACCGCCGCGCTCAATGTCGACACGATCTCGCCGGGCGTGCCCTTCGGCGCCCAGATGCCGTGCCAATAGGCGATATAGAGCCCCGGCAATCCCGATTCATCGACGGTCGGAATTTCCGGCGCCGAGGCGAGCCGCGACGACGACGTCACCGCATAGGCCTTCACCGTGCCGCTCTTCACCTGCGGCAGCGAGTTGGAGGCCTGGTCGAACATGATGTCGATATGCCCGGCCATCAGATCGTTGAGCGCGGGACCTGCGCCGCGATACGGCACGAAGGAAAAGTTCGTGTCGGTCAATTGCTGGAAGAACACGCCGGCGACATGCGCGCCCGACCCGGGTCCGGCGGTGCCCGACGTCGCCTTGCCGGCATTGTCCTTCAGCCAGGCGATCAGCTCCTTCAGGTTTCTCGCCGGCAGGTTGGGCCTGCCGATGATGAGCTGCGGCCCGCTGGCGATCAGCGCGATCGGCGCGAATTCGCGCACATCGTATTGCAGCTGATAGATCGCGCCGTTGAGGCAATGCGTGCCCCAATGCCCGATCGTGATCGTGTATCCATCCGGCGCCGCACGCGCCGCCCGCAGGCCCGCGACCGTGCCCGAGGCGCCCGTAACATTCTCGATCACGACGGAATGCCCCAGCGTTGCCCGCATATATTCGGCGACGATCCGCGCCAGCACGTCGGTCGGCCCGCCAGCGGCGAAGGGCACGATGATGGTGATCGGGCGCGAGGGGAAGGTGTCGGCGCGGGCGGCGCGTGAGGCGAGCGGAAGGGAGACAGCACCGAGGGCCAGCTTGAGAAAGGGTCGGCGGGACAGCTTGGGCAATCCATTCCTCCGCATGTTGTCGTCGCGACGACGCGACGCGACCGGTCTTGCTATCGCTAGCATTATTTCGCGGTCCCGAAAAATCGTGTCGTGGAGCGCGGTCCCTCGAAAGACGCCTGCTCTGGGCGTGTCGGGCCCGGGCGCGAGAGCATTTCGCGCCCGCGAAGGCGCGCGTTGGACAAAGGTCTAATCCACCAACCCGGGTTTCGAGTCGCAAGCCACCGCCAAGGGGCTAAGCTTGCAGAGCACAACGCCGGTCTTGGGACCGCCGAAGCTCCCGAGGCGCAAACAAGGCTCAAGGTTTTCAAGGAAACGCACGTTCGCGCTCGCCCCACCGGAGCGCGGCTCCCGATCGCTCCAAGGAGAAGATGCGCTGGCCATCCGATGGTTTCAGGGCATGTACGAGAGCATCTCTTCTCCGTTCATTCGCTATCCGATCGGGACCTCGCTTTTGATGGCGGGCGTGCTGTTCGTAGGAGTGGTTGCCTATCCGCTGCTGCCGGTCGCGCCGCTGCCGCAGATCGACTTCCCGACCATTCAGATCTCCGCGAGCCTTCCGGGCGGCAGCCCGGAGACGATGGCTTCCTCCGTCGCGCAGCCGCTCGAGCGCCAGTTTGCGCAGATTCCCGGCATCGCGCAGATGACATCGACGAGCTCGCTCGGCTCGACCGCGGTCACGATCCAGTTCGATCTCGACCGCAAGATCGACGCGGCGGCCGGCGACGTCCAGGCTGCGATCAACGCAGCGAGCGGGCAGTTGCCGAAGAATCTGCCTTCGCCGCCGACCTATCGCAAGGTCAACCCGGCGGACTCGCCGATCATGATCCTGTCGGCGACCTCGGACGCGCTGCCGCTGACTACGGTGAGCGACCGCACCGATGCGCAGCTTGCGCAGCAGATCAGCCAGATCTCCGGCGTCGCCCAGGTCTTTGTCGGCGGCCAGCAAAAGCCGTCCGTCCGCATCCAGATCGATCCGGCGAAGCTCGTCGCCAAGGGCCTGTCGCTGGAGGACGTGCGCAGCCAGATCGCAATCGCAACCACAGACAGCCCCAAGGGTAATATCGACGGCCCGCGGCGTGCGTTCACGATCTACGCCAACGACCAGTTGACCGACTCGAAGGACTGGAACGACGTCATCATCGCCTATCGCAATGGCGGGCCTTTGCGGATCCGCGACATCGGCCAGGCGGTGGCGGGGCCTGAGGACATGAAGACCGCGGCCTGGGCCGACGGCAAGCGCGGGGTGTTCCTCGTCATCTTCAAGCAGCCCGGCGCCAATGTGATCGACACCGTCGACCGCATCAAGGAGCAGTTGCCGCGGCTGATCGCGGCGATACCGCCGGCCATCAAGATCAAGCTGATCAGCGACCGCACCCTCACGATCCGGGCCGCGATCGAGGACGTGCAGATCACCCTTATGATCACCGTCGTGCTCGTCGTGATCGTGATTTTCCTGTTCCTGCGCAGCTTCTGGGCGACGATCATCCCGAGCATCACGGTGCCGCTGGCTCTCCTCGGCGCCTGTTCGTTGATGTGGGTGTTCGGCTATTCGCTGGACAATCTCTCGCTGATGGCGCTGACGATCGCGGTCGGCTTCGTGGTGGACGACGCGATCGTGATGCTCGAGAACATCACCCGCTACGTCGAGAAGGGCGAACAGCCCATGGATGCCGCCTACAAGGGCGCCAGAGAGATCGGCTTCACCATTGTCTCGATCAGCATCTCGTTGATCGCCGTCCTGATCCCGCTGCTCCTGATGGGTGGCATCATCGGACGACTGTTCCGCGAGTTCGCGGTCACGCTCTCAATGGCGATATTCGTATCGCTCGTGGTCTCGCTGTCGCTAACGCCCATGATGGCCTCGCGATTCCTGCGCGCCCATCACGAGGTCAGGCACGGCCGCTTCTACCAGTGGAGCGAGCGGATGTTCAGTCACCAGCTCCGCGCCTATGAGAGGGGTCTCGATCTCGCGCTGCGGTTCAGCCTGATCACGCTTTGCATTTTCTTTGCAACCGTCGCGCTCTCCGTCTACCTCTTCATCATCATTCCCAAGGGGTTCTTTCCGCAGCAGGACAACGGCTTCCTCACCGCGGTATCGGAAATGCCCCAGGACATCTCCTTTGCCGAGATGAAGCGGCGGCAGGAGGAGCTCAGCCAGATCGTGCAGGCCGATCCCGCAGTCTCCTCGATTGCGATGTTCATCGGCGGCGGCGGCACCGCGCTGAATTCGGGGCGCATGTACGTCACCTTGAAGCCGCGCGAAGAGCGCGATGTCAACGCGCAACAGATCATCGCGCGACTTCGGCCCAAGCTCGATGAGGTCGTCGGCGCGCGCCTGTTCATGCAGGCGTCCCAGGACGTACGGCTGGGCGGCCGCGCCACGCGGACACAGTTCGAGTTCACGTTGCAGGACGCCAACCTCGCCGAGCTGAACGAATGGGCGCCGAAGATCCTGGCAAAGATGAGGACACTGCCGGAGTTACGCGACGTCGCGACCGACCAGCAGACCGAAGGCACGACGCTGCAGCTGACGATCAATCGCGACACCGCGTCGCGCTATGGCATCCAGCCGCAACTGATCGACGACACGCTCTATGACGCCTTCGGGCAACGCCAGGTCGCGCTGTATTTCACCCAGGTGAACACCTATCACGTGATCCTGGAGATCCTGCCCGAGATGCAGGGCAAGATCGATACCCTCAACAAGATCTATCTGAAATCGCCACTGACGGGGGACCAGGTGCCGCTTTCGGTGTTCTCTAGCTGGACCGATGTGCCGGTGCGGCCGCTTGCAATCGCCCATCAGGGGCAGTTTCCAGCGGTGACGATCAGCTTCAACCTCGCCGAGGACGTGGCACTCGGACAGGCCACTGACGCGGTGCAGCGCGCCGTGGCCGAGATGGGAATGCCCGGGACGCTTGCGACAAGCTTCCAGGGCACCGCGCAGGCGTTTCAGCAATCGCTCAGCACGGTTCCGATGCTGATCCTGGCGGCGCTCGTCGTGGTCTATCTAATCCTCGGCGTGCTCTACGAAAGCTACATCCATCCGCTGACCATTCTCTCCACGCTGCCGTCTGCCGGCGTCGGCGCAATTGCGATCCTGATGGCGTTCGGGTTCGATTTCAGCCTGATCGCGCTGATCGGAATCATTCTGCTGATCGGCATCGTCAAGAAGAACGGCATCATGATGGTGGACTTTGCAATCGCCGCCGAGCGCGAACGGCATTTGACCCCGAAGGAGTCGATCCGCGAGGCTGCGCTGCTCCGCTTCCGCCCGATCATGATGACGACGATGGCCGCGCTGTTCGGCGGTGTGCCGCTGATGCTTGGCACCGGAACAGGTGCAGAAATACGCCAGCCGCTCGGCTATGCCATGGTCGGCGGCTTGTTGGTCAGTCAGGCGCTGACGCTGTTCACGACGCCCGTCGTCTATCTCTATCTCGACCGCCTCTCCAATTTTCTCCTGGGCTGGAGCTGGACTCAGCGCAAACAGCGAGAGGAGACGTCGGCAAAGACGGAGCGGCTAGATGATGCCGCCGAGTAGTAGGGATGGTCAGGACGCAGAACGCGCAGAAGCGTCTTGCTTTTGACAAGCCGAGGGCGTCGGGCCGGGCCGGCATTAGCGGCGCGGATGCAAGTCGCTATTCGGCCGCGAGTTTCGGCGGAGGCGGCGGCGACCAGCACATCGGGCGATTGCGGCCCTCTGCCTTGGCCTGATAGAGCGCGTTATCGGCCGCCCTCATCAAGGCGTGGGCACCGGACATGCTGGTGAAAGCCTCGGCGACGCCAATGCTCGCAGTCAATTGCAACGGCACATTGTTGACGGTGCGGGTTTGATTCTAATGTTAAGCGCTGTTTACGTGGAACCCTGGCTCAAGCCCTGCCCTCGTTCCCGCGGAACGACGCAACCTGTTGAGCCATCCGCCGCGTGCGCACGCACGCCACCGTACTCCTACGGGGCGATTGATCATGCTTACGCCCCATTGCGGCGTGCACTATCCGCACCGGGACAAAAGGGTGGAATGCGCTATGCCGGCGGATGCCAAACCATCTCCGCAGGCCGACACCTGTTCGTGCGACGCCTGCGGAAATCACATGACACTTCTGGCTGCCTTGCCGAAGACCGCAAGGCACGAAGCCGTTCGCATTTTCCGTTGCTATGGCTGCAATGCGGTCAAGTCGGAGCGCGACTGACGCCGGTGCAGCACGCGCCTGACTTGCCCTATTTTGCGGTGAGCATTTCGATCAGCGGGCGGTCCTTTGAATCGGTCAGGTAGAAGGCGAGGATCTCCGCCGGCTCGGTCGTTGACGCGTTGTCGAAGCGCTCGATCGTAACGTCGGCCGGCTCGTGTTCCGTGGACGACGAAAGGTAGCCCCGAATTCCGACGCCCGCCCACCTCAGGAAAGCAGTGACGCTAGAGCTTCTGGATTTCGGCCGGCGGGCGGCCGGCATGCAAGCCGTCACGGGCCGAGGCCGTCCTCATCACCGCGGCAAAACTCTTGCGCTCGTCGGCCAGGCCTTCGGCCAGAGGACGGTCGAGGGCTGCCCGGGTGAGG
>NZ_JBHMET010000029.1:46126-80555 GCF_042430365.1 Bradyrhizobium erythrophlei
TCTCGGCTCGATAGTTCGGCGCCGATCTCCAGGGCGCGCGCGAGCGGGTCAGCGACGACCTCATGCACAATCTCGATGTCGTGGGCGCGCGGTCCCGTCACCGTCAGGCCCCGCAGGATCATCTCGAGCGCCCTGGCCTCCCCGATGATCCTGGGCAAGCGCTGCGTGCCGCCGCCACCCGGAAAGATGCCAATACGCGTTTCCGGCAGACCGATTGCGGTGACGGCATTCCCTGCGATGCGCAGGTCGCATGCCAGCGCAAGCTCGAAGCCTCCACCCATGCACAGGCCATTGATCGCCGCGATGACCGGCTTCTCGACGGCTGCAATCATGTCCGTGAGCGCGTGGAAGCCCGGCGGTCGAGGGCCAGGCGGCGACGGCGCGCGCGGTGCTCCGCGCTCAATCGCGTCTGCGGCGTCGGAGAGTTCCCGGACGTCGTAGTGACGGATGAAGATGCCGGGTATACCCCCTGTGATGACGATGACCCGCACCGACGGATCTTCGCCTGCAGCCACGACTGCACCAAACATCTCGGCCGAGCCGGCGGCCGTCATGGTGCCGAACGGGGCGTTGGCATAGGTGATGACACGAACCGCGCCGCGATCTTCAGTGGAAACAAGGGGCATGGCACATCCTCATTGCAGCCGCTCGCCGGACAAGCACGCGCAGCGCGGCGCTCAGCTTGTTCCCGGCTTGGATGCTGATCAATACCTGGCGCCCCGAAATTACCTTTGCGGTCGAGCGCTTCATCCCTAAAATCCCGCCGCACCGGCATGCGTTTCTGGCGGGCCCTGTGAAGACGGAGTAGAGGCTATGCCGAAACCGGAAAGCTTCCCAATCGAGAAGATTTACGTTCCCGTGAAAAGGAAGAAGGAAATCAAGCCCGAAGTCGTCGAGGAGATCGCGGGAAGTATTCTCGAAATCGGACAACAAGCACCCATTCTCGTTCGGCCCGACGAAGATCGCTTCGTTCTAGTGGAGGGACTGCATCGCCTCGAAGCCTGCAAGGCGCTCGGCGAGACAGCCATTATCGGGATCCTGGTCACGGCCGAGCTTGCTCATCAAAGGACGCTCGTATCCGAAAGCCCCGAAGCAGAAGCAGAGCGCGACAAGATGGCGCGATTGAAAAAGCTGCGTCTCGAGAAGGAAGCCGCAGAGAGATCGACCGCTGCCTTGAGGGGCGTCGTTGAAACGGAAGCGCAGCTTCTGCGAACCCGTTCGGCGAAGGGCGTCCGAGACAATCCCAAGGCATCACCAAGCCGGACTTCAGGATCGGCGCCGAAAACCTTGTCGGAATGGATCACGCAGCAAAAGCGCGACGGCGGTCGTTATTGATTGCCGGCTCTCGAGCATGATCCGGAAAAGTGTGCGGTTTTCCCTCGCGACCGCGTCTCGCGCCCTGAAGCGCGCCTACAGCGCTCGCGTGCGACGCAGCAATCGCACATCAGCGCGAACCTCGCTTGCTGCAATGCAATGAAGACGACTGCATAAGTCGCGCGACAAATTGATGCTTGTCATTTGCGTTCATCAACGGTCAACCTAGACGTCCCCATTCGGGCAGCACGCGGTGCACGACCTCGTCCCGCACGTCTTGAAGCGCAAGCGACGTGGAGGCTGTCCGGCCGACAAACAAGGACTCGTTGGCGGCAAATGCCGGCGGGACGAAGCCATGAGGACGCCGTGACCCTGTCTGCAGCAAAGAAGCCGATCCTCCCTTCCGTCGATCTGCCGCACGGCCTCGCGCTGCTGCGCGATCCGCTGCTCAACAAGGGCACCGCCTTCTCGCTCGCCGAGCGCGACGCCTTCGGCCTGCGCGGCCTCTTGCCGCCTCACGTCTCGACCATGGAGGAACAGGCAGACCGCATTTTGAAGAACCTTCGCCGCCTGCCGGACAATCTGGAGAAGTTCGTCGCTCTCAACGCGCTGCGCGACCGCAACGAGACGCTGTTCCTGCGCGTGGTCTGCGACAATATCGACGAGATTCAGCCACTCATCTACACGCCGACGGTCGGCGAGGTCTGCCAGCGCTTCGGCGACATCTTCCGGCGTCCGCGCGGCCTCTATATCAGCATCAATGACCGCGGCCGGATCGCCGAGCTGATGCGTAACTGGCCGCACCCGGCACGGCTGATCGTGGTGACCGACGGCGAGCGCATCCTTGGCCTCGGCGATCTCGGCGCCAACGGCATGGGCATTCCGGTGGGCAAGCTCTCGCTCTATGCCGCCTGTGCCGGCATCCACCCCTCGCTATGCCTGCCGGTGGTACTGGACGTCGGCACCAACAACGCCGAACTCCTGAAGAACCCCCAATATATCGGCCTGCGGCAGCCGCGGCTGCGCGGCGGCGACTATGACGCAATCGTCGACGAATTCATGCGCGCCGCGCAGCAGGCTTTCCCCGGCGTGCTGATCCAGTTCGAGGATTTCGCCAACCACAACGCCTTCCGGCTGCTGCAGCGTTATCGCGACACCGCCTGCGTCTTCAACGATGACATCCAGGGTACCGCGTCGGTGGCGCTCGCCGGCCTGTTCTCGGCGCTGCGGATCACCGGGGGCCGGCTGACGGAGCAGAAGCTCCTGTTTCTCGGCGCGGGTGAAGCGGCGACCGGCATTGCCGACCTCGTGGTGGCCGCCATGGTGGCGCAGGGCATTTCGGAGGAGGAAGCGCGAAGCCGGATCTGGCTGGTCGATTCCAAAGGCCTTGTGGTCAAGGCGCGCAATGACCTCGCCGAGCACAAGCTCGGCTATGCCCATGAGCACCCGCTGGTGACCGACTTTCTCGCGGCGATCAAGGCGCTCCGGCCCACCGGCATCATCGGGGTCTCGGCGGTGGGCGGCACCTTCACGCCGGAGGTGCTGCGCACCATGGCGGAGCTCAATGCGCGGCCGATCATCTTCGCGCTATCCAATCCCACCTCGCAGGCGGAATGCAGCGCCGAGGAAGCCTATCGTCACACCGGCGGCCGGGCGCTGTTCGCCTGCGGCAGTCCTTATGCGCCGGTGACGTTCGATGGCCGCAGCTTCGTGCCGCGCCAGGGCAACAACTCCTACATTTTCCCGGGAGTCGGCCTCGGCGTGATCGCCGCGGGCGCCAGCCGGGTCACCGACGAGATGTTCATGGTAGCGGCGCGCACCCTGTCGAATCTCGTCACCGCGGCGGATCTCGCGCAAGGCAGCCTCTATCCGGCGCTGCCGCGCATCCGCGAGGTCTCCTGCCATATCGCCACGGAAGTGGCCCGCCTCGCCTATCAGCGCGGCCTCGCCAACGACCGCGAGCCGGATGATGTGCTCGGCCACGTCCGTGCTCAGATGTTCGAAGCAGAATATCGCAGCTATCTGGCGCCGTAGAACTCCGCGCCCCGAAACGAAACGCCCGGCCTCCCGATTGCCTCGGCACTCCCACGGGACCCGCAGGACGCGCGCACCTGAGGACCATCAATCCGGCGACACCAAGAGCCAGGCTAGATAACCGTAATAGACGGTCGCGGTCACCGCGATCGCAACCACGACGCCGGCAATGATCTCGGTTGTGGCGGACGTCGAATGCTTTATCTTTCAATGGGGATTGACTGACACTCTCTCCGCCATCCACCTTCAAGTAACGCAACAGGCGCGCCGAGGAACCAACGGTAGCGCCGCTGCCCTATTGGCCCATGAGAGCTCTTCCTAGATCAAAACCCACCAGTTGAGCTACGGCTGCCGGAAACGGGGCTGATACTCGGGAAGCGTCAGGCGCCGCTGCGATAGGCGCTTGGCGACAAGCCGGTCCAGCGCCTGAAGGCGCGAGTGAAGTTGCTGACGTCGGTGAAGCCGAGGAGGAAAGTGATCTCGGTGATCGAGAGATTGGGCTGGCTCAGGTAGCTGCGGGCGAAGTCGGCGCGCATTTCGTCGAGCAGCGCCTGGAAGTTCGTTCCTCGCTGCGCCAGTTTCAGTTTGAGGGTCGACGGGGCCAGGCCCACCGCCCGGGCGGTCTCGGCGAGCGAGCAGCGCCCGGACGGCAATAGGTCGATGAGCTTGGCGCGGGTCGACGCCACAATGTCGCTGCGGTCGAGCTTGGCGACATAGCCGGCGGCGATGTTGTCATTGAACTGAGCCAGCTCAGGGCAGGCGCCCTGCAGCGGCCTGTCGAGATCGGATCGGTCGAAGGCGAGCACGGCTTCGGCGTTTCCGAAGGTGACCGGCGCGCCGAACAACTCGAGGTAGGGCGCTTCCCCCTCCTGGGGTCGGCCGCGCGCCAGCTCGACCCGCAAAGGCTTCAGGTCCGTACGGTAGAGCAGGCGCATGGACCGGATCAGGAAGCTCAGCCAAGCGTCCTCGCTGTCGTCGCAACTCTCGGCGATGTAGTTGAACTTCAGCCTCACCTCCCAGCGATCCCTCACGAGCTCCATTTCCGCCCGCCTGGTGAGCAGGCGGAAGTAGCGCGCCAGGCGCTCGCAGAAGTCCATCAGGGTGCTGGAGGCCATGAGCGCATAGCCGACCGCATGGATGTTCGACGCGTGAATGAACCGGCCGACCGTCAGGCCAAAGTAGGGATCAAGGGTGACCTCGCGGCAGACCTTGTAGAGCTGGGAAATTCCAGAGATCGGAATGCGCTGCAGGGGATCGTTGGTGAACGTCTCGCTCAGGCCCGCCGCGCGAAAGACACGGCGGCTGTCGACGCCCTTGTATTCGAGCGCCCGGGCTATGGCCAAGCCATAACCGGCGATGGTGGTCGGGTTGTCCGAGGCCGATTGGGAAGGAATCAAGGACATCCCCACGCCATGAATACGGTCCTGCAGCAAAGCTGGATAGCATATTCGCCGGACACTGGACCAGACCTAGCTGTCGCCTTTGGCTAGGTGGTCAGGGATCGCCATGGAGATACCTCAGCTGACACCCCGGTCGGCATTCTTCCAGTATTTTTCCTTGACCTTCCGGCGGATCACCTTGCCGACGACAGACGTGGGCAGCGCGTCCACGAAGGTCACGGTCTTGGGGGCCTTGTAGGTCCCGATCCTCTCCTTGGCGTGGGCGAGAAGCTCGGCGGCCGTGACGCTCGCGCCCGAGCGGAGGACGACCTCGGCATGCACCGCTTCACCCCACTCCGGATGAGGCAGCCCCACGACCGCCACCATGGCGACGGCGGGATGGGACATCAACGCCGCCTCCACCTCGACGGCATAGACGTTGAAGCCGCCCGTGATGATCATGTCCTTCAGGCGGTCGACAATGAACAGGTAGCCGCCCTCGTCGAGGTATCCGAGGTCGCCGGACTTCCAAGCGCCGTCGACGAACTCCGCCGCTGTGCCTTCGGCGTTGCCGAAGTAACCCTGGATCAGCGCCCGGCACCGGATGCGGATCTCGCCGATTTCGCCGGTAGGGAGCTCGCGGCCGTCCTCGCCGCAGATGAACACCTCGGCGCCCGGCGTCACCCGACCCGCAGAGGACATCCGCTTCAGCGCCGCATCGTCGTCCGTCCGGTGGTCGCCCTTGTCGAGGATGGAGACGAACATCGCCGCCTCCGTGGCCCCGTAGCCCTGGGCAAAGATCGGACCGAAGCACTGCAGCAGTTCGGCGAGCTTGGTCGGGCTCATCGGCGCAGCGCCGTAGAGGATCGTCCTCAGCGACAGAAAATGCCGCGGCCGGAGCCGCTGCAGCTCCAACAGACGGTAGAGAACGGTGGGAACCAGCAGGCTGTGGGTCACACGTTCCGCTTCGACCGTGTCCGCCCATTGCTCCAGATCGAGCTGGTTCAAGGTGACGTTGGTTCCGCCCAGGAAGAAGGTCGGCAAGAATGCCAACAGGCCGGCGTGCGACAGAGGGGTGACGACGAGGAATCGGGTGTGGTGGTCGAGCTCGAGGCCGGGATGGGCCAAGGCCGCATCGCGGGCGGCGATCAGATTGTCGACCGAATAGGCGGCACATTTGCCCCGGCCGGTGGTGCCTCCGGTGAAGCGCAGGAGCGCGACGTGGCGGTGAATGTCGAGCTCGACGTCGTTGTCGGTGTCGGACGCGGTGGCCGTGAGCGTCGGCAGGTCCCAAACGCCTTCGCGCGGCGCGGGCAACGGGTCCATGACCACGATCTGGCAGCCGCGACCGCGCAGCATGTCGTAGTAGCCGTCGAGCAGACGGTTCTCGATGAAGACGATCTTCGGCTTGATCAGATCGATCTGCCACGCGTGCTCGTTTTGCGAGTCACGCAGGTTGGTCATCGCCGCCGTTCCCGGCTGCTTGAGGAAGCAGGGGAGCGACAACAAGCTCAGGTTGTCGTTCTCCAGGATCAGCAGGAACTTGTCGCCCTCACCGACGCCCAGCGTGGTCCTGAGCGCATTGGCGATCCGGTTGGTCAGCCGGTGGTATTCCCTGGGTGTCGCTAAGGGCGCCGGCAGGCACTTGAACAGTCACAACGGGCATCTTCGACCTCCTGTTCTATGGCGATTGCCATATTATGGCGACCACCATATAACGCTGGCATCGAGTTCGATCAAGGAGAATCTGTTTCGTGCCCAGGACGACGGACGCGCGTGAAAAGGCGATCCAGACCGCGGAGCGTCTGTTTCGCACTCAGGGGTATGCCGCCACGGGGCTCACCCAGATCCTCGAGGAGAGCAGCTCTCCCAAGGGCTCGTTCTACTTCCACTTTCCAGGCGGAAAGCGCGAGCTGGCGATGGAGGTGATCGCAGCCTATCGCGCCACGACAACGGCTGCCTTCCGCGCGTTGGCCGCGCGGGCAGCCGGGGATCCCGACAAGTTTGTCCGCGCCCTGGCCAACGCGGTCGCGGAGGAAATGTCGCACTCGGGCTGGGTGACGGGCTGCGTCGCGCAGAATTTGGCTCAGGAACTCGCGCCAGGCGACGGCGAGATCGCCGACGCGCTTGCGGCACTCTTCAACGAATGGGTTGATATCATCGCAGCCACGATCAGCGCGCCGGGAAAGACCAAGGCCGCACGGTCGCGCGCCACCGCGCTCGTCGCTGCACTCGAAGGGGCGAGAACGTTGGCGCGAGCGCAGCGATCGGCTGCTCCGTTTGATGCCGTCATCAGCCAGTTTCGCGACGAAACCGCGGCGGATCGACGAGCCTAGAGCTGATCCGGAAAAGTCTGTCGCGGTTTTCCCTCGCGACAAACGCGAAGCATTTGCGCGGAGATCATGCTCAAACAAGAAGCTAAAGCGCGATGAAGATTCGTCCTAATCTCATCGCGCTTTCGTCAGACGGTCACGTCGTCGTCACTTCTCCGGCAACAAACCGCACTGCTTGGCGATGATGCCGAGCATCACCTCGTCGGCGCCGCCGCCGATCGAGCCGAGGCGGCCGTCGCGGTAGCGGCGCGACACCAGGGTTTCGTCCATGTAGCCCATGCCGCCCCAGAACTGCAGGCAGGCGTCGTGGACCTCGCGCCCGAGCCGCGTGCCCTTCAGCTTCGCCATGGACGCGAAGCAGGTGCAGTCGCCGCCGGAGACATGGATCTCCACCGCCTTCCAGGTCAGCGCGCGCAGCGCCTCCACCTCGGTGAGAAGCTCGCACAGCCGATAATGCACCACCTGGTTCTCGATGATCGCCCGGCCGAACGCCTTGCGGTTGCGGGTGTATTCGATCGTCTCCTCGATCGAGCGCGTGCAGCTCGTGATGCAGCCGAGCGCGGCGTACATGCGCTCTTCCTGAAACTGCTTCATCTGGTAGACGAAACCCTTGCCTTCGTCGCCAATCCGGTTTCGCACCGGGACCCGGACGTCCTCGAAATAAAGCTCGGCGGTATCGGAGGCGTGCATGCCGAGCTTCTTCAGCTTCCTGGCGACCGTGACGCCCTTGGCCCGCTTGCCGCCTTCCTTGAGCGGCACGATGATCAGCGACTTGTTGCGGTGGACCGGACCGTCGCCGGTATTGGCGAGCATGCACATCCAGTCGGCCTGCGTGCCGCTGGTGATGAACGTCTTCGAACCGTTGATCACGTAGTCGTCGCCATCGCGCACCGCGCGCGTCTTGATCGCGGCGACGTCGGAGCCGGCCGACGGCTCAGTCACGCCGATGCAGGCCACCATGTCGCCTGCGATCGCCGGCGCGAGATAGTCCTTGCACAGTTCGGGCGAGCCGAACCGCGCCAGCGCCGGCGTCGCCATATCGGTCTGCACACCGATCGCCATCGGGATGCCGCCGCAATTGATGTATTGCGACGTCTCGTCGATGATGGCGCCGTAGGAATAATCGAGACCGAGACCGCCATATGCGACCGGCTTGGTGACGCCCAGCAGACCGAGATTGCCGAGCTTCTTGAACACCTCGTGGGCCGGAAAGATCTGGGCGGCCTCCCATTCATCGACATGCGGGTTGATCTCGTCCTCGATGAACCGCCGATAGGTCCTGCGCAATTCCTCGTGCTCGTGTGTGAGCTGCATGTCGATCTCCCAATCTCGCGCGACGCCGCGGCCTTCCCGGCCTGTCTTCTTCAAGCTTGACGAACGATAGGTCCGGAGTTTAAAAAAAGCAATACGGACGGCTTTTAGTTTGCGCGCGCGGGATGCGTCTCTGTGGGGCTGCTTGGTCATGGACGTGCAGGGCCTCGGGAAACAGGAAGCGAAAAGCCTGAAGGCAAAGGACGCGATCTGCCGGGCGGCGATCTCGTGCCTTGTCGAATTCGGCTACGCCGAAACCTCGATCACCCGCGTCGCCGAGCGTGCGAGCCTCTCGAAGGGCGCCTTGCAGCACCACTTTCCGACCAAAGAGGAACTGATCGCGGCGGTCGTCGAGACGTTGCTGGCGCGGCCGCTGGCCCGCGCCCACACCGTGCGACCGGAGAGCGGCCGCGCCGATACCGAGATCATCGCGGCACGCCTGCGCTCGGGCTGGACCGACTTCGTGAATACCGGATCCTATCGCGCGCTGCTGGAGATCCTGGTGGCGGCGCGCACGGATGGCGGGCTGCGCAACCGCATCGATCCGATCCTGCAGACCTGGAATCGGGCGCATGACGCGCAGACGCGCGAGTCCTATGAAGCTGCAAGCGGCGAGGACGACGACGTCGAGCTTCTGATGGTGATGCACCGCGCGTTGTTGCGCGGGCTTGTCGTTCAGGATCGCTATGTCAGCGACCCCAGCTTCAACGCGCGCGTGGTCGAACGCTGGATTTCCATCGTGGCCCCGATGCTGCGGCCACGGCGCCGGTGAGCGGATAGCGAGACCACCGATCCGCGCCGTCAGCCGCGATCAATCCTGAGATCGCCACGCGCCCCCGATTGAGCCTCATCAATCGCGCGAGCGCGCGCACATGCGATGCTCCGTCGCGTCGATCAGAGGCGATCCGTGGCATGCGTCGAGCACTCACCTCATTGTTCCGCCGGCTCACCCTTTCGGGGTGGCGGGACATCGCCACGGCGCCGTGCGACTGTACGGTTGAGCTTGCCGTGATCGATGATGAACAGCATCCGCTCGGCTTCCCCTGCCTGCGCCACGGCGACGGCTGGTTCGATGCTGCGACCATGCAGCCCGTTACGGTGTCGGCGACGCACTGGCGCTATTGGCAGCCCGATGTGCTGCCGATGAGCTGCTGCTGATCATGGCGCGCCTTGCCTCAATCGGCCGACTGATTGCGGTGCTATCGCTGCAATCGCGTGCGTCGCAGTCGCATCGGATCGACTGGACGCTGGTGCTGGCATTCGCCTGCACGGCGCTAACCTTCGCCGCTGCGGTCGGGCTGCTGTACTTTCACTACCTGGATCGCCCCTGATCGTTGGCGGGCTCGTCGTCTGCGATGGCGCGCCAGGCCGCGCCGTCGAGATCGTCATACTGGCCGCTCCTCAGCGACCAGAGGAAGCCGAGCAGGCCGATGAAGCCGAGCGTCAGCGCAAGCGGAACCAGAAAGACCAGGACTTCCATCAGGCGACCTCCCTTGCCCGCGCCCGCAGCGCGTTGAGCATCACCAAAACCGACGAGCCCGACATCGCGGCCGCGGCGATCAGCGGCGTGACCAGGCCGGCGATCGCGATCGGCACCGCCAGCACATTGTAGATCACGGCAAGCCAGAGGTTCTGCTGCATCAGGCGCCGCGCCTTGCGCGACACCTTCACCGCCGCCAGCACCGGCGCGAGGCGATCGCCGAGGAAGACCGCATCCGCGACCGCTTGGCTCATATGGGTGGCTGTGACCGGCGACATCGAGGCATAGGCTGCGGCCAGCGCCGGCGCATCGTTGATGCCGTCGCCAACCATCAGCACCTTACCGCCGCGGCGCCCAAGCTCCTCGATCCGCGCGATCTTGTCGACCGGCGAGACCTCGGCGCGCCACTCATGGATGCCGAGCGTTTGCGCGGCGAGCCGCACCGCCGGCTCGCGGTCGCCGGACACGATCTCCACTGCGATGCCGAGGCGTGCGAGACCCGCGACCACTTCGGCCGCGTCGGGCCGCAAGCGCTGGCGAACGGCGAAGACGTAGCTGGTGTCGCCAAGGCTGAACGCGACGACGGAGGCTTCCGCGTCGCGTGCCAGAATCTCGTTGGCAAGACCGTCGGCGCCGCAGAAGGCCGGTCGGCCAAGCCGGATCGGCTGTCCCTGATATTGGCCGTGGACGCCCTGCCCCGGCTCCTCCTGAATGTCGGGCAACGGCGCGTCGGCGCCAGCCGCGCGCGTCACCGCGGCCGCGACCGGATGACGGCTCGACAGGGCCAGGCGGCCAGCAAGCTTGATCACGTCTTCCGGAATGCTCGCGAGATTGGCAACGTCGAGCTCGGGCAGCGTCAGCGTGCCGGTCTTGTCGAAGATCACCCGGTCGATCTCGGCGATGCGCTCGATCGCATCTCCCGCATTGAGCAGCACGCCGGAACCGAACAGTGCACCCGACGCAACCGTCTGCACGGCAGGAATGGCGAGGCCCAGCGCGCAGGGACAGGTGATGATCAGGACCGCGATCGCGGTGACGATCGAATCGTGGAAGGTCGCGCCGTAAGCGAGCCAACCCAGCATCGTCAGCAAGGCCGTCGCGTGCACGACCGGCGCGTAGAGCCGCGAGGCACGCTCGGCAAGGCGGAGGTAGCGCGAGCGGGCCTGCAACGCATGGTCGAGCAGGCGGGAGATCTCGGCAAGCAGCGTATCGCCCGACGCCGCCGCCGCGCGGACGCGCAGCGTGCCTGACCGGACCAACGTGCCGGCGAACACCGCGCTTCCCGGCGTGGCCGTCACCGGCAAGGTTTCGCCGGTGATGAGGCTCTGATCGATCTCGGAGCGTCCCTCGATCACGTTGCCGTCAACCGCGCTGCGCTCGCCGGGCCGCAGCAGCACGATGTCGCCCGGCTTGATCGCCGCCGCCGGAACGGTCCTGATCTCGGTCGGGCTGATAAACTTCGTCGCGGTCTCCGCCTTCAGCGCCGCCAGGTTGCCGGCGAAGGCGCGGGTGCGCCGCCGCATGTTCTGGTCGAGATAGCGGCCCGCCAACAGGAAGGCGATCAGCATGATCGCGGCGTCGAAATAGGCGTGCTCGGCGTGCTTGATGGTCTCGATGACAGATGTGGCGAGTGCAAGGACAATGCCGATGCTGATCGGCACGTCCATGTTGACGCCGCGCGCCCGCAGCGCCGTGAGCGCGGATGTGAAGAACGGTTGCGCTGAATAGGCAGCGGCCGGCAGCACGATCAGCGCGGAAAGCCAATGGAAGAAGTCGCGCTGCTCGGGCAGCATGTCGGAGACATTGCCGGACCAAACCGGGATCGACAGCATCATCACGTTCATCGCGGCAAAGGCGGCGACGCCGAGCCGGCGCAACAGGCCCTGGGCTCGCTGCGCCTCCAGCGTTTCGGCGTCATCGCGCTGGAACGGATGGGCCTTGTAGCCGAGCTCGGCGAGGCGCGTCACGAACAGCGCCGGGTCGAGCGTGCCCGCCTTCCATTCCAGCGCCAGCCGGCTGTCGGTGAGGTTCACGCGCGCCGAGGTCACATCCGGAATATCAGACAAATTGCGCTCGATCTTGGCCATGCAGCCCGCGCAACTGATGCCCTCGACCGCGAGATCGAGATGGACGAGACCCGCGCCGGTGCTCTTCAGATAATGCGAGAAATCGATATCCGCCTGCATGGGTATCCGCCTCTAGTTCAGGACGATGCGGTTCTTCGACACGAACATGCGGCGGCCCTCGGCGTCGCCCTCGATCACGAGGTCCCATTGCCCGGCCGCGACGCCCTCTGCACTGCCGCGGTAGCTGCCGCGACCGGCCTCGGCGACGTCGATCGTCCGGTCGGCGCGGCGGTCGATCGGCCGTTCGAGCCGGGCAATGAAGTTCATTCCGGCGAGCGGTGCGCCGGCATGGTCGCGCGCCTCGATTGCGAGCGTCGCTGCGCCGTCGGGCCGCCGCTCGATATGCGCCTCAACCTGCCAGTCGCGCTCATTCTGCTGCCGCGCCGCGACGATCTCGCGCTGATAGGCGAGGCTCGCGCTATAGGCGCTGTCGACCTCCGTCCCCGGCAGCGTCGTAATCGCAAGCCGCATCATGACCATGTTGACGCCGATCACGACGGCGAAGAACGCGACCGTGGCGATGAAGACGAAGCGTCCGGTGATCGGGCGCGCGCTGTGGGTGGATGCTGTCATCGTGGCGTCCAGTTGTCAGGGCAAGACGAAGTGATCGGTGGCGGAAGCGACCTCGCCGAGGCCGATATCGGTGATGCGGAACTTGATCGGCACCGATTTCTCGGCTTTTTCGTCGAAGGGCGCCGTCACCAGCACGCGCAGCTCGGTGGTGGTATCGCGGGCAAGGATGATCATCGGGCGATCCGGGGTCACGGCATCGGCGCCGATCACATGCAGCTTGGCGTCGAGCGGGCCGTCGATGTCGATCGCGACCACGCGGTCGAAGCCGCGCTTGTTGAGGAAGCGCAGTGTGTAGCCGTTGCGGATCGCCCCGTCGGACAGCCGCACCGCAACCGGATTGCGGTCGTGCAGCACGTTGAGATCGAGCAGCGTCCGCGACATCAGCGCATAGAGCATGACGGCACACACCGTCACGATCAGCGCGGAATAGACCACGGTGCGCGCACGCACCGGCTTGAACACCTCCGCCTCGCCGGCGATGCGATGCTTGATATTGATGTCGTTGTCGTAGCCGATCAGTCCGGTCTTGCGACCGACCTTGGTCATGACGGTGTCGCAGGCGTCGATGCACAGGCCGCATTGGATGCAGCCGAGCTGCGCGCCGTCGCGGATGTCGATCCCGGTCGGGCAGACCGCTACGCACTGGTTGCAATCGATGCAGTCGCCGACCTTCTCGCCGAGCGCGCGCAGGTCGAACGCCTTCTTCACCGAGCAGCGCTGCTCGCCGCGATCGTATTTATAGGTGACGTTGAGCGCCCATTCGTCGGTCAGCGCCGCCTGGATGCGCGGCCACGGGCACATATAGACGCACACCTGCTCCCGCATGTAGCCGGCCAGGAGATAGGTCGACGCAGTCAGGATCGCGATCCAGACATAGGCGATCGCGGGTGCCTGGAAGGTGGCGAGGTCGCGCACCAAGGTCGGCGCATCGGCGAAATAGAGCACCCAGGCGCCGCCGGTCCACCATGCGATCATGAGCCAGATCGCATGCTTCAACACGCGGCGGCTGGCGCGCTTTGCGGTCATCGGCCCCGCGTCGGCCTTGATCTGCTCGCGGCGGTCGCCTTCGACCAGGCGCTCGACTGCATAGAACAGGTCGGTCCAGACCGTCTGCGGACAGAGATAGCCGCACCAGATGCGGCCGCCCAGCGCATTCATCAGGAACAGCGCGAAAGCCGCGAGCACCAGCAGGCCGGTGAAGTAGTAGATCTCCTGCGGCCACAGCTCGATGAAGAAGAAATAGAATCGGTGGTTGGGAAAATCGATCAGCACCGCCTGGTCGGGCGCGCCGAGGCCGCGATGCCAGCGCACAAAGGGCAGCAGGTAATAGATGCCGAGACAGACGGCCATCAGCCGCCACTTGATGGAACGGAAGCGTCCGGAAACGCTCTGCGGGTAGACCTTCTTGCGAGGTGCGTAGAGCGGGCCGTCTTCTTCGGTTACGAGTTCGTCGGGCGACACGGTCTTGTTCATCACCTGGCTCGAGCGTGGAATTATGATTCCAGCCTACCCTGAGCCTCCGGACCGCTATTGACGTGCATCAACGATCCGGAAGATCGGTCTCCTCCTTTGCGGCGGCTACCTGCCGCCGCCCAGCGAATGCACGTAAACCGTCAGCGCCTTGATGGTGACGGGATCGAGCCGGCCGACCCAGGCCGGCATGACGCCGGCGCGGCCATTCGTGATGGTCTCGACCAGCGTCGCCTCGTCGGATCCATAGAGCCAGATCTTGTCGGTCAGATCAGGCGCACCGAGCTCCTGATTACCCTTGGCGTTATCGCCGTGACAGCTTGCGCAGTTCTCGGCGAAGATCTTCTTGCCAGCGGCGGCGTCGAAGGTCGGCGCGGTCGACAGGCCGGCGAGCGAGCGCACATGGTTCGCGACCGTGACGATCTCGTCCCGCTTCAGGATGCCGTCGCGCCCGAACGCCAGCATCTGCCCTTCATGCGCCTTCGCATTGCCGGAGCGGGCGCCGAACTGAATCGTCTGCATGATCTGGTCGAGCGAGCCGCCCCACAGCCAGTCGTCGTCGTTGAGGTTCGGAAAGCCCTTGGCGCCGGCGCCGCCGCTGCCATGGCAGGGCGCGCAATTGTCGGCGAACACGGTCTTGCCGCGGGCGCGGGCCAGCGCAAGCAGCGCCGGATCCTTCTCGATCTCGGCGAGCGGGGCATTGCCGAGCACCGCCATCTTCTCGCCGCGCAGCTTCTCCAGCTCGGCGAGGTCGGTCGCGACGCTGGCGCGGGTCGAATAGTGGAACAGCCCGGTGGTGTAGCCGGAGACCAGCGGCCAGGCCGGATAGACGACCCAGTAGCCGATCGACCAGATGATGGTGGTGTAGAATGCCAGGACCCACCACCGCGGCAACGGCGTGTTCAGCTCCTTGATGCCGTCCCATTCGTGACCGGTCGTGCTGCGGCCGGAAACGCTGTCAATCTCGCTGTGCTCGCTCATGATCTGTCAGTCCTCCCGCAGCGGCATCCGCGCCGCGGTATCGAAGAGGGTCTTGTTGCGGGGCCAAAGCGCGTAGACGACGACGGCAACGAAGATGCCGACGAAGATCGGCGTCCACAGCGTCGTGACCAGGTTCGATGCCACGCTCTCGATTGAAATGATGGCTTTCATCGTCGTGCCTCGTCAGCGCAGGTTGGCTTTTTCGTTGTAGAGCTTGAAGTCGACGAGCGTGCCGAGCATCTGCAGGTACGCGACAAGCGCATCGAGCTCGGTCGGATTGCCGGCCTTGCCGTCGAAGTTGCGTGCCAGCGCCTTGGGATAGCGCTTCTGGAACGCCTCAACGCCAGGGCTGTCGGGATCGGCCTGCGCCTTCATGTCGGCGCTGGCGTTGGCGATCTGCTCGTCGCTATAGGGCACGCCGACCGCGCGGCTGGCGCGCAGGTGGGCCGCGGCGTCGGAGACGTCGAGCTCGGTCCTGGCGAGCGCCGGATATCCCGGCATCACCGATTGCGGCACGATCGCGCGCGGATCGATCAAATGGGTGATGTGCCAATCGTCGGAATACTTGCCGCCGACGCGCGCAAGATCCGGCCCGGTGCGCTTGGAGCCCCATTGAAACGGATGGTCATACATGCTTTCCGCGGCCAGCGAATAATGACCATAGCGCTCGATCTCGTCGCGCAGCGGACGGATCATCTGCGAATGGCAGAGATAGCAACCCTCGCGGACATAGATGTTGCGGCCAGCGAGCTCGAGCGGCGTGTAGGGCCGCACGCCGTCGACCACCTCGATCGTGCTCTTGAGATAGAACAGCGGCGTGATCTCGACGAGCCCGCCGATGGCAATGACGACGAGAATGCCCGCGATCAGGATGATCGAGTTCTTCTCAAAGATCTTGTGTCGATTCCAGAGAGACATTGCGCGACCTATTCGGCGGGCTGGAGGAGACCGGCGCCTTCGGTTTCACTGGCTTTGCCGGCGTTGACCGTCATCCAGAGATTGAAGGCCATGATCAGGGCGCCGGTCAGGAACAGCGCGCCGCCGGCGGCACGGATGATGTAGAAGGGATGCATGGCCTCGACGGACTCGATGAAGGAGTATTCGAGGAAGCCGAGCGAGGTGTAGGCACGCCACATCAGGCCCTGCAGAATTCCCGACACCCACATCGCCGAGATGTAGAGCACGATGCCGATGGTCGAGATCCAGAAGTGCCAGTTCACGAGCTTGAGGTTGTAGAGCTGACGGTTCCAGATCCAGGGCACGAGGCAGTAGAGCGCGCCGAAGGACACGAAGCCGACCCAACCAAGCGCACCGGAATGCACGTGGCCGATGGTCCAGTCGGTGTAGTGGCTGAGCGAGTTGACCACCTTGATCGACATCATCGGGCCTTCGAAGGTCGACATGCCGTAGAACGCGACCGACACCACCATCATCCGCAGCACGGGGTCGGTGCGCAGCTTGTCCCAGGCGCCCGACAGCGTCATCAGGCCGTTGATCATGCCGCCCCAGGACGGCATCCAGAGCATGATCGAGAACGTCATGCCGAGCGTCTGCGCCCAATCCGGCAACGCCGTGTAGTGCAGGTGATGCGGGCCGGCCCAGATATAGAGGAAGATCAGCGCCCAGAAGTGGATGATCGAAAGCCGGTAGGAATAGACCGGACGCTCAGCGCGCTTCGGGATGAAGTAGTACATTATCGCGAGGAAACCGGCGGTCAGGAAGAAGCCGACCGCGTTGTGGCCGTACCACCACTGGAACATGGCATCCTGCACGCCGCCCCAGGCGATGTAGGATTTCGACCCGAGCAATGAGACCGGTAGCGCAGGATTGTTGCCGAGGTGGAGAACCGCAATCGTGATGATGAAGGCGAGATAGAACCAGTTGGCGACGAAGATGTGCGGTTCCTTGCGCTTGACGAGCGTCATCAGGAACACGAGCAGATAGGTCACCCAGACGATCGTGAGCCAGAGGTCGGCATACCATTCCGGCTCGGCATATTCCTTTGACTGGGTGACCCCGAGCAGATAGCCGGTGCCCGCGATCAGGATGAAGAAATTGTAGCCGATCACCACGAACCAGGGCGCCAGATCGCCCGCAAGGCGCGTGCGACAGGTCTTCTGCACCACATAGAACGAGGTCGCGATCAGGACGTTGCCGCCGAATGCAAAGATCACCGCCGAGGTGTGCAACGGCCGCAATCTGCCGAACGTCGTCCACGGCAGGTCGAAATTGAGCGCGGGCCAGGCGAGCTGCATGGCGATGATCAGGCCCACCGCGAACCCGGCAATGCCCCAGACCATCGCCATGGCGGAGGCAAACTTGATCGGGCCGAGATTGTAGTTCACCCGGCCGCCGATCTCCGCAGGCGGTAACGCGGCCGGGCGATCATAGTAGCGGTTGAGGATCGCGACTGCGGCGATCAGGCTCGCGGCAGAAGCAAGCGAGGTATGAAACGTGTAAGCGGAATCATGCCCCATCGCCGCGGCGAACAGGCAGACGAACGCAGAGACGGCGAACAGCGACATCAGGCCGGCTTCACCGATCGTCATCGATTTCGAAACAACGGACGGACTTGTCATGTCGAAGCCTTCTCTGGATGCGCGATGGTTATGGAGACCACATTCCCGGCGTGAGTGGATTGAGCGACATCAATTGCGGGGCCGGCGCGGGCACAGTCGGCCTCTCGGCTCAGCGCGCGCAGGGTCTGTTCGTTCGGGCAATATTTCATGGGACTGGCGCGTTTCTCGCGCTTGAGGTCGGCGGCGCAACGGGCCTTGACCTGACATAGGCCGCACACGCGTTGCAGGTCTCGCAGCACGTCGCCGTGGGAGACGGCGAGCGCGTCCTCGGCGAGACCGGCGTGCACGAGCCGCCTTCGCAGCAACTCGGGGAAGCCCGGCTCGCGCGCCAGTGCATGGAAGTCAGACGTGGAGAGATTGAGTTCTCTCGCGATGTCGTCGATCTCATTCCGGCCCAACGACGCAAGTTCGTTGCAGCGGACAAGAAACGCCCGCAACCGGCCGGTCAGACTTTCGAACTGCGGAGAGCTTTCGCCAAATTTCGATCGAGCAATCATGTTCCACGCCCCTTGGTTCGACGCTAGCTGGCGCTCGCGGAAGCGACGTTGACCTGGATCAAACGAATTTCGCCTCCGCAGCAAAGGACCGGCGACATGGGATCAGATTGCCGTGCTGAATTGCCGGGACGGCGGCCGCCTGTAGGTGTCGAAGGCAGCGGCGACAACGCGCGCGACCGGTCGTCCGATCTCCGTCAGGGCCAGGGTCGTGCCGCGGCGGGTCAGGAGCCCCTGCTGCTGCATCGGCTGCAGCATCGCGAGCTCCTCGCCGAAGTCGACGCCGGGAGCGATCTCGGCGAGATCGACCTCGAACTCGCACATCAGTCGCTCGATGATTTGGGCGCGCCGCCGATCGTCCGCGCTCAGGCGACATCCCCGAATCGTCGCCAGCATGCCGGAGGCAACAGTGCTGACATAGCGCGGCACGTCCGCGACGTTCTGGACGTAGCCGTCGGCAAGAGTGGAGATCGACGACGCCCCGAAGCCCAGCAACGTGGCCCGATCATCGTCGGTGTATCCCTGGAAATTGCGGTGCAGCCGACCGGATGCGGCCGCAAACGCCAAACTGTCACCGGGCCTCGCGAAGTGATCGATTCCGATCTTCGCATAGCCGTGGCGAACAAGCTCGGCCTCGATCAGTTCGGCCTGCTTGATGCGCTGATCGAGCCCGGGAAGCTTTGCCTCGTCGATCTGACGCTGATTTGCCTTGAGCCGTGGCAGGTGCGCGTAGCCGAAACATGAGATCCGATCGGGCGCCAGCGCGCTGACCGCGGCACATGTCGTCCTGATCGATTTTGGCGTTTGCAGCGGCAGGCCATACATCAGGTCGAAGCTCAGCTTCTTGATCCCGGCGCCCCGCAGGCGATCGACCGCAGCCTCAATCATGCCGAGCGGCTGAACGCGACCGATCGCGGCCTGCACCAGCGGATTGATATCCTGGACGCCAAGGCTCGCGCGGGTGACGCCAAGCGCCGCCGAACCATCCGACAGTTCGACGGTGACGTATCGCGGGTCGAGTTCGATTGCGTGTTCGAGATCCCGCTCGAACGAGACGTGCCGCTCAAGCTCGTCAACTACGCGGCGCAGTCCCTCGGCACCCAGGATGCTTGGCGTGCCTCCACCCCAGTGCAGCCGGGAGACGCGAAGCGGCGCCTTCAACAGCCCGGATACGAGCGCGATTTCTGCGATCAAGGCATCGCGGTAGCTCAGCACGACACTGTCGCGGAGCGCCATCTTGGTATTGCAACCGCAATAGAAGCAAAGCTCGCGGCAATACGGCACATGCAGGTAGATCGAAACCGGCTCGGTCGCGTCGAGCCGGCCGAGCCAGCGCGCAAGATCCTTGCCGGCGACCAGCGGGGTGAAATCGGCGGCGGTCGGATACGACGTATATCTGGGTACGCTCAGTCCCGCGTAACGGCGGGCGGCACTATCCATGATGTGCCCCCTGCCTAGCCGCCCCACGCCGACGGCAATGCGGGCGGCGTACGGAGCTCCAGCGCATCGGCGAAAATCGTCCAGTCACGGACGCCCTTTTGCCGGCAGAAGTCAGCCTCCGCCTGTTGCGCGGCCGCCGTCAGCGAAACGGCATCGATCTTGAATGCCGCCTGACAGGCGCGATGCTCGTGACCGGTGTCGTCGCAAACGGTCTTGATGAAACGAACGTCAAATGATGGCATGGCACGTCCTCACCTGCTTGCCCTGCGCCCGAAGCCGGCGCGCAGCGGCCCACCAAATATGACGGCCCGTCAGTCGAGCGCTTTGATCTGTCGCAACGATGCGGACATACTTCGCTTCCGCACCGTCCAGCCTGTCGCTGCGCCGCAGGAAATCACTTTCCGAGATGATGCCGACAAGCTTGCCGTGCTCGTCGGCCACCGGCAGGCCTCTGACATGATGATCGATCATCAAGCCCGCAGCTTCCCGGATTGACGAATCGGGTCCGACAGTGATGACGTGTCTCGTCATGATCTGATGCGCGCGCATTGCAATTCTCCCTCGGTTTTCGCCGGAAGGTTTGCATCGCGTCGCATCGCACACCTTGATTTGGCTCAACCGCGCATTCGCGCGCTCATTTGATGCTGATCAAGGCGCGGCAGCAGCGAACGATGCTGAAACCGGTCGCCCTGGGAGACGGAACCATGATGCTCACTCTGATGGCTTCGATAGGACTGGTCGCGATCGTCGTCGTGACATGCGCGCGAACGCATCTCCTGGCGAGGCAGCCGGCCCGCGCCCCGCAACCGGCACCGCGCCGGCGGCCGTTCTGATCCCCGGCGAATTTTGACCTGCGTCAAAACGGCGGCGGCATCCCGCCGATAGTGTGTGCCTTCCCGTCTGGGGAAAGCACATGGCAGACAGAAAGACTTGGCGCCCCATCATCTTCTCGTGTCCGAACACCGGCGACCGGGTCCAGGGCCTGCTGCCTGGCGACATGCCCGAGCCCGGGGCCGACGACCTGCACCCGGTCTCCTGCGCCGCGTGCGACGGCGTGCATTTCATCAACCTGCGAACCGGTGTGATGATCGGCGCCGAACGCAGCTAAACTCCACGCGCCGCGAGGACCATTTTCTCCGAATACCCGCTGAAACGCCGCCAGGCGCGGCGAACGGCGTGCCGAGCGGTTGACGCAAATCAACGCGTCCGACCGACCTCGTGGGACAAGGATGCTTCCACCAACGGAGGATGTTGATTATGACCGACCACAGCGACCATCGTCTCGGCGCGGGCGCCATCGCGGACGCCATTCAAACCTCTGCGAAGCGGACAATCGCCGTGCAATCGGACATCTCCGACAGACTGATTGAGGCGAACCGACGCTGGCTCGAGCTGATCCAAATCGAATTCACCGCGGCCTGGGAGTTGTTCCGCAAGCTCAACTCCACCGTCTCGGGGGCCGAGAAGATCACGATTTGGCAGGACTGGATGAAGGGCGTCACGGCGCGCGGTGCCGAGGAGTTGACCTACGCCGTCGAAACCGCGCAGGCACTGAACAGCATCGAGTTGAACTGGCTCGGACGGCGGACTGGCGATGCGGCCGACAACACGCAGAAGGCTGCCTGAACTTGCCGATCCGGGACCGTCCGCAGTCCCCGGAGCACAACGGCGACGTGACGTGGGAGCGAATCGAAACGGCGCCCTTTGATCGCGACCTGGCGCTTGCCGTGATCGAGGGAAGCAGCATTCACCAGCTCGTCTTCGCCTGCCGCCGCATCATCGGCGGCTGGATCAAGATTGAAACCGGCGAACGCATCGCCGTACAACCCACCCATTGGCGAGCCTGGCTCAAATAGAGCGGCCCGGCTTGCACGTTACCCGCTTCGCCGCAAACCGGCACATGCCGTCCGCCCGGTGGTCTCCCGCGGGCAAACGTTGTAGTGTCGATCGAACGTGAAGGCTTTCCGGAGATCATGCCCGACCGATTCTGGTACCGCTATGGCACTGCTGCGGCAGCCGCCCTGCTCGCGCTCGCATTGCGCGCGGTGCTGCACCACTATTTCGAGGATCGCACGTTCACGATCATCTACCTCCCGGTCGTCGCTTTTGCGGCATTCGCCGGCGGCCGCGGACCGGCGATCTTCGCGACCCTGCTCTGTATCGGCATCAGCGGCATATTTCTTGGCAAGAGCCTCGTCACCGATCCGGCCAATCTGATCGACGTCGGATGCTTTGCCGTGCTCGGGCCGGTTCTCGGCTTCATGGGCGATCGCCTGCTGCGCGAGTCGGAGCAGGCGCGGTATCGGCAGGCGCATCTGCAGTCGATCCTGGACACCGTGCCGGAAGCCATGATCGTGATCGACGATCGCGGCATCATTCGTTCGTTCAGCGCCGCGGCGGTGCGGCTGTTCGGCTGGTCGGAGGACCAGGTGATCGGCCAGAACGTGTCCTGCCTGATGCCGCAGCCCTATCGCGACGAACACGACCGCTACATCGAGCGCTATCTCACCACCGGCGAGCGGCGCGTCATCGGCATCGGCCGCATCGTGGTCGGGGAACGCAGCGACGGCTCGACCTTCCCGATGGAGCTTGCTGTGGGCGAAGCGCGGGTGCGCGGCGAACATTTCTTCACCGGCTTCATCCGCGACCTCACTGAACGGCGGGCGCAGGAGCGGCGGCTGCAGGAGCTGCAATCCGAGCTGGTGCACGTATCGCGACTGACCGCGATGGGCGAGATGGCGTCCTCTATCGCCCATGAAATCAACCAGCCGCTATCGGCCATCACCAACTACATGCGGGGCGCGAGGGCGCTGCTGACATCGGAGAAGCCCGACGCAAAGCGGATCCGCGATGCGCTCGATCGCGCGGCGCAGCAGGTGCTGCGCGCCGGCGACATCATCAAGCGACTGCGCGAATTCGTCGCCAAAGGTGAGACCGAGCATTCGCTGGAGAATCCGGTCACGCTGCTGGAGGAGGCTGTGGCACTGGCGCTGCTCGGCGCCAAGGAGCAAGGCGTGCGGGTGGCGATCCGCAGCGACCGTGACATGCCATCGATCATCGTCGACAAGATCCAGATCCAGCAGGTCGCGCTGAACCTGATCCGCAACGCGATCGAGGCGATGGCGTCGAGCCCGCGCCGCGAACTGACCGTCGGCGTCGCCAGGACCGATGGCGTCGCCACATTCACGGTCGCCGATACCGGCCCCGGCATCAGCCCCGAAATCACCGACCGCCTGTTCCAGCCCTTTGTCACGACCAAGGAGCATGGCATGGGTGTCGGACTGTCGATCTGCCGGACGATCATCGAGTCCCATGGCGGCCAGATCGTCGCCCGGGCGAACCCCGGCGGCGGCACGATCTTTCAGTTCACCCTGCCGTTTGCGGAGGTTGGAGAAGAAGTATGACTGCGCGGCGTACGATTCTTGTGATCGACGATGACCCGGCGATGCGGGACTCGCTCGCCTTCCTCCTCGACGTCAACGGCTTCGCCGTGAAGACGCATGAGACGGCGACCGACTTTCTCAGTCACTTTACCAACGGCGGGGTCGATTGCATCGTGTCCGACATCCGCATGCCCGGCATGAGCGGTCTCGAGCTCGTCCGCAAGCTCAAGGCCGACGCAGTGGCCTGTCCCATCATCCTGATGACCGGCCACGGCGATGTGGCGCTCGCGGTGGAAGCCATGAAGGCGGGTGCGGTCGATTTCATCGAGAAGCCATTCGAGGATGAGGTGCTGCTGCGCGCGATCCGCGGTGCCCTGGAATCCCAGCCGGCGAAGCCGGCCGACGCCGCGGCCAAGCACCAGGCTGAAGCCCGCCTCGCCGATCTTTCGCCGCGCGAGCGCGACGTTCTGCGCGGGCTCCTGGCAGGCAAGATCAACAAGGTGATCGCCCACGACCTCGGCATCAGCCCGCGCACGGTCGAGGTCTATCGCGCGAACCTGATGGCCAAGACCAATGTCCGCAGCATGTCGGAGCTGATGCGAATCGCGATCGCCGCGGGACTCTAAAGCGCGATGAAATTAGGTTGAATCGTCATCGCGCTTTAGCTTCTTGTTTGAGCATGATCTTTTCGGAAAACCGCTTGACACTTTTCCGGATCATGCTCTAGGCGCCTCCGCGTCCAGGCCGGATCAGGATGTCCGCCCCGATGGCATCCACGCTCGGAAGACGAAGGTCGAGCACGACGTCGACAATGCTGTGATCCTCCGGATCCTGGGTGACGGTGAAGCCGAGGTCCCGGCACATGCCGAGCATCGTCGTGTTCTCGGCCAGCACCTGGCCGGCCAAGCGCTTCAGCCCTTCCGACCGCGCATAGTGGATCAGAAGCTGCATCAGCGCCCAGCCGAGGCCTTTGCCCTTGAGATCGGACTGCAGCAGGATCGCATATTCGGCGCTCTCATACAGCGAATCCGAATGCAGCCGAACCGCCCCCATCATCTCGCCGGTCGCAGGATCCAGCGCCACGAAGGCCATCGCGCGCGCGTAGTCGAGCTGGGTGAGGCGGGCAATGAAGGCATGCGTGAACTCCTTCATGGCATGGAAGAAGCGTAGCCTGAGGTCTTCGGCGGTCACGCGCGCGAAGAAGCGGTGGACGGCAGGCTCGTCGTCCGGCCGCATCGGCCGCACGAGCACCCGCGAGCCGTCGCGCAGGGCAAGCTCGCCTTCCCATTGCGACGGATAGGGCCTGACGGCGAGCCGGGTCTGGCCCGCGAACAGCCGCGCCGGCTTGCGGATCGCCACTCGGGCATCGAGCGCCAGCACGCCGGTCTCATCCGCAAGCAGCGGATTGATGTCGAGCTCGGCGACCTCGGGGATATCCGCGGCCATCTGTGCGAGCTTGACGAGGGTGAGCGGCACGACGTCGGGCGGAACGGCCGGCACGTCGCGATAGGCACCGAGCAGCCGCGAGACGCGCGTCCGTCCGACCAGGTCACGGGCCAGATTCATGTCGAGCGGCGGCAGCGCCAGCGCCTTGTCGTTGATCACCTCCACGGCGATGCCGCCGCGGCCGAACACGATCACCGGACCAAAGGTCGGATCGTCGGCGATGCCGAGGATCAGTTCGCGCGCCGCCCGCCGGACCATCATCGGCTGGATCGTGACACCTTGCAGGCTGGCGCCCGGCCGCGCGCTCCGGGCCCGCGCAAGGACGGTCTCGGCCGCCTCGATGATGCTTTCACGCGTGCGCAGGCCAAGGATGACCCCGCCGACATCGGATTTGTGCCTGATGTCGCGGGAGAACACCTTGACCGCGACCGCGCGCCCCTCGGCCAGGAACGGCGCGGCCTTGTCCGCGGCATCCTCGGCGTCACGTGCCGCAGCTGTCGGAACAATCGGAATGTCATAGGCGTCGAACAGCGCGACGATCTCAACCGGATCGAGCCAGGCCCGCCCGTCAGACAATGCTTTTGCGACCACGTGCCGCGCGGAGGCGATCTCGGGCGTGAACACCGAGGCGACGCTCGGCGGGGTTGCGGCGAGCGCGGTGGAGGCCTCGCGATATCGCACCAGATACATGAAGGCCCGCACCGCATCGTCCTCGGTCGGGAAATGCGGGATGCGCGCGGCTTCAAAGGTCCGCCCGGCGCGCTCGTCGGCGCCGGCCCACGCTGCAAGCACCAGCATCGCGACGGCGCTTCGCTTCGCCCTGCGGTCCCGGACACATTGCGCCACGGCTTCGGCGATCGCTTCGGTCGGGGCGACCGCCGTCTCCACATTCATGACGAGGACGGCATCGCTGTTCGCATCTTCCAGCATCGCATTGAGCGCGGAGACGTAGCGCGCGGCATCGGCGTCGCCGGAGATATCGACGGGGTTGGCGCGCGACCAACCCCGCGGCAACACCTTGTCGAGCCGCGCGACCGTCTCGCCCGTCAAGGTCGCGGGAACGCCACCGAGCTCGGCGAGCCGATCGGTCGCGAGGATGCCGAGCCCGCCGCCATTGGTCAGGATCGAAAGCCGGTTCCCGCGCGGGACGAAGCCGCGGCCGAGCAACTCGGCGCAATCGAACAGCGCGCGCAGATCGTACACGCGCAACATGCCGGCGCGGCGGAAGGCCGCGTCGTAGACCGCATCCGAACCCGCCAGCGCGCCGGTGTGGGTTGCCGCAGCCCTCGCGCCCTGGGCCATCCGCCCTGACTTGACGACGATGACCGGCTTCAGCCGGGCCGCGGCACGCGCCGCCGACATGAACTTGCGCGCATCCTTAACCGCCTCGAGGTAGAGCAGGATCGCATTGGTGCGCTCGTCGAGCGCGAAATGATCGAGCAGGTCGGCGACGTCGACATCGAGCTGGTCGCCGATCGACACGATGCCGGAGAAGCCGAGCCGCCGCTCGGCCGCCCACTCGACCATCGCCGCCGCGACGGCACCGGACTGGGAGATCAGCGCTAAATGTCCTTCGGACGGGCGATGCGCGGCGAAACTCGCATTGAGCTTGGCGTGCGGCACCATCACGCCGAGGCAATTGGGACCGATCAGGCGCATGCGATGCTGGCGCGCCGTGCGTTCGATCGACTCGGCCAGCGAGCCCGCGCCGTGACCGAGGCCCGCCGACAGGATCACGGCGCCGCCGACGCCGACCGCGCCGGCTTCCACCATGATATCGGGAATCGCAATCGCCGGCGCCGTGACGGCAATGAGATCGGGAACAAACGGGAGCGACTTCAGATCCGGAAATGCCCGCTCGCCATCGATGGCGGCGTGCTTCGGATTGACCACGGCGATCCTGCCGGCAAAGCAGCTCGCCTTCACGTTCCTGAGCACGGCAAGCCCCAGGGACGACGGCCGTGAACTGCCACCAACGACAGCGATGCTGCGAGGCGAAAATACCCGCTCTAGGCCAAACGTAGACATTGCACGGTCTCGCAAGGCGCGAGCGGAGGCGCCCGCCGCTTCGTGCAGCGCGCCAACGCCCGCATGACATCCTCGCGAGCGATAATACCGAGCAGATGGTGATACTTGTCAATCACGGGCAGGCTTTTCAGGCGATGTGCGACCATGAGCTGCAGAACCCGCTGCAGGTTCGTGTCCGGATCGACCGCGATCACATCGCACGACATGATCTCATCGACCGTGGTTCCCATGCGATCGTCATAATGCGGCAACATTTGATCCGACGTGAAAGCGAATGCCTTCAGCGCGTCGAGCTTGGTGACGAAGCCGACCACGACATCGTCGCGCACGACGGGATAGGCGTCATAATCGTCCCTTGCGAACATCCGGTACAGGTCGCTCACCGTGGTTTCCGGGGCGACGCTTCGCACACCCCTCGTCAT
Source organism: Bradyrhizobium erythrophlei (assembly GCF_042430365.1). Lineage (GTDB taxonomy): Bacteria > Pseudomonadota > Alphaproteobacteria > Rhizobiales > Xanthobacteraceae > Bradyrhizobium > Bradyrhizobium erythrophlei. Next base: position 72,920 of record NZ_JBHMET010000029.1, read on the forward strand.
GTTGTTGTCGACGGTTTCCTGGAGAAATTCGTACATGGGTTGATTCCCTTCGGGCGGACTTGAGGCTCGCGAGCGCGCGACGCGCTGCTGAATTTTCAGGCAGCCGATTTGATATCGATCTGCTTGCTCTGCCTGGGCGCCGGCTTCTTGACGATCACCTTGAGCACGCCCTTGGCAATCTCCGCGCTGACATCGTCCGGCTTGACGCCACCGGGAAGGGTCACCGACCGCGCGAACGAGCCGAAGCTGCGCTCGACCAGGTGGTAATCCTTGTTCTTCTCCTCGCGCTCACTCTTCTTCTCGCCGCGGATGGTCAGCCCATTGTCGTCAAGATTGAGCTGGACATCCTTGGCCTCGAGGCCGGGCAGTTCCGCCGAGATCTCGATCACCTCGTCGGTCTCGCTGACGTCCATGCGCGGCATCGCCGTTCCCGGCGCGACAAAGGTGGGGAAGTTGCGGCCGAATCCGTCGAACAGCCCGTCGATCTCGTTCTGCAGGAACGCGAAGGGATTGCTCTTGCGCCGCGCCATTGCGCGCTGGGTTCCAACGGGGATCATGTCCTTGATCATCGGTGCCTCCTGGATGAATCGTGTTCGCGGAGCAACCCTAGGCGGGACGCGCGGATTGGTGTTGAGCGAAATCAAAACGGGTTCAATGTGACATGGTCAAAGAGGTCACAGGCCTGAGCGAGTTCCGTCATGTACGCCATGATCCTGCCCGCGCGCGGCGCGCGGCTGCAATTTGTGGAGCGAGCGGATCCAGTTCCCGGCCCGAGCGAGGTACGGGTCAGGATCGGCGCCTGCGGCGTTTGCCGAACCGACCTGCATGTCGTCGATGGCGAGCTGCCTGACATCACCTACCCGATCGTTCCCGGTCATGAGGTAGTTGGCCGCGTCGACGCGATCGGCGACGGCGTCAGCAATGTTCATCTCGGCATGCGCGTCGGCGTGCCCTGGCTCGGCTCGACCTGCGGACGCTGTCCGTACTGCCGGGAGGGCAAGGAAAATCTCTGCGATCACCCAAAGTTCACCGGCTACACGCGGGACGGCGGCTTCGCGAGCCACCTTGTCGCGGACGCACGGTATTGTTTTCCGCTCGACGAGGATTGCGACGACGCCGAGCTCGCGCCCCTGCTCTGCGCCGGCCTGATCGGCTGGCGTTCCCTGGTGATGGCCGCCGACGGCCGCAACCTCGGCATCTACGGCTTTGGCGCGGCCGGGCATATCATCGCGCAAGTGGCCCGGTCACAGGGGAGGGCCGTCTATGCCTTCACCCGCGCCGGCGACACCGCAGCCCAGCAGCTGGCCTTGTCGCTCGGCGCGCGCTGGGCGGGCGCCTCGGAAGAACGACCGCCGGTCGAGCTGGATGCCGCGATCATCTACGCGCCGGCAGGTCCGCTCGTCCCACTGGCGCTGCGCGCGGTGCGCAAGGGGGGACGCGTGGTCTGCGCCGGCATTCACATGTCTGATATCCCCACCTTTCCCTACAGCATCCTCTGGGGGGAGCGGCAGATCGTCTCGGTCGCCAACCTCACGCGGCAGGACGGCGTCGATTTTTTCAAGGCGGCGGCGCACGCGGGAGTGAAGACCAGCGTCACCGTCTTCCCGCTCGACCAAGCCAATGAGGCCCTGTCGCGCCTGCGCGACGGCAAGCTCGTGGGCGCCGCCGTCCTGAAAGCATGTTGATGCCGATGACGTCGACCGTTTCGACCGCGGATGAAGCCGACCAGACTGGCGTGCGGGCGGTCCTGTCCGGGCTGACCCGGGCAAATGGGACGGTGTACCGGTCGACACGCACTGCTCGGCCGTCTTCCTTGGGCCGGATCTCGTGCTCAAGATCAAGCGCGCGGTCAGGCTGCCCTATCTCGACTTCTCGACGCTGGAGCGGCGGCGGCGCGCCAGCGAGGACGAGCTTGCGATCAACAAGCCACATGCGCCCGCGATCTATCGCAGGGTCGTTCCGATTACACTGGAGGGCGATGGGCTGACGATCGGCGGAAGCGGTCCCGTGGTCGAGTGGGCGGTCGAGATGACCCGCTTCGACGAGAGCCGGACGCTCGACCGCCTGGCTGCGCAAGACGCCATCAACAGGACCGATCCGACGTGATCGAAGTCATGCGCCCGAACGGGCTGCAAGGGATTTCATTCACCCAGATCCCCGGCAACCCGCCCTAAGGGAAAACCCGGAATTGGTCGGGGCGGCGGACTTTGGCAGCATCCGCCGCGCCAACAGGAGGCCATCATGAAACGGCGATTGACCCTTCTCTTCCTCGGAAGCGCGGCGTTCTCGCTGGCGCTCGCGCTCCTCTACATTTGGTGCTTCTCCGACATCCTGCCGCTTGCCTCGACGGAACCGCAATCGATCTGGCGGTTCGAGGCGGCTTTTGTCGTCACCTCCGTCGCCTGGATCGCGGCCTCGGTGTCGGCCCTGTCTGCGGTCGGGTTGCTGCTCTTGGCGTACGGCAACCGCTACGCCGACCTCGACGGCCGCTAGAACAGCCGCATGGGCGTGAGATCAACGCGATCCCGGTGTCCCTGCCACGGTCTGTCCGGTCAATCGCCGCGCAAGCGCCGCAAGCAGCTCCCTGCGGCTGACTATCCCGATGACGGCTCCGGCGCTGACGACCGGGACCTGGACGACATTGTAGATGTCCATCTGCGCGACGACATCGTCGACAGATGCATCGACATTCACGGTGATCGGCGAAGGGCTCATCAGCGCGCCGACCCGCAGCGTGCGCATGCGTTCACGCTCGGGATTGTTCTCCTCGATACCGAGCAGCGCTTCCAGCCAGTTTCCCGACGGCGGGCTGATCCCGAGCTCGTCGCGGTGGAGAAAGTCCCCTTCCGAAACCATGCCGACGAGACCGCCATTGTCGTCGACCACCGGCAAACCGCGCTGATCGGTTTCCAGGAGCAGCTGGACGGCTTCGAGCACAGAAGCGGTCGGCTTGATCGTCGCAAACGAGCTTCGCATCACGTCGGTTGCAAGCATGATCGTCCTCCCCGTCCGGCAGGTGTTTCGGTCGCCCTTCGTTCAAGCTAGTATCATTGCCCGAGGCTGGCTACCGCCAGGTTGATTTGGCTCAAACGCCGCGACGGACGGATATGAGGCAGATCAAAGCATCCGGCGACCGCCCGTGCTCGAATGAACGGCAGCCCCTTCACGCACGGAGAACGGCAATGTTCAGGAACTTATTGGTCCACATTCCCACGGAGCTGTCGGTGCGTCCCGCCGTGGACGGATCGATCTCGCTTGCGGTCGACACCGGCGCACATCTCGATGCGATGGCGATCGGCTACGAGACCACCAGCATGCCCCTGGTCGAGGGCGGCGCGGCCGTCGCCTCGATCTTCGAGGCCGAGCATGTGCGGGCGCTCGAGCGCGCCGAAGCGGCCCTGCGCGTCTTCGAGGCGGAGGCAAGGAACGCTGATATCTCCTACACGACCCGCGCGGTGAACGCGATTGTTGCCGAGGCGCGCGCGATCCTATGCGCGAGTGCGCGGCTGCACGATCTGACAATCGTGACGCAGCCGGAGAGCGACCACACGAGCTACGACAACGTCATTCCACAGGAGATTCTCTTCCAGGCCGGCGGCCCCGTTCTGTTCATGCCGTACACGTTCCGCGGCGCTTTCTCGGCCAGGCGAATCGGGATCTGCTGGGACGGCAGCCGGCTTGCGGCGCGCGCGCTGCATGACGCGATGCCGATGCTCCAGAAGGCCAACGCCCTCTCCGTGATCACCGTCGCCGGATCCGATTCGATCCCGGCGGAGAGCTCGACCGACCATCTGCTGCGCTATCTCGCAAGGTTGGGGCTTCCGGCGAAGATCGCCTCGTTCCCGGCGTCACGCTCGGAGATCCAGCCCGCGCTGCTGTCGATCGCGGCGGACGAAAGCCTCGATCTCCTGGTGATGGGCGGATACGGCCACTCCCGGCTGCAGGAGACGCTGCTCGGCGGGGTGACGCACGACATGCTTCGCTCGATGACCGTTCCGGTCCTGATGTCGCACTGAGCGCGAGATCACCCATCATTGCACGAGCGCTATCCAGTCGAGATGCTGCAGGAAGCGCTCGCCGAGGGAATCGTCACCGGCCATGCCCGAGTTCAGCTTCGAGCCGGACTAAAGCGCGATGAGATTAGGTTGAATCGTCATCGCGCTTTAGCTTCTTGTTTGAGCATGATCTTTTCGGAAAACCGCTTCACACTTTTCCGGATCATGCTTTAGGTCAATGACTTCATCCTGCTCCTGAAATCGCTGGAGAACGGCAAAGCGGGCCGTTGAGCCAGGTCAATGTGCGCGTCCGAAGGCCGTTCTATCTCTCCATCCATCAAATGGGAGGTTCGAGATGCACGCTCGCCAGATCATGACAAAGCACGTTATCGGCGTCAGCCCGCAGACATCGATCCTGGATGCCGCCAACATCATGTTGCGCTGTCACCTCAGCGGCCTGCCGGTGCTCGATGAGAATGGCATGCTCAAGGGAATCGTCACCGAAGGTGATTTCCTGCGGCGCGCCGAGATTGGCACGGGGCGCAAGCGTTCGGCCTGGCTTCAGTTCTTCACTGGCGCGGGCCGCGCCGCCACCGATTTTGTGCATGAGCGCGGCCGCAAGGTCGAAGACGTGATGACGACGGATCCGATCACGGTCGAAGAGCAGACGCCGCTCGAGGAGATCGTGCATCTCATGCAAAAGCACGGCGTGAAGCGGCTGCCGGTCGTGAACGGCCGGATCGTGGTCGGGATCGTCACCCGCGCCGACATTCTGCAGGCCGTCGCGTCAATGGCGCGGGAGGTGCCTGATCCCACGGCCGACGACGAGCATATCCGCGAACGCATCGCGCGCGAGATCAACGCCACCGATTGGCGGCCGGCCGGATTCCAGGTCTGGGTGCGCAATGGCGCGGTGCATCTGTATGGCCTGATCTTCGACGAGCGGACCCGCAAGGCCACGATCGTGCTGGCCGAAAACACCTCCGGCGTCAGGGAAGTTCACGATCATCTCTGCTTCGTCGACGGCTACTCCGGGTACTACGTGGAGTCGCCCGAGGACATCAAGGCTGCAAGCTAACCCCGGAGGACCGCACCATGCCAATCGATTCACTTGTCGTCGCCGCAACCGTCTGCATCATCTTCTCATCGTTTGCCCTGGTGCTCGCTTTGACCGACCGCAGCACCACGCGCTGGCAACGAGAGAGGCAAAGCCGGGAGCAATCCAGCACGCAGGCGTCCTACCCGCATCCGATTGCAGCCTAGAGGCTGCCCAGACGCGGGTCACTGACACCCGCAACGGGGACCTACGTACAAATACTTAGGTGCTCCTACCTAGGGGAAGATTCCAAATTTCCCAATGCGGCGACGGCGGCCAATCTGCGTCCATCGATCTTCCCTCCGATGGAGTGCCGTTATGCAGACCCAGGCCGCCGTTTCTCTCGAGATCAGCCGTCGCCCGACCAACGCCGTCCGTGGCCAGTCCCGCACCGAAGGGCCGTTCGGGATGATCGGTACGCCGATGCGGTTCACCCGCAACAGCGAGATCTACGGCGAGGACGAGGACGCGGAATACCTCTATCAGGTGGTGTCCGGTGCCGTCCGAACCTACAAGATCCTGGAAGACGGACGCCGCCAGATCGGCGCGTTCTACCTGCCCGGCGACATCTTCGGCTTCGAGGCCGGCGAAACCTACATCTCATCTGCTGAAGCCATCTGCGAGACCCAGGTGCTGGTGGTGAAGCGCAGCGCCCTGATGGTCCGCGCAACCCACGAAATGGACCTTGCGCGCCAGCTTTGGGATGCAACCGCGCAGGAGCTGCGGCGCTTCCAGGAGCACCTGATGCTCCTGATCAGCAGCGCGGAAGAGCGGGTCGTCGGCTTCCTGCTCGACATGGCGCGTCGCGCCACGAAGAACGCCGCCGTCGAACTGCCGATGTCGCGGCAGGATATCGCCGACTATCTCGGCCTGACGATCGAAACGGTATCGCGCACCTTTACCCAGCTCGAGCAGGTCGGCGCGATCGCGCTGCCGACTTCGCGCCGGGTCGAGCTGCGCAATCAGGCGATGCTCAATCGCTTGGCGGCAGCGTAAAAGACCTCGAAGAAGCCGCAGAAGGCGCCGCGGGCGCGGCCTTGCCCCATGCGGGTTCGATCTCGGCGTCGACCAGCGGGCAGCCGCGGAAAGTCATTCCTGACACTACGCTTCCGGAGTTCCCGACGAACGCCGACTGCCCTCCGCATCGGCGGCCGCCACGCTCCGGAATCTCACGGACTCCCGCGATATCGCGATCTGGCGTAACGGAATGAATCCGCGGCCCGCGGGTTATTCCATGAGGCAGCGAGGTCTCGGGGCGGCCGATGAAGAACGAACTGCAGGACCATCTGATCGACCTGGTTTATGAGGCCGCCGTCGTGCCCGAGCTGTGGCCGAACGTCCTGCACCGCGTCGGCGGTATCGCCGGAGCTCGCGGTATCGTGCTGCTGACGGCGGACCCGCATGACGTGCGCTGGGTCGCCTCCCCCGATATCCATGACGACATGGCCGCCTATGCCGAAGGCCGCTGGCATGAGCACAACGGACGCTTGCCACGTCTGCTCGCGGCCAATCACGCCGGATTCCTGCGCGACATCGACCTGTTCGATACGCCGGAGGATGTCCAGCAGGACTATCAGATCCGGGAGTTCTTTCGCCCGCGCGGGCTCGGATGGGGTGCGGGTACCGCGATCCCGGTACCGAGCGGCGACATCCTGATCTACAGCGTCGAGCGTGAATATCATCTCGGCCCGATCGAACAGACCGCCGTGGACCAGCTCGATGCGCTGCGTCCGCATTTGGCGCGTGCAGCCCTGTTATCGGCGCGGCTCGGCCTCGAACGCGCCAGGGCGGCCACCGAGTCGCTGGCGCTGCTCGGGCTTCCCGCAGCCGTGCTCCGGCGCGGCGGCCAGGTGATGGCGGCCAACGCGCTGCTCGACCGGCTTATCCCCGACGTGATGCAGGATCGGGCCGACCGCCTAACCCTGACATCGGGCTCCGCCGACGCGCTGTTCGCGCAGGCGCTGTCGACCCTCCACAACAGCCTTGCCAGCACCGACGTGCGCTCGGTCCCGATCGCGGCCGAGGACCAGCGCCCGCCGATGATCGTGCATGTGGTCCCGATCCGCGGCGCAGCCCATGACCTTTTCGCCCAGGCCTTGGCGATCGTGATGGTGACGCCGGTGGTGCCCTCAGAGGTCCCGACGGCGGAGGTGCTGCAGGGCCTGTTCGACCTGACGCCGGCGGAGGCGCGCGTTGCGCGCAGCATCGGCGAGGGGCGCACTGTGGAGGCCATCGCACTCGCCTTTGGCGTCTCCCGCGAGACCGTGCGCAACCAACTCAAGGCGGTGCTGGCGAAGACCGGGCAGCCGCGGCAGGTGGAACTGGCCAGGCTGCTCGCCGGCGCGAAGGTGCCGCCGAATCCATCGGCGGAATAGCTGCACAGCACTAAAGCGCGATGAGATTTGGATGAATCGTCATCGCGCTTTAGGTCTTTGTTTGAGCATGATCTTTTCGGAAAACCGCTACACACTTTTCCGGATCATGCTCTAAAGCGGGATGAAGTTAGCTTGAATCGATTTGGGATTCCCAAATCGGGCGATTTCTG
>NZ_JBHMET010000030.1:0-30228 GCF_042430365.1 Bradyrhizobium erythrophlei
AAGAAAGTCTTGAATCACACTCCTCTCGATTTGAGAATCCCAAGAGTCCACAGGACCTAGTGCTGATTTGCCCGACAAGGGAAGCGGAATATTTTCTCAGAAAGGACTGGACAGGGTGTGTCGCGTTGATTTGTCAGGCAAAATTAGATTTTGCGCGCATGGCACGCGCTTGCGAAGCGCGCCTTGGAACTCTATTAGCTGTTCCGCCGCGATGACGGGTCACGACCCGCCTATGGCTGAAGCGGCTGGACGCACGGCATGTTTCGCAAATCCATCAGGCAGAAGATCGTCGGGATCGCCGCGGGGCTGATCATCCTCGCCGTGGTCACGTCGCTATTGTCGATGGTGCTGGCGGGCCAGGTCGGCCACCTGCTCGACGAGCTCAACAACCGTTACATCCCCGCCTACGCCCACCTCGCCAGGGTCAATATCCGCTCGCTGGAGCGGTCGCTGGCGATGCGGCGGATGATGATGGCGAAGATGCAAGGGCCGCTGGAGGACAACGGCTACGCGGCGGCGCGCAAGACCTTCGACGAGATCGAGCCGGTGCTCAGGAGCGAGGCCGATGCCGCGCGAAAGCTGATCGATGCGATCATCGCCGATCCCTCGACGCCGTCAGACAACGCCGCGCTCGGGCGACTCGACGACCGCATCGACAACGCGGTCAACGACCTGCTCGTCCGCCTGAACGCGGAGAACCAGACGCTGCTTGACCAGCTCGACGCGAAGGATTTTACGTCGGCGAGGCAGACCATGCTCCGCGCGGAAGCGTTGCGCGACGAGTTCAGCACCCGGATCGAAGGCATCCGCGCCGACATGCTGGCCCAGGTTAGCGCCAGCGCGGCGACGGTGACGGCTGCGCAGCAACGGGCGATCATCATCTCGGCGATCGTGACCGCGATTGCCGCCGTGCTCGGCTTCGTGTTCGCGATGCTGGTCGGCAGCGGCATCACCCGCCCGGTGATGAAGCTCCTGGAAGGCACTCGTGAGGTCGAGGCCGGCAAGCTCGACGGCGCCATCTCCGTCACGACCGAGGACGAGATCGGCCAGCTCTCGGCCGCGTTCAACCGCATGATCGAGACGCTGCGGCACAATCAGCGCATCCGCGAGACCTTCGGCCGCTACATCAACCCGCGGATCGCCGAAGGCCTGCTCGACCAGCCGGCGATCGCCGCGACCGAAGGACAGCGCCGCGTCATGACGGTGCTGTTCTGCGACATGAAGGGCTTTACCTCCTTAAGCGAGGGCGTGACGCCGCGCGGCCTCGTCAAGATCATGAACCTCTATCTCTCGACCATGTCGGAGCCGATCCACGCCCACCGCGGCATCATCGACAAATATATCGGCGACGCCATCATGGCCTATTGGGGTGCCCCGTTCGTCGAGGAGACCGAGCAGACCCACCTCGCCGCGCTTGCCGCGATCGACATGATCGGACGCGTCGCGCAGTTGCGTAAAGAGCTGCCGGAGCTCCTCGGCGTGCGCGCGATCCCGACCGATTGCGACGTCCGTATCGGGATTGCCACCGGCGAGGCGCTGGTCGGCAGCATCGGCTCGGAGTTCATGATGAGCTACACCGTGCTCGGCGACACCGTGAACCTCGCCTCGCGCCTCGAAGGCGCCAACAAGGTCTATGGCTGCCGCTGCCTGATCTCGGAAGCAACCGCGAGCGCCTGCGCAACGGCAATCGAGCTGCGCGAGATCGACCGGCTGGTGGTTGTCGGGCAGACCCAACCGGTCGCCGTGTTCGAGATCCTGGGCAAGAGCGGCGAGCTGACGGCGGCGCAAACCACGCTGCGGCAGCATTATGCGGAAGGCCTCGCGGCGTATCGGGAGCGGCGCTGGGACGACGCTGGCCACGCGTTTGCGGCAGCGCTCGAAGCAGCGCCCGGCGATGGGCCGTCGGCAACGCTCAAGACGCGAGTCGAAAGCTTCCGGCAAAATCCCCCTGCGGCGAATTGGGATGGTGCGTGGCACCTGGAGCATAAGTAGCGAGCAGCGCCCGCGACGCCGGTCGATTCCCGTCGGGCAGTTTGCTAACGGCGCAACCCGCCGTTTCTACCGCGCCGGCGACGGAACACGCTGGCGCCAGACGCGCGTGCATCAATGCAAAGCGCAAGACGTCCGCTTTCGAGCGTTAGGCGGACATACTCGAAGACTTCTGCGATATCGCCTCTTGACCCCTAGCTGCCATTTGGCACCGCCAATTGCTGCTGCGCAAATCGTCCTCTTTTCCGAGCCGATGTGATAACGTGCAATTCTCGGCTCGGGTTGACAGCAAACAGCTCGGAGCTATTGGCGTAAATGAGGGCTCCTCTGTCGTTCGTAACGCTCGGACCCGAGGTAATACCAAATGACAAAATCCCTATTCGTCATTTCAATCGGCTTGCTTTCGAGTGCTGCTGACGTTTCGGCCGTGCCGCTTTTTCGCCCCTCAGCATCCGAACTCGTCGTTAGGATTGGTGCCACGGATTGCAAAGGGCCAGTCGCCTCGGAAAAGCACCCTATTATGGGTGAGAAACTTACCGGAAAATTGCGGCGGGAAGGTCGATTGCCGGACAGCTTTGTATGTGGTCGCTGCCGTTACGATCTTGGGGGAGATCCTGGCGCGGCATACTACATCAAAAGCTGCCACTGATCGTGCGGCAGCTGGCTCTTGCGACATCGCTCCTTCGCGTCACGGCGTGACAACGTTGGTTGACGGTCGCCCGTACTGGTCGGCATTGCGATCGTACCAGGCTTCATAGCCGCCAAGTGAAGGATTCGCTCCGCTATTGCTGCGCCTATTGCCACCAGCGCGGACTGGCCGCGACCTACGCCATCAGTTTCGGCACCGACCCGGTGGAAGCTATCCAAACAGTGTCTGTTTCGCGAGCAAGCTGATATTCGTGCAGACCAACGTCATCACGCGACGGCTGCATTACCAGGCGCCGCTGATCCTGCAACGGCGGCTCCATATGGCTGATCGGCAGATGGTGCTAGTACCGATGAAAACCGGCTGAAGCTGGCGGCCGGCTTCCGTCAGGAGCGAGTCGCAATGCAGGGCGCGAGAGTTAGACGATAACATGTGCGGTAAAGATGCTGTTTGCTGCGCTGCATGAGTCCGTTCCTGGCCCCATCGCTTCAGTTAGCGCTGTGCAGCGACCATTGAGCGGCCGACGAGGCGGCGCTGGCCGCGTTCAGTTCCGACGGCGGTTTCTGACGAGCGGAGCCGCTTTCGGCTTCAAGGCGGTCCCGCGCCGGCGTACACTGGCAGGCGTCCAGTCGAGCCGCCGGGGTTCTCGCGTGAAACGCCTGCTGTTCGTGCTTTTCTTCACAGCCGCCCTGGCGGGTCCCGCATCCGCCGAGAAACGGGTGGCGCTGGTGGTCGGCAATTCAGCCTACCGGAGCGTCGCGCGGCTGGACAATCCGGACAACGACGCCGCGCTGATGGCGCGGACGCTGAAGGAGCTGGGCTTCGTTCTGGTCGGGGGCGATGCACGGGCCGATCTCGATAAGCGCGCACTCGACGACGCGGTGCAGGCGTTCGGGCACGCTCTGCAAGGCGCCGACGTCGCGGTGTTCTATTACGCCGGTCACGGCGTGCAGGTGCGCGGAGCGAACTACCTCGTGCCGGTCGACGCCAATCCGACGCGCGAGGCGGACGTCGATTTCCAGATGCTCGACGTCAATGTCGTGCTCAACCAGATGCAGGGCTCGGGCACGCGGCTCAACATGATCATCCTGGACGCCTGCCGCAACAATCCGTTCGGCGCCCGCGGGCTGCGGGCCTCCTCGGGCGGCTTGGCCCAGCTGCGCGCGCCGGACGGCACGCTGATCTCATACGCCACCCAGCCCGGCAACGTGGCCCAGGATGGTGACGACGGCCACAGTCCCTACACCCGCGCGCTCGCGGCGACGCTGAAGCGACCGGGTCTCGACCTGTTTCAGACCTTCAACGAGGTCGGCCTCGCCGTGAAACGCGCGACCGGCGGTGCGCAGCTGCCCTGGGTCTCGTCGTCTCCGATCGATGGCAGCTTCTATTTCGCCGGTGCGCCTGCTGCAGCGTCCACAATCGCAACCACGCCCCATCCGGACGACGCGGCGCCGGAACCGGCGCGGCAGGAAGCAAGACTGACCTTACCGGCGCAATCGCTGCCTGCGGATGGCGTCATCACCGATTGCGACCGGCAGGCGGCCAATCCCGCCGATCCGGAGCGACCCAAGGGCATCGGCGGCGTGAGGCTTGGCGAGATCCAAATCGTGGCGGCGCTTGCCGCCTGCAACCAGGCCATGCGGCAATATCCTGATGTTCCGCGCTTGGTCTATCAAGCCGGTCGCGTTGCGCAGGCGCAGAGGGATTTCATTCTGGCCAAGCAGCTTTACGAGAAAGCCGCCAGCCTGAACTATGCGGCGAGCTACCTCAATCTCGGCGTGCTGTTCTATGAGGGCAGCGGAGTGCCGAAGGATTATGAGGCGGCTCGCAGCTGGTATGAAAAAGCCGCCGCGGCCAACGATCCCGCGGCCCTGAACGCAATCGGCAATCTCTATGAGCGAGGCAACGGCGGGCCCAAAGACTATGCACAGGCGCGCATCTGGTACGAGAAGGCTGCTGCAGCGGGCATCGCGGTCGCAAGCGCCAATCTCGGGCGTCTCTATCTCAACGGCAACGGCGTCCCGAAGGACGTCGACCACGCGCGAAGCCTGTTCGAAACGGCGGCCGCGGGCGGCGATCCGATGGGCATGCGCTTGCTCGGCATTGTGTACGATCGCGGCATCGGCGTCACGGCGGACCCGCTGCAGGCGCGGCAGTGGTACGAAAAAGCGGCCGCCGGTGGCGATGCCTGGGCCATGAACAATCTGGGCTGGTTGTACGAACGGGGCAGCGGCACCACGAAGGATTATGGTGAAGCGCGGAAATGGTACGAGAAGGCCAGCGCGCTCGGCATCAAGCTCGCAAGCGTCAATCTCGGGCGCCTGTATCAAGAAGGCCATGGCGTCCCCAGGGACCCTGCGCGGGCGCGGAGCCTGTATGAGACCGGCGCCAACGCCGGCGAGCCCTTGGGTATGAGGTCGCTTGGTTATCTCTATGACCAGGGCCTCGGCGTCGCGCAGGATTCCGTGCAGGCGCGTCAATGGTATGAGAAGGCGGCCGCCGCTGGCGATGCATGGGCCATGAACAATCTCGGCTGGCTCTACCAGCAGGGCCGGGGCGTTGCTAAGGATTACGGCGAGGCGCGCAAATGGTACGAGAAGGCGAGCGCGCTCGGCATAAGGCTCGCATCCGTCAATCTCGGGTACCTCTATCAGCACGGCGAGGGCGTGCCGGTTGACGGCGGTCGGGCGAAAAGCCTGTACGAGTCGGTTGCCGACGTCGAGCCCGCCGCCATGCGCCAGCTGGGTTTCCTCTACGACCGGGGCATCGGCGTGCCGAAGGACTACGGAGAGGCGCGCAAATGGTACGAGAAGGCGGCGGCGCTGGGGGATGCTTTCGCCATAAACAATCTCGGCTACATGTACGAAGCAGGCAACGGGGTTCCGAAGGACGTCGGACGGGCCCGTGATCTGTACGCGCAGGCCGCGGCCTTGGGGCACCTCCAGGCGATGGTCAATCTCGGCGACCTCTATCGCAACGGACGCGGCGTTCCGAAGGACTATGCACAGGCCCGCCAATGGTACGAAAAGGCAGCGGCGGGAGGCCGGACCGCCGCCATGGTCCAGCTCGGGGACCTCTATCGGCTCGGGCTCGGCGTGCCGAAGGACGCCGCGCAGGCCCGCAAGTGGTACGAAGCGGCCGCTGCGGCCGGCGACGCCTCCGCGTCCAAGGCGTTGGGCGGGGTGAAGCGGCATTGACATCTCCGATCCCGGCGGTGTTGCGAGGAGGGCCGGAGCGACGAGAGTCCCGTCCTCGCGATGCGGCGCGGTCGATCGGCCAGACGCTGCCGCCGTCGCTGCGATTGCGCGCGGACGAGGTGATTGATTCCTGCCCCTCATCGACCAAACCACAACGCTTGTCTCTAAGTCGGCTGAACTCAACCGCGAAGGCAGCGGCGAGCTTGGGCGTAACAATGCCGTCGATGCCCGAATAGGTCTTGCTGCGCTGAATGAGTCTTCACATGGCCCGTAACAGGCGGAAGCCATCCTGGAGAACGGTCAGGCTGATCTGATCGCGGTCAATCGCCAGAGCGGGAGCGGTCCGCGTTTGACCTACTTTCAGACTAAAGCCGCCTCACCATATGGTCCGACAGAACCGTCGATCGCTAGCGCCCGTTCAGCAACAGCCGTCTGGGAGGTTTGCATGGCAACAAAGACAGCCTACAAATCGTTTCGCTACAAGGCCAACACAACCTGGAGCTCGGCCCGACGGGGTACGCTCTCTGCGTCGGGGAAACCGAAGATCGATGTTGGCAGTCCGCCCGAGTTCAAAGGCGAGCCAGGCATCTGGGCACCCGAAGAGCTACTCGTGGGCTCGGTCAATACGTGCATGATGCTGACCTTCCTCACGCTCGCCCAGGCGAAAGGTCTGACTCCGGTGCGATATGAAGGTGAGGCTGAAGGTCTGCTCGAGAATATCGAAGGCAAGTACCGCATCACAGAGGTCATGGTTCGACCGCGCGTAAGCCTCAAAGACAACGCCGAGCTCGAACGTGCCCGCGAAATCATGGAAGGCGTCGAAGCACAGTGCTTCATCTCGAATTCCATAAAATCGAAGATCTTGCTCGCTGCTGAGTTTGTCGTTGCTCCGTCACCAAACTGAAAACGAATTGCGTCGGCTGTGCAGGTCCAGTTCTTGGCCTTCTCAGACATGGGCCCTACCCGCCCCGATCGCGGCAAGCCATGTCCTAGACGGAACACGCTGAAGCCAGGGCGCGTGTTCATAAATGCACGACGTCCGCTTTCGAGAGTTAGGCGGACATGCTCGAAAGCTTTTGGGATATGCTTTTTGAACCCACAACTGTCATCAAAACGCTCGCTGGGAAGCGTATGCTTGCTCAATCACGTCGATATGCCTTGAACGAAAGAAAGGCGCCGAGCCCCAGGAGGACGATGGCTCCTGCGACGATTGCGCTGCGGATCTGACCAATTCCGGCGGCAATCGCGGTGACGCTGGTTGGAAAAAGCATTCGGGCAAGGCCACTCAGGACGAACAGCCAGCCAAAGGCGGTCACAAGCACCGGCCATCCGTTGGTCCAGCGATTGTGAACGCGCACAATCGCAAGCCCAGCGACGAACAAGAGGATGCCTGACACGAAGATGAGCGCGGGGTCGCGGGAAACCTGTTCCGCCAATGTAGGGAACGAGCCAATGTTCAGCAGCATGCCGGCAGCGATGGCGACAAGGGTGGGACCAATCAGGCCGGCGATCGTTTTCGAGGTGGTCATCTATGCTCCGCTACGGGTGCGCCACCGGGCTCATGACAAGCTGGGTTCAGTCCCCTCGAGTTGAGAAAATCGAACGGGCAGAATCTCTTGCATGGTCATTCTGCCGTCGGCGAGCTTCTCGGCCACGATAAGCTGCTGCGTATCGGGCAGGCCGGCCGGTATCACCATTTTCCCACCCGCTTTCAATTGGTGGATCAGCGGAGGAGGAATCAGATCGGGAGCGGCCGTCACTATCACCTTGTCAAAGGGGGCGTGCTCTGACCAACCGTGATAACCATTGGCAATCTTGAGTTCGACATTGCTGCAGCCCTGCTGTCGGAGTCGTTGTTTCGCCGATTGGCCGAGCTCTTCGATGATCTCAATGGAGTATACCTTGCGGGCGAGCTGCGCGAGGATAGCAGCCTGATAGCCAAGACCGGTACCGATTTCGAGAACGCTGTCGTCGGCCTTGATGTCGAGGAGGTCGGTCATTAAGGCGACGATAAATGGCTGCGAGATCGTCTTTGCGAAGCCGATTGGAAGTGGAATATTGTCATACGCGTAGGGCTGAAGTTCGATTGGCACAAACGCATGCCGCGGCACCTTGCCCATGGCCGTCATCACGCGTTCGTCTAAGGCACTCTTGCCGATCGCGTCGCGCAGGCCAAAGGCGTTGGCGGCGATGACCGCGAGCATGTGTCTACGCAGGCGCTCAAGGTCTTCTCGCATTGGCAACCTTCACGGGCACACGATCGGAAAGCTTGCCCAAACTGATATTCCAGCCGTTTGCCACTGATCAAACAAGCAGTTCCTCAAGCGGAACTCTGTCGCCGATCACGTTGCACGCTGAAGACGTCGCCGGTCCATTGAGGACAACGGGAGACGCCTTCAAACGGGCGGGTAAGATTGTACAACCTCAACAGCTCCTCCTGAAGCGGGACGTGCCGAACTTTTTGTGGTGGAACGCGCAGGCTCGCGCTGCTCCCGCAGTGCGGAACGCTTGGTCAAGCAACGGAGGATCACTGACAACTGCGGAAGGCCGCGCGTGCCCGGCGGCCACGCGGCATGACAATTCGCGACGTCGTCATGCTGCCTGCGAACTTCGATCTCTAGGGATCATCCTCACTCGAAAGCCGCGAGCAAGAGGCGCAGCTTGCCGAAGTCTCGGAGCCTCACCTGTTCCAGCGATCATCCAACTGGGGCCGTCCGATCCAGGCCCTGTTCAGACAGCGGGTTGCCCAGCCGGGCTCCTCCTTTCCTTGCAGTCGCGATTGAGCTTCCTGGTAAGGACCGACGTACCGGAGGCGGGTCGGGATTTTGGGATAGACGCGTCGTATCCACGCAACCGCGCGCTCTGCAGCTTTCCGGTCGCCTTCGTCGAAGGCAAATCCGAAGCCCATGCGCAATCGGTCTGGCAGCAGCTGGTCACTCAGGGCCTGGTACCATCGCGGCGGCCGCAACCATGGACGTCCCCCGGTGAAGATCTGTCCGGCCACCTCGCGCGCGGCGGCGCTGACGGACAATGTATCCGATTGCATCATGGCCGCGTTGTAGGCGGCGAATGATTCCCAATCCGCCGGCAAGTCGGTCGACGTCAGCCCGAACAATCCCCCGAACAGCCGGCTTTCCGCCCAATACCGCTCGCGCTCCTCGACCGAGAACGGAGGCAAGATCAGGTCGTGCACGATGAGCGCGGTGTCGACGAGGGTGGCGTGAACCCAGCGCAACGCTGCGACCTCGTTGGCGCTGTAGGGTGAGCCGCTCGCGAACGGGCCGACGGCTTCGGGCAGGCGGCCGACGATCATGGCATGGCGGTGGTGCAGGCGTCGGGCGGCCGCAAGGGCCCTGTCGCGCGAGCCGAACACCATCGTGAACACAACATCGAAGGTGCGATGGAAACGACCGATCGGATCCGCAAAGGTCCGCGAGTGCTCGGTCACGGCGGCGGCGACCCAGGGATGCGCCAGCTGAAGGAGCAAGGCACGACCGGCGCCCAGAAAGATGACGGCTTCCCTGTCGATCCGCCAAGTCATCGATGCCGGACCAAAGATGCCCTCGACCGATCCGGCAGCCTGAGCCCGGACGGTATCAAGAGCAGCCTCCAGGTCGCTTTCTGAGACCAAATGCGCTCCTTCGAAACGAACGTGGACCGGTTTGCTCCGCTCGTCTGCGTAGTCTATCGCGATTTAGCAAGCCAAGGCGCTCCAAACGCTATGGCATTGCGGATTACCTCCCGCTCGGAACGCAGCGGCTTGGCGCTTCGTCATACCACACGCGGACAAGGCTGCGGTTTGCTAAACCGGCTGGAGCGGCTGTCGCACCGTTCGCTGAAGAAACGGTCCGCGTTAAGCGCCGCCGTCTTTCACGCTCCCCCTCGAAAGCGTATTGTTTCGATCGAACGAGCTCCCTCTGCGGCGCTGCCGTTCAGAGTTCTCTTCTTCGATCCGAGAAACGCTCGAAACGAAACACAGGGAATGCTCATGACCGGCGCAAGGCTGAAACATTACGGCTGGGGACGCGAAGGCGAAGGCATGAGCGCAGAGGAGCGGACGTTTGTCCTCGGCCGCTACCACGCAAAATTTGGCACCGACGAATTCGAGACGGTAGCTGTTCCCGGCCTTGAAGAGCTCGCCTTGCACGAGCCGCGCGTAGTGCCGCCGGCTTCGCTTGCACCCTTCTGCACGACCGAACGCTACGATCGCGCCGCGCACACCTATGGCAAGTCCTATCCGGATTACGTCAGGGCCATGCTTGGCGACTATGATTGTGCGCCCGACGTTGTGGCCTACCCGCGCAACGAGTCGGAGATCTCAGCGGTCATGGACTGGGCGGGTTCTGTCGGCGCTTCGCTGACGCCTTTCGGCGGCGGATCGAGCGTGTGCGGCGGCGTCGAGCCGCGGGTTGACGGCATCCAGCACAAGGCTGCGATCAGCCTCGACCTGCGCAATCTCTCCAAGGTCCTTGAGGTGGATCCGGTCTCGCGCGCCGCATCGATCGAAGCCGGCACCTATGGTCCGTCCCTGGAAAACCAGCTCAAGCCGCACGGCCTTACGTTGCGGCATTTTCCGCAAAGTTTTGAATATTCAACGCTGGGGGGCTGGATTGCGACACGATCAGGCGGCCATTTCGCCAGTCTTCATACTCATATCGACGATTTCGTCGAAAGCGTGCGCGTCGTGACGCCAGTTGGCGTCGTGGAGACGCGCCGACTTCCCGGTTCGGGTGCGGGCCCGAGTCCCGATCGCATGTTCATCGGCTCGGAAGGGATTCTGGGTGTGATCTCGCGCGCCTGGATGCGATTGCAACCGCGTCCAAAATTCCGCGCCGGCGCATCGGTTCGCTTTCCCTCTTTCTTCGATGCCGCGCGCGCCGTGCGCGCGGTTGCGCAAGCCGGCCTCTATCCATCCAATTGCCGCATCCTGGACCCGCAGGAAGCCTTCAACACAGGTGCGGCCGACGGCAGCGCCGCAATCATGGTGCTCGCGTTCGAATCGGGCGATCATCCGTTGGACGCCTGGTTCGCGCGCGCTCTTGAATGCTGCGCCGACCACCACGGGACGCCGGAGCCCGCGAAGGCCAGCGACGCGCATCTCGAAGGCGCGGCAGGCATCTGGCGCAACGCGTTCATTCGGATGCCCTATGCGCGCGAATTCCTGACGCCCGCGGGCCTCATCAACGACACGTTCGAGACCGCAATCACCTGGGATCGGTTCGAAAGCCTTCACGACAACGTCAAAGCAGCAACCGAACGTGCGATTCTCGAAGCGACCGGAATGAAGGGTGAAGTGACCTGCCGATTCACCCACGTCTACCCGGACGGGCCTGCGCCCTATTTCTCCTTCCACGCGCGCGGTCGACACGGCGCGTTGCTCGAGCAGTGGCAGGCCATCAAGAACGCGGCAAGCGATGCGCTGATCGCAGCAGGCGGCACCATCACGCACCATCATGCCGTCGGTCGCGATCACAGACCCTGGTACGACCGACAGCGGCCAGAGCTGTTTGCCGCCGCGTTGCGGGCAGCCAAGCGCGAATTGGATCCGCAAGGCATGCTCAACCCGGGCGTCCTGATTGATGCGTAGGCGCGTGCCGTCGAAAGAGCTCTCCGCCGCTCGAGGCAAAGAACCCGGATGCCGCTACGTTCATCCGGGGGTGCGCTTGCTGTTGGGCGAATCCTGACACGAATGTTAGTTTCGACTGCGCAGTTCGAGCGACCACGGACGCGACGCTCACACCACGCGTAGCTGCACGCACACTGCCCGGAAGCGACAGTGCGATTGTCGCATTCGTTGCCGCAAACAATTTTTTCAGATCAAGGGGAATGTCTCCCGCAACGGGGAGTTATGCTTCACACCAAACGACTGCCCAGTTCGCCTCGGGAGGTTTGCATGATCAAGTCACCGGTGAAACTCGCAACGCTTGCAGCGTTCCTGACCGCTCCGTTCATCCTGTTCCCGCCGCACGCCGCCATCGCGGCCGGCGGAGGTGGTGGTGGTGGTGGTGGCGGCGGCGGCGGTGGAGGTGGCGATCCCTACGGATCGAGCTACAGCACGCCCGCGCCGTCCTATCCCCAGGAGCGGGGCAGAAAGACCACGCACAAGGTCAAGAAGCCCATCAAGCAATCCGGCTTCGAGGATCCGGCGTTTCGCGATGGCTATCGCACAGCCTATGCGACGATCTACGAGCGCAACGACTATGCCGCCGCGATCGATCAGCTGCACGCGCTCGGCAACGATGATCATCCGAACGTCGCCAACCTGATCGGCTACTCCTATCGCAAGCTCGGCGACTACAAGCAGTCGCAGGTCTGGTACGAGCGCGCGCTGAAGGCCGATCCGAACCACGTGCTGACATGGAACTATTACGGCCTGTGGCAGATTGAACAGGGCAACCGCGACCAGGCGCAATATCATCTGAGCCGAATCGCCGAGATCTGCGGCACCGACTGCGAGGAATATCGCTCGCTCGCGGCAGCGCTCGAGAAGCCGCCGGGCACGAGCCTGGTCTACTGAGCCACGCCACCTGCGCTGTGACATCGACGGCGGATTGCGCGTCCGCCGTCGATGCGCGATGCGTCGCCCCTTCACCCTTGGCTTCGTTTCGCGCTATCGCTATCGTGGCATGGTGACCACACGCGAGGACACCATGCCCGAACTGATCGATATTGGCGCGCTGCAGCTCAAGTTCCTGCAGAGCAAGGAGACCACCGGCGGCAGTATCGACCTGTTCGAGATGACACTGCAACCGAATGCGCGGATGCCGATCCCGCATTACCACGAGAGCTGGGATGAGACGATCTACGGGCTGTCGGGGGTCTCGACCTGGCGGGTCGACGGCAAGGACATCGATCTCGGCCCCGGCGAGACCGTCTTCATCAAGCGCGGCATCGTGCACGGCTTCACCAACCGCTCGAACGGTCCGGCGACCTGCCTGTGCATGCTGAGCCCCGGCGCACTCGGGCCGCAATACTTCAAGGAGATGGCGGCGCTGCTGGCCGGCGGCGCGCCCGATCCCACGAAGCTGAAGGAGACGATGCTGCGCTACGGGCTGGTGCCGGTGGCGCCTTAAGGCTGCCCTCCACCAGCACTGTCATCTGCCTGTCACGAAATGTGCCGACACGTCAGCCGGACCAGTTCGAGGACACGCATGGACTATTTCAAACGCTTCAACTTCCTGTTCGCCGCGCCGGTGTTCGAGGCCGACGACCTCGAAGGCATCCGCTTCAACCAGATCATCACCGAGATCGAGCGCTCCGGATTCGAGGTGGTTCGGGCCCGCAAGCTGGAGGATGCCGAGATCGCGGTGCAGACCGATGCTGCGATCGGCTGCATGGTGGTCGACTGGGGCAAGAAGGGGCTGGAGGGCAAAACCGCGGCGCTGATCAATTTGATGCGCCGGCGCGGGCTGGACTTCCCGATCATCCTGTTGATCCGCCGCAAGCGCTTCGAGGATTTGCCGGTCGAGGTGCTCGATTTCATCGACGGCTACGTGTTCCTGTCCGAGGAGACGCCGCCCTTCATCGCCAAGAACCTGGTCAGCCGGCTCAAGCAATATGCCGAGACGCTGAAGACGCCGTTCTTCGGGGCGCTGGTCGACTATGCCGAAGAAGGCAACCAGCTCTGGACCTGCCCGGGGCACAATGGCGGCGTATTCTACAGCCGTAGCCCGATCGGGCGAGTGTTCGTCGAGCATCTCGGCGAAGCCGTGTTCCGCGACGACCTCGACAATTCCGTGCTCGACCTCGGCGACCTCCTGACCCATGAGGGGCCGGCGCTGCGGGCGCAGAAGGAGGCGGCAAGGATCTTTGGCGCGGAGAAGACCTATTTCGTGCTCAACGGCACCTCGACCTCCAACAAGGTCGCGCTCGGCTCGCTCGTCACCGACGGCGACCTCGTGCTGTTCGACCGCAACAACCACAAGGCCGCCCATCACGGCGCGCTCCTGATCGGCGGCGGCATCCCGGTCTACGTGCCGACGGTGCGCAACGCCTGGGGCCTGATCGGCCCGATGCGCTGGGACCTGCTCGACGAAGGCACGCTTCGCGACCGCATCCGCAAACATCCGCTGGTCAAGGACGAGAACGCCTGGAAGAAGCCCCGCCCCTTCCGCGTCGCCGTGGTCGAGCAGTGCACCTATGACGGCACCATTCACAGCGCGGAGATGATCCTGAAGCGCATCGGCCATCTCTGCGACTACATCCTGTTCGACGAGGCCTGGGCCGGCTTCATGAAATTCCACCCGATCTATGCCGGCCGCTTCGCGATGGGGCTCGCCGATCTCGGACCCGAAGCGCCCGGCATCATCGCCACCCAATCGACCCACAAGCAGCTCGCGAGCTTCTCGCAGGCCTCCCAGATCCACATCCGCGACCGCCACATCAAGGGCCAGAAGCGCCGGGTCGAGCACCGCCGCTTCAACGAAAGCTTCATGCAGCACGCCTCGACCTCGCCGTTCTATCCGTTGTTCGCCTCGCTCGACGTCGGCGCGCAGATGATGAAAGGCCGTTCCGGCGAGGTGCTGTGGGACGACACCATCCGGCTCGGCATCGAGCTGCGCAAGAAGATCCGCGCGGTGAAGCGCGAGTTCGAGGAGAACGAGACGCGCCCTGAGCGGCGCTGGTTCTTCGAGCCGTTCGTGCCGGATCGGGTCATGATCCCGGACGTCGCGCGCGAGAACGGCGTGCACAATGTCGCCTGGGAGACGATCTCGACCGACCAGCTCGCGACCAACTCGTCCTACTGGCAGCTCAAGCCCGGCGAGGCCTGGCACGGCTTCCCCGACATGACCGCGGGCTTTGCCATGACCGACCCCAACAAGCTGACCCTGCTGACGCCGGGCTTCGATCATGCGACCGGCGCCTATGCCGATCACGGCATCCCCGCGCCGGTCGTGGCGCAATATCTGCGCGAGAACCGCATCGTCGCCGAGAAGAACGACCTCAACTCCCTGCTCTTCCTTTTGACGCCCGGCGTCGAGGCCAGCAAGGCCGGCACGCTGGTCTCCGGCCTCGTCGCCTTCAAGAAGCTGCACGACGACAATGCGCTGCTCGAGGACGTCATTCCCGAGTTCTACCGCCGCCGCCCGAACCGCTATGCAGGTGTCAGGCTGCGCGACCTCTGCGGCAACATGCACCGCTTCTTCCGCGACGCCGGCGTCAGCGCGCTGCAGGCCAGGCAATTCGTCCCTGAGCATTTGCCCGAGATCGCGATGTCGCCGCGCGAGGCGTCGCGGTACCTCGTGCGCAACGACGTCGACTATCTGCCGATCGACGAGATTCTTGGCCGTGTCGCGGCGACCCCATTCGTGGTCTATCCCCCGGGCATTGCCACCATCGTGCCCGGCGAGCGGCTGACGGAGCGGAGTCGGCCGATGATCGATTACCTCAAAATGTTCGAGGCGAGTTTCAACGCGTTCCCCGGCTTCGAGGTCGAGGTCCAGGGCATCTACAAGGAGATCGACGCGACAGGCCGCGTCCGCTTCTACACCTATGTCGTCTCCGAGTAAGCGAACGGACGGCACATCATGGAGAATGATCACAAGATCACCGTCCGCGCCTCGCGCGACAGCGATGTCGACGCGATGCTGTCGATCTACCGCCGCCACATCCGCCGCGGCATCGAGGACAGCGTCGACGATAGCGGCGTGCCCGAGCCCGACGATCTGCGCGACCGCCGCAAGAATTTGCGCAACACCCGCCTGCCGCATCTGGTCGCGGTCTCTAATGGCGAGGTGGTCGGCTACGCCTATGTCGTGCTGTTCCGCAAGCGCCCGGCCTACCGCTACACGGTGAAGCACTCGATCTATGTGCATCACCAATATGTCGGCCAGGGCGTCGGCCGCCGCCTGCTGCAAGAGCTGATCGACACCTGCGCCGCGGCCGGCTTCCGCCAGATGATCGGCTATATCGATTCGGACAACGCCGCCTCGCTCGCGCTGCACGACCGCTTCGGCTTCGCCCGCGTTGGGCTATTGCCCGGCGTCGCCTATCGCTATGGCCACTGGGCCGACAGCGTGATGGTGCAGCGCTCGCTAGCCGCGGGCGCAACCGAACCGCCGCCGCCCGCGCCGTTGTCGCGGCGGTGACGGAGCTCTCTCCGTCGTCATTGCGAGGAGCTCGCGACAAAATTGCAAAGCAATTTTGCGCTGAAGCGACGAAGCAATCCATGCTTCCGCACAAGCGGTGGAATGGATTGCTTCGCTTCGCTCGCAATGACGGACGCGCGCTCGAATTCGCGCGACGTGACGCGCGCGAGCACGCCGCATCGCCAATTCGCGTTTAGCGACCTATTCCAGCGTAAAGCCGACCCGCAGCGTCACCTGATAATGGCCAACCTTTCCTCCCTCGATATGGCCCCTGGTCTGCACAACCTCGAACCATTTCATCTCGCGGACCGTCTTTGACGCGCGGCTGATGGCGTTCTCGATCGCAGCATCGATGCTCTTCTCCGATGATCCGACGAGTTCGAGGATCTTGTAGACGTGATCCTTGTCAGCTGCTGCAGGCATGTCGACCTCCTTTGAGGTTGGTGGGCGGTTCGGACAATTTGTCCCGTGGTACAGACATAATGTCGTCGAGCGGCGAATGGTTGCTGCGCGGCAGCACGCGGAATGATCTAGATCAACATATCATCCAACCCTGGGGTTATGCCGTCTTTGTCCGTCGGTCGGCCTATGCTAGCATGGTTTGGTCGTATCTTCGGGAGTGCACATCATGTCGACCGTGTCCAGCTCACCCGTCACCCCGCCCCCTCACAGCCTTGCCTCCGGCATCTCGAGCCTGCGCTCCAAGTGGGGCTGGATCGTCGCCCTCGGCGTGATCTACCTGATCGCCGGCGTGCTCGCGTTCGGCAGCGTGTTCTTCGCGACCGTGGTCAGCGTGCTGTTTGTCGGGGCCATGATGATCGTCGCGGGCGCCGCCGAAATCGTCAACGCATTCCAGTTCAAGTCGTGGGGCAAGTTCATATTCTGGCTGCTGCTCGGCGTGCTTTATGTCATTGCGGGCTTCTTCACCTTCCAGAATCCGCTGCTCGCGGCGGTGACGCTGACGCTGGTCATCGGCGTTGCGCTGGTGGTCTCCGGCATCATGCGCATCTTCCTCGCCTTCAGCATGAGTGCCGCCGCGCCGTGGGGACTCGTCGCGCTTTCCGGCGCGATCACGCTGATCCTCGGCGCCATGATCCTGGCGCGCTGGCCGGTCTCGAGCCTCTACGTGCTCGGGCTGTTCCTCAGCGTCGACCTGATCTGCGCCGGCGTGAGCTGGATCAGCATGGGCATGGCGCTGAAGCGCCGGACCTGAGGCGAAAGGACGCGGCACCGGCCCCTCGGCCAGCGCCGCTGCCGGCCGAACCGCCCTGAACGGATTGACAAAATCCGCGCCGCTGGAGTGCGCGTTCACGCGGTCGTGTGCGCGCCCGCCTGAATTCTGATTGCGCTCTCGAACCCGTTTCCATCCGGCACCGTCCAACTTGGCGAGCGGGCCATTCCGGTGTCGCCGAACCGAATGATGGAAATCCCATGTCGATCAAATCGAAGCTGTCTTCTGCGGCAGTCATTGCCGCCGCCACCACGACCACCCTGACGACGACCGCAGCCCTCGTCACCGCCATTGCAACCACGGTGCTGACGACGACGGCCGCCAACGCGTTTCAACCGCGCGTCCCCCCTTGCAGCTTCTTCCTGACAGAAGGCTGCGGGGCCTATGTGAACATCCCGACCGAGCGGGCCCGCACGGTGCGTTTCCACGACATCTCGCCTGATTACATCAAGCAGACCGATCCGCGCTACAACGCCACCATGACCATCGGGGGTGGCGGAGGCGGCGGTGGTGGCGGAGGTGGCGGCGGCGGTCGCTAACCCGCCCAGACATTGCAACGAGGCGCCGCCGGCTCGCGCCGGCGGCGTTTTCATTCCGTTAGAGCGTTTTCGAGCGAAGTGGCTGCCGGTTCGCGTGAAGAAAACGCGTCAAAATAAGAATCTAGAGCTTGCTCTAGGCAATATCCCGTCGGTCAGGGCCGCGCGAGATGCCAGGCGCCGTTGAGGAAACCGTCGCCGGTGGTATCGCCGGGCTTCTGGTCCTTGGCGAAGGTGTAGAGCGGCTTGCCCTTGTAGGCCCACTGCTTCGAACCGTCGTCGCGCGTGATGATGGAGTAGCCGCCTTCCGCCTTGTCGCCGGCTTCGGCCTTCAGCACCGGCCAGTTGGTCGCACACGGTCCGTTGCAGGCCGACTTGCCGTCGGCGTCCTTGTCGAACGTGTAGAGCGTCATCCCCTTGGCATCGGTCAGCACAGCGCCTTTCGCTGATGTCTCCGTCTTGGTCGGCGGTGCGGCGAAGGCTGTTGAAGCGCACGCGATCGTGGCGGCCGCGACAAGCGCGAGCGAGATTGAAGTCTTCATGTCGTCTCCTTTTCGGGATGCAATTGGCTTGCATGGGTAGGACGCATGACGGCCCCTTCTATTCCGCGGCGGACGCGGAAAGAAATTTTCTGGCGCGTACCGATCGACGCGGAATAAAATGATTGATGCGCGCCGTTACCGGCGCATCTACCGCCTGATCTCCTCCGCCGCGCGCACCAGCGGCCGGTCGGAAAGCTGGATCGGGCCGGAGAATGGCGTGCCCATTTCGATGATCAGGTAGATCGCGGCCGAGATCAGCGCCGCCGCGGCGACATAGGTCGAGATCACGACCGGGTTGCGCGGCGCACGAAAGCCAAGCGTCGCGAACATCAGCGTCAGCCATCCCACCAGAATGCAGATCAGCGGCGACGGGAACGAGCCGTCGGACTGCTCGACAAAGGTCCAGCGCTGCTGCACCGCCTGCCGATACAGGGATCTGGCATCGTTCCACAGCGCAACTTTCTGCTCGTCCTCGAACCGCAACTCGCGGAGGCTGGTTCCGACCTCGTCAAGCAGATGCTCGGACACCTCGTTCGCCCGCGAGATCGGAACATCCTTGAGCACCTGCTCGACATAAGCGAGCAGCCGGCGCCGCGGCTCGTGGCGCTCGGGCCGAGCGGCCGCATGCTGCGGTCGAGCAGGATGATGTCGGTGGCGAAGACATGCAGGTTGCGGTCGACAGCCACATAGGTGTTGGCCGCATTGTTCATCATCAGGCCGAGCAGCAGCGACGGCATGGTGACGAACAGCGTTGCGACCAGCCGCACCGAGGTGTTGGTATCGTCGCTGCGGTGATGATCTTTTAGCCGGCCATGGATCGTCATGGTCGCAAGCGCCGCGCCGCTCAGCAGCACGAAAATCAGGATGGCGACGGCGAATGCGACCACGGCTTGCAAGGACCTGCGAGAGAATCAGCCCGCGGGATAGCAAGCCGCTCGCATCCGCGCATGCCCGCCGGGCTGCCCCCTCGCCTGCGCGCCCGCCCATTGCGAACGCCCGCGGGACGCAAGAAGATACGCCCGATGCCCCGCTGCGCAAGGAGAAAGCCGTGCATTTTGTCAGTGATGCCGAGGTCAACCGTGTCCTGACCTTCCCGGTCCTGATCGAGGCGTTCGAGGCCGCGCACCGGCGGCCGAAGATCGCGGTGCGGGACGGCTATCTCGGAGACGACAAGGGCCAGCAGCTCGTGACGCGCAGCGCGGTCGATGCGGGCCACTTCATGATGACCAAATTGTACACCAGCTTTCCGGCCAATCTTGCGCACGGCAAGCTGCCGGCCGTGCAGGCGGTCTGCGTGCTGTTCGACGGCACCGACGGACGGCCGCTCGCGGTGATGTACGCCGCCGAGATCACCCATTGGAAGACCGCCGCGGACTCCGCGCTCGGCGCCAAGCATCTCGCGCGCCCCGACGCCGAGACGCTGCTGGTGGTCGGCGCCGGGGAGATGGCGCGCTGGCTGGTGCGCGGACACCGCACTGTGCGCCCGTCGCTGCGGCGCGTGCGGATCTGGAACCGGACGGTGGCGCGCGCGCAAGAGCTCGCCACGCTGCTGAAGGACGAAGGCATCTCAGCCGAGGCCGTCACCGATCTCGACGCCGCGACCCGCGAGGCCGACATCATCACCACTTGCACCCGCTCGCGCGAACCGCTGGTCAAGGGCGCGAACTTGCGGCCCGGCACCCATCTCGACCTCGTCGGCGGCTTTACGCCCGAGACCCGCGAGGCCGACGACGAGGCCGCGCGGCGATCGCGCATCTTCGTCGACCGCAGGGAATCCGCGTTCGACGGCGTCGGCGACATCCTGCAGCCGATCGCAAGCGGCGCCATCAGCGAGAGCTGTGTGCTCGGCGACCACTACGACCTCGCCACCGGCAAGGTCGCCGGCCGGCTGTCAGCCGACGACATCACCTTCTTCAAGAACGCCGGCGGCGGCCATCTCGATCTGATGACCTGCGAGACGGTCTTTCGGCAGTTGGGGAAGGAGTTGCGGTGAATTGCGCTGCATCGAGAACCGTAGGGCGGGTTAGCGAAGCGTAACCCGCCGCTATGCGATGCGAGGAGAGATGGTGGGTTACGGCTTCGCCTAACCCACCCTACGGCATCTCGCTATTCGGCTGCCTGCTGCGCCGGCGCATCCAACTCCGCCGACACTTTCGGCGGCGACATCGGGAGCGCGTAGAACCGTCGGCCGAGCGCGTTGTGGACGGCATTCGCCACCGCCGCCATGACAGGCACCAGCGGCACCTCGCCGACGCCCTTGACGCCCTGCGGATGCTTCGGGTTCGGCACCTCGACCAAGGCGGTGTCGATCATCGGGAGGTCCGAGCAGACCGGCATGCGGTAGTCGAGGAAGCCGGGATTATCGACCTTGCCGTCCCTATTGTAGATGTACTCCTCGTTCAGCGCCCAGCCGATGCCCTGCGCGACGCCGCCCTGGAGCTGGCCCTCGACATAGCTCGGATGCACGGCGCGGCCGACATCCTGCACCGCGGTGTATCTGACAACCCTGACAATGCCGAGGTCGACATCGACCTCGACGTCACAGATATGCGTGCCGAAGCCGCCTTCCGCGCCCTGGGTGTTGAGCTGCACGCTGGCGCCGATCGGGCCGCCCTGCGACGGCGCCTTCTCGGCGAGATCGGCCAAGGTCAGTGGCTCGAACTGGCCGGCGTTGGGGCTCACCGGGTGCGCGGCACCGTTCTCCCACTTCACCGCCTCCGGATCGATCTCCCAGATCTTCGCCGCGCGTTCGCGCAAGGTTGATATCACCTTGTCGGTCGCCTGCGTCACCACCATCGAGGAGGCGAACAGCACGCGGCTGCCGCCGGTGAGGTTGGAGAAGCCGACCGTCTGGGTGTCGCCGATGATGACGGAGACGCGGCGATAGTCGATGCCGAGCAGCTCGGCGCAGATATTGGCAATGCCGGCGCGGGAGCCGCCAATGTCAGGGTGTCCCGTGGTGACGACGACATTGCCGTCCTCGGTGATGTTGACTTGCGCGGAGGACTCGCCGCCGGCGTTGAACCAGAAGCCTGAGGCCACGCCCCTGCCCTGCAGCTTGCCGAGCGGCGCGGAATAATGCGGATGGCTCTTCGCCACCTCCAGCGTCTCGATGTAACCGATGCGCGGGAATACCGGGCCATGCGCCGCCTTCGTCCCCTCCTTGGCCGCGTTCTTCAGCCGCAGCTCCAGCGGGTCCATCTTGAGCGTCGCGGCCAACTCGTCGAGCACGCACTCGACCGCATAGGCGCCGATCGGCGCGCCGGGCGCGCGATAGGCCGCGACCTTGGAGCGGTTGGAGCAGACGTCAAAACCTTCCGACAGCACGTGCGGGATGTCATAGGGCGCGAAGCTGCAGCCGACCGCGCCGCGGATCGGCGAACCCGGGAAGGCGCCGGCCTGCAGATAGAAGGTGCCGTGGGCGGCGACGATGGTGCCGTCCTTCTTCGCGCCTAACTTCACCGTGCTCTTCGAGCCCGACGTGGGCCCGGTCGCCCGCATCACCTCCTCGCGCGTCATCACCATCTTCACCGGCCGGCCGGACTTCTTCGCGAGCAGCGTCGCCAGCGGCTCGAGATAGACGATGGTCTTGCCGCCGAAGCCGCCGCCGATCTCGGCGGGGATGGCGCGGATGTCGCTCTGCGGGATGCCCGTCAGCATCGAGGTCATCGCGCGGACCATGAACTGGCCCTGGCTCGAGCTCCAGATCGTGGTCTTGCCGTCGGCGGCGACCGAGATCAGGCAGGCGTGCGGCTCGATATAGCCCTGGTGCACCGGACGCGTGGTGAAGCTGCGCTCGACCACGACTTCGGCGTCCTTGAAGCCCAGCACGATGTCGCCTTTCTTCACCTCGATCCGGCTCATGATATTCGACGCCTTGCCGTCGAACCTGTTGAACTCGTGCAGGATCGGTGCGTCGGCTTTCAGCGCGTCGTCGATCTCGATCGACCACGGCAGCACCTCGTAGTCCACCTCGATCAGCTTGCAGGCTTCGGCCACGATCGCCTCCGTGGTTGCGGCGACCGCCGCCACGGGGTGGCCGGGGAATAGCGCCTTGTCGCGCGCCATCACGTTGCGGCACATCCAGCGCATGTCCTGGATGCCGAGCGTCACCGCGCCCTTCTCGATCGGGAAATCGACGATGTCGCGCGAGGTGACGACGGCCTTCACGCCGGGCAACGCCTCGGCCTTCGCGGTGTTGATCGACCTGATGCGGGCATGCGGGTGCGGGCTGCGCAGGACCTTGCCCCAGATCATGCCGGGCATGTTGGTGTCGGCGGCAAACGCCGCGCGTCCCGTCACCTTGTCGACGCCGTCAGGCCTGATGGTACGCTGGCCGATCCACTTGTTGTTGACGACATTCATCGGCGAACCTCCTGGATTCCTTGCTCCCGCATTTCAGCGGCGGTCTCCATCACCGCGCGGACGATCTTGTCGTAGCCGGTGCACCGGCAGAGATTGCCGGCGAGCCAGAAGCGGACTTCCTCTTCGGTCGGGTTCGGATTCTTCTTCAAGAGCGCCTCGGAGGCGACCAGCATGCCCGAGGTGCAGATGCCGCACTGGAGCGCGGCGTGCTCGAGGAACTTCTGCTGCAACGGGTGCAGCTCGCCGCCCTTGGCCATGCCCTCGATGGTCCTGATCTCATGGCCCTCGGCCTCGGCCGCGAGCATCAGGCAGGAGCAGACCAGCCGATCGTCAAGCGTGATCGAGCAGGCGCCGCAATCGCCGGAGGAGCAGCCCTCCTTGGATCCGGTCAGGCCCAGTTGCCCGCGCAGCGCGTCGAGCATGGTCTCGTACGGCTCGCACAGGAATTCCATCGGCTCGCCGTTGACCGTGGTGGTGACGTGCAGTTTCGCCATGGTGCTAGTGTCCTCCGGCGCGCTTGGCGGCGATGGCAACGGTGCGCTTGAGCAGCACGCCGGATGTCTTGATGCGGTAGGCGATGGTGCCGCGCTTGTCGTCGATCGGACGGCACGCGGCGCGGCAGGCCGCAGCGGCAGCTTCCAGTGCTGTGGCATCGAGCTTCGAGCCGATCAGCGCCTTGGCGGCCGGCTCGACCAACAACGCGGTCGGCGCCACCGCGCCGAGGCCAACGCGGGCCGCGGTGCAGACGCCGTCCTGCAACGTCAGACTGACGCCGAGGCCGACGACGGCGATGTCCATCTCGGTGCGCGGGATCATGCGCAAGTAAGCGTCGCTCGAGCCCGCGGGACGCGGCGGGAGCGCAAAACTGACCAGGATCTCGCCCGGCTTGAGGTTGGTGCGGCCGGGGCCCGCAGGCACCTCTTCCACCTTCATCTCGCGGCGGCCGTTCGGCCCCTGCACGGTGACGACGGCACCGGCCGCGATCATCGCCGGCACGCTGTCGCCCGCGGGAGAGCCGTTGCAGAGATTGCCGCCAGCCGATGCACGGCCCTGCACCTGCTTGGAGCCGATCAGGTTCACGGCCTCGAGCACGCCGGGCCACACCTTGCCGAAGCGCGGGTGTTCGGCGAGCTCCATGCCGGAAACGGCTGCGCCAATGCGGAAGCCGCCGCCGGCGGTTTCCGCGATCTCGGTCATCTCGCCGATCTTCTTGATGTCGACGATCAGTCCCGGCCGTACCAGGCCGGAGCGCATTTGCACCAATAAATCGGTGCCGCCTGCCATAATGCGGGCGGCACTTCCGGCGGCAGCAAATGCGCCAATCGCCTCATCAAGCGTGCGCGGTGCTACGTATCGGATATCGGTCATGGCTGTTCTTTGGGTCTCCCTCGCCTGCTCGTACCCCGGTGTGGGGAGGTTGGCCCTTGGTTGTGGCCGGCAGAGCTGCAAGCCTACACGGCGAAGCGCGATCGGAACAGCCTCGGAGCTGCGGTGGAAAGCGCAGGCTCCTATGCAGGATGCGCGCTTGTGCGGTGCCGGCGGCGGATCTCACGGCCCCGGCGATCACGGATTCTTCATATCGTGGGGGATCGAATTTGGTGGTGTGAGATAGTCATTGTAGCATGGAGCGCTGGGCCGAACGATGGGCGCGATCCCTGACCGCGTCCACGTCAAGTCAGGGGGATCGCGAATGCTCCACCTCTCGCGCCGCACACTGCTCAAACTCGCCGGCCTGGCGCCGGCTTCCCTCGCCGCTCCCTTTTCCCTGATCTCCCCGGCATCGGCCGCGCCCAGCAGGAAGACCGTCACCGCGGTGATGCATTCCGATCTGCGCATCATCGATCCCGGTTTCACCCCGGCCATCATCACCCGCGACCATGGCTACATGGTCTACGACACGCTGCTCGGCATCGACTCCGGCTTCAAGGTCCGTCCGCAGATGGCCGATTGGACCGTGTCCGACGACAGGCTCACCTACATCTTCACCCTGCGCGACGGATTACGCTGGCATGACGGAGCACCGGTGACGGCGCAGGACTGCGTCGCCTCGCTGAAACGCTGGGGCAAGAGCACCGACGGCATGGCGCAGAAGCTGATGGACTTCACCGCAAGCATCGAGGCCGCCGGCGACGGCGCCATCGTGCTCAAGCTGAAGGAGCCGTACGGCCTGGTGCTGGAGACGATCGCAAAACCATCCTCCTTCGTCCCCTTCATGATGCCGAAGCGGCTGGCCGAGACGCCACCCGACAAGCAGATCCCGCAGCAGATCGGCTCCGGCCCGTTCAAGTTCGTGCAGACCGAATTCCAGCCCGGCGTGAAGGCGGTTTACGAGAAGAATGCAGACTACGTGCCGCGCAAGGAGCCCGCGGACTGGACCTCCGGCGGCAAGGTGGTCAAGGTCGACCGCGTCGAATGGATCACGATGCCAGACGCGCAGACCGCGCTCAACGCGCTGCAATCTGCTGACATCGACTTCGTCGAAGCTCCGGCCTACGACATGCTGCCGGTGCTCGAGGCGAATGCGGAGCTCAAGGTGGCGACGCTGAACAAGTTCGGCTTTCAGTCGATCGGACGGATGAACTTCCTGCATCCGCCATTCGACAACGTCAAGGTCCGCCGCGCCGCGCTGCTCGCGATCAACCAGAAGGACGTGCTCGACGCCCAGGTCGGCAATCCCAGCTATTACAAGCTCTGCGGCGCCTATTTCGTCTGCGATACGCCGCTGGCGAGCGAGGCCGGCGGCGACACCTTGGTCAAGGGCGGCGGCATGGCCGAAGCGAGGCAGGCCCTCGCCGCATCGGGGTATGACGGCACGCCCGTGGTGATCCTCGCGCCAAGCGACGCGACGCTCTTGAAGGCACAGCCGATCGTCGTCGCGCAGCTGTTGCGCGAGGCCGGCTTCAAGGTCGATGTCCAGGCCACCGACTGGCAGACCGTGGTCACCCGCCGCGCCAGCCAGAAGCCGCCGAAGGAAGGCGGCTGGAACATGTTCTTCACCTACACCGGCGCGGTCGACGTGATGAACCCGGTCGTCAACGGCTCGATCGTCGGCAAGGGCAAGAGCGGCTGGTTCGGCTGGCCCGAGGACGCCCGGATCGAGCAGTTGCGCGACGCCTATGCGCGCTCGACGTCGCTGGACGAGCAGAAGCGGATCGCCCTCGACATCCAGAAGGAAGCCTACGACCAGGTGATCTACATCCCGCTGGGTCAATTCCAGGCGCCGAGCGCGTGGCGCAAATCGCTGGCCGGCGTGCTCGACGGCCCGGTCACGCCGCTGTTCTGGAACCTCGACAAGAACGAAGAGACATCGACAGGGTCTAGAAAATCGCACCGATCATTTCGGATGCCACCAGCGGCCGCCGATCACGACGCCTTCGGATGCGATCTTGCGATTGCCCGTCAGGTGCTCGCCGACGACGTCGACATAGTCGAACTGCCCTTCCCGGATCGAGATCATCGTGGCGTCGCCGACGCTGCCCGGCTTCAGGCTGCCGAGCTCCGGGCGCCGCAACGCCATCGCGGCATTCACGGTCGACGCCGCGATCACATCCGACAGCGGCATGCCCATGCAGAGGAATTTCGACATCGTCGTCACCTGGTCGAAGGCCGGTCCGTCGATGCAAAGCTTGTGAATGTCGGACGAGATGGTGTCCGGATAGAAGCCGTTGGCGAGCATCGCGCGCGCGGTCTTGAACGCGAACGAGCCCTTGCCGTGGCCGATGTCGAACAGCACGCCGCGCTCGCGCGCCTGAACCACCACCTTCTTCACGGTGCCCTGCGCGGTCGCGGGCGTGTTGGGAAACGGGCGGAAGGCATGGGTCAGCACGTCGCCGGGACGCAAACGTGCAAGCACCTCCTCGTAGCTCGGCGGCGGATGATCGATATGCGCCATCAAGGGCATGCCGACCTCCTCGGCAACTTCGAGCGCGATCTCCAGCGGCACGATCCCCGACGTGCCGGAGGCGTGCAGCCCGACCCGCACCTTGATGCCGACGATGAGGTCGCGGTTCTCGTCAGCGACGCGCGCCGCATCGACCGGGTTCATCAGCCGCAGCTCCTCGCTCTCGCCGACCATCACGCGGTTGGAGAAGCCGAAGATGCCGGCATGCGAGACGTGGAGGTAGGCAAGGATGCGGACCTGGCTCGGCTCGATCACATGCTTGCGGAAACCTGCAAAATTCCCCGGGCCCGCGCTGCCGGTATCGACCGACGTGGTGACGCCCGAGGTGCGGCAGAACTCCTCCGCGTCGATGCCGAGCGAGGTGCCGCCCCAATAGACATGGGTGTGCAGGTCGATGATCCCCGGCGTGACGATGTATTTCGACGCGTCGCGGACCTCGGTCGCGGGATCCGCCTTCAGGTCGCGGCCGACCGCCGCCACCTTGCCGCCCGCAAACGCAACATCCGTCACGGCGTCGAGCTTCTGCGACGGGTCGATCACCCTGCCGCCGCGCAGGATCAAATCGAAAGGCATTGCCAACTCCAGTTCAGTTCACCAGTTCCGGCCACGGCACGATGGTCGACTTCACCGTCTTCATCGCCATGGCATCCGCGACCGCCTGCGTAACGCCCTCCTCCGTGAACGGATAGATCGTCTGCATGTCAAGCCACGGATATTTGTTGCGCGTACGGTAGAGCATGTCGACGCCGAGCGGCAGGTCGTTGCCGGTAAATCCCCAGGAGCCGAGCACGTTGAGATCTTTCGTGCAGATGCGGTGCCATGACGTATTGATCGAGCCGGCATCGGTGAACTGGCCCATCTCGACATAGGTGCCGCCGTCGCGCAGCATCTCGATGCCCTCCGGCCCTGCGGTCGGATGACCCGAGCAATCCATCACGAGATCGGCGCCGAAGCCGCCGACGATGTCGCGCACCACCTTGATGCGCTGCTCCGCCGTCTTGAGATGGTCGATGTCGACGGTCGCCTCCGCGCCGAATTTCCGCGCCAGCGCGAGGCGCGGGGTTTCCGGCGCGCCGACAGAGATCACGCGGCCCGCGCCCATCTCCTGCGCGGCGGCGACCGCGAGGATGCCGATCGGGCCCGAGCCCTGGATCACGACGGTGTCGCCCCATTTGAAGCCGCCGGCGCGGGTTGCGCGGTTGAAGGCGCGGATGCAGGAGGTGAGCGGTTCCGACAATGCCCCTAGCCTGAGCGACATGTCGTCGGGCAGCTTGTAGATCTTGGTGCCCGGCAGCATATCGAGATCGACATAGACATATTCGGCCCAGCCACCCCACAGATGCGGTGCCTTGTCGAAGCCGAGATAGCGGCCGTAATAGACCGGGGTCAGGCACTTGTTGGCGCTCTCGGGGTAATGGATGCAGTAGTAGCAGCGGCCGCACGGCATCAAGGGCGGGATCATCACCTTCGATCCGACCTGAAGCGGCTTGCTCATGAAGTCCTCGGTGAATTCAGGACCACATTCGACGATGACGCCGCCGAGCTCGTGACCGAGCGTGAACGGCCACGGCAGCGGCTTCGGCCAGTGTCCCTTGAGGATATGCAGATCGGTACCGCAGACGCCGCAGGCGCCGACCTTGATGAGAGCCGCCTTTCCGCCGACCTTGGGCCACGGCACGGTGCGGATCACCGGCTTTGCGCCGGGCCCTTCATGGGTGCATACGCGGATCTGCTCCATCGCTCTCCTCCCTTGTTCTTGTTGTTGGTCGCGTCGATCACTTGTCCGCCGTGAGCGGCTTGATCGCCGTCCCGTCGGGCGCAAAGGCCTCGACCTTGTCCGAAATCACGAACGACATCAGGTCATGGCCGATCACCAGCGGTCCCTGATAGGTCGTTCGCGTCCGCGCCAATAGCGCCTCCTCCGGCACGTCCTGCGTCGGCGGTTGCGTCGCAAACACGATGTGAGAGTAGACCGCGAGCTTCGGCCTGGCGCCGCTGAAGATCTTGCCGGCCTCCTCGGGCGAGGTGTGGTGGTTCTCGATCGCGCGGTAGTTCGGATACGTCTTGAACAGCTCCGGATCGATGACCGCGACCTCATGGATCAAGAGGTCGGCGCCCGCGGCCGCCTTCGCCACGCGGTCATCGGGCTTGGTGTCGCCGGACAGCACGACCTTCCGGCCCGCATACTCGACGACGTAGCCGAACGACGGCTTGATCTTCTCGCCGTGATTGACCTCGATCGCACTCACCTTGACGCCGTTCTTCTCGTAGACGAGGCCCGGCTCGATGTCCGTTGCCGCGAAGGCGATGCCCTGGGGCGGATAGTCCTCGTCGTCGATGCGGATGCGGATGTCCTCGGAAAACGCTTTTGTGAGGTTCTCCGTCATCGCGACCGTGCCTTTCGGTCCGAAGATCACCATCGGCGATTTGCGCGAGCCGAACGGCGTGCCGATCCATCCGGTCAGCCACATGTCCGGCAGGCCGACCACGTGATCGGAATGCATATGGGTGATGAAATGCGCCGATATCGCGCCGATCGGGATCTTCTTCTGGAACAGCCGGATCGTCGAACCGCGCCCCAGATCGAAGATCAGCTTCTCCGGCCCCGCCTCCACCAGCGTCGCGGCGCTGAAGCTCAACAGCCGCGGCGTTGGCGTTCCCGTGCCGAGCAGTGTCACCCGCAATTCGGCGGCGAACGCCGTGCCAGTGCAGGCAAAGGCCGCCACAAGCAGCGCAAGCCATCGTTTCAGTCGCATCG
The DNA here is from genome assembly GCF_042430365.1 of Bradyrhizobium erythrophlei. Taxonomy (GTDB): domain Bacteria; phylum Pseudomonadota; class Alphaproteobacteria; order Rhizobiales; family Xanthobacteraceae; genus Bradyrhizobium; species Bradyrhizobium erythrophlei. Next base: position 29,254 of record NZ_JBHMET010000030.1, read on the forward strand.
CAGATGTCCTCCCCGCCGCCGGCGCTTGTCACGCAAGCCGCTCTGGCGTTGCGACAAGCTAGGTGAAGCGGATGGAGAAGCCAATGGCGGCTGCGGCATGACGGACGCGCGCGGTCGCGTGACAAGGTCACTTGACCGCCTAGCCTGCACCAACCTTCAGGCCGGCTTCCGCAGCGCGGTCCTCAGGACTTCGAAAATGACGGCGGTCGACCACCCGAACAAGAGGACGCCGTTCATGGCGGTCATCGGACCGAGCAAGCGCCAGCGAGCGACGGGGACGATGTCTCCGTATCCGAGCGTCGTGAAGTTCACGAACGCGAAGTATACCCGGTCGGTTCCTTCTGGTACAACGTCGACAAGGGCGTAGGCCAGCGACCAGACCATGACTTCGCAGCTGTGAGCCGCCATCAGGACAGCGACGGTCGCCATCATCACTGCGACAAGATGCGACGTGCTTGCAGATGGCCACCTTGCCGTGGTCGCTCGCGCCGCGCCGATGACCAGAGCCATCGCCGCCGCGTGGATGGCGATGTTCGCAAGACTTACGGCACTTGCAAAGGCGATCTGCCGAAGCATGGTTGCACCGATCAACGACCTGGCCGTCGCAGACCGAACGCTATCTGTCATTCTTGTTGTCGTCGATCATAAAAGTCTCGCAGGGGCATTGGGACAGATTTGAAGCATCAAGTTAGCGCCGTCCCCGCCGAACCACTGATCTGCCCCTCGTCGGCGGTGCTGCTGCTCCATGGACAGGCTGAAGCGCGAAGAGGTGCCCCATGCGTCCGTTGATTGAAGACATCAGACGAAATCCGCTGCTCTGGCTGCTTGTTCTCGTTCCGGTCGTCTTCCTCGCCCATGCCGCGCGTCCGGACGCCCACACGCTGCTGTTCGGCCTTTCGGTTCTCGGCATTGTGCCGCTAGGAGCCTGTCCAGTTAGCTCCGGGAAGGCGGTTTTATCCTAATGATAGCGGTTCA
>NZ_JBHMET010000031.1:0-12826 GCF_042430365.1 Bradyrhizobium erythrophlei
AGTGCCTGAACTTCTTCGCCGCTGCCGGTTATGATCGCGTCTGATCAGAATCTGCTCTAGAGCATCGGTTCTGATTCAATCAGAACCGATGCTCTGAAGTTCCCGGCGAGAGGTAGACACCCAATATGGCTTCGGCAAGTGCCGTTTGTGTCGCGATCAGGCGTCGAGCGGCTTGCCGCGGACGTACGGGCCGAACGCTGCCACGACAATGACCACGAGGATCATGGCCGAGGTGATCAGGCCGAACACGCCGCCGACGCCGCCGATGCGAAGCATATAGGCGACGATGAACCCCGAGAACATCGCGCTGATCCGGCTCATCGAATAGACGATGCCCGAGGCGCGGGCGCGAATTGCGGTCGGAAACACCTCAGTCTGATAGGCGTGATAGGCATACGACATCGTGATGTTCGCGGCGGTCAGCAGAACGCCGCTCAGGATCAGCAGGGCAGGTGTGGTGAATTGCGAGAAGGTCGCGCCGAACACGATGATCGCGACGCACGCTCCGCAGATGATCCATTTGCGTTCGAGACGGTCGGCGAAACTTGACGCCAGCAAGGGCGCGATCGGATAGGCGAACGCGACGATGAAGGAATATTGCAGGCTCTTGGTGACCGTGATGCCCTTCTCGACCAAAAGCGTCGGCACCCAGTTGGCAAAGCCATAGAAGCCGAACGCCTGGCAGAAATTGAACACCATGAACATCACGACGAGCGAGAGATAAGGCGGCCGGAATAACTCGGCGAAACCGACCTTCGTCGGCGTGCTCGCGGGCCCTCTGCTGGGGATTGCATTTGGCCGCGTGTTGCCGAAGCCCGCGGAGGCTTCAAGCGTCGCAAGGATCTTCAGGGCTTGTTCGGTCTGGCCGTGGCGCGCCAGCCAGAGCGGGCTTTCCGGGACGAAAAGTCGCAACACCCAGATCACCATGCTGCCGGCGGCACCTATCAGCACCACCCAGCGCCAGCCATCGAGGCCGTAAGGCTGCAGCGGCACCAGCCACCACGACAGGAACGCTACGATCGGGACCGATATGAACATCACGGACTGGTTGACCGCAAAGGCACGGCCACGCAGCCAGCTCGGCACGAGTTCGGTGATGTAGGCATCGATTGTGATGATCTCGACGCCGATACCGATCCCGGCGATGAACCGCCACAGCAGCAGCCCCTCCGAGGTGGTCTGAAACGCCATCACGACCGATGCCGCGCTGTAGCCGAGCAGCGCGAAGGTGAAGATGGCCCGCCGCCCGAACCGGTCGGCGAGGAACCCCAAGAAGAAGGTACCGACGAACAAGCCGGCAAAGGTCGCCGCGACGAAGGCGCCGATCCCGGAGAAGCCGAAGAAGGCCTGGGTCGTGGTGGTCAGCAACCCGCTGCGGTTGAGGCCCGGCGCGATGTATCCGGTGAAGAACAGGTCGTAGATCTCGAAGCAGCCGCCGAGCGAGAGTAGGATCACCAGCCGCCAGACATAGGAGGAGGCGGGCAGGGCCTCGAGCCGCCGTGCAATCTCGTCGGGCTCGCTTCGCGTGGTGGCAAGATCGCTGACCGAGCCGAGTTCGACGGCGCTCATCGTGTCCTCCCGAATGGGCCAATGGCCGCCTTTCTTCGCGAAGGCGTGCCGATCGCGCCATGTTTGGCACTCAGGAGCCAGAAATCCAGACGAACATATCGAAGGAATCGTTCGATATTTTCGATATCAGATCAAAAGCGTCGCCTCCCAGGCGCCGCGGCCGACCTGTTCGGCGATCAGGGCGCGGATCAGCCGGCACATCTCCTCCATCACATAGGTCATCGGGCGGTTGCGCAGGCGGCAGAGATAGAGCGTGCGGGTCAGCTTCGGCTCGATCACTTCGCGCGCGACCACCGTCTTGGCCTGTAGCTGCTCCTTCACGAACAGCTTGGTCGCGATCGTGCAGCCCAACCCTTCGGTCAGCGCACCGATCATGCCGCTGATCGAGTTGAGATGCAGGATCGCGTTGGCCTCCAGCCGCTTCAGCAGCACGGGGTCGTCGAGCAGCGCGCGGGAGGATAGCCCATAGAGCAGCAGGATCAGCGGCAGCCGCGTCACGTCCTCGAAGGTGATCGGCACCCTGGCCTTGCCCACCAGCTTCTCGGTGCCGACGCAGAACATCTGCTCTTCCAGCACCGGCTCGGCGATCAGCTCCTTCTCGGACGGCGGATTGTAGACCAGCGCGAGGTCGACCTCGGAGCTCAACAGATGCAGCAGCGTCGCGCCCGACAGGCTCTCGGTCAGCGACAGCTTCAGGTTTGGATATTTCGTCAGCACGGTGCGCATCAGCGGCACGCCGATCGCCTTCATCCCGGAATTGGCCATGCCGATCGAGATGTCGCCGGCGATCACGCTACCGCCTTCCTTGATTTCGCGCTCGGCGGCGGCCATCGCGCGCAGGATGATGCGGGCGTGCTCATAGAGCCGCTCGCCGGCCGCGGTCGGTTCCATGCCGCGCGGCTTGCGCTCGAACAAAGGCGTGGCGAATTCGGCCTCGAGGTTCGCGATATGGTGGCTCAGCGCGGACTGCGCGACATTGGCCTGATCCGCCGCCCGCGACAGGTTGCGCTGCTCGTAAACCGCGATGAAATAGCGAAGCTGGCGCGAGTCCATGGAGATCAAGCGTTCTAGAACCACGAATGCACTATTCGACAGATTATATTTTTCAGATAGCGCGCGGAAGCCTAGTCTGAGCTGATATCCGAAGTGTTTTCGAGCGAAGTGGACACCGGTTCGCGTGAAGAAAACGCGTCAAAAAAGAAGAGCATGAGCACGGAGAAACCGATGACCGGGAGCGGACTGCCGCTGGAGGGCGTGAGGGTTCTCGAGATGACCCACATGGTGATGGGCCCGACCTGCGGGATGATCCTGGCGCAACTCGGCGCCGAGGTCATCAAGGTCGAGCCGCCCGCAGGCGACAAGACCCGCTCGCTCGGCGGCATGGGCACCTCGTTCTTCCCGCTGTTCAACCGCGGCAAGCGCAGTGTCGTGCTCGATTTCACCAAGCCGGAAGACCGCGAGACGATGCACCGGCTGCTCGCCAGCGCCGACGTGTTCCTGGAGAATTTTCGCGATGGTCAGCTCGAGAAGCAGGGGCTCGGCGCCGAGGAGCTGCGCAAGGCGCATCCGCATCTGATCGTCGCCGGCCACAAGGGGTTTCTGTCCGGCCCCTACGACCATCGCCCGGCGCTGGATGAGGTGGTGCAGATGATGTCGGGGCTGGCGGCCATGACGGGCACGCGCGACAAGCCGCAGCGTGTCGGCTCCTCCGCCAATGACATAATGGGCGGCATGTTCGGCGCGATCGCGATCCTGGCCGCGCTCTACCAGAAGCGCGGCGGCAAGCGGGACGGCGCTGACATCCGCATCGGCCTGTTCGAGAACTGCCTGTTCCTGGTCGCCCAGCACATGGTCGAGTACGAGATGACCGGCCGCAAGCCGCGCTCGATGCCGGAGCGCGAGCACGCTTGGCCGATCTACGACATCTTCGATGCCGCCGGCGGCGAGCGCATCTTCATCGGCGTCGTCACCGAGGGGCACTGGCAGAGCTTTTGCCGCGAGTTCGGCTTGCAGGAGCTTGCTGACGATCCGACGCTGCGCACCACCACCGATCGCATCTTGGCCCGCGACCGGATTATTCCGCGTGTCGCCGAGGAGATCAAACGCTGGAACGTGGCCGAGCTGTCGGCAAAGCTCGATGCACTCAACATCTGCTTCTCGCCGATCAACCGGCCCGAGGATCTGTTGCAGGACCCGCACGTGCTGCGGCCCGGTGGGCTCGTCAACAACGTCAACGCCGACGGCAAGCCGTTCCGCGTGCCCGCGCTGCCGGTCGAATGGAACGGCGGCAATATCGGCGAAGGCCTGAAGGTGCCCCTGCTCGGCGCTGACACCGAAGCGATCCGCGCCGAGCTCGACAAGCCAGAAATCCCGTCAACCGGAAACGCTGCGTGAGGCTGCCATGACCCGCGTCCATGATATCTATCCCAACGACCGAGTGAGCCTGCGCGAAGTCGGCCTGCGCGACGGCTTGCAGCTCGTGAAGGCGTTCCCCTCGACGTCGGCCAAGGAACGCTGGGTGCGCGATGAATACGCCGCGGGCGTCCGGCATTTCGAGGTCGGCTCGTTCCTGCCGGCCAAAACCTTCCCGCAATTCGTCGACGTCCGCGACGTAGTTTCGACCGTCGCCTCGCTACCCGGCGCCCACGGCATCGCGCTCGCGCTCAACGAGCGCGGCGTCAACGAGGCGCTGGCGTCTGGCGTCGCCGAAATCGCCTCGGTGGTGTCGGCGACCGAGGAGCACAGCCAGGCCAATGCCAACCGCTCGCGCGAGTCGGCAATCGACAACATCAAGCGGCTCTGCGAGCTGCGCGACGCCAGCGCGCACAAGCCGGTGGTCAACGCCGCGATCTCGATGGCGCTCGGCTGCTCCATCGTCGGTCCGGTCGATCCGAAGGAGGTGCTGCGCCTCACCGAGAAGCTCTACGAGGTCGGCGTCGACATGGTCGCGATCGCCGATACGGTCGGCTATGCCGGGCCGAAGCAGGTCGGCGAGCTGACCAAAGGCGCGGTCAGGATCGCCGGCTCGAAGCCGGTTTGCATCCACCTCCATGACACCCGCGGCATGGGCATTGCCAATGCGTCCGCCGCACTCGATGAAGGCGCCCGCGTGCTCGACGGCTCGCTCGGCGGTCTCGGCGGCTGCCCGTTCGCACCGGGCGCGACCGGCAATGTCGTGTTCGAGGACCTCGTCTTCCTCTGCGAGAGCAAGGGATTTCCGACCGGCATCGATCTCGACCGGCTGATCGCGGTGCGTGCGATCCTGACATCCGAGATGCCGAACGAGCCGCTCTACGGCGGCCTCGCCCGCGCCGGCCTGCCGTGCGGGACGAAAGCCAAGGCGGCGTAATTCCTACGTAGCCCGGATGAAGCGGAGCGAAATCCGGGACGGTTCGTCCGCGGGCGCAAGGCCCCGGATTACGCTGCGCTCCATCCGGGCTACAGCGCTTCAATCATGCTTGTGCCCCCGCTTGCGCGGCTTCTTGTCCGGCGTGGTCGGGATCATCACCACGCGGCCGTAGCGCACGCCGCGCTCGGCGATGATGTGGTCGGCGAAATGCCGCACCTCACCGCTTTCGCCCTTCAGTGCCGTCACTTCCATGCAGCTGTCGTCGTCGAGATGGACATGCAGCGTCGCCAGCGACAGATCGTGATGGCCGTGGAAGTTTTGCACCAGCCGCTTCGACAGGTCGCGCGCGGCGTGATCGTAGACGTAAACCAGCGCGGCGACGCATTGCCCTGACGGCGCATCCTCCGCGCTTTGCTGCAGCCCGGCGCGGGCGAGATCGCGGATGATCTCGGAGCGGTTCTGGTAGCCGCGCGCTTCCGCGGCGGCGTCGATCTCCGCGAGCAGGTCGTCCTCGATGGTGATGGTGATCCGTTGCATGGACTGTCCGTGTTGGCGTGCTGTTGGCCAGTATGATGTTCTTATTGAGACATCATACTGCTCTTGCTAGCGTGATGCGGCGGGTTGGGCTGGTGCGGTCGTCGCGTGACTGTAACAGGTATCATGCGGGGGCATGGGTGTTGCGCCGGACAGTTTTGCGGATATGTCCAGCAGCGGTATCCATTGCCGTGCTCACGCCGGCGGTGGAGGCCCAAACGCTCGCCGCGACGGTGGGCCAGCTTCCGCCGGTGACGGTGACCTTGCCGGATCAGGCGCCGGCAAAGCGCAGCAGGGCTTCCCAACATCCACGCCACGCCGCCAGCGGCCGCAAGCCCGCGGCGCCCCAGCCGAGCCAGCCCGCCTCATCGATGAATGGCGTCAGCAGCGGCTCCGCGTCCTCGCAAACACCTAACCTGCAGCCCACGGCCGCCAGCGCGACACAGATCAGCGGCAATGAGGTGAATGCGCGACCGTTCTCGCGCCCCGGCGAGGCCTTGGAGGCGGTGCCGGGCCTGATCGTCACCCAGCACTCCGGCGAGGGCAAGGCCAACCAGTATTTCCTGCGCGGCTTCAATCTCGACCATGGCACCGATCTCGCCATCACCGTCGACGGCATGCCGGTCAACATGCGGACCCATGGCCACGGCCAGGGCTATGCCGACATCAACTTCCTGATCCCGGAACTGATCCGGTCCGTGAATGTCCGCAAGGGCCCCTATTATGCCGACAAGGGCGATTTCGCGTCCGCCGGCGCCGTCGGCATCGGCTATCTCAACACGATGCCGAAGAACATCACTGAGCTGACCTTCGGCAGCTTCGGCTATCAGCGCGCGCTGGCTGCGGGATCGACGCGGGTCGGCGACGGCACGTTGCTCGCCGCGTTCGAGGCCAACAAGTACAACGGCCCGTGGGATGTGCCTGACGAATCCGCAAGCTGAACGGCGTGCTGCGCTACAGCCAGGGCACGGCGACCGACGGCTTTTCGCTGACGGCGATGACCTATTCCAACGGCTGGAATTCGACCGACCAGGTCGCGCGGCGCGCGATCGATCAGGGCCTGATCAATCGCTACGGTTCGCTTGATCCGACAGATGGCGGCACCTCCAGCCGCTTCAGCCTCTCAAGCAATTGGACGCAGTCGAGCCAGTATGGGCAGACCAAGGTAAACGCCTATGTGATCCGTACGTCGCTGCAGCTTGACAACAATTTCACCTACTTCCTCGACGATCCCGTCAATGGCGATCAGTTCAGCCAGATCGACAGGCGCACCGTCTATGGCTTCGATGCCAGCCACGCCTTCGATCTCCGCTTCGCCGGCATCGACACCGAGACGCGGATCGGCGTGCAGACCCGCTACGACGACATCAATGTCGGCCTGTTCAAGACGCTGCAGCGGCAGATCCTGTCCACGGTGCGCAACGACCAGGTGCAGGAGGGCAGTGTCGCGCTGTGGGCCGACACCACCGCGCGCTGGACCGACTGGATGCGCACCACGGTCGGCATCCGCGAGGACTATTTCGCGGGCCATGTGCTCAGTGACACGCCGCAGAATTCCGGCAATGCGCGCGCCGCGATGACGAGCCCGAAGGCCGGCATCGTGCTCGGGCCCTGGTACAAGACCGAATTCTACGGCAATGCCGGCTTCGGTCTGCATTCGAATGACATCCGCGGTGCGACGATCACAGTCGATCCCAACGACAAGGTGATGCCGCTCGACCGCGTGCCGCTCTTGGTACGTTCGAAGGGCGCCGAACTCGGCATCCGCACCCGCGCGATCGACGGTCTCACCTCGTCGCTCGCCGTGTTCGTGCTGGATTTCGATTCCGAGCTCTTGTTCGTCGGCGATGCCGGCACCACCGAGCCGAGCCGGCCGAGCCGCCGTGTCGGTGTCGAATGGACCAACCAGTACAAGGTGCTGCCGTGGATGAGCCTGGATTTCGATCTCGCCTACACTAGCGCCCGCTTCACCGATGTCGATCCGGTCGGCAACTACATCCCCGGCGCGCCGGCCTGGGTCGCCAGCGGCGGCATCACCTTTGGCCGGGAGACCGGCTGGTTCGGCGCTTTGCGCGGGCGCTATTTCGGCCCGCGTCCGCTGGTCGAAGACAATAGCGTGCGCTCGCAATCGTCGCTGATCTTCAACGCTCGCGCCGGCTATAGATTTGACAACGGGATGCGGCTGCAGCTCGACGTGCTCAATCTGTTCAACGCGCGGACCAACCAGATCGAATATTACTACCTATCCCGGCTGCCGGGCGAACCGATCGACGGCGTCGCCGATCGCCATGTGCACCCGGCCGAGCCGCTCGCGGTGCGGCTGACCTTGGCGGCGACGTTTTGATCAGTCGTGGGAGCGGCGGCTGGAGCTGAAATCCTCGACGTCGGGCGGGGTCGGAGGTTTCTCGTCGCGGCGCGGCGGCACGATCAGCATCACGACCCGACGCGTCTGGCCGACCTTCCCCAAGAGCGTCGACCGGGCGTCGAATTCCGAGCGAACGAAGTCCGAGGCCCGCGCCGTCGTGCGTTCCATCCAGTTCAGGCAATCCGGCTGGTCCGCGAAGCACAGCGCCGCCCAGCCGCGATCGAGCCTGATCTTGCGGGGGAAAAAACTCCACGTGTGCTGGTCGGCAAGCGGTCGAACACAGCGCGGATGGTCCGGACTGTAGAAGGCGGCGGCAAAGGCGAGCGCGTCGTCGCCGCTCACGGCAGCAAGCGGAATTCCGGTGCGGTCGTGCCATCGTGTGGTCAGTTCATGCGCCGCCGAGCGATAAAAGCCGCGGCCCTCCTCATAACCATAGGCGTGGCGGTAGAGCGCGTGGAGCGGCGCGGCGGCGACGACGGCGAGAAGGGCGATCCCCGCTACCATGACCGTGAGGTTGACGGCATAGAACCGCTCGATCGGATAGCTCGTTCCGCACACGATCGGGACGATCAAGAGGAACAGGCCCTGCACGGCCCAGAGCGACGGCAGATCGGTGCCGACGGCCAGCGAGACCGCGGCCGGAAAGAGGATGGTGCCGATCGCGACCAGCGACAGCAGCCAGAGCCCGGGCTGCAGGTTGCGGAAATCCTGCGGCAGACGCGCGAGGCGCTCTCCGGCAATGAAGACCCACGTCACGGCCGCGATCCCGGCGGCCGCGATCAAGCCACCGATGAAGTACAGCACCTCCCGCAACGCGGTTGCGTGATCGGTGCCAGCGTGGGCCAGCGCATAGTCGAACGGCGTAGCGCCGGTCGTCGCAAGCCAATGCAGATGCGGGCCGAGCGTGAGCAGTCCGGCGGCGGTCGAAATCCACGGCGAGGCCGAAAGCAGATAGCGGCGCCGATCCGGGTGGACGGTGGCCGCGAAGACGAAGCTCGCGACCAGGAAGATCGAATAATATTTGCCGAGCATCGCAACGGCGCAGGCGACACCGGCCGCAATCGCCCACCCGATCCGCCTCGGCGCCTCGAATGCGCGCAGGAAGCAGTAGGTTGCGAGCGGCCAGATTGCGAGCAGCACCGTGTTCGCGTTGAACCGCTGGGCATGGAACTGGTAGACCGGCAGCAGCATCAACAACAGCAGCACGATGACCCGCTTCTCGCCGGCGACAAAGCGGCGCGAGATGAGATCGACGGCCCAAAGCGCCACGGCGGCGTTGACCATCGCCATCAACTGCAGCGACCAGTCGGCCAATGGAAAGACTGACGTCCACGCCCTTGCGACCCAGCCCATCAGCGGCGGATGCTTGGGGTATCCCCATTCGAGGCGGCGGCCGAGCGTCCAGGTCTCGAGCACATCGGGATGGAGCGCGGCGCCGAGATAGGCGATGACGAGATACGCGGTCCAGACCGCGACAAACAGCGCGAGGAGCAGCGGGACCGCCCATCCCTTCTCGATTCCGTCGAGCCAGGCAATGAAGGGCCGGCGCCAGCGCGCGGGATTCTCGTCCGACCGCGCGGCCATCGTCGAGAAATCAATGAGCGAAAGCACGGTGAAACCACCGAAGGGATAAAGGCTTGAACGTCGCGCACCCTAGAGGTGCCGTCGTCAGAACTCAACGACGAAGCCGGAAATCAAGATCGATTCCAAACTGCGACATCGCGTGGCGCTCCGCTTGACATCCCCGGCGGCAATCCCATCTGCAAAGCAACTAGGCCTGTGCCGGCGCCGCGTCCACGGCCTTCACTTCCGTAGCCGGAAGCGGCGCCTCTTCGTCAGCCTCCTCAGGAACAAGCGGCGGCGACTTGTTTTCTGGAAACACACTGAATTCGCCCGCTACCTCCTGGAGCGGCTTTTGCTTGTCGGCCCAGTGCAGGGCCGTGTAGTCGAATCCGTTCACGATGGTGGGTTTGACAACCTCGAAATAGGGCGAGATGTCGAAGTCACGCGGCATGTAGAGCGAGGAATCGCGAATATGTAGGATCTCGCGGCGCGCCTTGCGGCTGGCGGCGCGTGTGACCTTGGGCAGGATCGGGTAGCGCACGGCATCGAACGCCTGCGCGATCAGGGCCGAGCAGATGATCTTGGTCGGATCGCCGGAGCCGAATGCGATCATGCGCCGCCGCCAGCGCTGCGGGATCGGCAGCGGGAACAGGAAGCGCGCCAGATCGAGGATGTTCTTGGTGTCGTAGCCGAAGCCGATGCGGTTGATGGCATAGCGGCACACCGTGGTGCGGTCTTCGTAGGACAACCCGACCGGTCGACACATGCGGGTGTGATAGGCGAAATATTTCGACAGCGGCGCGGAGGTCACGCCTTCGCCGATATTGGCCTCGATCAGCACGTGCTGTTCGCCGTCGGGCTCGAAGGCGCCGTCGATCGGGCCGACATAGAGCGCGGCGTGCGACCAGGTCGATTGCGTCAGGTATTTGATGATACCGGAGATCCGGTTGTTGCCTTCGACCAGCAGAACGTCGCCGCCCTGGATGATGCCGCGCAGATGTTCCGGGTCGCTCGGCGTGAACGGCTCGTAACCCGGGACTTCCTTTTGCAGGTAGCCCGCGATCCATTTGCCGACAGTATCGAGCATCATGCCCATGGAATCCCCCCAGCGGTTCTACGACCGCTCGTGCTCACTTATCATGGTCGGAAGCCGTTTCAATTTAGTTCATGGGTCGAGCCGATCAATCATGATTGATTTACCATGATGGTTGCTGCGATCGGTGAGATGCGGCAGAGTTCGCGAAGCGTTCCCGTTTTCTGCAAGTCCCCGGAAACCATGCCATGACGATCACCCGCCGCGCGTTCCTGTCGGCGTCTGCAGGCCTCGCGCTGACGCCTTCGTTCGGCGGCCGGGCCTTCGCCGCGCCGCGGGTGCGCGAGGCCGATATCGTGGTGATCGGCGCGGGCGCGGCCGGCATTGCTGCAGCACGACGGGTCGCAGCCGCCAGCCGCAAGGTGATCGTGGTGGAAGCCTCTAGCCAGGTCGGCGGGCGCTGCCAGACCGATGCCGCGACCTTCGATGTGCCGTTCGATCGCGGCGCGCACTGGATGCACAATCCCGAGACCAATCCGATGATCCGGCTGGCGCGCGCGGCAGGCCTCGAGATCGTCACCGCGCCGTCGGGCCAGAAGATCCGGATCGGTCGGCGCTATGCCCGCCCCGGCGAGACCGAGGAGTTTCTTGCGGCCCTGGTGCGCACCAACCGCGCCATCGACGATGCCGCGCGCCGAGGCGACATCGCCTGCGGTGCGGTGGTGCCGAAGGATCTCGGCGATTGGGCCGGCACGGCCGAGTTCCTGCTCGGCGCAAGCTTCAGCGGCAAGGATCTGAAGGACGTTTCGACGGTCGACAAGGCTCGCGCGCAGGACCGCAATTCCGCGATCGCCTGCCGGCAGGGATTGGGCACGTTGATCGCGAAGCTCAGCGAGCAGCTTCCGTTGGCACTGTCGACCCAGGCGCAGCGGATCTCCTGGAGCAACCGCGACGTCGAAGTAGATACGCCGTCCGGCAAGATCACCGCACGCGCCGCCGTCATCACGGTGTCGAGCAACGTGCTCACAAGTGGCAACATCAAGTTCGCGCCCGATATCCCGAAGCGCACGCTCGATGCCGCCTCAAAGCTCAGCCTCGGCAGCTACGATCGCATCGCGGTGCAGATCGCGGGCAATCCGCTCGGGCTGTCGCGCGACGACGTCATCATCGAACAGAGCAATTCGACCAGGACGGCGCTGCTGTCGGGCAATATCGGCGGCTCGTCGCTCTGCACGCTCGACGTCGCTGGCTCCTTCGGCCGCGATCTCTCGGCGCAGGGCGAGAAGGCGATGGCCGCCTTCGCCGTGGAATGGCTCGGCAAGCTCTACGGCAGCGAGGTCGCGAGCGCCGTGAAGAAGACCAGCGCGACGCGCTGGAACGCCTCGCCCTTTATCCTCGGCGCGATGTCGGCCGCCGCACCCGGTGCGCAGCAATCGCGGAAGGTCCTCGGCGAGCCGTTCGGCTGCGTCTATCTCGCCGGCGAAGCCACGCATGAGACGCTGTGGGGCACCGTCGACGGCGCGTGGGAGAGCGGCGAGCGCGCCGCGGAAGCCGCGCTCAGGCGGATCGGCGCGTTGAAGGATGCCGCGCCGGAAGCCGCGCCCGCCGCGAAGCCGCGATCACGCCGCGCACCGTCTCGCACAAGCTCGCCGATGAACTGATGCCGCGGCCGAAGGCGCTGATCTCCTGGTCGAGTGGCAAGGACAGCGCATTCGCGCTGCACGAAGTGCTGCGAGCCGGCGAATTCGAGGTCGTCGGCGCGCTGACGACGGTCACGGAGACCCTTGGCCGCGTCGCGATCCACGGTGTCCGCGAGGACATCCTGCACGCGCAATGCAGAGCCGCCGGTTTGCCGCAGCGGATCGTGCCGATCCCCTATCCGTGCCCGAACGAGGTCTTTGAAGCGCGGATCGGCGAGGCGGTGGCGCAGGCTGTCGGCGAGGGCATCACGCATATGATTTTCGGCGATCTCTTCCTCGCCGACATCAGGGCCTATCGCGAGCAGAAGCTCGCCGGCACCGGCATCACGCCGGTGTTTCCGTTGTGGGGTCGGCCGACGCAGGCGCTGGCGCAGGCGATGATCGCAAGCGGGCTCGAAGCGTATCTCGCAACCGTCGACCTCAAGAAGCTGCCGGCCGAATTCGCCGGCCGCAAGTTCGATGGGCAATTGCTGGCGGATCTGCCCGAGGGAATCGATCCCTGCGGCGAGAACGGCGAGTTTCACACCTGCGTTGTCGCGGGCCCGATGTTTTCGCATCGGCTTGCGGTGACGACCGGGGAGCGCGTTGAGCGCGACGGATATGCGTATTGCGATTTGGTGATGCAGGGTGCCGCATAACCGGTGTCGTCCCGGCCTAGAGCAGATTCTGATCAGACGCGATCATAACCGGCAGCGGCGAAGAAGTTCAGGCAC
>NZ_JBHMET010000032.1:0-63964 GCF_042430365.1 Bradyrhizobium erythrophlei
TGCTGTCCTAACGCTCGCTGCAACCATGCTCTGGTTGCGGTAAATGTCCACAGGACCTAGAGCATGATCCGGAAAAGTGTGAAGCGGTTTTCCGAAAAGATCATGCTCAAACAAGAAGCTAAAGCGCGATGACAATTCAACCTAATCTCATCGCGCTTTAGAGGGGAGCGTCTTACGCGCCGTGCGTGGCCGAACGCTCGCTGCTTCGGGCGTCCCGGCCGATGGCCTGTGATGCCGCCGCGTACTTCCTCAGAAGGTGATCGAATAGTATCGATCCAAGTTCGACGCCGTCGCGCTCTCGCAAGGCGACGAGCATCTGCTCGTGCTCCCGCATGGCGTCGCCCCAACGGTCCTGGTCGACGGTGTTGGCCGAGTATCGGAATTGGCGCATGCGCGCGGTGAATCCCGTGTACGTCTCCGTCAAGGCGGGATTGCGCGCAGCTTCGACAATGCTGAGATGGATCGCCTGGTTGAGGCGGAAATAGGCGGGCAGCTCGCGCCGCATGTAGTGGCCATACATTTCGTAATGCAGGCGCTCGATCGCGGCGATTTCCGTATCCGTTATGCGCGCGCAGGCAAGCCGCCCGGCCGCGGCTTCGAGGGCGGCGAGCACTTCAAACATGTTCCGCACGTCCTGTTCGGTGAACCGGCGCACGTGGGCCCCCCGATTGGGCCGCAGCTCGACCAGGCCTTCGGCGGCCAGGACTTTCAAGGCTTCCCGCAGAGGCGTTCGCGACACGCCCAACTCCGCGCAGAGCTCCTTTTCAGGTACGCGTGCGGCCGGCGGCAGCCGTCCCTCGACGATCAAGTCGCGCAGGCGCGACAGCACCTCGCCATGAAGGGTATCGCTCTCGCGCTCCTTCGAATCATGCGCGAAGGGGTCGGAGGCCTCATCATAATGCAAAGTGGTCTGGGCCACGGTCGCGGCGCTCCGGCGGAAGAGTCCCAATTTTATCCTGTCATGAAAGATCGTTCGCGACATTGGACAAGATGGCGAAAATCCGGGCGATTGTCGCGGACTTGTATTCGACTCTTCTGTTCTTCGACGCAGGAATGCATGCAAAGTTTTTGACAGAGCGACGACAGCTCGACGCGAAGGAATTCCAATGAACCGACAGCCCGGCCGGTCCGGGCGGCGTCGATATAGCCATCAAATACCCTGCCGGCAACTGCAGGCAGCTTAGGACACGGAGAGAAAGAGACATGCGGTTGCTGCTTCCTTCCAACTCTTTCACCCGTCCCTTGCATGCGATCGTGGATTTCGTCGCCATTGCGTGCGGCTGGTGGCTCCTTGGGCTGTCGATCCTGACATGCGTCGAGATGCTTGGGCGCAAGGTGTTCGGCTTCAGCCTGCAGGGTGTGGACGAGATAGGCTCCTACACCTTCGCAGCCGTCGGCGCGTTCGGCTTCTCCTACACCCTGATCACGTGCGGACACACCAGGGTCGACTTTCTGCTGTCGCGATTCTCGGAAGCGCAGCGCGCGGTGCTCAACTTTGCCGCCATGCTCACGCTTGCCGTGACGGCGGTGTTCTTCACCTATCGCGCCTACCATGTGCTGATGGAGAGCGTTGACCTCCGCAGCACTGCGGCCAGCCCATTGGGCACGCCGCTCTGGTTGCCGCAATCGATCTGGCTTCTGGGTTACGTCGTGTTCTCCGCAACCGCGCTGGCGGGCGCAGGCTATGCGACCCGGCTGCTGCTGGCGGGCGCCTGGACGAAACTCAACGCGCGCTACGGCCCGCAGACCCTCGAAGAGGAAATCGAAAGTGAATCGACGGTCCATATCGACCGTCGCGCGACAGCCTCCCAGGAGATGAAGTGATGATTGGCGGATTGGATATCTTCATTGGCCTCGCCATCATGCTTGGGCTGATGTTCCTCGGCCTGCATGTCGCGGTGGTGATGTTTGTCGTCGGCCTGCTCGGCGCGGCGGTCTACGTCGGAACGCCGGCGATCGCCGCGGTCGGCGAACAGTTGTGGGGTGCCTCCGACGATTACCTTCTGCTCTCTATCCCGCTCTATATTCTCCTCGGCGAGATCCTCGTTCGCGGCGGCGCCACGGACAAGATGTACTACTCGCTGTCCGACTGGCTCAACCGGCTTCCGGGCGGTCTTCTTCACACCAATATCGGCGCCTCGGCGCTGTTCTCGGCGGTCTCCGGATCATCGGTCGCGACGGCGGCGACGATCTCCACGGTTGCGCTGCCCTCGTTCCGGAATCGCGGTTACGATCAGCGGCTTGTTCTCGGATCGATCGCGGCCGGCGCAAGCCTCGGCAATCTCATTCCGCCGGGCGTCGCTTTCATTATCTACGGCTCGATGACCAACACCTCGGCATCCCGTCTCTACATGGCGGGCGTCATGCCGGGGATCATCATGACGCTGCTGTTCATCCTGACCATTTTGCTGATCAGCTTCTGGCGGCCAGATCTGACGGGCAAGAAGGAAAAGCCCACGCCGCTGCGCGACAAGCTGGCGCGCTCCGTTCATCTCGCCGGCCCGATCGTGATCTTCGGCGTCGTCATGGGCAGCATCTATAGCGGCTGGGCGACCGTCACCGAGAGCGCCGCGCTCGGCGTCATCGTCTCGATCCCGATCGCCGCCCTGTACGGGAAGCTCTCGATCTCACTGCTGCACGATTGCTTCCGCGCCACGATCAGGCTCACGGCTATGACGGCTTTCATCCTGGTGGCCGCGTTGTATCTGAATTTCGTACTCGCGCTGTTGGGCGTTCCGCAATCGCTTGCCTCGCTGGTGAAGTCCCTGCATGTCTCTCCGACCATGCTGCTTTGGGTGCTCGCGGCCATGTATCTGATACTTGGCATCGCGCTCGAGACATTGCCGATGTTGGTCGGCACCGTTCCGGTGGTGTTTCCGCTCGTTGTTGCAGTCGGAATCGATCCGGTCTTCTTTGGTGTCTTCATCGTTCTGATGTGTGAGCTTTCGTTGCTCACGCCGCCGATCGGGATGACCCTGTATGTGATTCAGGGCGTGCGCGGCGAAGGCTCGATCAACGACGTGTTCCAGGGCACATATCCGTTCGTTGCGGCGATGATCGTGATGACCGGCATCCTCATTCATTTTCCCCAGCTCGCGACCTACTTGCCCAACGTGCTGTTCGGCCAGTGAGCGCGGGAGACGATCGATGACAACGCTTCAGAGAGGGATGATTATGCTTCAACGCATCGTGACCGGTCTCGGCGTCGCCGGAGCCGTGGCGCTTGGAATTTCGGCGGCTTCGGCTGCGGAAACCGTCAAACTGCGCGTTGCCGGCAATTTGCTTGCGACGGGCTTGATCCAGCAGAAGAAGGAGCAGCCGTTCTTCGAGAACATGGCGAAGATCACCGGTCTGCCGGTCGAGGTCGATTACAAGTCGCAGGATGTGCTGGGCGTCAAGGATGCAGACGGGTTGCGCGTGCTGAAGTCCGGCTTGTTCGACATCGTGTCGCTGCGACTGGCGCAGGTGTCGCGGGACGAGCCTTTCTTCCTCGGCCTGGATATTGTCGGCCTCAATCCGGATTACGCGATTGCGCGGAAGGTTGTCGACGCCTACCGCGATGCGTTCGACAAGCGTCTGCAGGAGCGCCACGGCGCCAAGCTGCTTGGACTTTGGCCGTTCGGCCCGCAGGTCGTGTTCTGCAAGGTTCCAATCTCCGGCCTGAGCGATCTCAAGAGCAAGAAGGTGCGGGTGTACGACGCCTCGCTTGCCAAGTTCGTCGAGAAGCTTGGTGGCATTCCCGTGACGATCCCGTTCGGCGAGACGCAACAGGCGTTGGAACGTGGCGTGACCGATTGCGCGATCACCGGCCCGAGCTCGGCGAACACCGCGGGGTGGCCGGAGGTCACCTCGCATTTCATGCCGATCGGTTTCCAGATCGCACTGAACGCCTACGGCATGAACCTTAACAAGTGGAAGAGCCTTTCCCCCGAACTGCAGGCTCAGTTCACCCAGGCCTTCCGCGCGCTGGAAGACGACATCTGGACGTACTCCAAGAACATTTTTGACGACGCGGTGCGTTGCAACGTCGGCAAGGACCCGTGTGAGACGGTCAAGAAGTTCAGCATGGTCGAAGTGCAGGTGAAGCCGGAGGATCAAACGCTGATCCGGGAAGCTCTCGTGAACATTTCGCTGCCGACCTGGGCTGAAGTGTGTGACAAGTCGTATCCGGATTGCTCGGCGACCTGGAAGAAGCTTGTCGGTCCGATCGTCGGCGTGAAGTAACTGGCTGCTCGAGATGGCATGGCGACGCGACGCTGAGCTCTGGTCGCTGACGGCGGGTGAACTCGCGCGAGCCTATCGCGCGCGCGAGTTGTCGCCGGTCGAGGTCCTCGAGGCGGTCCTTGGTCGCTGCGAAATCGTCAACCCACAACTCAACGCGATCATCGCTTTCGATGTCGAGGGTGCCCGGCAGGCCGCTCGCGACAGCGAAGGCCGCTGGAGTAAGGGGGAGGAACTTGGCTCCCTCGATGGCGTGCCGCTGACGGTCAAGGACAATATCCCCGTGCGCGGCCTGCCCACGACATGGGGCAGTCGCCTGCTGGCTGGCCAGATGTCCTCGGACGATGAGCTGCCAGTTGCGCGGTTGCGAGCCCAGGGTGCGGTGATTTTCGGCAAGACCAACGTTCCTGAGTTCACGCTGCAAGGCTACACCCACAGCGCTCTGTTCGGGACTACCCGCAATCCCTGGAATCCGCGGTTGACACCGGGGGGCTCGAGCGGCGGCGCAGTCGCAGCGGTGGCGGCGGGACTAGGTCCGTTTGCGATCGGCACCGATGGCGGCGGCTCGATCCGCCGTCCGGCCGGTCACGCCGGGCTGGTCGGACTCAAGCCGTCGATCGGGCGCGTGGCGCGCGTCAACGGCCTGCCGGCGATCCTGCACGACTTCGAGGTGATCGGCCCGATCGCGCGGACGACAGCCGATGTCGCGCTTCTGTTCGCAACGATCGCCGGACCCGACCCGCGGGATCGCGCGTCGCTGGCATTTCCCGACTGGACCAGCCTGATCGCACCGGAGCCGCAACCGCGGCGGATCCTTTATGTGCCGAACTTCGGCGACGCGCCGGTCGATCCGGAAATCGTGGCCCATGTCGCCGAAGCGGCGTCCGAATTCGCGGCGCTCGGCCATTTGGTCGAGCAGGGCGAGGCCCCGTTCGATATCGAGGCTCTCGATCAGGTCTGGTCCGTCATCGGTCCCGCAGGTCTGGCCTGGTTCCTGCGCGGTCATCCGGGCTGGGAGAACCTCGTGCAGCCGGCGTTGCGCCGGGTCGCGGAGCAAGGCGCCGCCTTGAGGGCCGCCGATTACATCGATGCGCTCGACAAGGTGGCGCGCATCCGCGCCGGGTTCGCCGAGACCTTTGCCCGGTTCGATATCATCCTCACGCCGTGCTTCGCAGCGCTGCCGTGGGATGCCGACGTCACGTATCCGGACAGTATTGACGGGAAGCAGGTCGGGCCACGCGGGCATGCCGTGTTCACGGCCTTCGCCAATGCCGGCGGTCTGCCGGGAATCAGCATCCCGTGCCGGCCGTCCCGCCGCGGACTTCCCGTCGCCATCCAGTTGGTAGGCGCGTTCGGGGCGGATGAAGTCCTGCTCGGCCTCGCGGCGCAATATGAACGGGGCCATCCCTGGGCCGACCGTTGGCCATCGCTTGTCCAATCGATATAGGGCATCATGACATTCGATATTCAAAGCGCTGCCTCGATGTTGATCGAGGCACGGTCGACATCCCGACAGATCACGCCGTTCTCGCCGGGCCCGACTACGGCCGACGAATCCTATGCCGTGCAGGATGCGGTTGCCGCGCGCGTCGGCCCGGTCGTGGGTTGGAAGGTCGGGGCGAAGGCGCTGGGCGACACGCCCAACGCTGCGCCGCTGATGGCCGGCCTCGTTCGTGCGAGCCGCGCGGAGTGGCCTTCCTCGGCGTTTCACATGATCGGCATCGAGGCCGAACTCGCCTTCCGCCTCGACCGCGACATCGCGGCGCGCAGCGCACCGGTCTCGCGTGAGGAGGTGTGGGCCTCGATCGGGTCGGTGCATGCGGCGATCGAGGTGGTGGATACGCGTCTCGCCGACTGGAAGAACGCCGATCGCTTGTGGGTGCTCGCCGACAACCAGAGCAATGGAGGTTTTGTCTTTGATCCGCAGGGAGTACGGGCGCGCAACGCGTCGTTCGCCGACGTTCCGGTACGGCTCACTGTCGATGGACGCGCGATCGCCGATCGGCGGGGCGGAAACCCCGCGGGCGATCCGCGCTGGCTCGTCGAATGGCTCGTCAATCACTGCGTGAGATTTCGCGGCGGAATGCGCGCCGGCATGTTCATGACGACCGGATCTTGTACCGGCATGGTGTTTGTCGAGCCGGGCGCTGTCGTGCAGGCGGTCTTCGATGGGATCGGCGTGGCCGAAGCCCGGTTCCCTTGACGGCGGATGAGGCCGGCCGACCCGCAACAAGGTCACCGCGGCTGGCATGAGCGATGCATGATCGCGGGTGATTAGGCGCATCAGACGCCGGAGGCCGCGTGCAAGGCGTTCGAGAATCCGCCCCGTCGGTGAATAAGATATTATATAGAAATCTTATGTATTTCAATGTTTTGTTACAAATTGCATGCAAAATGCAAAAATTTCTTGCGCTTAGGAATAGGTGCACTCATCATGTCCGGAACGCTGGGGCGTGGTGGGGCGATTGTGCATGCACGAGGCGATGCTCGCTGGAAGTCCGTTTTGCCGACGCCGTTGGCGGTCGCAACGGCGAAGGTCAACGCGTTTGCTTGAAGCAGCGCCGCCTGTCGCGGCCGTCGGGTAGGGGCGATCGTCGTGAGTCTCGTTTCCGTCAAGGATCGCCGTCGGGCTGGTGCCGACAAGACGACAAATCTGGGAGACATCGAGACCTTCGCGCGCGTCGTCGCTTCCTCCAGCATGACCGCGGCCGCCTGCGAACTCGGCGTTGCCGTCGGTGTGGTCTCGAAGAGGATTCAGCGCCTCGAAGCAAAGCTTGGTGCGCGCCTGATCGAGCGCACGACCCGCCGGCTCACGTTGACCGAGGCCGGCGCGGGCTTCCACCGGCGGGTGAGCCGGATTCTCGAGGCTTTCGAGGAGGCGATCGAGTTTACCTCGGAGATATCCACCTCGCTTCGCGGCGTCCTGCGTGTCACAGCGCCGGCGTCGTTCGGCCGCGCGCATGTGGCGCCGCACCTGCCGTGCTTTCTGGAGCGCCACCCCTCCCTCGAGATCGAGCTCGACCTCACGGACGACTATGTCGACATTGTCGGACGCGGATTCCATGTCGCGCTGCGCATCGGCGAATTGGCGGATTCCTCGCTGATCTCACGAAAGCTGGCGCCGGTTCATCGTGTCCTGTGCGCCGCGCCATCCTACATCGCGCGCTTCGGCGAGCCGGAAACGATGGCGGACCTCGCCGCGCATAATCTGCTCGCGCCCGATCATCAGGATTGCTGGTCACTGGAAGGACCGGAGGGAGCCGTTACCCTGCCGGTGCGCGGGCGTCTTCGGACGAATTCATGTGAGGCGGTCAGAGAGGCGGTCGTTGCCGGGTTCGGCATTGCGCTGAGGTCGACCTGGGACGTCGGGCCAGAGCTCGCCTCGGGTGCGCTTCGGGTGGTCCTTCCCAGCTACCGGTCGTCTGGCCGCATCGGTCTGTTTGCGCTTTACCCGAGCAGGGAACTCATGCCGGCCAAGACGCGTATGTTCGTCGACTTCGTGACCGGACTGTACGGCCCGCGGCCCTATTGGGACCGGGGCTTGCGTAGCGACGGCGTCGAACGCGCGCCGTGAGCAGCCCCGCTGGGGGCGGCTTTTCGGTTCAAGGCGCAACCTGGGTCCGTCCAGGAGATCATGCCATGCCACGATGTCTGGGGCGTGGGGCGCCGCCGCCTGAAAACAGGCTGTCCTACGCCTCTTTCAATCTCGCGATCGCGTCGCGGACGTTGGGGTCGAGCCCGGCGCCGCCGGCGTCGAGATGGGCGAAGATCTGCTTGCGCATCCGCGGGTCCCAGAACTTCCAGATATGCTCGGAAATTCCCTGCACCGCCCGGTCGTGGCCTTGGCTCTGGAAGAACTTTCCGATCTGGTTCGCCATGTAGATCAGCTTCTCAGGCGACGACGACATAATTGGCCTCCCTGGCGGTCACGGCGGCCGTGACGCGTTCCGGATGCGTGAACACTTCAAATCCGTCCGAGCGCGCGATCGCGGCGAGCGTGATGCCGGCGGCATCCGCCAAGCGTACCGCAAGCGCTGTCGGCGCCGATACTGCGACCAGCAGTGGCGCGCCGATCGCGGCCGTCTTCTGCACCATCTCGACCGAGACGCGGCTGGTCAGCAGCACCATGCCTTCGCTTCTCACGACCTTGTCCTGCGCCAGCGCCCCGGCGAGCTTGTCGAGCGCGTTGTGACGGCCGGCATCCTCGCGCAGCGCGACGATGCCGGCTGCTTTCACCCAGAACGCTGCGGCGTGCATGGCGCGGGTCTGGTGATTGATCTCCTGCAGCGGCGCCACCGCCGCCATCGCGGTCATGATCTCGCGCGGCGCGAAGGATCGGCCGTACGGCACGATCGCGGCCGGCCGAACCGCCTCGGCGATGGATTCGATGCCGCAGATGCCACAGCCGGTGGGACCGGCAATATGTCGCCTCCGCTCGTTGATCAGTTCTGCCTTATCAGGCCTAAGCCACATCCTGAGCTCGATGCCGTCATCGAGCTCGACGATGTCGAGCGTCTCGATCTCGTCGGCCGACTGCACGATGCCTTCGCTCAGGCTGAAGCCGATGGCGAAATCGCTGAGATCTTCCGGCGTGCCCATCATCACGGCGTAGGTGCCGCCATTGTAGGTCAGTGCCAGCGCGGTTTCCTCGGGGATCAGTCGCGCGCCGGCGGTGAAGCGGCCATCGCGCCAGACCTTCCGCTCCGCCTTGTGGACGGGATCGCGCATCGTTACTCCGCTGCTTCCACGACAGGCGCGATGCGGCGGGAGTGGCGCGCCTGCTCGTCATAGGCCTTCTGCCAGTCGCTCGGTCCGTTGGACGGCGAGATCTGCACAGCCGTGACCTTGTACTCCGGACAGTTGGTCGCCCAGTCGGAGAAATCGGTCGTGATGACGTTGGCCTGCGTGTCCGGGTGGTGGAACGTGGTGTAGACCACGCCCGGCGCGACGCGATCGGTGATCTCGGCGCGCAGCGTGGTCTCGCCGGCACGGCTCGCCAGCCGCACCCAGTCGCCGTCGCGCACGCCGCGCTGCTCGGCGTCGTGCGGGTGGATCTCGAGGCGATCCTCGGCATGCCAGACCACATTGTCGGTGCGGCGGGTCTGCGCGCCGACATTGTACTGGCTGAGGATGCGCCCCGTCGTCAGCAGCAGCGGATAGCGCGGGCCGGTGCGCTCGTCGGTCGCGACATATTCGGTGACGATGAACTTGCCCTTGCCGCGCACGAAGCCGCCGATATGCATTATCGGCGTGCCTTCCGGTGCCTTCTCGTTGCAGGGCCACTGCACCGAGCCGAGCTCGTCGAGCTTTGCATACGACACGCCGATGAAGGTCGGCGTCAGTGCCGCGATCTCGTCCATGATCTCGGAGGGATGGCTGTATTTCATGTCAAAGCCCATCGCCCTGGCGAGGCCGATCGTCACTTCCCAGTCGGCTAGCCCATTGCGCGGGGTCATCACCTTGCGCACGCGCTGGATGCGGCGCTCGGCATTGGTGAAGGTGCCGTCCTTCTCCAGGAAGGTCGAGCCGGGCAGGAACACGTGCGCGTAGTTCGCGGTCTCGTTGAGGAAGAGGTCATGGACGATGACGCATTCCATCGACGACAGCGCCGCCACCACGTGCTTGGTGTTGGGGTCGGACTGCAGGATGTCCTCGCCCTGCACGTAGAGCCCCATGAAGGTGCCCTCGATCGCGGCGTCGAACATGTTGGGGATGCGCAGGCCGGGCTCCTTGTTGAGCTTGACGTTCCACATCGCCTCGAACTGGTCGCGCACCGCGTCGCCCGAGATATGGCGATAGCCCGGCAGCTCGTGCGGGAACGAGCCCATGTCGCAGGAGCCCTGCACGTTGTTCTGGCCGCGCAGCGGGTTCACGCCGACGCCGGGCCGGCCGATGTTGCCCGTGACCATCGCGAGGTTGGCGATCGCGATCACGGTGGTCGAGCCCTGGCTGTGCTCGGTGACGCCGAGTCCGTAATAGATCGCGCCGTTGCCGCCGGTGGCGTAGGTCCGTGCCGCCTCGCGCAGGTCCTTCGGGTCGACGCCGGTCATGATCGCAGTCGCCTCCGGGCTGTTCCGGGGATCGGCGACGAAGGCCGCCCATTCCTCGAACTCGCTCCAGTCGCAGCGCTCGCGCACGAAGCCTTCGTTGACGAGGCCTTCGGTGACGATGACATGGGCCAGCGCCGTCAGCACGGCGACGTTGGTGCCGGGCATCAGCGGCAGATGCAGCGCCTTCAGATGCGGCGCCTCGACCATTTCGGTGCGGCGCGGATCGACCACGATCAGCTTTGCGCCCTGGCGCAGCCGCTTCTTCAGCCGCGAGGCGAACACCGGATGCGCCGACGCGGGGTTGGCGCCGATGATCATGACGACGTCGGTCTCTTCCACCGAGTCGAAGTCCTGCGTGCCGGCCGAGGTGCCGAACGTCTGCGACAGGCCGTAGCCGGTCGGGGAGTGGCAGACGCGGGCGCAGGTGTCGACATTGTTATTGCCGAAGCCGGCGCGGATCAGCTTCTGTACCAGATAGGTCTCTTCATTGGTGCAGCGGGACGAGGTGATGCCGCCGACCGCGTCGCGGCCGTATTTCTGCTGGATGCCTTTGAACTTGGTGGCTGCGAAGTTGAACGCATCGTCCCACGACACCTCCTGCCAGGGATCCTCGATCCGCTCGCGGATCATCGGTTTTAGGATGCGTTCCTTGTGGGTGGCATAGCCCCAGGCGAAGCGGCCCTTGACGCAGGAATGGCCGCGATTGGCCTTGCCGTCCTTGTACGGCACCATGCGCACCACTTCCTCGCCGCGCATCTCCGCCTTAAAGGCGCAGCCGACGCCGCAATAGGCGCAGGTGGTGACGACCGAATGCTCGGGCTGGCCGATCTCGATCACGGATTTTTCCGTCAGCGTCGCGGTCGGGCAGGCCTGCACGCAGGCGCCGCAGGAGACGCATTCGGAGCCGAGGAAGCTCTCGCTCATGCCGGGCGAGACGCGGCTGTCGAAGCCGCGGCCGGCAATGGTCAGCGCGAAGGTGCCCTGCACCTCCTCGCAGGCGCGGACGCAGCGCGAGCAGACGATGCACTTCGAGGGATCGTAGGTGAAATACGGGTTGGACTCGTCCTTCGGCATCCAATTGTCGTTGGTGCAGCCATTCGACTTGGCGAAAACATGGTTCTCGCCCTCATAGCCGTAGCGGACGTCGCGCAGGCCGACCGCGCCGGCCATGTCCTGTAATTCGCAGTCGCCGTTCGCAGCGCAGGTCAGGCAGTCCAGCGGATGGTCGGAGATGTAGAGCTCCATCACGCCTTTGCGCAGCTTCTTCAATCGCTCGGTCTGGGTGTGCACGACGAGGCCTTGCATCACCGGCGTGGTGCAGGAAGCGGGCGTGCCGGCGCGGCCCTCGATCTCGACCAGGCAGAGGCGGCAGGAGCCGAACGCGTCGACCATGTCGGTCGCGCAGAGTTTCGGGATCTGCGTGCCGGCGTCCATCGCCGCACGCATGATCGAGGTACCCTCCGGCACCGTGATGCTCTGCCCGTCGATGGTCAGCGTGACCATCGTCTCGGATTTGGATTTGGGCGTGCCGAAATCGATTTCCTGGATCAGCGACATCGTGATCTCCTCTATTCCGCGGCCTGTAGCGTGGCCGGTGCCGGGCCAAAATCTTCCCGGAAATGTTTCAAGGCGCTCAGCACGGGGTAGGGCGTGAAGCCGCCGAGTGCGCAGAGCGAGCCGAATTTCATGGTGTTGCAGAGGTCCTCGACCACGGCGAGGTTCTCGGCGACGCGCTCGCCGTTGATGATCTTGCTGATGGTCTCGACGCCGCGCGTCGAGCCGATCCGGCACGGCGTGCATTTGCCGCAGGATTCGACCGCGCAGAATTCCATCGCGAAGCGAGCCTGTTTCGCCATGTCGACGCTGTCGTCGAACACCACGATGCCGCCATGGCCGATCAGGCCGTCGCGCGCGGCAAAGGCTTCATAGTCGAACGGTGTGTCGAACAGCGCGCGGGGGAAATAGGCGCCGAGCGGCCCTCCGACCTGCGCCGCACGCACCGGCCGTCCGGTGAACGTGCCGCCGCCGATCTCGTCGACGAGCTCGCCGAGCGTGACGCCGAATGCGGTCTCGAACAGGCCGCCATACCTGATGTTACCGGCGAGCTGGATCGGCATCGTGCCGCGCGAGCGGCCCATGCCGAAATCGGCATAGGCCTTGGCGCCATTGTCGAGGATGAACGGGATCGCCGCGAACGACAGCACGTTGTTGATCACGGTCGGCCGGCCGAACAGGCCCTTGTGCGCCGGCAGCGGCGGCTTGGCGCGCACGATGCCGCGGCGGCCTTCGAGGCTTTCGAGTAGCGAGGTCTCTTCGCCGCAGACATAGGCGCCGGCGCCGACGCGCACTTCGAGATCGAAGGAGTGCACGGAGCCGCCTACACGGCTGCCGAGGTAGCCCGCGCGCTTCGCAGCCCCGATCGCCGCGTTCATGGTTTCGACCGCGTGCGGATATTCCGAGCGGATGTAGATGTAGCCCTTGGTCGCGCCGACCGTGAGGCCCGCTATCGTCATGCCCTCGATCACCACGAAGGGATCGCCTTCCATGATCATGCGATCGGCAAAGGTGCCGCTGTCGCCCTCGTCGGCGTTGCAGACGATGTATTTTCGATCGGCCTGCGCCTGCGCGACCGTCTTCCACTTGATGCCGGTGGGGAAGCCGGCGCCGCCGCGGCCGCGGAGGCCTGAGGTAGTGACGTCGGCAAGGATTGTGTCTGCCGTTAGCGTCAGCGCCCGCTCGAGGCCCCTGTAGCCGCCATGCGCGCGATAGTCCTCGACCGAGCGCGGATCGACCACGCCGCAGCGGGCGAAGGTGAGGCGGGTCTGGCGCTTCAGCCAGGGGATTTCGTCCGCGACGCCAAGCCGCAACGGATGCGGGCCGCCATTGCCGATTGCGTCGAGCAGGGAAGGGACGTCAGCCAGGCTCACCGGGCCATAGGCCACGCGGCCCTGCGCGGTCGCGACCTCAATCATCGGCTCCAGCCAATAGAGCCCGCGCGAGCCGGTCCTGACGATCTCGATCGGCACGCCGCGCTCCGCGGCCGTCAACTCCAAAGCGGCAGCGACATTATCGGCGCCGACTGCGATCGCGCCGGCATCGCGCGGAACGAAGATTCGCATCGTCATCGTTGCGCCTCCGCGACCAGCGCGTCGATGCGCGCTTCGTCGAGCCGGCCGACCACGCGGCCGTCCAGCATCGCCGACGGCGCGGTGGCACACAGGCCGAGGCAGTAGATCGGCTCCAGCGTTACGCGCTCGTCGGCCGGGGTGTTGCCAAGCGAGATCCCGAGCTTTGCTTCGACGCGCGCGGCCAGCGCATCGCCGCCGGCGGCCTGGCAGGCCTCGGCGCGGCACAGCTTCAGCACATGGCGTCCGGCGGGCTCCTTGCGGAAGTCATGGTAGAAGGTGAAGACGCCGTGGACCTCGGCGCGCGACAGGCGCAGCGCGGACGCGACCATCGGGATCGCAGGCTCCGGCACATAGCCGAACGCCTCCTGCAACGCATGCAGGATCACCAGCGTGGCGCCTTCGAGCTCGGCATGTTCGGCGATGATTTCGGCGCCGCGCGCCTCGCTCCAGGGTTCGTAAACCGACGTCATCCGCGCCCTCAAAATCCGTTTCCTCGACTCCCGGTAAGAGAGTTGGAATCCTTCGAAACATCAATAAAGCTGTCTCATGCGGCGATTGCGAAACGCGATTAATAGCCTTGCGCAATCGGATGATTTGAGATCGCAATAATCGCCTGAAATCACCGGCTTCCGGTGCGCTTTGGGGTTAGGGATCGCGCCGCGGTCGTGATATTTGTGACGGTTCCGGGACACCGTTTTTGCGATGGGGTTTGCCACTTGATCGACAAGCTTGAACTTCTGCTGGCGCTGGCCAAGGAGCGGCATTTCGGACGGGCGGCCGAGGCCTGCGGCGTCACCCAGCCGACCATGTCGACCAGCCTCAAGCAGCTCGAGGAAATCCTCGGCGTCATGCTGGTGCAGCGCGGCTCGCGCTTTCAGGGCTTCACGCCGGAGGGCGAGCGCACGCTCGACTGGGCGCGGCGGATCGTCGGCGACGCGCGGGCGATGAAGCAGGAGATCAACAGCCTCAAGGACAAGCTGTCGGGCGAAATCCGCATCGCGGCGATCCCGACCGTGCTCGGCATGGTGGCGTCGCTGACGACGCCGTTCCGCGCGCGCCATCCGGACGTGCGCTTCCGCATCCAGTCCTGCACCTCGGCCGACGTGCTCGGCCTGCTCGAAAACCTCGAGGTCGATGCCGGGCTGACCTATATCGAGAACGAGCCGATCGGCAAGGTGCGCACCATCCCGCTCTACAACGAGAGCTATCGCCTGCTGACGTCGCCAGACGGCATGTTCGGCGACCGCAAGCAGGTGACCTGGAAGGAGGTCGGGACGGTGCCGCTGTGCCTGCTGACCCCCGATATGCAGAACCGCCGCATCATCGATCGCGCGCTGACCTCGGTCGGCGCCGAGGCGACGCCGACGCTGACGTCGAATTCGCTGCTCGTGCTCTATACCCATGTCAAGACCGGCCGCTGGGCCAGCGTGATGCCGGCCAAGCTCGCGGAAACGCTCGGCCTTGCGGATGCCGTGCGCAGCATTCCGATCGTGGACCCGGTCGTGAACTACAGCATCGGCATGGTGATCCCGCAGCGCGATCCGATGACGCCGTTGATCGCGGCCCTGGTGCAAGTCGCGCGCGAAGTCGCGCCGACGCTGGAGGCGCCGTAGTCCTGAGGTGGCGAGGGGTTACGCCGCCGCCGCGAGCTTTGCCTGCATCGTTCGCGGATCGCGCGGCAGCGTGACGCGCACGACGGTGCCGACGCCGAGCCGTGAGCGGAGCCGCATCGTGCCGCCGTGCAGACTGGTCAGCGAGCGTGCGATTGCAAGCCCGAGGCCGGAGCCCTGGTAGGTCTTGGTGAGCTGGCTCTCGACCTGCTCGAACGGCTTTCCGAGCCGTCGCAGCGACTCCGGGGCGATGCCGATGCCGCTGTCGGCGATCAGGAGCACGATTGAATCGTTCACCATCTGGCCGCGCACCAGCACCCGGCCGCCGTCCGGCGTGAACTTCACCGCGTTGGAGAGCAGGTTGACGATGATCTGCTTGACCGCGCGGCGGTCGGCCACCGCGGAGATCGTGGTCTCGATGTCCGACTCCAGCGACAGGCTCTTGTCCTCGGCGCGGCCCGAGACCACCTTGAGCGATTCCGCGAGGATGCCGGAGAGGTCGAGCGGCTCCATGTCGAACTTCATGCGGCCGGCCTCGATCTTCGACATGTCGAGGATGTCGTTGATCACCTCGAGCAGGTATTTCCCCGATGTCAGGATGTCGTGGCAATATTCCTCGTACTTGTCCGAGCCGAGCGTGCCGAACAGGCCGCTGCCCATGATCTCGGAGAAGCCGATGATGGCGTTGAGCGGCGTGCGCAGCTCGTGACTCATATTGGCGAGGAACTTGGACTTCGCCGCATTGGCTTCCTCGGCGCGGGTCTTTTCCTGCGAGTATTTCTGGGCGAGGTCGGCGAGCTCGCCCGCCTGCCGCTCGAGCTCGGTCTGCGAGCGCTTGAGGTCGGCCACCGAGGCGCGCAGGCGCAGGTCGTTGTCGACCAGCTTCTGCTCGTGCTCCTTGATGCGGGTGATGTCGGTGCCGACCGAGACGTAGCCGCCGTCCTTGGTGCGGCGCTCGCTGATGTGCAGCCAGCTGCCGTCGTCGAGCTGGGCCTCGAAGGTGCGCGCGCCCGGCGTTGGCACGCCGCTCTCGTGCAGGCGGGTGCGGACCTCCGGCATGCTGCCGACCTCGATCACCGTCTCGTAGGAGGTGCCGGGGGCGACGGCGGAGTCCGGCAGCTTGTGCAGGCGCTGGAAATGCGAGTTGCAGAGCACGAGGCGATCCTCGGCGTCCCAGAGCACGAAGGCCTCGGGGATGGTCTCGATCGCGTCGCGCAGGCGCAGATCGGCTTCCACCGACTTCTCGGCGAGGCTCTTCTGCTCGGTGATGTCGACGGCGATCCCGATCAGATGCATGCCGCCATCGGCCGCCGCCTGGCTCAGCTCGCAGCGCACGCGCAGCCAGATCCAGTGCCCGTCGACATGTTGCATGCGGAAGCTCTGGTCGATCTGGGTGATCTTGCCGGAGATCAGCTCGTCGGCGATGTCGAACAGGTTGATATCGTCGGAATTCACTAGCGCGTTGACCTCGCCGAAGGTGAGGAGGTCGTTGCGCGAGTCGAGGCCGAGCAATGTGAACATCGACTGCGACCAGAAGATCCGGCCGCGCGACAGGTCCCAGTCCCACAATCCGCAGCGGCCGCGGTTGAGCGCGGTGTCGATGCGGCCGCGCACGGCGTCGTTGATCAGGTCGCCCTCGCGGGCGCGGGTCGATTGCCAGTGGAAGGCGAAGCCGAGGATCAGGACCACAAAGCTCGTGGTCGCCGACAGCGTCACCGAGAGCGCTGCGTCCGATCCCCAGATCGGCTCGTTGATCTCCTGGATGACGATGATCTGGCCCGGCAGCGACTTGACGAGCCGCGAGATCGCCAGCGCGCCGCTGCCGTTCGGCAGCGTCATGTCGCTGACCACGCCCTGCTGGCCGGGTGCAGCGAGCAGTTGCGCGGTGGAGATGACGTCGAGGATGCGATCGCTCTCGCCGAGGCCGTCGATCGGCATGCGCGCCAGCACACGATGGTCGGCGCCGGTGACGATGACGTGGCGGCCGAACGCGATGCCCCAAGACGGGATCAAATCGGGCAGCAGCTCCTGCATGCGCTCGATATTGTTGAGCCGATCGCGGCGCACCGAGGTGATGCGATCGAGGCGTTCGGCCAGCATGTCGGACAGCGCGGCAAGGTCGCGCTTCATCGCACCGCGCTTCTGGCGGTTCTGGTCGACCACCTGGACGAAGGCGCCGAGGCAGATGGTGATGAGGAAGGCGATGATCAGGGTAGGCACCGCGCGGCGCAGTGCGGGCTCGGCCGTCAGGAGCCGGTGATAGGCCGGTTTTGCGATCGACTGCGCCAATCCTTTGATCGAATCGGATTGGACGCATGCGTTCGCCGCATGCGCGCGCGCCATGCCCTAGACCCCCGCCTCAAGCTGATTTTTACACGGTTCGGAAGAACCCCACGTCGCTTCCGAATCAACGTGATTTGAATCCAGTTTTTCCGGGCTGTCGAGAGTCAACGATTCGTTAATACGAAATAAATCTTGCCCACCACGGAATCAGCGCGCGCAAAATGAGTCCGAAACAGGAACGGTCCCGTAGAACTACGCGCGCGGCGGTTCTGCGTGACTGATGACCCGCTTGATGGTCGGGAAGGCACGGCGCAGCGCGCGCTCGATCTCATCGACGCTGTCGTGCACCTTGATCACGCTCATCGACGGCGCGGCGCGGCAATGGAAGTTGACGATCTCGCCGGCGTCGGTGTCGCGGACGCGCACATTGTGAATGTCATGGATCGCGCCGTCGGCGGCGAAACGGGTCAGCGCGGCCTTGATGGTCTCGACGCGGTCGGGCGCGGCGTCGGTGCCCCACGGCAATTCCGGCTGGAGCGGCTCGATATGGGTGTCGACCTCGACGTCCTCGCCGAAATCCTCGCGGATCGCGTGTTCGAGGTTGTGGGCGATGGTGTGCGCAGCGGCCAGGTCCATCTCGCCGTCGACCTCGAGGTCGATGCCGACGATCAGCTTGCCGCCGAGATCGTGCACGGTGACGTGATGGATGGCGAGGCCGGAATTGCGCGCGATCACCATGATGCGCTCGCGCACGGTCTCGTTGTCGCGCGCCACCGGGACCGCGGTGAAGGTGAGGTCGGCGTCGCCGAGCGCCTTGGTCACGGCGGCCTGCGCCTTGCGCTTGATCTCCTCGACCCGGTCGATCGGGTAGGTGCGCGGCACTTTTGCGATCGCGTCGATGAAGTGGGTCGGCCCGACCATGCGCACGCGCAGGCGGTCGACACCGACCACGCCTGATACCGCCTTGATTGCGGCGGTGGCCTTTTCTTGCGCGCCCTCCGGCGCCCGGTCGAGCAGCGTCTCGACGGTCTCGCGCGCCATCCGCAAGCCGAGCAGCGCGATCATGACGGCGACCGCAATGGCGGCAGCCGCGTCGCCCCACCAGAAACCGAGGCCGGCCAGGATCAGTCCGACGATGACGGCCGCCGAGCCCATCACGTCGGAGGCGAAGTGCAGGGCGTCGGCGGCGAGCGCCTGACTCTTGGTCTCGCGCGCCGCGCGGTGCAGCGCCCGCGCACGCCACAGGTTCACGATAATATCGACCACCAGCACGACAAACGGGATGGCGGAGATCGACGGCGGCGGCGATCCGTCGCGCAGTCGGCTGTAGGCCTCGACCAGGATACCGCCGGCGAGCACGTAAAGCAGGGCGATGATGCCGAGCGCCGAGACGCTTTCGAGCTTGCCGTGGCCATAGTGATGTTCGGCATCCGCCGGCTGGTCCGACACCCGCACCACCGCCCAGGTGATGATGGTTGCCACCAGGTCGATCGCGCTGTGCAGCGCCTCCGAGATCAGCGCCAGCGAGCCGATCGCAACGCCCACGACGAATTTGGCCGCGGCCATGCCGCCGCTGGCAAAGATCGAGATCGCTGCGACCGAGGTCTTGGTGTTGGATGCGCTCATGGGCGGCGGTTTATCAGGGCGTCGGTGAACATCAAGTGTTACTCGCAACACGCAATCGCCACTCACTTGCAACAGCAAACTTGTTGCGAACTATTCCGAATCCAGGACATGCACTGCGCAAGTTCACCAGCCTCATTCAGATGCGGATCCACGTTCTCGCGGCGCATTTCGCCCGAGCTTTGCAAAATCATTCGCCCCGAAAAGAAGAGGGCGCAGGGAATGCCGGGTGCGCGCTGCACCCGCGGTCTCGTGTGCAAATGGAGAAAGAAACGCACACGAGCATACAGGTTCAGCGGGAGACACTCCGGCATTCCCTGCGCGATGGTTTTACGGCTTATACGTGCTCTCCCCGGCGAGACCGGGCTTGTTTGTCACCGTCTTCGCAAAGACGTTTCGCGTTCTTGCGAGGAGACACAACCACTGGGGCGTCAGGACCACACGACTTCACCGTCCGCTGCATCGCGCGCTCGTCTGTCGCGCATTCCGCGGTCACCGCATCCCACCGCAACACTCGTGACGATCGCGAAGCGCCCCTCGATCGGGTGAGACGGGGGATTTATACACCGATTTGTATTTCTGAAAAATAGAAATATTTTTCCGGCGAGGGCTTGACGGGTTTTTGCTGATTTGCCCGTCGTGTCGAATTGGCAACACTCTTCGCCACAGCGACCCACGCCGTGGGATGGGTAGAGCGGCTTGTCCGCCGAATCTGCGCGCTACTTCAGCCTCAGGCTGGTGCAGTACCACGATTGTTCGCTGCTTCTCCACCCGACCCTCAGGCCGGATTCCATGCAATCGTTGTAGCTCGTCATCAGTCCAGCCGCCGGGCGGCGGTTTAGCAGTCCGCCTGTTAACTTCAAGCTCTGTTCAGAAGCCGCAATCGCCACTCACTTGCTGGAGCCGGTTTGGTGCGAATTGTTCTGAGTCTCACGCGCAATGCAGCAACCGCGCGATGCGGATGAGGACGCCGACGCGCTGGCGCGCCAGCACTCTCGACAAGACCTACTGCGCGCTGAACGGCACGGACGCGCGAGCGCGATAAGTCCAGAGCCCGAAGCTACCGCCGATGCCGCTACGCTCGCCGCCGACGGCGATCTGCGCGCCGTTGTCGAACCTGGCGGTCAGCCCGCCGGATGCGCGCGCCGACCAGCCGGAGAGCACAAGGTTGGCCGGCAACGCCGCTGTCGCCGCGGCTACGGCGCCCGCGCTGTCGTTGTTGAAGTAATAGTCGCCATAGAGGCCGGCATAGGGCGTGAACACGGCGGTGGCGGTCCATGCCAGCGGATAGGACAGCTTGACGCCGCCGCTGGCGCGGCCGGTCGAGAAGTCGCGCGCGCCTTGCTGGGTGCCAAGGCTATCGGTGTAGGCGCTCTCGCGCTCCCACAGCGCATAGACGCGCGCCGAAGGCTCGATCAGCACGCCGTGACTGGCGTAGGTGCCGGTCAGGCCGCTCGTGACCAGCCAGCGGTTGCCGCCGAACGAGCCCGCAGCGGTGCCCGCCGTGCCGTCATATCCGATGCCCGAATAGGCAACCGCGGCATCGAAGCGAATGTCCTGCGTCACCTTCCAGCCGACATAGGATCCAACGGTCCAGCCATCGCCTTTCAGGCGGCCCGTCAAAGCGTCCGAACGATAGTCGAAGGTCTCGTAGCCGCCGAGCACGCCGACCAGGAAGTTCGGCGTGAATTTGCGCGTCAGGCCCGCCAGCAGGTTGACCTGGTTGCCATAGAGCACGGTGGCGCCAGGCACCGCATTGAGGTTGCCCCAGCGGTCGAGCGTCGCCCCACGCACTTCGGCCCAACCCAGCCATTCCCTGGGGTCGGCGATACGGCGTGACTGGGCCTTGGTGGGGCCGGCATAGGCCAATGCGCCGAACGCGTCGTCGATGCGTGTCGGCGACGCTTGAGACGCAAATCCACGCCCTCCCGCAAACGACCCGTTGGTGTCGAAGGGATCGGTGGGGCGGGGGGCCGTATCCGACGCGCGCGCGTCGGGATCGGCCGCGAAATTGAACCGGACGCCGTTACCGCTCGGGCTGATAAAGCCGCCGCTTCCGCCAAAACCTTCGCCGATCGCACTATCGACCGCGCCGGATATTGCCTGTCCCGAAACCTGCGCCGCTATCGGAGTGACCAGCACCTGCAGCGCGCGCAGCTTGAGACTGTCCGCGGCCGTGTTGACGGTCTGGACCAACGCCGCCGACGTGCTGGCGACGAAACTGCTGTCGCCGCCATAGACCGCGGTGATGGAATGATTGCCTGTTGCCAGCGACGAGGTGGCGAAGGTCGCGACACCACCTGCCAGCGTGACGATGCCGAGCACGGTACTGCCGTCGCTGAAGGTGACGCTCCCCGTTGGCGTCGCACCGGAAACGGTTGCCGTGAATGCGACGCTCTGGCCTGCGCTGCTCGGATTCTGCGAAGACACGACCGTCGTGGTTGTCGCGGTCTTGACGGGTGCCACGTTGACGCTGGCCGCACCGGTGATTGCCGGCGTCACCGTATCGGTGGCCGTAATCGTCCGCGAACCTGACGTGTTGAGCGTGACGGAGAATGTCCCGACGCCATTGGTCAGTGTCGCGTTGGCCGGCAACACGGCCGCTCCGTCGCTGCTGGTGAAATGCACCGTACCGGTGTAGCCGGTCACCGTGGTGTTTGCGGCATCGAGCGCGGTGACCGTCAAATTGAAGGCGACCCCGGTTGTCGCCGACGCCGGTGCTGAAACGACGAAATGCGCTGCCGCGTTGGAAGTCACGTTGACGTTGGCCGCACCGGTGATTGCCGGCGTCACCGTATCGGTGGCCGTAATCGTCCGCGAACCTGACGTGTTGAGCGTGACGGAGAATGTCCCGACGCCATTGGTCAGTGTCGCGTTGGCCGGCAACACGGCCGCTCCGTCGCTGCTGGTGAAATGCACCGTGCCGGCATAGCCGGTCGCAACACCGTTGGAGGCGTCCAGCGCCGTGACGGTGATATTGAACGCCGTTCCAGCCGTCGCCGCCGCTGGCGCCGAAACCGAGAAATGCGTGGCCGGAGCCGCGGTAACGGTTAGCGACGAGTTCGCGGTGTCGTTGGCGTTGTTCGGGTCCGAGGAAGTTGAGGAGACCGTCGCGGTATTTGTGATCGCTGAGCCGGCTGGCGCGGCAGCGTTGACCTGGGCCACCAGCGTGAAGGTCGCGGAGGCGCCCGGCGCAAGACTGGCAAGCGACGCGGTCACTGCTCCGGTGCCGCCGACCGCGGGCGTCGATGCGCTGAAGACAGGACCAGTTGTCTGGCTGAAGCTGACGAACGTCGTATTGGGCGGCAGGACGTCGGTCAGCTGCGCATTCGCGGCATTGCTCGGCCCGGCGTTGTTCACCGTGATGGTGTAAGTCGCGTTCTGGCCGTGCTGGACACTGGCGGGGCCTACCTTCGTCACCGAAAGGTCCGCAGGTGGCGTGGTAACTGTCAGCGACGAAGTCGAACTGTTATTGGAGTTGATCGGGTCCGTGGTGGTGGTTGAGACCGTCGCGGTGTTGCTGATCGTTGTGCCGCCTGGCGTGCTAGCGGCCACCTGGGCCACCAGCGTGAACGTCGCGGAGCCGCCAGACGCGAGACTGGCAATCGTCGCCGTCACCGTTCCGGTGCCGCCGATCGGCGGCACCAACGCGGACCAGCCGCCCGGAATCGAGAAGCTGACGAATGTCATGCCGGCCGGTAGCGTGTCGGTCAGCGACACGCTGGCAGCCGCGATCGGTCCGGCGTTGCTCACCGTGATGGTATAAGTCGCGTTCTGGCCGTGCAGGACGCTGGCGGGACCTACCTTGGTCACCGCGAGGTCGGCGACTGGTGCGGTAACCGTCAGCGACGAAGATGAGCTGTTATTGGCGGCGTTCGGGTCGGCGGTCGTGGAGGAGACCGTCGCGGTATTGGTGATCGTGGAGCCAGCAGTTGCGGCAGGGGCGACCTGGGCCACCAGCGTGAAGGTCGCCGTGCCGCCAGACGCGAAACTGGCAATCGACGCCGTCACCGATCCGGTACCCCCGATCGGAGGCGTGATCGCGCTCCAACCGCCCGGAATAGAGAAGCTGACGAATGTCGTGCCAGCCGGCAGCGCGTCGGCCAGAGACACGTTGGCGGCGGCGCTCGGCCCGTTATTGGTGACCGTGATGGTGTAAGTTGCATTTTGGCCCTGCAGCACGCTGGCGGGTCCCGACTTGGTTACCGAGAGGTCGGCTGACGAACTGACTGAAATCGTGCCTGACTGGCCGGTGATCGATGACGACACGGTGTCGGTCGCGGTAACGGTCTGCGAACCGGAGGTGTTCAGGGTCGCCGAGAACGTATGCACGCCGGCATCGGCGGGCGTGAAAAAGTAGTTTGTCGGCAGGATCGCTGATCCGTCGGTGCTCGTGAAATGCACCGTGCCCGTGTAGCCGGTATCGACGGCGTTTCCCGCGTCCAGGGCGGTGACGGTCAAGGTGAATGAAGCCCCGGTGGTCGCTGACGCCGGTGCTGAGACCTGAAAATGCGTCGCCGGGCCAGCCCAGGCAACCGATGGCAAGAGCATCGCCGCGCCCGCCGCGGCGAGAACGCCGAGCGCAAGCCAAATTTTCCTGAAGATCAACGAGGGCCCCCGCCACTAATTCCACGGACGACAGTAGAGGAGGTTGTCGCGCGATCAATATCGGCCGGCGCGATTCACGATGCCGATCGACAGCCTGTGGCGAAGGAGCAACAAGATTCCATTGTGGGTTGTGTTCGCGGATTCTTCGCTACAGCGTCACCACGATCTTGCCGAGGTGCTTGTTGGCTTCCATGTGCGCGAACGCCGCGCCGATGTCAGCGAATTTGTAGACCTTGTCGATCGGCAGCTGCAGCTTGCGTGCCTCGACTGCGGGCCAGATGTCCTTCCGGACCTCGTCGAAGATCTCGCGGATCTCCTCGATGGTGCGGGTGCGGAAGGTGACGCCGATATAGTGGATGCGGCGTGCCGCGTGCAGGTCGAAGTTGAAATCGGCATGGGTGCCGCCGAGCCGGCCGACATTGACGATGCGGCCCTTGACCTTGGTCGCTGCAAGATTCTGGTTGGCGACCTTGCCGGAGACCTGATCGACGATGAGGTCGACGCCTTGCCCGTCGGTCGCCTTCAGCACCTGATCGACCCAGCCCGGATCGGAGGAATCGATCGCGAGATCGGCGCCGAATTCCTTCAGCCGTCCGCGCCGCATCGCGTCAGTCGACGAGCCGATCACGAGCTTCGCGCCCTTCAGTTTTGCAATTTGCATCGCCATCAGGCCGACGCCGGAGCTAGCGCCCTGGATCAGCACGCTCTGGCCCGGCTGCAGCGCGCCGTTGGTGACGACGGCGTTGTGCATGGTGGCGAGTGCGACGGGCAGCGTCGCGGCCTCGTCGAAGTTCATGTTCGAGGGCGCGCGGAACAGCCGGCCATGGTCGGCGAGCGTATATTCCGCAAACGCTGCGCCACCGGAGCCCATGATCCTGTCGCCGACCTCGACGCCCTTGGCATCCGGGCCGAGCTCGGCGACTTCGCCGGCCCATTCCATGCCGAGCACGGTGCCGACGCCGCCGGCGGAGCCATGGGCATGGCCCTTGGTCATGCCGAGGTCGGCGCGGTTGAGGCCGCAGGCGTGGACCTTGACCAGCACCTGCGTGCCCTTCGGTGAGGGCTTTGCGACGTCGGTGATCTCGGCGCCGTTGGCGCCGTATACATAGGCTTTCATGGCTCTTCTCTTTTCCTTCACCGCGTGCGTTGACGCGACTATTCCGCAGCCTGCCGCTTGGCGCCGGACATCATGCCTTCGAGCCGCTCGCGGATGATCGCTTCCGCTTCGCGGACGATGCGCGAGATCAATTCGCCGCAGGACGGGATGTCATGGATCAGGCCTTGCACCTGGCCGGCCGACCAGATGCCTTCATCGGCGTCGCCGGTGGCGTAGACCATCTTGCCACGGGCGCCGGCGACGAGCTCGCGGACGTCCTCGAACTTCGCGCCTTCCTTCTCCATCGCCACCACCTTGGTCGAGATCGCGTTCTTGGCGACGCGCGAGGTGTTGCGCATGGTGCGGAAGATCAATTCGGTCTCGCGTTCGTCATTGGCGACGATGCGTTCCTTCACGAGCTGGTGGATCGGGCTTTCCTTGGTGCACATGAAGCGGGTGCCCATGTTGATGCCGTCGGCGCCAAGCGCGAGCGCGGCGACGAGGCCGCGGGCATCGCCGAAGCCGCCGGAGGCGATCATCGGGATCTTCACCTTGTCTGCGGCAGCGGGGATCAGGATCAGGCCGGGGGTATCGTCCTCGCCGGGATGGCCGGCGCACTCAAAGCCGTCGATCGAGATCGCGTCGACGCCCATCCGCTCGGCGGACAGCGCGTGGCGGACGCTGGTGCATTTGTGCAGCACCTTGACGCCGTGCTTTTTGAACTCGTCGACATGCTCCTGCGGCTTGTTGCCGGCGGTTTCGACGATCTTGATGCCGCTCTCGATGATCGCCTGGCGGTATTCGGCATAGGGCGGCGGCTTGATCGCGGGCAGGATGGTGAGATTCACGCCGAACGGCTTGTCGGTCAACTCGCGGCAGCGTGCGATTTCCTTGCGCAGATCGTCCGGCGTCGGCTGGGTCAGCGCCGTGATCATGCCGAGTGCGCCGGCATTGGCAACGGCCGCGACCAGCTCCGCGCGCCCGACCCATTGCATGCCGCCCTGCACGATCGGGTGGTCGACGCCGAACATTTCGGTGAAACGTGTCTTGATCATTCTGCCCTCGGGTTTCCGCTCGAATTTTCCGTGACGCGGACGGCCGCTCACGGTCTGTTTTGGATTTCGAGCGGCAGGATGCCGCCCGGCCCGGCAAAAGTCTACCGGGCAGGGGCGGCAGGCCCATGCGGAAATCGAGGGGATGGTCTCGAATGGGCCGGTCCGCGATCAATGACAGATCGCGTTTCGCGCGAAGCAGACGCCAGTTCGCGTCAGGAAGACGTTTCGAAACAAGAGACTCGCGCTCGCTTCCGATTCAATCAGAACCGACAGGTTCTACGTCACTGCAAGTGGAGCACCTTCCGGCGTGCCGGATCCGTCTGCCGCGATGCTCTTATTCAGTTTCTGATTGACGATCTGCACCGTACGGTCGATTTCGGCATTGGGTACGCCAAGCTGATGCGAAATCAGCTTCACCAGCAGGTCGACGCGCTCGATGGAAGGCGCGCCACCAGCGACCGCCCGGGCCGCCGACGAGGGTTTGAGCAGGCTTTCCGCCGCTTTGGCATATTTCGCGAAAGGGACCTGATCGGCGGGATCCGCGCCCAGACGCTGGGCGATGGCATCGACATGGCCATAGATCGACTGCGAGAGATTGATATCGCCGTGCACCGCGTCGCGGATCGATTGCGGCTCCTGCGGCGTGATGCAGCGGTAATTCCCCGTCAACAGCATCGACCATTTGGCCAGAGGGACGAACATCGAATCGAACACCTTGAGCTTCACCGGAACGTCCTGGCCATCCAGCTTCACCGCGTCGATGTCGGCTTCCAGCTCCCGAAGCAGCAAGTTATGTTTGTCGTCTGCAAATGGCGCGGCCTTGAAGTTGGTCGGCAAGCCGACATGAAGAACATTCGCCGCCTCTTCCGGCGGACGAAAGGCCTGCGGATCGGGGGAGCAGAGCGACACCAGGCCCGGCTCGAACCGTTCCCATACCGCTGCATTGGTATAGGCCTCCTCCAGATCCATGTTCGCCAGCGCCGGGATCCGTTTGAGATAGGGCAAGGGCGGCATGTTCATGATCGAAAGGCAAGGCAGCTTCGCCTCGGCGATCTTGATCATCAGAGCCCGGATCGCGTCGTTGGCGTATTGCGGTTCCTGCATCGCAAGGCCAACCAGATCATAGCGGGACGGATCGACGTCGGCGGGCTCGACGGCGTCCAAGATCCCGGGCAGGTCGCGCGAGAAGATCGACCGGTGGGTCGCCTCATCACGCAGCTTGATGCGAACTTCGGTGCCGTCGCGATTGATGAGGTCTGCCGTCTGCTTCCGGCAAACCAGGGTCGCGTTGTGACCCGCCATCAAAAGCTTTGTCGCCAGCAATGAGCCGTACGAGGCTCCAAGGATCAGAACGTTACGGGCCATGCGCCCTCCCACAGATGATGTTCTCCGGCGCGCACGACGCCGGCGCAGATTTCAGAGCGCCGGCTTTGCGACAGGAGCTAAGCCGAAAATTGCGGTGCGACGCCGTCTTCCCTGGGAGTGCAACTCCAAAGATGTCGGCGGGGTTCGAAGCGACCGGTCAGGCGGCGAACACCGTGGCGGTGCTCGTTGCCTCCGCGTCGAACGCCGTCGCGATGTCGCGCATGCTGACAACGCCGATCAGGCTGTAATTGTCGATGACAGGCACGTGACGAATGTGGTGCTTGTTCATGAGATGACGGACGTGATCGAGCGTATCGGTCGAGGTGCAGGAGACGAGCTGCTGCACGGCAACGAACTGCGACACTCGCATGTTGGCGCCGGCTCCGCCGTACTGGGCGATCGCGCGCACCACGTCGCGCTCGGTGAACATGCCGACGGCGGTGTTGCCCTCGGTGCGGACGACATCCTTGACCACGAGCGCGCTGATATTGCTCGCGCGCATCAGTTGAGCGGCGACGGCCACGGTCTCGTTCATGCGAACCGTTGCGACGCGGGCGGCTTTCTTGCGCAGGATATCTCCGACTTGCATGGCAACCTCCTTGGGGTCTGCGATGAAGCAAGTCTGGTATACATAATACCAATTGTCAACACGGGTGTTGGAAAAGCGTGCGATAAAAATCTGCGAAAATAGACAGGCTTGCTGACGTTATGGATGGTTTTTGACGAGCGCGATGTCCGGCCGAGCAACATGCTACGACGGGTCTTGTATCTGGCATCCCTGGACTGAATAAAAAAATGGAGGCGCACCGAGGTGCGCCTCCACAGTCCAGGGAGAAAGGGCTTGAGCGGTCAGGCGGTCTCGGCGCTGGCCGCCGTCTCGGCTTCGGCTGCCGCCTCATTGCCGAGGATGAAGGCCCGCCGTAGCGGCTTGATCACGAACAGCGCCATCAAGGCCGCGGTGGCGTTCAGCCCGACCGCGACCACGAACACGGCCTGCCAGCCGTAATTCGCGGCAATGAGGCTCGCTGCGGGGACGAGCAGGGAGGCGGTGCCCTTCGCGGTGTAGAGCATGCCGTTGTTGGTGGTGGCGAACTTCGATCCGAAGGTGTCGCCGCAGGTCGCCGGAAACAGGCTGTAGATCTCGCCGAACACGCCGAAATACACCGCCGTCGCCAGCA
Source organism: Bradyrhizobium erythrophlei (assembly GCF_042430365.1). Lineage (GTDB taxonomy): Bacteria > Pseudomonadota > Alphaproteobacteria > Rhizobiales > Xanthobacteraceae > Bradyrhizobium > Bradyrhizobium erythrophlei. Next base: position 28,218 of record NZ_JBHMET010000032.1, read on the forward strand.
CGAACACCAGCGGGTTGTGGCCGTAGGTCGACAGCGTCAGCAGCATCAGCGCGGCGGTGCCGAAGGCGATGAACATCGTGTGCTCGCGGCCGATCGTGTCGGAGACCCAGCCAAAGAACGGCCGTCCGAAGCCGTCGAAGATGCGGTCGAGCGAAATCGCGAATGTCAGTGCCGCCATCTGGAAGCCGGCGAGGGTGACCGGCGTGTTGGCGATCTTGTAGTCATGCGCGATCGGTGCGATCTGCGCCGCCGTCATCAGGCCGCCGGCGGCGACCATCACGAACACCAGGTACATCACCCAGAAGATCGGGCTGCGCAGCACCTGCGGCGGCGTGAAATCGATCTTGGTCTGCGGCAGATTGAGCTGCTTCTTCCTCGGCGGCGTCGAGACATCAGGCGGGCGGATGAAGAAGGCGAGCACGAACACGATCAGGCCCTGGCCGATGCCGAAGTCGAGGAAGGCGGCCTGATAGCCGCTTGCGGCGATCATGCTGGCGATCGGCACCACGGTGATCGCAGCACCCGCGCCGAAGCCGGCCGCGGTGGCGCCGGCGGCAAGGCCGCGGCGATCCGGAAACCATTTCAGCGCATTGCCGACACAGGTGCCGTACACCGCGCCGGCGCCGATGCCGCCGATCACGGCGGCGGCGTAGAGCAAAGTGAGGCTATCGGCGTAGGAATTGAGGACCCAGGAGAGGGCGATCATGACGCCGCCGAACATGACGACGATTCGGGGGCCGTATTTGTCGACGAACCAGGCCTCCACCGGCACCAGCCAGGTCTCGGTCACGACGAAGATCGTGAAGGCGAGCTGGATCGCGGCGCGGCCCCAGTGATGCGAGGCGTCGATCGGGTCGACGAACAGCGTCCAGCCATATTGGAGGTTCGCGATCATCGCCATGCAGACGATGCCCATGGCGAGCTGGAGCCAGCGGAAGCCGCTGGAGACAGGTACTGCAGGCGTCGCCGCCGTATTGCTGGAAACCATCAACTCCTCCCAAACGCGCTCTTTCAGTTGTGACCGGGTGTCGCAAATGTTGCGACTTATCGTCGCTAGCGTCGGGCGGATGTTGGTATACGATATCCCAGAAAGCAAGCGCGTTCTTGGGGTGCACTGCAGCAAAATGAATGCGCCGCGCGGTTCCATTTGGATCAGGGTTCCACATGCCCAATGAGAAACGCCCGGCTTGCGGCCGGGCGTTTCGCTTTCGGAATGTGCCGCTGGGCTCAGGCGGTCGCGGTCGATTTGGCGACCACGACCTTGCGCCACGGCTTGAGCAGCGCAATCGCGAGCAGCGAGGCCAGGAGGTTGGCGCCGGCGGCGATGAGGAACACGTTGTCCCAATGGCCCGACGATTGCTGCATGTAGTTCGCGATCGGCACCAAGAGCGCGGCCGTGCCTTTTGCGGTGTAGAGCATGCCGGCATTGGTGGTCGCGAATTTGGCGCCGAACGTGTCGGTGCAGGTCGAGGGGAACAGCGAGTAGATCTCGCCCCAGGCGAAGAACACGAAGCCCGAGAGCAGCACGAACCAGACCGGATCGTGACCGAGCAAATAGAGCGCGTAGATGCCGAGGCCTTCCATGCCGAAGGCGATGAACATCGTGTTCTCGCGGCCGATCATGTCGGAGATCCAGCCGAAGAACGGACGCGTCAGACCGTTGAGAACGCGGTCGATGGTGGCCGCGAAGGTCACAGCCGTCATCGTCACCGCCATCAGCGTGACCGGCACGTTGTCGACCTTCCAGTCGACTGCGATCGGCTTCAGGTTCGCCGTCACCATCAAGCCGCCGGCGCCGACGATCACGAACATGAAGTACATCAGCCAGAAAATCGGCTGCCGCAGCACTTCGGTCGGCTGATAGTTGCGTCGGGTCTGGATGACGTTGGCATTCTGCACGACGGCCGGCACTTGTCCGGCCTTCGGCGCCAGGAGGAAGAAGGCGAGTAGCACGATGATGATGCCCTGGCCGAGACCGAAATAGAGGAAGGTGGTCTGGAAGCCGGAGTCCTTGATCATCGCCTGGATCGGCGCAACCGTCAGCGCCGAGCCTGCGCCGAAGCCAGCGGCCGTGATGCCGGCGGCAAGGCCGCGCTTGTCGGGAAACCATTTCAGCGCGTTGCCGACGCAGGTGCCGTAGACGCCGCCGGCGCCGATGCCCGCGATGATCATGCCGAGATAGTAGCCGTTGAGCGTGGTCACTTTGGCGTTGATCGCCCAGCCGATCGCGCAGAGCACGCCGCCGACGAGCACCACGATGCGCGGGCCGTATTTGTCGACGAACCAGCCTTCGACCGGCACGAGCCAGGTCTCGAACAGCACGAAGAGCGTGAATGCCCACTGGATCGACGCGCGATCCCACCCGAAGGTCTTCTGGATGTCGGGGACGAAGAACGTCCATCCGTATTGGTAGTTTGCGATCATCACCATTGCGGCGACGCCGATCACAAGTTGTGTCCACCGGTAGGTGTCGCTGACACGGGCGGCTGTCGGGGCCGTTGTTGCCTGAACCATTTCCGTCATTGCTCCTCCCAACGCGCGCTTATCTCATTCTCGTTTTGGCACGCGAGGGCCATCTTGGTATTCGATATGCCAAGGTTCAAGCTGTCACAACGCAAACGTGCGCTTATGCCGCAGACGCCTGAATCGGCCGCGCGCGGAGACTAGTTCAATGCACAAAAAAATGGCCCCGAAATTCGGGGCCATTGGTCGAAGGTTGAATATGGATCGGCGCTGCGGGCGGGGCAGTGAGCCGCGAATGCGGGATTTCGGACCGGCTCAGAGGCCGAAACGCGGCAGGTCGCCGTTGCGGTTCGAGATCTCCGCGCTCTTCATCAGCAGGCGGTCGATCGAGGCCAGCAGGCGGGCGAACAGGGTGGCGTTCGGCGCAAGCGCGATAGCAGCAGTCTTGGACATTGATGTCCCCTTTCCTGGAGGCCAGCAACGTGCCGGCTCATCATCTGGGAACAATCTATGTATACCAGATGCCACGAACAATGCATTTGTTTGCATAGCAGCATACGCGACTGTGCAACGCAGCAAATTGGGTTCATTGGCATCCCAGATAGCAAAAGCCGCCGGAATCCGGCGGCTTTCGTCTGTGGTCCTGGCCTTGACGGTTCGCGGCGACGGCGTCAGGCCCCGCAGCTCATCGCGTCCAGTCCTCGCCGGCGCACAACGTCCCCATGCACCCGCGGACGTTCAGGCTGCCCGAGGAGAGCAGGGTCACCGAGCTTGTGTAGGTCTTCCCGTCATCGGCGTTGTAGATCTGGCCGGACCACTTGTTGGGGCCGTCCGCCTGCATGTTGATGAAGAGCGAGATGCCGATGACCGGCCGGTTTCGCAGCGCCGGGTTGGCATTCTTGTCGTCGAGCTGCCGCTTGCCGGTCGCCTTGTCGATCGGATCCTTCAGCCAAACGACGCGGCCACACAGCGCGCTGCCGCAGCGGCTAACCTTGATCTTGGCGTCGCCGGACTGGGTGAGCCAGACGCCCGCCGGATCGTTCGCCTTCGCCGCCTGGACGTTGCTGCTCAGAATCGGGATGTAGGCCAGCGCCACGATCAGGCGGCGTGTCAGGTGAGCGCGGACCAATCGCTTCAGGGCCGCAGGTTTGCCGTCGTGATCGCAGGGGATCGCCAGTGTTCGCTCTCAGCGTGAAAAATTTCATGATAAACATTAAATAAATCACGTTCCGGGTTGAGTCAACAGCGCTCTCAGGGCATGATGCGGCGGGCCGGAAATGGCCTGCATTGGCAATGAGTTCTTGGATGGCTGGGATGGGGAATTCGGTTCTTGAGCGGCGCCAGCTCTGGTTTCGCCGGCTCGATCGGGCGTTCTGGGTGATCTGGGCGGCGTTCCCGGTGACGATGTGGCTCGCCTACCGCGCCAATACGACGGCCTCCGTCACGATCGCCGAGAGCCTCAACGGCGAACAGGCGAAGTGCGCCAGCATCGTCGTCAACCCGCTCACCATGTCGGGCCCCGGCAAGGCGCTGTTCTGGACGCTGTTTACGTTTCAGCTCTCGTTCTATCCGGTGCTGATCGGCATCCTTCACCGCATGGTGCATCGATTCGCGAGCGGGCGGATCTTCGTGTCGGAGACGTTGCAGGGAGTCTGGTGGATGGGGATCATCCTGGTGGTCTGGCCTTTCGTCGACACCATCACGACCAATGCGGTGGCCTACACCTTGCACCAGATCGGCGACGTCAAATACTTCCTGCCGTCCTACAATGTCGACGTCGGCACCATCGCGGGCGGGGTTTTCCTGATGGCGCTGAAGTTCGTCATCGAGCACGCGATCCTGCTGCAGTCCGAAAACGAGCTGACGATCTGAGGTGGATGCTGGTGCCGATCGTGGTGAACCTCGATGTCATGCTCGCAAAGCGGAAGCGCCGCCTCGGAGACCTCGCGGACGCCATCGGCATTTCCATTCAGAACCTCTCGATCCTGAAAACCGGCAAGGCGCGGGCGATGCGCTTCTCGACGCTATCGGCGATCTGCCGCGAACTGGACTGCCAGCCGGGCGATATCCTGGAATATGTCGCGGGCGATGAGGCCGGCGACGCGGATGGCGGTGAGGGTGGCTGATCCGGCGAGCGACTGATCGTGGAGCATCGCCGTGAGGCTGGCCGAGACATGTTTGTTGCAGAGAGCGATTGTTCGTGCGCCACAGAAGTGTTGATGTCCCCGCGCATCATCCATATTCCGCGACGCCAAGCGGCTGGCGTTGACGCCCGAGCGTATTACCGCCATATACGGCGCATGAATAAGCTTCTGTCAGCCGCATTGACCACCACCGCGACCGCTTACGGCGGACCGCCTGCTGGCTGCGCGCGCTAGAGACAAGCGTACTTCACCCAGAAAAGGCCCCGCCGGCGACGGACGGGGCCTTTTCTGGTTTTTGATGGTCCCGTCCGCGCTTTTTCCCATCACGAGGAACATAGCCATGGACGATCTCGACCACAGAAATCTCGGCGTGCAGCTCAAACTCTGGCACCTTCAGGAAGATGCGCCGGGCATGGTGTTCTGGCATCCGCGGGGCTACGCGGTCTACCGGGTGCTGGAGGACTATGTCCGGCGCAAGATGCGCCGCGCCGGCTACGCTGAGGTCCGGACGCCACAGCTATTGCCAAAGCAGCTCTGGGGCCGCAGCGGCCACTGGGACAAGTTCGGCGAGCACATGTTCCGGGTCGACGACGGCGAAGCGGCGATGGCGTTGAAACCGATGTCGTGCCCGTGTCACGTGCAGATATTCAACAAGGGGCTGCGCTCGTGGCGGGAGCTTCCGATCCGCTATGCGGAGTTCGGCGCCTGCCACCGTAACGAGCCTTCCGGTTCGCTGCACGGCATCATGCGGACGCGCGCCTTCGAACAGGACGACGCGCATGTGTTCTGCCGCGAGCAGGACGTCGAGGGCGAAGTCGCATGCTTCATCGCCCTGCTGGATGAAGTCTACCGCGACCTCGGCTTTCCCGACTACGAGGTGGCGCTCGCGACGCGACCGGCGGTTCGTGCCGGCGACGATGCGACCTGGGACTGGTCGGAGGCGAAGCTTGGCGATGCGGCACGCCGCTGCGGTATCGCGCCCAAGATCAATCCCGGCGAAGGTGCGTTCTACGGGCCGAAGCTGGAATTCGCGCTGCGCGACCGGCTGGGACGATCCTGGCAGTGTGGCACCGTGCAGCTCGATGGCGTGCTGCCGCAGCGGCTCGAGGCGTCCTACATCGCCGCCGACGGCAGCCGCGCGAGGCCTCTGATGATCCACCACGCCATCTTCGGATCGCTCGGCCGCATGATCGCGATCCTGCTCGAGCACCATGGCGGCGTGCTTCCGTTCTGGCTGTCACCGGACCAGGTCGCGGTCGCGCCGATCTCGCAAGACCAGGCCGGATACGGCGCGGACGTTGTGGCGGCGTTCGAGGATGCCGGAATCCGGGCCGTTGCCTATGACGGCGCCGATACCCTTTCGCGGCGCATCGTGGCAGCGCATGACATGGCGGTGCCGGTGATGGCTATCGTCGGCGGGCGCGAGATGAGGGACGGCCGGGTGAGCCTGCGCGAGCGCGACGGCTCACAGGCCGACGTTCCGCTGGCTGAGGCGGTGTTTCGCCTGCAGGCGAGGGCCCGGCCGGGCGCCCTTGTGGCTGAAGCGCTGTAAAACGCGCTTCAGGCGCGAGCCGCTTCATCCACTCCAACAAAAAAGGCCGCCGAAACCGGCGGCCTTTCGTGCTGTTCGGATGGTGACGCTTATTCCGCCGTCTGCTTGCTCGGCGGATCGAGGGCGCCGGAGTTGTGGATCTCGGCGACCTGGTGGTCGGAGAAGCCGAGCACCTGACGCAGGATCTCGTCGGTGTGCTCGCCGAGCAGCGGCGAGCGGGTGACCTCACTCGGTGAGTCCGACAGCTTGATCGGGTTGGCTGACTGCTATTGATAATTCAGGTGTGCAAAAGGAGAATGATCGGGCGTTTCCTATGTCAGGCCGATCGGCCTGGCCGTTTAAATACATACTTTCTGAGTGGCTCGCGCGTCCGCTCAAGACGGACCGCTTTTCAAACGGGGGCTTTCATGCGGATTAAGATAGGCGTTCTCCTTTTGCTCTTCTCAGCTCATGCCGCGTCGGCGCTCACTGACACGGAACGGCAAATAATGGTCGAGCGGGCAAAGTCAGGGGAAATCGCAGGCGGCGCGTACAAGATCGAGATCAAGCCGCAGTACGCGGCCGACCTCAAGAAGAGGTCGCTATTTGTTGAGGAAAGTGGAGGCAAAGCGTTCGTAAATCGCGATCTGGATCCGGCTTGGCAAGACTGCATGAGCAAGGCCGGTGCGGCATGGATGGTGAATCTTGTCGCGGGGTACACACCTGCCGGTTCGCTCGTTTCCTCCACTATCGACCTGACGGATCTTCCAAAGGTTGGCGATTGCAATAAGGATTGGCATCAGACGCTCTATCAGGCGGCCGTAGACATTCGATTCGACGCAATATCGGCAGACGTCAAGGTCGGCGATCAACTCGTGAGGGACTACGTTGACCTTATATTTGGCAGCATCAACACCGATGTCGTTCAACTAGAAAAGGATGGCAAAGTAATAAAAGCGGACGTCAAGGACTTGAAGGGGGGCATGAAAACCCTTCAGGGACAGGTCACGCAGCTAACGGGAGATCACAACAAACTTGCCAAGCTTGTTATTGATGCGAACAAGAAGCAGGCCGAGGCTGCGCAGGTTGCCGCGCAACATGAACGCATCGCTGCCGGTGTTTCAACGGTTCAGCTTCTTGGCCGAATCGTTCTCAGAAATAACCCTGACGCACAGTATAAGCTCACAACTGGTGTAAAGAGCGTGGGTGCGATCGCCGATGCGGTGGTAGAATTAGGTCGCAATGGCGTAACGGATGCTGCCAAGATTCTGCTCAGCGGCAACATAGCAAATGCGGCACTTTCTATCGTGGGGCTCTTTGGACCGGGCGGTCAAGATCCAACCATAGCGCTGCTGCAGTCGGGCTTCGCTTCCGTGAGGGCGGATATTCACCAGCTCGAGTCTGAAATGAACGATAGATTCGATCGTGTCGATCGCGCTCTCGATACGATATATTCATCAATGCAGACTCGGTTCGACGAGATCACCGACCGGTTGGATGTGTTCAACACTCGGCTGAACAGCCTCTCAATCGGTCAGAAGCAGGAATACGATCTGTCGATCTCAGCGTTCCAGGCGTTGTTGAAACAACAGTACAAAGTGCAGATTCAGACCTGCCGGAACCCGGAGGCACCGAAATATTTGACCTACGGCGATTTTGCACAGTGCCTCACGGTCATCTCGTTGTACGGAACCGACGATGCAGCGAATGATGTCTTTACGGGAGCCGTGTTTTTTGATCCAAATCTGCAGCCGGAACAGGCGGCAGACAGGCTGGACACTCTCGATCCAGACTACTTGCGGGGCTTTTTAGCAGCCTCGCTCAAGAACCAAAGCGCGTCAGTGGGAGAGCCTGGATCATCTGCAATCCAGGCTGCGAGCCCGAGCCCGATGGGCTGGTCGGGGGCAGTCGACACCTATCTTGCGGTCCGGGGTATTGCACCAAAGCTGAAGAGCGCCAAAAAGATCAAGCTATCGGCGCTCACAGGTGAATCGCTCAAGCGGCTTCAAGACACTGGAAACAAGCTCTTCGGCAGCGTGGTCGCTCTCCGAAGGTATGGTGCACCTGTCGCCATGGATATCTACATGCGGGACGCAAAAGCGGCGGCTAAGCCATTAGCCAAAGCCATTGTAGCGCACCTGGCGGAGAGCAACCTCGGGGTCGTGGAGACTGGCGACTACCGTAAAAACACCCACGTATTCTTCAACGACGGAAACGATATCGACTTCGACCTGTATCGAGGCTCGGCCCAGTACGTGACGGCCGGTCCTGATAAGGGAAATCTCGTCACGAAAGTCTCGGTTCAACATCGCCACGTTGTTTCCGGTAAGCAGGCAACCGCGGGCAACGTCGCTTGGCTCCAGAAAGCCATGGACGACGCTTTGCATGACGACACTAGCTTTGGTTTAGGGACATATGAGTCACCTGTCGTCACGCCCGCCGATGAAGTGAAGGCGGCCGTCAAGCAGGCAAACGCTACCTATCTGAGCAAGGTGAAGATGACGGAATGGCCGGCGCAGGCAATCTCGGCCCTTCAGACAAGCTTTGCGGATTACGCCGGGACAGAGGAACTTAAAACCGCGTGTTCGAAAATGGCCGAGAGCAAACATTACCTCGACGCTCTGGCTACACTCTACCGAAGCCGAATCGATCTCACCAAGGGATGGCCAACTGAGTTGCAGGCGCTTCCGATCGGCACCGCTGATGACGCGACCTGCGGCGACCTCGCAAAGTTCGTCTCGCAAGCCGGTCCTGTTGAGGCCAAAGACGGACTTGCCGTGGACGTTCTGGCAGGTGTTATTGCCGACCGGGTCAGCGCCCGCCTAGCGAAGCTGCGGCAAGAATACGCTGCTGCGCCCATGGACGACAGTAAGCTCCCTGAAATCGAGCTACGCTTGCAGCGCATTCAGCGCTGTCTCAAAAATGCGGACAATCCTGTGTGTCCCTAGCAGGGCAAAACAGAAAGGCCGCCGAAACCGGCGGCCTTTCGTGCTGTTCGGATGGCGATGCTTACTCCGCCGCCTGCTTGCGCGGCGGATCGAGCGCGCCGGAGTCGTGGATCTCGGCGACCTGGTGATCGCTGAAGCCGAGCACCTGGCGCAGGATCTCGTCGGTGTGCTCGCCGAGCAGCGGGGAACGCGTCACCTCGCTCGGGGAGTCCGACAGCTTGATCGGGTTGCCGACCGAGATGTACTTGCCGCGGGTCGGGTGATCGACCTCGACCACGGTGCCGGTCGCGCGCAGCGACTGGTCTTCCGCGATCTCCTTCATTGACAGGATCGGGCCGCAGGGGATGTCGTCCTTGTTGAGGATCTCCATCGCCTCGAACTTGGTCTTGGTCATCGTCCATTGTTCGATGCGGCCGAAGATCTCGTTCAGGCGCGGCAGGCGGGCCGGCGGCTTGGCGTAGTTCGGATCGGTCTTCCAGGTCGGCTCGCCGATCACGTCGCAGATCTTCTCCCAGACCTGCGCCTGGGTGATGAAGTAGATGTAGGCGTTCGGGTCGGTCTCCCAGCCCTTGCACTTCAGGATGCGGCCGGGCTGGCCGCCGCCGGAATCGTTGCCGGCGCGCGGCACGGCGTCGCCGAACGGAATGCCTTCGCCGAACTGGCTGTATTCCTTCAGCGGCCCATGGGCGAGGCGCTGCTGGTCGCGCAGCTTGACGCGCGCCAGATTGAGCACGCCGTCCTGCATCGCAGCGCTGACCTTCTGGCCCTTGCCGGTCCTGGTGCGCTGGTGGAGCGCGGCCAGGATGCCGATCGCGAGATGCAACCCGGTGCCGGTGTCGCCGATCTGCGCGCCGGTGACGAGCGGCAGGCCATCGCGGAAGCCGGTGGTCGAGGCGGCGCCGCCGGTGCACTGCGCGACGTTCTCGTAGACCTTGCAGTCCTCATACGGGCCGGGACCAAAACCCTTGATCGAGGCGACGATCATCTTCGGGTTGATGGCGTGGATCTTCTCCCAGGGGAAGCCCATGCGGTCGAGCACGCCGGGGCCGAAATTCTCCACCAATATGTCGCAGTTCTTGATCAGCGCGGTCAGCACCTCCTTGCCCTTCGGGTTCTTGGTGTCGAGCGTGATCGAGCGCTTGTTGTGGTTGAGCATGGTGAAATACAGGCTGTCCACGTTCGGGACGTCCTGCAACTGGCCACGCGTGATGTCGCCGACGCCGGGGCGCTCGACCTTGATCACGTCGGCGCCGAACCAGGCCAGCAATTGCGTGCAGGTCGGACCCGACTGGACGTGGGTGAAATCGAGAATGCGAACGCCCGTAAGCGCCTTTGTCATCGTCTTTGCTCCGTACTCAATTTGCCCCTGCACCCGCAGGGAGGTGTGGGTTAAGGGGACTAAAGCGCGAATTGCGCTTTAGCACTTTGCTTGAGCATGATCTCCGCGCAAACGCTTTGCGTTTGTCGCGAGGAAAACCGCTTCACACTTTTCCGGATCATGCTTTACTTCTTCTTCAGAACGCTCTGAGGATTGAGGTTGCCGATGCGGCCGCTCTCCGAGCCCGCCGCCGGGTCGATCACGGCGTTGATCAGCGTCGGCTTGCCGGAATCCATCGCCGCGTTGACCGCGCGCTTCAGCTCGTCGGGCGAGGTGGCATTCACGCCGACGCCGCCGAAGGCTTCCATCATCTTGTCGTAACGCGCGCCCTTGACGAACACCGTGGTCGCCGGATCGGAATTGGCGTTGTTGACATCGGTGCCGCGATAGATGCCGTCATTGTTGAAGATCACGACGCAGATCGGCAAATTGTAGCGGCAGATGGTCTCGATCTCCATGCCGGAGAAGCCGAAGGCGCTGTCGCCCTCGACCGCGAGCACGGGATTGCCGGTCTCGAGCGCAGCTGCGATCGCCTGGCCCATGCCGATGCCCATCACGCCCCAAGTGCCGACGTCGAGCCGCTTGCGCGGCTTGTACATGTCGATGACGCCGCGGGCGAGGTCGAGCGTGTTGGCGCCCTCGTTGACGAGGATCGCGTCGGGGCGCTCCTTGATGACATTCTTCAGGACGCCAAGCGCGCCGTGATAATCCATCGGCGACTTGTTGTTCATGAGCTTCGGCGCCATCTTGGCGACGTTCTCTTCACGCTTGGTTGCGACAGCCTTGGTCCAGTCCGCCGGGGGCGCCGACCAGCCGGCGCCCATCACCTGGTTGAACGCGGAGACGCAGGAGCCGATGTCGCCGACGACAGGCGCGACGATCTCGACGTTGGAGTCCATTTCCTTCGGCTCGATGTCGACCTGGATGAACTTCTTCGGCGCTTCGCCCCAGGTCTTGCCCTTGCCGTGCGACAACAGCCAGTTCAGCCGCGCGCCGATCAGCATCACGACATCGGATTCCTTCAGCACCGTCGAGCGCGCCGCGCCGCCGCATTGCGGATGGGTGTCCGCCAGCAGGCCCTTGGCCATGCTCATCGGCAGGAAGGGGATGCCGCTCTTCTCGACGAAGCTCTTGATCTCCTCGTCGGCCTGCGCATAGGCCGCGCCCTTGCCGAGGATGATCAGCGGACGCTTCGCGCCCTTCAGCACATCGAGCGCGCGCTTGACCGAGGCAGGCGAGGGGATCTGCGCGGGAGCCGCGTCAATCACCTTGACCAGCGACTTCTGGCCGGCATCCGCATTCATCACCTGCCCGAACAGCTTGGCCGGCAGGTCGAGATAGACGCCGCCCGGACGGCCCGACACCGCGGCGCGGATCGCGCGCGCGAGGCCGATGCCGATGTCCTGGGCGTGCAGCACACGATAGGCCGCCTTGCACAGCGGCTTGGCGATCGCGAGCTGATCCATCTCTTCATAGTCGCCCTGCTGGAGGTCGACGATCTCGCGCTCGGAGGAGCCCGAGATCAGGATCATCGGGTAGCAGTTGGTGGTGGCGTGGGCGAGCGCCGTGAGACCATTGAGGAAGCCGGGCGCGGAGACGGTGAGGCAGACGCCGGGCTTCTTGGTGAGGAAGCCCGCGATGCCCGCCGCATAGCCGGCGTTCTGCTCGTGGCGGAAAGAGATCACGCGAATACCGGCTGCCTGGGCCATGCGGCCCAGATCCGTGATCGGGATACCCGGCACATTATAGATGGTGTTGATGCCGTTGAGTTTCAGCGCATCGATGACGAGGTGAAAGCCATCGGTGAGCTCTTGCTCGGTGCCCGGTGCCTCGGACTTCGCAGCGGTATTCAGCATGGGCTTCGTCTCCCTGATCGTTCTTGGTTCGGACGATCAGATCGTCCGAAGTGCGTGGTTAAGTGAACAGTTCCTGGCCGTGCGCCTCGACATAGGCGGCAAGGCCAAGCGTGTGATCCCGCGAGCGCTTTTCGGCGAGCTCGGTGTCGCGCGCCTCCAGCGCCTCGATGATCGCGAGATGCTCGGGCAGCGAGGTCGCGGTGCGGTCCTTGCGTCCGATCGTGAGCTGGCGATAGCCGCGCACGTGGAGCAGCAGATCGTTGGTCAGGTCGACCAGGACAGGCGATTCCGAGAGCGCGATCAGCGCCTGGTGGAACGCGATGTTGGCCTTCGAATATTCCTCGACGTGATCCTGCGGCAGGCGATCGGCGTTAAAGTCTTTAAAGAAATCGCGCAGCGCCGTGATGTCCTTCTTGCGCGCGGTGGTGGTGATCAGGCGCGCGGCCATGCTCTCGAGCGCGGCCCAGGCGCGGATCATATCGACGATCTCCGCCTTGGTGCGGCGGACCACCACGATGCCGCGGCGTGGCACGGTTTTCACGAAGCCGTCCTGCTCGAGCATCGCGATCGCTTCGCGGATCGGGGTACGGCTGACGCCGAGACGCTCGGACAGCGCACGTTCGTCGAGCATCACGGGCTCCGGCGTCGCGTAGATGTCCATCTTCAGAATCGCTTCCTTCAAGGCCTCGTAGGCCTTGTTCTTGAAGCTCGTCTCCGGAGCGATCCGGACGATGGCGATATCCGTGTCAGCCATGGCAGGCGACGCCTTGATCGGTTTTGGTTCGGGCACGACTCGTCTCCTCCTCTTGGAGACGTCTTCTTAGCAGAAGAAACTGCTGAAGGTTTTTGGCATGCCAAATACCACGATGTCAAGATGCCATTGATTTCGGCATGTCTGGGCACTCAACCGTCTTGACAATCGCGTCTCTGGCATACCAAATGCCATCAAATTTGTCCCAGGAGGAAGCCAATGTCAAATTCAAAGGATGCGGTCCGCAAAGTTCTCGATGCGGTCAAGGCAGACAAGCGCACGAACCTGACGGCGCCGGAAGGCAAGGTGGTGTGCGACGCCTACGGCATCCCGGTGCCGAAGGAAGGGGTCGCCAAATCGGCGGCCGAGGCCGCGCGGATCGCGTCCGACATGGGCTTCCCGGTCGTGATGAAGATCGTCTCGCCGGACATTCTGCACAAGACGGAGGCTGGCGGCGTCGTGGTCGGCGTCAAGAGCGCCGCGGAGGCCGAGAAGAGCTACGAGACGATTCTCGCCAACGCCAGGAAGTACAAGGCCGATGCCAAGATCGAGGGCATCCAGGTGCAGCAGATGCTGGGCGGCGGCACCGAGGTGATCATCGGTTCCATCACCGACGGCTCGTTCGGCAAGCTGGTCGCCTTCGGCCTCGGGGGCGTGCTGGTCGAAGTCCTCAAGGACATCACCTTCCGCCTCGCGCCCGCCACCCGGGAAGACGCGCTCTCGATGCTCGACGGCATCCAGGCCCATGAGATGCTGAAGGGCGTGCGCGGCGGCGATCCGGTCAACCGCGAGGCGCTGGCCGACGTCATCGTCAAGGTCTCGCAGCTCGTCAGCGATTTCCCCGAGATCGTCGAGCTCGACCTCAACCCCGTCTTCGCCACCAAGGCCAATGCGATCGCAGCCGACGTCCGCATCGTCGTCGACTTCAACTACAAGCCGCGCCCGGCGCCGCGTCCGACCGAGGAAATCGTAGCCGCGATGAGCCGCATCATGCAGCCGAAGGGCGTTGCCGTGATCGGTGCCTCTGCCGAGGACGGCAAGATCGGCAACTCCGTGATGAAGAACCTCATCAACGGCGGCTACAAGGGCGAGATCTACCCGATCCACCCGAAGGCGGACGAGATCCTCGGCTACAAGGCCTACAAGAGCGTCAAGGACGTCCCCGGCGTGATCGACACCGCTGTCTTCGCGATCCCCGCGAAGTTCGTCGCGGGCGCGCTCGCCGAATGCGGCGAGAAGAAAATCCCCGGCGCGGTGCTGATCCCGTCGGGCTTTGCCGAAGCCGGCGCGCCTGAATTGCAGGCCGAGATCGTCGAGGTCGGCAAGAAGTACAACATCCGCCTGATGGGGCCGAACATCTACGGCTTCTACTATACACCGGCCAATCTCTGCGCGACCTTCTGCACCGCCTACGACGTCAAGGGCCACGCGGCGCTGTCGTCGCAGTCCGGCGGCATCGGCATGGCGATCATCGGCTTCTCGCGCTCGGCGAAGATGGGCGTGTCGGCGATCGTCGGCCTCGGCAACAAGTCCGATATCGACGAGGACGATCTGCTCGCCTTCTTCGAGCAGGACCCGAACACCAATCTGATCGCGCAGCACTGCGAAGACCTGAAGGACGGCCGCGCCTTTGCGGAAGCCGCCAAGCGCGTCTCCAAGAAGAAGCCGGTCGTCGTGCTCAAGGCCGGCCGCACCTCGGCCGGCGCCAAGGCGGCCTCGTCGCACACCGGCGCGCTCGCCGGCAACGACAAGATCTATGAGGACGTGTTCAAGCAGTCCGGCGTGATCCGCGCCCGCAGCCTGCGGCAACTGCTCGAGTTCGCCCGCGGCGTGCCGGTGCTGCCGACGCCGAAGGGCGAGAACGTGCTGATTATCACCGGTGCCGGCGGTTCAGGCGTGCTGCTGTCGGACTCCGTCGTCGACAACGGACTGTCGCTGATGCAGATGCCGCCGGATCTCGATGCGGCGTTCCGCAAATTCATCCCGCCGTTCGGCGCGGCCGGAAATCCTGTGGATATCACTGGTGGCGAGCCGCCGATCACCTACGTCAACACCGTGAAGCTCGGCCTGTCGGACGATCGCATCCACGCGCTGATCCTCGGCTACTGGCACACCATCGTCACCCCGCCGATGGTGTTCGCCCGCAACATGGTCGAGGTGAAGAAGGAGATGGAGGCCAAGGGCTTCGTCAAGCCGATGGTCGCCTCGCTCGCCGGCGACGTCGAGGTCGAGGAAGCCGCCGAATATCTCTACCAGCACGGCATTCCGGCCTATGCCTATTCGACCGAGCTGCCGGTCGAGGTGCTGGGCGCCAAGTACAAATGGGCCCGCGGCGCGGGCCTGCTCTGATCCGTCAACAAAAATGCCGCTCCGGATGTGCTCCGGGGCGGTATTTTCCACCATGCGGGAAAGTTTGGGGTTGGGCGCCAATAGTCTGATAGGCTGATATATGCAGGTCGCGATGAGGAAAACCGTGATCCGCCGCAAGGCCGTCGAGCCGAAATCCAGTGCAGAGCATGACGCCGAGCCCCGCGACGGCGGGGTGCAGTCGGTCGATCGCGCGCTATCCATCATCGAGACGCTGGCCGAGGACGACGAGGGCTATCGCCTGAGCGACCTCGCGGTGCGCACCGGGCTGTCGACCTCGACCGTGCATCGCCTGCTGGCGACCCTGGAAAACCGCCGCTTCGTGCAGTTCAACCGCGCCGATTCCAGATGGCATGTCGGCGCGCGCGCCTTCACCGTCGGCGCGACCTTCGCCCGCCGCCGCAATTTCTCGGCACAGGCGGTGCCTTATTTGCGCAAGCTGCGCGACCTGACGCGGGAGACCGCGAATCTCGCCGTCGTCGACGACGAGTTCATCATCGTGCTGACCCGCATGGAGAGCCGCGAGATCATGCGCTCGCTGACCAAGGTCGGCGGCCGCGCCGCGATGGTCACAT
This sequence comes from Bradyrhizobium erythrophlei, assembly GCF_042430365.1. Classification (GTDB taxonomy): domain Bacteria; phylum Pseudomonadota; class Alphaproteobacteria; order Rhizobiales; family Xanthobacteraceae; genus Bradyrhizobium; species Bradyrhizobium erythrophlei. Next base: position 44,231 of record NZ_JBHMET010000032.1, read on the forward strand.
CCGGCGTGGGCAAGGCGGTGCTCGCGACCTATTCGAACGACGATGTCAGCGCCATCATCCAGCATCACGGCATGCCGCGCATGACCGAAAAGTCGATCGTGCGGCCGAGCGACCTGTTCAAGGAGCTCGAGAAGATCCGCCGCCAGGGCTACGCCATCGACGACGAGGAGGCCAGCATGGGCCTGCGCTGCATCGCCGCCGTCGTCTACAACGATTGCGCCGAGCCGCTTGCCGCGATTTCGGTCTCCGGCATGACCAGCCGCCTGACCGACGATCGGCTGCCGTCGCTCGGGCAGACCGTACGCGAGGTGGCCGCCGAGCTGACGGCCGCGCTGGGCGGCGTGATGCCCGGGGCGAAGTCGGAGCATGATCCGGAAAAAGCGGTTTTCCCTCGCGACAAACGCGGATGACGACCTCGAGCTCTGGGCGGACCTCAATCAGCCGGTCGGTGGCTGGCCGGTGTAAACAGCCAATTGAGCGTTGAAAGCCCGCTTGTAGGCGGGCCGTGCTTCGCCGCGGGCGACATAGCCGGCCAGGTTCGGATATTCGTCCAGGATGCCCGAAGCTTTCAGCCTGAGCAGCACCGACACCATCATCAGGTCGCCCGCGCTGAACGCACCATCGAGCCAGTCGGCACTGCCAAGGCGAGCGGCAAGTTGCTTCAGCCGGTCGCGGACGCGATCCGCGACCAGAGGCAGGCGCTCCTTGCTCCAGGGCTTATCGCCCTCCAGAAGCCTGGCGGTTGCGAGTTCAAGGATTGGTGGTTCCACCGTGTTGAGCGCGGCAAACATCCATGTGATCGCGCGCGCCCGCGCATTGGCATCGTCCGGCAGCAGGCCCACATGGCGCTCGGCGATATGGAACACGATCGCCCCTGTCTCGAACAAGGCGAGATCGCCTTCTTCGTAGGTCGGAATCTGGCCGAACGGATGAAGCGCCAGATGCGCGGGTTCCTTCATCGCACGAAACGACACAAGGCGAACCTCGTAGGGTTGGCTCACTTCTTCGAGCGCCCAGCGAACGCGCGTATCGCGCGCCAGTCCCTTGCCGCCATCGGGTGATCGTTCAAAGGCGGTAATGATGATCGTCATCGTGCGACTTCTCCCTGGCGAACATCATCGGCCGCGGGGCTGGCAGGCTGTCAAGGCAAACCCTGGTCTCATCGCGCTTCAGCCCGGCGTTGCCCGCGGCGGTGGCTGCGGTGGCGGCATGGTGGTCTTGAAGCTCGGCCGCGCCGCGTGCCGCTCGTAGTAGCGTGTCAGATGCGTCGCCGCGGCAACCGCCGTTGCACCTTCCGGAGCCAGTTGCACCCGATGCAGGATCGGCATCAGATTGATGTCGGCGAAAGTGTAGTGATCGGCGACCAGATAGCCGGTTCCTGCGACCGCCTTGTCGAGGACATCGATCTGCTTGTGGAGCGCGGGCATGATTGCGTCGATCGCTGCGCGGTCAGGTTCGCCATTGGTTGTCTTCGGGGCGATATAGGCGAACAGATAGGTCCGGATCAGGGTCTGGTCCATCAGCGTATTGACCAGCGAGACCCATTGCTCCGTCAGCGCGGCGAGCCGCGGATCGGCCGGAAACAAATAAGGGGCAGGGAAGCTGCGGTCGAGATAGGTGGCGATGGCCTTGGATTCGAACAGCTCGAACTCGCCATGGCGCAGCACCGGCATTTTTCCAAACGGATGGATCGCGCAGATCTCCGGCGCACGCAGCGGCCGCTCCGTCAGCACATAGTCTATTCCCTTTTCCTCACACAGCATGCGCACGGCGTGTGTGTAGGTCGAGCGGGCGGAGCCGATGATTTCCGGAACGGTCATGGATGTCTCCCGTGTCGTCAGCGCGCAATCGTCTCGATCCGGTCGATGGCGGATGTCCAGCCGACCCCGTGACGGTCGCATGTGTCCTTGCTCTCGAAACGCTCCTGCAGCAGCACGAGCCGCGTGCCGCCGGGCGCCGCCTCGAGCGTCAGCAGGACCTCGCTTTCATGGCCGCGCGTCCCGTTTTCACCTTCCCAGGCCCAGGTGAAGGCGAGGCGGTGCGGCGGTTCGACGATGCGATAGACCCCGCTGGTCGCAACCAGTTCACCGTCGGGCCGGCGCATGGTGGTGCGCCAGCGGCCGCCGGGCCGCACATCGAGCGCGTCGACCGCAGCCTGATAGCCGTCGGGCGCCCACCATTTGAGCAACTGCGCGGGCTCGATCCAGAGCGCGAACAGGGTTTCGGGCGGCGCGGCGATCAATCGTTCGATCCGCAGCGTGGTGTCGACGTCGTTCATGACTTCCTTCGCCTCGGGGTTTGCGCGGCTGCCACCGCTTCCATGCGGTCCAGCGCTGCGGACCAATGCTGCCGCTGCCGCGCCAGCCAGTTCTCCATCGGCGCCAGCGCGTTGGCGCGCACGCGGACATAGCGCCATTGCCGCTCGACGCGGCGCTCGATCAATCCCGCCGCCTCGAGCACCTGCAGATGCCGCGTGATCGCCGGCGTGCTGATGTCAAAGGGCGCGGCGACCTCGCCGACGCTGAGCTCGCCACGGGCGAGCAGCCGATCGATGATGGCGCGCCGCGTCGGATCGGCGAGGGCCCCGAACAGATTGTCGAGCTGCGGCGGCTGTGCGGCCGACATCGCGAATGTCTCTAGTTAATTAACAGAGATGTTAAATAACACGAGTGTTAAATAGTGTCAACGTTGGGGCGAAACAGGTGAGGCTTGCCTTCACCAGCCGGTCGCGGTCTGGCTGCGACACGACAGGGGCGGTTGAGCGGGGCAGGGCGGCGCCGGCCGGATTCGTCGAAACCAGCGCAGGCTTTGCTGCGCATTTGCGCAGGTTCCAGGTATCGAACCCTGGCCTCCGCGCGGCCCCCGAAGCCAGCTTGTCTTTTACGTCTGATGTGCTACTGATATGTTAGCGAGGCGATGGAGGAGGCCGCGATGGAGTTGGCAGCGACCCGGATGACCGAACGCCAGCGCAAATATCGCGCGACCTACCGCGAGCGCGTGGTCGGCTGGTATAATGGCTGGCTGCACGTCGTGCTGATCTACACGATCGGCTTCACGGCGCTTTACGTCTATCTGGCCAATGTGCACGACGTGAGATGGTGGGAATGCATCACCATTCCGGTGGTGTTCCTGATCGCGAACTTCTTCGAATGGGCGGTGCACCGCTTTGTCATGCACCGGCCGTCGAACGTGCCGCTGCTGCGCGCGGTCTACAGCCGCCACACGCTGATGCACCACCAGTTCTTCACCGAGGAGGAGATGCGCTTCGCCGACCATCACGACTGGCGCGTCACGTTTTTCCCGCCCTATGCGCTCGTGGTGTTCACGTTGATGTCGATCCCGCCGGCGATCGTCGCGGGCATCGTGATCTCGGCCAATACCGGCTGGCTGCTGATCACCACGACGACGTCGATGTACCTGATCTACGAGTTCATGCACTTCTGCTGCCACGTCGAGGAAAACGCCTTCGTGCGCAACATGCCGTTCGTCAACACCATCCGCCGGCACCATACCGCCCATCACAACCAGTCGATCATGATGGAGCGGAACATGAACCTGACCTTCCCGGTGATGGACTATCTGTTCGGCACCTCCGACCTCAACCGCGGCCTGCTCGGCCACGTCTTCAACGGCTACAGCACCCGCTACGTGAAGACCGACATGCGCCGCACGGCACGGACGCCGCGCGTCGGCAACGCCACCGTTCCCGCGGAGTGACTATCGGTGCCGCAGCTTGAACCAAATCTCGTCGCGCTTGCCTGGTTCGGCCTGCTGTGGAGCATCTGCTGCATCGGCTTCTTGCAGCTTGCCGGGATGTACCCGCTGCGCGAGCGCGCGGTCGTGCCGGTGATCGTGACGACCGCATTGTGGCTCGCGCTGTTCGTCGGCACGCTGGCGTTCGCCTCGGTTGAATTGCGCTGGACCACCATCGTCGTCGTGGGCGGTGTGCTGTTCCTGTTCCTGCCGGCGCTGTTCCAGGCGCTGCCCGAGCGCTGGCGGGACGGACGGTTGGGACTGCGGGCTTCCGGCTGCGCCATGGTCGTGGCGCTTGCCTTGCTCGCGCGCGTCGCGGCGCCGTCCTTTCATACGTGGTTCGCTTAAGGGGAGGTCTCGATGCCAAGCCACATCAAATTCCTGTTGTCGCTGGCCTGCCTTGCGACGGCCGCCTGCGGGTACGTCTTCATGGTCTATCTCGGACAGAGCGGGCCGAGCTACGCGGTTGCGTTCCTCGGCGTGTTTGCGACGGTTTCGATGTGGATATTCCCCGAGGTCGTGAAGAAGGACCTCAAGGCGCGTTCGCCGGGATCCTGAGACGGTGCTGCAGCGTAGGGAGGATCCGATGGCGAGATACACCGGAGACCGCACCATCGACGGCATTTCCGTGCTGGTCGACGGCCAGCCGTTGTCGCCGCACTACGACCAGCTCCGTCTCACCGAGCACGGCTTCGAGTGGAGCTATGAAGGACCCGAGCCGGCGCAACTGGCGTTCGCGCTGCTCTATGACCATCTGAAGGACGCCGGCGCCGCCAGGGCGCTGCACGAGAGCTTCATGCGGCGGGTCGTCGCCAATTTCGACAATGAATGGGAGCTGAGCTCGGTCGATCTCGACGAGGCGGTCGCGGCGCTGCGGGCCGTACGGGCGGCGTGACCACGAAAATCATTCTCCTGGCAAAGAACCCTGTGACATGAGCCTGACCTGTCGCGCGGCGGTGCTGCATCAAAGCGGAGCGCCGCTGTCCGTCGAGCGCATATCGATCGCGCAGCCTGCGCCGACCGACGTCGTGGTGAAGATGCGCGCCGCCGGCCTCTGCCACACCGATCTCGAGGTGATCGACGGATCGCTGCGCTATCCCTTGCCGATGATCCTCGGACATGAGGCGGCCGGAATCGTGGAGGAGGTCGGCAGCGCGGTCGGCGACGTCAAGGTCGGCGATCACGTCATCCTGTCGTGGAATCCGCATTGCGGGCACTGCTTCCAGTGCGACCGCGCCCAGCCGATCCTGTGCGAGACTTATCTCGCCCGCGGTGCCGAAGGCGTGCATTTCGACGGCGCGTCGAAGGCGTGGCTCGCGACCGGCGGACGCCTCACGCACCTGATGTTCCTCGGCGCGTTCTCGGAATATGTCGTGTTGCCGGCGCAACAGGCGATCGTCGTGCCGAAGGACATTCCGTTCGATCGCGCCTGCCTGATCGGCTGTGGCGTCATGACCGGGGTCGGCGCGGCGCTGAACGTGGCCGACATCGGCCATGGCGACACCGTGATGGTGATCGGCTGCGGCGCGGTCGGGCTCGCGGCGGTGCAGGGGGCGCGGCTTGCCGGCGCCGGCGCGATCATCGCGGTCGACCTCGACGACGCGAAGCTTGCGCTGGCGCGACATCTTGGTGCGACGCTCGCGATCAACGCGACACGCGAGGACCCGGTCGAGATCGCAAAGGACGCGACACAAGGGCGGGGCGCCGACGTGATTTTGGAATCCGCCGGCCATCCGCTGGCGTTCCGGCAGACCGCCGAAGCGGTGCGGCCGGGCGGCGAGGTGATCTGGCTTGGCAAGATCGACGTCACGCGCGACGTCAGCTTCCGCTGGGGCGCGTTGATGGGCGAGAAGCGGTTTCGCCGCTCGAGCTATGGTGGGGCGCGGCCGCGGCGCGACTTTCCCTTGCTGGCGCAGGCCTATCTTGATGGCCGGCTCAAGCTCGACGAGCTGATCACCGGCCGCTGCGGCCTCGACGGCATCAATGACGGCTTCGATGCCTTGCGGCGCGGGCAGTCGATCCGTACTGTGGTCGCGCTCTGAACGCCCCTACAGCGTCGAGCGCGCAAAGCTTTCGATGTAGTTGATCAGATTGTCGGAGGCCGTGCCGGCCGCGTCAACGCGGCGTTCGACGATCGCTTCCGCAACTTCCGCATGCAGCCGCGCCGCGAGCGGCAGGTCGGCCGCTTCCTTGTAATGCTGGTACCAGAAACGGCGCGACAGGCCGTGCATCAGGCCCATCGCGCGGGTGGCGAACTCGTTGCGCGAGGCCGCGGAGACCAGCGTGTTGAACTGGTGATCTAGCCGCATGAACAACAGGTCGTCGGATTTCTCTGCGGCGCGCCGCATGCCGGCGGCGATCTCGGAGAACTGCGCGCGCTGCTCGCTGGTGGCGCGCTCGGCGGCGCTGCGCGCCATCAATCGCTCCAGTTCGCGCCGCACCTCCAGCAGGCGGAGCTGGGCGCGGAGGTCGATCTCGGACACCAGCACGCCGCGGCGGGCCAGGATGTTGACGAGCCCGTCGCGCGACAATCGCTGCAGGGCTTCGCGGATCGGTGTGCGGCCGATGCCGAGCCGCTTGGCGAGAACGAGCTCGGACAGCGCAGTGCCGGGCGGCAGCTGCAGCGTCACGATCAGCTCTTCCAGCTCGGCGTAGGCGCGGTCGGTGAGCGTGACGTCGCTCTGCAGCAGCGGGACCTGCTTGGTCGCGCGCGGCTTGTCGCCGGCCGAGGACGGTTTTCGTGCGCCCTGGCGGCTTCCCGCGGGGCGAGCGCGCGCAGTGCCGGATCGTTTGTTCGAATCTGCCATTGAGGATGATGTGTGCTGCTGTGCAGCAGATATCTCACACCTCGGATGGCGCTGACAAGGCCGGTCGATATGCGCAAGCCGAATCGATTTGCGCATACCCAAAGGGTTGGCTGTCAGTGCGAGATGCTCTCCAGCGTCCGGCCGCGGGTTTCCTCGCCGAGCAACAGCACGGCGAGCGCCGCCACCACGAATGCGCCGGCGCCCAGCGCGAAGACGCCGCCCTGTCCGGCGGCCGGCAGGATCACCCCGATCACATAGGGGCCGATCAACGATCCGATGCGGCCGACCGCGGAGGCGAAGCCGGTTCCGGTCGCGCGGACATGGGTCGGATAAAGTTCGGGCGTATAGGCGTAGAGCGCCGACCACATCCCGAACAGGAAGAACTGCATGCAGAGGCCGGCGATGATGAGCTGGGTCTGGTCCGCCGCCGAGCCGTAGAAGTAGCAGGCGGTGGCGCCGCACAACAGGTTCATCGCGAGCGTCGCCTTGCGGCCCCAGGATTCGACGAGCCATGCCGAGACCAGGAAGCCCGGAATGCCCGCGAGCGAAATCAGGATGGTGTAGAATACCGATTTGGTGACCGGGAATCCCTTGGCCTGCAGCAGTGCGCCGAGCCATGTGGTCAGGCCGTAGAAGCCGAGCAGCGCGAAGAACCACAACGTCCACAGCATCGTGGTGCGCCTGGCATAGATGCCCGAAAACAGCGTCCTCAAACCCGTGACCTCGGACACCGGGGCGGCGACCTGGCGCACGACCGGCGGCAATTCGCCGGTTTGCAGGCGATTGCGCACCTTGGTCTCGATCATGCGCACGGTCGCTTCGGCGCGCTGCGAATAGCCGTGCGCGGCGAGCCAGCGCGGCGATTCCGGGACGTAGCGCCGCACCACGAGCACGAAGACGGCCGGGATCGCCTGCAGGATGAAGACCCAGCGCCAGTCCGCGGCCTGGAGCACGACATAGGTCACCAGGCCCGAGGCGATGAAGCCGAGCGGCCAAAAGCCCTCGAGGAAGGCGATGTAGCGGCCGCGGTTCTTGGCCGGCATGATCTCCGACACCATCGACTGCGCGACCGGAAACTCCATGCCCATTCCGAAGCCGAGCAGGAGGCGCGATGCGCCGAGCGCGGTCGCTGTGGTGGAGAGACCGCAGCACAGGCTGCCCAGTCCCCAGAAGATCATGCTGACCTGGAACACGCGCGCCCGGCCGAACCGGTCGGCGAGCAGGCCGGCGGAGGCGGCGCCCACGAACATGCCGAGAAAGCTCATGCTGGAGAGCAGCCCGGCCTCCGCCGTCGACAGGCCGAAGGTCTGGCGGATCGAGCCGAGCACGAAGGTCAGCGCCGCCAGATCCATGCTGTCGAAAAACCAGGCGGTGGCGATGATCCCGAAGATCAGCCGCTGGTACGACGTCAGCGGCAGGCGCTCGAGCCTTGCTGCGATGTCGGCGACCTGCTGCGCTTCCGCGGTTCGCGCCACGGCGGCGGGAGCCAGGCTCCCGGCGGACGTGGAGAAGTCGGAAATGGTCATCGTCGTGTCCTCCCAAGGCGAATTTGAGCGGGCTCTTGCCGGCCCCTTTTATTAAAATGTCACACAGATGGCAGTGATATGTCAATTGCTGACGAGTAGCGTAACGAGGCGCGAGCGGCGAGGGCCGATTAACGACGCCGATAAAATCGAAACTTTTCCGATAATTAGGCTTTAACGGGAGCCCGATTATCTGCCTGTTGGCGGCACACGTGCGACGCGCCCGGACGGCGCCCGACGTTGTGTCCTCCAAGGAGGCGCATACCCATCATGTCAGTTCAGCTCGATTCAGATTTCGCAAGCGACGATCGCGCCAGGGCGGAGATCGGCGCGGCGGTGAGATATCTGCTCAGGGATGCGACCGGCAGCGCGCGCGACGAGATCGTCCGGGCGATCACCGAGATGGTTCGCGAGGTCGCGAGCGGACCGCTCGCACCCGAATTGCCGTCAAAGCAGCCGCCCGTCAGCGGCGTGATCTACAAGGACTTCGTGATCGACGCTTACCGGCGCGATGCGGATCGGTGGCGCGCAACGATCCGCCGGTCGAACGGCAAGAAGATCCGGATCGTCGCCCCGCCATCGGTGCGCGACGAAGTGACGACCACGGCCGACGCGATCACGGCCGAGAAGGCGGTCGAGTTTGCCAAGAAGGCGATCGACGCCGGCGAGGTGATTTGATCCGCCGCCGACGCGGCCGTTCCGCCCACCGGGAAAGGCATTGCCAGCCGTCCGCGACAGGAAATTAGGTCTGGCGGCGAGCGCCCGGACATCGGTATATCCATCCATCGCTGTCCATGCTGCGGCGCTTCGAGGGACGATGTCCTCGATCCAACGATGGGGAACGCCATGCCGTCCGAACTCCGCTCACCCCGTCTCGCGGTCCTGATCGACGCCGACAATGCCTCCGCACGGATCGCCGACGGGTTGTTCGAGGAGATCGCCAAGATCGGCGAGGCCAGCGTTCGCCGCATCTATGGCGACTTCTCCAACCCGCGGTCGAAGGGCTGGGCCGACATCCTGTCGAAGCATGCGATCATTCCCCAGCAGCAGTTCGCCTATACGACTGGAAAGAACGCCTCCGACATCACGCTGGTCATTGACGCGATGGACCTGCTGCACAGCGGCCGGTTCGACGGCTTCTGCCTGGTGTCGTCGGACAGCGACTTCACCCGGCTCGCCGCGCGTATCCGCGAGCACGGCGTCGATGTGTTCGGGTTCGGCGAGCAGAAGACGCCGGAAAGCTTTCGCCAGGCCTGCCGACGGTTCGTCTATACCGAGAACCTGCGTGGCGGCACGGCGAACAACCGCGATGCCGCTGCAGGCCCGAAGCCGTTGCAGTCTCCCGATGCCGCGACCCCGGTCATCAAGAACGTGATCACCCAGATGGAGAGCGAGGATGGCTGGGTCGCGCTTGGCGAAGTCGGACGTCGGCTCGACAACCTCGCATCCGATTTCGATCCGCGGACCTATGGCTTCCGCAAGCTGAGCGACCTCGTGCGCAAGACGAACGCGTTCGAGATCGATCAGCCGAAAGGCGGGACGATGCGGATTCGTATCAAGCCGGCAGCGGGTCCGTCGCCAAGGAGGCGCGCCTCCCGCAAACCTGCGGGGCGGGGCGTCGAAACGCAGTGATGGGTTTCCACCCGACGACGATGCCAAGCGGTTGAATTTACGCGCCTTTCCTAACTCCCTTCCATCCAGCGGGAAAGAAAATCGCGCGCGTTGAGATCGCGTCGCGGCGCCGCGAGTATCGCAGCCAGAGCCAACATGGTTGAGCGAGGCGCGATATGGCGAAGATGCGGGCGATCGATGCGGCGGTGCGGATCCTCGAGAAGGAAGGCGTGACGACTGCGTTCGGCGTGCCGGGCGCGGCGATCAATCCGCTGTACTCGGCGCTGAAGCTGCGCGGCTCGATTAATCACATCCTGGCGCGCCATGTCGAGGGCGCCTCGCACATGGCCGAGGGCTATACCCGCGCCAAGGCCGGCAATATCGGCGTCTGCATCGGCACCTCGGGGCCGGCCGGCACCGACATGATCACCGGGCTCTACTCGGCGATCGCGGATTCGATTCCGATCCTCTGCATCACCGGGCAGGCGCCGCGGGCGCGGCTCTACAAGGAGGACTTTCAGGCGATCGACATCGAATCGATCGCCAAGCCGGTGACGAAATGGGCGGTGACCGTGCGGGAGCCGGGCCTCGTGCCGCGCGTGTTCAGCCAGGCGTTCCACATCATGCGCTCGGGCCGCCCCGGACCGGTGCTGATCGACCTGCCGCTCGACGTACAGCTTGCCGAGATCGAGTTCGACGACACCACCTATGCGCCGCTCCCGGTCTACAAGCCCGCGGCGACGCGCCAGCAGATCGAGCAGGCGCTGGAGATGCTCAACGCCGCCGAGCGGCCACTGATCGTCGCCGGCGGCGGCGTCATCAATGCCGATGCCTCCGACCTCCTGGTCGCCTTCGCCGAGACCGTCAACGTGCCTGTCGTGCCGACGCTGATGGGGTGGGGCGCGATCCCCGACGATCACGTGCTGATGGCCGGCATGGTGGGCTTGCAGACCAGCCACCGCTACGGCAACGCCACCATGCTGCAATCCGACTTCGTGCTCGGCATCGGCAACCGCTGGGCCAACCGCCACACCGGCTCGGTCGAGACCTACACCAAGGGCCGCAAGTTCGTGCATGTCGACATCGAACCGACCCAGATCGGTCGCGTCTTCAATCCCGATCTCGGCATCGTCTCCGACGCCAAGGCAGCGCTCGAGCTGTTCGTCGCGGTCGCCAAGGAATGGCGCAAGGCGGGCAAACTGAAGGAGCGGCAAGCCTGGCCGGCGGCGTGCCAGGACCGCAAGCGCACCATGCTGCGCAAGAGCCATTTCGACGACATGCCGATCAAGCCGCAGCGCGTCTATCAGGAGATGAACCGTGCGTTCGGCCGCGACACCACCTATGTCAGCGTGATCGGTCTGTCGCAGATCGCCGGCGCGCAATTCTTGGGCGTCTACGGTCCGCGCAACTGGATCAATGCCGGGCAGGCCGGCCCGCTCGGCTGGACCTTGCCGGCGGCGCTCGGCGTGCGCGCGGCCGATCCGTCACGCGAGATCGTGGCGCTGTCGGGCGATTACGACTTCCAGTTCCTGATCGAGGAGCTCGCGGTCGGCGCGCAGTTCAAGCTGCCCTACATCCACGTCGTCGTGAACAATTCCTATCTCGGGCTGATCCGCCAGGCGCAGCGCGGCTTCGACATGGACTATCACGTCCAGCTCTCGTTCGAGAACATCAACGCGCCCGAGCTCGGCGTCTACGGCGTCGATCACGTCGCGGTCGCCGAAGGCCTCGGCTGCAAGGCGATCCGCGTCACCGATCCCAATCACGCGGCCGCGGCGTTCGAGACCGCGCGCGAGCTGATGGCCGAGTTCCAGGTGCCTGTCGTGGTCGAGTTCATCATGGAGCGCGTCACCAACATCGCGATGGGCACCGAGATCGACAACATCGTCGAGTTCGAGGAGGTCCTCGATTTGCCGCTCGACGATACGCCGGCGGTGGGCGCGCGCCAGGGCGGCGCGTTGCAGCCGGCGGAGTGAGGAGAGACCATTATGCCGAAGTTTGCCGCCAATCTCACCATGCTGTTCGGCGAGCTGCCGTTCATCGATCGCTTCGCCGCCGCCAAGGCCGCGGGTTTTTCCGGTGTCGAGTATCTGTTCCCCTATGACTTCGACAAGGCCGAGCTGCGCGAGCAGCTCGACGAGCACGGCCTGACCCAGGTGCTGCACAATCTGCCCGCCGGCAACTGGGCGGGCGGCGAACGCGGCATCGCGATCCTGCCCGACCGCGTCGACGAATTCCGTGACGGCGTCCTGAAGGCGATCGACTACGCCAAGGCGCTGGACTGCCGGCAGCTCAACTGCCTCGTCGGCATCGCGCCTGGCGATGCCGACGTCCGCGAGCTGAACGAGGTGCTGGTGGGCAATCTCCGCTTCGCCGCGGATGCCCTGGCGCGCGAGCGGATCAGGCTTCTGATCGAGCCGATCAACACCATCGACATTCCCGGCTTCTTCCTCAACCGCACCGAGCAGGCGGTGCAGATCATCGCCGACGTGCGCTCGAGCAACCTGTTCGTGCAGTACGACATCTACCACATGCAGATCATGGAGGGGGACATCGCACGCAGCCTGCAGCGCCATCTCGCGCGGATCGCGCATGTGCAGCTTGCCGACAACCCCGGCCGCAACGAGCCGGGCACCGGCGAGATCAACTATCCCTTCCTGTTCCGCCATCTCGACGCGATCGGCTATCGCGGTTGGGTCGGATGCGAATACAAGCCGCGCACCTCGACGGTCGAAGGCCTCGGCTGGCACGCCGCGCAGACGTTTGAGACGTGATTGGAATCTTCGTTTGCTTGAACCGCTCGAGCCACGCACGCGCTTCACCTCTCCCGCTTGCGGGGGAGGTCGGATCGCATCCTTGGATGCGATCCGGGTGGGGCTTGTCTCCACACAAAGAGCGTCGTTCGTGGCGATACCCCCACCCCAACCCTCCCCCGCAGGCGGGAGAGGGAGCGCACCGCCGCCTTGGCAGGCAACGTGACCTCCTCGCACTTTGAAGGAAACTACAGCATGATCGATATCGGTTTCATCGGCCTCGGCACCATGGGCCGTCCCATGGCAGCGCATCTCCAGGCCGCCGGCCATCGCCTGTTCCTGCATGACGTCAATCCTGTTTCGACCGAGCTGGTCGCCGGTGGCGGCATTGCCTGCAAATCGGCGAGGGAGGTCGCGCAGGAGGCCGACGCCGTGATCGTCATGGTGCCGGATACCCCGCATGTCGAGGCCGTGCTGTTCGGCAAGGACGGCGTCGCCGAGGGAATTTCGAAGGGCAAGATCGTGGCCGACATGAGCTCGATCTCGCCGCTCGCGACCAAGGAATTCGCAAAGAAGATCGAAGCGCTCGGCGCCGACTATCTCGACGCACCGGTGTCGGGCGGCGAGGTCGGCGCCAAGGCGGCAAGCCTGACCATCATGGTCGGCGGTCCCGAACGCGCCTTCAACACCATGAAGCCGGTATTCGAGAAGATGGGGAAGAACGTCACTCATGTCGGCGGCAATGGCGACGGCCAGACCACCAAGGTCGCCAACCAGATCATCGTCGCGCTGACGATCGAGGCGGTCGGCGAGGCACTATTGTTCGCCTCCAAGGCCGGCGCCGATCCGGCGCTGGTGCGACAGGCACTGATGGGCGGCTTCGCCTCGTCGCGCATCCTCGAGGTGCATGGCGAGCGCATGGTGAAGCGCAACTTCGATCCCGGCTTCCGCATCGAGTTGCACCAGAAGGATCTCAACCTCGCGCTCGAAGGCGCACGCGCGCTCGGCATCTCCCTGCCGAGCACGGCGGTGGCGCAGCAATTGTTCTCGTCCTGCACCGCGCATGGCGGCAAGGCCTGGGACCATTCGGCGATGGTGCGCGCGCTCGAAATGATGGCCAGTCACGAGATCGCACAGGCCTGATCGACACGCAACGGAACTTCGGCGGAACTGCGTTTTCGCGAATGCTGTTCCGCCTTGGAACCGGAACGTCTCGATCCTCCGGCTGTTGGGACATAGGTCTTAACTGCTGGAGGAGGAGACTCATGAACAAGCGTCTTGTCATTCCCCTTGTCGCTGCGTCGCTGCTGGCATCGGGCCCGGCCTTTGCACAGTCCACCACGGCGACAGGCGCCGCGACCGGCGCGCGCGCCGGTGGCGAGATCGCTGGTCCCGTCGGTGAGATCGTCGGCGGCACTGTCGGCGCCGCGGTTGGTCTCGGCCTCGAAATTCCGAACGCTGTGATCACGTCGATCCCGCGCGACGAGCGGTCGGTCGTGGTGCACGAGCGCGTCGTGGTCGGCGAACCGCTGCCCAACACCGTCGTCTTGCGCCCGGTACCGCGCCACACCGAATATCGCTATGCGGTCGTCAATGATCGCCGCGTGATCGTCGACCCGCGCACCCGCAGGGTGATCAGGGTGATCGACTAGCGCAGGCCGTTCCTCGGCATTGCGAGGAGCGATAGCGACGATTTGTCCGCCGAAGCTCAACGAGTGAAGGCGGAAGCAATCCATTCTTTCTACTCACGCATGGATTGCATGAGCACTACGGACTTCATCCTCGCGGGCTCACCGCCCGCGGGGAATTTTTGCGCCTTACAGCGGCTGCCGCACGCCGAGGCCGTGCATGAAGCGCTCGCGGATCTGCACGGGATCGCGCCGCGTGGTCCCGGTGCCGGGCTTGTCGTCGATGCGCACGCCGATCAGCGTCGGGCCCGCGGCCGAGAGCGACTGTTCGATCAGCCGCTCGAAATCCTCCTCGTCCGCGGCCCACGCGCTGTTGGCGAGGCCGCTCGCAAGCGCGACCGCGACGATGTCGGTGTGACCGGCGGCGGGCGTCGGCTGGCTGCCGGTGATCTGGTAGATGCCGTTGTCCATCACCACCATGGTCAAATTCTTCGGCGCCAAGGTCGCAATTGTGGAGAGGCAGCCGAGCTGCATCAACAGCGAGCCGTCGCCTTCGAGCGCAAACACCCGCCGGTTCGGTTGCGCCAGCGCGACCCCGAGCGCGATCGGGAAGGCGAGGCCCATGCTGCCCAGCATGTAGAAGTTCTGCGGGCGATGGCCGGCGGCCCACAGGTCGAAATTGGTGTTGCCGATGCCGCCGATCACGGCCTCTTCATGCGTGAGTTTTGCAACGAGGCGCTGGGTAAGATCGAACCGGTTCATCACCTTGGTGTTGCGTGCGTGCGTCATGGCGGCGCTCACTTGTCGAACACTTTGCCGCCGGTCAGGAGCGGCGAGAGGATCAGCGCCACCGGCGCCTGCGTGGTGACGGCCTGCTTGATCGAGCGATCGGCGATGAATTCGAGCTCGTCGAGCCGTGTGATGGTGTGGTGTTCCATCGCAAGCGAATCCAGCACCGGGCGCATGGTGCGGCAGACCAGCGCCTGGCCATAGTTGAACTCGCCGAGCGTGCCGCGCTCGGAGACAAACATGATCAGCGGGATCTGGTAGGGCACCGCGAGCGAGGCCAGCACATTGGCGAGCGTGGCGAAGCCCGAGGTTTGCATCAGCACCGCGCCGCGCATCCCCGCCATCCAGGCGCCGGAGACGATGCCGACCGCCTCTTCCTCGCGCGCGGTGGGAAAGGTGGTGAAGAAGGGATCGGCGTGCAGGTTCTTGATTAGCGTGGTCAGCACCCGGTCGGGCACATAGGGTACCAGGCGGACGTCGTTGCGCTTGAGCGTCTGCAGCACGATGCCGTGCCAGGTGGGCTGTGAAGTCGGCTGTTGGGGCGAGGCTTGTTCCTCGGCGGCCGCCATCCTGTTCTCCCTGATCGCGCGACGCTTGTGGCCGCTTCAAGGGGTGAAAACTTGACGCGGTGGGCGGGATTGTCAACATGCCCCCGCCGCAATGCGATCTGCGGTTTCGGTCGATGCCGCCGCGGGCCGGGCATGCGATACAGGGCGCAAGCGGAAATTCAGGGGGGGGGGGAACGGCGACGACATGACCGTCAACAACAAGCGCGTGTTCTACGTCAAATATCTCGCCCACGAGATCTATGTCGACATCCTGAAGAAGCGGCCGGACATCAGGCTCGACCGGCTCGAGAACGAGACGTCAGAGGCGCAGTTCGCGCCCGTTCTCGCGGAAGCGCACGCCTACCAGATCGGCGCGGCCCGCGACGAGCTGGCGCCGCATTTCCACGCCCATGCCGACCTCCTGAAGCGCGCGCCGAACCTGTTGATCGTCTCCTCGAACGGCGCGGGCTTTGACCCGGTCGATGTCGATGCCTGCACCGCGGCCGGCGTCCTCGTCGTCAACCAGTCCGGCGGCAACGCCAATTCGGTCGCCGAGCACGCGCTCGGCATGATGCTCACGCTGTCGAAGCGGATCATCCAGTCGGACCGCCGGCTCCGCCGTGAGCATGACGTCAACCGCAACGACCTGATCGGCAACGAGCTGAAGGAGAAGATCGTCGGCATCGTCGGTCTCGGCAATGTCGGCCGGCGCATCGCCGAGCTGTGCGAGGGCCTGCTGCACATGAAGGTGATCGCCTACGATCCGTATCTCTCGGCCGAGGAGATGGCGAAGCGGGGCGGGGAGAAGGTCGAGCTCGACGACCTCTTGCGCCGCGCGGATTTCGTCTCGATCTCCTGCCCGTTGACCAGGGACAGCCGCGGCATGATCGGTGCGCGCGAATTCGCGCTGATGCAGCCGCATTCCTATTTCGTCACCACCGCGCGCGGCTTCATCCATGACGAGACAGCGCTCGAAGGAGCGTTGCGGGAGCAACGCATCGCCGGTGCCGGCCTCGACGTTTGGGCCAAGGAACCGCCGCCGCCGGATCATCCGTTGCTGCAGTTCGACAATGTGCTGGCGAGCCCGCACACCGCCGGCGTCACCCGCGAGGCACGGGTCAACATGGGCCGGATCGCCGCCGAACAGATCCTCGATGCGCTCGACGGCAAGCGTCCGCCGCGCATCGTCAACCCCGAGGTCTGGCCGGCCTACGCCAGGCGTTTTGAGAAGGCGTTTGGGTTTGTGCCGGAGTAGGGCAGAGCGATGGAGTGTGGTCTCGTGGGAGCGCTAGCGGCATGAGGTGCACCTTGGCGCTGACGTCTCAGCATCGTCATGGCCGGGCTTGACCCGGCCATCCACGCCTTTCTTTACGCGGAAACCGAGACGTGGATGCCCGGGTCAAGCCCGGGCATGACGAGTTTGTGGTGCGTCCGACCAAACGCGACGCGCCGAGCTTGCAGCGTGACCGGGGGGGGCGATGCGGGCCTGAATCGGCGGAGAAAATCTTGTTCGCCGCCATCCCGATAAGGGGAATAAACCGTCTGCCTATTGCCCTTCGGGTAGCGCATCCGTTGTTATTTTCCCTGAGATATCGACGACTTAGCCTGATATCGCCATGTTCCCGCTGTGCCCGGCCGTTGCCGGTGCAGAAGGAAATCGATCATGCGACAGGTCCAGTCATTGCTCCGCAACGCTCCGGCCAGGATCGGCCGCCGTCTGGCGCAGATCGTCGCGATCGCCGCCGCCAGCCTGCCGCAGGCGGGCGCCTAGTTTTCCCCGCTGCGAACAGCAGCGCACACCGGCGCAGATTTAACTCAGGCCGATCTCCCACACGTGCTAGCATGCGAACCGCGAGCTCTGCTGAGGCAGCAGGGAGGGTTCCATGTCACGCTTTGTCGTTCTGTTCATGAAGGATGTGCTCGGCGACAATGGTCGCGAGCGCGAAGTCTGTCAGGGGTCGCTCGAAGTCGACGCGTCGACCGAGGGACAGGCCACGGAAATGGCCAAGCGCAAATTCTGTGAGCAGCAGTCGCTGTGTGACTGGTCGCTCCATGCCGACCGCATCCTGGTCGGGTCGGCCGACCTGCGCGCCTGAACCGCTGGCGCCGCATGCGACGCCAGGGTTTTTTGCCGATCACTCGGGCAGGATGCGCACCGCGCCCTTGGCGGCGCTGCTTGCGAACGCCGCATAAGCCTTCAACGCGGTCGAGACCGCGCGCTTGCGCGGCGCCGCCGGCTTCCATGCCGCATTGCCCTTCGCGACCATCGCAGCGCGGCGGCGCTTGAGCTCCGCATCCTCGACCGCGAGGTTGACCTTGCGGTTGGGGATGTCGAACTCGATGACGTCGCCTTCCTCGACGAGGCCGATCAGGCCGCCTTCGGCGGCTTCCGGCGAGACGTGGCCGATCGACAGGCCCGATGAGCCGCCGGAGAAACGGCCGTCGGTGATCAGCGCGCAGGCTTTGCCGAGGCCCTTCGACTTCAGATAGCTGGTCGGGTAGAGCATCTCCTGCATGCCCGGACCGCCGCGCGGACCCTCATAGCGGATCAGGACGACGTCGCCGGCCTTCACCTTGTTGCCCAGAATGCCTTCGACCGCCGCGTCCTGGCTTTCGAAGATCCGGGCGGGGCCGGAGAATTTCAGGATGCTCTGATCGACGCCGGCGGTCTTCACGATGCAGCCGTCTTCGGCGACGTTGCCGAACAGCACGGCAAGCCCGCCGTCCTTGGAATAGGCGTGCGCGGCGTCGCGGATGCAGCCCTTGGCGCGATCGAGGTCGACGTCGTCGAAGCGGCGATCCTGGCTGAATGCTTCCTGCGTCGGCACGCCGCCCGGGGCAGCGCGATAGAAATTGCGCACCTTCTCGCTCGTGGTGCGCACGACGTCCCAGCGGTTCAGCGCTTCGTCCAAGGTTGCGCTGTGCACGGTCGGCCCGTCGGTCGTGATCAGCTTGGCGCGGTCGAGCTCGCCGAGGATCGCCATGATGCCGCCGGCGTGGTGCACGTCCTCCATGTGGACGTCCTGCACCGAGGGCGCGACCTTGCAGAGCACCGGCACCTTGCGCGACAGCCGATCGATGTCGGTCATGGTGAAGGGCACCTCGCCCTCGCGCGCGGCGGCGAGGAGATGCAGCACCGTGTTGGTCGAGCCGCCCATCGCGATGTCGAGCGTCATCGCGTTCTCGAACGACTTGAAGCTCGCGATATTGCGCGGCAGCACCTTTGCGTCGTCCTGCTCGTAGTAGCGGCGGGCGAGGTCGACGATCAGGTGACCGGCCTCGACGAACAGGCTCTTGCGGTCGGCGTGCGTCGCCAGCACCGAGCCGTTGCCGGGCAGCGCGAGGCCGAGCGCCTCGGTCAGGCAGTTCATCGAGTTCGCGGTGAACATGCCGGAGCAGGAGCCGCAGGTCGGGCAGGCCGAGCGCTCGATCACCGCAACCTCGTCGTCGGTGACGTTGGAATCTGCCGCCGCCACCATCGCGTCGATCAGGTCGACCGCGCGCTTCTTGCCCTTGAGCTGGATCTTGCCCGACTCCATCGGGCCACCGGAGACGAACACGGTCGGGATGTTGAGGCGCAAGGTCGCCATCAGCATGCCGGGCGTGATCTTGTCGCAGTTCGAGATGCAGACCATGGCGTCGGCGCAATGCGCATTGACCATATATTCGACGCTGTCGGCGATCAGCTCGCGCGAGGGCAGGCTGTAGAGCATGCCGTCGTGGCCCATCGCGATGCCGTCATCGACGGCGATGGTGTTGAACTCCTTGGCCACCCCGCCGGCCTTCTCGATCTCGCGCGCGACAAGCTGGCCGAGGTTCTGCAGATGCACATGACCGGGCACGAACTGGGTGAAGGAGTTGACGACCGCGATGATCGGCTTGCCGAAATCCTCGTTCTTCATGCCGGTCGCGCGCCAGAGGCCGCGCGCACCCGCCATGTTGCGGCCATGGGTGGTTGTCCGGGAGCGATAGGCGGGCATCGTAAATCCTTGGGCTATGGGCGCTTTTTAAGGGAGATGGCGCCCCTTATGCCTGCCCGGGCACGTGGATTCAAGCGCGGAACCGCATGGCTGAACCGCGCTATTTGACCTCGGTCTCGCGTCACCCCGGCGACCGCCTCCCGCGCCGCCGTGCCGCTGGCGACAATTCGATCTGGTCTCGTCCCGGGCTACGGCGCGCACTCATTAAGCCATAGACGTCAGCCTCGGACTGCTAAGCGGAAGCCTTACAATCAGTCAGAGCATTTCCGCTCGTGACCCAACTGTATGGTCCGGCCGTGCGTTGCAAGTGGTTTCGCCGAGCTGGCGGTGAGCGGTCTTGCA
>NZ_JBHMET010000033.1:0-26740 GCF_042430365.1 Bradyrhizobium erythrophlei
TCACGATTTGCCCCGAAAGGGAATCCCTTCCGATTCCACCAGGTCGGAAAATGCTCTAGTCCGCGTTCCGCTGCCGCTGCCAGCGCAGCAGATAGGCTTGCAGCCGCCAGATCATCGCCGACAGCACGACGCCCACCAGCATCAGCACGACGACGGCGACCATCATGCCCGAGGCCTCGCCGCGCGCCTCGGATTCGATGATCAGCCGGCCGATGCCGCGCTCGGCGCCGATGAACTCGCCGACGATCACGCCGATCAGGGCGAACGAGATCGCCGGCGTCAGCGAGGCGAACACCCAGGCCATGGTCGATGGGATGACGACCGTGCGGGTGATCTGCCATTCGCTGGCGCCGAGCAGCCGCGCAGCGTTGGTAAAGCCCTCGTCGATCGACCGCGCGCCCTCGAAGGTGTTGAAGAACACCAGGAACACGACGACGATCCAGGACGTCACGATCTTCGACATGTCGCCGATCCCGAATGCCAGCACGATGATCGGCGCGAGCGCAATCCGCGGGATCGAGTTCACCGCCGTGATGAACGGCTGAAAGATCGCGCTCAAACGGTCCGACCGTCCCAGGATCAAGCCGACGACGAAGCCAGAGATCACGCCGGTGACGAAACCGAAGAAGGTGTTCTGCAAGGTCACGCCGGTCGCGGCCCAGAGATTGTTCTGGTTGCGCGCCAGGCACTTTGCGAAGTCGCCGTTCAGCCAGCCGTTCCAGGCGCCGAGCTTCGAGGTGAGGCAGCTCTGGATCAGGAAGTTCTCGAAGATCATCGACGGCTTCGAGATGAAATAGGGATCGAGCAGGTCAGGCACCAGCCACGGCACCTTCGCATGCAGGTCGTAGCCCCACTGCCAGATCGACAGCACGACGATGCAGATCAGCGCCTGCCACGCGACCGTGTTGAGCCGGCTGGACAGCTTCATGTGCCGCGCCCCTTGACGAACTCCTCGCCGAGCGAGTGCCAGATGTGCTGGAACAGCTCGGCATAGCGTGGCGTCTCGCGCACCTTCACCGCATCGCGCGGACGCGCGAAGTCGACCTCGAACATATCCTTGATCCGGCCCGGCCGCGCCGAGAACAGGATGATGCGGTCGGCGAGCGTCAGCGCCTCGCCGAGATCGTGGGTGACGAACAGCACGGTCTGCTGCTCGCGCTCCCAGATCCGCAAAAGCACCTCATGCATGTCAATCTTGGTGTGGGTGTCGAGCGCGCCGAACGGCTCGTCCATCAACAGGATCTGCGGCTCGACGATCAGGGTGCGCATCAGCGCCGCGCGCTGTCGCATGCCGCCGGACAGCGCCGACGCATATGCATTCTCGAACCCTTTGAGGCCCGCCTGCGCGACGCATTCGGCGATCCGCGCTTTCCGCTCCGTCATCGGCACGCCGGCAAGCTCGAGCCCGTAACCGATATTGTCGGCAACGGTTCGCCAGGGAAACAGCGTGTCGCGCTGGAACACGTAGCCGACCTCTGATGTCGCCTTGCCGGCCACCACCCGCTTGCCGTCGATCAGGATCTCGCCGCTGCTCGGCCGGATCAGCGACGCGATCATGTTGAGCACCGTGCTCTTGCCGGAGCCCGACGGCCCGAGCAGCGCGACGAACTCGCCGCGACGGACATCGAACGACACGTCGCGCACCGCCTCGATCGCGGTGTTGGCGAGCTGGAACGACTTGCTCAAGCCCTTGACCTCGACCCGCCGGACATCAGGCGATCGGGACACGGCCGCCGCGCTCGTCGCGAGCGCGCTCAACCCGGATAGGCCTTGCGGGCGGCCTCGACGAAGCCCGGGCTGACCACGTCTGCGATCGTCAAGGGCTTGATGCCGGTCATCTCACGGAACCAGACCTTTTCGCCGCGCGCAAAGCTCGCGGCGTCGATCGTGGCGTCATAGTCGGCGACCTTCTGCAGCGCAGTGATCTCGAGCAGATTGGCGCTGCGCGACGTGCTGCCGACATAGGGTTCGATGGCATCGTAGATCTGCTCCGGCGTATGCGCCTTGATCCACTGCGTCGCCCGCCACAGCGCGGTGACGAAGGCCTGCATCTTGGCCGGGTCCTCGTCGATGGTCGATTGCAGGGTGAAATGCGATGTCACCGGGACCTTGCCGCCGATATGCTTGTTCCAGATCGCCTGGTCAGTGCCGTCGAACAGCAGCTCGCCCCAGCCCTGCTCCTGCGACTCTTTCAGCAGCGACAAACCGCTGACGAGGATGTCGACCTGTTTCGACTTCAACGATCCCAGCATGGTGTCGACATTGCCGGTGCCGATCCAGGTCACCTTGTCGTCGAGGCCCATGGTTTCCATGTAGTAGGACGCCCAGACATGGTTGGTGCCGCCGAGCGACGACACCGAGACGATCGGCTTGCGGCCGTCCGGCCGCTTCCACTGGGTGAAGGCCTCCAGCGTGTTGATGCCCTGGTCTTTGAGATCCTTGCGGATGATGAACATCACGGCGCCCGACCGCGTGTCGACCGGCATCAGCACGCGTCCGCCGCGACCGCGATTGGCAAGCTGCATTGGATGGGTGATGTCGCCGATCCCGATGTCGCCCTGCGACGAGGCGATGATCTCGCGGGTCTTCACGCCGCTGCCGCCCTGGATCAGCTTGCAGTCGAGCCCGGCCTCCTTGAAGAAGCCGATGCGGTCGGCGACGAAGTGCGTTTGATAGAGCGGGACGGCGACCGGATAGATCGCGCGACCCGCGCTATCGGCCGCGCGGGCCCGGCGGGAAAAGGCCGCGGCGCCGCCGGCCGCGATAATCGTAAGCGCCGAACGTCTGGACACATGGGCCATCACGCATGCTCCCGGATCGAGACCTTGTCGAGCGCGCGCAGCACCGCATCGCCCATCTCGACGGTCGAAAGCCGCTTTGCGCCGGCCTCGGCGATATCGGCCGTCCGCGCGCCGGAGGCGAGCGCGGTCTGCACCGCCTTTTCCAAGAGGTCGGCATCCTCGGGCCGGTTGAGCGTCAGCCGCAGCATCATGGCGACACTCAGGATCGAGCCGAGCGGATTGGCGATGCCTCGGTCTGCGATATCGGGCGCGCTGCCATGCACCGGCTCATAGAGCGCCTTACGCCGGCCAAAGCGGTCGACCGGCCCGAGCGAGGCCGACGGCAGCATGCCGAGCGAGCCCGAGGCCATCGCCGCGCAGTCGGACAGGATGTCGCCGAAGATATTGCCCGTCACCATCACGTCGAACTGCCGCGGCTCGCGCACGATCTGCATCGCGGCGTTGTCGACATAGAGATGCGTGAGCTCGACGTCGGAGAATTCCTCCTTGTGGAGCTTGATCACCTCCTCGCGCCACAGCACGCTGGTCTCCAGCACATTCTCCTTGTCGACCGAGCAGACCTTGTTGCGCCGCGTCCGCGCCAGCTCGAACGCGGAGCGCGCCACACGACGGATCTGGTTGGTGGTGTATTGCTCGGTGTTGAAGCCGCGGCGCTGGCCGTCGGGCAGCGTTTCGATACCGCGCGGCTCGCCGAAATAGATGCCGCTGGTGAGCTCGCGGATGATGACGAAGTCGACGCCGGCGAGCACCTCGGGCTTCAGCGGTGCTGACGCCGAAAGCGCCGGGCTCGCCACGATCGGCCTTAGGTTGGCGTAAAGATCGTATTTCCTGCGCAAGCCGAGCAGGCTGCCGGCCTTGCGCGTCGCCGGCGGCACTTCCTTGGTCTCCGGTCCGCCGGTCGCGCCCCACAGGATCGCATCGGCCTCGTCCATTGCCTCGGCCGTGTCCTCCGGCAGCACCTTGCCGCTCGCAAGATACGGAATGAGCCCATATTGCGCCTCGCGCAGCGTCATCGGCACGCCGCGCTTCGCCGCGAACCAGTCGAGCACACGGCGCGACTGCGCCGTCACCTCCGGGCCGATGCCCTCGCCGCCGACCACGGCGACCTTGATCATGTTGGATTGTGTGCTCATGCCGGTGTCCTTGCAAAATGGATCCAGGGGCGCGCCGCGCGATCGGAGGCCTGGAACGCGCGGATCTCGTCGTCGCGCTTTAGTGTCAGCTCGACCTCGTCGAGCCCCTGCAACAGCCCCTCGCGCCGCCGCGGGTCGATCTCGAAGCGGTGCTGGCGGCCGGAAGGCGAGACGATGGTCTGCGCCTCCAGATCGATTGCGACCTTGCCGGCGCCCTGCGTCGCCTCGATATCGGCCGCAAGCGAATCGACCACCGCCTTGTCGACGACGACGGGCAGGATTCCGTTCTGGAAGCAGTTGGCGAAGAAGATGTCGCCGAAACTGGAGCCGATCACGGCGCGAATACCCATCTCCTGCAGCGACCACACCGCGCCCTCGCGCGAGGAGCCGCAGCCGAAATTCGGCCCCGTCACCAGGATCTCCGCCTGTCGGTACGGCTCGCGGTTGAGGATGAAATCCGGATTCTCCGAGCCGTCGGGCAAATAGCGCAGCGAGCCGAATGCCCATTTGCCGAGCGAGCCGCGCACGGAGTTGCCGACCAGCCGCTCGATGCGAATGATCACGTCGGTATCGATGTTGCTGCGCATGATTGGAGCTGCGGTCGCGGTGAGCTTGTTGAACGGTTTCGGCATCGCTAGCGCCCCATCGTCCTGACGTCGGTGATCGCGCCGGCAATCGCCGATGCCGCTGCGCTTGCCGGGCTCGCCAGATGCGTGCGCGCCCGCGGCCCCTGCCGGCCGACAAAATTGCGGTTCGAGGTCGAGACCGAGCGCTGTCCCGGCGCCACCACCTCGCCGTTCGCGGCAAGGCACATCGAGCAGCCCGGCTCGCGCCACTCGAAGCCGGCGTCGGTGAAGATCTTGTCGAGCCCTTCGGCCACCGCCTCGCGCTTGACGTTCTCAGATCCCGGCACCACCCAGGCGCGGACGCCGGGCGCGACCTTGCGGCCGCGCGCGATCTCGGCCGCCGCGCGCAGATCGCTCAAGCGGCTGTTGGTGCAGGAGCCGATGAACACCCAATCGACCGGCGTGCCCGCGATCGGCGCGCCGCCTTGCAGCCCCATATATTCCAGCGCGGTCTCGATCGCTGCGCGCCGCGCCGGATCATCGACCGTCTTCGGATCGGGGATCCGGCCATCGACGCCGATGACATGTTCGGGGCTGATCCCCCACGTCACCTGCGGAATGATCTTGTCGACATCGATCACGACCTCGCGGTCGAACACCGCGTCGGGATCGCTCGGCAATTCGCGCCATGCGGCGACTGCCTGGTCCCATAGCGCGCCCTGCGGCGCGTAGGGACGGCCGCGCAGGAATTCGAAGGTCTTTTCGTCGGGCGCGACCATGCCCATCTTGGCGCCGAGCTCGATCGAGAGGTTGCAGATCGTGAGCCGGCCCTCGATCGAGAGGTCACGGATTGCGCTGCCGGCAAATTCGACCGCATAGCCGGTGCCGCCGGCGGCGCCGATATGCCCGATCAGCGCCAGGATGATGTCCTTGGCGGTGACGCCGAGGGGCAGCTTGCCTTCGAACTTCGCGCGCAGGGTTTTGGGCCGGCGCTGGACCAGCGCCTGCGTCGCCAGCACATGGGTGAGCTCGCTCGAGCCGATGCCGAAGGCAAGCGCGCCGAGGCCACCATGCGTGCAGGTGTGGCTGTCGCCGCAGACGATGGTGCAGCCAGGCAGGCTCAGGCCGAGCTCGGGCCCGATGACATGGACGATTCCCTGGCCGGGCTGATCGACGTCGAACATGGTGATGCCGCTCGCCGCCGTCTCGGCCCGCAGCGACGTCAACAGCTCCTGCCCGATCTTGCTGGTCCCGGCGCGACCATGAGCGGTCGAGATCGCATGGTCCGGGGTCGCAAAGGTCAGTTCGGGATTGTGGACCTTGAGCCCCTTGCTCTTGAGGTCGAGCAGGCCGCGCGAGCCGCCGAGATCGTGCAGCAGATGACGGTCGATATGAAGGAGGTCGGTGTCCTCGCTCAAGCGTGCAATGACATGCTGGTCCCAGATCTTGGCCAGCATCGTACGACCGGTCTTTTCCAAGACAGTCCTCCCTTTGCTTCTTGAGGCCAGCGGCCAGCGCCGCCGATCGCCGCTTTGGCGCGGCTTTGATTGGGCCATCAAATCATGTGGCCGCGCACCCCGCCAGAGCGGAGTGGCGCACGCGGCATGGTGGGAGGGCTGCGCGTGTGCAGCTTGACAAAGGCCGTAGCCCGGATGGAGCGCAGCGAAATCCGGGGTCAGTTCCTCCGCGGAGAGACCTGCCCCGGATTTCGCTGCGCTTCATCCGGGCTACTGAATCTTTGACCGAACTACTTCGATCCAAACTCTCTCACGACGCCAGCGCTTCCTCCGGCATCACGACTGCAAGGTTCTGGCTCTCGGCGACGGCGCGGTTGGTGATGCGGCCGCGATGGATGTTGAGGCCGGCGCGCAGATGCGGGTCCTCGACCAGCGCGCGCAGGCCCTTCGCCGCCAGCGCCAGGCCGAACGGCAGGGTCGCATGGTTCAGCGCATGGCTCGAGGTGACGGGCACCGCGCCCGGCATGTTGGCGACGCAGTAATGCACGATCTCGTCGACGAGATAGGTCGGCGCCTGATGCGTGGTCGGCTTCGAGGTCTCGAAGCAGCCGCCCTGGTCGATCGCGACATCGACCAGCACCGCGCGGCGCTTCATGCCTGACAGCTGCGCGCGCGACACCAGCTTGGGCGCGCTCGCGCCGGGGACCAGCACCGCGCCGATCACGACGTCGGCGGCGAAGATTTCCTGCTCGATCGCCTCCAGCGTGGCATAGCGGGTGCGGACGCGCCCGAGGAAGATATCGTCGAGCGCGCGCAGCCGCGGCACCGAGCGGTCGAGGATGGTGATGTCGCCGCCGAGGCCGGCCGCCATGCGCGCCGCGTGCGTACCGACCACACCGCCGCCGATGATCGCGATCCGCGCCGGCGGCACGCCGGGCACGCCGCCGATCAGTTTGCCCATGCCGTCGGCGGATTTGCGCAGTGCCGCGCCCGCGGCTTCGATCGAAAGGCGTCCGGCGACCTCGCTCATCGGCGCGAGCAGCGGCAAGCCGCCATGTGCGTCGGTCACGGTCTCATAGGCGACCGCGGTGCACCCGGAGGCGAGCAGCCCCTTGGTCTGCGCGACGTCGGGCGCGAGATGCAGATAGGTGAAGAGAATCTGGCCCTCACGCAGCCGGGTCCATTCCGACGGCTGCGGCTCCTTCACCTTCACGATCATGTCGGCGACCGAAAACACCTCCTCGGCCGTATCGGCGATCCGGGCGCCGGCCTTGGTGTAGACGTCATCATGCGCGCCGATGCCCTCGCCGGCACCGCGCTGCACCACGACCTCATGCCCGTGCGCCACATATTCCCGCACCGAAGCAGGCGTCAGCCCGACCCGATATTCCTCGACCTTGATCTCCTTTGGCACGCCGATGCGCATGGTCCGCTCCCTGGAATTCCTCTGCCGCCGCAACCTAAAGGCTAAATCCGGCCGCGCGGCGTTTCTCAGCGAAATCCGGCTTGTCCACACGCGCATACGCTCATATTCTTCGCGATAGAACGAATGTTTGAAGGAAAACTGCGTGGACGATCTCGATCGTATCGATTTGCGAATCCTGGCCGAGCTGGTCTCCGACGCCCGCGCCAGCCAGATCGAACTTGCGGAGAAGGTCGGGCTGTCGCCGACCGCCTGCGCGCGGCGCATCCGCCATCTCGAGGACACCGGCGTCATCCGCGGCTACAGGGTCGACCTCGAACCGCAGGCGCTCGGCCTGGTCACGACTGTCGTCGTCACCATCACGCTGGAAAAGCAGAGCGAGGACTATCTGGCGGCATTCGAGGCCGCGATCGCACGCTGTCCCGATGTCGTGTCCTGTCACCTGATGTCGGGCAGCGACGATTATCATTTGCAGGTCATCGCCCGCGACATCGCCGACTTCGAGCGCATCCACAAGCAGCATCTGTCGCGAATGCCGGGCGTCGCCCGCATCCATTCGAGCTTCGCGATGCGCGAGGTCGTCCGCCGCACTATTCCGGAAACCGCGCTGCGCGGGTGACGGTTCTTGCAGCGCCTCGGTCGCGTTGAAGATGTGATCAACGCAGCTCCGTCATTGCGAGCGAAGCGAAGCAATCCATCTTTCCGTTTTGCCGCGCTATGGATTGCTTCGCTTCGCTCGCAATGACGGGGATGAATTTGCGCCTGCCCCTCCCAGCAACACGCATTTTTTAGTCGAGACCCGCGCCCGTTTGTGACAGAATTGCTACATAGTCATGTCAATTCGGTTACACGCGGAGCGGTTGATGAGCTTGGAATGGCGGGCGCGGCCGGTTTCCCTGGCCTGGTCGAATCCGGTGGCCTGGTGGTGGGGTCTGTTGACGCTGGTGAGCAGCATCAACATCGCGGTCTGGTTCGCGCTCTATCGCCAGCTCTCCGATCAGCCGGTCGGCAGTCTCGGCAGCGCCTCGGGCATCGGGCTGATGCTCCTGCTCTGTGCGGGTTATGTGTTCGGCTGCGCATTCCGCTCGTTCCTGCCGCGCGCCGACGTCCAGCGCATCTGCCTGTTCGACACCTGGCTGTCGAGCGTCGTGGTCGGCCGCTCCGTCGCAACCGTCGCCGAGATGTGCTTTGCCGCGCAATGGGCGATCATCCTGCATCAGCTCGGCACCATGACCGGCGCCGAGACCGTCGTGAACATCGCCTGGGTGATCGTGCCGCTGATCCTGATCGCGGAATGCTTCTCCTGGTATGCGGTGTTGACCACACACTATCTCGGCAACGCGATCGAGAACTCGATCTGGGCTGTCGTCTTCTTCCTGGTCGGCGTGGCGCTGTGCCGGCTGCTGCCCGAGTTCCACGGCCCGGTGCGCTGGGCCATCGTCATCGCGATCGTCGGAATCACAGCCTACCTGGCCTTCCTGATGACGGTCGACGTCCCGATGTATCTGAACCGCTGGCGCGCCGAGCTTGCCGCCGGCGGCAAGCTGCTGCATCCGCTCGAGGGTCTGCGCGACGTCTCGACGCGCTGGATCGTGACGCATGATCTCGCCGAGTGGCGAGAAGAGATCGCCTGGATGTCGCTCTATTTCAGCATGGCAGTGTGGTCGAGCCTCGCGCTCTGCGTCTGCTATTCGCTCGAGGATCAATTGCCGCGCTACCGCACCGAGGCCGCCGCGATCCGGTCGACGGAAGCGGCGGTCCCCGGCACGGCTGACGGTCAGAAGTCGACCGTCATCGAGAGCCACAATGTCCGCGGCATGCCGCTGATCAGGTAGCCGGTCGGGTTGGCGATCCAGTAGCGCTTGTCGGCGATGTTGGTGAGGCTGGCGCGGAACGTAGTCGGCCGTCCGGCGAGCCTGGTCGCATAGCGCGCGCCGATATCGAAGGTGGTCCAGCTCGGAACGCTCTGGACGTTGTCGCCGCGGACATAAGCGCTGCTGGTGTAGATGGCGCGTGCGGTCGCGGTCAGCCCGGGCAGGAACGGCGTGTCCCATTCGACGCCGAGATTGCCCTGAAGGTCGGGCGCACCGACGGCATGATGGCCGTCATTGATGTGGCCTTCCGTCTTGGTGAGCCGGGCATCGAGGAACGTCACGCCGCCGAGCACGCGCAGGCCGGGCGCGACCTCGCCGAACGTGTTCAGCTCGATACCGCGGTGCCGCTGCTCGCCGTCGAGGCTGAAGATCTTTGTCACGGGATCGATCAGGCCGCTCGGCATGCTGATCTGGAACGCGGCAAGGCTGGCGCCGAACCGGCCGAGATCGAGCTTGGTGCCGACTTCATATTGCCTTGTCTTGAACGGCGCGAACACCGCGGTGGTGTTGGCGGCGCCTGACGGCGGCGTCGGGCCGGGCGTGAGGCCTTCGATATAGTTGGCATAGAGCGAGAGCTCGCGGATCGGCCGCACGACCAGCGCGACCGACGGCGAGGTCGCGCTCTGGTCGTAATGCGTGGTCGCAAGGCCGCTGACGGAATCAAAGCTCGTCGACACCACCTGCTGCTGTCGCGCGCCGACGATCAGCTGCATGAGACCGCCCATCATCGTGACGGTGTCGGCGACGCCGACGCTCCTGAGCTCGAGCGCGCCCGACTTGCCTTCAGGGAACGACGACACGGGCGCCCCGGGTGACGCCAGCAGCGTCGGCGTGTAGATGTTGGTCAGGTAGGTTCCGTAATTGGTCTGCCCGAGCCAGTCGGTCCGTTGCAGCGCGCTGCCGCTGACCACGACCTCATGGCCGATCGGGCCGGTGTCGAAGCGCGAGCGGATACCGGCTTCGCCTGAGGCGGTATCCGACTTGCCGATCTGATAGCGCGAGGTCGACTGCGCGTTGCCCGCGGTGTCGAGGATGGTCGCGCCCGGCGCCTCCTGCTTGTCGAAGCCGAAATGATTGCCGCCGATCGCGCCGAACAGCGTGACGTTGGACGACAGGTCATATTCGGCGCGGGTCAGCCCGGTGACGCTGCGCGCGCTGGCATAGTCGAACGGTTGCGCGAGATTGATCCTCGGATCGGGCGCGACCGGTACGGCGATGCCTGGGAGCGGCGTGTAGCCGCGCGCCGCCGCCTTCATCCAGTCGTTCTGGTAGATCAGGTCGGCCGACCAGCGGAAGCGGTCGCCGCGATAATCGACGCCGAGCGAGCCGACGCCGTCGCGCACCGACTGCCGATCGATCGTCGTGTTGCCGCCGTCGATCCCGCCATTGAAGCGGACGCCCCACTCCTTCTGCTCGCCATAGCGGCGCGCCCCGTCGATCTCGGTGCCGAAGCGCGAATTGGACATGTAGCCTGCCGTCCAACGCGTCAGCGGATCGTCGCCGGCGCGTTTTGTCACCACATTGACGCTGCCGCCGATCGAACCTTCGGGCGCCATGCCGTTGAGGAATGCGGCCGGCCCCTTCAGGAGCTCGATCCGCTCGATCGGCGCCGGATTGATCCGGTAGTGCGGCACCAGGCCATAGAGCCCGTTCAGCGCGATCTCGCTGTTCTCGACGCGGAAGCCGCGAATGGTCAGCGCGTCGTAGCGGTTGCTGCTGCCGATCGCGGCGCGGACCGACGGATCGCTGTTGGTGAGGACCTCGGCGACGCTGGTCGCCTGCTGGTCGCGGATGGTCTGCTCGGTGTAGCTCGTCAGACTGAACGGGGTCGCCATGTAATCGCGATTGCCTAGCAAGCCGAGCTGCGCGCCGCGTGCGACCTGGCCGCCGGCGAAGCTCGGCGGCAGCGCCGCCTGTTGCGCGCCCGCCGAAGGCACGGCGGCAGGCGCGGCAGCGTCGCGATTGGCCATGCGCCGCGCCGCGGCGGCGCGCGATGCCGATTGCGGCTTGCGCCGGTCGGCCGCCGTCGCGTTGCGACGCTGCGCCGGCGACACCACGACCGGCGGCAGCGCCTGCCCCGCGCCCGGCGCAGCTGAAGGCGATGCCGTGGCCTGCTGCGCAACCGACGGGGCCGCCATCAGCACCATGGAGACACAGGCAATGGACAAGGTCGCCGCAACGCGCGGCGTATTCAGATCGTTCAAGATGGACTCCCCCAGCGCAACAGGTGTTGGCGACATCGTCCCGGCGCGAGACGCGCAAGACCGATGTCGCAGACGGGGATTAGGCAACCCGCAACGATGCCGCCACTAGAACGCATCTAACGCGCCGTGCCGGAGACGACGCCGATTTTTCTGTCCGGAGAATTGGAGATATTCCAGTTTGTGCACGTCACGAATGCTGCTATCGCGCAGTGTTTTATCGATGGCCTACGCGGGCGCCTTGCGCGTCACCGCATCACGCCGGAATCCTGCGGCACTTTGGCTATTCACCCGCTGAAACGCATAACCAGAATCATTCCGACGGCTCATCCGCATTCGCGGTAAGCGCTGCGCGTGGCGTCGCGACCGACGATGCACGGCGCGCAATCGCGCATACCGCCGCGGCAAACAATCGCAGCATGCCGCGAGCCGCGATCGCGGTTCCCGGGACCGCAATCGCGGCTCCCGGAACGACGCGACCGCGCGACCGGCGCGCCGCATTCTCTTTCCGGTTGCACGGCTTGTGGCGGATCGCCATTTCAGGGTAAAGCTCGCCCAGTCTCACCTGCCATCAATGCATCGCATGCCCCGCGTCACCATCGTCGAAACCGGCCTCGTCAGCCCGGAACGCCGCGCGCGCTTCGGAACCTATCCGCAGATGTTCACGCGGATGATCGGCACCGCCGACCCGTCGGCCGCGTGCGAGGTCGTCAGCATCGTCACCGGCGAGAAGCTGCCCGATCCCGCAAGCCTCGACGCGATCCTCATCACCGGCTCACCGGCCGGTGTTTATAACGAGATCGACTGGATCGCGCCGCTCGAGGCCTTCGTGCGCGCGGCCTATGACCGGCGCGTGCCGATGGTCGGCGTCTGCTTTGGCCATCAGCTGATCGCACAGGCGCTCGGCGGCACCGTGCGCAAATCGGAGAAGGGCTGGGGCATCGGCCGGCATGTCTACCGGCTGGCGCCGGACAACAGACTGATCGACGGCGAGGCGATTGCGATCGCCTGCTCGCACCAGGACCAGGTGATCACGCCGCCGGCGTCGGCGCGCACCTTCATGTCATCAGCGTTCACGCCGCATGCCGGGCTGCTCTACGCCAACGGCACGACGCTGTCGGTGCAGCCGCATCCGGAATTCGAGCTCGGCTACGCCTTGGCCCTCTGCGACCTGCACCAGGACCATGCGCCCGAAGCCGTGATCGCGACGGCCCGCGCATCGCTTGCCGAGCCGCTGGAACATGCGAGGCTGGGCAGCGCGATCACGCGGTTCCTGACGAAACGAGCGGCGGAGTGAAACCGTCAGGTCGCGGGCCGCAAGGCGCGCAAATCCATGTGCCGGTTGACGTCCTTGTAGAGCAAATAGCGGAAGCGGCCGGGACCGCCAGCGTAGCAGGCCTGCGGGCAGAATGCGCGCAGCCACATATAGTCGCCGGCCTCCACCTCGACCCAATCCTGGTTCAGCCGGTACACCGCCTTGCCCTCAAGCACATAGAGGCCGTGTTCCATCACATGCGTCTCGGCGAATGGGATCGACGCGCCCGGCTCGAAGGTGACGATTGTGACGTGCATGTCATGCCGCAGATCCGTCGGATCGACGAAGCGCGTCGTCGCCCAGCGCCCATCCGTATCCGGCATCGGGATCGGCGCGATATCGTTCTCGTTGGTCACGAAGGCTTCGGGCACCGCAAGTCCCGCCACGCGCTGGTAGAGCTTGCGGATCCAGTGAAAATGCGCGGGGCTCGCGCCCGCGTTGCGCACGCCCCACGAACAACCCGGCGGAAGATAGGCGAACCCGCCGGGACGAAGCACGTGTTCTGCGCCGGCAATCACGAGCGTCAGTTCGCCGCCAACCACGAACAGCGCGCCTTGCGCCTCCGGATCGGGCTCCGGCGCCTTGCTGCCGCCACCCGGCGCCACCTCCATGAGGTAATGCGAGAAGGTTTCCGCAAAACCGGACAGTGGCCTGGCCAGCACCCAGACCCGCGTCTTGTCCCAATGCGGAAGGTAGCTGGTGACGATGTCGCGGACCACGCCCTTCGGGATCACCGCATAGGCCTCGGTGAACACCGCGCGGTCGCTCAAGAGTTCGGTTTGGGCGGGATGGCCACCGGGCGGCACGTGATAGGTTCGGGTTCGCATTGGCTTGGGCCTCTCATGGATTGGTCCTGCGGGCGGCGGCTGCGCAATCATCACAGCGTCGTCGCGCACTCTTATCGCGCCTCACCTTGCGCGCGTTCCGGCTCAAGCGACATCCAGCGATCCTCGCCGAGCCAGACTTCCTCGAGATTATCGCCCGGCCCCTTCCTGTCGACCACGAAGAACGGACTGGCTTCCGCGGTGACGAGCAGCGGGTGATGCCAGCAGTTTCGCGCGTAGTTGACGCCCTGCCAGCAGGCCGCGGCAAAGGCGCGATAGCTCGACGCAACCGCGGGATCCGTGCAAACCACCACCAGCCACGGCGCATCGTGCAACGGCATGAACAACTGGCTGCCGAGCGGATGCCGTTCCATCATCTTGATCGCAATCGGGCTCGGCCGCACCGATCCGACGAACAGGCTGATATTGACCTCGCCGCCATCGGCCGCGACGTCGATATCAGCGAGATCGTTGAAGCGGTTCGCAAAGCCCTCATTGATCAGTCGCGGCCTGACATCCGCCGTCTCGACCACCTCGCCGAACGGCGCGAAGCCGGCCTTGGTCAGCGGAACAATCGGAAGCATCAGCATGGCGTAAGCTCCAGCCGGCGCGGAGGCCGCCGGCGATCATCTGACGAACGGCGGCGGATCGGCGCCGCGCTCTCACAAGGTCTGGGGTTGCGCGGCGGCGCCGTCAAGATCAACCACCTCGGCTTGCGCAACGGAGCCTGCCGGATCGAGCTCGCCGTTCAGCACGCGCTGCGCCCTCGCCCGGTCGATATCACCCTCCCATGACGCAACCGCAACCGTCGCGACGCAATTGCCGACATAGTTGCCGAGCGCGCGCGCAATCCCGATGAACCAGTCGACCGAGAGGATCAGCACCAGCCCGATCGCAGGAATCGCGGGGATCGCCGACAGCGTGGCCGCGAGCACGACGATGGCCGAGCCGGGGACGCCATGCGCGCCCTTGGAGGTCAAAAGCGCGACGCCGAGGATCGCCAAGAGATCGCCGAGCGCGAGCGGCGTGTTGGTGGCCTGGGCGATGAACACCGCGGCCAGCGTGAGATAGATCGAGAAGGCGTCGAGATTGAACGAGTATCCGGTCGGGATCACCAGTCCGACCGTCGACTGCTTGATGCCGAGCTGCTCGAGCTTGCGCATGGTCTGCGGCAGCACGCTGTCGCCGGCGGCGGTGCCGAGCACGATCGTCAGCTCTTCGCGGAGGTAGCGCAGCAGCTTGAACAGGCTGAAGCCGGACAGCCGCATGATGCCGCCGAGCACCACCACAACGAACACCGCGACCGCCACGTAGAACAGTGCAACCAGGCCGCCGAGTTGCTTCAGCGAGCCGACGCCGTATTTGCCGACAGTGAAGGCGATGGCGCCGAACACGCCGAGCGGCGCCAGGCGGACCACGAAATTCATCATCTTGAACACGATCTCGCTGACGCGCTCGATCAGCTCGACCACCGGCGCGGCGCGCTTGCCGCACAGCGCGACCGCGCAGCCGAACATGATGGAGACGATCAAGACCTGCAGGATGTCGCCCGTCGTGAAGGCGCCGACCAGTGTGGTGGGGATCAGCTTCAGGATGAATTCCGAGACGCCGCCGCCGGCGACCTGCGCCGCGGTCTGGCTGAAGCTCGAGAGCGCCTTCGCATCCAGCGACTTCGGGTCGATGTTCATTCCGACGCCGGGCTGGAAGTAGAAGGCGAGCACGATGCCGAGCACCAGCGCGATCGTCGTGACGACCTCGAAATAGATGATCGCGCGCACTCCGACGCGGCCGACCTTGGACAGGTCGCCGGCGGCGGCGATGCCGTGCACGACGACGCAGAACACGATCACCGGGACCAGCATCTTGATCAGCTTGATGAAGCCGTCGCCCAGCGCCTTGGTCTGCAGCGCGAGCGCGGGGTCCATCACGCCGAGCGCAATCCCCAGCGCGAGCGCGATCAGGACCTGGAAGAACAGCGATTTGAACAGTTTTGGCACGGTGTCCTCGCTTGGTTGGCGTTCCCACATCGGCGTGGCCTTGTCGGCAACCGGCCCGGCCACTGTTCTTGATGGCGACATCGAGGTCGCTTCGGATGAACCCGTTCCCGCGGGCCCTCGCCGCTCCGGCGGCGGGCGCACCCGGTCGAATCCGCGCGGAACGGTCCGGCAACCATTCGTTGACCAGACCCTTTCGGCTGTCCAATATATAGAACGACATGATCAAGAGGATTTCCCTATGGATCTCCGCCAGCTCCGCTACTTCGTCGCGGTGGCCGAGGCGCGCAGCTTCACCGCCGCGGCGCGCCGGCTGAACCTGTCGCAGCCGCCGCTCAGCCAGCACATCCAGTCGCTCGAGGCCGCGCTCGGCACGCCGCTATTGTTCCGCACCAGCCGCAGGGTCGAGCTGACGCCGGCGGGCGAAGCGCTCCTGGCGCGGGCGCGCGCGATCCAGCAGCAGGTCCGGTTGACGGAGGAGGAGGTGAAGTCGATCGGTGCGGGCCTGATCGGGACGCTCGACGTCGGCGCGACCGGCTCGATCCTGCGCGGGCGCCTGGCCGATCTTCTCGCGGCCTATCGACGCGAGGCGCCGCAGGTCAAGATGACGCTGCACGAGCAGGCGCCGGCACTGCAGATCGCCTCGGTGCTCGATCGCACCACCGATGTCAGCCTCAACCGCAGCACACCGATCGAGCACGGCCTTGCGAGCGAGCTTGCCTGGTCCGAAGAGGTGGTGGTGGCGATGCCGCAAACCCATCGCCTGGCGCGGCGGCGGCACGTCGCGCTCGCCGACCTCGCCGACGAGGATCACATTGCGCTGCATCCCGACAGTTCGCCGTTCGCCCGCAACATCCAGCAATGCTGTGTCGACGCGGGCTTCCTGCCGCGCGTCTCCCAGCAGATCCTCGATGCGCAATCGGTGCCGAGCCTGATCGCGGCGGGCTTCGGCGTGGCGCTGGTGCCGGCGTCGATCGCCCGTTTCACGACCGACGCCATCGCCTTCCGCCCGATCCGACCGTCGCCGCCGTCGGCGGACGTGTTCCTGGTCTTCCGCAAGGACGAGACGTCGATGGTGGTGCATAACTTCATCAAGCTCGCGCGCCGTTTCCTCGGCGAGAGGCGTCGTTTCGATCCGCCCGAAGCGCGCAAGCCTGCGGCGAGCAGAGCCGCGCCAGGGACCGCGCAATGAATTCAATTGGCCAGCGGACTGGGCTAGGATCGATGACGTCGCCGAACGCCTGACGTTCGCGTCACGGCGTCAGTCCGATGAAGGGGGACCAATATGAGCAAAGTCGAACGACAGACCGTCGATCTCTCGGCCTTTCCGGACATGGTCGTGATCTACCTCGGGATGCGCGTCAACGCCTGGACCGGCCTCAAGACGCTGATCGGGCTCGGGCCTCAGATCAAGGGGTCGGTCGATGCGAAGCCGGACGGGCTGTTGCTCCACGAGAACTTCATCATGTCGCTGTTTCCGGTGCATGTCGGCATGCGGCAATACTGGCGCGACTTCGACGCGCTGGAATCATGGGCCCGCTCCGCACCGCATCGCGACTGGTGGCAGGCGTTTTTGCGATCCTCCGGCGGGACCGGCTTCTGGCACGAGGCGTATTTCATGCGCGGCGGCATGGAGGCGGTCTACGACGACATGCCCGCGCCGCTCGGCTTCGGCCAGTTTGCACCGAACCTACTGGCGCGCGGACCGATGTTCTCCGCCCGCAACCGCGCCAAGCTCGCCGGCGAGCGGCGTCCGCCGGTGGTCGAGGAAGCCACTTTCTATCCAGCCGACGGCGCCTAGAACGTCAGGTCATGCTGCCCGGCATGAAGCAGCGGACGCGCGGGTGGCCGTCGACATAGTGCTTCCACACCATGGTCCGCCCGATCTTGTTCGGCTCGGTGATCACGGCACCGTCGGGCACCACAACCCATTCGCTGTCGATGAAGACGCGATAATGTCCGTGGTCGCTTTCCCAATCCGCGTCGGCAATGACGTAGCCGTCGGCATCCGAGCAGCATTGTCCGAACGCGCTGTGCAAGCTTTCGAACCAGGGTTTCAGCGGCGAATTTGCGTAGCGCCCGTCGTCGCGCGCCTCGATCGGCGAGGCTGACAACGTCAGGCCAAGCAGCAATGCCGCACGCGTGATGGCGTGCATCTTGTCGTCTCCGAAGATCCTCGATCCGGCCGCGGGCGCAGGCATCACCGTTCGCCCGCGCCCCATGACGGGCAGGCGAGCATGCGACGAATCAGGGCCCCAGCCACTTTGCGATGAGTATGCAAGACCGGCGCCAAACTGCATTCCGGGAGACTACTGTCGACGAAAGTAGCGCGGCACTCAGCCAGCCTCAGCGCGACATACGTCCCACATTTCGTCATGGCCGGGCTTGGCCCGGCCATCCACGTCTTTGTTGCAAGAGGCACTGAAAGACGTGGATGCCCGGCACGAGGCCGGGCATGACGAGTGGAGACATTTGTCCCGACTCTGTTGATGGCTTTTTCGGTCAGGCGTCCGGCTCGAGGGCGTTGATGACGCCGCGGAAGCAAGGTGTAATGGAGACCGACGGGCGACGACCACTTCCGATCGACAGCACAACCAGAAGCCGGAGACAACGAATGGCCATAGGATTTGCAATTCACAAAAGGAAACGAAAGGTGTCGCCCGAGCTGGTCGCGCGCTTCCGCCACCTGCCCGTCGCCAATGTCAGCGACGTGATGTCGAGGATCTCGGGCACCAACCGGCTCCGTCCGATGCATGCGGGTGGCTGGCTCGGCGGCCCGGCGCTCACGGTCAAGACGCGGCCCGGCGACAATCTGATGGTTCACAAGGCGATCGACCTGGCAGAGCCGGGAGATGTCATCGTGGTCGATGCCGGTGGCGTGCTGGTCAATGCCATCATCGGCGAGATCATGTCGACGCTCGCCGAAAAGAACTGCGTCGCGGGCTTCGTGATCGACGGCGCGATCCGCGACGCCGGCGCGATCCGCGCGGGTTCGTTCCCGGTGTTTGCCGCCGGCGTCGCGCATCGCGGCCCCTACAAGGATGGTCCGGGCGAGATCAATTGCGCCGTTTCCGTCGACGGCATGATCGTGGAGCCGGGCGACCTCATCGTTGCCGACGGCGACGGCGTGCTGTGCGTGCCCTATGACGACGTCGCCGCGATCTGCAAGCTGACCGAGGCCAAGAAGGCGACCGAGGAAAAATCTATCCAGCAAATCCGTGCCGGCACCAGCGACCGCCGCTGGGTCGACGAGGCGTTGAAGCGGCTCGGCTGCGAATTCAAGGAGTGATGTCGACGTCGGATGGAGTTTTTGCTGTGGCCGTTGCAATGCGATTGAGCATCAACACCGCAGTTCGTCATGCCCGGGCCTGTCCCGGGCATCCACGTCTTCCATCACCGGTCGCAACAAAGACGTGGATGGCCGGGTCAAGCCCGGCCATGACGCAATGTAATCCGCTAGCGGCGGCCGCCGACGAAGATCGGAGATTGACCGGGCAGCAAGGGCGAATTGATGTCGCTGTCGATCCGCTCCGGCTGCTGCTGCACGAAACTCGCCCCGAAGGACAGGCTGAGGTTCGACGTCGGCTGGATCGTGACACCGGCATGCGCCGCGTAGCCATAGCCGGGCATTGTGCCGGTGTTGGTGCTGAAAGGCGCAATCGGGCCGCCGATGCCGGGCGGATTGTACTTCAGCGAGTCGAACCCGGCGAAGAACGTCACCGGCGATCCGCCGGCGCCCTTGAAATTGTAGCCGAGTTGCACGCCTTCGGAATAAAGCGAGCCGAACGCGCCAGCCTGGTTGAAGCCGCCCAAGCCGAAACTGCTGCGTTGGTTGCCGACGAACCAGCCGTTCGGAAGATTGTTCCGCTGATAGTAAGAGCCGCCGCTGGCGTCGAAGCTTGGAAAGTCGCCGTAGGTGTCGGCTTTCTGGCCGTCGGCCAGACTGGCACCGAAGCCGAACAGGGAGCCTGGGGTCCAATACCGCACCGGAGCCGATTGGGCACAGGCCACTCGCCCTCCGAGACAGAGCAGCGCCAGCACGATTGCGAGACCGCCTTTACCTGCGAACATGAATATCCGAGCTTCCGTCAAATGCCCCCGAGTTATACGCGCCCGATATCGGGAATGCCAGCGCGGCGCCCTCCGCCGCCGCATCACATGACTTTGTCCTCTGCCGGTCCGACACCAGCTGCGCTACACTGTCGAACCTCAAACGTCCCGGCCCGCGGGCCCCTCCACGGGCCAACGCGAAGGGCCAATCACGGGAGACGTGACATGGCAACCGACAGTCTTGATCGTGCCATCGAGCGAAGTCATGCAGCGGTGGCGGCGATATTCAGGGGCGATCCCGGCCCGGCAAAGGCGCTCTTTTCGGATGAGGACGACATTACCTTGGGCAATCCCTTCGGGCCCTATGCACAAGGGCGCAAGAAGGTTGAGGACACACTGATCGGTGCGGCCTCAAACTACCGTGATGGCGAGGTCACCGATGTAGAACTGGTCGCGACATATGTCTCCAGCGGCCTTGCATGCGTCGTCGAAGTCGAACGCGGACGCGCCAGGGTCGGCGGCAGCAGTGAAGCGGCCTCGCTGGCGCTGCGCGTGACCAGCGTGTTTCGCCTGGAGCACGACATCTGGAAACTTGTGCATCGGCATGCCGACCCGATTACGACACCACGCCCCGCAGCATCGGTGATCGGTCAATAGCAACGCGCCGTCATTCGTGCGCAGTATTTTCGATCGGCCTCGCGACAGGCAGGCACGGCGATCGAAAACACTTCGACATAAATGCCCGCGAGTTCCACATTTTGTGCAAATGCGTGATTCCGCGTGATCGTGCGTTGCCTTCTTTTGGGCACCAGTGAGGCGTAAATTGTCGCCGATGCCAAGGAGGCCACCGCAGGGGGTGCCTGCAATTGACGGATCGCTTCCACGAGACCTGGCAAGATGTAGATCTGCGCAACCTCGTCCGCATTATCTCAGCCTGTACTTTGGGGCTCTGGGCGTTTGCGGCGGGTCTGCTCATCGGCACCTTTTTGTTTTCGTGATCTAGGTTGAGCGGCCATCAGCTTTTGCCGGCTGCTCAAGTCTGCCGCAGCAAAATGCGCCATCGGGTCCGCGTGTGCCTTCACGAAGGCCGGGCGGGTAGTGCGATCAACTCATCAGCAGGCCGCCAGTTCGGTGGCTAGATGTTTTCCCGACGTGAAGCCGCCAACCGCTGGCGATCCTCCCAATGACATCGGCCAATCCGCAACCGCCTAACCGCCAAATCGCTTGACCAGCTTTGAGCCCTTGGCGCCGTCCATCTGCTTGCTGGTCAAGTCGCTGCCCACGCTCAATCCTTTCGTCATCAGGTTGTTGCGTAGCGCCGCCGCCTGCCGCTCGTCGGCGTAGTCGATCTCGACATGATCCAGACTCATCAGATGGCCAAGCTCATGTGCCCAGGCCCGTCCATTGGCGAAGTCATCGCCGTACCACTGGACGAAGCTCGCCGGCTCGGGATCGCTATTGAGATATGAGCTTCCGCCCGCGGAAAGATTCTCGATCGAATTGACGAGGTAGATGTGGACCGCATTGTCCGGATTGTGCCGGGAGCTCAGGACATCAAGCAGACGCTGATCGTTGTTGCGCGCGCTTTTGGCCATATCGAGCGGTTTGTCGGTCAGGCAATCATTGATCACGAACGAGATCTTGGCCTTTGACCAGATCGTATTGACCACATTCAGGGCCTTTTTGGCCGTGTCGCAACTCCATTTCTCGGGCTCCCGGGCGCCCCTCTCGGCAAATGGCGTGATGTAGATCCTCAGCGGAATGGCCATGAATTCCTCCGACGTTTGGAGATGTCGACGATATCTCCCATGCGTCTGCGATATCGGCGCCGTGGGCGGTTGCGCGGGGCCATACTACTACAATGGACGGCCGGCGCGATGAGGGCAGACGTTCGGAGCGCCAGCCCCAGATATTCGCATGTCCGGGCCATGCAGACATCGCTCAATCCATCGGACCGGTGCACACCCTAGCCCGCCGCCAGCAGGTTCTGCCTCAACAGCCCCGCCAGCCAATCCGCAAACACCTGCAACCGGCGCGACAGATGCTGGCGGTGCGGATAGAGCAAGGTCATCGGCATCGGCGCCGCGCGATAGGTGGGCATGACCTCGACGAGCTCGCCGGCGTCGAGATGCCGTTTCACGTCGTAGGCGGGAATCTGGATCAGCCCGAGGCCGGCGAGGCAGCAGGCGATATAGGCCTCCGCGCTGTTGACGGTGACGCGGCCGCGCATCGCGATCGCGCGCACGTCACCGCCCTCGGTCCACTCCCATTCCGCGATACGCCCGGTCGACGGCGAGGCGTAGTTGACCGCCCAATGCGCGCCGAGGTCATCAGGCGTGTGCGGCAGGCCGTGGCGCTCGAGATAGGCGGGGCTCGCGACATTGATCAGCGTGAGATCGCCGAGCGGCCGCGCGATCAGCCCGGAATCGCCGAGCGCGCCGACGCGCACAACGCAGTCGGTGCTGTCCTCGATCAGGTTGATCGCCCGATCGGTGATGCCGAGCTCGATGTCGATTTGCGGATAGCGATCGAGGAACGCCGGCAGCGCCGGCGCGATGATCAATCGTCCGATCCGGCCGGGGACGTCGACCTTCAATCGTCCCGACGGCGCGGATGCGGCGTGGCGAAACAGACTCTCGGCTTCCTCGACGTCGGCGACGAGGCGCAGGCAGCGCTCGTAAAACGCCGCGCCATCCTGCGTCGGCGCGACCTTGCGCGTGGTGCGATGAAGCAGGCGCGCGCCGATGCGCTGCTCCAATTCCAGCACGGCCGCCGACACCGAGGAGCGCGGCAGCTCGAGCGTATCGGCCGCGCGCGTAAAACTCGCGCATTCGACGACCCGGGCAAAGATCCGGAACAGGGCGATCCGATCCAATTGTTGATCTCGATTGTTCGCCGGTTCTGACAGGTGACGTCAGAATGAGAATCATTATCGCTCAATCCTAGACGATATCGTCCCACCCAGAAAGCGGCCGCGCGACGCGGCTGCGCGTCTCGACAGGGAGCCAAGGCCATGACCGATCACAGCATCAAGGGGAAGACCGTCATCATCGCCGGCGGCGCCAAGAACCTCGGCGGCTTGATCGCCCGCGATCTCGCCGCGCAAGGCGCGAAGGCGATTGCGATCCACTACAACAGTCCCGCAACGAAGGCTGACGCGGAGGCGACTGTCGCGGCAGTGACCGCCGCCGGCGCCAAGGCGGTGGCCTTCCAGGCCAATCTGACGACCGCGGGCGCGATGGAGAAACTGTTTGCCGATGCGGTTGCCGCAGTCGGCCGTCCCGATATCGCGATCAACACCGTCGGCAAGGTGTTGAAGAAGCCGATGGTCGAGATCTCGGAAGCCGAATATGACGAGATGAGCGCGGTCAACGCCAAGGCGGCGTTCTTCTTCCTCAAGGAGGCCGGCCGGCACGTCAACGACAACGGCAAGATCTGCACGCTGGTCACGTCGCTGCTCGGCGCGTTCACGCCGTTCTATGCGGCCTATGCCGGCACCAAGGCCCCGGTCGAGCATTTCACCCGCGCCGCATCGAAGGAGCTCGGCGAGCGCGGCATCTCGGTCACCGCGATCGGCCCGGGCCCGATGGACACGCCGTTCTTCTATCCGGCCGAAGGAACGGATGCAGTCGCCTATCACAAGTCGGCGGCGGCACTGTCGAAATTCTCCAAGACCGGCCTCACCGACATCAAGGACATCGTGCCCTGGATTCGCCTGTTGGTCTCGGACGGCTGGTGGATGACCGGACAAACCATCCTCGTCAACGGCGGCTACACGACGAAATGAGCCCTTACACCACGAAGTGAGCCTTGGCCGGTCGCGGCCGTGAGCCTCGACCGGCCACGCCCCTCCGACCGGCGTATGTCTCAGTTGTCGCCATCCACGATGCCCGCCGCATAGGATTCCGGCAGCCCCATTTTCGGGCCACCCGTTGCAGGCGCGTTGCGTAATCGAGGTTGCGCCCTGTTGATGGCGGCGCCATCGACAAATTGAAGCACAGCGCGGGTTCGACCGATCCATCCTGCAAATGCGCCAGCACAGGTTCAGGCCGATAGGCTGCCACGCTGCTTGCCGCATAGAGCGCATCCAGGTCTTCGTGAGACATCGTCATAACGATGCGGTGCACCCGGCTTCCCTCGTCCGGCAGCAACGTCGCACGCTAGCCGAGTTGCAGGCGAAAGCGATCGACACGGGCCACTCTCGCGTTGTGTGGCCGGAAGCCTCGTGCCTGCGGGGTCCATGAAGAGACCATAGAAGAAAATGGTGACGTGTCTGGCCATCTTGCGGTTCTCCCCACAGGCGATCCGTGCATGGACGCCGGTTGGCTCAGGCCGGTTCACGTGATTTGGGTCGTCTGTCCAGCCCCTGACAGCAAAATCCTCTGTCTAGGATGGAGAGTGGAAGGAGATGCAAGGCTCGGGTCGGTTCACACCGCGAGCACT
The DNA here is from genome assembly GCF_042430365.1 of Bradyrhizobium erythrophlei. GTDB lineage: Bacteria > Pseudomonadota > Alphaproteobacteria > Rhizobiales > Xanthobacteraceae > Bradyrhizobium > Bradyrhizobium erythrophlei. The sequence goes on from NZ_JBHMET010000033.1 coordinate 24,082, forward strand.
TGCATACTCATCGTTGCAAATCGGAAATCGCGCGCAACGCTAACACCAAACCGCGTCATTGCGAGCCAACGGGTCGCGCGAGCGCGCGCCCGATAACAGGCTGACGAACTCGACCCAATTCGCGGCCAATGGTCGAATTCGGCCTAGCCTTCGCCCCGCGCCTGCGTCTTCCGGATTGGGGTAACATTGATTGCCGTTTGTGCGGGCTTCACGGCCACGAGCACGCTGCAGGGCGGATGATGCAAGATCGAATCTCCCACCGACCCATTCAGCCAGCGCGCAAGCGTTCCCTGGTCTCGATGACCGACGACAATCAGGTCCGCATTCATCTCTTTCGCAAACAGGACGATCTGCTCCGCAGGATTGCCGTACCTGACATCGTTGCTGACCGTGCACCCAAGGCCCTGCAACTGCCTCATGCCTGATTCAAGCACCGCCTGCGTTGCAAACCGCTGATTGTCCGTAACAAACGACATCCCCTCGACGACAAGCATGCTTTCCGAAGGGTCGATGACCGCGAGCAGACGGAGCGTCGCTGCCGACGTAAGCGCCAGGGTCTTCGCCTGGGTGAGAGCTTCGCGGCCATCGGGTGAGCCGTCATAGGCCAGGAGAATTCTTTGGTACATGGTGATATCTCCTTGTCATCGGCCAATGCCACGTCCTCGCGCGGCGCGCTCAACGCACGCTCCGGTCGCAGCGGCCGCGTATCCTCCTGTTGCTCCGGCAAGCCGCCTTACGTGCCGTAACGATTCCGATGAATGTCGCGCCGACGACCTCTGCGCAACGGGAGCGCCGAGAGCTTCTCGCCGGCGATCCAAGGGAGTGACGGCGGCGCCATCAATGCGGTGTAAGCCAGCAAGGCCATGAGAAGTAGGAATGTCATCTTGCACCTCCACTTGCCGCGGAATGATTCAATCCGCTCGGAAACCGGAAGACGTTCGTTGACATCAACGTAGGCCCGCGATCAAATTTGACAAACGAATAATTTCGCCGGTTGATATCGACGCGATAGATATGACCGGGACGTTTTTGATGGACGGGGTTTTCCGATGGACACCGAATTGGCCCGAACCTTCCTGACGGTGATATCGAGTGGCAGCTTCATCAGCGCCGCCGACCGGCTTCACGTCAGCCAGTCCACGGTCAGCACGCGCATTCATGTGCTGGAAGATCAGCTCGGCTGCGTGCTCTTCGTCCGCAACAAGGCCGGCACGACCCTGACGTCCGCTGGCCGGCAATTTCAGCGGCATGCGGCCACGCTGGTTCGAACCATAGAGCAGGCACGTCACGATATCGGAATTCCCGAGGGCTTCAGCGGCACGCTGGTGATCGGCGGCCGCATTGGGCTGTGGGAAGAGTTCTTGCTCGAGTGGCTCCAGCTCATGCGTGAAGCCAGGCCCGAGATTTCAGTTCGAGCGGAGAGCGGGCTCGAACCCGAACTCATGCAAGGGCTCATCGAAGGACGAATCGATATCGGGGTGATGTATACGCCGCAAAGCCGTCCCGGACTGAAGCTAGAGCAATTGTTCGAGGAACGGCTCGTCATGGTCTCGACGGCTGCACGGAGCAAGCCCGAGCCGCAGCCCGGCTATGTCTATGTTGACTGGGGCCCCGAGTTCTACGCCCGGCACAATGCCTGCTTTCCGAACTTCGGCGGTCCCTCGCTGACGGCGAATGTCGGCTGGCTCGGACTCCAACACGTGCTGGCCAATGGCGGCTCCGGCTACTTCCCCGAGCGGATCGTGCGGCCGCATCTCGAGGCAAGGCAATTGCATCCGGTCGGAAACGCGCCCGAGTTCTCGATGCCGGCGTACGTCGCCTATCCGCTCGACGGCGATCGCGACCTCTTCGGCATTGCGCTTGAGATCATGCATCGCGTCGCGAACGCGCGAGCGAAAGCAAAGGCTGACAGGAGGCCGCGAAGCGCCCGCGGAAAGCGCGCCAGTCCGGTCGAAGGCGGATGACAAGCGGGGAGAGCCGGACGCCACCACAGAAGACGATGCGGCTCCGAAACGCTCAATATTTCTCGCTTGCCAGATAGTCATCCGCGGCAGGAGGATGGCTTCGAACACGACGCGCGCTATGCCGCGGACCTACGGTCTTCCGAGCCATCGGGGATGGGGTGTGAAATGACCGAAGTCTCTCATCTTGAGTCTCAGTACGATGCCTTCCTGTTCGCTTCGCTCTGCGAGGACGACGAATTGACCCTCAGCGTCTTGTCGGTCTTGGCACGGCAGGACGTCGATCCGTGGCAAGAGGCCGATCGCCTGGCGCATCTGCAAAAGTAGCAGGCGATCAACAGTCTCGCATCCACTATCTGGAAATCGGATAGCGAGCGCTGGTCGCCGTCCGAGGCCAGCATCCTAGCGATCCGTCTGATCGGACTTTTGCCGTCGCACAGCACCTCCGGTCCGGCCAGGCTCCCGGCCGGGGACATCGAAAGCAGAATGATGTTGTGGCTGATTGTCGGCATGCTGATGGCGTCGACGATCGTATCCGGAGACGGCATGAGAAAACTGCTCAAGGGCAATCCGGCCGACCACGTCAGCGCGGTCACGCAGCAAGAACGATTACCGCAATCGCCGAATGGCATTGTCACCGACTAGCAGTCTGCTGAAAAACCTCTCGCCGTAGCGAGAATTTGCTGATTCAATTTTTT
>NZ_JBHMET010000034.1:0-20250 GCF_042430365.1 Bradyrhizobium erythrophlei
GCCGTAACCCATCGCGCAGGGAAAGCCGGCGTGTTTTCCGGTTTCACCTGTGGTCCTACCTCCCGTGCTTTTCGTTGCACGGGACCCATGGGTGCAATCGGCACCCGGCTTTCCCTGCGCCCTCTGCTTGAGAAGAGGGCGGAACGAGTTGCAAGGCTCGGGCGGAACATGCCGCGAGAATGCGGACGTGCATCCACTCAGTTATTTGACAATTGAATCAGGAATTAGCCGCGTCATTGCGAGCGAAGCGAAGCAATCCATGGGTCCGCGTATGTGGATGCATGGATTGCTTCGTCGCTTCGCTCCTCGCAATGACGACGGAAACAACCGCGCACAAGTCTATCCCCGTCATGCTGAGGAAGCCGCGAAGCGGCCGTCTTGAAGCACGACGGCCCGGCTCTCTCCGTGCGGACGCACCCCGGCCGTGCATCCTTCGAGGCTCGCTGCGCGAGCGCCTCAGGATAACGGGGCTGATAGTGGCACAACTCGGTGGACGAGGGGCGCGAACAGCTACTCGAAATCCGCCGGCGTCAGCTCGATCGGCTTGCCATGCGGCGTGCGATCGGCGGCGTGGTCCCAGGCGTCGCGGTAGCGGTGCAGATTGTCCGATGTCGTCACGCCCTTGGCGGCGACCAGCGTCTCCAGCGTTGCCAGCCAGTGCCGGTAGTAGGTCTCGCCGGTGTCGGGATCGCCTTCGGCCTGCGCGCGCTTGATTTGCACGCCCAAGGTCTCCGCCCATTCCTTCCAGGTGAAGACGCCGGCCTCGTGCAGTGCCAGCGCCATGGCGAAGGCGCGCGCCTCCCACGGCTCGCGGAACACCGGACCGTCCTCGTCACGGGGCACGCCGGGGACAGCGACCGCAGCACGCATCGCCTGTTGCGGACCGAGGGGCATCAGGCGCGCTCCAGATAGGATTCCCAGGCGTCGACCGAGACGCTCAGTGTCGGGTCGGAGCCCGCGCCCCAGAGCTCAGGCCCGTCGAAGCGGACGGTGTAAAGCCATTCCGGGTTCTCGCCCTTGCCTTGCGCGTTGAGGTCGGGAAACACGTGGCAGCCGTGGTTCAATTCGACGGTACCGAGATGGCCGCGGACATATTGGGGCAGGCGGGTGTGGGTCGGCGGATGGATGTCCGTCATCCGCACCGTGTCGCCGACATTGAACAGCGCAGGGGCCGCAGGCTGACGCTCGGTCGGGCCGCCGCGGCGGATCGCCGGCGTCACCTCGTTCGGCGCGATCGGCTTGACCCCGGGCTTGGGCGGGGAGAGCACGCGGCCGGCCTCGATCTCCTCGCGGGACACCAACCCGCGCTCGATCATCAGCGTCTCGAGGCCCGCGAGCCAGATCTGGAAATAGCTCTTGCTGAGATAGTCCTCGGGCGGACGGTTCTCGCGCGCAAAGCGCGACATGTCGATGTTCCAGCCGCCGGGCCGCGCCATCGCGACCGTGATGGCAAAGGCGCGACGTTCCCACTCGGCGTGGAACACCGGCTCGTTCGCCTCGGGCACCACGGGACCAAAGCCCTTCGCGCCGCCCATGTCATGCGCACCGTCCATCAGGCAGCCTCGCCGGGCTGTTTCGGCAATCCGGTGCCGATCATGCTGTCGCGAGTGACGAGCTCGGCGAGCTGCTCCTCGCTCCAGCCCTCGGTGCCGGCGGGACGCATCGGCAGCACGAGGTAGCGGATCTCGGCGGTCGAATCCCAGACCCGGATCCTGGTCGTGTCAGGCAGGGTGACGCCAAAATCCTTCAGCACGCCGCGCGGGTCGGCGACCGCGCGCGAGCGGTAGGGCGCGGATTTGTACCAGACCGGCGGCAGCCCGAGCACCGGATGCGGATAGCAAGAGCACAGCGTGCAGACGACCATGTTGTGCTGGTCCGGTGTGTTCTCGACCACAACCATATGCTCGCCCTGACGGCCGGAAAAATCGAGCTCGGCGATCGCCTTGGTCGCGTCCTGCATCAGCCGCTCGCGATAGGCCGGATCGCTCCAGGCCTTGGCCACGACGCGGATGCCGTTGCGCGGCCCGATCTTCTTCTCATAGAGCTCGATCAACAGATCGAGCGAGGCGGGCTCGACATAGCCCTTCTCGGTCAGGATCGATTCCAGCGCGCGCACGCGCAGCTCGGTCTCCGACAAGTCCGAATGGTCGTGATCGTGGTGATGATGGTCGTGGTCATGTCCGCTCATGCCGGAGAAGATAGGCGAAGTTGCCATGCTGTGTCGAGGCGAGCGGTTTGCTAGCATTTTACAAAACAGCGCGAGCAGGGAGGTATTGCGTGGCTGATTACGTGACGATCGAGAAAGGCCTCGGGCCCGAGGGACGCATCGCCGTGGTGCGGTTCGACCGCGGCGACGGCATCAATGCGCTGTCGCCGGAGGCACTGCGCCAGCTCACCGACGCCGCGCGCAGCTTTGAGGATGATGGCGGGACCTCCGTCGTCGTGCTGACCGGTGGCGCGAAATCCTTCAGCGCGGGCTTCGACCTGAAGGACGCCGAGGGGCGGGCACGGCGGACCATGGACTTGGGCACGCTGCGCCGTCACCTGAAGCTCGGGCCGCGGCTGACGCGGGCGTGGCAGGACATGGAGCAGGTCACGATCGGCGCCATCGAGGGCTATTGCGTCGGCGGCGGCGTGGCGCTCGCGGTCGCGCTGGATTTCCGGATCATGGCGCGCGATGCGCATATGCGGGTGCCGGAAATCGGGCTTGGCATGAACATGAGCTGGCAGAGCGTGCCGCGCATGCTGCATTTGATGGGCCCGGCGCGCGCCAAGCAGGCCGTGATCCTGGCCGACGACCGGATCTCGGCCGACGACGCCTACAAATGGGGCCTGGTGGAGCAGGTGACCGATCCCGGCAAGTCACTCGAGGCTGCGATGGCACTCGCGGCCAAGGTTGCCGCCCAACCGCCGATCTCGGTTGCGATGACCAAGCTCACCGTCAACCGCCTTGCCCATGCGCTCGACGACCTCGCAAGCCACATGGACCTCGACCAGTTCGCACTGGCAAGCCTGACCGAGGACCACAAGGAGGGCGTCGAGGCGTTCCTTGGCCGGCGGAAGCCGCGCTTCAGGGGGCGCTGACGTTTCGAGCCGCACCTGCCCGGTGGCTCCCCCATTGTCCTCTGGTTGTTAGATGCGTACAATACAACCATCGTGAGGCAATCGAATGGCGAGGTCGAGGGATGTCGAGAGCTCTGTCCGCGTGCTGCTGGCTTGCCGTGTGTTTGTTTGCTCCAACGGCAGCGTCAGCCTGGGGCTATCAGGGCCACCACGTCGTCGGCGCAATCGCGGACCAGTTGCTGAAGCCCGCCGCGAAGGCGCAGGTCCAGCAGATCCTCAACGACGTCGACACCAGCGGCATCGATCTGCGCAAGGCCGGGCCCTGGCCGGATTGCGTGAAGAGCGTCGTCCGCCACGACGACGGCAAATTCCACTACGAGGTCGACCCCGAACACCTCGAATTCGAGGTGCCGTGTACGCCGTTCAATTCGGCGCGGGAGAGGGCGCGGATGGTGGATTACGCGGCGCGCAACTGGTCGACCTGCTCCTATGCGCCCGACGGCTTCGAGCGCGGCTGCCACAACACCTTTCATTTCGTCGACGTCGCGATCCAGCGCAGCGTGTTCGACCGCAACCTGCAGGGCACCAACCCGCACGACCTGATCGCCGCGATCGGTGCTGCGGTCGCGGTTCTCCAGGGCAGGCCGATCCCGCCGCCGTTCCCGTTCTCGATCAAGGACAAGAAGGAGGCGCTGCTCCTGCTGGCGCACCTGATGGGCGACCTGCACCAGCCGCTGCATGTCGGCTCGGTCTACCTCGATGCCAATGGCAGACTGGTCGATCCCGACGCCGCCCACAAGGTCGATCCGGACACCGATACCATCGGCGGCAATGCGATCCTGGACGGCGTCGCAGTCCCGTTCCAGACCATCAACCTGCACCATGAATGGGACGACATCCCAACCGACCTCGGGGATGGCGCCACCAGCGAGCTGGTGGACGCCGCGAAGTCGGTCGCACCGAGCCAGGGCACGCTGGACGGCTGGCCCGCAGCCTGGGCGACCGACACGCTGCTGGTCGCACACGACGCGTTCAAGGGCGTGAGCTTCAAGCCGACGCCACCGCCGGCGCGATCGAAGTGGACTGCGACCTACGACAATCACGTCGACTATCTGCAGGCCGCGGACGCAATCAAACGCAAGCAGCTGGCCAAGGGCGGGGCCCGATTGGCCGAGCTCCTGAACGCGATCTGGCCGTGAGGGTTCGGCCCAGCCGACACCCGCACATCCATATCCTGTGTCAGAACCCGATAGACAAGTCACAGTTTGCGCTCATTAGAAATGTCACTTCCCCAGAGGAGGGCGCCCGGACGCGGAGCTGGCCGGGGTTGCGCAGCGGCCGGGCGCCCGGATGAGCGCGCGCCCTGGCGGCTGAAGATCGGAGAAGCCTCAGCCTGCCTTGAACAGGCTCTTGCCCTGGCCGCGCCGGCGCGGGGCTCTTTGGCTGCGAGTGACGTTGAGCAGCTTTTGCTGCTCGGCAATGTACGCCAGAACCGGCCCAAGCCGCTTGTTCTCGACAATCGCCGCCTGGTCGACCTGCCGCACCTTGTCGAACGTGCGGTAGGGCAATGCCCGCCCATTGTGCTTGATCACAAGCCGCCCATCCGGATAGTCGAACAGCATCACCCGCTGGCGGGCCAGCGAGGTGGTGATCTCGTTCGGCTCCAGGATGAACAGCACCTTGTCGTACTGCAGCGTCAGACTCTGCGACACCGTGCGCTCCTCCTTCCAGGCGAAAACATTGTCAACATCGTCGTGCTCAGCGAGTGGCCGGTGAACGTCCTTGTCGCTGAGCGGCGCCTTCGCAAACCGTCGATTGTAGTCCTCCAAGAACGCCGGCAGGAACGCGTTGCCGGCTTCAATCGTCGAGATCCCGGCAAGCCGCATCTCCTTCACCAAACGATCCTGCAGCGTTCCATTGGCGCGTTCGACGCGCCCCTTGGCCTGCGGAGCGTTGGCACAAATGATATCGATGTTGAGCTCGTGCAGCGCCCGGCCAAACTGGGTCATGCCATCACCGCCGATCGCGCCGACCTTGTTGACCCGGAACGTCGCGTGCTTGTCCGAGTAAAACGCAATCGGCTTGCCGTAGCGCTCCAAATAGGCGCGCGTCGCGGCAAAATAATCAAAGGTCGATTCCGTCTCCACGAAGCGCAGGTGCATCAGGCGGCTGGTCGCATCATCGATAAAGACGAGCAGCGTGCATTGCGGGCCGCGGTCCTCGAACCACCAGTGCTCAGATCCGTCGATCTGGATCAGCTCGCCTACACAGTCGCGACGGTGCCGCGGCTGGTAAACCCGTTTGAGCCGCTGCCGACGATCCTGCCAGATCCCGTCGGCCAGCATCCAGCGCCGCACTGTCTCGACCCCAAAATGCAAACCATGCCGCTCCGCCAGCTTCTCCGCCGCCAGCGTCGGGCCGAAATCCGCATACTTGGCCTTGATCAGCGCCAGCGCCTCGGTGCGGACAACCGCCGGATACGACCGGTTGCTGGGCTTGCCGCGCTTCTTCGAGATCAGCGCCGCCGGCCCGCCAGAGCGGTAGGCCTTCAACAGCCGAAATATCTGCCTGCGCGTCACCCGCATCAGCTGCGCGGCCTCTCGCGCCGTGATCCGCTCCGCAACCACATCCCGCAATACGTGAACCCGGTCGATCTCCGTTCGGCTCATCGACAGCACCGTCATCACACCAAACTCCCAAGGCACCGCGCCTGGGAAAAAGTGACATCTCTAATGAGGAGAGGTGTGACCCTTTAAACGGGGTTCTACATCCTGAATTCGCATAAGGTATATTATGGAATATTTATATCTACAATTAGATCAGATATTTAGCGGGAATTCTTCGCAGATATCGCGGTTTGCCGCTGGAGCCCTCGGCGCCCGCTTGCGCTGAGCCGACGCGCGCCGATCCCGATCGACGACCTGATTTGCCACGACCGATCGCATCGTCTGAAAGCCGATATTGCCGCGGCGTACGGACGCTGCAATAAGCGGCCTTGCGCACGAGATCACTGGTGACCCCACGGCATCAGGTCCGTATAGGATGACAAGAACAACAAGCCTCTCGAGGGAGAAACCGATGAGCTTTTCACGACGCACGCTTCTGAAGGCCTCCGCCGCTTCCGCCGTCCTGGGCGGGATTGGCGCGCCATTGGTGGCGCGCGCCCAGACGGCCGAGTTCACCTACAAGTACGCCAACAATCTCCCGGACGGCCATCCAATGAACGTGCGCGCCAAGGAAATGGCGGCGGCGATCAAGGCCGAGACCAACGGCAAGTTCGACCTGCAGATCTTCCCCAACAACCAGCTCGGCTCCGACACCGACATGCTGAGCCAGATTCGCTCCGGCGGCGTCGAGTTCTTCACGCTGTCGGGACTGATCCTGGCGACGCTGGTTCCGGCCGCCTCGATCAACGGCATCGGCTTCGCGTTCCCGGACTACGACACGGTCTGGAAGGCCATGGACGGCGGTCTTGGCGCCTATGTCCGCGGCGAGATCAAGAAGGCCGGTCTCGAGGTCATGGACAAGATCTGGGACAACGGCTTCCGCCAGACCACGGCGTCGACCAAGCCGATCAACGGCCCGGAGGACTTCAAGGGATTCAAGATCCGCGTGCCGGTCTCGCCGCTGTGGACCTCGATGTTCAAGGCGTTCGATGCGTCGCCGGCCTCGATCAATTTCAGCGAGGTCTATTCGGCGCTGCAGACCAAGATCGTCGAGGGCCAGGAAAATCCGCTGGCGATCATCTCGACCGCGAAACTCTACGAAGTGCAGAAGTATTGTTCGCTGACCAACCACATGTGGGACGGCTTCTGGTTCCTGGCCAACCGCCGCGCCTGGGAAAAGCTGCCGGAGGATATACGTACCGTCGTCGCCAAGAACATCAACGCGGCCGCGGTCAACGAGCGCGCCGACGTCGCCAAGCTGAACGCCAATCTGCAGCAGGAACTGGCGACCAAGGGCCTGACCTTCAACCAGCCCACCGTGGCGCCGTTCCGCGAGAAGCTGAAGGCGGCTGGCTTCTATGCCGAATGGAAGGGCAAGTACGGCGAACAGGCCTGGGATCTCCTGGAAAAGTCGGTCGGCAAGCTGTCGTAGTCACAATAAGAATGCCTGAGTGCAGGGGGCCGTCATGGCTCATGCCGAGTTGACAGAAGCGGTGGGCGGCGAGGTGGATCACTCCCCTCGCCGCCGGTCGTTCCTTGCGTCGCTGGACGCCTTGCTCGGCGCGCTGGTGGAAATCCCGGCGGCGCTGTTGGTCGTCGCCGAGATCGTCATCCTGTTTGCCGGCGTGGTTGCGCGCTACGTGCTGCACCAGCCGTTGATCTGGTCGGACGAGCTGGCGTCGATCCTGTTCCTGTGGCTGGCGATGCTTGGCGCCGCGGTCGCGTTTCGCCGCGCCGAGCATATGCGGATGACCGCGATCGTCGCCAATGCGCGCCCGGCAATGCGGGCCTATCTCGATCTGGTCGCGACCTGCGCTGCGCTGGCGTTCCTCGTGATGATCGCCTGGCCGTCCTACGAATACGCCTACGAGGAAAGCTACATCACGACACCGGCGCTGCAGATCATGAACAGCTGGCGCGCCGCGGCGCTGCCGGTCGGCATCGGCCTAATGGCGCTGTTTGCGCTGCTGCGGCTCATCCGCGCCGGCAACGTCAGGACGGTGCTGGCGGCGATCGTGTCGGTTTCGGCCATCATTGCCGTGTTCTGGCTGCTCAAGGGCTCGTTCAAGCCGCTCGGCAACCTGAACCTCATCATCTTCTTCGTCGGCGTCGCCGGCTTCTGCGTCTTCGCAGGCGTCCCGATCGCGTTCGGCTTCGGGCTCGCCACCTATGGCTATCTGGCGCTCACGACCAGCACGCCGCTGATGGTGCTGGTCGGCCGGATGGACGAGGGCATGAGCCATCTGATCCTGCTCTCGGTGCCGCTGTTCGTGTTCCTCGGCCTCTTGATCGAGATGACTGGCATGGCGCGCGCCATGGTCGCGTTCCTGGCGAGCTTGCTCGGCCATGTTCGCGGCGGCCTGCATTACGTGCTGGTCGGGGCGATGTACCTGGTGTCGGGTATTTCGGGCTCCAAGGCCGCCGACATGGCCGCGGTTGCGCCGGTGCTGTTTCCGGAGATGAAGGCGCGGGGCGCCAAGCCGGGCGACCTCGTCGCCCTGCTCGCTGCGACCGGCGCGCAGACCGAGACCATTCCGCCCTCGCTGGTCTTGATCACGATCGGTTCGGTGACTGGTGTCTCGATCGCCGCGCTGTTCACCGGCGGGTTATTGCCCGGCGTGGTGCTGGCGATCACGCTCTCGATGTTGGTGTGGTGGCGCTACCGTGGCGAGGACCTCGGCCACGTGCGGCGCGCCAGCGGCAGCGAGATCGTCCGGGCGCTGATCGTCGCCCTGCCCGCGATCGCGCTGCCCTTCGTGATCCGCTACGCCGTGGTCGAGGGCATTGCGACCGCGACCGAGGTGTCCACCATCGGCATCGTCTATGCCTTCGTCGTCGGCTTCTTCATCTACGGCCTGCTGATCTATCGCAATTTCGACCGGCGGCGGATCATACCCATGCTGGTGGAGACTGCCTGTCTGTCGGGTGCCATCCTGCTGATCATCGGCACAGCGACCGGCATGGCCTGGGGCCTGACCCAGTCCGGCTTCTCGCGGGCGCTGGCTGCCGCCATGACCGGCCTGCCCGGCGGCTCCGCGAGCTTCATTGCGGTCTCGATCCTGGCCTTCACCATCCTCGGCAGCGTGCTCGAGGGCATTCCGGCGATCGTGCTGTTCGGGCCGCTCTTGTTTCCGATCGCGCGCGCCGTCGGCGTGCATGAGGTGCATTACGCCATGATCATCATCCTGGCGATGGGCATCGGATTGTTCGCACCGCCTTTCGGGGTCGGCTATTATGCCGCCTGCGCCATCGGGCGCGTGGATCCGGCCGAGGGTATCCGGCCGATCTGGGGCTACCTGCTGGCGCTCCTGATCGGCCTAATCATCGTCGCGATCTTCCCGTGGATTTCGATCGGGTTCCTGTAAGTTTTTTGCGGATGGGATAGAGCCATGAGTGCAGCTCAGAACCAGTACTCAGTCGGTTTGGACAAGACGCCGGCCAATTATGTGCCGCTGACGCCGCTGAGCTTCCTCGCACGTTCCGCCGCGGTCTATCCGGAACATGTCAGCACGGTCTACGAAGGGCGCAGCTTCACCTGGAAAGAGACCTATGAGCGCTGCAAGCGCTTCGCCTCGTGGCTTGCCGGCCGCGGCATCGGTCATGGCGACACCGTCGCGGCGATGCTGGCGAACGTCCCGGCGATGAACGAGCTGCATTTCGCCGTGCCGATGACGGGCGCGGTGCTCAACGCCCTCAACATCCGCCTCGACGCGCCGTCGATCGCATTCCAGCTCGACCATGCCGGCGCCAAGATCATCCTGGTCGATCCCGAATTCTCCGCCGTGATCGCGGAAGCGTTGACCCTCATGAAGGGTCCCAAGCCTTTCGTGGTCGACGTTGACGACGCGGCGTTCGCCGGCGGCAAACGGATCGGCGAAATCGAGTACGAGGCGGCGGTCGCGCAAGGTGATCCCAATTTCGTCGAGCGGCTGCCCGCCGACGAATGGGACGCGATCGCGCTGAGCTACACCTCGGGCACGACGGGCAATCCCAAGGGCGTGGTGACGCATCACCGCGGCGCCTATCTGAACGCCGTCAGCAACATTCTCGCCGGCAATCTCGGCCAGCACCCGGTCTATCTCTGGACGCTGCCGATGTTCCACTGCAACGGCTGGTGCTTCCCGTGGACGGTGGCCGCGACTGCGGGCGTCAATGTCTGCCTGCGCAAGGTCGATCCCGCCAAGATCTTCGAGCTGATCCCGAAGCACGGCGTCACCCATATGTGCGGCGCGCCGATCGTCTACAACACGCTGATCAACGCGCCGAATGCGCCCAAGGGCAAGGCAAACCCCGTGGTCGGATTGATCGCGGGCGCTGCACCGCCGGTCGCCGTGCTCGAAGGCGCAGAGAGCATCGGCATCAAGCTGACCCATGTCTACGGCCTGACCGAGGTCTACGGCCCGGCGTCGGTCTGCGCCGAGCAGCCCGGCTGGGATGAATTGCCGGCCGACCAGCGCGCGCAGATGAAGCGCCGGCAGGGCGTGCCCTACCCGCTGCAGGAAGGCGTGACCGTGCTCGATCCCGAGACGATGCGCGAGGTGCCGCGCGATGGCGAGACCATCGGCGAGGTCATGTTCCGCGGCAACATCGTGATGAAGGGCTATCTCAAGAACGAGAAGGCGACCCAGGAGGCGTTTGCCGGGGGCTGGTTCCACACCGGCGACCTCGGCGTGCTCGACGAGCACGGCTACGTCATCATCAAGGACCGTTCCAAGGACATCATCATCTCGGGCGGCGAGAATATCTCCTCCGTCGAGGTCGAGGACATCCTGTACAAGCACCCGGCCGTGCTGTTCGCGGCCGTTGTGGCAAAGCCCGATCCGAAATGGGGCGAAGTGCCGTGCGCCTTCATCGAGCTGAAGGACGGAGCAACCGCGACGGAAGCCGACATCATCAGCTATTGCCGTCAGCACATGTCAGGCTTCAAGACGCCCAAGTCGGTGGTGTTCGGCGCGATCCCGAAGACCTCGACCGGCAAGATCCAGAAGTTCCTGCTGCGCAGCCAGGTCGAGTCGGCGACGGCGATCTCGGCCTAGCCGAGTTCGAGCCGCATGCCGTCATAACCCGGGACGACGCCGGACGGCAGGCTTTGCCGCAGCACCTCGTAATCGAGGTCGGAATGCATGTTGGTGATGACGGCGCGCTTCGGCTTGAAGCGATCGATCCAGGACAGAGCGTCGCTGACGCTGAAATGGCTGGGATGGCCGGCATAGCGCAGGCCGTCGACGATCCAGAGATCGAGGTTTTCCAGCGCCGGAAAGCTCTCGTCGGGAATGTCGTGCAGGTCGGGCGTATAGGCGGCATCGCCCACCCGAAAGCCGAGCGCTGGAATCTTGCCATGGTGAACCAGGAAGGCTTCGAGCTTCACCGGGCCGCCCTTCCCCTCGGTCGTGTGGCTCTCGCCGGCCTCGATGCCATGACGTGTCAGGATCGGCGGGTAGTCGCTGCCCTCCGGCGAGATGAAGCAGTACGAGAACCGCGCCATGATGTCCTTGGCGGTCGACTGGTTGAAATAGACCGGGATACGGCGCCGCTGGTGGAGCACCACCGAGCGCAGATCGTCGATGCCGTGGGTCTGGTCGGCGTGCTCATGGGTCAGGAACACCGCGTCGATATGGTCGACCTCGGCGTCGATGAGTTGCTCGCGCAGGTCGGGCGAGGTGTCGATCACGATCCGCGTGCTGCCGTGCGCGCCGTTGCGTTCGACCAATAGCGAGCAACGGCGTCGTCGGTTCTTGGGATTTTTGGGATCGCAGGCGCCCCAGCCGAGCGCCGGGCGCGGCACGCCGGCGGAGGAGCCGCAGCCGAGGACAGTCAAGGTTATGGTCATGCGGCCTCTTTCGGTGCCGGCACCTTGGAGAACAGGCGGAAGAAATTGTCCGTGGTCTGCCGCGAGATCTCCTCGAGCGACACGCCGCGCGTCTCCGCCAGCACCTTGGCGACCTCGACCACATAGGACGGCTCGTTGCGCTTGCCGCGGAACTTGCCGGGCGCGAGATACGGTGCGTCGGTTTCGACCATGATCCTGTCGGCGGGCAATTCGGCCGCGAGCGCGCGCAAGCTGTCGGATTTCTTGAAGGTCAGGATGCCCGTGAACGAGATCGACAGCCCGAGCGAGATCGCCTTCATCGCAAGCTCGCGCCCGCCGGTGTAACAGTGCAGGACGGCCTTGAACGGCCCCTTCGCGACTTCGTCTTCCAGGATGCGGCCGCAATCCTCGTCGGCCTCGCGGGTATGAATGACAAGCGGCAGGCCGGTGGCGCGCGCAGCGGCGATATGGGCGCGAAAGCCACGCTCCTGGGCCTCACGCGAGCCGTGCTCGTAGAAATAGTCGAGCCCCGCCTCGCCGAGCGCCACGACCTTCGGGTGCTTGGAGAGCTCGATCAGCTCACTTGAGGGAATGCCGTCTTCCTCGTCGGCCTGATGCGGATGCGTACCGACCGAGCAGTAGACATTCGGAAACCGCTCGGTGATCGCGAGCAGCGCGCCGAGCCGCTTCACCCGCGTCGAGATCGTGACGATCCGGCCGACGCCGGCCGCCTCGGCGCGACCAACGATCCCGTCGAGATCGTCGGCGAAGTCGGGAAAATCCAGGTGGCAGTGACTGTCGACCAGCATGACGTCCGAACCGCTCACTCGGTCTTGGGTTCCACGTAGCGCGGGAACACGCCAACGGGGGCCGGCAAGGCCGTGCCCGGCTCGAGCCGTTCAGCGAGTGCCGCGAAGCTGCGTTCGCCCGCGGGGACGCCGAGGCTGTCCAGCATCTTCGCGCAGGACGCCGGCATCACCGGCTGCGCCATGATCGCGATCTGACGGACCACTTCGGCGGTGACATAGAGCACCGTCTTCTGCCTGGCTGGGTCGGTCTTTGCCAATGCCCATGGCGCCTCCCCCGCAAAGTAGCGGTTGGCTTCGGCGACCACGGCCCAGACCGTGTTGAGCCATTGATGGATCTGCTGTGTCGCCATCGCACTGCGCGACGCCTCGAGCATCGCGTCGGCCTGCGCCAGGATCGCCTTGTCATTGTCGGAGAATTCGCCCGGCTCCGGCAGCACGCCGCCAAGCTGCTTTGCGATCATCGACAGCGAGCGCTGCGCCAGATTGCCGAAGTCGTTGGCAAGGTCGGCATTGATGCGCGCAACGATGGCCTCGTGGTTGTAGTTGCCGTCCTGCCCGAACGGCACCTCGCGCAGGAAGAAGTAGCGCACCTGGTCGACGCCGTACTGTTCAGCGAGATTGAAAGGGTCGACGACGTTGCCGACCGACTTCGACATCTTCTCGCCCCTGTTGAACAGGAAGCCGTGCGCATAGACGCGCTTCTGCACGGGGATGCCGGCCGACATCAGGAAGGCCGGCCAGTATACGGCGTGGAAACGGATAATGTCCTTGCCGATGATGTGCACATCGGCCGGCCAGTAGCGCCAATGACCATTGGTCTCGTCGGGAAAGCCGACCCCGGTGATGTAGTTGGTGAGCGCATCGACCCAGACATACATCACGTGCTCGGGTTCGTTGGGCACCTTGACCCCCCAGTCGAAGGTCGTGCGCGAGATCGAAAGGTCCTTCAGCCCGCCCTTCACAAAACTGATGACCTCGTTGCGACGCGAATCCGGCCCGATAAAATCAGGCTGGCTCTCATAGAGGTGCAGCAGCTTGTCCTGGTACGCGGAGAGCCTGAAGAAGTAGCTCTTTTCCTCAACCCATTCGACCGGTGTGCCTTGCGGACCACGGCGAACATTGTCCTCGCCGACCACGGTTTCGTCCTCGGCGTAATAGGCCTCGTCGCGCACCGAGTACCAGCCGGCATAGCTGTCGAGATAGATGTCGCCATTATCGGCCATGCGCTGCCAGATGGCCTGGCTGGAGCGATGATGCTGCTCTTCGGTGGTGCGGATAAAGCGGGTGAACTCGACGTTCAGCCGCTCGTCCATCTCCCTGAAACGGGCGGCGTTGCGCGCAGCGAGCTCGGCCGGCAAAAGCCCCTCGTTCTGCGCGGTCTGGATCATCTTCAGCCCGTGCTCGTCGGTGCCGGTCAGGAAGAACACGTCCTTGCCGTCGAGCCGCTGGAACCGCGCCAGCGCGTCGGTCGCGATCGCTTCGTAGGCGTGACCGATATGCGGCTGGCCGTTCGGGTAGGCGATCGCGGTCGTGATGTAGAACATGTTGCCGCGCGACGGCGCGGTCACGGGCGCAGGCGATGTCGCGGCGGGCTTCGGCTGCCGCGGCGCGGGGGCAGCCTTCGGAGCAGCTTTGACAGCCGGCGCCTTCGGCGCAGCCGGCTTTGCGGGCGCAGGCGCGCTCGCCTTTGTCGCAGTGTTCGCCGGAGCCTTGGCCGGGGCCTTTTTCGACGCCGTCTTCGCCGGCTTCTTCGGAGCCTTACTGGCCGTCTTCCTGGCGGTCTTCTTCGCAGCCGATTTCTTGACGGCTTTCTTCGCGGTCTTCTTGGCCTTCTTGGCAACACGCCCGGTCTTGGCCGAGCGCTTCTTGGCAGCCGCCTTCTTGGTCACGCGCACAGGCGAAACCTTTTTCGTCTTCTTCGCCTTTTTCTTCGCCGTTTTCCTGGACGATTTTGTCTTAGCGGTCGCCACCACGAATTCCTTTGCAGATCAAATCGAAATTGTCGGGAGTGCTGTCAGAAGAAGCGTCTACCGGGTTGCTTCCGCAAGCATCGAAAACACCGAGAAAACCAGCGGCTTGCGCTCCAGATTGTAGGCTTCGGTATCGCGCGCGGCGCGGACGATCTTTTCCCATACCTCCGCCAGCCGTGCAAGGCGCGGCAAATTGGCATTGGCGTCGCCTTCGCGGAGCCGTTCGCTCATCCAGCGATCGATGCCGTCGATAAAGGCGGCGAGCGCGACGCGGTCGCTGGTGCCGAGCGCGTCGCCCAACGCATGCAGCTCGCGCGGATCGACCCGCGGCAATGTCGCAAGTACCGCGGCCGTGCGCTGCTGCAGCTTGAGCGCATCGCCGCCGAGCAGCGACAGCGCCCTGCCCACGCTGCCCTCGGAGGCCGCCGCGGCCTCGACGAGTGCGGGATCGTCGGCCGCAATATCGGTCGCCGCCGCGGCAGCACGGATGACGTCGCCGCCATCAAGCGGCCGCAGCAGCAATTTGCGGCAGCGGGACAGGATCGTCGGCAGGACCCGCGACGGCGCGTGGCTGACCAGGAGAAACAGAGATTGCTGCGGCGGCTCCTCGAGGATCTTCAACAGCGCGTTCGCGGCATTGGGATTGAGCTCGTCGACGGTGTCGACGATGCAGACCCGCCAGCCGTCGACCGCGGCCGTCGAACCGAAGAACGAAATCGTTTCGCGCGTCTCGTCGACGGTGATCACCGTCCGCATCACGCCGCGGTCGTTGACGCCGCGCTCCAGCACCAACAGCCCACCATGCGCGCCGGCCGCGACCTGCCGCGCCACCGGATCGGCGGGATCGACCTTGAGCGTCGGCGCCTGCTGCACCTGGGAGGCGAGAGGATTGCGAAACGCAAGCACGAACCGCGCCATGCGATAGGCCAGCGTTGCCTTGCCGATGCCCTGCGCGCCGCCGATCAGCCAGGCGTGGGGAATTCGGCCGCTGCGATAGGCGTCGAGAAGGGCCGTCTCCGCCTCGCGATGTCCGAACAGGTCGGACGTCTCGCGCGGATGCCGAACCGCGATCTCCTGCTCGGACTTGCGCGCGCTCATGCGGAATTGGCCGCTGTTGCCGCCGCGCGCAAATGCTCGCGCAGCGCGGTCCAAACGCGGGACGCGACCGTGTCGGGGTCGGCGGTGGCATCGATCAGGACGCAGCGCTGCGGATCGTCGGCGGCGATCTGCTTGTAGGCGTCGCGCAGCTCCTGATGGAACTTGACGTCCTCAGCCTCGAAGCGGTCGGCGACGCCGCTGCCGCGCCGCGCCGCGGCGCGCTGCAGGCCGATCTCCACTGGCACGTCCAGGATAATGGTGAGGTCGGGCTTGAGATCGCCGATCGTGACCCGCTGCATGGCGTTGACGAGGCCGGGCAGCACCTCCCCGAGTTGGCCTTGATAGGCGCGTGTGGAATCGAAGAAGCGGTCGCACAGCACCCAGATGCCCTGGTTGAGCGCCGGCAGGATGACGGTGCGCACATGGTCGTCGCGCGCGGCGGCAAACAGCAGCGTCTCGGCGTCCGGCCCGAGCAGCTTGCCCATTCCCGACAGCACGAGGTGGCGGATGATCTCGGCGCCGGGCGAGCCGCCGGGTTCGCGGGTCACGATGGCGCGCAGTTTCGCGGCGTCCAGCCGCTCGGCGAGCCTGCGGATCTGGGTCGATTTGCCGGAGCCTTCGCCGCCCTCGAAGGTGATGAAGCGGCCGCGCAAGCTTGGCCGTTTGACCGCGGGTTCAGCCATGTCACAGCTTCTCGGCGCCGGCGCGGAACATGCCGATGACGAGCTCCTGGGCGCCATCGAGCGCGCGCCGCATCGTCGATCCCGTCCCGACCGCTTCGGCGGCAAAAACCGGCGCTTCCATTGCGACGTTGCCGCCGCGCCAGACCCTGACGAATCCGACGCGCTGGCCGGCCGCGATCGGCGCCTTGACCGGGCCGCTATAAATGATGCGCGCGATCAGCTTGTCGTTGCCGTTCTTGGCGACCATCACCTTGATCGGATCGGGGCTAGTGAGTTTCACCGAGCGGCTCTCGCCGCCGAACACCTTGGCGTAGCCGACCGGCTGGTTAGCTGCGATCAGGGTTCGCGTCTCGAAGCTGCGGAACCCCCATTCCAGCATCTTCTTGGCTTCCGTGGCGCGGTCCTCGGGATCCTCCAGGCCATTGACCACGACGATCAGCCGCGTGTCGTTCTGCACGGCAGAGCCGACCATGCCGTAGCCGCCTTCCTTGGTGTAACCTGTCTTCAGCCCGTCGGCGCCGTTCAGCGCATTCAGCAAGGGATTACGGTTCTGCTGGCGGATCTTGTTCCAGGTGAACTCCTTCTCGCCGAACAGTTTGTACATCTCGGGATAGGTCCGAATGATGTGGCGCGCGAGAACCGCAAGTTCCCGTACCGTCATCTTGTTGCCGGGGTCCGGCAGCCCGTTGGAATTGGCAAAGGTCGACTTGGTGAGACCGAGCTCGCGCGCGCGCTTGGTCATGAAGTCGGTCGCAAAGGTGTACTCGTTGCCGGCCATTCCCTCGGCGAGCGCGATGCAGGCATCGTTGCCGCTCTGGATGATCGCGCCGTGCAGGAGGTCGTCGACCGACACCTTGCTGTGGAGCGCGGCGAACATGGTCGAACCGCCGGCGGGCGCTCCACCTCGCCGCCAGGCATTCTCGCTGATCCGGTACTCGTCGGTGAGCTTGATGTCGCCCTTCTTGACGGCGTTGAACACCACCTCGGCCGTCATCAGCTTCATCATGCTGGACGGCGCGCGCAGTTCGTCGGCGTTCTTCTCGAACAGGACGCTGCCGCTGGAGGCCTCGACCAGGATCGCGGTCGGGGCGTCGCCGTCGAACCCGCCCTCCTCCTTCTTGGCGCCCTGGATGCTGTTGTTGGCGGCGTAGACCACCCCGCCGCAACCGACGGCGAACGCCACGACGGCGACAAGCAGCCCGCGCCAACGCCGCGGCGCGCGAGCGGCGAACGTACGGGGATTTGCGGTCACGGCTGCCATCGGCGATGTCCTGAAAGGCTGCGTTCTAACAGTTGGAAGTACCGCAAACAACTGAGGTTTTTGCGCTTATGCACGGCTGCTTGGATTGCCGCCTGCGGCAAACGTCCCTATCCTTGGAACCAGTCAAAGACAGAACAACCGGCAAACAGGGCGGAAACGCGATGTCCTCCTCACGCACCATTTCCGCCAACGGCATCGACATGTTCGTGCGCGAGGCGGGCCAAGGCCCACTGGTCGTGCTCTGCCACGGCTGGCCCGAACTATCCTACTCCTGGCGGCACCAGATCACCGCGCTCGCCGCCGCCGGCTTCCGCGTCGTCGCGCCCGACATGCGCGGCTTTGGCCGGACCAGCGCGCCTGATGACGTCGGCGCCTACACGATCTTCGATATGGTCGGTGACATGGTCGCGCTGATCGCAGCGCTTGGCGAAAAGCAGGCCATGATCGTCGGCCACGACTGGGGCGCGCCGGTGGCCTGGCATGCGGCCCTGTTCCGCCCCGATATCTTCACCAAGGTCGCCGGTCTCAGCGTCCCGCCGCCCTTCCGTGGACGCGGGCGTCCGCTCGAGACGCTGCGCGAGAGCGGCATCACCAATTTCTACTGGCAGTACTTCCAGCCGCCCGGCGTCGCCGAGGCGGAGTTCGAACGCGACATCGCCCACACCATGCGGCTGGTGTTGGGGCGTGGCGTCTCCGATCCGAGTTCGATGTTCGTGGACGAGACCAAGGGCTTCCTCGGGAACCTGCCGACCGGCCTCCCACTCCCAGCCTGGCTGACCGACGCCGATATCGCCGAGTTCGCCGAGGGCTATCGGCAGTCCGGCTTCCGCGGCGGCCTCAACTGGTACCGCAATCTCGATCGTAATTGGGAACTGACCGCGCCCTGGCAGGGGGCGCAAATCCATCAGCCGTCGCTGTTCATTGCGGGATCGCGGGATTCGGTGATCACCGGCCTGATCGGCGCCAAGCGTGTCGCCGACATGGAGCGCGTGCTGCCGAACCTGAAGCAGAAGCTGATCATCGAGGGCGCCGGGCACTGGATCCAGCAGGAGCGACCGGACGAGGTCAACGCAGCATTGATCGCGTTTCTCAAATAGCCGAGCGAACGCGTTGATTCAGTAGAGGCCGCGTCCACTCAGGACTTCGGCCGGGCCCCGTGCGTCGATCGGGACATAGGACGCTGCCGGAGTGGCCGCGTAGCGCTCATCATTCTCGTAGGAGACCGCCCGCGGGTTCTCTTGCGCCCGGCCCCTCGACCGGCTCGAGGCGGACATTTCCGACGTGGCGTTGATCGAGGCGTAATCGGCAGGGGTGTTGCCGAGGCTGTAGGGGCGCCCTTCCGGGAGCGGAACATCACCCCGGATACGGCCGGCGGCCGACGGCAGGTCTGGAACGAAGGGCTTGGCCGAGGCGATCCTGACCGTCGACGGCGATGGGGCCGGTGTTCCGGTACGCAGGGTCGCTATCAGCTGGCGGTCGTCGGACCCTTCAAGCGGCGCCCGGCCGACATATTCGACACGGACCTTGGCGGTGCCGTTTCCTTTAAATTCAAGGAGTTCTGCGGCTTTGTTCGAGACGTCTATGAGCCGATTGCCGTGGTATGGGCCGCGGTCGTTGACACGGACGATCAGCGATTTGCCGTTGCTCACATTGGTGACGCGCGCATAGCTCGGCATCGGCAGGGTCGGATGGGCCGCGGTGAGCGAGGCCATGTCGAACACCTCGCCATTGGCGGTCAGCCGGCCGTGGAAGTCATCGCCATACCAGGACGCGATGCCCTCGGCGCGGTAGTTCACGTCCTCCTCGGGCACATAGGTCCGCCCGGCGACGACGTAAGGCTTGCCGACGCGATAGGTGCCGCCGCCTTTCGGCACGGGGTCGCCGAACGCCACCACGCGCGGGCTGGAGGACACGCCGTACTTGGGATCAACCCGACTCGCGAATTTGCCCGACGAGGCACAGTTGGCGAGGAGGAGGCACGTTGCCACCGCAACGGCGCCGCGCGCCGTCCGGACGATCGAATCTGGCCGTCTAGTCCCCATCACCCCAAGTACCATTCTGCCGGACGCGCGCCTACTGCGAGGCTGCAACGTCCATGACGTCACGATGCGGCCCACCTCCGCACCGGAGGGTGACGATATCGCAACCGGAACACGGCGGAAATGGGGTGAGCCGCGCCACGGTGGCGCCGTGGTGAATCAATGGTTGTCCCTCGATCCGTTGATCTACGGACCATTGGCCGCCGGCGACCGCCGTCCCCTGCCCGACGTGTCCCGCTATCAGACAAACTGTTGCAGCAAATCATCAGTCGAATGCCATCTTCAATTCCAACAATTGAATCTTTTTGACTGTGCAAGGTTGCAATCGTTTTCTCTCGCGTGCGGGGCGCAAAGGAAGTTTGCGATGATTGAGACGGTTACGGCGGTTATGGGCCTGGTGAGTGCAGCGATCTTCTTGGCTCACGCCTTGGAAGGCTATCGGTATCGGGCCTGATAAGGGCCCGCTGACGCGGAAAGACGCATCACCTCTTTCCAGAGAGAGCTGTTCGGAAAGCTTTAATAAATTCGGACCAGCATCGGATCAGGCAGGTGTACCATGCGCAGCCACGATTTAGTCTCCGACGGATTCCTGACATTGACGGCAGCGAGCCTAGTGCTGCTGTGCTCAAGCCTGCTCGCCTTCGCGTTTAGCTGAGAGCGTCCTGCCCGTCGCGCGTCCGGGCCACCGCGGCGCTCCCGCCCCGCGCCGCTGCTTCGGATAGAGCCACCTACTCCATGCAAGGCACAGCCCTGTCCAACTGACGGGCGTTTCATTGACTTGTTCTATCCGTCGGATCGTGCCCCGTGGCGTGGTGTAGCTGAGTGCGGATCACCACGTTCGCCGGCATGGGC
>NZ_JBHMET010000035.1:0-59352 GCF_042430365.1 Bradyrhizobium erythrophlei
AAAGCAGCCTTGAATCTGATTTGCTCCTAAAAGGGAATCCTTAGAGTCCACACGACCTAGAGCCCCGTTCCGACGGAATCGGAACGGGGCTCTAGATTTTGTTTTGACGCGTTTTCTTTACGCGAACCGGTATCCACTTCGCTCGAAAACGCTCTCGAAGGGAACCGGAGACGTCGGGCTTGACGTCATCGATGAGCTGATGCAATCGGCTGGTCGTAACGAACACTGGCTTAGTCAGGACCTCCCACATTGACATCGCTACCGCAACTGGGGCGCGCACTCGCCGCCCTCGGCATCGTCGCCGTGCTGACCGGCACCGCCGACGCACAGAATCTCGATCAGGGCAAATCGGCCGCAAAGCTGTTCACCGACGGTTGCGCGACCTGCCATCGCAGCCCGCGCGGCCTCGCCAAGGGCCGCATGAATCTCACGCTGTATTGGTTCCTGAAGGAGCACTATTCGAGCGGCCCGGACTCGGCCCAGGCGCTGGCGTCGTATCTCCAGTCCGTCGACAGCAACCAGCGCGGCCCGTCGCGCACCGCCGCGAAGCCGTCGCGTGCAGCAGGCGGCGCATCGCGCCCGCGGCCACCCGCGCCGGTGCCGGGGCGCTAGAGCAGGGCGGGTCGCAAAATAAAAAACTGCTCCCGGATAGCTGTTCCACAGAGTGATCATTCTCGGAGCCTCGCGACCCGGAGCCATTCCGACCACCGCGAGCGGCGATCTCAGAAGAAACGTGTCGACGCCGGGACGAACGCGCGGCGCGCGTTCGCGCGACGAATATTGACCCGAGGCTGCGAGGTCCTTATTGGCGGGCGCGGAAAATTCCGAAGCAACGATACGGGATGGCCTCGATGCAAGTGACTTTGATGAAGGGCAAGATTCATCGCGCGCGTGTCACCGAAGCGGACTTGCACTACGAGGGCTCGATCTCGATCGACCGCAATCTGATCGACGCCGCCGGCTTCCTCATCAACGAACGCGTCGACATCTACAACATCGACACAGGCGCCCGCTTCTCGACCTATGTGATCGAGGCGCCCGCGGGCTCCGGCATCATCGGCCTCAACGGCGCCGCCGCGCGTCTCGCGATGGCGGGCGACAAGATCATCATCGTTGCCTATGCCGGGTTCGACGCCGAGGAGGCGCGCAGGTTTCGGCCGCGGGTGGTGATTGTGGATGAGAAGAACCGGCGGGTTGAGCATGTTAGCGCCTCATCCGCCGTAGCCTTGGCCGAGGTGTAAGATCTGACTCTCAACGGCGAGTAAGGCGGGTTTGCGAAGCGTAACCCGCCGGTCAGTCGCGCAGAAGGGCGGATTACGCCTTCGGCCAATCCGCTCTACGCTTGCTAGTTGCGCGCAGTGCGCAGGACGAACGTGGTTTGCGTCATCCTGACCACGAAGCCCTCCAGATAGACCACTCTCTGCCTGGCTAATTCGCTCTGCAGTTCGAGAATCTTCTGCGAATCGGCAATGAAGGTTTCGTAAGCCTGCTTCGCGAATTCGGTCTGAACCTCAAACGCCTTGTCGGGCGAACGCACGGCCGCGAGCCTCTCGAAGAAGGACCAGGTCTGTTCGAGCGACTTCCTCGCGTAGTCGCCATAGGCATTCGCGATGGTTTGGGGGCTGACCGCGGCGGCTTTCGCCGATACGACGGGGACGGTCGAGGAAGTCTCGGTCGCGGAAGTGTCAGTTGGAGAACTGTCACTCGATGCGACCAGTGCGCTGATCTCCTCGTGGGCGTCCTGCAACGGAACCGGCGTGTGGTCCTGCTGTTGACCGGCTTCCTTCCGCTGCGCGGCCTTTCGGCTCTGTGGCCCCTTCCGCTTGCGCCGTCCGGGTTTCCCGATCGGTTGATTACCGTCTGCACTTAACATTTTGGCCGCTCCAGATTCCAATTTCGAATCATACTGCCTGTGCCATGTTCGCGCTGGAATCTTGCCACTTGCGTGGCGACCATGTGATGACATTTGGAAAAATGAACTCCGGCGGCGGGAACCACGCGCGCCCCCGCATGGCCCAGCGAGTAGCCCGCATGAGCGAAGCGGTATGCGGGGTGAATTATGGTCAGCGGACAGAGCGCCCCGGTATCGCTGAGCCTGTCATCGGGCGCGCATTCGCGCGACCCGTTGGCTCATCCGGGCTACGCTTGCTTCGAGCTACGGCGGATAATGCGAGCTGCGCAGCGTCAAAGGCGCTATTGTCCGACCCGAGCAGGACGCGAATTCATGGCGAACAGGACGGGGAAGCGCGCGTCGCGACAAACGATCCTGGCGATCGACATCGGCGGATCGCGCGTGAAGGTCATGACCGACAAGGAGCACACCAAGCGCCAATTCGAGTCCGGCCCCGATCTGTCCGCCAAGGCGATGGTGAGGAAGATCAAGGCGCTGACGAAGGACTGGTCCTACGACGTCATCTCGATCGGGTATCCGGGGCCTGTCGTCCACAACCGGCCCTTGAAAGAGCCGCACAATCTCGGTCACGGCTGGGCCGGCTTCGACTTCCAGAAGGCCTTCGGCCGACCGACCAAGGTCGTCAACGATGCGCTGTTGCAGGCGATCGGCAGCTATCAGGGCGGCCGCATGCTGTTCCTCGGCCTCGGCACGGGCCTTGGCTCCGCGATGATCGTGGACGGCAATCCGGCGCCGATGGAGCTCGCCCACCTTCCGTACCGCAAGGGCAAGACGTTCGAGCACTATGTCGGCGCCGCAGGCCTCAAGCGCCTCGGCAAGAAGAAATGGCGAAAGGCCGTCGACGACGTCCTGGAGCGCCTGTTCGCCGCGCTGCAGCCCGACTACGTCGTGCTTGGCGGTGGCAACGCCGACAAGGTCGACAATCCGCCGCGCAAGGTGAGGTTTGGCGATAATGAGAATGCGTTCGACGGCGGGTTCAGGCTGTGGAAGAGGGGGCGGGTCAAGCTGTCCGGCACACGCGGATAGAGCGAGCGCGTAGGCGTAGGGCGGGTTAGCGCAGCGTAACCCGCCGGAAATGTCGCGAACGAAATGGCGGATTACGCCTGCGGCTATTCCGCCCTACGCTTGAGTGGCCGCGTCCGTCGCAGCTCAGCGAGCGATCCCGGCCGCGCCGGCGATCAGCTCGAAGGATCGCAGCCGCTTTGCGTGCTCGTAGACGTCAGATACGACCATCAGCTCATCGGCGCCGGTCTCCGCAACGAGCGCATCGATACCGGCACGAACCGTGTCGGGCGAACCGACGATGGAACGGGCGAGCATCCCCATCGCCTGGACTTTCTCCGACGGCGACCAGTAGGTCTCGATGTCGTCGATCGGCGGCTGGCTGAGGCCGCGTGCGCCGCGGAAGATGTTTGTGAACGACATCTGTTGCGTCGTCGCGAGCCGGCGCGCTTCGGCGTCGGTCTCGGCGGCGATGATGTTGACGCCGACCATGGCATAGGGGCGGTCAAGCTGCTCTGATGGTTTGAAGCGGGCACGGTAGATCTGAAGCGCCTGAAGCAGCAGGTCAGGCGCGAAATGCGAGGCAAAGGCATAGGGAAGGCCGAGCTCGGCGGCGAGCATCGCGCCGAAATTGCTCGATCCCAGAATCCACAGCGGCACGTCGGTGCCAGCGGCCGGCACGGCCTGGATGCGCTGGTTCGGACCAGCCTCCGCCAGGAAGGCCTGCACCTCGAGCACGTCCTGCGGAAAATTCTCGGCGGCTTCAGGCGTGCGGCGCAGGGCGCGCAGCGTGAGCTGATCCGTCCCCGGCGCGCGGCCGAGGCCAAGGTCGATACGATCAGGAAACAGCCGCGCCAGCGTGCCGAACTGCTCGGCAATGACGTAAGGCGCATGGTTGGGCAGCATGATGCCGCCGGCACCGACCCGGATGGTTTTCGTTCCCGCCGCGATATGACCGATCACGACCGACGTCGCGGCGCTCGCGATGCCCGGCATGTTGTGATGCTCCGCCACCCAGATGCGGCGATAGCCCCATTCCTCGGCGTGAACTGCAATATCGCGCGCATTATCGAGCGCGCCGCGCGCATCGGTGTCCCGGGTGACGCGGACCAGATCGAGGATAGACAGTGCGGGCACGGGGGCTCCCGAACGAAACCGGATGCAGGAAGGACGCCGCCAGCGGTACTCGGCTGTGTCCGGGTGAGTGCGAAGCGGCACGCTTCAGCCGGTTCGTCGGATGCATATGGATACTGTCGGTATGCGGGTCAATGTGCCGAGTCCGATAAGGCGATCGACCGGCAGCGCTGTGTGCGTCTGTGCATAGAACAAAGGCCAGCAACGCGCGGATCGTGGCGGGCTATCTGTGTGACTGACCCAAGGTTGTACAGGTGCAGGGAAGTTTAGCGCAGCGTAGCCCGCCCACAGGGCCGCGAAGAACGGGTGGATTACGGCTTTGGCAAATCCGGCCTAACCTTGCTAGCTCGGTTGTCGGCGGCTGAGTACGGCTAAGAGCTCCGAATAGCCACTCCAGAAAAAGTCATCTTCGTCTTGTCGGATGTCGACATCATGATCGGAAAAAAGACGAGCAATCAGTTCGGGTCCGTACTTGGCGGCTAGCGGCAATGCATCGTTGAGGTGAATCACTCCCCATTCAGGCGCGCATCGAAAATATCGTTCGACGTCGTCATACATCATCAGGTCTCTCAAAAACCCGATCCTCGTTTGGTTAGGCTTTGCTGCATTCTCAATCTCGGCTATCAGGCTTCTAGTGGCGATTTTCTTCAGATCGCCGATCGTGCTGACACCATAAAGCCGAAGCTCTTTGACGACGTCGTCCGAAATGTCGTCGGTCACAAAAGATAAGCCATAAAGAGCTGAAATTTGGTCTAAGTACTTTCCAAGTGAAATCGAGTTGAGTTCGATATCGTCCATCTCATCGATGCTTTTCCGGCCGATTGAGAGGCTATAGTTGTCAATTTCGCGTGCGATCTCATCAAAGGCCGAATCTACTACCTCTAGCATGCCCGCATGCAGGTTCAGCTTACGCTGGATGGCTTTCGGCAAGTCAAGTCCCAGTTTGAACGAACGATCGTGGGCCAACTCGGCCCATGCATGCTGCAAGACAGTGCGAAGCTGAATCTCAAATTTCATGCCCGCGAGCCCCTCATACTCGGGCAAGTTGGTCCGATGACGACCAAGTTCGCATACAAAATGGACAGACCTGTAGCCAATCCGGTCGGAACCTAGGATATCGTTGCGGTCCAAGCTGTTTGCTTCGTCAACTTCAAACGTGCTCCGAATTACTTCAGCGATCTGCAGCGCCTGGCTCTCTAGGTAAGTAATGATCCTGATGCCGGAGAGGTCGGTTAATTGCTCCTGAGGGTTGTTGTAACTTTTGCGATCGCACTTTTCGATAACAGAGCTCTCCGATTTCGTTCGGCCTTCAACACTGAGAAAATCTATTCCGCGTGTTCTGAGCAGCCCTCGGATCAATTCAACCACAGCGGGTGTAAGTCGTTCGTGTTTCTTCCTGGCGTCCTTGAGCCAAAGCTTAAAGTTGGTTTTGGATGTTGCGTCAGCTTTCTCGGAATTCATTTGAGAAACTCGAAGGAAGAAACATCAAAAAATAAGAGGGTTACTCCATTGAGCAACCCTCTTATCAACTCTTGGTAGTGTTGGCTACGGCGATTCTCTAAGCCTCACGAGCACCCCGTCGTGGACCCGCACGTATCGCACTTCATGCAGGTGCCGTTCCGCACCAGCGTGAAGTTGCCGCACTCCGAGCACATCTCGCCTTCGTAGCCCTTGGCCTTCGCTTCGGCGCGACGCTCGGCCTTGGAAGGCGCAGCCGCGGCGGCGGAGCCGCCCTTGCTCCATTGCATCGCCTCGAGCTTCTCGGTCGGCGAGAGGTCGTGCTGCGTCTCCTGCTTCAGCGCGACCGCGCCTTCGATGGTGTCGGAGACGCCGCGGCCCGCGAGCGCGGTGACGCGGTTGCCGCCGGCGGGGGCCGCATCGGAGTTCGCGCTCACCGCGGCCGAGCCGCCGCGCATGATGACGAGGTTGTCGGTGCGCGAGCGGGTGAGGCCGCGCGACAGATACTTCGTCGCCTGCTGGGCGGGGCCTTCATCCGGCTCCTTGCCTTCCTCGACGCCCTTGCCGAGCGCGTCGAAGCCGGACTCGTTTGGGTCGACATGGGCGAGGTCGAAGCGGCCCATGTAGCTCACCGCGAGCTCGCGGAAGACATAGTCGAGGATTGAGGTCGCGTACTTGATCGAGTCGTTGCCTTGCACGGGGCCCGCCGGCTCGAAGCGGGTGAAGGTGAAGGCGTCGACATATTCCTCCAGCGGCACGCCGTATTGCAGGCCCAGCGAGACCGCGATCGCGAAGTTGTTGATGAAGGAGCGCAGTGCCGCGCCTTCCTTGTGCATGTCGATGAAGATCTCGCCGAGACGGCCATCGTCATATTCGCCAGTGCGGAGATAGACCTTGTGGCCGCCGACAACCGCTTTCTGGGTGTAGCCCTTGCGGCGATCGGGCATCTTCTCGCGTTCGCGCATCACGACGATACGCTCGACGAGCTTCTCGACGATCTTCTCGGAGACCTGGGCGGCACGCGCCGCCATCGGCTTCTCGTACAGCGCCTCGACCGCATCGTCCTCGTCCTCGTCGTCGGCGATGAGCTGCGAGTTGAGCGGCTGCGACAGCTTCGAGCCGTCGCGATAGAGCGCGTTGGCCTTCAGTGCGAGCTTCCACGACAAGAGGTAGGCGGACTTGCAGTCCTCGACCGTGGCGTCGTTCGGCATGTTGATGGTCTTCGAGATCGCGCCCGAGATGAACGGCTGGGAGGCCGCCATCATCCGGATGTGGCTCTCGACCGAGAGGTAGCGTTTTCCAATTTTGCCGCAGGGGTTGGCGCAGTCGAACACCGGATAGTGCTCAGGCCTAAGGTGCGGGGCGCCCTCGACCGTCATCGCGCCGCAGATGTGCACGTTGGCGGCCTCGATCTCGCGCTTGGAGAAGCCCACCGCCGAGAGCAGGTCGAAGCCGGGGGCGGCAATGGCTTCCGCGTCGATGCCGAGCTGGTCGCGGATGAAGTCTTCGCCAAAGGTCCACTTGTTGAAGGCGAACTTGATGTCGAACGCGGTCGGCAGCGCCTTCTCGACTTTTGCAATCGCTTCGTCGGTGAAGCCTTTGGCCTTCAGCGTCGAGGCGTTGATGCCGGGGGCATTCGACAGCGAGCCGTGGCCGACGGCGTAGGCCTCGATCTCGGCGATCTCGCTCTCGCGATAGCCGAGCGCGCGCAGCGCCTCGGGAACCGCCTGGTTGATGATCTTGAAGTAGCCGCCGCCGGCGAGCTTCTTGAACTTCACCAGCGCGAAGTCGGGCTCGATGCCGGTGGTGTCGCAATCCATCACCAGGCCGATGGTGCCGGTCGGCGCCACCACCGTGGTCTGGGCGTTGCGATAGCCGTTGACCTCGCCGAGCGCGAGCGCATCGTCCCAGGCGCGGATGGCATGGGTGACGAGATCGGCCTGCGGGCAGGAGGCGTGATCGAGCGGCACCGGGTTGACCGAGAGCGCCTCATAGCCGGCCGCGTTGCCATGGGCGGCGCGGCGGTGGTTACGGATCACGCGCAGCATGTGGCTCGCGTTCTTCTTGTAGCCGGGGAAGGTGCCGAGCTCGGCGGCCATCTCGGCCGAGGTCTTGTAGGCGATGCCGGTCATCACAGCGGTCAGCGCGCCGCAGAGCGAGCGGCCTTCCTTCGAGTCATAGGGCAGGCCCATGGTCATCAACAGGCCGCCGATATTGGCGAAGCCGAGGCCGAGGGTGCGGAATTCGTAGGAGAGCTCTGCGATGGCCTTCGACGGGAACTGCGCCATCATGACGGAGATTTCCAGCACGATGGTCCAGAGCCGGCAGAGGTGCTCGTAGGACTCGATGTCGAAGCGCTTGGTCGTCGTGTTGTAGAACGTCAAGAGGTTGGCGGAGGCGAGGTTGCACGCCGTGTCGTCCAGGAACATGTATTCCGAGCACGGGTTGGACGCGCGGATGTCGCCGGACGCCTTGCAGGTGTGCCAGTCGTTCATCGTGGTGTTGAAGTGCAGGCCGGGATCGGCGCTCGCCCAGGCGGCGTAGCCGATCTTTTCCCAGAGGTCGCGCGCCTTGAGAGTCTTGGTGACCTTCTTCGTGGTACGGCCGACGAGATTCCATTCACCGTCGGTTTCCACCGCGCGGAGGAAGTCGTCCTTCAGCGACACCGAGTTGTTGGAGTTCTGGCCGGAGACGGTGAGATAGGCCTCCGAATCCCAGTCGGTGTCGTAGGTGTCGAAGGCGATGTCCTTGTAGCCCTGCTTGGCGAACTGGATGACGCGCTTGATGTAGTTGTCGGGCACGAGGTTGCGGCGCGCGAGCTTGATCTCGCGGCGGAGCGCCGGGTTCTTCTCGGGGTCGAAGCAGTCGTCGCCTGAACCTTCGCAGTTCACGCAGGCCTTCATCACGGCCTTGAGGTGCTTCTGGTTGATCTTGGAGCCGGTGACGAGAGCCGCGACCTTCTGCTCCTCCTTCACCTTCCAGTCGATATAGGTCTCGATGTCGGGGTGATCGACGTCGACCACGACCATCTTCGCCGCGCGGCGGGTGGTGCCGCCGCTCTTGATCGCGCCCGCTGCGCGGTCGCCGATCTTGAGGAAGCTCATCAGGCCGGACGAGCGGCCGCCGCCGGACAGGCGCTCGCCTTCGCCGCGCAGGCGCGAGAAGTTGGAGCCGGTGCCGGAGCCGTATTTGAACAGGCGCGCCTCACGCACCCAGAGGTCCATGATGCCGCCCTCGTTGACGAGGTCGTCCTCGATGCCCTGGATGAAGCAGGCGTGCGGCTGCGGATGCTCGTAGGCCGACTTCGATTTTGTGAGTTTGCCGGTCTTCCAATCCACATAGTAGTGGCCCTGGCCGGGGCCATCGACGCCGTAGGCCCAGTGCAGGCCGGTGTTGAACCATTGCGGCGAGTTCGGCGCGACCATCTGTTTTGCCAATTGGAAACGCAACTCGTCGAAGAAGGCGAGGGCATCTTCTTCAGAGGAGAAATAGCCGCCCTTCCAGCCCCAATAGGTCCAGCAGCCGGCGAGGCGATCGAACACCTGCTTCGCCGAGGTTTCGCCGACGATGCGCTCGTTCTCGGGGAGAAGAGCCAGCGCTTCGGTGTCGGGCACCGAGCGCCACAGCCACGACGGCACGGTCTCTTCCTCGACCTTCTTCAGGCGCGCGGCGACGCCCGCTTTGCGGAAATACTTCTGCGCCAGCACGTCGGAGGCGACCTGCGACCAGAACTCGGGGACTTCGACATTCTCGGCCCGGAACACGACCGAGCCGTCAGGATTGCGGATCTCCGATGTCGTCAGCCGGAAATTGATCCCGGCATACGGTGATTGTCCGCTGGTGGTGTTGCGCCGTTCGATTCGCATTGGTCGAGCCCCGTCTCTTCTTCTGTCCGGCCCCACGTTCTTCGCGGGTTGCCGGAATGTTATCCCTTGAGCGAACTTCCGGAAGGCGAGGTTGCCCGCTCTTCGGTCATTCGCAGCTCAGCCGGTGGACCCGGCCTGTTCTCTCTTCCGCCAAGACCCGGCTTCGTACCGGCGCCTCCGCGGCGGCACCCCCTGGGCCGACCCGTTTCCGGGTGGTCCAGTTCAAGTGCATTTAACGCCCCAACACGTCACTCGAACGCATCTTCAAAACGACGCCAGCGTCGCTTTGCTCGGGCCGGTTCCGGCCTCTGGTTTCCGGGCCTTTGGCGGCCCGTTTGGTGCCCCTGAGACGGTCAAAAATCAGGGCAGACAAGCCCTTCACCCGCGGCCTGAAAGGCCTGGCGGAGTGGTCATTTTGGACCCTTTTGGGAGCAGCCGGCGGGGACCCAAACACACTCGCGCCGAACAGGATCAAAGCTAGGCCAAGTCCGTTACGCGCGTCAAGGACTAGTACGAGTTCCTGAATCAAATACTAAATATGGTGGAAAGAGGGGGATAACAGGGGTCGG
The DNA here is from genome assembly GCF_042430365.1 of Bradyrhizobium erythrophlei. Lineage (GTDB taxonomy): Bacteria > Pseudomonadota > Alphaproteobacteria > Rhizobiales > Xanthobacteraceae > Bradyrhizobium > Bradyrhizobium erythrophlei. Next base: position 9,942 of record NZ_JBHMET010000035.1, read on the forward strand.
TGCCGCGCCTGTGATCGGGCCAAGTATCAGTGAGTCCTCAGGGATTCCCAAGCATAAAAAATCTCATGCGAGCTGTGGACTGAAACTGCGCCCACTGTTCACAGGGGAACTATTTATTCGCGTTCCCGGATTGAATTTTTGGGACTCACGTAAGCCTACGGGGAAACTACGGAGCAGGCATGTCAGGCGCGTGATGGTCGCGCGACGAAATCGCGGGCACAAGGTGCCTGCTGATTCCACTCCTTGCCGGGTTCCATGACAGACTCAAAACCCAAGGCTGGGGCGCGCCTGGCGCCCGCCGGCCTGATGTTCCTCGCCATCACCTCGGTCGGCTGGGGCTTTAACTGGCCGGTCACGAAATTCCTGCTTAGCGAACTGCCGCCGCTGACATTGCGCGGCGTCACCGGCGTGATCGGCGCGCTGCTGCTTGCCGTGCTCGCTTTGATCCGCTCGCAGAGCCTTGCTGTCGACGCTACGCTGTGGCCGCGGCTTGTGCCGTTTGCGCTGCTCAACGTCACCGGCTGGATGGTGCTGATGGGGCTCGCGCTGCTCTGGCTGCCGGCGAGCGAGGCCGCGCTGATCGCCTACACGATGCCGGTCTGGGCCTCGCTGCTGGCCTGGCCGGTGCTCGGCGAACGCCCGACGCTGCTTCGCACCATCGCGCTGGTGATGGCCTTCGTCGGGCTCGGCTCGATCATGGGCGGCAACGGTTTTTCCGCGAGCAGTGAGAGGCTGCCGGGCATCATCATGGCGCTCGGCGGCGCGATCGCCTTTGCGCTCGGCACGGTGCTGGCGAAAAGGTATCCGCTCAAGATGCCGCCGATTCCGGCCGCGGCCTGGCAGATCGGCCTCGGCTGTTTTCCGGTCGCGATCGTGGGCCTTGCGCTCGAAACCACGCATCTCGACCGCGTCACCACGGCCGGCTGGTGGCTCCTGATCTATTCGACCGTGATCCAGTTCTGCATCGCCTATGTCAGCTGGTTTGCGGCACTCGCCCGCCTGCCGGCTTCGGTGGCGGCGATCGGCACCATGGCGGTGCCGGTCATCGGCGTGGTGGCGTCGGCCATTGCGTTGCACGAGCCGCTGGGCCCGGCGCAGATCGCGGCGCTCTTGTTCACGCTCGCCGGCGTCGTGCTGGCGACGCGGTGACTTCTTCTCCTTCTCGCCGTTCTTATGGGGAGAGGTGAAGGGAGCCGTGGACCTTACGCCACGCCGCCCGCCAGCGCTTCCTGCACCATGCTGGCGAGCTGCGACTTGCGATAGGGCTTTGCCAGCAGCAGCACGCCGTCGTCGAGGCGGCCGTGATGCACGATCGCGTTCTCGGTATAGCCCGAGGTGTAGAGCACCTTGATGCCGGGCCGCCGTTTCGCCACCTCGTCGGCGAGCTGCCGGCCGTTCATGCCGCCGGGCATGATAACGTCGGTGAACAGGAGGTCGAACGGCTCGCCTTTGTCGACGACCGCGAGCGCGGCGCGGGCATCCGCAGCCGGGATCGTCTTGTAGCCGAGGCTTGCGAGCTGGGCAGTGACGTAGTTGCGCACCAGCGCGTCGTCCTCCACGACAAGGATGATCTCGCTGCCGCGCGGCACCGGCGCCGCCGCGAGCGCCTCCGCCTGGACCTGGCCGCGCGCCGGCGGCAGATAGAGCTTGATCGTGGTGCCGTGACCCTGCTCGCTGTAGATCCTGATATGGCCGCCGGACTGCCGGACGAAGCCGTAGACCATGCTCATGCCGAGGCCTGTGCCCTTGCCGACTTCCTTGGTGGTGAAGAAGGGTTCGAACACCTTGTCCTGCACCGCCTGCGACATCCCGGTGCCGGTGTCGCTGACCGCGAGCATGACGTAGCGGCCCGGCGTGACGTCGGGATTGGCCGCGGCATAGGCGTCGTCCAGCACGATGGTGCTGGTCTCGAACAGCAGCTTGCCGCCGTCCGGCATCGCGTCGCGCGCGTTGATCGCCATGTTGAGCAGCGAGTTCGCGAGCTGCGACGGATCGATATGGACGCTCGCCACGTCGGGAGCCAGCGCCGAGTTGATCTCGATCTGCTCGCCGAGGGTGGGGCGCAACAGCTTGGCGATATCGAGCACGGTCGCGTTGATGTCGACGGTGCGCGGCTCGAGCGGCTGGCGGCGAGCAAAGGCGAGCAGGTGCTGGATCAGTTCGCGGCAGCGCTCGGCGGCACGGTCGATCAGCTCGGCGGTCTTCACGAGCGGCTGTCCGCGCAGGCTGTCGACCAGCGTCTCGGTGGTGCCGGTGATGATCGTCAGCATGTTGTTGAAATCGTGCGCGACGCCGCCGGTCAATTTGCCGATCGCGTCGAGCTTCTGCGACTGCTGGAGCTTGTGCTCCATTTCGCGCGAGGCGGTGATGTCGTGATAGACCAGTGCCGCACCGATGATCTTGCCGTCGGAATCGCGTAAGGGGCGGCCGGACACCACGAGATGGATCTGCGGTGCGCCGCGGACCGGACGGGCGATGAACTCGAGGCCGTCGAATTCCTCGCCGCGCAGCGCCCTGGCCGACGGCATCTCGTCGACCTGCATCGGCCTGACGCCATCGGCATGGAACACGTTGCTAAGGGCCCGCAGCACCTGGACCGTCATGCCCGGCCGATAGCGCAGCATCTTCTCGGCGGCGAGATTGGAGAGCAGCACCTTGCCGGTGGTGTCGATCACCAGCACCGCCTCGGCCATGCTGTGGAAGGTGGTCTCCATCACCGAGGTGGAGTGGCGGAGTTCTTCAAGGGCGGTGCCGAGATCCTTGGTTCGCTCGGCAACCTTGGCCTCGAGCGACACGTTGGTGGCTTGCGTCGCGCTGAGCGAGTCCTGCAATTCGCGGCTGGATCGCCGCGCCGCTATGATCAGCACGGTGGCAAGGACGAGGATCAGCACGACGCCGAGCAGGTCGATCGCCAGCAGCATGCGTCCGTTGGTTTTCGACGCTTCGCTGCGGACCGCGAGCAGGCGGCGCTCTTCGGCGACGACCTTCTCGAGCGCCGAGCCAACCTTGTCCATCAGCGCACGGCTTTCGCCGCCCGCGACCTGCCGTTCGATTGCGGCGCTGTCGCCGGCGTTGCGCAGCCTGATCAGTTCGCCGCCGAGCGCGATGCCGCGATCGAGCTGCCCCTTGGCTTCCTCGAGCAGTTGCCGTTCGCCCCGATTGCCGTTCACCGCGTGGATCAGGTCGGCGAAGGCCGAGGTGAGGGCGGCGGAGGTGTCGCGATATTCGGCGGCGAAGCTTGCGTCTGCGGTCAGCGCAAAGCCGCGCGCCGCGTTCTCGGAGCCGCGCAACAGCGGCCGCAGGTCCGAGATCCGCTTGAGGATGGCGAGCGTGCGATCGACCGACTCGGTCTCGGTGCGCGATCTGACGTCGAGCCCGATCGACGCTGCGCTGATCGCGAGCAAGATGGCGAGGCCGATGCCGAGGATGAGGCGTTGGTAAGCCATTGACTATGGGTACGGACGACTATTTCGAGGCGCGAGCGGAAGGTGCGGACTTGGTGAGACACTCGTTAACGGCGGCGATCAGTGCCTGCGGCGTGAATGGTTTGCGCAGGCAGGCGGCCGCGCCGAGCTCGATCGTCATCCGCAGGAAGTCCGGTGCGCGATCCGCATTGGCGAAGGCGTAGCCGGACATCGCGATCACTGGGATATCGGGCGCGCGCTCGTGGAAGATGCGGATCGCCTCGAAGCCGCGCATATGCGGCATGAAGACGTCGACGAGCATCACGTCGAAGGTGGCATTTTCCAGCGCGCGCATGCCGGCCTCACCACCATCGGCGACCGTGACGTCGAAGCCCTGGCGTTGCAGACAGACCTCGATGGCAACGCACACCATCGGATCATCATCGACGACGAGAACGCGCGGCACCATGCATCCTCTTTGTGGGGGGCTTTGCGTGCCGACGACTCGCTTTGCCCGTTGAATCGATTAAGGCGGAACGGCGACAGGTAGTCTGTATGATAGAGTGCATATGTGCTTCGCTGACAAGCAGATTTCCCACACCTCGCGTCCCATCACTTGTATTTGTCCACTCCGCAGATTGCAGGCCAAGATCACAAATCCATGACCTCAGTTCCCGTTGCCGGCCGCGCCGGAATGTCGCCGCTCGGCCTTGCACTCCTCGTCGTCGCCTCGATCGGCTGGGGCCTCAATTTCCCGGTCATGAAATTCCTGCTCACCGAGTGGCCGCCGCTGTCGGCGCGCGGGCTGAGCGGGATGGTCGGCGCGATCGCGCTCGGTGTGATCGCGCTCGCGCGCGGACAAACGCTGCGCGTTCCCGCGAAGATGCGGCTGCGGCTTGCGCTGGTGTCGACGCTGACGATCGGCGGCTGGGTGGCCTCGATGGGGCTCGCGTTGATCTGGCTGCGGGCGAGCGAGGCTGCGGTGCTCGGCATCTCGATCCCGGTATGGGTGGCGCTGCTGGCGTGGCCGATCCTAGGCGAGCGGGTGTCGTTTGCGCGTGCGCTGTCGCTTGCCGTCGCCCTGGCCGGCATCAGTGTGCTGATCGGCGGTGGCGGCATCGACGCCAGTCTGGAGAAGCTGCCCGGTGTCCTGTTCGCCCTGGCAGGGGCGCTCTGCGTCGGGCTTGGAACCGTGCTGACCAAGCATTTCCCGCTGGCAATGCCGCCATTGTCGCTGGCCGCCTGGCAACTCGCGATCGGCTGCCTTCCGATCGTCATCGTCGGAATCCTCGCCGAGCAGCCGCAACTGTCGGCGCTCTCGCCGCTCGGCTGGGCGTCGATGGCCTACATGACGCTGATCCAGTTCTGCCTTTGCTACGTCTGCTGGTTCGCCGCGCTGGGGCGACTGCCGGCCGCGACGGCATCGATCGGAACCCTGCTGGTGCCGGTGGTCGGCGTGCTCGCCGCGGCCGGGATGTTGCACGAGCAGCTCGGGCCGCGCGACATCGCGGCCCTTGTGGTGACGCTGGCCGCGGTTGCGGTCGCGCTGCGCGGATAAAGAACAAGGGCGGCGCAAGCGCCGCCCTTTCGCGATTGTCACGTCAGCAACCGTTACGGGCAGGGGTGCCGGAGGCCGTCATAGCCGAGATAGGTGCCCGAAGCCGGATCGTAGGATCTGTAGCGCTGCGCGCAGTAGGCCGCATCGCCACCGGGGGCCGCCTCGACCGCGACGGGGCCGCCGTCGTCATAGTAGCTGTCATCGTAATAGCCCGGTTCATAGTAGTAGTCCGGGCCGTAGGCGCTGGACGCGAGCGCGCCGCCGACCACCGCGCCCGCGACGAAGCCGGGATAGAAGCCGCCGTGGTGATGATGGCGGTAGCCGCCATTCCACCCGCCGCCATTCCATCCGCCGCCGCCGCGGCCGGCCCAGCCACCGCCGCCGCCAGCGACAACGCCGCCGCCACCGACGCGGGGCCCGCCACCCATCGCTGCGGCCGCGCCGCTCGGGATGCCGCCGCGGAATCCACCGCCGCCACCACCGCCGATTGCCGCACCACCGCCGCGGAAGCCGCCACCGCCGGCGCCGATTGCGCCGCCACCACCGCCACGGGCTCCGCCGCCAACACCGCCGCCCATCGCGGCTGCGGCCCGGCCGCCAATGGCCTGGGCAAAACTCTCACTCGGCACCACCAGCGGCAGCGCAAGCGCTATTGCGGCGGTGGCACTCAAAACCTTTAGACTGATCATTGCTGGCTCCATCTGCGGGACATGGTCTAACCCCTTCTGGGGGCGGACGTTCCTCAGCCTGCGCATGCACCACGCGCAACGCTCAGATTGAGAGACAGGAACTGTATGGCGCACGAATGGAATGTGCCGGCGCCGCGACATTTGGCCCCAAATGCCCGGCGTCACGATGTCGGGGATCGTGACGTGATCTGGCGCGCGTGCCGCACGGCGCCTCGCTGGACATTTCGGGATTCAGGTGGCATCAGAGCCCAACTGCCTCGAACCGACGATCTGGCCGCATGAAACAATTTTGGCTGAAATTCTTCACCTGGTGGAATGGCCAGACCTTTGGCACGCAATTGTGGACCTGGCGCTTCGGCGAACTGGTCGGCCAGGACGAGCAGGGCAATCGCTACTATCGCACCGCGGGTGGCAAGATCGACCCGACGCTCGGTTTCGAGCGCCGCTGGGTGGTCTATAACGGCTATGCCGAAGCGTCGCGCGTGCCTGCGTCCTGGCACGGCTGGCTGCACCACACCGTCGATGTCCCGCCGACCGAGCAGAACTACGCGCCGCGGGAATGGCAAAAGCCGCATGTGCCGAACATGACCGGGACTGCGCAGGCCTATCGTCCGTCCGGCTCGACGCTGGCGAGCGGCCGCCGCCCCAAGGCGACCGGCGACTACCACGCCTGGACGCCCGGAAGCTGATCGTCAGCCACTGCTCCATCCACTGCTTCCTTGGGTTGCGCGAGCACCGATCTGCGCGTGCAGCGCACGCGTGGCTGTGGACAACGGTAACAGCGGGGACAGGTGCGGCGCGAGCGCTGCCGACCGCTTGCGTCAAACCGGAGATCGCGGCTCAATAGGACCATCTTACGGAGATGGAAAACCATCGCGTCGGATCGGGCTCCAGGTCGCGACTGTCCCGATGAGCAGCGGCTTCCGAGTAGGAGACGGCTGGGAGATAGGCCCCCGGTGCAGAACTCCTGAAATCGCCCGCTAATGTTGAAGCCGCCGTGAGACAGGAAAGGCCGCCCGGGAAACCAGGGCGGCCTTTTTCTTTTGCGGGCCGGACGGCAGCCCGGCATCTCCTGGATCAATCAAACGGACCGCGGAGCATCCCATGAAGCGCTTGTGGACGATCATCGGCGTAGCCGACGTGCCCCGGAGCTTCATGTGGTACCGGTCGCTGCTTGGCCTGCCGGAGGCGACACCTGCCCACGATTACTTCGGGCAAATTGTCGACTCCGATGGCACGGTCTTGCTCTGCCTGCATGCGTGGGGTGCCCACGAGCATCCCTCGTTGACGAGCCCCCATGACGCCAAGCCTGGCAACGGTCTCCTGCTGTTCTTCCGGGTCGACGACTTCGACGTCGCTGTGCCAAGGGCGCGCGCGCTCGTCGGCCGGCTGGAAGAAGAGCCGTATCAAAATCCCAACACGGGAACGATGGAGTTTTCGCTCCGGGATCCCGACGGATACTACATCACGATCAGCGCGCTCGATCCGGCCTGAGCTCCTCCAGTTCTCGTTGAATCAGAACCGGTCGCGCGGCCCTTTGGGGTTCGTTTGCTGAGGTCCGACAGCGCTCGGATGCAGTGTCTCAGTTGGTCCTCGCCGGCCGTTTTTTGAGCCACATGATCCCGCCGCTGATGAACAGGGCGAGAGGTGCGAATCCGGCTGTGAACACGAGCAGGCGGCCGATGAGTCCGAACGTCGCGCCGTTGTGGAGCCAGAGCTGTTCGGTCATGTAACGATCACCCATCGACATGGCGTCCGACGTGCGGTCGTGCACTACCGCGCCACTCCATGGATCGATCCAGATCGCTCCTCGTGAACGCACAGCGGGATCAGCGCCCTCGGGGCGGAACAGCACGCGCCATGTGTTGCGCATTTCGGTTGGCGGGTTCAGCATGGCGACGGTCAGGGATGGCCGAGTTGCCTGCGCGATCCGCACGATCGCATCGGCCGGCAGTAGCGGCGTTCCCTTAGGGGGCGGGGTTTCGATCCGAGGCGAGGGATCAGGGGTCGCTGGCGACAGGATGCCGGCGACAGGACGCACCACGTCGGGAAAAACGATCCCGACGCCGGTGATTGAGATCACGAGGAGCTCAATCAAGGCCCAAAAACCCGCCGTGTTGTGAATGTCGACGAGGAATCGATGAAACGAAACGCCTTTGCGCACCGATATCGATCGCCAAAACCGGCCCTGCCTCGGCCACCACAAATATAGGCCCGACAGCGCCAGGCTAAGCAGAATGAACCCGACCACGCCCACCACCTCCTTGCCCCACCACTCATAGAGCAGCAGCGTGTAGTGCAGACGATAGACCGTGAGCGCGAACGCGTTGGTATAGTCGCGCCGGCCGAGCACTTTCCCGTTCGAAGGATCGACCATGGTCGTCCAACGATTCGGGTAACGGCCTTTCTCGCTTTCGTGGGTATGTATCACAACCCAGACGGGCCAGGTCCGATCCGGAGCCACGATCGTCGAAATCGGCGCTGTATCCGCTGTCGCGGCAGCGCGCATCACCTCGGTCAAGGTGACTATTTGTTCCGGGCCAGCCGAGGCATAAAGCGCCGGATTTAGCGCGGCATCGATTTCGCGGTAAAAGACGATGAAGCTTCCTGTGAGGCCGATCAACACCACGACGATGCCGCCGATCAACCCCAGCCAACTGTGAACCCACATGAAGGCACGCCGGACGCGTGCAGGCCAAGAGGGTCGGCTCACGTCTGTGGGAGCCTTGCGCGCAAATTGAATCGCGAAGGGGGATCGCACCGTGCGGCGCATCCGTTCCGGCGCAACGGGACCATCGCTATTGCACGCATTTGGGTCAACTCAACTCAAAAATCTGTTGCAAGCGACACCAGCAGGGTGCGCGGAGCGCCTTGCGACAATCCCGAAAAGCTCGACACGCCGGACCAATAGTTGGTGTTGAACACGTTCTGGACCAAGGCCCGCAGGGTGACCGGCCTGCCGTAGATCCTGGTGTTGTAGCGGGCACCAAGGTCGAGCCTCGTCCAGGCCGGGATGCTCTGTGTATTTGCCGCATTCAGATATTGAGGGCCTGTGTAGGCAGTGCTTGCGACCAATGTCAGTCCGGGCGCGAAGGGGGTATCCCATTCAGCAGTCAAGTTGGCCTGCACTTGAGGCACGCCAACCGGCGTCTTGCCGAGAGTGGAGGGGGTGTTCGTCTTTGTGAGCTCGGCATCAATCAGCGTCACGCCGCCGAGCACTCGGATGCCGGGTTGCACCTCTCCAAACACGTTGAATTCCAAACCGCGATTCGTTTGTTCAGCGTCGGCCCGAAAAATCTTGTCCACGCCGAGTTGCCCTGAGGGTTTGGTGATCTGAAAGGCGCTGATCGTAGTGGCCAGCATGCCGAAGTCGATCTTGACGCCTGCTTCCTGCTGTTTGCTGATGTAGGGCGGGAGGACTTCTCCAGCATTGCTCGCGGTCATCGGGGCGATGTCGCCCTTACTGAGCCCCTCGATGTAGTTCGCGTAGAATGCAATGTTGTTCCACGGTTTGACGACGAGGCCGACCATCGGCGTGAGCGCAGTTTGGTCGTAGGAGGCGGTGACGGCGCCCGTGGTTGTGTTGAAGTTGTTCGATTTGACTCCCTGTTGCCGCACGCCGACGGTCAGCTGTAAGCGTTCCTGCAGAATCGACAAGGTGTCGGCCAACGCAATGCCGGTCATGTTGGTATCCGACAGTTTCGGCACGGTCGCGGGAGCTGGAACGAACTGCTCGGGACGAGCAATCGGTGCATAGATGTTCGACAGGACCGAGGTGCCGGAGATAGAGCCTCGCGACAACTGATCGGTGTAGTAACTTCCCTGGAAAGTTACAGCGTGACTGATCGCGGCGGTGTCGAACCGGGCGCGGAGGCCGGCGTCAGTGACATTTCTTTCAATATCGAATTTGAAATGGTCCGGCCTCGAAGTTGTGTTGCCCGCTGCATCCAGGATTGTCGGGGTGCCAAACAGACGATCGACCTGTGTCCTGCCCCCACCGGCGTCGGCGAATACTGTCACGGCATCCGTCACATCGTATTCGGTGCGCGCCAGCAGCGAGTTGTCATGGATTTTGGACCATTCCCATGCCTGTGTGACATTGCGCCTCCCATCGGGCGCGGTTGGGACAGCTATTCCTGTGGCGACCAGAAACGGCCGAGTCGGGGCGTCGAATTTTTCCTCCTGGTCGATGAAGTCGAGCGAAGCCCTGAACCTGTCGCCGCGATAGTCGAACGCCGCGGCACCGACATGCGCCTCCCGGTTCTGGTTGTCCAGAGGTGTATCGCCGTTGTGATAGCTGCCGTTGAATCGGACTCCGAATTCACGATTCTCACCGAACCGCCGACTCACATCAAGGTGTGTGCCGAGCTGCGTGTTTGTCGCGTAGTCGGTCGTAATCCGTGTGAGATCGACATCGGAGGCACGCTTCGGAACGATGTTGACGGTGCCCCCGACGCTGCTGTTCGGCGCCATGCCGTAAAGCAGCGCAGTCGGGCCTTTGATGACCTCGATGCGTTCGATGTAATCGGTGAACACACGATAATTGGGTGCGACACCATAGACGCCGTTGAAGGCAATTTCTCCAAGATTTCCTTCGCCGATCGGAAAGCCGCGGATGAAGAAAGAATCGAGAATGCCACCAGTCTGACCGGTGAAACGGACGGAAGGGTCGTTGCTCACGACGTCGGCCACCGTGCTGGCCTGTTGATCTTCGATCTTCTTTGCCGTGTAGCTGGTGATGTTGAACGGCGTGTCCATGAAATCCTTGTTGCCCAGCAAGCCAAGCTGTCCTCCGCGGGCGACCTGTCCGCCCGGATAGGACGGCGGGAGCGCGCCGGGCTTTGGCGCGGTAGGCGCCAATTCCGCCTGCATCTTGCTCCGCTCACTCGTCGGCACGCCTCCGCGGACCACCCTTCGGCCCGGGTTTGATCGCGGACGTGCTCGATGCTTCGGCACGTCTGCGGTAACCGTCACTGCGGGCAACGTTGCCGCCTGCTCAGTCTCTCGCACAGCGTTCTGCGCGCTGGCGCGATGCGGGAAGTCTGCGCTGAACAAAGCGATGAACGCGATAGGTGCGGCGAAAGCTGTCGGCCTGGGGAATGTCGAGAGTGATTTGACGGTAGAGGCAAGACGGGCAACTGGGCGACAAGTGACTCTCGGCGACATCTAGTGACAGCTTTCCGGTGTGAGACGCGAATGAATGCCGGAGCGATCTGCCGCGGGAAAAAATGGCAGTCAATAAAAAACCCTTTATCTTCAGTAGTTTATAATAAGACAAACTCTAAACTAACTGCCGCATGCGACCACCCGCCGCATGCGACCGCCAGATCCGAGCTGGTTGATCCAATGGGCCGCGTCAGGGCGCCCCTTTGTTTTGGGCAAGCGGCTTGGCGACGTCGCGAACGCAATCGGCAAACACTTGCGCCACCGGGCTCAGCATTCGGCCCTTCAGGGTGAAAATCGCCGTCGGCACGAAATGCTTCGACGAAAGGCGAGCCGGATTCCGCTTCCAGCGTCGACAGGATCCACGGCGCGTCGACGAGCTCTGAAAGCGTCAGCTTGCGGCGGCGCGACCAGGAGCTTTGCGGGCCGGCGACGACGAACAGCGGCTGCATCTCGATGTCGGAGTCCAGGAGCGCTTCCGGACGAGCTGCAGAACTACACCACCTTCAGCGTCGGCCTCAGCGCCAACGCCGGCGAGCCCAAGGCTGCCGAGCAATTGATTGCGTTCCCGCGCTCGCCGGCGGCTGCCGGTGCCATGCGGAGCAAGGGATTGGAGCCCACTACCCCCTGAAGCTCTGCCCTCGGGAACGACAGCAATTGTCGCGTGGAATTGTCAGGAGACCCCTTGGGCGAGCCGCGCCGCGGCTCGCTCCATCAATTCGCCGCGCCGTACCTGTGCTGGTCCCATCCGCTCCTTCATGACGGCGAGGAGCTCGGCCGGCGCGGTGTCGGGCGAGCCCGCATTGAACGGCGGCGCGGGGTTGTATTCGAGGCGAAGCTGGATCGCTTCCGCAGTCTTGCGGTCGACCAGTTCCGACACCAGCGTCAGCGCGAAATCGATTCCGGCGGTGACGCCGCCGCCGGTGAAGCGATTGCGATCGACGCAGACGCGGGTTTTTGTCGGGATCGCGCCGAAGCCGGAGAGGAAATCGATCGCGCTCCAGTGCGTGGTGGCGCGATAGCCTTTGAGCAGGCCGGCGGCGCCGAGCACCAGCGATCCCGTGCAGACCGAGGTGACATATTTGGCGCGCTCCGCCTGCTTGCGCAGGAAGGCCAGCATCTCCTCGTCACCAACCATGTCGTCGGTGCCGAAGCCGCCGGGCACGCAGATCACGTCGAGCTGCGGGCAGTCGGCAAAGGTCGTGGTCGGCGTCAGCACCATCACGGAATCGGTCTGCACCGGCTCGATCCGCTTCCAGATCAGATGCACCTTGGCACCGGGCACGGACGAAAACACCTGCAGCGGACCGGTGAGGTCGAGCTGGGTCACCTTCGGAAAGACGAGCAGTCCAATCTGCAAGGGGTCGGACATCGGAGCCTCCAATTAGCGCTTGACGGCGCCACGATGGCATGGTGGCCTTTCGTCAAGAATGGCGTATTTCCCTCGTTTTAGGACATGGCGCCGCTTGCGAGGATTTGACCATGATCGGCGTCCTGATCTTTCCCGACTTCCAGCTGCTCGATGCGGCCGGCCCGATCGCTGCGTTCGAGATCGCCGCGCGCTTCGCCGGCAGCGCGCCGGCGATCAGGACGATCGCGGTGAAGGCCGGGCCGGTGCGTAGCTCATCCGGCGTTGAAATGCTCGCGCGCGGGCTGAGGTCGTCGGCCGCGCTCACGACGTTGATCATCGCCGGCGGCGAGGGCGTACGGACGTCGGCCACCTGTCCGACGACGCTGGCGTTCGTACGGCGGATCGCCTCGCGAGGTATCCGCGTCGCCAGCGTCTGTTCGGGCGCCTATGTGCTCGCCGAGTCGGGCCTGCTCGACGGCCGCCGCGCGACAACGCATTGGGGGCGCACGCCGCATTTCGTGAAGGCCTATCCGAAGATCAAGCTCGAGCCCGACCAGATCTTCGTCCGCGACGGCAACATCTGGAGTTCGGCCGGCATCACCGCCGGCATCGATCTCGCGCTGGCGATGATCGCGGAGGATTATGGCGACGAGGTCGCGCAGAAGACCGCGCGCCAGCTCGTGCTTTACCATCGCCGCAGCGGCGGGCAGTCGCAATTCTCGCAGCTCTTGGAATTGAAGGCGCCGAACGGCCGCTTCGGGCCGCTGCTCGCCTGGGCGCGCGAAAATCTCGACGCGCCGCTGACGGTTGAGGACCTCGCCGAGAAGGCCGGCATGAGCTCCCGGCATTTCACCCGCGCCTTCATCGCGGAGACCGGCACCACGCCGTCGAAGGCGGTGGAGCGGCTGCGCATCGAGGTGGCGCGGCAGCGGGTGCAGTCGTCGGGCGAAGCCATCGAGCGCGTTGCCGAAATCACCGGCTTCCGCGATCCCGAGCGGATGCGCCGCGCCTTCATCCGCGCCTTCGGCCAGCCGCCGCAATCGCTGCGCCGCGCAGCGCGGGCGGGTTAGGTCGTCGAGCCAAAATTCCAGCAGCGCCAATGGATTTGGTGGCGTCCGCACGCAGAGGCAACTTGAGTTTCGGACAAGTTCGTTGTCCGATCTCGCGCGCGACTCATGCTCGTCTTTGCACTTTGAACCTGCGCGAGGTTCCCGTGACCACATAGTAAGTGGGCGTGCGGACTGGAGGAGGTTCCAATGACAAAGCATCGGAGGATTGTTGGGTTGGTGATGATCGCTCTGCTCGCTGTCACCGCAACCGCCGCCGCGATAAGGTCGCACGCGTCTCGGACCGACGGCACTGTCGTCTCCGGCGCGGACACGCTGCCGGCTGCGGATTTCAACGACCGCTGGTCGCCGATATCGGCTTCTTCCGGCAACGGACATGGCTGACCGGGCACCTGGCCTCCGCAAAGCGCCCCACAAAAATGCCCCGCCGAAGCGGGGCATGATGTTGAACGGCTTGGCATTGAATGGAACTAAGAGGTGCCGCCGCGTGGGAATGGCGAAACCATTCACCTCACACAAGATAAGCCCCGCGATCCAAGAATAGTCAGGCGCGGATCGCGAGAAACGGCGACAGCCTAGACATCACTGGGTCAATGTATCGGTCGCGATCTTCTTCTTGAGTGTTTCGCAGGTATCTCTGACCTCCGTGGTCATCAACGAGACGGCCTCGATCTGCAAGAAGAAACGCTTGCCCTGATCGCGATAACCTGCAGCGAACTCCTTGATTTCTGCGATCATGTCATGGACGCCGGCCACCATCGCCTCGCACTTCTTGGCGGCCAATTGCAGTTCTGTTCCGAGGGCCTCGATCTCTTTCACGGCCGCTTCGTATTCGCGCACGACCGCCTCGGCTGACAGCTTGCCAACCTCGTTGACGCCGTTGCGGTGCTCGACGTAGTCCGGCATCGGTGAGAGAGGCCGAGTGTTGCCGCGTGGTCGAGGTGAACTCACCGAGTTGATTTCGCCCTGCATCTGTTCCAACTCCGACGGGGCGCGGGTGAGGACTTCTGCACTAACACTCATGCGAACGCTCCATAAGTTGTTACGGCGAATGGAGTTTAGCAATGTCAACGGATTTGTCTCGTTTTTCCACAACTTTGAAGTAAGCGATTGTGCGCTGCACCATAGCAGCTTCGCCATCTGCCGGCGTCAGTGCGGGGCGTCGGGATGCCAGCCGAGCAGGGCCAGCATCACGAAGAAGCCGACGACATAGGCGATGATGACCGGCCAGCCCTGGGTGATCCACCGCACCACGGATTTGGCCTCCGGATACATGTTGGAGACGGCGACGCCGGCGGACGAGCCGAACCAGACCATCGAGCCGCCAAACCCGACGGTGTAGGCGAGGAAGCCCCAATCGTAGCCGCCTTGCTTGAGCGCGAGCGCGGTCAGGGGAATGTTGTCGAACACCGCGGAGACAAAGCCGAGGCCGAGCGCGGTCTGCCACGACGCAACCGGCAGCTTTTCCACCGGCATCATCGAGGCCGCCGTCACCAGCGCGAGCAGGAACACGGTGCCCTTCAAGGTTTCCGGCATCACCGACCAGTCCGGCCGGCGCAACACGGCGGTCAACAGGATGGCGCACCACACCGCGAACCCCAGCACCGGGAGCGCGTCGAGCAGCGCGGGGAATTTCAGATTGGCCGTCACATTGGCGGCGAGCGCGGCAAGCAGGATCACGGCCACGATCGCGACGCGCGTCCAGTCGACCGTCAGGCCCGACGGCGCGTTCTTCACGATCGGGGAGAAACGATGCTGCTGCAGCGAGGCCGGCACAGCAAAGACCAGCATGGCGACGGCGGCGGCGACATAGGCTTCCACCACAGTGAGCGGACTGATGCCGTCGATCCACATCATCGTCGTCGTGGTGTCGCCGACGACGCTACCCGCGCCGCCGGCGTTGGACGCCGCAACGATGGCGGCGAGATAGCCGAGACGGATGCGGCCGCGGAAGACGTGGCGGGCGACTGTTCCGCCGATCAGAGCGGCTGCGATATTGTCGAGGAAACCCGACAGCACGAACACGATCACGAGCAGGATCAGGCCGCCCTTCCAATCATCGGGCAGCAGCGCCGGCATCTCGTCCGGGATCCGGCTTTCCTCGAAATGGCGCGACAGCAGCGCAAATCCCATCAGGAGCAGGAACAGGTTCGCAAGCGTGACCCACTCATGCTCCATGTGGTGCGCGAGGCCAGGCAGGCCCGGGCCGAATTTCGCGAAGCCCGTGAACACGAGCTTGTAGGCGACGATCGCCGCAAGTCCCGTCAACGCCACCGCAAGCGTGTGGTGATGGAAGATCGCGACGCCGAGCAGCGTCAGTCCGAACAGGAAGAAATCGAGCGGAATACCGAAGACGAGGACAGGTGCGAGCAAGGCGATCCCGACGGCTGGAGGCTGCCGGCCGGGTGTGAAGCAGCCGGCCAGCGCGCACTATCGCGAGGCGAGCCGGAACTTCAAGGCGCGCTATCGCCGCAAGGCCGCGGGATCATCGATTGACCGGACGCCGGCAAGCGTCCGGTCAATCGCACTTGCGCGACAAGTCGATCGCCCCTCAGCCCAACGCCTTCAGCCAGGCGCTGATCTCTGAAACCGCGATGTTGGCCTGGTTGAGCAGCTTGCCCATGGTGAAGAAGCCGTGGAACTGGCCGGGGAAATGGCGGTAGGTCACGTTCACGCCAGCCTCCTTCAGGAATTTGGCGTATTCGTCGCCTTCGTCGCGCAGCGGATCGGCGCCGGCGGTCAGCACATAGGCCGGCGGCAGCCCCGCAAAGCTTTTTGCCCGCGCCGGCGAGGCGCGCCAATCGCTCGAATCCGCACCGCCGAGATAGTGATCGCCGAACCAGCCGATCACCGAATGCGTCAGGAGGATGCTGGTCTCGGGCTCGCGGTGCGATGGATGCTTCCGCGAGAATTCGGTCGCGGGATAGACGAGGAGCTGGCCTGCGAGCTTCGGCCCGTCGCCGTCGCGCGCGGCGAGCGCGACGACGGCTGCGAGGTTGCCGCCGGCGCTGTCGCCGCCGACGATCAGGCGTGACGCATCGATGCCAAGCTCTTTCGCGTTGGCCGCAACCCACTTCGCGGCGATGATGGCGTCATCGACGGCGGCGGGGAAACGGTGCTCGGGCGCCAGGCGATAATCGACCGAGATCACGATCAGCTCGCCCTCATGGGCGAGCTTCTGGCACACCACCTCGTGGGTATCGAGGTCGCCGATCACCCAGCCGCCGCCGTGGTAGAACACCAGGCACGGTGCGAGCCCATTGCTCTTGCGCAGCGTCTTCGGCGTGTAGATCCGCGCCGGGATCGCGCCGTGCGGCGCGGGGATCGAAAGCTCCTTGCTCGAGTGAAGCGCGGGTGGCTCGGGGTTACTGACGAGGCGCGCAGCCCGGTAGTATTCGCGCGCTTCCGGGGCCGTCAGCGTCTCATAGGCGGGGCGGCCGGCTTCCTGGAACGCCTTGTAGACGGCGGCGGCATCGGCATCGAGAACAACGGGCATTACGACAACCTTCTTTCTGTTGCTGCTGGATTGGGACGTCAGGCGGCGGTGCGGCCGCCGTCGACGGTGTAGGCGGAGCCTGTGACGTAGCTAGCCTCGTCGGAGGCGAGGAACGCGACGATGGAAGCGACCTCGCTGGCGAGGCCGAGCCGGCGGGCGGGGATGCGGTCGACGATCTTGTCGGTCGGCGGCGGTGCGTTGCCGCCGCTGCGGCCCTGCAGGATGGTAGAGAGCATCCGGCTGTCGATCATGCCGGGGCAAACGCAATTGACGCGCACGCCGGTGCCGCTGCATTCCCAGGCCGCGCTCTTGGTCAGCCCGATCACCGCATGCTTGCTCGCGCTGTAGACCGCGATCATCGGCGAGCCCATGAGGCCGGCGATCGAGGCGGTGTTGATGATGCTGCCCTTGTTCTGCTTGAGCATCACGGGCAGCACGTACTTCATGCCGAGGAAGACGCCGACGACGTTGACGTCGAGCACCCGGCGAAAACTCTCCAACGGATAGTCCGGGATCGGCTTGATGTCGCCCTCGATGCCGGCGTTGTTGTAGAAGGCGTCGATGGTGCCGAACCTGTCGACGGCGGCACGGACATACTCCTTGACCTCGTCCTCCCGGGTGACGTCGGCTGCGACCGCGAGCGCCTCCGCCGAGGCCGGCAGGTCCTTGATCGCGGTCTTCAGGTCGGCCTCGCGGCGATCGACTGCGACAATCCGCGCACCGCGCTCGGCGAGGAGCTGCATCGTTGCGGTTCCGATGACACCGGCAGCGCCGGTGACCCGGCCATCAAGCCTGATCCGATCGGGCATGGGGTTTCCTCTGGCTGGTCCGGTTCAGTGCCGGATTTTCCTCGTTTCCGCGCGGGGGCCGCGCGAGCTCAGGGGCGAGACTATCCCATGTGTTCCAGGGGCTGACCAGTGCAGACCGCTGGCCGGGAAGGGGGCTAAGCCGCCCTTTCCCCGCCGTATTCGCCGTGTTAACCGGTGGACCTGCGAGCGGCCGATATAAAGGTAAACTGTCGCGAGCCCGATTCGCCCCTTGAAGCCCGCGAGATGTTTCGAACCATTGCCCTGACTGGCTTTGCGGCCTTGATCGCCGCCTCAACCGTCTCGCTTGCGCCGCCTGCGCGCGCGCAGATCGGCACGATTTTCTCCGATCCCGCGCCACGCCCGCCCGGCGCGATCCCGCGTGGCGGGCAGGTACAGCCACCCAGCGATGACGACGAGGAAGTGCCGGAGCTGCCGCGCGGCCGGCTGCTGCCGACACCGAACCGTCCGCTGCCGCCTCCGCCGCAGCAGGGCGCCGGCTTGCCGCCGCCGGGCAGTGTGCAATCGCAGCCCTTGGCGCCGCCGCCCGGCACGACGGTCGCGCCGCAGAACCAGCCCGGCGTCGCCGTACAGCCGCCGCAGCCCGGGGCGCCCAATGTCGCCAATGCGCCTGCCGGCCAGCGGCCCGGGCAGGCTCAGCCCAAGGGCGTGCCGCCGACGTCTGCAACCTTGCAGCCGGGCGACGAGGTCGTAACCGAGCCGCCGTCGACCAAGATCACCAACAAGAAGGCGAGCTTCTCCGGTCTCGACAAGGTCACCGGCCGCATCATCAATTTCGACGAGGATATCGGCGAGACCGTGCAGTTCGGCGCGCTGCGCGTAAAGACCGACGCCTGCTACACGCGGCCCTCGACCGAAGCCGCCAACACCGACGCCTTCGTCGAGGTCGACGAGATCACGCTGCAGGGCGAGGTGAAGCGGATCTTCTCGGGCTGGATGTTCGCCGCGAGCCCAGGCCTGCACGGCGTCGAGCACCCGATCTACGACATCTGGCTGGTTGACTGCAAAGGGCCTGACCAGACCATCGTGACGGCAGCACCCGATCCGCCGAAGCAGCCGACGCCGCCGCCGCCGGCCCAGAAGCGTCCGCCGGCGCCGAAGCAGGCCGCGCCGCGTCCGCCGCCGCAGCCGCAATTCCAGCAACAGCCGCCACCGCCACCTCCGCCGCCGCAACAGCAGCGGCCGGGCGGATTGTTCGGCGGGTTGTTCGGGAATTAGTTGCGACGATGTAGCCCGGATGGAGCGATAGCGAAATCCGGGTCCTCTGTCCGCGGATGGATCTGCCCCGGATTGCGCTGCGCTCCATCCGGGCTACGGGGGACTAATTGCGCTCGGCGATGATCGCAAGCGCGTCCGCGCCATTGACCGGCTGCGTCGCCTCGAGCTTGTGGAAATCCGCAGACACGCCCGTGATCGCCTTGTCGAGCAGGGCGCGATAGCGGCGGCGCGGGATTTCGATCGCGCCGAAAGTCTTCAGGTGCTCGGTCACATATTGCGTGTCGAGCAGTTCGTAGCCGCCCGCGATCAGGCGCGCCACCAGGTGCACCAGCGCGACCTTCGAGGCATCGCGCGCAGTGTGGAACATGCTTTCCCCGAAGAAGGCGCGGCCGAGGCTGACGCCATAGAGGCCGCCGACGAGATTGTCGTCCTCCCAGACCTCGACGCTGTGACAATGGCCCGACACATGCAGCCCGATATAGAGATCGCGGATCCGCTTGTTGATCCAGGTGTCGTCGCGTCCGTCCTGCGGCGCCGCGCAGCCGGCGATGACCGCCTTGAACGCGGTGTCGACGGTGACCGTGAAGGCATCTGAGCGAACGGTCCGCGCCAGCCGCGAGGCGATGCGGAAGCCGTCGAGCGGGATCACGCCGCGCAGTTCCGGCTCGACCCAGAACAGGGTCGGATCGTCGGCACTCTCCGCCATCGGGAAGATGCCGCATGCATAGGCGCGCAACAGCACTTCGGGCGTGATTTCGGAAGAGGCGGAGTCGCGCGATGTCATGGGCGGAAAGGATAGCAAAGCCGGCGCCGCGTTGCGATGGCCGCTTTGCACCTCCCGTGGTGTTGACGGGGGGCACCGGTTCATCCAAAAGCCGCGCGGTTAGGTCGCACGCCGTAGGGCGGAACGGCGACGCTATGCTACGTTGCAATGAAAATGGCGGCCCCGCTCGGGACATGGCGGCGGCACGCTTGACGAGGGTCGAAACGGAGGGGGCGCGGCTTGAAGATCTCCTGGAGAACGCTTGCACCGCTGGTCGTGTGGCTCGTGATCTATCTGATCCCGGTGCCGGCGGGGCTGAACGTCAATCAGTGGCACTATTTTGCGGTGTTCGCCGCCGTCATCACCGGCCTGATCCTGGAATCGATGCCGGTCGGCGCGGTCGGCCTGATCGGGCTGACGGTTGCCGGCGTCAGCGGCTATGTCGAGCACGATCCGAACAAGGCGCTGCGCTGGATGCTCGGCGGCTTCTCGGAAAGCACGGTCTGGCTGATCGTCGGCGCCTTCGTGTTCTCGATCGGCTACCGCAAGAGCGGGCTCGGCCGGCGCCTCGCGCTGCTGCTCGTGCGCGCGCTCGGCCGCCGCACCATCGGGCTCGGCTATGCGGTGGCGCTCTCCGATCTCGTGCTGGCGCCGGCGACGCCGTCGAACACCGCACGCTCGGGCGGCACGATCTATCCGATCGTCAGCAACATCCCGCGCATCTATGGTTCCGAGCCGGGACCGACTGCGGGCAAAATCGGCACTTTCGTGATGTGGACGGCGTTCGCGACCACAGCGGTCACGAGCTCGCTGTTCCTGACCGCGCTGGCGCCGAACGCGGCCGCGCTCTCGATCGCCAAGAAGATCGTCAATGTCGAGGTCAGCTGGTCGCAATGGTTCATCGGCTTTGCGCCGCTCGGCATCCTGCTCCTGATCCTGGTGCCGCTGCTCAGCTACATCGTCTGCAAGCCCGAGATCAAAGAGAGCCCCGAGATCGTGGCGTGGAGCAAGGGCGAGCTTGCGAAAATGGGGCCGCCGTCGCGCCATGAATGGATCATGGCCGTGCTGGTGCTGCTGGCGATGTTCTTCTGGATCTGCGGCTCCAATCCCAACATTAACCTGCCGGTGCTCGGCTCCAACTTCATCAACGCCACCACGGTGGTGTTCGTCGTGATCTCGCTGATGCTTTTGACCGGCGTGATCGAATTCGAGGACATCGTCGCCGAGAAGAGCGCCTGGGAGGTGTTCTTCTACTTCACCTCACTGCTGACACTTGCGTCGGGGCTGAACGAGATCGGCTTCATCAAATGGGTGGCGGAGGGCTATGCCAAGCCGCTCGCCGGAATGTCCCCGCCGATGGGGATGATCCTGCTCGTCTCGTTCTTCTTCTGGGTCCACTATTTCTTCTCCAGCATCACCTCGCACACCGCCGCCGTGCTGCCGGTGGTGCTCGCCGTCGGCTCCAGCATTCCGGGCCTGTCCATGCCGACCTTGATGCTGATGTGCGTCTATTCGCTGGGGCTGATGGGCGTGATCTCGCCCTACGCCACGGGACCGGCGCCGATGTATTACGGCAGCGGCTATATCGGGAAGGGTGACTTCTGGAAGTTCGGCCTGATCTTCGGGGTGATCTACTTCGCCGGACTGCTGTTGATCGTGCTGCCCTGGCTGCAGATGGGCTAGTACGGGGCGGTCGCCTACTTCGCCGGGGCGTGGGCCTGCGGCGGCGGCGCGGCGCGGCGGAAGCGCAGCAGCACACGGGTGCCCTGCTGGTGGGCGGGATCGCGCTCGACGCTGGCGTCGAGCTTGGAGGCCATCGCGGTGACGATGCGCTGGCCCATGCCGGTGCCGCGCGGGTCGGTCGTGTCGCCAATGCCGACGCCGTCGTCCGATATCGACAGCAGGAGGTCGTCGCCCTCGGGCTTGAGCTCGACATGGATCGGGCCGGCGCCGTCGGGATAGGCGTATTTCACCGCGTTCATCACCAGCTCGTTGACGATGATGCCGATCGCCACCGCGCGGTCCGGATCGATCTCGATCGGGGCGGCCCGTAGCGTCAGCCGCGACATCCTGTTGCCCTCGGCCGACCGGCGCAGATCCTCCAGCAGGGCCTCGAGATACTGGTTGAGCATCACGGTCTTGAAATCCTGCGAGGTGTAGAGGCGGCGGTGCACCTGCGCGACCGCGGCGACGCGGCCCATGGCGTTGGTCAGCGCGGCCTTGACGTCCTCTTGCGCAGCCGAGTTGGCCTGCAGATGCAACAGCGAGGCGATGATCTGCAGCGAGTTGCCGACCCGGTGATTGACCTCGCGCAGCAGCACCTCACGCTCGGCCGCGAGCGCCGCATAGCGGTCGCGCGAGGCGCGGACCTCGGCTTCCGCCTCGTCGCGCGCCTTCTGGATCGCGGCCTGCCGGATCGCGCCGTTGACCGCGACCTGGAGCAGGGGAATGAACTCGCCCCTGACGTCCTTGACCAGATAGTCGGCGGCGCCGGCCTTGAGCGCGGTGACCGCGATCGCGGAATCCTGCGAGGCCGTCACGAACACCACCGGCGGCGCATCCGGGATTTTCATGATCTGCTCCAGCGTCTCCAGTCCGTCGAGGCCGGGCATGTACTGATCGAGCGCGATGACGTCGATCCCGCCCTCGGCGAGACGATCGAGGCCCTGCTGGCCGCTCGCGGCATGCGCGACCTTGAAGCCGAGGCGCGTCAGGCCGCGCTCGACCAGGCGCGCCAACGCCGCGTCGTCGTCGATATAGAGCAGGGTCGGCGTCGCTGGTATCATGTGGCGGCTGGCGGAACCTGGATGACGGAGAAGAACAGGCCGAGCTGGCGTATCGCGTTGGCGAAGCTTTCGTAGTTCACGGGCTTCGTGATGTACACGTTGCAACCGAGTTCGTAGCAGCGCTTGATCTCGTGGGAGTCGTCGGTCGTGGTCAGCACCACCACGGGCGTCGACTTCAGGTACTTGTTTTCCTTGACCCGCTTCAGAATGTCGATGCCGGTCATATCGGGCAGATTGAGATCGAGCAGGATGAGCAAGGCCTGGCCCTTGCGTTCGGTGCCCGCGCCATCCTTGCCGAATAGGTAGTTGACGGCCGCCGTACCGTTGGTGAACGGCACGATCTCATTGTTGACACCTGAGCGCCGGATATTCCGTTCAATCAGGCGAGCATGGCCTTCATCGTCCTCGATCATGATGATGGTGACTGGATTGCTCATGATGCCTTGTCCCGATCTTTTCCTGTCCAGTTGATCGGCAGCGTTATCGTGAACGTGCTGCCGTGGTGAAGCTCCGAGGCCACCGCCATCGTTCCGCCGAGCCGGCGCACCAGCGCGCGGACATGGGCGAGGCCGATGCCCTGTCCGGGCTTGTCCTGGGTTCCGGCACGGCGGAACAGATCGAAGATGCGCTGATGGTCCTTCGGATCGATACCGCGGCCATTGTCTGATATCTCGAAGATCGCGAAGCCAAGCTTGCTGCGGCCCTGGATCGCGATGTTGCCGGGTACGCCGTCCCTGAGATATTTCAGCGCATTGTCGATCAGATTGGAGAAGATCTGCTCCAGCGCAAGGCGGTCGCTGACGATATTCGGCAGCGCGCCAACGCTGATCGTGGCGTCGGCCGCGGCGGCCTGATGGGCGACCGTCCTGGAAACGCCCTCGATGAGCTCGGTGACGTTGATCCGCTCCGGCATGAACTCGCGCCGGCCCTCGCGGGTGAGATTGAGGATCGCCGAGATCAGGCGATCCATCTTGGCGATCGACGATTTGATGAAGCCGAGCGACTCGTTGAAATCGTCCGACAGCCGCTTGTCGTCGCCCTCGAGCTCGGGCTCGGCGGCGATGGTCGCGTCGTCCGGCGTCGCCGGGGCGAGCGCGGCGGTGCGGCCCAAGGCGGCGATGCGCCGGAAAATATCCCCGCGCAGCTCGTCGAGCTCGCTGGTGAAGCCCATGATGTTGACGAGCGGCGAACGCAGGTCGTGGCTCACGATGTAGGCAAAGCGCTGGATCTCGTCGTTGGCCTCGCGCAGATCGGCGGTGCGCTCGTTGACGGTCGCCTCCAGCGTGACGTTGATGTCGCGCAGCTTCGCCTCGGCCTCATTGCGGACCCGCGCCGACCGGCGCAGCAGGAACACCGCAAGCGCGGCAAGCGAGATCACCATGCAGGACCCGGCGATGGTGACGGAGGAGGCGAGGATCTGGGTTTGATCGGCGCGGGCGGTTCGCATGGCGAACTGCCGGTCCTCCTCGGCGCGCATCGCACGCGAGATGTCCGCGATCGTCTGCACCGCGTCGGTCGAGCTGTCGTTGCGCAAGACATCGACGTTGGCGGCGATGTCGCCGTTCTTGACCGCATCGACGCCGCGCGCAAATTCGGCGAGTCGTTGGGCGACCGCCTCCTTCAGCTTGGTCACGTTGGTGGCCTGGACCGGATTGTCGCGGGTAATTCTGGCGAGCTGCGCGACGGCTGGAGGAATGTCCGCGGCCGCGCTCTGATACTGGGCGAGATATTGCGGTGCCGAGGTCAAAAGGTAGGCGCGCATGGCGCTCTCGGCACGGCGGATTTCGAGCAGCAGGTTCGCGATCTGGCTCTCGACCTCGACCGTGTGCACGACGAGGGCATTGTCTTCGCGCGCCTTGTTGACCAGCAGGACGGAGGCCACGCTGATCGCGATCAGCACCAGGAATCCCACTGCAAGCAGCAGGATCTGCCAAGCCGCGCGGCGTTGTCGTGAAGCAGGCGTCAGGATGATCTCGCCCGTGCCAAGCAAATGGATTTCGATTCGTCCCGGGAAAATGCCCCCAGACGGATCAAACGCTTGACCGGGCGCACGGTTCCACCGGAGTTCCCGCTATTTCGGGGACTCGTCCGGCTGGCCGGCGAGGTACTGCTCCAGCCAGTGGATGTGGTAATCGCCCTCGATGATGTCGGGCTCGCGCACCAGGGCGCGGAACAGCGGCAGCGTCGTCTCGATCCCGTCGACCACCATCTCGTCCAGCGCGCGGCGCAGCCGCATCAGGCATTCGCCGCGGGTCTTGCCGTGCACGATCAGCTTGCCGACCAGCGAGTCGTAGTAGGGCGGGATCACATAGCCTTGATAGACGGCAGAATCGATCCGCACGCCGAGGCCGCCCGGCGCATGGAATTGGGTGATCCGTCCGGGCGAGGGACGGAAGGTCTGCGGGTTTTCCGCATTGATGCGGCATTCGATGGCGTGGCCGATGATCGCGACCTCGTCCTGCTTCGCGGGCAGCTCGCCGCCGGCGGCGATGCGGATCTGCTCCAGCACGAGATCAATGTCGGTGATGCTCTCGGTGACGGGATGCTCGACCTGGATGCGCGTGTTCATCTCGATGAAGTAGAACTCGCCGTCCTCGTAGAGGAATTCGATGGTGCCGACGCCGAGATACTTCATGTCCCGCATCGCCTTGGCGCAGGTCTCGCCGATCCTGGCGCGCGCGGCGGCGGCGAGCACCGGCGAGGGGCCTTCCTCCCAGACCTTCTGGTGGCGACGCTGCAGCGAGCAGTCGCGCTCGCCGAGATGGATGGCGCCGCCGCGGCCGTCGCCGAGAATCTGGATCTCGATGTGGCGCGGCTTCTGCAGGTACTTCTCGAGATAGACCGAAGCGTCGCCGAAGGCGGACTTGGCTTCATTGGCCGCGGTCGAGAGCGCCAGCGCCAGATCGGCCTCGGTGTGGGCGACCTTCATGCCGCGGCCGCCACCGCCGGCGGCGGCCTTCACCAGCACCGGGAAGCCGATTTCCTTCGCGATCGCCATCGCGTCGTCTTCCGACGTCACCGCGCCGTCGGAGCCGGGCACCACGGGAATGCCAAGCCGCTTCGCGGTCTTCTTGGCCTCGATCTTGTCGCCCATCAGGCGGATGTGCTCGGCCTTCGGGCCGATGAAATGCAAATTGTGATCGGCGAGGATCTCGGCGAAGCGCGCGTTCTCCGAGAGGAATCCGTAGCCGGGATGGACCGCATCGGCGCCGGTGATCTCGCAGGCCGCGAGCAGCGCGGGCACGTTGAGATAGGAATCCTTCGACGGCGGCGGGCCGATGCACACGCTCTCGTCGGCAAGCCGCACATGCATCGCGTCGGCATCGGCGGTGGAATGAACCGCGACCGTGGAGATGCCGAGCTCCTTGCAGGCGCGCAGCACGCGCAGCGCGATCTCGCCGCGATTGGCTATGAGGATCTTGTCGAACATCGCAGCGCCTGAGGTTGACGAATTCTACTCAATGATCACGAGCGGCTCGCCGAATTCGACGGGCTGGCCGTCCTCGACGAGGATCTGTGTCACGGTGCCGGCGCGCGGCGACGGAATCTGGTTCATCGTCTTCATCGCCTCGATGATCAGAAGCGTCTGGCCGGCCGACACCTTCGAGCCGACTTCGATAAACGGCTTGGCGCCCGGTTCGGGCGCCCAATAGGCGGTACCGACCATCGGCGAGGGCACGGCGCCCGGGTGTTTCGCAAGATCGGCGGCGGCGGCAGGCGCAGCCGCCGGGGCTGCCGCGACCGGCATGGCAATCGGAGCATGCACGGGCGCGACCGGCACCGATGCGGCAATACTGACGTTGCGGGCGACACGCACGCGCAGGCCGGCGCGCTCGATCTCGATTTCCGTCAGGTTGGTCTCGGCGAGGAGGAGCGCGAGCTCGCGAATGAGCGCGCTGTCGTCGTTTTTGGATTTTGCGGCTGGTTTGTCGTCTGGCTGGCGCGCCATAGTGTTCATCCGGAATCTCTGTCTGGTGACGGGGAACGTCGGGATTGACGGTTAAGTCTTTGCTTTGGCGCCGATCCTGGCGGCAAGGCCAAGGATCGCGAGCCGGTAGCCATCGATGCCAAAGCCACAAAGCGACGCGAACGCGGCTTTAGCGGTGAACGAATGATGCCGGAAGCTCTCACGGGCGTGGATGTTGCTGACGTGAACTTCGACGGCCGGAATCTTCACCGCAACCAGCGCGTCGTGCAGCGCGATCGAGGTGTGGGAGTAGCCGCCGGCGTTGATGATGATGCCTGCAGCCTTCTTGGCATGGGCCTCGTGGATGAAGTCGATCAGCTCGCCCTCGCGATTGGACTGCCGGCAGTCGGCGGTCAGGCCGAATTGCTTCGCGGTGTCCACGCACAGCTTCTCGACATCGGCGAGCGTGGCATGGCCGTAGGTCTCAGGCTCACGGGTCCCCAAGAGATTGAGGTTGGGGCCGTTGAGCACATAGATCGTCGCGGCAGAGGCTTGGGCCATCCAGGAGTCCGGCAAAAGGGGAATTAGATCGCGGGGTTATAGGTAACAACGGCCCGAAGGGAAAGCCTTTAGGTGGCTGGCGTGGCCCTTCAGCAAGCTCAATTCTCCTGTCAGGCCATGGCTCTAAGCCACGGAAAATGCTCATTAACCAACATCTGTGGAAAACTCCCGGTGGGCCCGCCGGCCCCGGGCCTGACGCGACAAAGCCCCGCCTGGTCGGGCGGGGCTTTGCGGGATGAGGGCAGCCCCCAGCGGCCGGCCGTGCGCCGGGGTGGCGGTTAGCCTTCGATGATGTAGACGATCTCGTGCGTCCGCGGCTCGACGATCACGTAGCGGCCCTTGACCAGAATGAACTCATAGCCGCGCCACTGCGGATAGATCACGACGACGCGTTCGGGAACCGGATAGAAGTGCACGCTCGTCGGCACGACCGTGCCGACCGACACGTTGAAGTTCACATTCGTCACCTCGGTCACCTTCTCCGACTTGATCGCCGTGGTGATCTCAGACCGCTTCTCGGCCGGTGGAGCCGCGGTCGCCGACGTCGCTGCGTTGCCGGTCGTGGTTTGCTGTCGGGTCGTGTCTGTTGCGCCCTTCTGCGTCTCCATGCCTTTCTGCTCGGTGGTACCCTTCTGGGTCTCCATACCCTTCTGCTTTTCCATGCCGCTGCTCTTCTCGCGGCTCTCGGTGGCGGTGCCGCCGCTCTTCTCGCGGGTTTCGCCGACGGTGCCGCTCTTGCTGCGTTCGTCGGCCTTCATGTCCTTGCCACCCTTGGTCTCATGCTCGGTGGCCTTGCCGCTAGCGCCCGGCTGTCCTTTCTCGGATTCCGCACCCTTCATGTCGGGCGCTTGACCCGTGGTGGAATGCTCGGAACCCTTCATGCCCTTCTCGTGTTCCATCGTGCCTGATGTCGCGCCACCTGAAGGAGCGCTGTGCTGTATGGTCGCGCCGCCGGTCGCCGGATAGTCCTTGCTTGCGCCACCTGCGCCCTGCGCATTCGCGAAGCCCGTGCCTGCGATCAGGGCCGCTGCGGCGACCGAAATCAGAAAGCGTTTAGACATAAGTTTCTCCTCACGTGTATGCATTGCCCGCGCCGACAACGAGGGAGGATGGGTGATGTTCCCAGTGATTGTTGGTTCCACACGGTTTGTTTTGTGAATGCGCGATGAACACGCGCGCAGCGTTGAACGTCGAACAGTGTCGCGCTTCGCTCAACAAAAAATCCGGCTGCGCAGCAGCCGGATTTTTCAGTGCTTCGGAATGAAAATCGGCGCGATCAGCAAGTCGCCTTGCCGCAGCGGGCGACGCCGATCTTTTCCTTCAGATTGTCGACGCCGACCGCGCCGATCACCACCTGCTTGCCGATCACGTAGCTCGGCGTGCCATTCATGCCCATGGATTCGGCGAGGCGGAAATTCTCCTCTAGCGTCGCCTTGGCTTCCGGTCCCGCCATATCCTTTTCGAGCCTGGCCATGTCGAGCCCGACTTCCTTGGCGACGGCAAGCGCGCGGGCCTTGTCGGCGGCGCCGCGGCCGCCGAGCAGCTTCTGGTGGAAGTCGAGATATTTCTTGCCGGTCGGATCCTGCATGCGCACCGCAACCGCGACCTGGGCAGCCTCGACCGAGCCCTGGCTCAGCACCGGAAATTCCTTGAGCACGACCTTCAGCTTCGGATCCGCCTTCATCAATTCGAGCATGTCGGCCATCGCGCGCTTGCAGTAGCCGCAATTGTAATCGAAGAACTCGACGAAGGTGACGTCGCCGTCCTTGTTGCCGAGCGTCACGCCGCGCGGCGAGTTGAAGATCGTGTCGGCGTTCTTGGCAACGCTCTGCTGATGTTTCTCGGCCTCGGCGGCGGCCTGCCGCTTGCTCAGCTCGTTCATCGCCTCCTCGAGCACCTCAGGGTGCGCGATCAGGTAGTTGCGCACGATGCTCTCGATGTCGCTGCGCTGGCTGTCGGAGAAGCTCTGGGCCGACGCCTGGAGCGGCGCGCCGCAAAGGCCGAGCGCAAGCAGGGCAGGAGCAAGAAAGCGGAGCGATGGCATAGGGCAAATCCTTGTTCGGCCGTGTCTGAAATAACGGCCGGGCTGTGAGCCGGTTTCGGTGATCGTTGTATCGAACTACGGTTTATTTCTAGTTGTTTTTCTGACCCGGCAGCGGCTTGGCGCTCACAATGTCGTCAGCTTTGACCCAGCCGGGCGTGCCGATTGCGAACCGTGTCTTGGCACGTGACGCAAGGTCGCGGGCGGTCTTGCTGTCGCCGCGCAGATAGGCGGCCTGGGCCGAGGCGAGGTCGGCCTGGGCGTAGTCGCCCTTGCGGCCATAGGCCATCGCAAGCTGGGTATAGCCGAGCGGCGCCTCGGTCTCGCGCGCAACGGCGGCGCGCAGGATGCTGATCGCCTCGTCGGTGTAGGCCTTGTTGTCGCTGGCGACCAGGGCCTGGCCGAGCAGCATCTCGATCAGCGCCGAGTTGCCCGAAAGCTGAACCGCCTTGCGCAGCGGCGCGATCGCCTCCGCCGGCTTGCCGCCTTCGAGCAGCGCCTGGCCGCGCAATTCGTAGAAATAGGGGTTGTTCGGCTGCACCTGGATCAGCCCGTCGATCTGCGCGATCGCAGAGCGCAGATCGCCGTGCAGATAGGTGGTGATCGCGCGCGCGTAGCGTGCCGGCAGGCTGTTGTTGGAGAGCGGATAACGCCGGTAGACGGTCTCCTGCCGCTCCATGAAGCCGGAAATCTTGGCGCGCATCATGTCGTGGCGGAGCTGCAGCGCCGGATCGTCCTTCTTCTCCCAATACGGGCTGGTGCGCGCGATCTCCTCCAGCGCCCGCACGCGGTCGATCGGCATCGGGTGCGACTGCAGATAGGGATCATAGCCGCGCGCCGCGAACAGGCTCTCGTCGGTGAAGCGCTTGAACGTCTCGTACATGCCCTTGGGGGACTGGCCGGTCGCGGTCAGGAACTTGACCCCGGCACGGTCGGCGTTTTCCTCCTGCTGCCGTTGGTACGACAGCAGCGTGCGCCGGATCACCTCCTGCGGCGCCGACATCGCGGCCGCGCCGGCATTGGTGAGGCCGTTATTGGTGCCGCTGCGCGCGCCGGCCGCGATGGCGCCGGCGCCGAGCAGCATGGCGATGATCATCTGGGTCTGGGCCTGCGCCAACTGCTCGCGCAACTTGGCGAGATGGCCGCCGGCGAGGTGGCCGGTCTCGTGCGCGAGCACGCCGATGATCTGGTTCGGCGTCTCCGACTGCATCAGCGCGCCGAAGTTGACGAAGATGCGCCGGCCGTCGGCGACAAAGGCGTTGAACGCGCTGTCGTTGAGGATCACGATCTGGATGTTCTGCTTCTCCAGACCTGCGGCGCGCAGGATCGGCCGGGTATATTCGCGCAAGAGCTGCTCGGACTCAGTGTCGCGCAGCACCGGCGGTCCCTTGCCCTGCTGCGCCTGCGCCGCCAGGGGGCCGAACGCCAGCGCGAACGCGGCGGCGAGCGCGGTCAGTTTGAAGGTCCAGGTTCGGGGCGCGAGGCGGAACAGCATGAGGCGGACTATAGGCGCTGGCGGGCCGCGGAAGGCGAGGTTCCGAATCCGGTGCCGACGAGGTCGGACGCGTGATCCAGAGGGTTGTTTTTGCAGTTTTTCTTCACGCGAACCGGTATTCACTTTGCTCGAAAACGCTATAAGGAGCCACCGAATGCGGCCAGTCTGGGGCGGTCGCCTGTGCGGGAACCTGAATCCGGCGACGGCCCGGTCAAATAGCAGAAATCCATGC
Source organism: Bradyrhizobium erythrophlei (assembly GCF_042430365.1). Taxonomy (GTDB): domain Bacteria; phylum Pseudomonadota; class Alphaproteobacteria; order Rhizobiales; family Xanthobacteraceae; genus Bradyrhizobium; species Bradyrhizobium erythrophlei. Next base: position 40,500 of record NZ_JBHMET010000035.1, read on the forward strand.
GTGATGCGACAGTGAGAGACCGTGTGACCAGCCTGTTGACGGCATCCGGACGAAGCGACGTTCCGCCGTTCATGGTGATGGACGTGATGGCGGCCGCGGCGCGAATCGAGGCGGCCGGCGGCCACGTTATCCACATGGAGGTCGGGCAGCCGGCCGCACCGGCGCCGAAACCCGCGATTGCTGCGGCGCAGGCCGCGCTCCGCGACGGGCGGATCGACTACACCTCCGCGCTCGGCATTCCCTCGCTGCGCGCCCGCATCGCGCAGCATTATCGCGAGACCTATCGATGTGAGGTGGATGCCGAGCGCATCATCGTCACAACTGGTTCGTCGGGCGGTTTCATCCTGGCCTTCCTCGCGATGTTCGAGCCGGGCGACCGCGTCGCGGTCACCGTGCCCGGCTATCCGCCGTATCGGCATATCCTGACCGCGCTTGGTTGCGAGCCGGTGCTGATCGAGACCAGCAATGACACGCGTCATGCGCTGACCGGCGAGGCGCTGCTCGCTGCCCATCGCAAGACGCCGCTGAAGGGCGTGCTGGTCGGCAGTCCCGCCAATCCGACCGGCACGATGATGTCGCGCGAGGCGCTGTCGAGCCTGATGGCGGCCGCTGACAGTGCCGGCATCCGCTTCATCTCCGACGAAATCTATCACGGGCTCGACTACGCCTTTCCGTCGGTCACCGCGGCCGAGTTGTCGTCGCGGGCGCTGGTGATCAACTCGTTCTCGAAATACTTCTGCATGACCGGCTGGCGCGTCGGCTGGATGGTGGTGCCGGATGTCCTGGTACGGCCGATCGAACGGTTGCAACAGAACCTCTCGATCTCGGTGCCGACGCTGTCGCAGATCGCGGCCGAAGCTGCGTTCGACGGGCGCGAGGAGATGGAGGCGATCAAGCGCGGTTATCAGGAGAACCGCCGCATCCTGATCGAGGGACTGCCGAAGGCCGGCCTGACCAAGTTCCTTCCGGCCGACGGCGCGTTCTATTTGTATGCCGACGTCTCCGACTTCACCTCGGACAGTTTCGCCTTCGCCAGCGAGATGCTGGAGAAGACGCACGTCGCGGCGACACCGGGTGTCGATTTCGATCCGATTCACGGCCGCTCGTTCATCCGCTTCTCCTACGCCCGCTCGGCCGACGACATGCAGGAAGCGGTTGCGCGGATCGCGCATTGGCTTAAATAGCCGCAAATCTTCAAGACCCAACCTGGGGCGGATCAAGAACGCGCTGGGGGCAACGCTGGTGCCGGCTGCGCGGCGGCTCGCCGATCGCCGCGGATAAGGCGGCCAGGCCGGTCAGTTCCGATTGACTCGGCCGGCCAACTTGATCTTGGCTAGAACCTGCTTCTGAGGGGGAGTGATACATGGCAACGACGACCGTTGCCACGGGTGCGCCGGCAGCCGCCGGCGCCAAGCCGTGGTACAAGATTCTCTACGTCCAGGTCCTGATCGCGATCGTGCTCGGCGCACTGGTGGGCTGGTTGTGGCCCAACCTTGCCACCAACGACTGGATCAAGGCGCTCGGCGACGGTTTCATCAAGCTGATCAAGATGGTGATCGCGCCGATCATCTTCTGCACCGTGGTGTCGGGCATCGCCCACATCCAGGATGCCAAGAAGGTCGGCCGCATCGGCGTCAAGGCGCTGGTCTATTTCGAGATCGTCTCGACGTTTGCACTGGTGATCGGGCTGATCGTCGGCAACGTGATCCGCCCCGGCGCGGGCTTCGGCAACGCCGCGGCGAATGCGCAGGCGGTTGCGGGCTACGCCAAGCAGGCGGAAGCGCAGAAGAGCGTCGACTTCATCCTGCACATCATCCCGGACACCGTCGTCGGCGCGTTCGCGCAGGGCGAGATCCTGCAGGTGCTGCTGTTCTCGGTGCTGTTCGGCTTCGCGATCATGGGCCTCGGCGAGCGCGGCCACACCATCCGCAACTTCATCGACGACGCCGCGCACGCCGTGTTCGGTGTCATCTCGATCGTGATGCGGGCGGCGCCGATCGGTGCGTTCGGCGCGATGGCCTACACCATCGGCAAGTTCGGCACCGGTGCGATCCTCAACCTGCTGGGGCTGATCGCGACGTTCTACCTGACGGCCGCGCTGTTCGTGTTCGTGGTGCTCGGCATCATCGCGCGGATCGCCGGATTCTCGATCTTCAAGTTCCTGGCCTATATCAAGGACGAGCTCTTGATCGTGCTCGGCACGTCGTCCTCGGAAAGCGCGCTGCCGTCATTGATGGAGAAGCTCGAACGGCTCGGCTGCTCGAAGTCCGTGGTCGGCCTCGTGGTCCCGACGGGGTATTCGTTCAACCTCGACGGCACCAACATCTACATGACCCTGGCGACCCTGTTCATCGCGCAGGCGCTCGGCTTCGATCTCAGCTTCACCCAGCAGATCACGATCCTGGTCGTGGCGATGCTGACCTCGAAGGGCGCCTCCGGCATCACCGGCGCGGGCTTCATCACGCTGGCGGCGACGCTCGCGGTGGTCGACCCGCGGCTGGTGCCGGGGATGGCGATCGTGCTCGGCATCGACAAGTTCATGAGCGAATGCCGCGCGCTGACCAATCTGTGCGGCAACGGCGTTGCCTGCGTGATCGTCGCCTGGTGGGAGGGCGAACTCGACCGCGACAAGCTTAATACCAATCTCGCCAAGCAGATCGACCCGACCGACATGGAGACCGCGCTGACGACGGACTGATCAGCGCGATCTCATCGAACGGCGCGTCTCGCGCCTCAGCTGCGGAAACAATAGGGCTGGTCGACATCGTCGATCAGCCCTCGCTGTTTCGGCGCCCAGTGCCGGCGACGCGGGCGAGCTAATGTCCGCCAAAGCGATCGGCGCGATAGGGCGTCAGGTCCACGGCCGGTGTCTCGCCGCTCATGCATTCGGCAAGCAATCGTGCCGTGGCGGGGCCGAGGGTAAAGCCCTGGTGGCCGTGGCCGAAGTTCATCCAGAGCCCGCGGTGGCGCGGCGCCGGCCCAAGCACCGGCAACATGTCCGACGTGCAGGGCCGCGTGCCATACCATGGCTCCGGCTCGACGCGCGTGCCGATATCAAGCAGGCCGCGTGCGGCGGCCTCGGCGTTGCCGAGCTGGACCGGCGTCGCCGGCGCATCCGGGCTCGTCAGCTCCGCACCCGTCGTGATGCGGATGCCCTTGGCCATCGGCGCCATCGCATAGCCGTTCGCGGTATCGACCAGTGGCAGATCGAGCGAGCTGCCGCCTTGATAGTGCATGTGGTAGCCGCGCTTGCGAACCAGCGGGATGCGATAGCCGAAGCGCAGCATGAGATCGGGTGACCACGGCCCGAGCGCGACGACGGCATTGGCCGCGTCGATGCGTCCGTCGGCCGTTTCGACAGACCAGCCGGACGATGTCTCCGTGAGCGTCAGCGCGTCGCCGGAGACGATGTTGCCGCCGAGGCGCTGAAACAATCTGGCGTATGCCGCGACAAGGCCGCCCGGATCGGAGACCGTCCACGGCCCAAGCCAGTGAATGGCGCCGGGAAGATCGTCACGTAGCAGTGGCTCGGCCCTGGCGAGCTCGCTGCCATCAAGCACGCGGAACTGGACACCGTAGTCGCGCCTGTTCTCTTCGGCCTTTGCAATCGCGAGCTCGAACGCGACGGGGTCGCGGTGCAGCAGGCGGTAGCCGGCGCGACGGACGAGGTTGTCGGCGTGGGCCTCGCGGATCAACACGTCGTGTTCGGGCGTGGCGTGAGCGATTAAACGCGCCCAGGCGGCGGTTGCTTCCTGATGCCGCTTCGGTGCCGAGTTCCACCAATAGCGCAGCAACGGCTCGACGTGCCGGTGCAGCGACGCCAACCGATAGCGCACATCGTTGGTGCGACCGGTCGCGATCCTCGCCAGCGTGGCGAGATCGCGCGGCATCGGATAGGGACGCACGGCCTCGCTCTGGATGATCCCGGCATTGCCGTAGCTCGTCTCCAGGCCCGGTTGCTTGCGGTCGACGAGCGTGATCGACCAGCCGCGGCGCTGCAGATGCAGCGCCGAGCTGACGCCCACCATGCCGCCGCCAAGAACGATTGCACTTTGCATCCCTTACGCCTCAAAATCAAAACCGCCCGGTTTGAGCCGGGCGGTTCCTACGTGATGCCTCGATCTAGTTTCCGCCGCCGAACCGGCGTGACCACCAGCCCTTGCGGGCAGGCGCCTCGGTTGCGGCTGCCGGAGCGGGCTCGGCCGCGGGGGCAGGGGCGGGCGCGGGTTCGGCCGGGGTCTCGACCAGCGCGGGCGCCGGCGTCTCGGGCGGCGGGCTGGCCAGGAAGCTGACCTTCTCGCGCACGGTCGAGCGGCGCCGGGCGGCGCGGTCAGCCTCCGCCGGGTTCTCCTCGGGCGACGGTTCTGCGACGGCCTCGGCCGGCACCGGCTCAACGGGCTGCTCGTCCGGCTGCTGCGCAATTGGCTCGGGCTGCAGCGGCGAAGGGGCCGGCTCCGGTGCGCTGCCGTCGAAGTCGGCGACGGCGTCGACCGCTTCCGGCTCCGCGGTCGGTCCGAGCTCGTCCGAGATCGACCCCGCGAGACCTTCGTCCTGCATTCCGCCGCCACGCCGGCGGCGTCCGCCGCGACGCCCGCGGCGGCGCGGACGACGCTCGCCATTGCCGCCCTGGTCGCCGCGCGCGAAACCCTGCGCCTCGTCGGCTTCGTCCTCGTCACCTTCGCCATCCTCGGCGGCGACCGCCTCGGTCGCCTCCGGCATCACATGCATGAGGTCGCTGTCGTCACGCGCCGGCTGCGCGCCGTCGCGCGCCTCGCCACCGCGGCCGCGACGCCGGCGCCGCCGCCTGCGGCGCTGACCTTCGCCCTCGCTCTCGGCGCCAGCGTCCTCGCCCGCGGCCTGCTCGTCGGCAAGCCCCTCGGTTTCCTCGGTCTCGACCTCGGCTTCGTACTCGAACAGCTCTTCCTCGTCGTCCTGCTCCTCCGTCTGCGACGGGGCGGTGGCCGCCTGGGCCGCCAGGAGCGCCTTGGCCGCCTCGAGCGTATGCACCTGCTCGCCGCGATCGATGACGTAGGACTGCTGGCCGCTGACGGTCGCATCGGCGACGATCGAGAGCGACACCCTGAAGGCTTCTTCCAGATCGCGCAGATGGCCGCGCTTGTGGTTGAGGACGTAGAGCGCAACGTCGGTGCGGGTGCGCACCACGAGATTGTGCGTCGCGCCCTTCATCAGGATCTCTTCGATACCGCGCAGCAGCTGCAGCGCCACCGACGAGACCGAACGAACGTGACCCGAGCCGCCGCACTGCGGGCAGGGCTCGGTCGAGCTCTCCAGCACGCTGGCGCGGATGCGCTGGCGCGACATCTCCAGAAGGCCGAAATGCGAGATACGGCCGACCTGGATCCGCGCGCGGTCCTGCCGCAGGCAGTCGGACAGCTTGCGCTCGACCGCACGATTGTTGCGCTTCTCGTCCATGTCGATGAAATCGATGACGATCAGGCCGGCGAGGTCGCGCAGCCGGAGCTGTCTTGCGACTTCCTCCGCCGCCTCGAGATTGGTCTTGAGCGCGGTGTCCTCGATATGGTGCTCGCGCGTGGCCCGTCCCGAGTTGACGTCGATCGAGACCAGCGCCTCGGTCTGGTTGATGACGATGTAGCCGCCGGAGCGCAGCTGCACGGTCGGCGAGAACATCGCATCGAGCTGGCTCTCGACGCCCATGCGCGAGAATAGCGGCTGGCCGTCGCGATACTGCTTCACCGCGCGCACGTTCGCCGGCATCAGCATCTTCATGAAGTCGCGGGCTTCGCGGTAGCCGGCTTCGCCCGCCACCTGGATCTCGTCGATCTCCTTGTTGTAGAGGTCGCGCAGCGAGCGCTTGATCAGCGAGCCTTCCTCATAGACGAGGCTCGGCGCCTGCGACTTCAAGGTCAGGTCGCGCACGGTTTCCCACATGCGGATCAGGTATTCGAAGTCGCGCTTGATCTCCGGCTTGGTGCGGGAGGCGCCGGCGGTTCGCAGGATGATCCCCATGCCCTCGGGCACGTCGAGATCCTGCACCACTTCCTTCAGTCGCGAGCGGTCCTGCGCGCTAGTGATCTTGCGGCTGATGCCGCCGCCGCGCGCGGTGTTGGGCATCAGAACGGCGTAGCGGCCGGCGAGCGAGAGGTAGGTGGTCAGCGCGGCGCCCTTGTTGCCGCGCTCTTCCTTGACGACCTGCACCAGCATCACCTGGCGGCGCTTGATGACTTCCTGGATCTTGTACTGGCGGCGCGGGCGGAACGCGCGCTCCGGAACTTCCTCGAGCACGTCGTCGCCGCCGACGGATTCGACGACTTCCTCTTCCTCGCCTTCCTCGCCGTCGTCCTCGTCTTCGTCGTCGTGGGGTTCATCGCCACGTTCGCCGACCGGCGCCGCGGCCTCCTCGGAGACAGCCTGCTCAGCAACCGCCGGCTCATCGGAGCCGGCAATCACGTCGTCCGCCACCGCCGGCGCATCGTCGGCGTGCGCGGCGTTTTCCTCGACCTGCTCCTCACGCGCCCGTTCGGGCTCATGATTGATCTCGACAATCTGGATCGTTTCGGGCGCTGCTGCCGCAACCGAGGCCTCGACAACGGCAACGACCGGGTCCGGCTGCGCGTCGGCGGCCGGCGCCTCGCTCGCGGCATGGACATGGTCGTGCGCGTCCTCGTGGCGATGACCGTGGTCGTGGTCATGATGATCGTGGCCGTGATCGTCATGATCATCGTGATCATGGGCGTGCGCGTCGTGCTCATGACCTTCGTGGGCCACGACCTCATGATCATGACGCTCGGCATCGACCTGCTGCTCGTGGACCTCAAGGGCCTCCGTCGCCTGCGGATCGAGGCTCGCACCTTCGACGACCTCGCTCTGCACGCGGTCGCCATGGCCGCGGCGGCGGGCGTTGCGGTGACGCGAACGGCGGCGGTGGCCGCGGCTCTCGTGCTCTTCCTCGGCCTCGCGATGGGCGCGCTCATCGGCCTCGATCAGCGCCTGACGGTCGGCGACCGGGATCTGGTAGTAGTCGGGATGGATTTCGCTGAAGGCGAGGAAGCCGTGGCGGTTGCCGCCATACTCGATGAAGGCGGCCTGCAGCGACGGCTCTACGCGCGTCACCTTGGCGAGATAAATGTTGCCGCGCAGCTGCTTGCGCTGGGCGGTCTCGAAATCAAACTCTTCGACGCGATTGCCACGGACCACGACGACCCGGGTCTCTTCCGGGTGAGTGGCATCGATCAACATCTTGTTCGGCATTTTGGAGCTCTTGGAGGCGGCGGGCGCGGTGCATGGCGCGCGCAAACTGCGCCGCCCGGTGACGCGACGGTCCACCTGATTCGGGGGTGAGGGGAAGGCCAAAACGCGTCCTGAGGCGCAGAGCCGAGCGGGAGCCCACCGGGACAACGCGGCGGGCGAAGCTTTCACCTCGCGTCAGCGCGATCGTCTCGGGGATCCTGGTCGGCAACACAGTCTGGCGCATTAAGCGTCGGCCCGTCTAAACATGTTGGCGGCGAGAAGTACCGCCGTATCTTTTGCTGAAAGCCCGGCGCGGCGCCGAAGCGCTCGCCGGCCATCGCATATCGAGGCCCCGGAGGACCGGATAATCAGTTATGCCGTGTCTCAAACCGTCCCTCTGGCGAGAGTGTGCCTGGGACCGGACGCCGCTCGGGCTCAAAACCGCCACTCCTTGTCAGCCGCGCGCGGCGCTGGCTGCGGAGGGATCGGTAAAACACGCTGGAACCGTCTCTTCGAAAGTTCCACCGCTGCACCGGGAGGCTGAACGCGACACAACCGGGAGTACTAGCCGTCAGCATCCCGTACATACGTGGATTGCCCGCCCCGTGCAAGGGAAGCGTCGCGGCCCGGCAACACTTGATCCTTTTCGCCCCGGCGGCGTTAAGGTGCAATTAACTCTGTAGTCCTACTGCGATATGAGGCTGCTCGGGGAGGCACCGAATCGTTGGCGATCCGCGCAAATCACCTTGTTTTGCTGGGCTGTGGCCTTTTGTGCGCCGCAGTATTGGTGTGCGCCGGCGCGAGCGGTGCGGCTGAGGGGCAGCGTGCCAGCCAATCCGCCCCGGCGGCAGGTCCAAGTTTCCCGGTTGCCTCGGACGCGCGCCTCGCCGGTGATGCCAAGCAGACCCGATTCATCCTCGATCTCGACCGCAAGATCGAGTTCCGGGCCTTTCCGCTGGCCGACCCTTACCGCGTCGTGGTGGATATCCCGCAGGTGACCTTCCAGCTCGCCGCCGGAACCGGCTCCTCCGGCCGGGGTCTGGTCAAGGCGTTCCGCTACGGTCTGGTCATGCCCGGCGGCTCCCGGATCGTCTTCGACCTGACCGGGCCGGCCAAGGTCGCAAATTCCTACGTCCTCGACGCCGCGAACGGCCAGCCGCCGCGGCTGGTCCTGGAACTCGAAGAGGTCGATCGCACGAGCTTCGTGCAGTCGCTCGCCCCCGAGAATCGGCCCGAGCTCAAGCCGACGGTCGCCGATGCCAACGCCGCGGTGGCCGCACCCGAGACGACGGCGGCCCTGAAACCTGCCGTCGGTCCGGACACGCGGCCGCTGATCGTGATCGACCCCGGCCATGGCGGCCTCGACAACGGCACCCAATCCGGCGGCGAGATGGAAAAGAACCTCGTGCTCGGGTTCGGCCTGGCATTGCGTGACCGGATCGAAAAGTCGGGCAAATACCGCGTGGTGATGACCCGTACCGACGACACGTTCATCCCGTTGAACGACCGGGTGAAGGTCGCCCGCAGCCAGTCGGCGGCGCTGTTCGTCTCGATCCACGCCGACGCCTTGCCGAAGCGTGAAGGCGATGCCCAGGGCGCCACGATCTATACGCTGTCGGACAAGGCATCCGACGCCGAGGCCGAGCGGCTCGCAGACGTTGAGAACAAGGCCGACGCCATCGGCGGGGTCAATCTGACCGACGAGCCGACCGAGGTTGCCGACATCCTGATCGACCTCGCGCAGCGGGAGACCAAGACCTTCGCCAATCGCTTCGCCCGTCTCCTGATGACCGAGATGAAGACCACGGTCAGGATGCACAAGCATCCGCTCAAATCGGCCGGCTTCCGGGTGCTGAAGGCGCCCGACGTTCCGTCGGTCCTGGTCGAGCTCGGCTACGTCTCCAACAAGGGTGATCTTGAGCATCTGGTCTCGGAGAACTGGCGGAACAAGACGGTCGGCTCGATGGCCCAGGCGATTGATGCATATTTCGCCAAACGGCTCGCAACTGCCGGGCCGGCCAAATGAAACCGGCCGGGTGAAAAGACGGAGCCGGCGAGGGGAGGCCCTAGTTTGGCCACAGCGGCAACGGTATAGACTAGAGACCGCAGGGTCGTCGGAATCGACCATATTGTCCGATGACTCTTGGATATTGGGCATGCGCAACGGTGGCTCGTTGGGCCCCAGGTTTCGTCGCGTAAGGCTTTCGCACTTTGGACGGGCGCTCGCGATGATCGAGCGTCGTAAGGTTGGAACGGAACGTCGATAATGCGCCTGCTCGTGCGGTTCTTGGGTTTCCTGTTCGCCGCCGGAACCGTTGTGTTCCTGGTCGGCGTCGCCGCCGTCGCCGGCGCGATCTGGCATTTCTCCAAGGACCTGCCGGACTATTCGCAGCTCCAGGACTATGAGCCGCCGGTGATGACGCGCGTGCACGCCTCCGACGGCGCGCTGCTCGGCGAATATTCCAAGGAGCGCCGGCTCTATCTGCCGATCCAGGCGGTGCCGAAGCTCGTCATCAACGCGTTCCTCGCCGCTGAAGACAAGAATTTCTACGAGCACGGCGGCATCGACTATTCCGGCATGGCACGCGCTGCGATCCTCTATGCACAGAACTACGGCTCCAACCGCCGTCCGCAGGGTGCGTCGACCATCACCCAGCAGGTCGCGAAGAACTTCCTGCTCACCAACGAGGTGTCGTTCACGCGCAAGATCAAGGAAGCCTTGCTGGCGATGCGCATCGAGCGTGCCTACTCGAAGGACCGTATCCTCGAGCTCTACCTCAACGAAATCTATCTCGGCCTCGGCGCCTACGGCATCGCTGCGGCGTCGCTGGTCTACTTCGACAAGTCGGTCAACGAACTGACGATCGCCGAAGCCTCCTATCTCGCAGCGCTGCCGAAGGCGCCGGCGGCGCTGCATCCGGTGCGCAACCGTGACCGCGCGATCGAGCGCCGCAACTACGTGGTCGATCGCTTGCTGGAGAACGGCTGGATCAAGCAGGCCGACGCCGACAAGGCGCGCAAGGAGCCGCTGATCGTCACCAGCCGTAGCAACGGCGCCCACATCTTCGCCGGCGAATATTTCGCGGAGGAAGTCCGTCGCGACATCTTCGAGCGGTACGGCGAGAAGAAGCTCTACGAGGGCGGCCTGTCGGTCCGCACCACGCTCGATCCCAAGATCCAGGTGATGGCGCGCAAGACCATGGCGGCCGGTCTCGTCAACTATGACGAGGCGCAGGGCTGGCGCGGTGCGCTGCAGAAGCTCGACGTTTCCGGCGACTGGGGCGTCAAGCTCGCCGACGTCAAATCGCTCTCGGACATCTCGCCGTGGCGGATGGCCGTGGTGCTGGAGACCAGCGATCAGTCGGCGCGAATCGGCTTCCAGCCGGGCCGCGAGCTCGGCGGCGCGGTCAGCAAAGCCCGGCAGACCGGCATCATCACGATGGACGGCGTGCGCTGGGCGAAATCCAAGGGCAAGGCGCCGACGGCGGTCTCGCAGGTGCTGCAGCCCGGCGACGTGATCTATGCCGATCCGCTGGTCAGCAAGGACGGCAACACCGTCGAGGGCCAGTATCGTCTGCGGCAGCTCCCCGAAGTCTCCGGCGCCATGGTGGTGATGGATCCGTGGACCGGTCGCGTGCTCGCGATGGTCGGCGGCTTCTCGTTCGACCAGAGCCAGTTCAACCGCGCGACGCAGGCCTATCGGCAGCCGGGATCGTCGTTCAAGCCGATCGTCTATTCCTCGGCGCTCGACAACGGCTATACGCCGTCCACGGTCGTGATCGACGCGCCGATCGAAATCGACCAGGGGCAGGGCGCCGGCGTCTGGCGTCCGGAAAACTATTCGACCGGCAAGTATTACGGCCCGACCACGCTGCGCAACGCGTTGCAGCGCTCGCTCAACACCGTGACGGTGCGGCTCGCCCAGGACATCGGCATGCCCTTGATCGGCGAGTATGCCAAGCGCTTCGGCGTCTATGACGAATTGCCGAACTATCTGTCCTATGCACTCGGCGCCGGCGAAACCACTGTGATGCGCATGGTCACGGCCTATTCGATGTTCGCCAATGGCGGACGTCGCGTGAAGCCGACACTGATCGACCGCATCCAGGATCGCTACGGCCACACCATCTTCAAGCACGATGCCCGCGAGTGCCGCGGTTGCGACGCGCCCGCCGGCTGGAAGAACCAGCCCGAGCCGCAGCTCGTCGACCGTCGCGAGCAGGTGCTCGATCCGATGACTGCCTACCAGATCACCGAGATGATGGAAGGCGTGGTCCAGCGCGGTACAGCGACCGTCGTCAAGGAAGTCGGCAAGCCAATCGCCGGCAAGACCGGCACCACCAACGACGAGAAGGACGTGTGGTTCGTCGGTTTCTCGCCGGACCTCGCGGTCGGCGTCTACATGGGCTACGACAAGCCGCGCAACCTCGGCCGGGCCGCGACCGGCGGTCACGTCGCCGCGCCGATCGCGCGCGACTTCCTCAAGCTCGCGCTCGCCGACAAGCCGCCGACCCCGTTCAAGGTTCCCGCCGGCATCAAGCTGATCCGCGTCGACGCCAAGTCCGGCATGCGCGCCGGCCCGGGTGATGGCGGCAACACGATCCTGGAAGCCTTCAAGCCGGGTACCGCGCCGCCGGATAACTACTCCGTCATCGGCGTCGCCGATGCCGACGGCCGCGGGCCGCCGGCGTCGCAGCAACCGGCGTCTGACAGCGGATTGTTCATGCGTCCCGGAACCGGCGGACTGTACTAGAGCCATTTCCGTTCCGATGGAATCGGAACGGGGCTCTAGATTCTTGTTTTGACGCGTTTTCTTTACGCGAACCGGTATCCACTTCGCTCGAAAACGCCCTGGCGGTACTCAGTTCCAAATCAGCGGGACAGCGCGGCCGAGCCGATTGCGCTTTGCCGCGCCGGCCGCTACATCCCTCGCAGCAATTGAACCTAACAGCTGAAGACCCATGCGCGCGGAAATCGAACGCCTTGTTGAAGAGATCAAGCAGTCAGTCGGGCTGCTGAGGAGGCATCTTTGACGTCGAGACATCGACGGCACGCCTCGCTGAGCTGAACAAGCTCGCTGAAGATTCCAATCTCTGGAACGACCCCCAGAAAGCCCAGAAGCTGATGCAGGAGCGCACCTCATTGGAGGACGCGCTCTCGGGCATCGGCAAGGTCGAGCGCGAGCTCGAGGACAATGTCGGCATGATCGAGCTCGGCGAGGCCGAGAACGATGAGGGTGTGGTCGCCGAAGCCGAGAAGGCGCTCAAGGACCTGAAGAAGGAGGTCGCTCGGCGCGAGCTCGAGGCGCTGCTCTCGGGCGAAGCGGACAAGTTCGATTCCTATCTCGAGGTCCATGCCGGTGCGGGCGGCACCGAAAGCCAGGACTGGGCGCAGATGCTGTTGCGCATGTATACGCGCTGGGCGGAGAAGCACGGCTTCAAGATCGAGTTTCTCGAGGAGTCCCAGGGCGAAGAGGCCGGCATCAAGTCCGCGACCATCCAGATCAGCGGCCACAACGCCTATGGCTGGCTGAAGACCGAGGCCGGCGTGCATCGCCTGGTGCGCATCTCGCCGTTCGATTCCAACGCGCGACGGCATACCTCGTTCTCGTCGGTGCAGATCTTCCCGGTCATCGATGACTCGATCAAGATCGAGATCAAAGAGTCCGACGTCCGCACCGACACGATGCGGTCCGGCGGCGCCGGCGGTCAGCACGTCAACAAGACCGAGTCCGCGGTGCGCCTGACCCACATTCCGACCGGCATCGCGGTGGTCTGCCAGGCCGGCCGCTCCCAGCACAAGAACCGGGCCCAGGCCTGGGACATGCTGCGCGCACGTCTCTACGAGATCGAGCTGAAGAAGCGCGAGGAGCAGGCCGCCGCCGATCAGGCCGCCAAGACCGATATCGGCTGGGGTCACCAGATCCGCTCCTACGTGCTGCAGCCCTATCAGATGGTGAAGGACCTGCGTACGGGGGTGCAGACGTCCGACACTTCCGGCGTGCTCGACGGCGACCTCGACGAGTTCATGGCGGCGACGCTGGCGCAGCGTGCCTTCGGCACCGGCCCCGGCTCCGTCGAGGATGTGGATTAGCCCATGCCGCGCGTCGCCTTCATCGGGTTGGGGCGCATGGGCCACGGCATGGCCGGCCGCTATCTCGATGCCGGCTTCACGGTCGCGGTGTGGAATCGCAGCAAGGCCAAGGCGGAAGATCTGATCGCGCGCGGCGCGCAGTGGGCGACGTCGCCCGAAGATGCCGCGATCGACGCCGATGCGGTCGTCACCATGGTGGCGGACGGCGAAGCCTCGCGCGAGGTGTGGCTGACCAAGGACGGTGCCGCCGCGACGATGAAGGCGGGCACGCTCGCAATCGAATGCTCGACGGTGTCGTATCAGCACGTGCTCGACACGGCGCGCGAGTTGCGCTCGCGCGGCCTGATCTACATCGACTGTCCCGTGACCGGCCTGCCGGAAGCCGCGGCCGCCGGCACGCTGACGCTGCTGGTCGGCGCCGACGCCGCAGATCTCGAGATGGCGCAGCCGTATCTCACGCCGATCGGCAACACCATCCGCCATTTCGGCGCGGTCGGGACCGGGACCGTGTTCAAGCTGATCAACAATTTGATGGGCGCGGTGCAGATCGCGAGCCTCGCCGAGGGCATCGCGATGGCCGAGCAGGCCGGCCTCGACATGAGGCTGGTGGGAGAAGCGCTCGCGACCGGCGTGGTGGCGAGCCCGCAGGTGATCCGCCATTCCAGGCGGATGATCGCGCGTGATTTCTCCGGCGCCTCCTTCACCGCGGCTTTGCGCCACAAGGATGCGGACTATGCGGTCCGGCTCGCCGAGACGCTGCTGCCGGGCGTACCAGTCAGCCGCGCCGCGCTCGCCGCCTATGACGAGGCGAAGTCCCACGCGCCCGACGCCGACGAAGGCCAGATGATCGAGATCGTATCGCGGCCGAAGTAGTTTGTCGGGAGCGGCCCGGAAATCGGGTGGCAACCGCCGCCGCGGCGCACTAGCTATCTGCTCCTGTGCAGATGGGAATCGGACATGCCTTCCGCCGAGAACAGGATCGACAGTCGCGACTGGTCGCTGCTCGGCTTGCTGTCGGTCTTGTGGGGCGGCTCGTTCTTCTTCAACGGCGTGATCGTGCGCGAACTGCCGCCGCTGACTGTGGTCTTGCTGCGGGTGACGCTGGGTGCCCTGATCCTGTTGCCGCTGCTGCGGACTTACAAGATCGAATTTCCGAGAGGTCTGTCGGGATGGGCGCCGTTCTTCGCTATGGGCCTGTTCAACAATGTCCTGCCGTTCTCGCTGATCGTGTTCGGGCAGACCTACATCACGAGCGGGCTGGCTTCGATCCTCAACGCCACGACGCCCTTGTTTGCGGTGGTCGTGATGGCGGCGGCCGGTGAGGAGCGGCCGCAGCCGCGCCGCGTCGCAGGTGTCGTCGTGGGCGTGATCGGCGTCGCGATCCTCCATGGCGACGCCCTCGGCTTCGAGACCAGGCAGGGCGTCGGCATCCTGCTGTGCCTTGCGGGTGCGCTGAGCTATGGCGTCGCGGCCCTGGTCGGGCGGCGGTTGCCGGCGCGGGTCCCGCCGCTCGGAACCGCGACATTCCAGATGATGGCGTCGGCGACGATGATGCTCGTCGTCGCCGGCGTGGTCGACCGGCCCTGGCAACTGCCGATGCCGCATCTGACGACGTGGCTCGCGGTGATCGGTCTGGCGGCGCTGTCGACGGCGCTGGCCTACATCGTGTTCTTTCAAATCCTGCAGCGCTCCGGAGCGACCAATGTGATGCTGGTGACCCTGCTCATTCCGGTCACCGCGATCCTGCTCGGCTATCTCGTGCTCGGCGAGCCGATCTCGCTGCGCGAGGTGATCGGGGCGCTCGTGATCGGCAGTGCGCTGCTCCTGATCGACGGCCGCGTGCTGGCATGGTTGCGCCGCTAGCTAGCTGCGCGTCTTCTGCCACTCGGCATACCACCCCGTGAAGCGTCCACTGTCGCGCTCGCCGCCGTGCCAGGCGGCGTAGGCTGTGCCGTCATCGGCGACCAGCACGACGGCATCGAGGCCCTTGGAGCGGCGCAACGTATCCATCGCCTGCGCCGGCGTCTGTGCGATCGGGCCTGCAACGTTGAACGACGTATTGACCGAGATCTCGACGCCGATGCGGCGGCCGAGCGCCTTCAGGTAGGCGTAGGTGAGGGGATCATCGGCGCTGCGCACGATCTGGATGCGGCCGGTGCCGTCGGCATGTACAACCGCCGGGATTTTCTCGCGCGCCTGCGGCTTCGAGTGGGCGGTCAGCACCATGTAGTTATAGGCGTTGTAGTCGGCGTCGGAGGCGCCGTCCTCGAGCTCGAAATAATCGCGCGCCGCTTCCAGCGTCGCCATCGGCGCCAGCGGACGGATCGCCTCGCGATATTTGACCCGCTCGTTGAGACGCTCACGCACATTGGGATCGCAGGGGTTGGCGAGGATCGAGCGGTGCCCGAGCGCGCGCGGACCGGTTTCCGCCGCGCCCTGGTAGATCGCGATCACGCCGCCCTGCGCCACCGCGTACGCCATCAGGTCGGCGACCGCGTCGCGGCCCTCCGGCGTTGCGATGCTGCCGACCGGCCTGGAGGCGACGTCATCGGCGTTCAGCGCCGCGGTGATGTCGGCATGCGACGGCGGCAAGCCGCAATAGAATGCGTGCGAGAGCGCCGCGCCGCGCGGGGCGCCCGCCATCTGCGCGAACAGCCAGGCGGCGCCGATCGGCACGCCGGGATCGCCCGGCACCGGCGGCACCCACATGTGTAGGCGCGCCTTGCGCTGCTGCGCCTGTTCGAACCAGGCCTCGTTGAAGTGCTCGAGCAGTCGCATGTTGCCGAGCGCGTTGAGCGCCACGCCGCCGGTCAACACCAGGCGGTTGGTGCCGGTGACGCGCAAGAGATGATCGACGACGTGGATCATCGCGTCCTCGAACACCATCTGCGTCGCGGCCGCCTTGTCGAGCCGGTCCTTCGTGTCGGGGCGGTGGTGGATGTCCTCGACGCGCAGCACGGCGTCGGGATTCCAGAGCTGATCGGAGCGTAGCGGCTCGCCAAGAATCTCGATCAGCGGCGCCTTGTAAGGCTTGTCGGTCGGATCGCTGTGCCAATTGGCCATCGCGCGATTGAGGTGCACCTGGCCATTCGGCCCGAGCTGCAGCACCTCCTTCAGCCGCTGATAATACGGATTGGTGGCGCGGTTCATGTCGCCCCAGGCGGCGGCGCCCATATAGCGGCCTTCGCTGGAGAGCCAGGTCCAGCCGCCCTGGCTGGACGAGATCACGCTGTAGAAGGCGCCGAGCGAATCGAACAGGCTCTCATTGCAGTAGAGCTGCTTCATCTCGCCGTTCTCGGCGACATAGAGCGAGATCGAGCCGATGTCGCCGGTGCCGTCAAGCACGCCGATCGCGATCGGCTCGGTGCTGTCGGCGAACGGGGAGGCGGCGAACGAGAACCAGGCGTGATTGTCGTGATGCGGCATGCAGATCAGCGGCAACTGTTCGCCGAGCCCATACATCTTGCCGAGCTTGCGCGACAGGCGCCGAACCTGATCCATCTGACGCAGGTTGATCGCCGGCGCGATCGGCGCGCGCAAGAGCTTGAAGCTGCCGGGCGCTTCCTCGAACGAGGTGCGGATCAGCATCGCCATCAGCGCCGGGTAGTCCCACGTGGTGACGAAGGCCGCGATATCGCCGATGTCGCGGCCCATCCGCCGCAGCACCTCGCGCATGTCGTCCAGTGCGTATTGTGGAAACTCGTTGGTGTGCTTGTTTCCGGAAAAGCGCTCTTCCTCGTTGTTGACGATCAGGCGCGGCCCGCCGCTCTGAGTGACCTCGACCAGCGCAACGCCGGTGTTGTGGGTGCCCGGGCAGGCGAGGCCAGCAATGTAGACCGTCTCGCCGCGCTGCAGCCGCGCGCGGATCGATGCGAGCGTCTGCTTGGCGAAGTCGCTGGTTGATTTGTGGAGGCCGAGACGCGCCATCGCAGGCTCGCTCAGCCGGCGCGTGAGCTCGTAGCCTGCGGCCGCGAATCGCGGATGCCGCGGGCCGACACGGATTTTCGGCTTAAGCAATCAGATCGCCTCGACTTGTAAGTCCCCAATGACCATCAATCACAAATAGCGCCAGGCAACAATGCTGTTTCGTCGGGCGGAAAAACCCGGTGCTTGCCAGTACCTGCGCGACTTGCGAGACTTATGATCAAAACAAACGACAAAAAATGGGAGAAAACGATGCCGGCTCGTCCTGGATATATTGGCGCGGTTGTGGCCTTCGCAAGTGCTGCACTGATCGCGACCTCGGCCTTCGCGCAGAAGAAATACGATCCCGGTGCCAACGACAGCGAAATCAAGATCGGCAACATCATGCCGTACAGCGGGCCGGCGTCGTCCTACGGCGTGATCGGCAAGTCTGAGGCTGCGTTCTTCAGGATGATCAATGACCAGGGCGGCATCAACGGCCGCAAGATCAACTTCATCAGCTATGACGACGCGTACTCGCCGCCGAAGGCGATCGAGCAGGCGCGCAAGCTCGTCGAGAGCGACGAGGTCCTGCTGATTTTCCAGGCACTGGGCACGCCGTCGAATTCGGCGATCATGAAATACATGAATGCAAAGAAGGTGCCGCAGCTGTTCGTCGCCTCCGGCGGCACCAAGTTCGGCGATCCCCGGAATTTCCCCTGGACCATGGGTTTCCAGCCCAACTACCAGAGCGAGGGACGGATCTATGCAAAATACATCCGCGACCATTTCCCCAACAGCAAGATCGCGGTGTTCTGGCAGAACGACGACGCCGGCAAGGATCAGTTCAAGGGCCTGAAGGATGGGCTCGGCGACAAGGCCGGCATGATCATTGCCGACAAATCCTATGAGGTGAGCGATCCCTCGATTGATTCCCAGATCGTCGCGCTGCATGATTCCGGCGCCGACATCTTCTTCTCCTGGGCCGCGCCGAAGGGCTCGGCGCAGGCGATCCGCAAGGTCGGCGAGCTCGGCTGGAAGCCGAAATTCTTTCTTGCCAATACCGCGACCTCGGTTGCCTCGGTGCTGAAGCCGGCCGGCCTCGAATTCTCCAAGGACATCATCTCGACGGCCTATCTGAAGGACCCAACCGATCCGACCTGGGACAAGGATCCGCCCGTCGTCGCCTGGCGCGCCTTCATGGACAAGTACTATCCCGACGGCGACAAGGCCAATGCCAACAACCTGTATGGCTACGTGCAGGCCGAGGCGATGGTCCAGGTGCTCAAGCAGTGCGGCGACAATCTCACGCGCGAGAATGTCATGAAGCAGGCTGCCAGTTTGAAGAACTTTCATTCCGACCTGATGCTGCCCGGCATCATGGTCAACACCTCGCCCGACGACTACTTCCCGATCGAGCAGATGCAGCTGATGCGGTTCAACGGGGAGGCGTGGGAGCTGTTCGGCGACGTCATCACGGGCGAAGTCGGACACGAGGTGACGCGGTAGGTGAGGGGCTATTAGGCTGCGTAGGGTGGGCAAAGGCGCTTGCGCCGTGCCCACCGTCCGGTGCCGTGCTCGCGATGGCGGGCACGCTTCGCTTTGCCCACCCTCATATGAGGCCTTTGTGAGTCAAGCGTCGCGCCGA
>NZ_JBHMET010000036.1:0-59695 GCF_042430365.1 Bradyrhizobium erythrophlei
CACCTGCCCAAACACACAGCAATGCTTCAATTTCTGGGTTTTTCAGCAGACTGCTAGACCTGATACTCGACCCAGGACGAATCCACGACCACGTACTCGGCCGGGAACCAGTAGTAATTGTCGGTCAGATCGTCATAGACCCAATAGCCGTAATAGTAGACGTCGGCTTGTGCGAGTTGCATGCTCGCAAGGCTCAAGCCAGGGGCCGTCTCGGCCAGCTTCTGACGGGACCGCACCTTCTTCACCTGCATTCCGGGCGCGCTGATGCCCGTGACCTTGCCGTTGTTCACTTCGGCAAAGACGTCGACTTTCTTTCCGGTGGTGTGGATCTTGTGCTTGCCGTTCTTCTTGATGTTCTCGCCAAGCAAGTCCTTTCCGTTGAGCTGATGTTTCTCCTTCGCGAAGGCGATGCGAGACGCGCCGATGGTGCTGGCTCCGGCAATCGCTCCGAGTACGAGACGCCGACTGATCATGAACTTGCTCCGTTTGGGAATGGGTCTGCGCCGACAACGCCGCGAGGATGTCCTGCAAGCATTGCGACGATGTCAGCTTGGTCATTTGGACTGAACCGGCGATGAACCGGTCGACCACAGATAAGCTGCAAAGACTTCAAGAAGCCGACATCGAGTTGTGACGTTTTGTAGGCGGCTTGCGAGGTGCTCCCTCCGCAGGCGCACAATCGGCAAGGGTCTATTTGATCTTCGCCTCGGCCGTGATCAGCTCCCTGCCGTCAACAGTCCTGATCGTCAGTTGCACCCGATCGCCACTGCCGCCCGACGGAATGGCCGCGGAGATGCGGTTGCCGTTTTTCGGATCGGCGGTCACAGCGTCGTCGAACACGACGGCATCGCCGCGCTTCAGCGTGATCCGCAACGGCACAGCCGGCGCGATGCTGAAGAACTCGAGGTTCACGCGGGATGCATCCGCCGAAAGGTTGATCAGGACGTGCTCGTTCGCCTGCGTCACGCTGCTCATGCCGACGGTCGGGCTGTAAGTCTCGGCGACCGATAGTTCGCCCAACGCCGGAAAATGCGCATCGTGGAAAAACTGGTCCGATACGCCGGCCCACAATTCGACGTAGGGCCGCTGCTCGTTCGGCGCCTTGCGGGGGTCGGTTTCGTTGGTGAACGACTGATATCCCCACGTCCACATCTTCAGGCCCCGCGTCACCCTGTTGTCGGCGATGCGGATGATCCCCTCGTCATTGTCGTGGTTGATGACGCCCCAGAAATTGCCGCCCTGCATGTCGGGCGCGGCATAGGCGATGCCCATCGTCGACCAGTTGCGGAAGTAGCGCAGGTTCTCGAAGCGGCGCGTGCCCGGGCCTGCGCGCGCGTCGCCGTCAGCCAGATTGGCCGACCAGTCGGGCGTGGTGTAGGCCGTGATCGGCGCAATGATTTCCACACCGCCGGTGGCCCTGGGATTGTTCGGGTGGGAGCCTGGCGCCAGCGTCGTGCAGGTCCAGTACTCGTATGCGATCGGTCGAGGCTGCGTGTTCTTCAGCACCACGCGCGTGTCGAGCGCGGCGCGGTCGGCCTTCAGCGTCACATAGGTGGTCGCCTCAATTCCGGTCTCGCCCTTGAACCGCTTCGGCGCTGCGGGATACGCGAAATCATCCGTGAGCGACATCGCCACCGTCACTTCGCCGGCCGTCTCCGTCACCACTCGGAAATCCCAGGGCTTCAGCCAGGTCCGGCCGTGCTCGGGGTCGGGAAAGGTCGGGAAGATGCCGCCATAGACCATCAGCCAGTCGTAGTAAAAGTTTCCGGCCTTGATGCCGTAGGGCACGCCCACCTCGCTGCGATAAAGCTGTTCATGGCCGGTCGGCTTGTAGACGATCGACAGGATGCGCCCGCCGAATTCGGGCACGAGCGTCACCTTCAGATAGCGGTTCTCGAGCACGCGGGTGCGGAACGTGCGGTCGACGATCACAGTCTTGTCGAGCGAGCCGTCGACGAATCCATTCTCCGCCGTGGTGGCGAATTTGACCGTGCTCCAGGTGATCGAGGACTCGCTGAGCGACACACCGTCGGCCCCAGGCGATGCGGCGTGTGCTACCGGCGGAAGCGCGGACAGCGCCAGGGGCAAGGCAACCGCACAGCGGATTCGGAGAGATCGGGCAGTAGGAATTGCCATTGATGTCGCCTTTGCGGGAGCGGTAACTCTAGTCCATCGACGCTTCCGGCGACATGCATGCGCGGGCACGTGCGTTGCGGCCCGTCATTCCGTGCTATGGAAGGGTTGGATTCGCTTCGAACGAACTCTCCTTCATGGCCAAATCGACCCTCTCCTTCGTCTGCCAGAATTGCGGCGCGGCGTATAATCGCTGGCAGGGCAAGTGCGACGCCTGCGGCGAGTGGAATACGCTCGCCGAGGAAGACACGACAGGCTCCGTGCCGGTCTCGATCCGCAGCAAGCGCAAGGGGCGGACGTTCGCGCTGGAGTCGCTGTCCGGCAAGACCCAGGATGCGCCGCGCCTCTCCTCCGGCATGGCCGAGCTCGACCGCGTCACCGGCGGCGGCTTCGTCCGCGGCTCGGTGCTGCTGGTCGGCGGCGATCCCGGCATCGGCAAATCGACACTGCTGACCCAAGCCACCAGCATGATGGCGCGCGCCCGACATCGCGTGGTCTACATCTCCGGCGAAGAGGCGGTCGCCCAGGTGCGGCTGCGCGCCGAGCGGCTCGGGCTTGCGGATGCGCCGGTGCAGCTCGCCTCCGAAACCTCGGTCGAGGACATCGTCTCGACGCTGTCGGAAGGCACCGTCCCGCGCCTGATCGTGATCGATTCGATCCAGACCATGTGGACCGACACGGTTGAATCCGCGCCCGGCACGGTGACGCAGGTCCGCGCCTCGGCTCAGGCGCTGATCCGGTTCGCGAAGAAGACCGGGGCGGCGATCATCCTGGTCGGGCACGTGACCAAGGACGGCCAGATCGCGGGGCCGCGCGTGGTCGAGCACATGGTCGACGCGGTGCTGTCGTTCGAGGGCGAAGGCTCGCAGCAGTTCCGCATCCTGCGCTCGGTGAAGAACCGTTTTGGCGCGACCGACGAGATCGGCGTGTTCGAGATGACCGGCTTGGGCCTGCGCGAGGTCACCAACCCCTCCGAATTGTTCCTGTCCGAACGCGATCTCGGCAGCCCCGGCACCGCCGTGTTTGCCGGTATCGAGGGCACCCGGCCGGTGCTGGTCGAGTTGCAGGCGCTGGTGGCGCCGACCTCGCTCGGCACGCCCCGCCGCGCCGTGGTCGGCTGGGACCCGAGCCGGCTGTCGATGGTGCTGGCAGTGCTGGAGGCCCATTGCGGGGTGAAACTGTCCGGCCACGACGTGTACCTGAACGTCGCCGGCGGGTTGCGGATCCAGGAACCGGCGGCGGACCTTGCCGCGGCCGCGGCGCTGGTCTCCTCGCTGGTGAACGCGCCGCTGCCGACGGATGCGGTCTATTTCGGCGAAATTTCGCTGTCCGGCGCGATCCGCCCGGTGGCGCAGACCGCAGGCCGCCTGAAAGAAGCCGCCAAGCTCGGCTTCGGCCGCGCCATCCTGCCCGAATCAGCCCGCGGCGAGGCGAACGGCGATGCCGGGCTCCAGTTCAACAGCGTCGGCAATCTGACCACTTTGGTCGCCGAAATTGCCGCGCGCGGGACCCCTAGAGGCGGCCCGGCCGCGCCTCGGGACGATGACGCCAATGAGAAAAATGCCACACCGGCCCGATTCCGTCGCGAGAACGGCTAAAGCGGGCGTGACGTCCCAGGCCCTCGCCGCTATACATCCGCCGCGCGGGACAGGGTGTTTCCGGCCTTGCCTGATACCCCCGATCCCCCTCAGCTAGAACGGCAGCACGACGCCGATTCGCGAGAGCCTAAAGACCGTACCCAAGACGTACCAGCGGACCTGACCAGCCGATGCCCATAACGATACTTGATCTCGTCCTGCTCGGGGTGATGCTGATCTCGGGCCTGCTTGCCATGGTGCGCGGCTTCATGCGCGAGATCCTGTCGATCGCGGCCTGGGGCGCGGCGGCCCTCGTCACGCTGTATGCTTTCTCGAAGCTGCTGCCGACCGCAAAAACTTACTTCAATAACGACACGGTCGCCGCCGTGGTCGTGGTCGCCGGCACCTTCATCGGCACGCTGATCGTGGTCTCGGTGGTCACGGTGCGGATCTCCGACATGATCCTGGATTCGCGAATCGGGGCGCTCGACCGCACGCTGGGCTTCCTGTTCGGGCTTGCCCGCGGGCTCTTGATCGTGGTCGTGGCCTTCCTGTTCTTCACCTGGCTGGTTCCCGACAAGCAGCGCCCGGACTGGGTGACGGCGGCGAAATCCCGGGTGGTTCTGGAGGGAACCGGGGAGTGGCTCAAGTCGCTCTTGCCAGATGACCCCGAGAACACCATCTTAAAGAAATTCAAGAAGAATAGACCCGACGAGGATCAGGCGGACACCGATCAGGCTGCCCCTGCATCCGGCGACGGCTATAGTAAACCTGCGCGTGACGGCTTGAAGAAGCTGATCGAGAAACCCGCGGGCCGCTAATTCTATTGGGCCCTAACGAGAGGCGATGAACGAGATGCAGACCCCTTCCGATCACGCCGACCAACTGGATCTCGACCTCGGCCCGATCGAATTGCAGGACGATCTCCAAAACTCCGATCTCAGGCACCCCGATCTCGATGGCGACACGCTCCGCGAGGAATGCGGCGTGTTCGGCGTCTTCGGCCACCCCGAAGCCGCCGCGATCACCGCGCTCGGATTGCACGCCCTGCAGCACCGCGGCCAGGAAGCCGCCGGCATCGTCTCCTTCGACGGCAGCCGCTTCCACAGTGAACGCCGGCTCGGCCTCGTCGGCGACACCTTCTCCCGCCGCGAGGTGATCGAGCGCCTGCCCGGCAATACCGCGGTCGGCCACGTCCGCTACTCCACGACCGGCGGCACCATCCTGCGCAACGTGCAGCCGCTGTTCGCCGAGCTCAGCGCCGGCGGCTTTGCGGTCGGCCACAACGGCAACCTCACCAACGCCCTGACGCTGCGCCGCGAGCTCGTGAAGGGCGGCGCGATGATGCAGTCGACCACCGACACCGAGGTGATCCTGCACCTCGTCGCGCAGTCCAAGCGAAATCGCTTCGTCGACCGTTTCATCGAGGCGCTGCGGACGATCGAGGGCGCCTATGCGCTGGTCGCGCTCACCAACAAGAAGCTGATCGGCGCGCGCGACCCGCTCGGCATCCGCCCGCTCGTGCTCGGCGATCTCGACGGCCGCCCGATCCTGACCTCCGAGACCTGCGCGCTCGACATGATCGGCGCCCGCTATGTCCGCGACGTCGAGCCCGGCGAGATCATCGTGTTCGACGAGCACGGCGCCCACAGCCACAAGCCGTTCCCGCCGAAGCCGCCGCGGCCCTGCATCTTCGAATACATCTATTTCGCGCGGCCGGATTCCATCGTCGGCGGCCGCTCGGTCTACGACGTGCGCAAGGCGTTCGGCGCGCAGCTCGCGCGCGAGAACCATCCCGAAGTCGATGTCGTGGTGCCGGTGCCGGACTCCGGCGTGCCCGCCGCCGTCGGCTACAGCCAGTATTCCGGCGTGCCGTTCGAGCTCGGCATCATCCGAAACCACTATGTCGGCCGCACCTTCATCCAGCCGAGCCAGAGCGTGCGTGAGCTCGGCGTGCGCATGAAGCATTCCGCCAACCGCGCCGCGATCGAGGGCAAGCGCATCATCCTGATCGACGACAGTCTCGTGCGCGGCACCACCTCGAAGAAGATCGTGCGCATGATGCGCGACGCCGGCGCCCGCGAGGTGCACTTCCGCCTCGCCTCGCCGCCGATCCTCTATCCCGACTATTACGGCATCGACCTGCCCGATCGCGGCGGCCTGCTCGCGGCCACGCATTCGGTCGAGGAGATGCGCGAGATCATCGGCGCCGACTCGCTCGCCTTCCTGTCGATCGACGGCATGTACCGCGCGATGGGTTATCAGGGACGCGATCCGGCAAACCCGAAATTCGCCGACCACTGCTTCACCGGCACCTATCCGACCCACCTCACCGACCAGAGCGACGTCGAGCCGCAGCCACGCCAGCTCTCGCTGCTGGCGGAAGCGAGCTGAGGCGAAGCAGGAACTTAGGTTTTTTCTGTCATGGCCGGGCTTGTCCCGGCCATTTCTGTCTGTAATACCCGCCGCAAAGACGCGGACAGACAGACATGACAAAACCCCTCGCCTCCCGTATCGCCCTCGTGACCGGCGCCTCGCGCGGCATCGGCTATGCAACAGCCGTCGCGCTGGCCAAGGCCGGCGCACATGTCGTGGCGGTGGCGCGCACGCAAGGCGGGCTGGAAGAGCTCGACGACGAGATCCGCAAGGACGGCGGCAGCGCCACGCTGGTGCCGCTCACCCTCACCGACTATGAGGGCATCGCGCGTCTGGGCCTCGCGCTGCACGAGCGCCACGGCAAGCTCGATATCCTCGTCGGCAATGCCGGCGTCGCCGGCCCCTCCTCGCCGCTCGGCCATATCGAATTGAAGCCGTGGAACGACGTGTTCGCGGTCAACGTCACCGCCAACTTCCAGCTGATCCGCTGCATGGACCCGCTGCTGCGCCAGTCGGACGCCGGGCGCGCGGTGTTCATCACCTCGGGCGCCGCCCACAAGGCCAACGCCTATCAGGGGCCCTACGCGGCCTCGAAGGCCGCGCTGGAGACGCTGGCACGCTCCTGGGCGAACGAGACGGCCAACACGAAGTTGCGCGTGAACCTGTTCAGCCCGGGGCCGATCCGCACCCGGATGCGCGCGGCGGTGTTTCCCGGCGAAGACCCGATGACGCTGGAGACGCCAGACCAGGCTGCCGCATTCATCGTGCCGATGTGCTCGCCCGACTGGACCGAGACCGGCAAGCTCTACGACTACAAGGCGCGCACGCTGAAGAGTTTTCTGCCGCCGGCGTAGCGGCGCGCTCGTGTCCCGGGCGCTGCGCAGCATGAAGTGCATGCCATGGCCGGTGACACCAAGGGTAACGTCTATACCGCCGAGGTCGACACCGGAAAACGCGTCCAGAAGTTCAAGCTGACCTCAGATGCACTCAAATCAGGCGATCGCCGGAGGACGCGTCGACGCCTTCCGGCTTTAGACGGATTGCCGGTTGCCCCAAGACAGGGTAAGCGGGTGCCCGAGTTACCGGACCACAGGCTCCGCCCAAGAGAGCTGCCCGGACTTTTCACAGCGGAGGAAATTTTCATGACGACGACGCTCGCGCAGCGTACTGCCGCGCTTCTTGCCTGTACCGCTTTCGGCCTCGCAACACCCGCACTCGCCCAGGACAAGACAGTCAAGATCGGCGTGCTCAACGACATGTCGAGCCTCTATGCCGACATCGGCGGCCCCAATTCGGTGGTCGCGGTGAAGATGGCCGTTGAAGACTCTGGCCTCAAGGCCAAGGGCTGGACTATCGAGGTCCTGAGCGGCGATCACCAGAACAAGCCGGACGTCGGCGTCAACATCGCCCGGCAATGGATCGATGCCGACAAGGTCGACGCCATCGCCGACACGCCGAGCTCCGGCGTTGCGCTCGCGGTGAACAACCTCGTCAAGGACAAGAACTCGGTGCTGCTCAATTCGGGCGCGGCGACCGCCGACCTTACCGGCAAGGCCTGCACGCCCAACACCGTCTCCTTCAGCTACGATACCTACATGCTCGCCAACGGCACCGGCAAGGCGCTGACGAAAGCGGGCGGCGATAGCTGGTTCTTCCTGACCGTGGATTACGCCTTCGGTCATGCTTTAGAGCGCGACACTACGTCCGCCGTTGCTGCGACCGGCGGCAAGATGGTGGGAGGCGTCAAGCATCCGCTCAATACTTCCGACTTCTCTTCCTTCTTGCTGCAGGCGCAGTCGTCGAAGGCCAAGGTGATCGGCCTTGCCAATGCCGGCGGCGACACCACCAACTCGATCAAGCAGGCGGCCGAATTCGGCATCGTCTCCGGCGGCCAGAAGCTCGCTCCGCTGCTGATGTTCATCAACGACGTGCACGCGCTCGGGCTGAAGACCGCGCAGGGACTTACTTTCACGGAGTCCTTTTACTGGGATCTCAACGACAAGACCCGCGAATGGTCGAAGCGCTTCCAGAAGGTCTCGCCCAAGGGCTCAATGCCCTCGATGACGGTCGCGGGCCTCTATGCAGAAATCCTGCACTACCTGAAGGCGATGGAAGCACTCGGCGGCAATCCGCATGACGGCGCCAAGGTGGTTGCCAAGATGAAGGAAATCCCGACCGACGATCCGCTGTTCGGCAAGGGCCCGCTGCGTGCCGACGGCCGCCGCATCATTCCGGCCTATCTGTTCGAGGTGAAGAAGCCGGAAGAGTCGAAGGGCCCGTGGGACTATTACAAGCTGGTCGCCACGATTGCGCCGGAAGACGCGGCCAAGCCGTTAGAGGCCAGCGACTGCCCGCTGGTGAAGAAGTAAGCGATGCACCGTAGGGCGGGTTAGCGGGGCGTAACCCACCGCTTTCCTCGCGGCGAGAAAGATGGTGGGTTACGCCTTCGGCTAACCCGCCTTACGCTTTTTGCGCCGCCGTCGCGCGCCACGCGATCATGAGCGCCAGCAGCAACAATGCGGCTGCAAGATAGAACGGCGCGCCGGGCAGCTTCAGCGATACGCTGTCGCCGATGAAATGGGCAAAGGTCAGCGTGAACAGGAACGGGCCGATCAGCTGCGAGACGCTCTGCACGCTGGTGGTCGCGCCCTGCAGCTGGCCCTGCTGGTCCGGCGCGACGAGTTGCGTCGTTAAAGCTTGCGTCGCCGCACCCGAGATGCCCCACAGCGCCATCACGGGAATGCCGATCCAGAACAAATGACCGGTCGGCGCCGCGCCGAAGATGAAGAAGCCGGCCGCGCCGAAGGCGAGCCCGATAAACAGCGCCTTGCGCTCGCCGAAACGCTTGACGATCGGGCCGATCGCCGCGCCCTGCACGATCATGGCACAGACGCCAACCAGCGCGAGCGTCGCGCCGACAGTGCCGGTGTTCCAGCCATAACGATAGGTCGCGTACAACACGAACACCGAGGGCAGCACGACATGTGCAAGCTGCGCGAAGAAATTCGCCAGCGACAGGCCGGCGAGCATCCGGTTCGACCGCAACAGATGCAGCGCGCCGACCGGATTGGCGCTCTTCCAGCGGAACGGCGAACGGCGCTCGGCGGGCAGCGATTCCGGCAGGATCAGGAGGCCATAGAGTCCGTTGACAAAACTCAGGCCGGCCGCGACCCAGAACGGCAGGCGCGGATCGAACTGGCCGAGCAGGCCGCCCAGCGCGGGCCCGAGGATGAAGCCCGCGCCGAAGGCAACGCCGATCTTGCCGAACACGGCTGCGCGCTTGTCCGGTACCGTGACGTCGGTGATATAGGCAAATGCGGTCGAGATGCTGGCAGCGGTGATGCCCGAGATCACCCGTCCGACGAACAGCCAGCTCAGCGTCGGCGCCAGCGCCATCACGATATAGTCGGCGGCAAGCCCGAAATTCGACAGCAGCACCACCGGCCTCCGGCCGAAGCGGTCCGACAGCGCGCCCAGGATCGGCGAGCAGAAAAACTGCATCAGCGCCCAGATGGTGCCGAACAGCCCGAAGATGCGCGCCGCGTGCGCGGTGTCGTTGTTGACGAAGCTTTCGATCAGCTTCGGCAGGATCGGGATGACGATGCCGAGCGCGAGCGTATCGAGCAGGATGGTGACGAAGATAAAGATGACCGCGGCGCCGCGCACTGGCCGCTCGCCGGCTTGTCCGTTCCCGGCCAGCCCGCTCAAGACGGCCGCTTGCGCTTGTGCGCGAACGGGTTGGCCTTCTCGCGCAGCGTGATCCGAACCGGCGTGCCCGGCAGATCGAAGGCCTCG
Source organism: Bradyrhizobium erythrophlei (assembly GCF_042430365.1). Taxonomy (GTDB): domain Bacteria; phylum Pseudomonadota; class Alphaproteobacteria; order Rhizobiales; family Xanthobacteraceae; genus Bradyrhizobium; species Bradyrhizobium erythrophlei. The sequence continues at coordinate 9,882 of NZ_JBHMET010000036.1, forward strand.
CGCAACGAGTTGGTGAGATAACGCAGATAGGATTGCGGGATGGCGTCGGCGCGTGAGCAGAACAGCACGAAGCTCGGCGGGCGCGCCTTCACTTGCGTGATATAGTTCAGCTTCAGCCGGCGGCCGGAGACGGCGGGCGGCGGGTTGGTCTGGATCGCCTGCTCGAACCAGCGGTTGAGCGCCGAGGTCGGCAGGCGCCTGTTCCAGACCGCGTAGGCCTCCTGGATCGCCGTCATCAGGCGGTCGATGCCCTCGCCCATCAGGCCGGAGACCGCGACGATGGGCGCGCCCTTGACCTGCGGCAGCCAGTGGTCGGCGTCGGTGCGCAGCGCCGAGATCTGGTTCGGCTTGCGCTCGACGAGATCCCATTTGTTGACGGCGAGCACGATCGCGCGGCCCTCGCGCTCGATCAGGTCGGCGATGCGCAGGTCCTGCTCCTCGAACTTGTTCTGCGCATCCATCATCATCACGACGACCTCGGCGAAGCGCACCGCACGCAACGCGTCCGCCACCGAGAGCTTTTCCAGCTTCTCCTCGATCCGCGAGCGGCGCCGCAGGCCGGCGGTATCGAACAAGCGGAAGGCGCGGCCCTGCCAGGAGATCTCGACCGCGATGGAATCACGCGTGGTGCCGGCCTCGGGGCTGGTCAGCAGCCGTTCCTCGCCGAGCAGATGGTTGATCAGCGTCGATTTGCCGGCGTTGGGCCGGCCGACGATGGCGACGCGGATCGGGCGCTGCGCGAGCTCTTCTTCCGAGAGCTCCTCATCGTCCTCGACCTCGTCGTCGGCCTCCATCGGCTCCGGCATCAGCGGGCTGAGCGCATCGTACAGCTCGCCCATACCCTCGCCATGCTCGGCGGAGATTTGGACGGGGTCGCCGAGGCCGAGCGCATAGGATTCCATCGCCCCGATCTCGCCATGCTTGCCTTCGGCCTTGTTGGCGACCAGCACCACCGGCTTGTTGGCGCGGCGGGCGAAGTCGGCAAAGGCGCGGTCGGTCGGCGTGAGACCGATGCGCGCATCGATCACGAACATCAGCGCATCGGCGAGCGCGATTGCTGTCTCGGTCTGCTCCTGCATCCGCGCGGTCAGCGAGCCCCTGGCGCCCTCGTCGAGGCCGGCGGTGTCGATGATAGTGAATTCGAGGTCGCCGAGCCGGGCCTGCCCTTCGCGCCGGTCCCGCGTGACGCCGGGCTCGTCGTCGACCAGCGCGAGCTTCTGCCCGACCAGCCGGTTGAACAGCGTCGACTTTCCGACATTGGGCCGGCCGATAATGGCGATCGTGAAGGACATGGATCATCCAGGCGCTGCGTCGGCAGCGCGCGTCAAACGAATTGAACGAAATACCTAGCGGTTAAACGAGCCGCTCGGTAGCGGCGCGGGGAACGGCGCTGCGGATTGCTGAGTGGTCTGCGCCGATGACTGCGCGGCGGGCTGCTGCGCCGGCTGGTCCGGCGGCGGCGCCGTGGTGCGGCGGCGAACGATCTTCTTGGGCTTCGGCTCCGCCGGCAGCGCGGCAGGTGCGCCCTCTTCCGAAGGCGCAGCGTCGGCATCAGGCGCCGGCGCGGCGGCTTGATCCGCGGCCGGGGCCGGCTTGCCCTTGCCCTTCGCATTCTTCTTCGACGATTTCGGCGACTCGGGCGGCGCCGCGGTCGCGGTCGCCGCGGCATCGGCGTTCTGCTGGTTCAGCTGGTCCTGCTGCGCGCCCTTGTACAACTCCTTCGGCACGCCCTGCTCGAGGCCGGGCACGCCCTCCGGGAACACCGGCTTGCGATCGCCGGGCAGCTTCTTCTTGCTGTCAAGGAAGTCGAGCAGATCGCTCGGATCGAAATTGGCCATGCTGCCACCGCCACAGCCGGCCAGCACGCTGCAAAGCGCGACGGCGACGGCGGCTGCGATCAATCGTTGCGAGCGGCGCATGGTCGATCTCTCATTCAGCTCTTGGCCACCGGGGGCAGCAACGCCTGCAATGCCTCGGCGCGCGCGCGCAGGCTCTGCGGCGTCTCACCATCATTGGCGATCAGGTCGAGCCATTGCCGCGCCGCAGTGGCGTCGTTGGCGCGCCAGGCCGACAGCGCCAGCATCTCGCGCGCGGTGTGGCGGAAGGTCGAGCCCTGCGCGGTCGCCGGCTCGAGCCGCTGCAGCATGTTCGGATAGGTCGTGTTGTCCATCACGAGCTGGGCCGCGCGGATCCGCGCCAGGTCCTGCTCTGTTGCGCCGACGCTGCGGTCGGCGGCGATCTCGTCGTACAGTTTTGCGGCGGCCTGCTGGTCGCGGGTTGCAACCTCGGCGGCCAGGCGCAGCCGCGCCAGCGCACGATAGCCCGACGGCGCCTTTGTGATCAGGTCGGCAAAGGCGGCCTCCGCCTCGGCATGCTTGTTCTGCTCGGACAGCTCCGCGGCCCGGTCGAACGCCGCGCCGGCCTCGGCAGCCTTCTTGGCCTCGAGATATTCATAGCCGCGCCAGCCGCCGACGCCGGCGACGATCAGGACGGCCAGCGCCACGATATAGATCGAATATTTGTCCCACAGCTTCTTGAGCTGGTCGCGACGGACTTCCTCGTCGACTTCATCAAATAATTCAGACACTTAAGCTTATCCCATCCCCACAGGGCGCGCGCTTCGGGCCGGCCCGGCCCGGCGCCCGATCCCATATCGCGGCGGCGTTACCCTAATGATATGGCGGTGGCAAGGCAAAGCGAGGCAGATCAAAGCGTTAACGGTGGAGGGTGGCCCCCACCCGCCCTCACGCTCCGGCGGCCACCAGCGTCTCCCGCAACTGCCGCTTGATGACCTTGCCGTTGGCGTTGCGGGGCAGCGCCTCTGATGTCAGCGCCATCGTCTCCGGCACCTTGTAGTCGGACAGCCGCTCGGCGCACCAGGCGCGCAAGCTGTCGGCATCGACCGCGGCGCGGGTCACGACCACCGCATGCACCCGCTCGCCGAGCACCGGGCACGGCTTTGCGATGATGGCGCTCTCGACCACGGCGGGATGGCCTGAAAGCACCGACTCGACCTCGGCGGAATAGATCTTCAGGCCGCCGCGGTTGATCATGTCCTTCTGGCGGTCGAACACGCGCACGAAATTCTGGTCGTCGATCGAGCCGAGATCGCCGGAGTGCCAGAAGCCGGCGGTGAAGCTGTCCGCAGTCGCCGTCGGATTGTTCCAGTAGCCCTTGATGACGGAGCCGCTGCGGATCCAGATCTCGCCGATCTCGCCGCGCGGCAGCTCGCGGCCGTCGGGGCCCATCACGATGATCTCAGCGCCCGGGCACGGCAGGCCGACGCTGTCGATATGGGCGGCGGTCAACTCGCCGGGCATGATGGTCGAGGGCGATGTGGTCTCGGTCGCGCCGTAGCAGTTCACAAGCTTCAGGCCGGGAATCTTGGCGTCGAGTTTCTCGATGGTGGCAACCGGCATCGGTGCGCCGCCGAAGCCGCCGATGCGCCAGCTCGACAGATCGGTGCTGTCGAAATCCGGCTGCAGCAGGCAGAGATTGTACATCGCCGGCACCATCACCGTGTAGGTGACGCGCTCGCGGGCGGCGAGCTTGAGATATTCCGCGGCCTTGAACTCCGGCATGATGATCAGCGCGCCCGCGCAACGCACCATGGTCGTGATGTTGGCGACCGCGCCGGTGACGTGCGCGAGCGGCACCGCGGCGATCGAGCGGTCGGCCTTGGTCAGCTTCAGGCACGAGGCGAACACGGCAGAGGAATGGATCACGATGCAATGGGCGAGCATCGCGCCCTTCGGCCGCCCGGTCGTGCCCGAGGTGTAGAGGATCATCGCGGTGTCCTCTTCCCTCACCTCGGCCGGCGCCGATGACGGAGGATTGTCGCGCAGACGAGCGAACTGCGATGCGCCATCGTCGCTGACCGGGATCCGGTGCTGAAGAGCGGGAATGTCGGCCGCGTTGGGCACGCGTTCGGCAAGCGCAGCCTCGTGGACCAGGAGCTTCGCACCGCAATCATTCAGCACATAGGCGATCTCGGGCTTCTGCTGGCGGGTCGAGAGCAGCACCGTCACCAGTCCGGCCTGCGCGGCGGCGAACATGGTCAGCACGAACTCGATCCGGTTGCCGAGCAGGATCGCGACGCGATCGCCGCTCTGTAGCCCCAGCTTGTGAAAGCCCGCCGCCACCTTGGCCGATTGCTGCGCGACCTCGCGCCAGGTCATGCGCGCATCGCCGCACACCAGCGCCTCGCCGTCGCCGTTTTGCGCAACGGCGTCCTCGATCATCGCCCAGAGGCTCGACGGCCGCTCGACAAAGGCCGGCACGACGCGATCGCCGAACCGCGGCTCGAGCCGCATCGGTGGAATCGAATGCTGCGACCAGTCCATGTCGGCCTCGTTAGCTCTTCTTCATGTCGTAGACGTGCTCGGGTCCCGGAAACGCGCGGCTGCGCACATCGTTCGCGTAGCCCTGGATCGCCTCCTCGATCGCGGGACCAAGGTTGCCGTAGCGGCGCACGAATTTCGGGGAGCGCGGCGACAGGCCGAGCATGTCCTCGAGCACCAAGACCTGGCCGTCGCAGGCGGCGCTTGCGCCGATGCCGATGGTGGGCACCGCGATCGATTGCGTGATCTTGCGCGCTAGCGGCTCGGCCACCGCCTCGATCACGATCGAGAAGGCGCCAGCCTCCGCGATCGCCTTGGCGTCGTTCTCGATCGGCGCCCAGTTCGCCGCCTCGCGGCCCTGGGCGCGGAACGAGCCTAGCGTGTTGATCGATTGCGGCGTCAGCCCGATATGGCCCATCACCGGAATGCCGCGCTCCGACAGGAAGGCGGCCGTCTCGGCCATCCGGACCCCGCCCTCGAGCTTCACCGCGCCGCACTGCGTCTCCTTCAGGATCCGCACGGCGGAATGAAAGGCCTGCTCCTTCGACGCCTCATAGGAGCCGAACGGCATGTCGACGACAACGAGCGCATGCTTCGATCCGCGCATCACGGCGCGCCCCTGCAGGATCATCATGTCGAGGGTCACGGGCACGGTGGTCTCGAAGCCGTGCATGACGTTGCCGAGGGAGTCGCCGACCAGGATGACGTCGCAATGCTTGTCGACCAGCGCCGCGGTGTGCGCTTGGTACGACGTCAGCATCACGATCGGCTCGCCATTCTTGCGGGCACGGATATCGGGCGCAGTCTTGCGCCGGATCGCAGATTGAACCGACATATTAACCTCCAACCACCGGCACGCCGATCACGACCGGATGGAATGCAAATGCCAACGCCAGATAGGCGATCACGCCGACCGCGATTGCGATCACATCGTTGGTAGGACCACCGACCGGAATCGGCGGCCCGCCGGCATCGGCGCGGCGCTTCAGCGAGACGCGGTCGAACACCGCCCAGCCGAGGAACGAACCGAACAGAATGATCGAGCCGAGATCGCCGTTGGCGAGCAGATGCGCGGCCGCCCACAGCTTCACACCCGACAGCATCGGATGCTTCAGCGTGGCGTAGATGCGGCCGCGGACATAGGACGCCACCACCAGGATTACGGCGGGCAGCATCAGCGCCACCGTGATGTGCTTGAACGCGGTCGGCGGCGTCCAGACGTCGATCCAGCCGGTTGAGCGGTAATGCGCGAAGCCCCAGACGATCAGGGCGAGCCCCGCGAACGAGGCGACCGAATAGGCGATCTTGTAGCCGCCATCGCCCATCGCGTTGACGAAGCGCGCGCGCAGCTCGCGCTGGGTGGTCAGCGTATGGACGCCGAGGAACAGCACAAGGCCCAGGATCATCACCAGCAGTCCCACGATGTCCTCCCCTGATGTCGCTATTGCCGTCCTCGCCTATCATTTCCGGGCGGCGGAGCGCAATGCATCACGCGCCGTGCCGTCATTCCGGGGCCGCGTCCTCGGCGGGACCGAGGGATCACGGCTTTTCCGCCTGTTTGCCGAGGTCGCGATTGTCGACATAGCGGATCGCGATCGGGCGGCCGGCGAGCGCCCCACCGAGCCCGCCGGTGAATTTCAGCGGCAGGCAGGCGTCGAGCGAGGCATTGATGGCATTGAGGTAGGTGGTGCGCGTGTCGGCCGGCACGCCGGATGTGGCAAAGGTCACCCGCGGCGCGCCGATCATCTCGCCGGTCCGCTTGAAGCTGAAGCGCACCGACATCTGCATGCCCTCGCGCGCGCTGTCGGCGGGCGGCGGCGACCAGCACGACCGCAGCGCCGCGAACAGGTCGCCGATGGTATCGAGGTCATGGTCGGGCTTGCGGTACCTTGCGGCCTGATCCTGCGGCGGCACGGTCAGGATCGTGAGCTGCAGGTTCTGGCCGTAGGGATAGTTGATCTCGGGAAAGCACGGCCACGGGCCGAAGATGCTGCAGACGGACGGCGTGCACGGCTCGTTGTCGAGCACGCTGCACGGCGTATGCGCGAACGGCACCGGGTTGGTCCGGTCCCGCGCAGCGGCGGACGGAACCGCGGCGGCAAGGCCGGCCGCAACCAACAGACAGGCAGGGAGGCCCCGGACCATGGACAAGCCCTCGACGGCGGTCCCATGAAAAATGACGCGCGCGAACGGCGCCTTCAAGGCTTGCCGTCTTCACTTCCCCGCGTTCATGGCCGACAGTTCCGCGATCAGCGCCGTTTCGCTGGGCTGGTCGAGCACGCCTGCCGCATAGAGCGAAATGCCGCCGTAGAGCGTGATGTAGATCTTCATCACGGCGCGCCGCCGCGCGGCCGGCGCCTCGATGTCCCGGCAGAAGATCCGCATCGCTTCGGTGATGACCTTGTGCACGGCCGACTGCAGCGGCGGGTTGTACTTCATGGTCGCATGCGGGCGGCTTGTCATCAACGCATAGAGGGCGCGGTTGGCGAGCGCGAAGCGCACATATTTCGCGGTGTAGTCCTCCGGCGTATCCACCTTCACCAGGATCGCGGCGAGCCGCAGATAGGCGTCGGTCGCCACCGCATCCAGCAGCGCTTCCCGATCGGCGAAATGGTTGTAGAGCGAGCGATGCGCGACGCCGACGGCGTCGGCGACCTGGCGCAGGCTCACCTGCTCATGGCCGAGCTTCGCCACGAGGCGCGTCGCGGCCTTCAGCGCGGCGGATTTCAGATTGCCATGGCGATAGGTCGCCCGGAGCGGCTTCGCGGTCATTGCCCTTCTTACAAAGGCTGCCGCCGCAGCGCTACCGCCATGGCAGCACCTCAGGCCGGCGCGCGGCCGGCGACCCGGTCGGTGCCCTATTGCGGGGTGATGTCTTCGTCGATCACGGCGCGGATCATCTTGATCACGCTCCCCCTCGCCCGGGCCTTGGTGGCGGCATGGGAGGCCAGATTGATCTTGCTGAGCATAAGCGCCGTTTCCTCGGCGCTGCGCTCCAGAGCGTCGGCCGGCACCAGGCGATCGAAGAAGCCGGCGGTCACCGCCTCGGTGGGACCAAACATCTCCCCCGTCATGACGGCCCTGCTGAAATAGGCCGGCGTCAGCCGCTGCCGGGCGATCTCGATCGCAAAGCGCGGCACCGTCAGGCCGATCGCGACCTCGTTCATGCCGATGCGGTAATCGCCCTCGGCAGCGACCCGATGATCGCTCGACATGATTAGGAACGCCCCCATCGGGAAGGCATTGCCCTGGCACGCAGCGACCACCGGTGTCGGAAACGACAGGATGCGCAGCGCGAGCTCGGCGCCCGCCTTCACCATCAGGTACTGCTCCTCCGCGCTGCCGCGAGCGAACACGTTGAGATCGAAACCGCCAGAGAAATGCTTGCCCCGCGCCTTGAGGACCACCACCGCCCGGTCGCTTTCGGCACGATCGAATGCCGCATGCAGCGCATTCAGCATCTCAAGCGACATCACGTTGGCCTTGCCGTCATCGATCACGATGGTGCCGACGGGTCCGGAGCAGGAATAGGTCGCAAGTTCAGTCATGGCAGTCTCCCTGTTTGTTATAAGCATCCACTGGATACTTTATGACAACGGGAACCGGCGCAAGGAGCCTTTGTCTCCGGCCTGCGCATGGTGGCATCCACTGGATGCATATGTGCACGTTCAGTAGTAGGCGGTCATCGCCCGGCTTGACCCGGCGACCCAGTATTCCAGAGGCAGTCGTGATTGAGCCGATGGGCCGCGGCGTACTGGGTCCCCCGGTCAAGCCGAGGGACGACAAGCGGGAGGCAGCGTCGGCTGCGTTACGCCTTCTTCTTCACGTCCTTGACGTTGGAGAAGGTGATGCCTTCGGCGCGCTCGCTTGTGTAGCCGAGATAGAATTCGTTCTTCGCCATGAAGACGGGGTCGCCGTCGACGTCGTCGGCGATACCGGAATTGTTGGCGGCGATGAACGCCTCGAGCTTCTTGCGATCGTCGGAGGATATCCAGCGCGCGAGCGAGAATTCACTGACATCGAACTCGACCGGCAGCGAGTATTCGGCATCGAGCCGCGCCTTCAGCACGTCGAGCTGCAGCGGGCCGACGACGCCGACCAGGGCCGGCGCACCGTCGCGCGGACGGAACACCTGTACGACGCCCTCTTCCGACATCTGCTGCAAAGCTTCCTTCAGCTTCTTCGCCTTCATCGCATCGGTGAGACGAACACGGCGGACGATTTCCGGCGCAAAGCTCGGCACGCCGACGAAGGTCAGGTCTTCGCCCTCGGTCAAGGTGTCGCCGATCCTGAGCGTACCGTGATTGGGGATGCCGACGACGTCGCCGGCAAAGGCCTCGTCGGCGACCGAACGGTCCTGAGCGAAGAAGAACTGCGGGCTCGACAGGCTCATGTTCTTGCCGGTGCGCACCAGCTTGGCCTTCATGCCGCGGCTGAGCTTGCCCGAGCAGAGACGCGCGAACGCGATGCGGTCGCGGTGGTTCGGATCCATATTGGCCTGGATCTTGAACACGAAGGCGCTCATGCGCGGCTCGGACGCTTTCACCTTGCGCAGATCGGACTCCTGCGCGCGCGGCGCCGGCGCGAACTTGCCGAGGCCCTCCAGCAGGTCGCCGACGCCGAAATTGCGCAGCGCGCTGCCGAAATAGACCGGTGTCAGATGGCCCTCGCGGAAGGCGCCGAGCTCGAACGGCTTGCAGGCTTCCGAGGCCAGCGCAAGCTCGTCCTTGACCTCGGCGACGTCGAGATTGGGATTGCGCGCACCGAGATCGGCGATGTCGATCTGCTCGGCCTGCCCGGTCTTGGCGCCGCCGCCCTCGAGCAAGCGCACGCCGCCATTGACGACATCGTAGGTGCCGAGGAAGTCGCGGCCGCGGCCGACCGGCCAGGTCATCGGCGTGGTGTCGAGCGCGAGCGTCTTCTCGATCTCGTCGAGGAGTTCGAAGGTGTCGCGGCTCTCGCGGTCCATCTTGTTGATGAAGGTGATGATCGGGATGTCGCGCAGACGGCAGACTTCGAACAGTTTGCGCGTGCGCGCCTCGATGCCCTTGGCGGCGTCGATCACCATGACCGCGGAATCGACCGCGGTCAGCGTGCGATAGGTGTCCTCGGAGAAGTCCTCGTGGCCCGGCGTGTCCAGGAGGTTGAACACGAGCTCGTTGAACTCGAAGGTCATCACCGAGGTGACGACCGAGATGCCGCGCTCGCGCTCGATCTTCATCCAGTCCGAACGGGTGTTGCGCCGCTCGCCCTTGGCCTTGACCTGGCCGGCGAGATTGATGGCGCCGCCGAACAGCAGGAGCTTTTCAGTCAGCGTGGTCTTGCCGGCGTCCGGATGCGAGATGATCGCAAAGGTGCGACGTCGCGCCACTTCCTCAGAGAGCGGCGAGCGGGACGGCGATTCGGCGGGAACGGCGGTTTCGGACATGGCGGGGGAGCGTTTGGCAGGGAAAACCGCCGCAATCAAGGGCGTTTTGTCGCAATGCGGAATGACCCTGCCCTCCCCATATGGGGGTTGGGAAGGACGACCTTCTCTTCACGACATCATCTTGCGGGGACGACCCTGCCTCATCCGGAGGGTTCCGTCATGGCTTGGGCCGTGCTGTTTACCGCCGGTCTCCTCGAGATCGGCTGGGCCATTGGGCTGAAATATACCGAAGGTTTCTCGCGGCTGGTTCCGTCCGCCCTCACCCTGGCGGCGATGGCCGGCAGCGTTCTGCTGCTCGGCCTTGCCCTGAAGACGCTGCCGATTGGAACCGCCTATGCGGTCTGGACCGGAATCGGCGCCGTCGGCACCGCGACGCTGGGAATCTTCCTGTTCGGCGAGCCGGCCACCGCGCTGCGCCTCGCCAGCATCGGCCTGATCGTTGGCGGCATCGTCGGCCTGAAGCTGGTCGGGTAATCAGCGCAGGATCAGCACCGCCCAATAGGTCAACGCAGCGACCGCGGCTGACGCGGGAATCGTGATCACCCAGGCATAGACGATCGAGCTCGCCACATTCCAGCGCACCGCGGAGAGCCGCCGCGCCGCACCGACGCCGACGATGGCGCCGGTGATGGTGTGGGTGGTGGAAACGGGAACGCCGAGATAGGTCGCGATGAACAGCGTGGCGGCGCCGCCGGTCTCGGCGCAAAAGCCCTGCATCGGCGTCAGCTTGGTGATGCGCAGGCCCATGGTGCGGACGATGCGCCAGCCGCCCATCAGCGTGCCCAGCGCCATCGCGGTCTGGCAGGACAGCACCACCCAGAACGGGATCTCGAATTTCTCACCGATATGGCCCTGCGAATAGAGCAGCACGGCGATGATGCCCATGGTCTTCTGCGCGTCGTTGCCGCCATGGCCGAGCGAATAGAGCGAGGCCGAGACGAATTGCAGGATGCGGAAGGCGCGGTCCACCGCAAACGGTGTCGAGCGCACCGACAGCCATGAGACGATCGCGACCAGTACCAGCGCGAGGATGAAGCCGACCGCCGGCGACAGCACGATCGCAAGCAGCGTCTTCGACAGCCCGCTCCAGACCGCGGCCGAAATCCCGGCCTTGGCCATGCCGCCGCCGACCAGCCCGCCGATCAGCGCGTGCGAGCTCGACGAGGGAATGCCGAGCGCCCAGGTGATCAGGTTCCAGACGATCGCGCCGACCAGCGCAGCGAAGATCACGGTGGCGTCGACCACCGACGGCTCGATGATCCCGGTGCCGATGGTGTTGGCGACGTGCAGCCCGAACACCAGGAAGGCGACGAAGTTGAAGAACGCCGCCCAGAACACCGCATATTGCGGCCGCAGCACGCGGGTCGAGACGATGGTCGCGATCGAGTTCGCGGCGTCGTGCAGGCCGTTCAGGAAATCGAACAGCAGCGCGACCGCGATCAGAATAACGAGAACGGGAAGGCCCAGCGTGGCGTCCACGGCGCTTGCCCTAGACCTGCTCGATCACGATCGAATTGATCTCGTTGGCAACGTCGTCGAAGCGGTCCGCGACCTTCTCGAGATGGTCGTAGATCTCGGCGCCCACGATAAAATCCATCGTATTGGCGTCGCGGTGCTTGAGGAACAGCTCCTTTAATCCGATGTCGTGGAGGTCGTCGACCCGGCCCTCGAGTTTTGTGAGCTCCTCGGTGATCTGGGTCAGCATCGAGACGTTCTGGCCGATTGCCTGCAACAACGGCAGCGCGCGGACGACCAGGTTGGCGCATTCGACGATCAGGCCGCCCATCTCGCGCATCGGCGGCTCGAAGGCGCGCACCTCGAACAGCACCACTGCCTTGGCGGTCTGCTGCATCTGGTCGACGGCGTCGTCCATCGATGTGATCAAGCTCTTGATGTCGCCGCGGTCGAACGGCGTGATGAAGGTACGCCGGACCGCAGTCAAAACCTCCCGGGTGATGTTGTCAGCGTCGTTCTCAAACTGGTTGACGCGCTGGCAGTAGACCGGTGTCTCCTCCCCGCCCTTGAGCATATCCTGCAGCGCCTTGGCGCACTGGACCGAGGTCCCGGCGTGCCGGGCGAACAGCTCGAAGAACCGTTCTTCTTTAGGCAAAAAGGCGCGAAACCAGCGCAGCATGGGTCAATTCCATCGTTTCGGACGGGCCACGGAATGGCCCGTCACGAAACTGTCATAGAACATTTCCCGAGGAAAGCGCGGGGCACCGGCGCCCCGAGACCGGGTCATCCACCGCTTTGTCGGCTGAGGATGACCCTGCAACCCCCTGCCCTACAGCGAGCGCCGGAGCAGATGGGCGACCTCGCCGATCAGACCACGACGGAACAGCAGCACGCAGGCCACGAAGATCACGCCCTGGATCACCGTCACCCACTGGCCGAAGCCGGCGAGATATTGCTGCATGGCGATGATCACGAAGGCGCCGACCAGCGGTCCGAAGATGGTGCCGAGGCCGCCGACCAGCGTCATCAGCACGATTTCACCGGACATCGACCAGTGGACGTCGGTGAGCGAGGCGTTTTGCGCGACGAACACCTTCAGCGAGCCGGCAAAGCCCGCCAGCGTGCCCGACAGGATGAAGGCCAAGAGCTTGTACTGGTCGGTCTTGTAGCCGAGCGAGATCGCGCGCTGCTCGTTCTCGCGGATCGACTTCAGCACCTCGCCGAACGGCGAGTTGATGGTGCGGTAGATCAGGAGGAAGCCACCAAGGAATCCCGCCAGCACGACGTAATAGAGCACCATCGGCTTGGAGAGATTCAGGAAGCCGAACAGGTAGCCCTGCGGAATGCCCTGGATGCCGTCTTCACCGTGGGTGAACGGCGCCTGCAGGTAGATGAAGTAGAGCAGCTGCGACAGCGCCAGCGTGATCATCGAGAAATAGATGCCCTGCCGGCGGATCGAGATGTAGCCGGTGACGAGGCCGAGCAAGGCTGCCGCCGCGGTGCCGATCACGATGCCAAGCTCGGGCGGCAGCGCCCACACCTTCAGCGCGTGGGCCGTCACGTAGCCGGCGGTGCCCAGGAACATCGCGTGGCCGAACGACAACAGGCCGCCATAGCCGATCAACAGGTTGAAGGCGCATGCGAGCAGCGCGAAGCACAGCGCCTGCATGACGAAGAAGGGATAGATTCCCGTCCACGGCACCACCGCGAGCAACACCGCCATCACGGCGAACACGATCATCTCGTCGCGCATCGCGCGCGGCGTTATCGGAAGTGTATCGTCTGTCAATGCCGACATATCAGGCCGCCCGTCCCGTCAGTCCCGTTGGCTTCACCAGCAGCACCAGCACCATGAGCACGAACACCACGGTGTTGGAGGCTTCGGGATAAAAATACTTGGTCAGTCCCTCGATCACACCGAGCGCGAAGCCCGTGATGATCGATCCCATGATCGAGCCCATGCCGCCGATCACGACCACCGCGAACACCACGATGATGAGATCGGCGCCCATCAGCGGCCGGACCTGGTTGATCGGCGCCGACAGCACGCCTGCGAGCGCCGCAAGGCCGACGCCGAGCCCGTAGGTCAGCGTGATCATGCGCGGCACGTTGATGCCGAAGGCGCGGACCAGCGTCGGGTTCTCGGTGGCGGCGCGCAAATAGGCGCCGAGCTGCGTCTTCTCGATCAGGAACCAGGTGGCAAGACACACCACCAGGGAGAAGATCACGACCCAGCCGCGATAGATCGGCAGGAACATGAAGCCGAGGTTCATGCCACCCCTGAGCTGATCCGGGATCGCGTAGGGCAGACCGGACGAACCGAAATAGTTCTGGAAGACGCCCTGCACGATCAGCGCGATGCCGAACGTCAGCAACAGGCCGTAGAGGTGGTCGAGCCCGGCGAGCCACTGCAGCATCGTGCGCTCGAGGACCATGCCGAAGATGCCGACGACGACAGGCGCGATAATCAGCGCCCACCAGTATCCGAGGCCGGTGAGGCTAAGCAGAAAATACGCGCAGAAAGCACCCATCATGTAGAGTGCGCCATGCGCGAAATTGATGATGTTGAGCATGCCGAAAATAACGGCGAGCCCGAGACTGAGCAGCGCGTAGAACGAGCCGTTGATCAGTCCCACCAATAGTTGTGCGTAGAGAGCCTGCATCGCCTAAATGTCCATCACCAATCTCATTGTCACCCCGAAGCACCCGGATCTCCGGGCATCACGCCAAGCGATCTCCCGGCCTACTTCTTCACCAGCGGACAGACGCTTTCCGAAAGCGGCCGGAACGCCTGGTCGGCCGCGACCGTGCCCACCAGCTTGTAGTAGTCCCACGGGCCCTTCGATTCCGAAGGCTTCTTGACCTCGAACAGATAGGCCGGGTGAATCTTGCGGCCGTCGATCCGGATGCTGCCCGGCCCGAACAGCGGATCGTCGGTCGGCATCGACTTCATCTTGTCCACCACCTTGGCGCCGTCATGCGGGTTGCCGCCCATGGCCTCCAGCGCCTTGAAGTAATGGATCAGGCCCGAATAGACGCCGGCCTGCACCATCGAAGGCATCGCCTTGTTCTTCGTGCGCTCCGAAAAGCGCTTGGCGAACGCCCGCGTTCCATCGTTCAGGTCCCAATAGAAGGTCTCGGTGAAATTCAGCCCCTGCGCCACATTCAGGCCGAGCGAGTGAACGTCGGTGATGAACAACAGCAGGCCGGCGAGCTTCTGGCCTCCGGAAACGATGCCGAACTCGGCGGCCTGTTTGATCGAGTTGGTGGTGTCGCCGCCGGCATTGGCGAGACCGACAATCTTCGCCTTCGACGCCTGCGCCTGCAGCAGGAACGAGGAGAAGTCCGAGGAATTGAGCGGATGCTTGACGCTCCCGAGCACCTTACCGCCGGCCTTTTGCACGACCGTCGTGGTGTCGCGCTCCAGCGCTGCACCGAATGCGTAGTCGGCCGTCAGGAAATACCAGGTGTCGCCGCCAGCCTTCACCAGCGCCTGGCCCGTGCTGTTGGCCAGCATATAGGTGTCATAGGCCCAGTGGATCGTGTTCGGCGAACACTGCGCATTGGTCAGATCCGACGTGGCAGCGCCAGTGTCGATCAGGATCGCGTTCTTTTCCTTGACCACGTTGTTGACCGCGAGCGCGACGCCCGAGTTCAACACGTCCATGAAGATATCAACCTTCTCGACGTCGATCCACTGGCGCGCGATCGTGGTGCCGATGTCAGGCTTGTTCTGGTGGTCGGCGGAAATCACATCGACCTTCCAGCCCTTGGCAGCTAGTCCGGAGTCCTCGACCGCCATCTGGGCGGCCAGCGTCGATCCCGCGCCGCCCAAGTCGGCGTAGAGGCCGGAATTATCCGTAAGCACGCCGATCTTGACAGACTTGTCCTGGGCGGCCGCGAGGCTTGCCGACGCGAGTGTCAACGCAGTGCCGAGCAGCAGCGCCGAAATCGTATTCTTCATGTCGTATTCCCTCGTTTCTAATTTTCTGGTTTTGGAGCCTTAGACGCCGAGATAGGTGTGGAGCTTGTCCATGTTGGCCGACAGTTCCGAATTCGCGAATCCGTCGATCACCTTGCCGTGCTCGACGACGTAGTAGCGGTCGGCGACGGTCGAGGCGAAACGGAAGTTCTGCTCGACCAGCAGGATGGTGAACCCTTCCGACTTCAGCCGCGCGATGGTGTGGCCGATTTGCTGGATGATGACGGGTGCGAGCCCTTCGGTCGGCTCGTCCAGCATCAGGAAGCGGGCGCCGGTGCGCAGGATGCGCGCGATCGCGAGCATCTGCTGCTCGCCACCCGAGAGCTTGGTGCCCTGGCTGGAGAGACGCTCCTTCAGGTTCGGAAACAACGTGAAGATCTGGTCGAGCGACAGGCCGCCCGAGCGCACCACCGGCGGCAGCAGCAGGTTCTCGCGCACGTCGAGGCTCGAGAAGATACCACGCTCCTCGGGACAGAGCGCAATTCCCATCCGTGCGATCCGGTCGGACGAGGCGCGGATGATCTCCTGATTGTCGAAGCGGACCGAACCGGTGCGCTTGCCGATGATCCCCATCACCGACTTCAGCGTGGTGGTCTTGCCGGCGCCGTTGCGGCCGAGCAAGGTCACGACCTCGCCGGCCTTCACGTTGAAATTGATGCCGTGGAGGATGTGGGATTCGCCGTACCACGCCTGCAAATCCTTGACCGAGAGCACCTCGGCTCCGGCCGCCTTCGCGGGGGCTTCCGCCAGTTTCGCCTCAGCCATGACCCGCTCCCAGATAGGCTTCCTTCACGCGTTCGTCCTTGGAGAGGTCGGCGTAGTTGCCCTCCGCCAGCACCTGCCCGCGCGTCAGCACGGTGATGATGTCGGAGAGATTGGCCACGACCGAGAGGTTATGCTCCACCATCAGGATGGTGTACTTGGCGGAAATGCGCTTGATCAGCGCGGCGATCTTGTCGATGTCCTCGTGGCCCATGCCGGCCATCGGCTCGTCGAGCAGCATCATCTCCGGGTCGAGCGCAAGCGTGGTCGCAATCTCAAGCGCGCGCTTGCGGCCATAGGGCATCTCGACCGCCGGCGTGTTGGCGAATTCACTCAGGCCGACATCGTTCAGGAGCTCATGGGCTCGGGGATTGTAGCGATCGAGCACGCTCTTGGAGCGCCAGAAATCGAACGACGAGCCGTGCTGGCGCTGTAGCGCCACGCGGACGTTCTCGAGCGCGGTCAGGTGCGGAAACACCGCCGAGATCTGGAACGAACGCACCAGCCCGAGCCGCGCCACATCGGCCGGCGGCGTCGCGGTGATGTCCTGCCCTTTGTAGAGAATCTGGCCCGCCGACGGCTTCAGGAATTTGGTCAGCAGGTTGAAACACGTCGTCTTGCCGGCGCCGTTAGGCCCGATCAACGCATGGATACTGCCGCGACGCACTTTCAGCGCGACGTCGCGAACGGCGAAGAAACCCGCGAATTCCTTGGTCAATCCGTGGGTTTCGAGAATGAACTCATCGGCCAAATAGATTTCCCCCATAAGCCATCGCTGCGAGGCCTCTCGCCCGCGTAGCCAGTTTTGTCATGCCCGGGCAAGTTATCCCGGGACGTCTTGGAAACCGTCCCGGGCCGCCGCCTCCGGGGGCGGAATATGCCGTCAACCGCGTCGGTTAGGCAAGGAGGAAAGCTGTGCACTGCGGCAAAGAGAGTACCCGGTTCCGGTTCATCCTTAGTCGAATAGCATTCGACCGCGCTTTGCGCGTTGGCAAGCGGCCATTAACGGTGTTTTGCTTCGAGATTGCGCTTTCATAGAATATTTCCGCCTGTCACCGAAGCTTTGGCTTTTGGTCAGAGAGCGGACCCGGAAAGCCTTGCAGTTCGAGAGCGCCAACCCTTCGGTGATCAAGTCGATCAGGCAGCGTGATTTCCTGAACACGTGGCTGCGACTGTTTGCCCGCGACCGCACGATTCCGCGGCTGGACGAATTCCGTCCGGAGCGGATCGAGGATGACTTGCCCGACCTCGTGTTCTTTACCGTCGACGCGACAGGCGAGCAGCCACGGCTGACGATCCAGAGCGACGGCACGCGGATGGCCAACGCCTATGGGCACACCGGCAAGGGCCGCCTGCTCGACGAGTATCTCGGGCCGCGGCTCGCACCGGTCGTGATGCCAGTCTATCACCAATGCATCGCACGCCGCCTCCCGGCCTACACCATCGCCCATATCGACGATATCTATGGCCGCCTCGTCGCCTATGAGCGGCTGCTGCTGCCGTTCGCGGACAGCGGCCCGGTCAATCATCTCATCGCCTCGCTAAAGACGATCAGCGAGGATGGCGGCTTCGAGATCCGCAATCTGATGCGCGGCAACGACAAGCTGCCGGAGCCGAAGCTTACCGCCATCATCGATCGCGACCTCGTCCATCGTGCCCCGGGCCGCATTCCGGTCGGGGATGTGCTTGAGTTCGGCTGACCCCATGGAATTCGAAAGTGCCGATTCGTCGGTGCTCAAGTCGATCACCCAGCGCGTTCTGCTGAACGCATGGCGACGCGCGTCGCGCAAGCCGGATGCCCTTCCCCTGCTCAGCGATTTCCGCACCGAGGACACCACGGACGAGCGGGCCGACATGATGGGCTTCGAGGTCGTGCGCCACGGCGACACCGAGCGCTTCCTCATCACCCAGGTCGGCGCGCGGCTGACCGCGGCCTATGGCAACGAACACATCGATCCCGCCGAGCGGATCAACCGCTACCTCGACGACGCGATCGGGGCAGACCGCTATGCCCGCGTCGTGCCGCCCTATCGCGCGTGCCTGGCGCACAAGCGGCCGACCTACACCGTCTCCGCCGTCCAGGACGCCGACGGCAAGGAAGTCGCCTACGAACGGCTGCTGCTGCCGTTTGGGCGCGGCGACACCGTCGAACAGCTCGTTGGCTCCTGCAAGGCGATCAGCATCGACGGCGGCTTCAGGCTCGACAATCTGATGGGCACAATGCCGAGCGCCGTGCCTGTCGTCGTCATCAGCGCCGTGATCGACCGCGCCTTCGCGCCCGCTCCGCGCCCATCCGCGCAGGATATCGAGCTGATCTAGGCTCGCTTGAAAACGCTCTACCCTTTGCGCGCCTTCGCCGGCACCTCCTTGGCGTAGAGGTCGGGCTTGAAGCCGACCAGGCGCTTTGGACCGAGATCGAGCACCGGCCGCTTGATCATCGATGGCTGCTCGGCCATCAGCGCCAGCGCCTTGCGCCCATTCAACCCTTCCTTGTCGCCGTCGGGCAGCTTCTTGAAGGTGGTGCCGGCGCGGTTGAGCAGCGCCTCCCAGCCGACCTCGTCGCTCCATTGCTTGAGCTTGTCCTTGGCAATACCTGCGGTCTTGTAGTCGTGAAAGTCGTAGGCGACGCCATGGTCGTCGAGCCAGGCGCGCGCCTTCTTCATGGTGTCACAGTTCTTGATGCCGTAGATCGTGATCGTCAAGGCCGTTCCCCGGATGCGTGTGCGCCGGGAAATTAGCCGCACGGCTCTGACGACGCCAGATCGGAGCGGGCTTGTCTCCACATTGATCTGGTCACGGGTCCGTGCTCAGCCCTGGGCTGTGCTCAGCCATGTCCTCAGCCCTGGGCGACGTCGATGATGGCTTGCGCAAACGCCTGGGGTGCCTCCTGCGGCAAATTATGTCCGATACCGCCTGTGAGCAGCCGGTGCTCATAACGCCCGGAGAACTTCTTGGCATAGGCGCTCGGCTCCGGATGCGGCGCGCCATTGGCATCGCCTTCCATGGTGATGGTCGGCACCGCAATCACCGGCGCCTGCGCAAGCTGCTTCTCGAACGCGTCGTACTTCGCCTCGCCTTCGGCAAGACCGAGCCGCCAGCGATAATTGTGGACCACGACATCGACATGGTCGGGATTGTGGAACGCGGCCGCGCTGCGATCGAAAGTGGCGTCGTCGAACTGCCACTTCGGCGAGGCGATCTGCCAGATCAGCTTGGCGAAGTCGTGCCGGTACTTGTCGTAGCCTTCGCGGCCGCGCTCGGTCGCGAAATAGAACTGATACCACCATTGCAGCTCGGCCTTCGGCGGCAGCGGCATCCTCCCCGCCTCCTGGCTGCCGATCAGGTAGCCGCTCACCGAGACCATCGCCTTGCAGCGCTCGGGCCAGAGCGCCGCCATGATGTTGGCGGTCCGCGCACCCCAATCGTAGCCGCCAAGGATGGCCTTCTCGATCTTCAGCGCATCCATCAGCGCGATGATGTCGGCGGCGACCGCGATCGGCTGGCCGCTTCGCTTCGTCTCGCGGGACAGGAAGCGCGTGCTGCCATAGCCGCGCAGATAGGGCACGATCACGCGGTAGCCGGCCTCGGCCAGCGCCGGCGCGACGTCGGCATAGCTGTGGATATCGTACGGCCAGCCATGCAGCAGGATGACGGCGGCGCCGGAGGCCGGGCCCATCTCGACATAACCGACATTGAGCACGCCGACATCGATCTGCTTCAACGGACCGAGCGACGTATGCGCGCCGGGCTTAATCGCCGGCAGGGTCGCCCTGGCCTGCGCATGCGCCGGTCCGGTGATGCCAAACCTGGCGGCGACGAGGGTCCCGGCGGCGATGCCGAGGAAGCGGCGGCGTTGCTGATCGATGAAGTGGGACATGGTGATCTCCCGCAAACATTTGTCGGACATGACTATGTCAGAGCCCGGACCGGCCCGCTTTCAGACCACATGGATTTGCCGTTCAGACCATGTTGATTTTTGCTCCGCCCGGCCTGTGCTAGGTTCCGCCACCGGCACGGGGACCGGTCACCGGACTTTCGAATTTGCCTTACTGTTTCAATGACTTCACGTTAGATCCTGACCGCCGCGAACTGCGCCGCGGCGACGCCCTGGTGGCGGTCGAGCCGCAGGTCTTCGATCTCATCGAGTTCCTCATTCGCACGCGCGACCGCGTGGTCAGCCGCAACGAAGTCCTCGCCGCTGTCTGGCACGGGCGGATCGTTTCGGAAGCGACGCTGGGCAGCCGGATCAATGCCGCACGGACCGCGATCGGTGACAATGGCGACGAACAGCGCCTGATCCGCACCTTTCCGCGCAAGGGCGTTCGCTTTGTCGGCGAGGTCCGGGAGGATGCGAGCCCAGACCGGACCAAGGGAGCGAACGCCGGTGCCCGCCCGACCGAGGGCCCGGCGATCGCGGTCCTTCCCTTCACCAATATGAGCGGCGATCCCGAACAGGACTATTTTGCCGACGGCATTGCCGAGGACATCACCACGGCGCTGTCCCGCTGCAGCGGGCTGATCGTGATCGCGCGCAACTCCGCCTTCACCTACAAGGGCAAGGCCGTCGATATCAGGCAGGTCGGACGCGACCTCGGCGTCGGCTACGTGCTCGAGGGCAGCGTCCGGCGCGGCGGCGATCGCCTGCGGATCACCGGACAGTTGATCGATGCGACATCAGGCGCGCATTTGTGGGCCGACCGATTCGACGGCACAGCGGATGACGTGTTCGATTTGCAGGACCGCATCACCGAGAGCGTCGTCGGCGCGATCGAACCGACGCTGCACATCGCCGAGGCCGAGCGGCGCCGGGCAGCACCGCCGGACCGGCTCGACGCCTACGACCTGCTGCTTCGCGCCTACAGCCTGCGCTACGCGTTCACGCCGGACAGCATGGCGGCCGCGCTCGATTGCCTCGACCGGGCGCTCGCGCTCGATCCGAACTATGCGCCCGCGATGGCGGCATCGGCCTATTGTCACGCGCTTCGCCACGTTCAGGGCTGGCTCACGCCGGACACTGCCTATCGCGACAAGGCCGTCGCGCTGGCGTGGCGGGCGGTCGAGATTGCGCCCGGCGATGCGCAGGTGTTGTGGATGGCCGCCTTCGCGATCTGGAACATGGCTGACGAGATCGAGCCGGCGCGCGACCTGTTCACTCGATCGCTCGCGATCAATCCGAACTCCGCAATGGCGCTGACGCTTGGCGGTTGGATCGAGGCCGTGCGCGGCAACCAGCTGACCGGCCGGGCCATGATCGAACGCGCGCAACGGCTCAATCCACGCGACCCGCGCGGCTGGTTTGCCTCCGGTGCGCTGGCGATCTGCGCGGTGCTTGACGAGAACTTTGCCGAGGCGGTGATGTGGGCGGACAAGGCGCTGGCGCAGAACCGCCGCTTTGCCGTCGCGCTGCGCGTCCTCATCGTGGCGCTGGTGAAGACCGGCGAGCGCGAGCGCGCGACCCAGGTCGCGCGCGAACTGCTCAAGATCGAGCCGCAATTCACGATCTCCGGCTTCCTGTCCCGGATTCCTATTCCGGTGGAGCAGATGTCGACAACTTATGTCGAGACGCTGAAGGCCGCCGGCGTTCCGGACTGATCCAGCGCGATCAACGCCCGCCGGGCTCGAGCGCTTCGCCGAGCTCGATCGGATGCGCCAAAAGGCAGGGAGCGCAAGGTAGATCGTGATCATGGCGGAGTGCCGCGCAGGCGACAATGCAAATCCTCGTTCACCTGAGCACGCCGATCGCACCGCATGAGTTTGCGCCCGCGCGATCGGCGAATCTGTCATAGACTGCGGCCGGTTCGCTTTCCGGAGGCCGACGATGGAATTCACCGCATTGTTTCTCGCCATCAGAATCGTGATGGTGATGGCTTGGCGCGGTCCGCGTCCAGTCGCGATCGGCCTGTTTGGCGTCGTCCTCATCGCCTGCGTCGCGACCTTCCTGCACCACGCCACCGACCGGCTCACTCTTTCGTTCTGACGGCCATGACCCGCACCCAGGCGATCACCCTGAACGCAATAGCGCTTTACGGCGCCGCGCTGGTGCTGGCCGCGGCATTTGCTGCGCAGTTCGTGCTCCACGAACTGCCCTGCCCGCTGTGCCTCTTGCAGCGCATCCTGTTCGCCGTGCTGGCGGTCGGGCCGATCCTGAACATCCGCTTCGGACCGCGGCCGAGCCACTACGCGCTGTCGCTGCTGACCGCCGTCGCCGGCGCGGTGGTGTCGACGCGGCAGGTTCTGCTGCACATCCTTCCGGGCGACGCCGGTTACGGCTCGGCCCTGCTCGGCTATCACTACTACACCTGGGCGCTGATCGGCTTCATCGCAGCCATCGTCCTGCTCGCGGCGATCCTGCTGTTTGATCGCCAGTTCGTCGACGACGGCGCGCCGCAAACCAGCCCAGCCGGCGGCTTTGCGCAGGCCGCGGTGTGGCTGGTGATCGGCCTCACCGCACTGAACGTGATCTCTACCCTCCTGGAATGCGGCTTCGGTGCCTGCGCCGACAATCCGACGATCTATGAACTGCTGAAGCGCGGATCTTAAGGCCGTTTCGGAATGTTCAAGCCGCGCTGCACCGCGGGGCGCGCCAGCCCGCGTTCCAGCCAGGCCGCGACGTCCTTGAACTGGTCGAACTCGACGAGCTCGCGCGCACCATAGAAGCCGATCAGGTTACGGACCCAGCCGAACAGCGAGATGTCGGCGATCGTATATTCGTCATCCATGAACCATTGCCGACCGGCAAGGTGCGTTTCCATCACGCCGAGCAGCCGCTTCGATTCCGCCACGTAGCGCTGCAGCGGCCGCTTGTCCTCGTACTCCCTGCCGGCGAATTTGTTGAAGAAGCCGACCTGGCCGAACATCGGCCCGACGCCGCCCATCTGGAAGTGGACCCACTGAATGGTCTGGTAGCGCCGCGCGGCATCCACCGGCAGCAGCTTGCCGGTCTTCTCGGCGAGATATTGCAGGATGGCGCCGGACTCGAACAAGGGCAGCGGCCTGCCGTCAGGACCATTCGGATCGAGGATCGCCGGGATCTTGCCGTTCGGATTGAGCGACAGGAACTCGGGCGTCTTCTGGTCGTCCTTGTTGAAGTCGACGAGATGCACCTCGTAGGGCAGCCCGATCTCCTCCAGCATGATCGAGATCTTGACCCCGTTCGGGGTCGGCAACGAGTAGAGCTGAAGTCGGTCAGGATATTGGGCGGGCCAGCGTTTGGTGATGGAGAAGCTTGCGAGATCGGGCATTGCGACGTCTTTGCCTGGTTGTTGTTGGGTGTAATGTACGAGCATCAGTGCAAGCCGCAAGGGCTGTCCGACGATGAATGATCACACGACGCAGAAGCTCGGCCTCTCCGACGACGAACTGGCATCGCATCAGACTGTATTCGCACCCGATGCGCTGAAGGGCCGGGTCGTGATCGTGACCGGCGGCGCCGGCGGCATCGGCCGCGCCATCGTCTTTCTGTTCGCGCGCTTGGGCGCGCATGTCATTGCGGTCGGCCGCGACAGCGGCAAGCTCGATACACTGGTCGGCAGTCTCGCAAGCCGCGGCCTGCAGGCCTCGGCGCATGTCGCTGATATCAAGGAGCCCGACGCCATCAACGCGCTGTTCGATGCGGCGTGGGCCGCGCATGGCCGCGTCGACATCCTCGTCAACAGCGCCGGCGGGCAGTTTCCGCAGGCCGCGATCGATTTTTCGATCAAGGGCTGGAATGCGGTCATCAATACCAACCTCAACGGCACCTGGTACATGATGCAGGCGGCCGCCCAGCGCTGGCGCGACCGCAAGCACGCCGGCAGCATCGTCAACATCGTCGTGGTGACGAGCCACGGCCTCTACGGCATCGCGCATACGATCGCGGCGCGGTCCGGCGTGATCGGGCTGTCGCGCGCGCTCGCGGTCGAATGGGCGCCGCTCGACATCCGCGTCAACTGCATCGCGCCCGGCGCGATCGAAACCGAAGGCTGGAACGTCTACACGGAAACGGCGCGCGCCGCCTATCCGCGCTCCAACCCGATGATGCGACCCGGCTCGCCCTGGGACATCGCCGAGGCCGCCGTCTACCTCGCCGGCCCCTCCGGCAAGTTCATCACCGGCGAGACGCTGACCGTCGACGGCGGCGGCCAGCATTGGGGCGAGACCTGGACCACGGGCAAGCCTGACTACTTCAAAGGCGGCGAGTAACCACCGCCTTCGCCCCCACCGGGCAGCGCACGGTCTCTCAGAGCACGCAGCCATAGTGTGCCGACGACACCAGCCGCGTGTACTTGTCGTGCACCGACCCCGGCCGCACGCCGCGATCTGGCGCGCGCCAGTCGGCCATGCGACGGGCGATCTCCTCCGCAGGGAGCTCGACATTGAGGGTCCGCGCGGCCGGATCGATCACGATCATGTCGCCATCGCGGATTGCGGCGATCGGGCCGCCGCGCGCAGCCTCCGGCGAGATGTGCCCGATCAGGATGCCGTGCGACACGCCGGAGAAGCGGCCGTCGGTGATCAGCGCGACGTCTTCGCCAAGGCCCCGCCCCTGCAGTTGGATCGTCAGCATCACCATCTCAGGCATGCCGGGCCCGCCGACCGGACCGACATTGCGCACCACGATGACGGTGCCCGGCGTGATCGCGCCGGCGCGGATCGCCGCCATCGTATCGGCCTCGGAATCGAACACGCGCGCGGTGCCGCGGAAGATGCCCTTCTCCAGCGTCTTGCCCGAGAGCTTCAAGAGACAGCTCTCCGGCGCGATGTTGCCCTTGAGCACGCTGATATGGCGGTTGGGCGGCGCGAGCGGACTGGACACCGGAGACACGATCTCCTGCCGCGCGATCTGTTCGAGCGTCGGCACCGCGGCAAGATTCTCCGCCAGCGTCCTGCCGGTCACCGTCATGACATCGCCATGCAGCAGACCGTTGCGCAGCAGCTCCTTCATCACGACAGGCACGCCGCCGATCGCGTGCAGGCTTCCCATCGCGAACGGACCGTGCGGCTGCAGATTGGCGAGCAGCGGAATCCGCTCGCCGACCGCCTGGATGCGCTCAATGGTGATCGGCACCTGCGCCTCGCGCGCCACCGCGAGCAGATGCAGATACAAGTTGGTCGAGCCGCCCATCGCATAGACAGTTGCGATCGCATTCTCGAAGGCGCGCTCGGTCATGATGTCGCGCGGGCGAATGCCTGCCTCCATCAGTCGATAGAGCGCATCGACCGAGGCGCGCGCCTGGGCGCGGACGTCGGCATGGATGTCCTTGCCGGCGCCGTAATCGGCCGGATGCGAGGCGCCGTGCGGCAGCATCATGCCGATGGCTTCCGCGATCGTGCTCATGGTGTTGGCGGTGAACATCGCGCCGCAGGTGCCGCTGCCAGGCATCACGTTGCGCTCGAGCTCGAGCATCTCGTCGGCGGAGATCCGGCCGGCTTCATGCGCGGCGCGGCCCTCGGCGTAATCCATGATGGTGAGATTGTTGCCCTTGGCCGCCCAGGCGCCGAACGACATCTGCCCCGGTGAACTGGTGCCGGGATAGAGCACAAGGCCGAACGCATTGGTCCGGGCCAGCGGCATCAATGCCGCCGCGCCGGTCTTGTCGCAGCCGGAGATCACGATCATGGCGTCGCCGTGATGGGCGTAGTGGCCGATCTCGAAGCAGTCGGCGACGACGTCGCGCGAGGCAAGGCTATAGCCCGCGGTCGGCGTGCCCTGGGTCAGCGCATCGGACACCGCCGGCGCGCCGACGATCAGTCCCTGCCCGCCGCGCTCGGCGAGCAGCTCGACCAGCAGGTCGGTGATCGCCCGCACGCGGTTGTTGCAGCGATGCGCATTGGTGTAGGCGCTGGCGATCGTGACCACGGCGCTCGCTTTCGCCGCGCGGTCGGGCTCGAAGCCCGCGGCGCGCAGTTCGACGCGTGAGTTCTTCCAATAGGTGCTGCTGTCCTGTGTCACGATGGTTCCACCCTTCGATTGGTTATTGCGGGCTCGCGCGCGAGCCCGGTCAGCTTGTCCAGACGGAGTTAGCCGGTCTTGCCGTCGTCGAAGCTCACGATCACGGCAGCATTGGCGATCAGAATGGGATCATTGCCCTGGTCCGACGGGATCTCGAGCCCACCGGCGATCGCCTTCACCGCCACCGTGCCGTAGGGCAATTCCTTGGCCACGGCAGCCGTATCGACGCCTTCCGGATTGGGCACGGCGATCGTGACGTCGACGAACATGTCGTTGGCGGTCTTGCCGATCATGCGGAAGAAGCCGAGGCTGGAGTGGCGGATGGCGTCGGAGACCGCGCGTTTGGCGGCCTTGGTGGCATCGCGTCCGTGGACGTCGACGCCCATGCCCATCTCGGTGATACAGCGCACGCGTGTCATGAAAGATTCCTGTTGTCGGTAGGCGGTGAGAACTCGCCTCTCATCGGCCACCGCGCCCGCGAGGTCAAGCCGTGCGTCCGCGATCTCGCGGCCTAGTGAGCCCGAGCTTTGCGTGTCGTTCCGCCCTCATGAAGAGCAGAGGGCGCAGGGAAAGCCGGGTGCCGATTGCACCCATGGGTCCCGTGCAACAAAAAGCACGGGGGTAGGACCACAGGTGAAAACTTCGTGCTCTCCCCGGTGAGACCGGGCTTGTTTGCCACCGTCTTCGCAAAGACGCTTTCGCGTCTTGCGATGAGACACCAGCCACTGGGGCGTCAGGACCACACGACTTCGCCGTCCGCCCCACACGCACTCGTCAGTTGCGCATTCGGCGTCCACCGCATCCCACACCACGTTCGTGACGATCGCGAGCCGCCCCTCAGGATGAGACGGGCGGATTCATACACCGACTTTCGCTTCTAAAAAACAGAAATATTTCTTCTGCGGGGTCTTGACCCGTCGGGCAAATCAGTGATCGAGGTCATGAACGCCCCATCTCCGTGCAGCACGCTCCCGACCAGCAAGGATTTGTGCCCGCCTCACCCCTGCTTTTGCAGCACCGTCACGTGCAGACGGCGGCGGATCTCCATGCCTTGCCGCCGGTAAAGCGCGATTGCCGAGGTATTGCTGGTGAAGACGTGCAGGAACGGAATTTCCCCGCGCGCCGCGATCTGCCGCGAGACCGCCGCCAGCAGCGCCTGCGCATAGCCGCGCCCGCGATGATCCGGATGGACGCAGACCGCGGTCATCTCGGTGAAGTTGCCCGGCTTCATCCGCTCGCCGGCCATCGCGACGAGTTCGCCACCGACCCTTATGCCGAGAAACGTTCCGAGCTCATGCGTGCGCGTGCTGAACGGTCCGGGCTTTGTCAGCTCGGTCAACGCCAGCATCGCGGGCACGTCGTCGGCACCAAGCCTGACGATCTCGGCGCCGCGAAGCGAACTCTCCGCCGGCATGCCGATCATCTGCTCGCCGGTCTCGGCCAGCAGCACCTTGAACGTGTCAGGCGCGCTCACCGGATCGGGCGTGAACAGCACCGCGATCTCGGGCCCCGTCAGCAGCGCAGCCAGCGCGGCAAACCCCTCCGGCGACATCTCCGCCATATCGGCAAACGGCGTGACCGCAGGATGATAGCGACGCGCCAGCGCGCCGCCTTCGGCGAACATCTGCTGGCTGGTCGTCAACGCGCTCCAGATCGGGCGATCAAGCTGACGGATCGATAGGTCTGATGTGGACATGCGGTTCGCTCGCTGATGTTTGCACGCGAAATGAGCCGCATTGGGGCCGTGATGTCCAGCCGGACCGCGTTGCATCGATGATCGGCTCGCGCAAGCTTGATCGCGCCTTCCCGCTTGCCCGCTCGCAAAGTCGTGGCCATGTCGTGACGAGACACTTCTGAAGGAGGCCGGCGATGGGGTTCTCGGGCGGCTGCGCCTGCGGCGCGGTGCGGTACACGATCTCCGCGGAACCGATCCGCGGCTTCCAATGCCAGTGCCGCGATTGCCAGCGCGACACCGGCGGCGGTCACAGTTCGGTGTTCGTGTTCGCGCGCGATGCGTTGACCGTGACCGGCGAGGTTCGCGAGATCGCGCGAACCTCGGACGGCGGCACGATCAAGCGAAAGGGCTTTTGTCCTTCGTGCGGCTCGCCGATCTACAACAAGCCGGACAAGAGTCCCGAATTCGTCGGCATCTATGTCGGCGGCCTCGACGACGCCTCAGCATTCAAGCCGGCCGTCGCTCTGTTCTGCTCGCGCGGCTATGCCTGGGATCATCTCGACCCCGATCTCAGGAGATTGCCGGAGTGGTATCCGGCCCCGAGATAGGCCCGCGCCCTGGCCTCACCCCGGCGGCATCTTGTCGAATTTCGGCAACGCCGGATCGAGCTGGTCCCAGTCGTAACCGCGCACGGCGTATGTGACGGCCTGTGGCGTGAAACGCCGCGGGTCGTCGAGGCTCGCCGCGTGGATGGTGAAGAGTTCGGGCCGCGCCGCAAAGGTCAGGTACACCGGCGAACCACAGGTCGGGCAGAAGGCACGGGTCTTCACATTGCCGCTGTCGCCGATAATGTCCCAATGCGTCGCCTCGCCCCTCAGCGTCACGCCCTCGCGCATGAAGGTGAGGTAGGATCCGTGCCCCGTGCCGCTCTTGCGCTGGCAATCGCGACACTGGCAATGGTTGGTAAAAATCGGCTCGGCTGCGATCTTGTAGTGGATCGCGCCGCACGCGCATCCGCCGGTAAAGGCCTCGCTCATCACGTCTCTCTCCTGTCATCAAAGCGCCGTCGGGCGTCTTATGGAAACTGCGTCACGCCTTGTCGTCGACGAGCGCGACGAGGTCGCGGACGACAATCGGCCATCCCTCGCCCATGCCCTTGAAGGCGGTATGGTTCCTCGGCAGCACGAAGCCGGAATGGACGAGGCGAAGGCGCGTGCCTTCGGCGAGCCTCGACAGCGTCCAGGTGACGATGGTGTCCAGTCGCGCGCCGTAGCCGACATTGGCCTCGTGCCCGCCCCTCCACGAATAGGTGAGGCGCTGGTTCGGCACCACCTCCAGCACCTCGCAGTGAATGGTGCCGTCCCACTCGCCCGCCGGCTTGGTCCGGAACGTGAAGCACGTGCCTGTCTCGGCTGCGAACCCGGTCGGCGACATCGGTAGCCAACGAGCGATCAGCTCGGTCGTGGTCAGCACCTTCCAGATCGTCTCAGGCGCGTGCGGAAAGACCTCGTCGACGACGATGTTATGGGTGTCGGTGATCGGCACAGGGGCATTCATGGGTCAATCTCCTTCAGGAGGGTACGGAGGTCGGCGAACCGCTCGCGCCAGAACAGCGCGTAATGGCTCATCCAATCGGCGAGCGGCGCGAGCCCTTCGGGCTCGGCGCGATAGAAGACGTTGCGGCCTTCGGGGCGTTCAGCGACCAGTCCGGCCTGCTTCAGCGATTTGAGATGCTGCGAAATCGCGCCCTGGGTCACGCCGCTTCCCCGCGTGAGCTCCGCCACGGTGATCTCCGTCGCGCCAACGACGCGCTCGAAGACGGCCCGCCGGGTCGGGTCGGCGAGCGCGCGCATGACGGTATCGATGGGTGCGGGTGCGAGCATGTCGATAAATTAGTTAACACTAATGCATTAGTCAACACTAATTAATCGCCAGCCCACGCTTTCGTGAGTGGATGACCCGCGTGCCATCCGCGACGCCGCTCCGTCCCACAACTGCCCACTTGTCTGCCTTTGCGCGTCCGGCCTATGGCTTGGCGCATTCTCTGACCATTGCCACGGCATGACCCCCAAAGCCTTCGAAACTCGCTGCCTGCGCCTGCCCGCCGTCACCAAGGTGGTGCAGTGGGAAGGCACGTCGGTGTTCAAGGTCGGCGGCAAGATGTTCGCGCTCGCCGGCGGCTTCGTCGCGCAGTCCGGCGGCGGCTTCATGTTCAAGACCTCGACCATGGCCTACCAGCTCCTGATCGATCAGGGCCTGGCGCGCCCGGCGCCCTATCTCGCGCGCGCCACATGGGTGCAGCTCGTCGGCAACGACGCGTTGTCCGATTCCGAGCTCGCAGCCTATCTCACCCAGGCTCACGCATTGGTCGCAGCAAAGCTGACGCAAAAGTCGCGCAAGCTATTGGGGCTGGCATAATGCTCGGCCTGTCAGCGATGCGCGTGACCAGCTGACCCGGTCAGCCATCGAGTGGCTTGTCGATGCTCGGCCCTTGCCGGAGATCAGATCTTCCTGAAGCTCGATCGGTATTGTGCGGGTGAAACGCCGAGCCGTTCGCTGAACACGACGCGCATGCGGTCGGCGGAGCCGAAGCCGCAATCATAGGCGACTGCCTTCAGCGGCCGGTCGCTGCCCTCGAGCAGTCGCCGCGCGGCATCGACCCGCGCACGCTCGACGAATTCGTGCGGCGTGATGCCCGTCTCCTGCGCGAAGTAGCGGCCGAAATTGCGTACGCTCATGCCGACCGCTTCCGCGAGCGACTGCAACGTGTGACGCGCGCCGACATGCTGCATGATGTGGGCCTGCGCCCGCGCGATCGGCGAATCCTCGTCGACCGGTGCAGTGAGATAGGGACTGAACTGCGACTGGCCGCCCTGGCGCTGCGCGACCACGACCAGCCGTTTGGCAACCGCGACCGCGACCTGCGGCCCGTGGCGTTCGGCGACCAGCGCAAGCCCGAGATCGATTCCCGCCGTGACGCCCGCCGACGTCATCAGCCGCCCGTCGCGGATATAGATGCGATCATGCAGGACTTCGGCGGCGGGAAAGCGCGCGGCAAGCCGCTGCGCATTCTGCCAGTGCGTGGTCACCTTGTGGCCGTCGAGCAGCCCGGCGTGGCCGAGCGCGAAGGCGCCGGTGCAGATCGAACCATAGAGCTCGGCGCGCCCGGGCGCCGCGCGCAGCCATGGCGTCAGTTCCGGATCAGGCCCGGCGTCGGGCAATGCCGGTCCGCCGGCAACGAGCAGGATGTCGAATGTCCCCTGCGCCTCGGCGAAGCCGAGGTCGGCCGCGATCCTCATGCCGTTCGATGCGCGCAGCGGTTCGCGGTTGCCGGCCACCAGCACCGTCTCATAGCCGTCGCCGGCCGCGACGAAGGCGTTCGCCTCCGCGAACACGTCGACGGGCCCGGCGACGTCAAGCGCCTGCACCCCTTCGTGGATCGCGATTGCCACCTTCTGAACCGCCATGCCCTTCCCTCCGCTCATTGGCGCGAAACGACGTGTCGTTGGCCCGATCCGGCGGAGCCCCATCGTTGCGGCCGGCGGCCGGATCACCGAGAGATGTCGCCCAGGGATCGCAGACCGTTTCGCTCGGCGATTCCGGATAAGCCGCAGAGAACGCCCGCCGCACGCGTGGAGCAACGCCACGGCGCCGTCTTGCCACAGGAAGGAGTGCCTTGAAATGACCGACATCATCGCCGGGATCCGGGTGCCCGACAGCGCCATGGCCCGCGCCGCGACCCAGCTCGTCCGCGACACCGAGGACGACCTGCTCTACAACCACAGTCGCCGGGTGTTCTTCTGGGGCGCGCTGACCGGCGATCGCCGCGGCCTCAACTACGATCCCGAACTGCTCTATATCGGCGCGATGTTTCACGACATGGGCCTGACGGACGCCCATTCGAGCCCCGATCTCCGCTTCGAGGTCGACGGCGCCAATGCGGCGCGCGACTTCCTCAAAGGCTATGGCGTGCCCGAGCGCGACATCGAGGACGTCTGGACAGCGATCGCGCTGCACACCACGCCCGGCATTCCCGAATACATGCGCCCCACCGTCGCGCTGGTGACGGCCGGCGTCGAGATGGACGTGCTCGGCATCGCCTATGACGACTTCTCGCACGACCACCGCGACCATGTCTGCGCGCATCATCCGCGCGAGGCGAACTTCAAGGCTGATATCATCGACCACTTCGCCAAGAGCATCATCAAGAAGCCGCAGACCACCTTCGGCAACGTCAAGGCCGACGTGCTGGCGCTGAAGGATCCGAGCTACCGCCGCATCAACTTCTGCTCGATCATCCTCGGCTCGAAATGGCCGGGATGATCGGGCGCGGATTACGCGCTGCGCGCCGGACCGCCGTCCGGGCCGGGATCGGTGCCCGAGGCCCTGAGTGCGAGCCGGCCCAGATAATGTGCCCATCCCTTGTTGTGGCTGGCGCACTGGGCCTCATTGGGCAGGCCGCTATGCGTCATCCGCAGCAAGGTGCCGCTGTCGTGGTCGACCAGGTCGATCTCGATCAGGCTCGATCCGGGCGACACCTCTTCGCTGCCCTCCCACCCGAACGTGTAGGCGAGACGATGCACCGGAACGACCTCGCGGAACGCGCCGCGCGCGACTTTCGCGCGATCACCGGCAACGCCCTTGAGGAGATAGAGCCCGCCCGGATGGGTCTCGGTGGCAGCCTCCAGGCCCATCCAGCTCACGATCTTCTGCGGATCGGTCAGAAACGCGAAAACGGTCGAAGGCGGAGCGGCGATCTGGATCTCGCGCCGGACAACGAGCGGTTCTGTCATCGGTACCTCCTGTGAAACCACCCCGTGATAGCTAGGAATTCGGGATAGCGCGTGACAAGGGTGGCACGTCACCCCCATGATGGGCCGATGCAGCTTCCTTCGACGCTTTCCTGGCTCGTCGACACAGCCGCCGAGACCGCGGGCGCCGACCGGTTGCTTGCGGAACTCGGCGCGCATCTGGTGGCGGACGGCCTGCCGCTCGCCGGCGGCACGCTGACGCTCGCCGTCCCGCACCCCCTGATTGCACGCCGCACCTGGCTGTGGCGCGCCGACAGCGGCGACGTCATCGAGGCGCTGGGATTTGCACCCGAAGGACTTGCCATGCTCGAAGCAAGGCCGTCCGCCGGCCGGCGCTGGCTCGCCGAACTCGCGTCCGGTCCTGTCCATGAGGACACGATCGGCCGTGGCGAAGACGGACCGATGCTGAGCTGGATCGGCCCGCGTCCGTTCACGCCTGACGAGACCGACCAGTTGAGCCAGGCCGCGCGCTTCGCCGCAGCGCCGCTTGCCGTTCTCGCCACGCGCGCGACGTTGACCGCGGCGCTGGAGGCCTATCTCGGCCGGCGTAGCGCGGCGCGCGTGCTTGTCTCCCCGTTGCGACGCAACACCGGCGAGACCATCAAAGCAGCCCTGCTCTTTGCCGACCTGCGCGGCTTCACCATGCTCTCCGAAAGCCACCCACCGGCTGAGGTGATCGCGGCGCTCGATGCCTGGTTCGATCGCATCGCCGGGGCGATCCATGCGTTCGGCGGCGAGGTGCTGAAATTCATCGGCGACGGCATCCTCGCGATCTTTCCGGTCACGACAAGCGCGCGCAGCGCGTGCGAGGCGGCGCTCCGCGCGGTGTCCGCTGCCCGCGTCGGAATGGCCCATCTCGATGCGGACCGGCGCAAGCACGGCCTGCCACCGCTGTCGTTCGGCGCCGCGCTGCATCTCGGCGAGATGCTGTGGGGCAATATCGGCGCCGCCGATCGCCTCGACTTCACCGCGATCGGCCCGGCCGTCAATCTGGTCAGCCGGCTGGAAGGACTGTGCAAGCCGCTGGAGAAGACCGTGCTGGTGTCGGGCGCGCTCGCTGCCGAGACCGACATGCCGCTGGTCCCGCTCGGGACGCATGAGTTGCGCGGAATCGCGCGGCCATGCGCGGTGTTCACTCTGCCCGAGGATTGAACCGATCATCTGACAAGCCTCAGCCAGGGCGCCAAATGGAAGGCGCTCATCAGCGCGTACATCGCAACCATTCCACCGAGCGGTGACGCGTCGTGCATGCTCGCGCAGACCATGTCGACCGGTCCGCCGAACGCAGAGACCAGCGCCATAATCGCGAAGATGGGCGCGGCCGCGAGCGACAGGAAGCGCGCCACACCAACGGCGGCCGCGTTGCCGCGCTTGGCACCGGTGTTCTCCGCGGCAGGCCGCTCCTCGCACGTCACGGTCATTTGATCGGTCATTGCTGCTCTTCCTGATCGATCAACGCGTGTCGTAGCGATCGTGATGGCGCCACCAGACGCCGTCGGCCTCGTTGCGGCCCTTCGGCGCGCGGTCGAGCCAGGGGTAGATGCCCCAGATGCCGTCGAGGCCGCGCGCATAGGTGGAATAGGTGTGATAGATCGTGCCGTCCTCCCGCACGAACGCGCTCATGCCGGGCCGGTCGCGGAGAAACGTTGCGGTGTCGGTCCCGGCCAGCGCCGCATGGGAGTCCGCGGCGCCGCCCTCTTCGCCCGCGCGCCACACGAACGCCGGCTCGCGGCGGTAGTTGTAGTCGATATTGCCCGTGCGCTGCTGTTCCTCGGTGAACCAGACGTTGAAGTCACGGTTGAAATCGCCGGGAGACGAGGACGCCCAGGGAAAGCTCCAGCCCATCCGCTGCTTGAACGCCTGCAGCTTCGCAAGCGGCGCCCGCGAGACCGCCCAGAGCATCACGTCGTGGTTGGCAAGGTGAACGGCATACCCGTTGAAGCCGTCCGCGATCATCGAGCAGGACGGACAGCCGGCCGCATAGTCGGGCCCGAACATGAAATGGTAGATCAGGAGCTGCGAGCGGCCCTGGAACAGGTCCGCCAGCAACACCCTCCCGCTGTCGGTGTCGAAGCGATAATCCTTGTCGATCCGCACCCATGGCAGGTCCTGCCGCTGCCGTGCCACTTCGTCGCTGCGGTGCGTCAAGTCCTTCTCCGCCTTGAGCAGTTCCAGCCGGGCCGCAAGCCATTCCGCGCGCGTTCCAATCGTGTGACGGGTCATGATCCTTCTCCTGGACATGCTGGTTTGTCGTCGCGTGGTAGGTTAGGACCGGTGCAGGGACGGTGAGAGTGACAAGTGTGTCGGGATTTCGATGGACTCGCTGATCACGGCTGCGGCGCGCGCGCTTGCCGTCGGTGACCCGATCGGTGCGCTGAAACGGGTCGCGCTGCGCGACGACGCGCCGGCGCTGGCGCTGCGCGGCATCGCGATGGGCCGGCTCGGCGATTTCGTCCGCGCCAAGGACCTGCTGCGGCGTGCCGCGCGCGGCTTCGGCCCGCGCGAGCCGATGGCCCGCGCGCGCTGCGTCGTCGCCGAGGCCGAAATCGCCCTGGTGTCGCGCGACCTCGGCTTTCCCGCGAAGACTCTCGATGCGGCGCGCGTGACGCTCGAAAAGCATGGCGACGCCGCGAATGCCACCCATGCCCGCTATCTCGAGGTGCGCCTCCTGCTCCTGGTCGGACGCCTCGACGAGGCCGAGCGCATGCTTGGCGATCTCGACCCCGCGCCCTTCCCGCCCGCCTTGCGGGTCGGCCACGAGCTCGTCGTCGCGGGGATCGCGATGCGACGGCTCCGCAGCGGCGCGGCGCGTGCGGCACTCGCGCGGGCTGCACAGGCCGCGCAGCGTGCAGGCATCGCGGCGTTGACGGCTGAAGTCGAAAGCACAGCACGTCTGCTGATCATGCCCGCGGCGCGTTTGATCGCACGCGGCGGGGAGCACCCACTCCTGCTCGAGGACGTCGAAGCTCTGCTCGCGTCAAAAGCGGTCGTCGTCGATGCCTGCCGCCACGTCGTCCGCAGCATCGGCACGGCGGTCTCTCTCACCAGGCGACCGGTGCTGTTCACGCTGGCGCGCGCGCTCGCCGAAGCGTGGCCCGAGGACGTGTCGCGCGGCACGCTGATCGCACAGGCGTTTCGCGGCAAGCACGCCGATGAATCGCATCGCGCGCGGTTGCGGGTCGAGATCGGCCGGCTGCGCCGGGCGCTGCGGCCGCTCGCCGGCGTGCGCGCGACCGCGCAGGGGTTCGTGCTGGAGCCGCGCGTCGCGCGCGAGGTCGTGGTGCTGGCGCGTCCGGTCGAGGAGGAACACGCGGCGGTGTTCGCATTCCTCGCCGACGGCGAGGCCTGGTCGAGTTCTGCGCTGTCGCTTGCACTCCGCGCGAGCCAGCGCACCGTGCAGCGGGCGCTCGACGAGCTCGCGGCGTCGGGCAAGGTGCAATCGATCGGCCGCGGGCGGGCGCGCCGCTGGATGACCCCGCCGGTGCCGGGATTCACGACGACCTTGTTACTCCCGGCACCGCTGCCGAGCGGCTAGGATCGCGCCGCCTAACAAGCGATCAGGAGCACGACATGAAGCGATCCGCCGCCGACATCATCCGTGAATACGGTCCCTTCCCCGGCGTCGAGAGCGTGCATGGGGTGACCTTCGACGGGGAGCAGGTCTGGTTTGCGGCCGGCGACCGGATGATCGCCTTCGATCCCGCCAGCGGCAAGATGGTGCGCGCGATCGACGTCGCAGCCCATGCCGGCACCGCCTTCGACGGCCGCCATCTCTATCAGATCGCGGAGGATCGGATTCAGAAGATCGATCCGAAGACCGGGCGCGTCGTATCGACGATCCCCTCGCCGGGCGGCGGCAAGGATTCCGGGCTCGCCTGGGCCGAAGGCACGCTCTGGGTCGGACAGTATCGCGACCGCAAGATCCACCAGATCGATCCCGAGACCGGCACCATCTTGCGCACCATCGAGTCCAACCGCTTCGTCACCGGCGTCACCTGGGTCGACGGCGAGCTCTGGCACGGCACCTCGGAGGACGACGAGAGCGACGTGCGGCGCATCGATCCGCTAACCGGCGAGGTGCTGGAGCGTCTCGACATGCCGAAAGGCGCGGCCGTCTCCGGGCTCGAATCCGATGGACGCGATCAGTTCTTCTGCGGTGCCGGCAGCACCAGCAACAAGGTCCGCGCCGTCCGTCGCCCGAAGCGAAGCGCGCGCGGGTGATGCCGCGCACCCCGCGTGCATCGCCGCGTCACGCCGGCACTGGCTCCGGCCGCGCCACCGCGGGCACCGGGCGGAACGTCATGATGATCAGGAAGGCGCCGAGGCCCATCGCAAAGGAGCCGACATAGAGCCACGTGTAGCTCGCGAACGTGTCGTAGATCAGGCCGCCGGCGAGCGGTCCCGTCGCCATGCCGAGGCTGCCGGCCATCGCGGTGCCGCCGATTACGGTGCCCATCATCCTGAGCGGGAAGTTTTCGCGCACCAGAACGGAATAGAGTGGCATGGTGCCGGCATAGATGAAGCCGAACGCCGCCGCCACCGCGTAGAACGCAGCAAGCTCGCGCACGAAGACGTAGCCGAGCGCGCCGAACGCCTGCGCGAGCAGCGCCAGCGTCAGCACGCGCTTTGCGCCGAAGCGGTCGCCGAGCAGGCCGAAGGCAAGGCGGCCGCCCATCCCTGCGAGCCCCTCCACGCTGTAGATCGTGACTGCCGCGATCATCGGGATGCCGCAGGTGATCGCATAGCTCACGGTGTGGATGATCGGGCCCGAATGGGTGGCGCAACAAAAGAAATTCGTCGCGATCAAAATGATGAACTGCGGCGAGCGCAGCGCCTGCGCGAGCGACATCTCCGGCTCCCCGTTGCCGGGCGCGGCGGATTGCGCGACCTGGAGCGCCGGCGGTCGCCGCACCAGGAGCGACACCGGGATCATCAGGCCGGCAACGACGGCGGCCACGATCAGCATCGAGGTGCGCCAGTCATGATTGGAGACGAGCCAGGCCGCGAGCGGCGACATCGTCATCGGCGCCATGCCCATGCCCGCCGACACCAGCGAGACGGCGAGACTACGATGGGTGTCGAACCAGCCGGTGACGCAGGCCATCATCGGCGCGAAGATCGCCGCGGTGGCGCCGCCGACCATCACGCCGAAGACGAACTGAAACACGAGCAATGACGGCGCGAAACTCGCCAGTGCGAGGCTCGCCGCCAGCACGACCGACCCCGTCAGCACCACCGGCAGCGGCCCGAACCGATCGGACAGCGTACCCCAGATCATGCTGGTGAACGCCATCGCGAGGAACCCGATCGTCATGGCGCTGGAGATGCCGGTGACCGACCAGCCGGTCTCCCGCGCCATGGGCTGCAGGAACACCGGCAGCGAGAACATGCCGCCGATCGCGACGCAGCCGAGCAGGCCACCGGCTGCGACAATCACCCAGCGATAGTGCGAATTGGTCATTTCCGGATCTCCAATGCAGGTCTCTCCGGGTGGAAGACGAACGGGACCTGCCGGAACCGACAGGCTGCGCCGCCGCCCGCTCACGTTTTTGCGAGCGTGGCGGCGTCTAGCGCAGCATGCAGACTATCAAAGCGGGTAGCGCGCGACCCGATCGCCGTCGAAGCGACGGTCTCCCAGGCCCCCTGCCTGGCAGGACGATCAGCGGTCCGCCAGCTTGCATCCGGGCTGCGGGGCGATCTCGCCAAGCGCGCGGACCTGCACGAGGGCGGCGCCTTCCGTCTTCGCGATGAACATGCTCATTGCGGCGTGGTGATCGCGGCCGAGCGTCACCGGTCCGGTCGGCGACGGGATCGTTAGCCCGGCCATGGCATCGATGACGGCTTCCCTGTCGACCTTGCCGGCCTTCGCGATCGCAGCCTTCAGCGCCATCAGCGTGTTGTAATGCGTGACGACATAGTTCGACACGGCGACATCCGCACCGGCTTCGGCGCGGGCCTTTGCGACAAACACCTTGACCACGGGATCGTCGCTCGCCGCGACCGACGGCACCACCGCATACATGTTCTGGCCCTTGCCGCGGAAAATGCCGAGATCGATCTCCGACAGACCGAGGAAAGCGACAGTGACGTCCTTCAGCAATCCCTGCTCGTCCGCCTGACGGATGAAATCGATGCCGTCGCCCTTCAGCGCAAACAGCAGCACCTTGGCCTTGCTCGCGGCGACTTCCCTGATCAGCGGCGTGAAATCCGTCTCGGTTCCGAGCGTGTATTTCGTCCCGACGACCTTACCCCCGAGTTGCTCGATCAGCGGCCGGGCGATGTCCAACATCTGGTGCGGCCAGACCCGGTCGGCGCCGAGCAGGAAATAGCTGTTGCCGAAGGTTTGCGTCATGTAGGGCAGCAACTGCCCCAGCTCCTGGTTCGGAACGGTGCTGAACGAAAACAGGTACCGGCTACATTTGCCACCTTCGTAGTTCGTGGCGTAGAGCAGCGGCGTCTTCAGGTTTTCGGCGATCGGCACGATCGCGTTCAGGTTTCGCGACGTGATCGGTCCGACCACCGCCAGGACGCCGTCCTTTCTGATCGCCGGCAGCCTCCTGACCATGCCCACCGCGCAGGCGCAACAGGCCGGCGTGACGCGCATCGACCTGCAGCGGCACGACCTCAGCGCTCCCGGCCGCGAAGCGGTGCAGGTGCGCGTCGATCTCGCACCGGGCGTGGCGTTCGGCCAGCATACCCATCCCGGCGAAGAGATCATCTACGTGCTGTCAGGCTCACTGGAATACGCGGTCGCGGGCAAGCCGCCGGTGACGCTGCAGGCCGGTGACGTGCTGTTCATCCCTGCCGGTACGGTCCATGCAGCAAGAAATGTCGGCAGCACCCCCGCGAGCGAGCTTGCGACCTACATCGTCGAGAAGGGCAAACCGCTGCTGACGTTGGTCAAGTGATGCGCGATTGCGTCTCGTCTGCCGTCGACCGCGTCGACCTGCATGTCGACGCGGCCCTGGCCTGCTCCCACGTGGCGA
The DNA here is from genome assembly GCF_042430365.1 of Bradyrhizobium erythrophlei. Lineage (GTDB taxonomy): Bacteria > Pseudomonadota > Alphaproteobacteria > Rhizobiales > Xanthobacteraceae > Bradyrhizobium > Bradyrhizobium erythrophlei. The sequence continues at coordinate 49,252 of NZ_JBHMET010000036.1, forward strand.
GCTATTTCTTCGCCACCTCGAGAAGCGTGTTGTAGATCCACTCGGTCCCCTGCCGGATGGCGTGGACGCCGATCCGCTCGTCGTTGCCGTGCATCCGGCTCAGGATGTCATCGTCCAGCGGATACGGGTAAATGCCATAGACGGGAACGTTGCGCTCCCGCCAGGCCGTTGCATCGGTTCCTGCCTCGAACATCGTCGGCACCAGGACGGCGTCTTTCCAGACCCGCTTCGCGTTGCGGTCAAGCGCTTCGTAAAGTGCAGTGTTGACTGGCGAAGCCGGAGTGTTCGCACGCTTCCGGTAGTAGTCCGCGGCTTCCTTCTGGGCCATGGGCGTCACGATGCTGACGTCGATCTCCGGATCCGCAATCACGCGCCTGATCTCCGCCATCATCTGATCCGCCGTCGTCCCCGGCAAGAGCCGGGTGTTCACGATCGCCTTCGCGTCACCGGGGATCACATTGGGCTTGATGCCGGCCTCGATCATGGTGATGACCATCGTATCGCGGAGCAGCGCGTGCAGCAGGAGGCCGTCCTTGGGATTGTCGGAAACAAGCTTCTTGCCTGCCGCTTCGAGTGCACCCTGATCCTTCGCGTCCAGCAGCAGCTTGATGTCCGACGCCGTTTGGGCAGAGCTGATCGGGAGCAGTGCCTTGAAGTAGGCCTCGGTCGCCGGCACGATCCTGACCATCGGATCGCGCGCCGCGAGCTTTGCCAGAGCCGCGATCAAGCGATCGTTTGCCATCTCCCCCGACGGGAGCGGGCGCGAGGAATGCCCGGAGCGGCCGGTCGATTTCAGCGCAAAGGTGACGGAGAGCTTTTCCGCCGTCGTGACGTTGATCTGCCGTACCGTCCCGTCCTGCCGCTGCAGCACGTAGCCGCCTTCGTTCAGCGCGAACTCCGCATCGATCTTGTCCCAGTGATCCTTTGCCAGCCAGCTCGTATGGTACTGCCCCTGCTCCTCGTCGGCCTCCGCCAGGAGGATGACGTCGCGCGCCAACGACGTCTTCTCCTCCGCAAGCCGCATCACGGCGCTTGCGAACACGGCAAGCCCACCCTTGAAATCCATCGCGCCTCGTCCATAGACGAAGCCATCCTTCTCGGTGCCGGCGAACGGCTCCTCGGGCCATTTCTCGCGCTCGACCGGAACGACGTCGGCGTGAGCGGCCAACAGGACCGGCTTCCTGGAGCCGTCACCGCGCAGCCGCGATGAAGTGAGCCGCCTTTCCATTGGGAGCGACGATGATGTCGACCTTGGCACCGAGCGGCTCGAACTGCGACTTCAGGTACTCCGCCAGCGCACGCGTGTCTCCCGGCCCATTTGACGTATCGAAGGCGATCAGCTTCTTCAGCAACGCAACGGTCTTGTCTCCCTGCGAAGGAGCGGCGGATTCCGCAACTGCATGGCCTGTCCCCACGCCGAGAGGCCCCGCGGCAAGGGCCAGTGCCGCAAGGCGACGACCTTTGATCTGCAATGTCATAGTTTCATTTCCTCATGCGCCTTGTGTTTTGTTTTTCCCCGCGCGCTCAGCGCACACGACACGGGGACCAGGCTCGGCCTCCGGACCGCTCCTCGGATACAGAACCCTCAGGAGGAACGCCGCAGCCAACGTCACGATGGCAATGCCGGCCGACAAATACAACGCCCCTGCATTGCCCAGCCGGTCGATGACAACAGCATAGATCAGCGGCGCCGCCGCAGGCAGGACGAAGCTCGGCACGATGAGCCGGCCGACGAGCGTGCCGTAACTGCGATGGTCGAACAGAACAAGCGGCAGCGTCCCCCGCGTGATCGTCAGGATGCCGTTGCAGGCGCCGTACAACAGCGCGAACGCAATCGCCATTTCCCGTGAGGACCCGCTGAGCAACCCGGCGATAAAGGACACCGGTATGATCAGGCAGGCCAAGAGATTGAGTTCGACAGGATCGATCCGTCGGCCGAACAGCACTTCGCAAAGGCGCGCCGCAGACTGCCCGACCCCTCGCAACGTCGCGATCCACACGGCCACCGAGGCGCTCAACCCCAGGCCGGCAAGGACTGCGATCATGTGGGCCGACATGCCCGCGTTGAGAAAGTTGGCGCCCGTGGCAATCACCGCATAGAGCCCTCCTGCGAGGACGACCTGCTGCCGGCTCGCCGCCAGCGGCCGCCTTGGTCCCGCGGCGTCAGCGCGCGGTCGACCGGCATATCGCCGGCCCGGAATCGTCAAATAGAGCGGAACCGTCAGAACCGCGAATCCCGCATAGGCGAGTAACGCCGCGCGCCAGCCGAATTGCTCCGAGAGAATATGTCCGAGCGGCCAGAACACCGTGGCGGCTAATCCGCCGGGCAGCGTGATCTCCGACATTGCGCGGCGCGCGCCCGCCCCGCCGATCCGGGCCAGCGCCGCGAAGGCGGCATCGTAGAGCGTCATTCTCATACCGAGACCGAGGACGATCCACGAACCGACATACGCTTCGACGTGATGCGACAAAGCGAGACCGGCACAGCCGGCGGCATTCACGACGGCGCCCGCCACCATGACGTCCCGGCCGCCACGGCGATCGACCAACCTGCCGACCAGCGGTGAGCTCAACCCCATCACCAGTAGCGAGGCGGCGAAGCCGCCGTAGACGACGTCACGGCTCCAGCCGAGATCGGCAGCGATCTGCTCGCCGAAGCCTCCGATCAGATAGTAGGTGACGCCCCAGGATACCAGTTGGCCAAGCCCGAGGGCGACGACGACCCGGCGTGCGATCACCTCGGAAACTCTCCGGTGCCAGACGGAGCTGCGGAGGCACCCGGACCAAGCGCCCGCTGCATCAGGACGGTGTCGACCCATTGCCCGAGTTTGAAGCCAACCGACCACAGCGTACCCACCGGCAGGAAACCCAGGCGGCCGTGCAACGCGATGGATCCGGCGTTTCCGCTGTTGCCGATCACGGCGAGCATCTGCCGCCACGGCCCTGCTTCGCAGCGCGCGATCAATTCCCGCAGCAACGCCGCGCCGATGCCACGTCCACGCATCGCCTCGGACACGTAGACCGAGTCCTCGATCGTATGGCGATAGGCCGGCCGTGGCCGGTACGATGTCGCGTAGGAATAGCCGGCGACGCGTCCATCGATCTCGGCCACGAGATACGGCAGGCCTGCGGCCAGCACGGCGGCACGGCGCGTGCGCAGTTCCTCGACGGTCGGCGGCACCTCTTCAAAGCTCGCCAGCCCGTGCAGCACATGATGTTCGTAAATCCGCTGCACGTCGGCCATGTCGGTTTCCGTCGCATCGCGGATCGTGATGTCACGATGCACCGCCGCCCTCGCCGCCGCTCTCATCCAAGTCTCCCTTCAGTCGACCTTCACCTTGCGCGCAGCACCGCCCCCGTTCGACCTCGCATCGCGAGAGCCCGATATCCCTGAGCAGATGATCATCCAGCTCACGCAACGCCGCCCATCGCCGGATCCGCGAGTGCGGCGAGGCCGTGAGGTAGCGCGCCAGCTCGATCAGAAAATCGCCCATCGTCGCGACGCCCCACAATGCTCGCCCTGATCTCGTGAAACCGGAAGAAGCCGTTCGCATTGCCCAAGCATGCCGGTCCACGTTATATAAAGGAAGCTTTGGAAACTTATGCCGAGCATAAGAGATACTTTGATGAAGAACCTCAATCTCGACTATTTGCAGAGTTTCCTCGTGGTGATCGAGTGCGGCAGCTTCTCGGCCGCCGCCGAACGGCTGCAGCTCACCCAGCCCGCGGTCAGCCTGCAGGTTCGGCAGCTCGAAAGAAGCCTCAATGCGACGCTGATCGAACGTGTCGGGAGAAAGGCACGGCCGACGGCCGCCGGGACGGCGTTGCTGGCGCACGCGCAGCAGATCAACACCGCGGTCGCCTCGGCCGTCGACGCCGTCGCGAACCATACAACCGGAACTGCGGGACGCGTTCGACTGGGGACCGGCGCCACCGCATGCATCTTCCTACTGCCGCCGATTCTGAGGGAGCTGCGGACGGCGTTCCCCGCCCTTGAGATCACGGTCACGACGGGAAACACGGCCGAGATCGCCAGGGCGATCGAGGACAACACGATCGATATCGGGCTGGTGACGATGCCAGTGTCCGGGCGAAGTTTCGAGATCACGCCCGTGCTGAACGACGAGTTCGTCCTGATCGCTCCCGCCGCCATGCCGCTGCCTGCGCGGATTACGCCAGCGGTTCTGTCGACCAGGCCGGTCCTGCTGTTCGAGCCCGGCGGACACACCCGGCGCATTGCCGACGAGTGGCTGGCGCGCGGCGGCGTATCGATCAAACCGCTGATGTCCCTCGGCAGCGTCGAGGCCATCAAGGAAATGGTGCGCGCCGGATTGGGCTGCGCGATCCTTCCGGGCATGGCGTTGTCAGCGAAAGGCAGGCAACGGGATTTGGTCGTGCGGTCGCTGTCGCCAAAGCTCCATCGTCGGCTCGCGGTCGTGGTTCGCCGCGACAAGCGGCTTGATCGCGGATTGAGAAAGACGCTGGCCGCCCTGAAGGCGATCTCGCAGAAAGGCGACCATCACCTGGGATAGTGCTGCCCCCGGGTGATGACCGCCTCCCCGCGCCGGTTTACTCCGGGCACTGAACTTTGGCCTCCGCGAGCGAGCGCGGGTTGAAGATCATGAAGCTGATCGCCGCCATGATCCAGACGCCGATGCCGCCATAGAGCATCACCCAGCCAAAGCCGTTCACGAGCGCCGCATGCACGACGGATGGCGACAGTCCGGGCATCGATACGGCGTTCCCCGCTGCAATCTGCTCGGCGAGACGATGCAGCTCGGAAGCCCCCAGATTGGGGATCGCGCCCCGCAGATGCGCTTGCACGCCGCTCGCCAGGATGAAGCCCATCACCGCGATGTTGACGGCGAGCGCGACCATTCGCGCGCTCATGTCGATGCCCGACGCCATGCCGGCGCGGTCGCTCGAAACGGATCCCGTTGTGGTGTTGGTGACCGGTGTGTTGGTGATGCCAAGGCCAATTCCGGCAATCAGGCACCCCGGCAGCATGGTCAGCCAATTCGGCTGGCTGGCGGCGCTGCCGAACTTCATCAGGATGAAGCCGAGGCCGATCGTGAACAGCCCGGCCGGAATGACCAGGCTCGGCTGATAGCGCAGCGACAGCCGCTCCGCGAATGGCGGCATCACCAGCGTTGGCAGCGTATAGGCCAGCAACGCCATGCCGGCGAACACACTGTCGTAGCCGAGCCCGAACTGGAACCAGATCGGCAGATAGATCATGAACGGCCAGTAGCTCGTGTTCATCGCCGACGAGCCAACGATCGCGCCGGAGAACGGGCGGATGCGGAACACCGAGAAATCGAACATCGGCCGTGGGCTGACCCTTTCGGCAATCACGAAGGCGACGAGGCTCGCGACCGACGAGCCGAGGACCGCAAGGCCGGTCGGGCTGGCGAAGCCGATATCCGGTCCCTGGGTGATGTAAAAGGCGAGGCAGAACACCGCCAGTGACAGCGTCAGGATGCCCGCGATGTCGAGATGACCCGGCTGCGGATCCTTCGATTCATGCACGCCGGTCACGCCGAGCGCGAGCGTCAGCACCGCAAGCACCACGTGGACGAGAAACACCCACTGCCAGCTCGAGACCGCGACGATGCCGCCGCCGATGATCGGCCCGAAGCCGAGACCAATCCCGAAGATCACGCCCCACCAGCCCCAGGCGATCGCGCGCACGCGCCCGCCCTGAAACTCGTGCGACAGCACCGCGATCTGGCAGATCAGCATCGCGCCGCCGCTGAGCCCCTGAAGGAAGCGTGCGACGATCAGCGGGGCGACGCTGCCGGCGACGCCGCATAGCAACGAGGTGAGGCCGAAGGCGGCAACCGAGATCAGAAAGAACCGCTTGCGCCCGTAGCGATCGGCCAATGTGCCTGTCGCCATCAGCACGGTCGTGACCGCGATCGTGTAGGCGTTCATCACCCATTGCAGTTGCTTGTAATCCGCGTGCAGCACCTGCTCCAGGGTCGGCAGGATCGCGGGAATGCTCGAGATCTCCAATCCAAACATCAGGCACGCAAGGCACATGGCGGACAGCACAACGGTGCCGCGACGGCTCAGTTCAGTGGGCATGGTTCGGCCTTTCGCAGTTACGACGCCAATGACATAGCCTCGCTGCTGCCGGGGTACTGGCAGCAGCGACATCCCGCCTGGCGCACGATCAGTTGAAGCGGCGGCGGGAAACCCGCGCGCCGCGATGTCATGCGGCGCAAGCTAGGCAGCGCTTGATCATTTTAGAATTGGATCAATATATATTTCAGCGACAACAAAACCGGATGGTTCGCATGACCACGCTCGACGTCGACGCGGTGAAGGCCTTCGTGGCGATCGCCGATCTCCAGAGTTTTACGCGCGCAGCAGAGGCGCTTGGCACCACGCAAGGGGCGATCAGCGTGAAGCTGAAGCGGCTGGAAAACCGCGTCGGGCACAGGCTGATCGAGCGGACGCCGCGGCTGGTGCGTGTGTCGGCGCAGGGCGCGGTGTTCCTCGAATCCGCACGCGACCTGCTCGCCGCACACGACCGCGCCGTCGCCGGACTATCGTCCGGCCGCCGCCGCTTCTCGCTCGGCATCGCCACCATGTCGGCGGGCCGGAGCTTCCGACATTGCTGGCACGGCTGCATGCCCACGATCCGGCACTCACCATCGAAGTACGGCTCGACGACTCCCGCGACCTGCTCGACGCCTTCGATCGCGGCGACATCGATGCGGCGATCATCCGCCGCGAGGACGATCGCCGCGACGGCGAGGTCCTCGCAACGGATCAGTTCGGCTGGTTTGCCACGCCGGACTTCGTCCATCGCGACGGCGAGCCGCTGCGGCTGGCGGCCTCATCGCCGTCCTGCGGGGTGCTCAACATCGCCACGCGTGCGCTCGACGCGGCAGCAATCCCATGGACCGTGGTGTTCCTCGGCTGTGGTTCCTTTGCCGTCGCCGAAGCCGTCTCGGCGGGCCTTGCCACCTCGGTGTTCTCCCGCCGCCTGACGCCGCCCGGCACGGTCGAGGTGAGCCGGCGCTTCGGCCTGCCAGCCCTTCCCGCATCCGAGATCGTGCTGCTCTCGACGCTGTCGGATGCGAAGTCGCGCGCCGCGCTGCGAACGCTTGCGACCGCGTTTCGCGAGCACCGTCCGCCGGCAACTGCAGAGACCATCGCGAGCGGTGCCCGCAATCCCCGTAAGCTGAACGGCGCCACGCGGGTGTGATCGCGCCCGCGCGCTATCGTCGCGCGCGGGTTGCCGCGGCGTCGGGACGCTTGCCCTCCAGAAGCCCGCGCTCCGTGGCGAACGCCCTGGCGAGACAATCCAGCGTGGCGCGGATGCGCGCGGTGCGCTTCAGATCGTCATGCGTCAACAGCCAGAGCGCCGATCGCGGCTCGGCCAACGCCTTCGGCGTGACGCGGCGCAGCCCGGGCGCGAGATCGCCGACGTAACACGGAAGCAGCGCAAGCCCCAATCCGGCAAGCGCCGCGTCGCGCAGCGCCGGCAGCGCATCGACGCGGCAGGCGATCGGCGCCGTGCCCAGCTTGTCGCGCATCCAGCCGGCGATCACGGTGCCGGCAAGGGCGTCGTCGAGCCCGATCCAGTCATGGCCGGACAAGTCCTTCGCGCCGCACCGGGCGAGATAGGCGCGCGAGCCGTAGACCGCGTGCGCGATATCGGCGATGCGCCGCCCGACCAGCATCTCCGAGGGCGCCGGCGTCGGCCGGATCGCGATCTCGGCCTCGCGCCGCGTCAGGTTCGCCATCGTGTTGGAGATCGCGATCTCGAGCCGGATGTCCGGATGCTGGGCGCGCAGCGCCGGGACATGACGCATCAGCAGCGCGCCCAGCGTATCCGTCGTGGTGATCCGCACCGTGCCTGACGGCCGCAGATCCTGGCCCGACAGCTTGCGCTCGAGCGTCAGCACCTCATCCTCGAGGCGGGCCGCCGTCGCCGCCGCGGTCTCGCCGGCTGGCGTCGGCGCATAGCCGTCGCGGAAGCGCTCGAACAGCCGCGTGCCCATCGTCGCCTCGATGGCGCCGAGCCGGCGAAACACTGTCGAATGCGTGACGCCGAGCCGGCGCGCGGCCCCGGAGAGCGAGCCCTCGCGAAACACCGCAAGCACGAGACGCAGATCGCTCCAGTCCAGGGGATTGTGCATTTTTGCAAAGTCCGTTGGCCGAACTCGATGATAGCTGATCGCCAATGAACAGGCCAGATAACCCGGGTCGATCGGCCATCACGGCCTCGGCCGGCGTCGATGATGCAGCGAGGTGCAGCGTGACGAGCGAGACTGTCGAACATTCGGAATTCCAATATGCCGGCCAAGCCAAGGGAGCGCCGCGGCGGTGGCTCGCCTTGCCGGTGCTGCTCACCGGCGCCTTCCTGCCGATCCTCGACTTCAACGTCGTCAACCTGGCGCTGCCGGCGATTCGCGAGAACCTCGGCGCGACGTCGAGCGAGGCGCAGTTCGTCATCTCGGCCTATGCGGCGACCTACGCGGTGTTCCTGATCACCGGCGGCCGGCTCGGCGACCTGTTCGGCCGCCGGCGGATGTTCCTCTTCGGCGTCGCCGGCTTCACGGTCGCCTCGGTGCTGTGCGGCATCGCTTGGTCGCCCGCGGCGCTGGTCGCCGGGCGGATCCTGCAGGGCCTCACCGCGACCGTGATGGCACCGCAGGTGCTGGCCTCGATCCGCGTGCTGTTCCCCGCCGCCGAGCAAGGCCGCGCGCTTGGCTTCTACGGCGCGACCTTCGGCCTCGCCAATATCTGCGGCCAAGTGCTGGGCGGCGTCCTGGTGTCGTCTCATCCGTTCGGCCTCGCCTGGCAGGCGATCTTCCTCATCAACGTGCCGATCGGCCTTGCCGCGTTCATCGGCGGCCTCGTCTTCTTGACCGACTCGCGCGCCGAGCGTGCAGAGCGGCTCGATGTCGGCGGCGTGATCCTGCTGTCGCTCACGCTTGGCCTGCTCGTCTATCCGCTGGTGGAAGGGCGCGAGAGCGGATGGCCGGCCTGGATCATCGCGATGCTGACAGCCGCGCCGGTTGCGCTCATCGCCTTCATTCGCTTCGAAGCCCGCCTGTCGGCCCGCGGCGGCGATCCGCTGGTGGCGCTGCATCTAATGCGCAACGCCGGTTTCGTGATCGGCCTCGTGATGGCGCTCGCCTTCTACATGCTGTCCTCGTTCTATCTCACCTTTGCGGTCTACCTGCAGAATGGACTGCACGAGACGCCGCTGAACGCCGGGCTCGCCACGCTCCCCTTCGCCACCGGCTTCTTCGTCGCCTCGCTGCTGTCGGCTCACGTGATGCAATGGCTCGGCACGCGCGCGCTGACGCTGGGCTTTGGCCTGCAGGTCGTCGGCTTCGGCGGCATGATGCTCGTGGTCGGCGGCGTGATTCCGCGCGGACTCGAGATCGGCCTCGTCTGCGCCGGCCTCGGCTTCGGCACCGTGATGCCGTCAGTCATCAAGGCCGTGATCGGCAGCCTCGACCCGCGCTATGCCGGGCTGGCCTCGGGGATGATGATCTCCACCTTCCAGATCGGCGCCGCGCTCGGCGTCGCTGTCATCGGCGGTGTGTTCTATGGCCTGCTCGGGCCGCGGCCGGATACCGAGGCCTACGCGCACGCCTTCACGATCGCGCTCGGCTGCAACGTGGCGCTGCTGGCGCTGGCCGGCGGGCTGTCGCTATGGCTATCCCGCGCAACACGAATGTGAACGACGATCGGCAGCGATAGCCCAAAGGCGCGCGCCGACATAGGATGGGACTCATGACCATCCGTCCGATCATCCGCTACCCCGACCCTCGGCTCGCGCTCCCCGCGCAGCCCGTCACCATGTTCGATGACGCGCTTCGCGAACTCGCAAGCGACCTCACCGAGACCATGCACGCCGCGCCCGGCATCGGGATCACCGCGCCGCATATCGGCGTTTCCCTGCGCGTCGTGGTGCTCGACCTCGACGACAGCGACGGCGCGCGGACCTATGTCAATCCGGAGATCGTTTGGACTTCGCCCGAGATGATCCTGCATCGGGAAGGCAGCGTCTCGATGCCCGGCGTCAATGACGAGGTCGAGCGACATGCCCGCGTCCGGATCCGCTATCAGGACGTCTACGGCAACATGCAAACCGAGGAGTCCGAAGGCCTGCGCGCGGTCTGCCACCAGCATGAGATCGATCAGCTCAACGGCATGTTCTGGGTCAAGCGGCTGTCCCGCATCAAGCGCGAGCGGCTGGTCAAGCGATTTGAGAAGATGTCGCGGAGCTAGCTCGTCGGCGCGCCGTACAGGACGCACGTTCTCCGATTCAATTGTCAAACAGCGATAGGGATAAGCGTCCGCATCCTCGCGACGTGAACCGCCCGAGTTATGCATCTCGTTCCGCCCTCTCATCGAACAGAGGGCGCAGGGAAAGCCGGGTGCCGATTGCACCCATGGGTCCCGTGCAACAAAA